>JBDMZE010000030.1:0-114553 GCA_039769075.1 Akkermansiaceae bacterium | reverse complement strand
CAGCTCCGCTTTTGCTTGGGAGTGATGCCCGCTTGGCGAGAGATCTCGGCGACCTTGGCAAAATCCATATTTGCTCCACAGAGAATAGTGAGGACTTTTTCCCCATCAGGGACGAGGCCATCACGCTGCTGCTGAAGATAACCTGCAAGGCTCATCGCTCCGCTGGGCTCGGGGATGACGCGGAGACCATCCCAGTGTGCTTTGATTGCACTGGAGACTTCCTGATTGGTCACGGTGATGATCTCGTCGATCTGAGTACGGCAAATTTCGTAAGTAAGATCGCCCACTTGATTCACGGCGGTGCCATCGCAGAAGAGATCGACGTAGTCGAGGTAGGTAGGCCCTCCATTTGCGATAGCGGCTTTCATCGAGGCCTGATCGACGCCCTCGACTCCGATAACCTTCACTCCAGGCCAGGAACTTTTCAGCCACGAGGCCACTGCGGAGGCAAGTCCCCCGCCACCGATGGCGACGTAGACACGATCAAAGGGGCCTTCACCGGAAGTGAAAATCTCATCGGCCAAAGTCCCCTGCCCTCCCATGGTGTCGAGAGAATCGTAGGGCGGGATAAAAGTAGCCTCAGACTTGGCCGCGAACTTGAGCGCAGCAGCTTGAGCCTCTGAAAAACTATCGCCGACCAACTCGATGGTGACCTTTTCACCCCCATGCGCCATGACGGCCTTGCGCTTTACGAGCGGTGTGGGCTTGGGCATAAAAATGCGGGCCTCGCATCCGAGCGCGCGGGCTCCAAGGGCGATTCCTTGAGCATGATTCCCAGCAGAAGCGGCGACGACCCCTTGGGCGAGCTTTTCGGCAGTTAGGCAGGCCATGGCATTGTAGGCACCACGCCATTTATAAGCCTTCACGGGGCCGAGGTCCTCGCGCTTGACCCAGACCGGATCAGCGATGCCCTCAAGAGACATGGGTTGCAGCGGCGTAGGGTCGCCCACTTGATAAACCCGAGCACGGGCCTGATGGATGGCTTCCCGAAGTTCTGCCACTAGATTTCTCTCGCTCACAGCAAAAGGCTCTCAAAAAATGGGGCTTGGAGTAAGCGGCAAGTGGCCTGATTTCTAAAATGGCACCTCCCCGACATGCAGCAGCCCCGCTAATTTCCGAAAAAACTAGTCAGGGCCACTGTCCCCCCCAAATTGTGAAAGCTGACGGAGATTGCCTCGATTCGCCTACGAGCCACAAGGAAATTCTCCGCATAGTTTATTGACTCATCCGTCTAGGCGCGAATTTCCCTTCTCATTCGACGATGGACTCCTAAAGTCCCGCCAGAAATGAGCGAGGAAAACACATCCCAAGCCCCCCAGTCGACCGAAGAGGAACTCATCGCCGTGCGCCGCGATAAACTTGCCAAGCTCAAGGAACTTGGGATCGATCCCTTTGGCGCTCGTTTTAAAACGACGATTGCGCCGGGCGAACTCAAGGCGAACTTTTCCAATGACAAGTCAGTGACCATCGCCGGCCGTCTGCTTGCGATCCGCGACATGGGGAAGTCGGTCTTCGCGACTCTGGGCGATGCCCACGGTCGTATTCAGATTTACATCAATAAGAAGGAGGTCAGCGAGCTCGAATGGTCCGCTTATCAGTTGCTCGATCTGGGCGACTGGATCGGTATTTCTGGGGTTACTTTTACGACTGGAAAAGGCGAGCCCTCCGTGAAGGCAAGCTCCCTCACCGTGCTCTCGAAGGCGCTGCGCCCGATGCCCGACAAGTGGCACGGCCTCTCAGACCGCGAGACAAAGTATCGCAAGCGCCACCTCGATCTCATGTCGAACCAGAGTAGTGCTGACCTCTTCATCATGCGCTCGCAGATCGTGGCGGAGATCCGAAACTTCCTCCATGAACGGAGCTACATCGAAGTAGAGACTCCGATGTTGCACGATGTCGCAGGCGGAGCGGCGGCCAAGCCTTTCAAGACCCATCACAACGCCCTCAGCATGGACCTCACGATGCGGATCGCGCCGGAGCTGCATCTGAAGCGTCTCCTTGTCGGTGGTCTCACGAAGGTTTTTGAACTGAATCGTAATTTCCGAAACGAGGGCATCTCCCGCCGTCACAACCCAGAGTTCACCATGCTCGAAGCCTACCAAGCTTATGGCGACTTCGAGATCATGGCTGATCTTGTAGAAGAAATGGTGTGCCACCTCGCTGAGAAGTTTTTCGGCACGCTGGAGATCGAGCACAAGGATGAGAACGGCGAGCACCTCCGCACGATCAACCTGAACCGCCCGTGGAAGCGTGCACCTTATCAAGATCTCATCAAGGAGGCTGCTGGAAGCGATTGGTTCGACCTCTCTCCTGAGGAGCGCCGCGCGAAAGCGAAGTCCGAGTTCAAGCTCGAGATCCACGATCATTTGGAAGACTACGAGGTGAGCCAGCAGGTCTTCGAGAAGCTCATTGAGGAGCACACCTTTGACCCCTGCTTTGTGACCCACGTGGACTCTAAACTCATTCCGCTGGCGAAAGAAAATATCGAAAACCCAGCGGTGATCGATGTTTACGAACTCATCATTAATGGTCAGGAAATTTCACCGGGTTACTCCGAGCTCAATGACCCCGATACCCAGCGCCGTCGCTTGCATGAGCAATCTGGTGGAGAAGCGCAGGAAATCGATGAAGACTTCGTGGAAGCGCTTGAGCACGGAATGCCCCCTGCAGGTGGCATCGGCATCGGGATTGATCGTCTTATCATGCTTCTCACTGGAGCTCCGACGATTCGTGATGTCGTTCTCTTTCCGCAGCTGAAGCGGAAGGACTGATGAGACACGGACCCATCCTGGTGGCAGCTTTTAAAATCTGCGCCAGACTGGGGCATGTCTGAATTTTCTACGACTCGAGAAGAGGCTCTGGAGGCCTTGGACGGCTTCATCCCGCGCTCGGGAAAATACTCGCGTGGTCGAAATGCGGTGGTCGAGGGACACACGAATGTCTCCTGCCTTTCACCGGCCATCCGGCACCGCCTTTTGACGGAGTGGGAAGTCGCGGAAGCTCCGCTGGAGAGATATGCCGCCTCAACCGTCGAGAAATTCACCCAAGAAATTTACTGGCGCAGCTACTGGAAAGGCTGGCTCTCGATGCGGCCCGAGGTCTGGACGGGCTACGAGGCCTCCCATGAGGAACCTTTTTCAGAAAAGGCAGAAGCAGTGATGGCGGGTAAGGGTCCGATCGCGGTGATGAACTCCTTCGCCAAAGAACTGACCCGCACGGGCTACCTTCACAACCACGCGCGGATGTGGTTTGCCGGTTACTGGATTCATGTTGCGAGACTTCCTTGGGAGCAGGGCGCTCGATTCTTTGAGCGGAACTTGCTCGATTTCGACCCAGCTTCGAACACCCTTTCGTGGCGCTGGGTCGCGGGTCTTCAGACTCCGGGGAAGACCTATCTTCCGAGACGAGGGAACATCGAAAAATACCTCGCTCCCGAACTTCTCGATCCAATGGGCTTAGAAACCCTCGAGAGCCCCGTCGCCCTCGTCCCCATGAACGTCCAGCGGCCGGAGATCACGCGACCCGACCTCCCGAGCGATCACATTCCGGCATCCGGCGGCCTCTGGATTCATGAGGAGGATCTCAATCCCGAGTCCTCCCCTCTCACCCGCTTCAAGCCGGATGCTATTCTCGTTTCTGGAAATGGCGACCGCCTCAGCGAGATCGAGGCTTCTGAAAATCGGAGACGCTGGACAGACTGCGCCATTCATGATGCTGCAAGCAGAACGAAGACGCACTTCGGCACCGAGGTGGAATGCGCGATGTCGGCAGACCTCATCGCGTGGGCGCAGAGGAATCAGCTTCGCGACATCGTGGCGCTACGACCCGAGATCGGACCGCTTCATGACAAGCTCCCCGCCCTTCAGGCTGCGCTAGCGAAAGAAAATATCGCGCTTCATCTCATCATTCGCCCTGAAGATCAGATCCTCCGCCCTTTCGCGAAATCAGGATTTTTTCCCTTCTGGAAAAAACTCCAGACACGACTCAAGAAAGGCGAATTCCCGCTGAATAATGATGTGCTCCCTCTCTAAAAAACGCTAGCTTATCGGCGATGAAAGATGACCTTCTCGCCGACCCTGTCTTCGGCATGGCTGCCTCGCAATTCGACCGCGTGGCTGACTTTTTAGAGCTCGACGAACGTGTCCGTGAGCGCTGCAAATGGCCCAAGCGCCTGATTACCGTTAGCCTCCCTGTCACGATGGATGACGGCCGCACCGAGGTCTTTTTTGGCCACCGGGTGCAGCACCACCTTTCGCGTGGACCAGTCAAAGGCGGACTTCGTTTTCACCCTAGCGTAAAGCTCGGCGAGGTCGCGGCACTCGCGATGTGGATGAACTGGAAATGCGCCCTCATGGGACTTCCCTATGGTGGAGGAAAAGGCGGCATCGCCTGTAATCCGCGGTCAATGAGCTTGGGTGAGCAGGAGCGCCTGACGCGTCGTTTCGCTCAAGAAATCGCACCATTTATCGGACCTGAAATCGACGTCATGGCCCCGGACGTCGGAACGACTCCCCAGCACATGGCATGGATTCTCGACACCTACTCAACCCGCGAGGGCCGATTCGTGCCAGAAATCATCACCGGAAAACCCGTGGAAATTCAAGGCTCCGAGGGCCGAAACCAGGCGACCGGCCACGGAGTTGCCTTCCTCGTAACTCAGGCACTCGCAAAGCTCAAGATCCAGATCCAAGGCGCGACCGCAGTGGTGCAGGGCTATGGAAATGTGGGTTCTCATGCGGTAAGCACAATGACGAGCTACGGAATGAAGGTTTGTGGCGTCAGCGATATCTCCGGCGCAATCTGGAATACCAAGGGTATCGATGCCTTCGCTCTAGAACAGCATGTTGCTGCGACCGGTGGCGTGAAGGGCTTCGCGGGCGCGGACCCGATCGATCCTGACGAGATGCTTTTACAAGAGTGCGATACCTTGGTCCCTGCGGCGCTCGAGCGCGTGATCACCAAGGACAACGCAAGCAAACTAAAGTGTAAAATCCTCGCGGAAGCGGCCAACGGGCCGACCACGCCGGAAGCGGACGCGATCATCGAGGAGCGTGGCGACATTTTTCTCCTCCCGGATGTCCTCTGCAATGCAGGCGGCGTCACGGTGAGTTATTTTGAGTGGGTCCAGAACCTCCAGCGCTTCAGCTGGACGAAGCACGAGGTGCTCACGAAGCTGGAAACCAAGCTGAATAAAGCCTTTGAGAATCTCCTGAGCTTCTGCGAGCGTCGCAAATGCGGCATGCGTCTCGGCGCACTCGCAACCGGAGTGGAGACGGTGGCAAAGGTGAAGCAGACCCGAGGACTCTTTCCTTAATATCCCTCGCGCTCCTTACTTGCACAAACCCAGCTCGTCACTACGCTTTCCTACCAATGAGCGACATTCCGGCAGTCGAAGTCCGCGGACTCGTAAAGGATTTCCAAACGTCCTTTCGCGGCGCGAAGGTGCGTGCCGTCGATAACGTCTCACTCCGAATTGAACCTGGCGAAGTCTACGGGCTGATCGGACCGAATGGCTCGGGTAAATCGACCACGATGAAAGCTCTGCTCGGCTTGGTGAAGCCGACGGCAGGAAAATGTGGCATTTTTGGGCAAGATTCCCTGAAAGTCGATTCGCGCAACGACGTGGGCTTCCTTCCCGAGAACCCCTATTTTTATAAGCACCTCAGTGGTGCGGAAACGGTGAGTTTCTATGGTAAACTCTGCGGCATGCGCGGCGCACACCTCAAGCGGAGAGTCGACGAAATGCTTGAACTCGTAGGGCTCGAAGATGCACGGAACCGGCGGCTAAAAGGATATTCAAAAGGGATGCTCCAGCGCATCGGACTTGCCCAAGCGCTTGTGCAGGACCCGCGGCTAGTCATTCTCGATGAACCAACCGCCGGAGTCGACCCCACCGGCTCCCGCGAAATTCGCGATCTTATTTTAGAACTGAAGAACCGGGGCATCACCGTCTTTCTCTGCTCTCATCTTTTGGAACAGGTTCAGGAAGTCTGCGATCAGATCGGAATCATCCATCACGGAAAAATGGTCCGTCAAGGTCGCCTTGAGGACCTCATTTCGCTCAATGACCGCACCGAGCTGGTGATCGAAAATGCCAGCCCCGATCTCCTCGACCAACTCCGCACCATCATCGATGTCACCCACGGGACCGAACTCATCTCCGAAGGAAATCCACGCACGACTCTTGAGGAACTCTTTTTGAAGGAGACCCTGCCCGGCAGAGGAGTCATCAGAAAGCGCCGGCAGCGCATTCGCAAATAAGCCAATGAGTGCCTCCCACAAAACGATGAACCGCAAGCGAAAAAAGACCTCCTTCATTTCCCCCCGCCGTATCCTGATCATCGCGCAGAGCACGGTGACGCAACTCGTGCGGATGAAGATCTTTTACTTCCTCGCACCCATCGCTGCGCTCTTCGTAGCGATCCAGTTTTTCGATGCCCCCTGGTATAGCGGCCCGGAAGCATCCATGCCGCAGCAGGAACTCCAGATGCACAAGAATCTCTGCTTGGGCACGATGATGCTCTTCAGCTCCCTCTTTGCAATCGTCTCGACCTCCCTGCTCATCCCACGCGATGTCGAGGACCGCACCCTCTACACAATCCTCTGCAAACCGGTGCCCCGGCTCGATTACCTCGCCGGGAAATTGATCGGCGTAATGGCTGTCATCTTCGTGGCTCTCACAGCGATGGATTTGATCCTCGTGATCACGTTGCACTTCCGCACTGAGGCCGTGCTGGCCGATGTGGAACCCTACCTCCGGAACCTCCACTGGCCCGAAGATCGGATTCAGGAAAAACTCGATGAAATCAGGGGCCACGGTCCTTCCCTAGTCCTGCAATACGGCGTGCTGGCCTATTTTTTCAAAGCTTCCGTGGTAGCCGCTGTCGCCCTCCTGATTTCGACCTTTTCCACCTCAACCCTCTTCACCATCGCCACCTCGGTGATGATCTGGATCATCGGTGCCGCGCAAAACATCGCCCGTCAGGGACTCTTCGATCAAGGAGGGCTGGCTGAGGATTCCGGGCCCATCGCTAAGGTTCTTGCGACTCTCGTCTCGCTTCTTTTTCCCGATTTTCAAATCTTCGACTCTGTCGCGGACGCGGCCGCGCGGGCTGGCGGCGTCACTCCAGAGCAGATGCTTCATCTCGGAGGCTTCACCTTTTTCTACCTCGCCATCTACACCGTCCTCTCTTGGTTCGTCTTCTCCGATAAGGAATTTTAGACATGGTCCCACTTCGTAAAATCATCGTCGTCCTCCTGGGATTGACTGCGGCAGGCCTCACCAAGATGCCGCTGGAGCAGCAGTTTACCGAGGACCTCCGTGAAGCACGCCTCGCTCCGCCTGTCCTCAAGGCAGAGCAGTGGACGCAGATGAGTCAAAACGGTCTTGCCGGAGCCTTCGGCGGGCTGCGGTCGGTGATCGCCTTTTTCAAAAGCCTGGAAGCACACGGCCACTTCGAGGATCAGGAATGGTATGAGTTAAATAACGACTACAAGCTCATCACCTCGCTTGATCCTTACAATTCCTTCTACTGGGACCAAGGCAGCCACCACCTAGCATACAATGCGGCCTCTTGGGCCCGCAGCCAGCGCGACCAGCCGAAAGTCCAGCGCCTCTCGATCGAAAGGGAATATCTCGAAGCCGGAGATGCGATGCTCCGCGATGGTCTCCGCTACCTTCCAGAAGATGCCAGTCTTTGGGCCGGGATCGGACGGCTCTGGAGCAACCCATTCAAGCGACCCGATAAGTCACGTGCTGTCGAAGCTTGGAAAAAAGCCGCCGAACTTAGCCAAAGCCCGGTCTACGAACGACGCTACTTTTTCGTTCTGGCCCAAATTCCGGGACGAGAAATGGAGGCCCTCAATCTCGCGCTTAAACTGGTGAAATTTTACCCACGTCATCTCGAAAGCCCAAACTTTCGCTCCGCCCTCTGGGCTCTCTACCAGAATCCACAAATTCCTCTCAATCTCCGGAAGCCCAAGCTGCTCGAAATGTTTGACTCCAAGAAGCAAGCCTATCGAGATCTCTATAGCTACTGGTTCAAGATTCAGGATGACGACTACTATGCCGGAGATATCGAGGCCGACCTCCGACAACTGATTCTCGACGAGCAAGTCCCCTTAGAGTTCAACCCCTTCCTGAGCCCACGCCAGCGACGGATTCCCGCTTCGTGGTGGAGAAAATAGAGCTTTAAAACTGAGCGACCACTCATTCGTGTTTTTGACTCAAAGTTCGGAACGCTCACTGAAACCAGCGGAGTCCGGGCGACCTACAGGCGGATCATCGATAAAGGGTAGTCTGAGCACTTCGCATATTCCACACTCACCAATAGCTGGAATCTAACCTTTACACCCGGTCCTCCGCTCGTAACTCTTTCTCTTCCCTCGAAGATCCTTACTTTCATGCGCATCGCCCTTTTTGGAGATATCCACGCCAATCTCGAAGCTCTCGACGCTGTTCTCGCTGACGCGAAGGAGCAAGGGTGTTCCGACTGGATCTGCATGGGTGACGTCGTCGGCTACAATGCCGACCCCGTGGCCTGTCTTGAGAAGATCCGTGATGCCGATTGGCCGACGGTGAAGGGCAATCACGATGATGTCGCAAGCAATGCCGACAGCCTCGAGAACATGAACCCCGTGGCCGCAGCGGCACTCAGCTGGACCCGCGATCAGCTCAGCGGCGAACATCAGGAATGGCTCCGCAACCTGCGCATGGTCCGCCAGATCGAGAATTTCACCGTAGTCCACGCCACGCTGGATCAGCCGCAAGGGTGGAATTACGTCACGACGAAGTTCGATGCCATGTCGAACTTCTCCTACCAATTCACCAATCTTTGCTTCCACGGACACACGCACGTTCCCCGCATTTTCGTCCGTGATAACCGGGTGGTCGAAGTTCCTGCGGAAACGGTCACGCTCGATCCTGGGAAGAAATATTTCGTCAACACCGGCTCCGTGGGCCAGCCGCGCGATGGTGATTGGCGCGCCTGCTATGTGATCTATGATCTCGCCGCCGTCACTGTCAGCTTCCGCCGTGTCGAATATGATATCGAGACTACTCAGAAGAAAATCCGCGACGCCGGACTTCCCGAAATGCTCGCCGAGCGTCTCGCTGATGGTCGCTAGGCTTTTGCTGATCCTTCTTTTCCTCCTGGGAACTCCCTCCTGCTTCCACCGGAGCTTGGATGCTTCTGCTGAAAAAACGACCCCGCTTTCGAGCCCTACCTTTTCACGGAAACTTGCGGCCACCGCGCAATCGCCGTGGACCGAGTGCAATCGCATCGAAACGCTCGTCAATGGTGACGCTTTTTATCCTCCGATGCTACGAGCGATCCGCGAAGCGAAGAAGACCATCACCTTTGAGACCTTCGCCTACGTGCCAGGCCAAGTCGCTACCGATTTCACCAATGCGCTCGTCCTCAAGGCGAGGGAAGGAGTGAAGGTTCACATGATTCTCGACGCCATCGGCTCGGATCACTTGGGAAATGAGCACCTCCTACCACTGCGGGCCTCAGGAGTGGAAGTCCACTTTTACCAGCCCAACCTGACCCTCAACACCAAGGCGATGAATAATCGGACGCATCGTAAGATCCTCATCACCGATGGGAAAATCGCTTTTACCGGAGGTGCAGGCTTCGCTGATCCATGGCGAGGCGAAGCCCGTAATGAAGAAGAATGGCGCGACACTCAATTCATCATCGAAGGCCCGGTAGTGGCTCAGCTTCAGCACTGCTTCAATGAAAATTGGAGCAAGTTCAGCGGAAGAAATCTCGAAGGCTCTGACTACTTTCCTCAGCTCCCTCGCAAAGGATCCCTCCGAGCCCACTTCGTGAGCGACTCTCCCGAGAATCACTCTCATCCTATCGCCCATAGCATGCTCGCTGTCATCAATGGCGCCGAAAAATCCCTTCTCCTTGAGCAATCCTACTTTATCCCAAACCAGACTTTCCGTGATGCCCTTACCCGAGCAGTAATGCGCGGGGTGAAGGTGCAGATCATCATGGCTTCTGAGAAGATCGACTCGAAACCCTGCCGGCACGCCTCACAAAATTACTGGGAGGAGCTGCTCCAAGCCGGGATTAAACTCTATCAATTCGAACCCTCCATGATGCACGCCAAGCTTCTCGTTGCGGATGATCGCATCAGTATCGTCGGATCAGGGAACCTCGATGACCGCTCCTTTTTTATTAATGATGAAGTCAATCTCCACGTCCACTCCCCCACTTTCGCTCGTCAGCAAACCGTCATTTTTGAAAAGGATCTAAAAAGGTGCCGTGAAATCACTTTCGAAAATCTTCCCGATTTCCTCGCCCCTTGGCACAAGCGCTTCGGAGCCTGGCTCGTCTCCCCACATCTCTAATCATGAAAAAGACTCACGTTCTCTTCGTCTGCATGGGAAATATCTGCCGGTCACCAGCGGGAGAAAATATCTTCCGCCACACTGTCAAGGAGGCCGGGCTCTCCAGCAGCATCGAAATCGACTCAGCGGGAACGATCGGCTTTCACAGCGGAAAATCACCCGATACGCGCATGTCCCGCACCATCCGCAAGCGCGGCTACGAAGTCAGTGGATATGCGCGGCAGTTTAGCTTGAATGATTTCGATGCCTTCGACCTCATCCTCACGATGGATGATGAGAATTACGCCAATATCATCGCCCTTGCCAAAACTGATGAGGAAAAATCGCTAGTTCATCGCTTCACTGATTTCTGCACCGAGCACGACCACACCGAAGTCCCTGATCCCTATTACGGCGGAGGAGAAGGCTTCGAACTCGTCGCCGATCTCATCGAAGACGGCTCCCTCGGCCTGCTCCAGCACCTCCAAAAATAACCACTCCGATGAAACTCGCCACCATCATCCTACTCGGAATCACATCCCTCTTCGCAAGTGCCGAAGAACCCACCGTCCTCTCCCAAAAAGAAGTCGGCGAACAAGCCTGCGGACCCTGCGCCTTCATCAATAGCCTCCTTTTCTCCAACGACCAAAAAGCGCTCGCCAAACTCCGCGGTGACACCCCCGAAGAAAAAGCTACGCACTTCATCGAGCGCTACGGATCAACCCGCTCCATCTTTTGGAAAAGTGATCGCAATGCCTACTCCGAGGACACCGGAATCAACGCTCCCGATCTCATCAGCCTGATTAACAGCTTCCGCCGCAGACAGAATCAAAGTGACATCAAAGGCCAGCTCCTCGTCCGGGGAGGCAATGAGAATTCCGCTCAATTCATCGACCGCATCCACGGCGTCATCTCAAAATCAATCACCGCTGGTTTCCCTCCCCTCCTTGATATCCGGAGCACCGTCGCTAAACGGGCTGACCTCTCAGAAAAAATCCTCTGGCACACTATCAACGCCCACTGGGTCTGCATTATCAGCGCCACAAAAGTAGAGAGCGACAACCCCGTCCTCCTGCTCCGAATCGCCGATTCCGCCTCTGGAAAAATCATCGGCTCCCTCATGTGCAACGCGCCACCCAGAGGAGCTAAGGTCGCCATTCGAACCCGCATTGATGGATTTGGAAAAGAAAAAACCACCTGGATTGGAAGCAGCCAATGCCTTTTCCTAGAAGCTCCCGGCATGCCCCTCGGCACCCAAAAAGCAAAGTGGCACGAGCGCACCTATCTCAATGCCCGCTATCTCCTTTGGTGTCCTTCTAAAAAGGAAGCTCCGCAGTAAGTCATTCACGCATTGCCATCTCTCGTCAATCTGCCAACCCTCGCCCCGTGAGCGACCGCGACGACATCATTCCCAAAACCAGGGACGAATCACTCTGCCCCTGCAAGAGCACGAAGAGCTATGCAGAGTGCTGCCTCCCCTTCGTCGACTGGGTAAAAAAGCCCCAGACCGCTGAGCAACTCATGCGCTCGCGCTACACCGCTTACTTTTTCCGCCTCACTGATTACCTCTACCGCACCGTTCACCCCGATACCCGTGATCCCAAGCTGCAGCAGGAGCTCGAGGAAACCGTCGGCGATATCAACTGGCGCTTCCTCACCATCGTCGGTTCCTCCAAAGGCGGACCGAAAGACAAAAAAGGGAAAGTCGAGTTCATCGCGGAATACTTTATCAATGACGAGCCTCACGAGCTCCACGAGCGCTCACGCTTTAAACGCTATAAGGGCGACTGGAAATACCTCGACGATCGCGGCTAATGAAAAAGAACCTTTGGAAAGAAGAGCAAGTCGGTAAGGACAACTACCAGCTCATGAACCTCTCCCACCCGGAGGTGGACCTCCGCGTCATCGCCGAGATGGAAGCCGGCGTCGATGTTTATTACGACCGCCGCTGGGGCGCCACCGCCATCCTGACTGACTGGATGGGAGAAAACCTCGATGTCATCCGCAACAAGCGAATCCTCATCCTAGGTGCTGGCGTGGGAGCCGAAACCCTCATCCTCGGCAGCTACGGAAAACACGTCTGGATCAATGACCTCGCTCCGGTCGCACTCGAACTCTGCGGCGAGCAGATGGAGAAGAACGATCTAGAAAACTTCACCACTCTGGTCGGTCGCTATGAAGATCTCGATCTCCCGGAAGTCGACTTGGTCGTCGCCAGCTTCCTCATTTATAACAAGGAGACCTATGAGGCGATGCGCTCCTTCATGAAGCAGCAGCAGAAATGCGACCTCATCCTAGTCAACGAGCGCCTCGATCCTTTTCCTAAGTTCCTCAACGAGGAAGCGCACGAAATCGTCTTTGAAAAAGACGGTGCGGTAGGAGTTTTACTAAAAAGAGCCTGAGTAGCTTAGCGAAAGAAGACTTCTTTTATTGGCCCATGCTGCTTTGCTTGTCCCAATGAAAATTTTTCTCACGCTGGCCTTTTGTGGGCTCACCTTAGCAGCGACCGCTGCCAGGAAACCAAACATCCTCTTCATCGCGATCGATGATCAAAACGACTGGATCGGATGCCTCGGCGGACACCCCAATTCCAAAACACCCCATATCGACGCACTTGCAAAAAGCGGCACCCTTTTCGCCAATGCCCACTGCCAGTCCCCTCTTTGCAATCCTTCCCGCACTTCGCTAATGCTGGGACTCCGCCCGGATGCTACCGGGATCTACGGTCTCGCCCCCTTCTTTCGTCAAGTCCCCGAGTTTGAAAATCACACCACGATTGCTCAGCACCTAGCGAAAAATGGATATTACACCGCCTCGACAGGTAAGATCTTTCACGGCCACACTGGCCGCCAGACTGCGGGAAAGCACGTCGAGTGGCATGAGCTCGGCCCCGCTGCGACCGGAGCACCCTTTCCGAAAGAGCGACTCGTAAAAAATACTCCCTCGCCCCACAAACTCGTCGATTGGGGCGTCTTCCCGCATCGAGATGAAGACAAGGGCGACCATAAGATCGCCACTTGGGCGGTAGACTTTTTGAAAAAACAAGCGGAGAAAGAGAGCGAAAAACCCTTCTTCTGCGCCACTGGATTTTTCCTCCCCCACGTCCCCTGCTTTGCCACTCAAAAATGGTTCGACCTTCACCCACTCGACACCCTACAGCTGCCCGAGATCATCCCTCTCGACCGCCAAGACACTCCTCGCTTCTCTTGGTATCTCCACTGGAAGCTTCCCGAACCGAGACTCAAGTTTCTCAAAGAGGCCAATGAGTGGAAAAACCTCACCCGCTCCTATTTAGCCTGCACCTCCTTCGTCGATCATCAAGTCGGTCGGCTCATGACCACGCTCAAGGAAACCGGCCTAGATAAGAATACCATCGTCGTCCTTTGGTCAGACCACGGCTGGCACATCGGCGAGAAAGACATCACCGGAAAAAACACCCTCTGGGATGATGGCACCCGCGTCCCTCTCATCTTTGCAGGTCCCGGACTCAAACCAGGCCAAATCGTTCAAGAACCCGCCGAGCTTCTCGACATCTACCCCACTCTCTGCGACCTCCTGAAGCTGGAGTACCCCAGTCATCATCTTCAGGGCCACTCTCTCATTCCTCAAATCAAAGCCCCTGAAACCCCGCGCGAACACCCCGCGATCACCACCCACTGCGCGCATAACCACGGCATCCGCACCAAAGACTGGCGCTACATCCGCTATGCCGATGGCTCAGAAGAACTCTACCATCACCCCTCCGATCCCCACGAGTGGCGAAACCTCCTCTCCGGAAAAGCCATCGCGAAACCTCATCGCAGACAAGCCGACGAACTCGCGAAACTCCTCCCCAAACATAATCGCCCTCCCGCACCCAACTCCAGCTCACGCATTCTCACCTACGACCCTGTGACCACAATCGTCGTCTGGGAAGGTAAGACGATTGAAAAGGGTGCCCCAATTCCAGAGATCAATGACTGATCTCTCCGGCCCCGCGCTCGCAAAGGCGCTCGATTTTAAAAAGCTGCCCAAGGTTCTCCTCCACGAGCATCTCGATGGTGGAGTCCGCCCCGCGACGGTCATCGAGCTCGCCAAGGATCTCGCCTACTCCGGTCTTCCCACCAGCGACCCTGGCGATCTCGCAGCGTGGTTCCATCGTGGCGCTCAGCGCGGAAACCTCGTTGAGTATCTCGAAGGGTTCACCCACACCATCGCGGTCATGCAAACAAAGGAAGGACTGGAAAGGATCGCCTTTGAATTCATGGAAGACATGGCAACCGATGGCGTCATTCATGCCGAAGTCCGCTTTGCTCCAGTCTATCACACTCAGAAAGGTCTCACCCAAGATGAAGTCGTTTCTGCAGTCATCGACGGGCTCGCGAAAGGAGCAAAGGAATTCGGGATCACTTGGGGCCTCATCATTTGCGCAATGAGAGATCGCAATGACTCGCTCGAAGCTGCTGAACTTGCCCTCCGCTGGCGCGACCGCGGCGTCATGGGATTCGATCTCGCAGGGGGAGAATTTGGCTTCCCCCCCAAGAAGCACCTCGAAGCTTTTCAAGCCATCCAGCGCGCTAACTTCGCCATCACCATCCACGCCGGAGAAGCTTACGGCACCGACTCCATCTGGCAGGCCCTTCAGTTCTGCGGAGCCCATCGCCTTGGCCACGGAACGAGACTCCTCGATGACATCACTGTCTCTCCCGATGGGTCAATCGAGCTGGGCCACCTTGCCCGCTACGTCCTTGATCGACGCATTCCGTTAGAAATGTGCCTCCTCAGCAATCTCCACACCGGCGCTTGCAAGGCGATCGAGGAGCATCCTTTCCCCATTTTTCTAAAGGCCGGTTTCCGGGTGTTCCTAAATACCGACGACCGCCTGATGAGCGACACCGAGATGTCGAAGGAACTTAAGATTGCCACCGAGCACTTTGATTTGAACCTCACCGATCTTGAAAAAATCGCCGTGAATGCTGCGAAGAGTAGTTTCGCCCCTCACGAGGATCGAGTCGCGCTCATCCACGAGCGAATCCTTCCGCAGTTCGACCAACTCGCTAAGGGCTGATCTCCCCAGAAAGCTCTTCCAAAAAGCGCTCCATAAAAGCCTTCCGTTCGTGAGCCACTTCTCGTCCCGCATCGGTCTTCATCGTCTCGGCAAGCCCCAGCAGCTTCACTTTAAAATGATCCACCGCGTAGTTGCGATCATCGAGTGCTCTGCTCTCCCCAAAGGGATCGTCGCCATGAAAGAGAGAGGAGTTCATCTTTCCAGCCGTGTAAAAAGTCCGAGCGATGCCAAGCGCTCCCAGCGCTTCTAGACGATCTGCATCCTGCAAAATCTCGGCATCGAGAGTCTCCGGATTGATTCCTGCTGAAAAGGAATGTGCCTCAATCATGTGCTGCACCGCCTTGATTCCCTCATCTGAAAACCCCAGTTCCTTTAAAATCGGACCCGCTGCCTCTGCCGAAAGTCGTGAAGCCTGATCTCGCTGATCAGAGTCCTTTGGCACATTCACCAGATCGTGGAGATAAGCGGCCGCCGTCAGGAAGCGGAGATTCCCTCCCCCAGCACGCCGAACCATCTCCTCCGCATTCGCAAGAACCCTCCGTGCGTGATGGATGTCATGACTACCATCCTCTGCATCGAGATGCTCTCCTAGAACTGCTTCCAGCTTCTCCTTTAGTAAATCCATAAAATCCTCTTACTCTCGAATCAGTCGGTAGAAACGTGTCCCCTCCACCCGCACTCGCGAACGTGTCACAGAATCACCCGTGCCAGAGACTGTCTCAATCGTTGTCCAGTCAGCCTCATCCAAACTGCTTCCTTCTTGCAGTTGATCACTCACATTCAGAACAGTCTGCCAATTCAGGATCACCGTCGTCTCATCTGCCGAAACATTTAACACAAAGGGCACAGCGTCCCCAGGGCCGTCACTGGGAGTCCTGACCTGAATCGAATCAAGATCCAGCGCGAAAGCCAACTTGTTCGCAGCTCCTCCGGTCGTGATCGATCCGGTTGCGGATGTGATCTCTCGTGAATTGATAGAATCAACCTCGATCCCGCTCTGAAGAAACACCGCCACATTTCCGCGGAATTTCATTCCAATCGTATTATCCCCCGCCTCCACGTCTAGCGGGAAGGAAGAGAACTCAGCCATCTCTACTTCTCTGATCAGTGGATCGAAGCGCTCCGCTACCTGGCCCGTCCTAACAAAAATCGTGTATTCAACTCCATCGATGCCACTCGCCAGCGAACCCGCCCAAGTCTGCCCGCCGACCGTCACCTCTATCTCAAGGTCAACATTCTCATAAAAGTCGCGATCAGTCTGAAAAGGATTACTAGCGGGCGTCGAAAACCCAGCATCATCCTCGTAGGAAAACTTCATCGAGACTTCATCATCCACCGCAATGCCTTCCGCCCCGAAAACCCCGCTCGCGGACGTCACCTGACCTTCCCCAACCCACTCCACCCGATCAGCATGGAGAACCCCAAAAGATGAGATGAAAATAAGAATGATTGAACGCATTAATGGAGCTTACCCAGATTCGAGTTGATCTCAATTGTAAATCCCTCTCGGAAAAATCACTTTTACACTGGCGAGAATCATCCCGTCCGCTTTCATTCAAACCATGTCTGAAGCCACCACTCTTCCCCGCTCCGCCCGTGATGAAATCGGCGGAATCATTTACCTCCCCCGCCTCTGCGATAAAATCCGCCTCATGAGTGCCGGAACCCTCCACCCGGACTTCCACGGAAACCTCGGCCTCGGCATGGACCTCTGGACCTGCCAATTCCTCGGCGTCGCTTATGAAGACCTCAAGGCCCAAGTTCTCCCAGGAGCGACCGATGAAGACGCCCTCGCCTGGGCCCGTGAAAACGGCATCACCCGCCCCGACTATGAACTCGCCTGGTTCCACTCCTACATGAGTAATCGCGGCTTCCGCGATGACATGTCCCAGCGCCTCGCCGAGCGCAAAAAAGAATCCCCCGCAACCGACCGCGATGACATCCAATCCTTCATGGACTACATCGAAGTCGACGAAGGCCGCACCCTTTAACCTCACTGCCAGTCCCGAAGGGACGTAGGCAAATAGCCCCGGGCTTCGGCCCGGGGGCCAACAAATCAAGAAGACCAACAAGCTCCGAAGGAGCGCAGGCAAACATCCAACCCTTCTCACCATGAGCAACTTCAACTACCAGCCCCCTTTCCCCCTCGGCCCCGACCAAACCGAATATGAAAAGATCTCCTCCGACTTCGTCACCACCACGGAGTTCGAGGGAAATGAGGTCCTCAAGATCGATCCCGCCGCGCTTTCCTATCTTGCGAATGAGGCCATCAAAGCCGTCTCCTTCAAGCTGCGCACCTCCCACCTCAAGCAAGTCGCCGCCATCCTCGATGATCCCGAGGCCACCGAGAACGACCGCATGGTCGCCCTCATGCTTCTCAAGAATGCCGCCATCGCCGTCAACGGCATCCTCCCCGGCTGCCAAGACACCGGCACCGCCATCGTCATGGGTAAAAAAGGCGAGAACGTTTTCACCGGATCCGATGACGAAGAGTCTCTCTCCGCCGGCATCCACAAAACCTACCAAGAAGAAAACCTGCGCTACTCCCAAGTCTCGCCCCTCACCATGTATGACGAGGTGAACACCAAGACCAACCTCCCCGCGCAGATCGATCTCTACGCCACTCAGGGAGCTGAATACAAATTCCTCTTCATGACAAAGGGCGGCGGCTCGGCCAATAAATCCTTCCTCTACCAGCAAACCAAGTCCCTGCTCAATCCCGAGAGCCTCATGGAATTCTGCATGGAAAAAATGCGCTCTATCGGCACCTCCGCTTGCCCTCCTTACCACCTCGCCTTCGTCATCGGCGGAACGAGTGCCGAGGCCTGCCTCAAGACCGTCAAGCTCGCCTCCGCCCGCTATCTCGACGAACTCCCCACCGAGGGCAATGAGCACGGCCAAGCCTTCCGCGACCTCGAGATGGAAGCCAAGCTCCTCGATGCCGCCCGCAAGATCGGCATCGGCGCCCAATTCGGCGGAAAATACTTCGCGCACGATGTCCGCGTCGTCCGCCTCCCCCGCCACGGAGCCTCCTGCCCCGTCGGCCTCGGCGTCTCCTGCTCGGCCGACCGCCAAGCCAAGGCAAAGATCACCAAGGACGGCATCTTCCTCGAAAAACTCGAAGAAAACCCCGCCCAATTCATCCCCGAGGAATTCAAAGATTGGAAGTTCAAGGGCGTCGAGATCGACCTCGACCAAGGCATGGAAAAGACGCTCGAAACTCTCAGCAAGTATCCCGTCACAACCGCCGTCTCTCTCAGTGGTCACATCATCGTCGCGCGCGATATCGCCCACGCCAAGCTCAAGGAAATCCTCGAGGCCAACGGTGAATTCCCCTACTACTTCAAAAAGTATCCCGTCTACTACGCCGGCCCCGCCAAGACGCCCGAAGGCATGGCCTCCGGCTCCTTCGGCCCCACCACCGCCGGCCGCATGGACCCCTACGTCGACCTCTTCCAAGAAAATGGTGCCTCCATGGTCATGCTCGCTAAAGGGAACCGCTCCCAGATGGTCACCGACGCCTGCAAAAAGCACGGCGGCTTCTACCTCGGCTCCGCCGGTGGCCCCGCCGCCCTCCTCGCCAAGGAACACATCAAGAGCCAAGAAGTCGTCGACTTCCCCGAACTCGGTATGGAAGCCGTCTGGAAAATCAAAGTCGAAAACTTCCCCGCCTTCATCCTCGTCGACGACAAAGGAAACGACTTCTTCAAACAAATCAGCCAGTGCCCGGTGCATTAGGGCTTAAAGAGAATCAAATAGGTATTAGAAGGCCAACACGGCACAGCTCCACAAGTCGATTTCCCTCCCACTTCTAAGCCGATGAAGATCAGCCACCTCAAGAAAGCCAATGATGACGTGATCTCTTTCTGCTCGTGTGGAGACGGTCGCGTGACCTTTCCCGCTCAAATGGATTGTCCGTGGTGTGGATGCGGTTGGCTCTTCACCTGTATCAACTGTCGGAAGGCTTTCACCTTTGCTGAGGGAGTTGAGACCGAGTCAAACTGGGAAGATCTTGCACGAGAAGATATTCGACGCCGTGGAAATGAAGATCCTTCAAATAACGATGTTGCGTCATGGGTTCAGGGAATGAAAGAGAACACCAAAGACGTTAGAGCTGGAGTTCGTTACGTGGTGATCGACGGCTCCGTAGTTCCAGCCGATGCCACGAATATCGAAATCAATGGATGGCATACCCGCCACAATTTCACGAAGGTGCCCCAAGAATAAGCACGTTCCGATAAGTCGATTTTAGATGTGCAACTTGGCAATCGCGAATATTAGACAAAGCTACTTCAGCGGCCGATGACCACCATAATCGCGCGGTGATCGGAGGCGTCGTAGAAGTCGATGGGATCGACGATGTAGCAATTTCTGAAGTCCATCTCTGGCTTCATCGCGCGGGAGAAGAAGACGTAGTCGAAGCGAGCATACTGGTCTTGGTATTTCCAAAAGTGTGTCCAGGACTCGCGGCGCTCGTCCTTGGCCCAGACGTCATCAAGGAAGCCTGAGGAACGGGTATTACCTCGAAGTGCTTTGATGGGAGCTTCGCCTTTCGTTTCATTCATGTCGCCATAGACGACGAGGCGCGCGTCCGCATTTTTCTCGATGATGGCATCGCAATGTTTTCTAAGAAGCTGAGCTTCATTCAGGCGCATGAGTGATTGGTCGGCATCAGGAATCTCACGCTTGGACTTAAGATGGACACCAATGAAATGGGTAGGACCAGTCGGCAGCTCTACGGTAACATCGAGAATGCCACGGCTCATGAAGCGCTCGTTCCCATCCAGCTTGTAAGGAAGAGTGTCCTGAGAATTCCGAGCGACGATCGGAAGCGATGAAAGGAGGCCAAGACGGCGGGTCGGATCGGCACCTCCGGCATGCTCGTAATGCGGAAGATCGAGTCCGGCTTTTTTAAGGCGAGACTGAAAATCGAGGAGGTCATCTTTACTTCCAATCTCACAAATCCCCAGAACTTCCGGGTTTTCGGAAACGATGATTTTGACAAGAGCTTCAATTTCCTCTTCGGGCTTACTTGATTCCGTTTTCCCACCGCCTTTGACATAGCGAGTCATGGTGAGGTAGTTCTTGATATTGTAACTGAGAAAGCGGGTGCCAGTGGGAGCGGGGACTTCCTCTTTCAATTCCTGAGGAGCTTCCGGCACTTTGGCCGAATCAGCGGGACGTGGAGCAGGTTCGACACTATCGGCAATCGCAGCCTGACGAGGGAGATAAGGAGTCTGCTCTTCCGCCTCGGCTTTGGGAGGCTCCGTTGATTCGGACTCCTTACACGAGGAGAACAAGAAAAACGCTCCGAGGAAGATCAGCGGAGCGTTCTGGAAAAAGTTTCTCAGTGAAGAGCGCATTAGCTATCGCGAGGTTCTTTGCCTGGAGCGTCCTTCACATCAAGATCGGACTTTTTACTCGCTTCTTCTTTGCCTAAATCTTCCGAGCCCTTGCGAATCTCATCTTCAAATTCCTCACGGGCTTTTTTGAACTCTCCCATGCTCTTACCCATGCCGCGGGCAAGTTGGGGAAGCTTCTTGGCTCCGAAGAGAAGAAGCAGGATGAGCATGATGAGAACCATCTCTTGGGTTCCTAATGAGCCGAGAAAGGCGATTGGTGCGTTCATGAAGATAGTTTAAGGAGGTTTAGCCGTGCTGGCAAGGGATGAAACGAGAGACAGTCCGGTGACATTTCACAAAATCTCATCTCGCTCCAATCTTCCCCTGCTGCTTTTCTCTCCCTGTGAGATTGCCAGTGTATGAGGTGGAACAAGAGATTCGGGCTGCGATGCGGGCGGAATCAGGTCGCCTTTTGCTGAAAGCACCTACCGCGTCGGGTAAATCCACGACAGTTCCGCCAATGGTGCGGGGCGAGGTGAATGGCCGAGTTCTCGTGATTCAGCCGCGCCGAATGGCCGCGCGGCTGCTCGCGGAATATGTCGCGAAGTGCGAAGGGACCCGCTGTGGCGGGGGCGTGGGGTATTCGGTGCGCTTTGAGAGCCGCTTTGGCCGTGAGACCGAGATCATTTATATGACCGATGGCGTGCTTCAGCGGATGTTACTCGATGATCCCGAGCTAGAGGGCGTGGGTGCGGTGATTTTTGATGAATTCCACGAGCGCCGGCTGTCTTCAGACCTCGCGCTGGGGCGGGTTCTTGATCTCCAAGAATCGCTACGACCGGACCTACGGGTGGTGGTGATGTCGGCGACGCTAGAAATTGGTGGGCTGAAAGAATTCCTCGAACCCTGTGAGGTGGTCGAAGCGGGCGGGCGACTTTTTCCGGTGGAGGTTTCGCATAAGGGTGAAGCGATGGCCTCGACGAGGCGGCGGCCCGAGCAGAGAAATGACGTCTGGGATCGCGTCGCGCAGGCAGTGCGTTCCGTCTGTGATGGTCTCGGCGCGGGTGATCGAATCTTGGTCTTTCTTCCGGGGATGCATGAGATCCGACGCTGCGAGAGCATTCTGAGTCAGGCGGACTGGATGAAGGGCTGGGAAATCGCGTCACTTTACTCCGCGCTCGCGCCAGATAAACAACGCGCTGCGATCCGAGAGGATCAATCAAAGCGGGTCATCCTTTCGACAAATGTCGCAGAGACATCAGTGACAATCGATGGGGTCAAAGTGGTCATCGATTCCGGTCTCGCCCGCCAATCGAGCTACGATGCCAACCGAGGATTCGACTCACTGCGCATTGTGAAAATTTCTCAAGCCGCCGCTGAGCAACGAGCGGGTCGTGCAGGACGCACGGGACCGGGAAGCTGTATCCGCCTCTGGAGTGAAGCCGATCACCGAGCGAGAGCTCCCTTCGAGACACCCGAGGTGCGGCGCTGCGATCTTGCCGAAGCGGCTCTCTTTTTGAAACGTCTCGGCACGAGAAAGATCGCCGATTTCCGCTGGCTCGACCAACCAGAGGTGGGACGCGAGCGCGAATCCGAGGAACTACTTTTCAGACTCAGCGCTGTCGATGAAAGCGGTGCCCTCACCCGCGCGGGCGAGGAAATGGCGCGCTTCCCAATGCACCCACGTCTTGCGCGCCTCGTCCTTGCGGGGATGGAATTAGAGTGTCTCGGTGAAGTGCTTTTTGTCGCAGCGTCCGTCTCGGGCGAAGGAATTTTCATGCGTGGGGATCGCGGCTCGAAGTGGATTGATTATTTAGAAGGAGAACTAGGCTGGAAAAATGACTTCGGAGGCGAATGGCTCGCGCTTCTCGATGCTCAGCGTGCTGACTTTTCGCCACACACCTGCACGGGTCTCGGTGTGCTCGCAAGGGGAGCGCGCGAGACTTGGAAAAGTTACCTTCAGTTGGTGAAGCTGATCGAAAAGCGAGGCCCGCGCGTCAAGGAACCTGACTTTCGCCAGCGCGGCGAGTCCTGCGCACGAGCCCTGCTTTTGGCCTTCGGGGATCGTCTTGCGGTGCGACGTGATCAGGGCACGGCGGTCTGCGATGTCGTTGGAAAAAGGCGCGGTAAGATCCATGCGAAGAGCGTCGCGAAACTGAGCCCCCTTTTCCTCGCCACCGAGATCATGGAAGTCGAGGGTCGTGAGCGTGTCGTGAGTCTTTCGCGCTGCGTGGAGATCGACGAAGCGTGGCTTGAGGAGCTCTTTACCGGCGAGATCAAAGACAACCAAGCTGCGGTCTTCGATGAGATCGCTCGCCGGGTCGTCGCGGTAAAACAGCGCAGCTTCCGAGGTCTCGTATTGGAAGAAAAGCGAGGCGGTGATGTTGATCCGAACCTCGCTGGGGAGATTCTCGCCCAGCAAGTCCTCGCCGGAGACCTCACGTTGAAAAAGTGGGACAGCAAGGTGGATCGCTGGCTTGCTCGCTTACGCTTCCTCAGCGGAGCGATGCCCGAGCTGGAGCTCCCCGGGTTTACCGAAGATGATCGTGAGATGGCCATCGCCCAGATCTGCGCGGGTGCCACCACCTTCAAGGAAGTGCGGGAACGCGATCCTTGGAAAGTCCTCCAACAATGGCTCTCGGCTCCCCAAGCCCAATCACTCGACGCCTACGCACCTGAGAAGATCAAACTGACCAATGGTATCTCCACCCGCATCAATTACGCCGATGGAAATGAGCCTTGGATCGAGGAGAAGGTGCAACGCCTTTACGATGTGCCGGAGACTCCCCTCATTGCGAATGGCCACGCACTGGTCGTTAAAATCCTGGCGCCCAGCCAGCGTCCTTGGCAGACCACTACCGATCTTCCCGGCTTTTGGGAACGGGGGTATGAGCAGATGAAAAAGGACCTCGCCGGGAGATACCCGAGGCAGAACTGGAGGTGACTTTAAACTCGAGACTCGATCTCGCCAATGGCCCATTGGGCATGTTCGACGACGAGAGAAGCTTCGGTGTGAGCGGTGGCGTAAAGTCCGGGAAGGTCGTCTTTTGTGCCGGTGTTGCCGAGAGCAACGCAGACGTTACGAAGAAAGCGCTCCCGCTTGATCCGCTTGATCGGAGATTTGGCAAAGACGGCGCGGAAGTCATCGACGCTCATCGAGAGAAAATCGCGGAGGCGGTGCTCGAAGATCTCGCCTCTCGCATGCAGGCGGGTCTCGCGAGCCACTTGGGCGAAGCGATTCCAAGGGCAGGCGTCTAAGCAATCATCGCAGCCATAAATACGATCCCCAATCGCCTTGCGAAACTCTAACGGGATCGAGCCCTTGTGCTCGATCGTGAGATAGGAAATGCAGCGCTTCGCCTCCATCTTACGAGGCCCGGTGATGGCTTGTGTGGGGCAGGCTTGGATACACGCGGTGCACTTTCCACAATGATCGGGAGAAGGTTGATCTGGTTCCAGATCGAGCGTGGTCAGGAGCTCGCAAAGGAAGAACCAAGTTCCCAGTTTCTTATGAATCTGCACCGTCGATTTGCCATTCCAACCGAGTCCGGATGTTGAGGCAAAGTCTCGCTCAAGCACAGGACCGGTATCGACATAGTAGCGCTGCGAACCGCCCATATCGCTAAGCGCGCTATCGAGATCCTTCAGCTTTTCCTCGATGATATCGTGGTAGTCGTCGTTCCAGGAATACTTCGCGATCTTGTAACCGACATCGGGGTGCTCCTTCGCCGGAAGATAATTGAGCGCGAGTGAAATGACGCTGCGGCAGCCGGGAAGGACCTCTCGAGGATCGCAGCGACGCTCCAAGTTTCGCTCCATCCAGCCCATGTCGCCGGCATTTCCGGCCTCGACCCATTTTAAATAATCATCGGCATGGGCAGCACGACCGGCCTTAGAAATACGACAATCGTCGAAGCCCAGCTGGCGCGCGATGAACTGGACGTTCGACTTAATGACCGTAGGATCCATCACTCACTGGGTGCCGTAGTGGTAGCGCGCGGACTCGATGATTCCATTACAGATTTCATCGAAGCAAAGCTGGTCGGTCTCGATGTTGAGATGAGCAGCTTCCATATAAAGGGGGGTGCGCTCTTCCAAAAGCCGCATGATCGAGCCCTCTGGGTCAACGCCATTGAGAAGCGGCCGATTACTGTTTCGGGAGGTCCGCTCAAGAATCTCCTTAGGACTTGCCGCGAGCCAGACGACGTAGCCCAGCTTGCGAAGGATTTCGCGATTCCGCTCGGAACCAATGATCCCACCTCCGGTCGCGATAATATTCCCTCCTTTTTCGGCAAGCTCTTCAAGAATCTCGGTTTCCATTTTCCGAAAAGCTTCTTCGCCTTCATCAGCAAAAATGCGAGGGATAGGCTTCCCCGCCTTTTTCACGATCGCCTGATCCGTATCGACAAGCGGGTAGCTGAGCATCTTAGACAGCTCACGCCCGATGGTGGACTTCCCAGTCCCCATAAAACCAATCAGGACGATATTTCCCTGCACGTGAGCATGATAGCGGATTGGAGAAAGGAGACCAATCTAAAGTCAGGCCGCTCAGCTC
This sequence comes from Akkermansiaceae bacterium, assembly GCA_039769075.1. Taxonomy (GTDB): domain Bacteria; phylum Verrucomicrobiota; class Verrucomicrobiia; order Verrucomicrobiales; family Akkermansiaceae; genus SW10. The sequence goes on along the minus strand of JBDMZE010000030.1, from coordinate 89,270 downwards.
GCCTGCTTCTTCGGAAGAAAAGGCTCGGTGAAGGCGGTCTCGAATTCGTAGATGTTCGAGAAGTCATCGATCGTGTCCGAGTCCTGCTTCCCGAAGACGCCATTCTCAATAAAGAGAAAGACGATCTGTCCAACGTGCTCACACTCAGTGAGGCCCCAATCCTCCAGTAGGGTTGCTGCCATCGGGCCATATTCCTTGAGCGCAAAATCACGGAATCCCTTGAGTAACTCGGGGCCGGTGACATGACGCTTCTCGCCATCATTATCCTCCGCCATTCGATCAACGGTGAAGTCGAGCGCTTCCCGGACTAAAAAATAAGCTCCCGGCTCAAAGCGCGATTCCTTCTGGATAATCTCGGCGATGGCATTCTCAAGCTGGATCGGCTGCATGAATTCTTTTGTAGCGGCGGTCTGTGGCCGTCGCAAGAGACAAAAAAACGGCGCTCACTGAGCGCCGCTTTTTGAAAAGGTTTCCCTTACATTGGAAGTTCGATGAAGCCTTCCAGTTTCCGGATCCGGGTCGGGTGGCGCATCTTACGAAGCGCCTTCGCTTCGATCTGACGAATCCGCTCACGGGTGACCTGGAACTGACGACCCACTTCCTCGAGGGTGCGGGAGTAGCCATCCTTCAGGCCGAAGCGCTGCTCGAGGACTTCGCGCTCACGCTCGGTGAGGGTGTCGAGGACTTCGATGATCTTATCCTTTAGCATGGCGAAGCCTGCTTCTTCCATCGGGTTTTCAGCTGCTTTATCTTCGATGAAGTCTCCGAAGGAGGTGTCATCAGAATCACCAACAGGTGCCTGAAGAGAGATCGGCTGCTGAGCCATTTTAAGAACGGCGCGGACACGCTCGACGGGGAGGTGAATTTCTTCCGCGATCTCATCTGGGGTCGGCTCACGACCGTATTCCTGGACGAGCTGCTTCTGCACGCGCATGAGCTTGTTGATCGTCTCGATCATGTGGACCGGGATACGAATGGTCCGAGCCTGGTCCGCGATTGAGCGGGTGATGGCCTGACGAATCCACCAAGTGGCGTAGGTTGAGAATTTGTAACCACGACGATACTCGAACTTCTCGACAGCCTTCATGAGGCCCATGTTGCCCTCCTGAATAAGGTCGAGGAAAGAGAGGCCACGGTTGGTGTATTTCTTGGCGATGGAAATCACGAGTCGGAGGTTAGCCTCCACCATTTCATCCTTCGCCTTGCGAGCTTTAGCGATCCAGATGTGGAGTTCCTTGTTGCAAGCCTCGAAGCTTTCGGTGTCGTGCCATGCTTCGAGCTGAAGCTCTTTGATGGCAGTCTCGGCTTCCTCGCTCTTCTTACGACTATATTTCCAGATCTTCTCTTGGTAGTCGTCTACGACATCGCAGAAATCTTCGATGACCTTCTGCTTGAAGAAGAACTTACCGTAGAGCTTTGCGATCCCTTCGAGATTTTTCTCAAGAATGGTCTCAAGCTTCTTCTTACCACGGACAGTTTTAGCTGAGAGCTTCTTGCAAATCTGGGTCGTTTCTTCGTGAAGAACGCGAACTGAGTCACCAAGCTTCGGAAGCGCCTTCATGTAGCGCTCGCGGGACTCGATCTTCTTATCAAGAATGACGCGGTCAAAGCGCTCCTTACCACGCATGAGCTTATCGGCGAGGGCTAGGTAACCATTGGCGGTGAAGCCGAAGAGGTGGAGGAATTTCTGAACCTCGATCTCAGCGTCCTCGATGCGCTTAGAGATCTCGACCTCCTGCTCACGGGTGAGGAGAGGGACTTGGCCCATCTGCTTGAGATACATGCGGACGGGGTCATCGAGGATGTCGAGCTTCTGGTCCTTGGTTTCTTCCTCGCCATCGAGATCGCCTTTTTTCTTATCCTTATAGCGGTCGACCTCGGAGGCATCGATGATATCGAACTCCATCTGGCGGAGGCGATCGAGGATCGCGTCTACGTCGGCTGGGTTGACGATATTATTCGGGAGGATCTCGTGGATATCATCGTAGGTCAGGTAGTCCTGCTCCTTGGCGAGCTTGATCAGCTCACGAATCTTTTCCTGAATCTCGGGGGTATCGATGCGATTCTTGTATTTCTTGCCATCGATCACGACTGAGCCGTCTGCAGCCTGCTCAGCTGGGGGTGAGAACTCTGCTTTAAGCGCGGCTTTTTTTGCCGGAGCTACCTTCTTCGTTGCTTTCTTGGCAGGGGCTGCCTTCTTCGCTGCCTTCTTGGCCGGAGCTTTCTTTGCAGGGGCTGCCTTCTTCGCTGGGGCTGCCTTCTTGGCCGGAGCTTTCTTTGCAGGGGCTGCCTTCTTCGCTGGGGCTGCCTTCTTGGCCGGAGCTTTCTTTGCAGCTTTTTTTGCTACCTTCTTAGCGGGGGCCTTCTTCTTAGGGGCTGCTTTTTTTGCTGCGGTCTTCTTTTTCGCCATGATGAGAGAATATGTGAGGGAGGTGTGGGCACACCTCACCTATGATAATGGGTCAGCAGAATTTCCTGTCGACGGGGGCTATGTTTGTGAGGATTGAATAAGGGTCAAGTAATTTCCCGATTGATTCTTCAACGGATGAAGCGTGAGTTGAGGTTACTTAAGAATTCCTGCATATCCTTGATCTCTTGGAGGAGGCTCATGATTTGCTCGGGAGGGAGACTTGGGTCCCCGATCTGAGCGCGTAGAGCGGCCTCTTTTTTCTGAAAATAGCTTGAGAGTAGAAGGCTTGTGGTCTCGGAGGAGGCTTTTTTGAGATCACCGGGGAGATCTTGGCTAAAGCCCTTCTCCAGGGCAAGTCGGTCGCTCTCTGGAAGCGTCGTAAGGAACGCCTGACGGGCGGAAGAGGTATCAGCTGCAGGCCTGCGACCGAGGATGGTTTTTAAAAGGAGACCGCCAGAAGTTGCTTCGAGCGCCTCGTGGAGGGATTCGAGCTGCTCACTGAGATCGTCAGCCACAGCCCGCGAAGCGAGCGCGAGGTGACAGAGATAGGCGATGGTCGGGTCCATCGGAGAAGCCTGGACAACTTCTTCCTGAGGCTGATTGTCATCGCGTCGTCTCCGATCCTGATATTTTGGCTTGTTGCGGGAGGCCGTGACGATGTTTCGGAAATCATCCGAGCCCAAGCGCATCCGGGTCGCGAGGGATTGGATGGTGGCGTCACGCACGAGGTCATCGCTGATGACGCCTACGAGATCAGCGAGACTCTGGAGAAAGTTCGCGCGGTCATTCGGGGAGGAGAGATCTTTGGTGGGGAGTTCCTTATCGAGCTTTGCTTCGAAAAAATCGCGCGCGCCTTCGAGCAACTCCTCAAATTTTTCGGGACCGTGACTTTTCAAAAAAGTGTCTGGATCATCGCCCTCGGGAAGATGAACGAGCTTTACTGGGAAGCCAACGGCGGCGAGCTGGATAAATGCTTTATCAGCAGCGGCGATACCGGGACCATCACCATCATAGCAAAGAATGATGTGATCGGTATAGCGCTTCAGGAGCTTGGCGTGCTGCTCGGTAAAGGCTGTGCCGAGAGGGGCGATGGCATTTTCAAATCCTGCTTCATGAAGGGCGATGGCATCGAGCTGGCCCTCGCAGATGAGGGCAAATTTCTCCTTCCCCATCGGCTTGATGGCCTTATCGAGACCAAAGAGGAGCTCTGATTTCTTGAAGAGAACCGTCTCGTTGGTGTTGATGTATTTCCCCCGCTTATCGTCGGCCCGGAGGACACGACCGCTGAAGCCCACGACATCACCGAAGGAGTTCAGGATGGGGAACATGAGCTGGTCGTAAAATTTGTTATAGAGACCGGACCGTGGGTTGTCTTGATCTCGCATCCCACCGAGGCCGGCATTGATGATTTCGCGCCCGTTGAAGCCCTTCTCCTTCACCATACCGAGGAAATCGCGGGAGTTCTTGGGAGCCCAGCCGATGAGCCATTTTTCGGCGATCTCCTTCGTGAAGCCACGTGACTTCATGTAGTCGCGAGCGTGCTGGGCATCGGGGGACTTAAGAAGGAGACTGTGGTAGTAGCGCGCGGTAATATTATTCAGCTCTTTGTAGCGAGATGACTTGCGGCGCTTGCGGTCGGCCTCGGGATTATATTCTTCCTCGATGATGGTGACCGAGGCCTTTAGTGCCAACTTTTTGACGGCATCGATGAAGGGGACGTTTTCATACTTCATGACGAAGCCGATGGCGTTTCCGCCTTCTCCACAGCCGAAGCATTTGTAGTTCTGCCACGCCGGATTGACATTAAAAGAGGGCGTCTTTTCGTTGTGAAACGGGCAATTCGCCTTGAAGACCGAGCCCGCCCTTTTCAGGGGGAAATAGGAACTCACGACATCGACAATATCGGTCGCGGCGAGGATCTCCTCGATTTTCTCTTCTGGTATCCTTCCCACGGGGGGGATTGAAGGTCTGAAATGGCAAAGTGAAAAGCGAAAGTGAGAATATTTGTGCGAAGTCCTAATTCAAGCTAGCTTGCCGATATGAAAAGAGCATTGATCTTCTTGCTGAGCTTAGTTGGTGTCATTTTTGCCAAAGAAAGCGATCAGCGCGTCCTCGGAAAATCGGTGGAAGGCAGCTACGCAGGCAAGGTCGTGGTGATCGAGGTGGGCGAAGACGACCTCATCAATGGTCAGAGCTTCAAGTTCTGGGAGCGCACCCTTGACCGGATCGAGGAAGAAAAGGCGAAGGCCGTCATCTTCCACCTCGATACTCCGGGCGGACTCGCTTTCGCAACGCACGAACTCATGAGCAAGATCGCAAAGCTCAGCATGCCCACCATTTCCTACATCGACCCGATGGCAATGAGCGCAGGGGCGATGATCGCGGTCTCGACGGATCGCATTTACATGGCTCCTGGTTCCACCGTCGGCTCCGCAGCGGTGGTGAGTGGGTCCGGCGCTGAGATCGGCGACCACATGCGGGCAAAGATCGAAAGTTTTTTCGATGCCCACGTCCGCTGGATCGCGGAAGAAAAAGGACACCGCAAGGAAGTCGTCCAAGCAATGATGGTCTTCAGTGACGAAGATCGCCAGATCGGACAACAAGTGGTGAAGGCCGGTGGGCTTTTAGCGCTGAATTCCAAGGATGCCGTGGAGATACTCGATGACGGCCCCCTCTTCGCTGTCGCCGAGATGGATTCGCTCGATGAGGTTCTGGAAGCTGAGAATCTCTCAAAAGGGGATATCGTTTCAGCTACTCCAACCTCCTTTGAGAAGTTTGCTTGGTGGGTCGCAAGCATTTCGGGAATCCTCATCTTGATCGGTTTTGTTGGAGGATACTTTGAGATTCAGACGCCCGGATTTGGGGTCGGAGGAATCATTTCCCTGCTCGCCTTTGCGGTCCTCTTTTTCGGAAATAGTCTCGCAGGAAATATGGCGGGCTATGAACTGACCGCCCTTTTCGTCCTAGGTATCATCCTGATTGGAATTGAGATCTTCCTCATTCCCGGATTTGGGGTTGCTGGAATTTCGGGTCTTGGTTGCATCCTTGGTGCGCTCGTCTTTTCGATGGTCGATGGAGTGGCGTGGGAGCAGCGCGAGTGGCAGGCTGCTGGTGAAGGCAATCTCATTGAAATCCTCAGCGGTCCAGCAAAGCATCTGGCCTTCGGAATCTTCACCTCGCTCATCGCGCTCTGGGCGATGATGCGCTTCCTCCCGCAGGCTCCTTTTCTTCAAAAATACCTTCTTCCTGCGAGTTCTGCTCCCGGCACTGGAATTACCGACGAGGAAGAGACCGGGCCACGCATCGGCATGACCGGAGTTGCTACAACCGATTGTCGCCCTGCGGGAAAAGTAGAAGTCGATGGCGAGATCCTCGATGTCGTAGCCGATGGTGAATTCCTCCTAAAAGGTGGCGCCGTTCGGATCATCAAGGAAGACGGCATGGGAATTGTCGTGAAGGGTGCTTGAGCTGGCTCTTATGATTTGGGATAAGACGCGCGATGAAATTATTCGCGCTCTTTCTCCTCCTCGCCTCCCCTCTTTTCGCCAACGACTGGGTGACCCTCTTCGATGGAAAGACCCTCAAAGGCTGGATTAATCAAGGAAATGCCAACTGGAAGGTAGAAGACGGTGCGATCACCGCGAATGAAGGCGACGTCTGCCTCCTCACCACCGAGAATAAATACGAGAACTACGAGCTGGAGCTAGAGTTCAAAGCGGCCATCGGAGCAAATAGCGGCGTCTTTCTAAACAGCGAGGCGAAGGTCAAAAACGAAGCCATCGACTGCTACGAGATCAACATCGCCGGAGCGGACAACCCCTTCCCCACTGGCAGCATCGTCAAGCATCACAAGGTCACCGGCCAAGGCGAAAAAGATGACTGGCGTAGCTACCGCCTGATCGTCAACAAGGGTGTCGTCACCGTGATTCTCGATGGGAAGAAGCTCGTAAGCTACAGCCCGAAGAATCCCCGTCCCGCAGGCCTCATCGGCCTGCAGAAGAACGCCGGGAAGATCGCCTTTCGCAAGATTCGCGTGAAGGAATTGAAGTAGGAGTGATGAGATTGATTCGGCGTCAGTCGAGGAATCTGAAAGCCACGGAAGTGGCAAGGACAACTATCTTAGCCCTTCGGTTCTGGATCCCACTCTAGGTGTTTTTCAACCCCTCCAAATCCAGCACCTGTAAGAACATCTCTCCAGTCAATGTGAGCCTCGCCGATCTCATTCCGAAGTTTTTCTATACTTCCTTCTGACAGCTTCATCACCGCAAATCGGATTCGATCATAATCCTCAGGTTTGATCGTTTGCATACAAGGCAGACTAAATCCGCAGTGTTTTTGAATAAGCTCAGAAGCTTCCGCTTCATGTTCAGAAGAAAACACCCACTGAATCTTATCTTTGACCGCTTGAGTCAAAGCCATTCCAGATTCTCGTCGCGGTCTAGTAAATGGCCACATCTTAATTTACTCCCCCGCCTGCATCATGTTGCGCATCATCTTGATGCCCATGAGGTGCATTTCTTTCATCTGGGCTTGGCTCTCGAGGAAGGCCTTCATTTGACCATCGTCGAGGACGCCTTGAAGATTCTCTTTATAGGCTTCTTTTCCCTTGGCCCAATCTGCCTCGAAGATCTCGACGACATCAGGCTTGGCCATCATTTCCATCCCTCCCGCTCCATCCCACTTTTGAGCTTCGGCGCTGCCGGTGCGCATCGAGTGCATGACTTCTACGAGAGCTGTCTCTTGCTCGCCGCTGAGTTCGGTTCCACTGGTGGCAATGGCGGCTTTGATTCCAGGAAGCTGCTGGTGCTCGGGAAGACGGTCGTGATAGGTCTCGAAGGCTTCTTGGTCTTCCTTGTTATTGAGGAAGTCGGCGATCGCTTGTTTGCGCTCCTCGGGAGTTTTTGCCCCCATCATCTTCATTCCCATTTGCTGTTGATCGGCTAATTCTCCGGAGAGGAGGCCCAGAAAGTAGTCTCTTTCTTCGCCCTTGAGATCAAATTCCTCGAGAAGAGAGGCATAGATGCTCTCGGCAGTTGAGATATGAGCTTGGGTAAACATCGCCTTGGCGGCGGGGTTATCGGCCATTTTCCGCATCGCTTTTCCAAACCCCTCAAGAGGAGTTTCGGCGTTCTCGGTCTCTCCTTTTTTTGGCCGGACAGCTACCGAGGTATCACGCGAGCCAAGAGTGGAGGGAGTTGATGAGGGAGCTGCTCGGACCTTGGGAACTTCCGAAGGAGAGTTTTGATTCGCAGCGAGTTCGTCTTTGAGCGAGCTGATTCGCGATTCTTCTACGATAACCACTCCGAGGAGGGCCGCTACGAGGACAATGATGATGGCGCTGTTTTTCATATCAGAGGAAGCTTTACCAAGTAGCGTGACCTTTTAATGACCTAGGGGAAACTTTATTTTAGGAGAGGAAAATCACCCCTTCGCCCTTGATTCTTGAGTAGCTTGGAGACAGTTTCCCAGCATGTCATACGATCTTGTCGTTATCGGAGGTGGCCCTGGTGGTTACGTCGCAGCCATTCGCGCAGGCCAGCTTGGAAAAAAAGTCGCTTGCGTCGAAATGGAGCGCGCCGGTGGAACCTGCCTCAACTGGGGCTGCATTCCTACTAAGGCCCTTCTTAAGAACGCACACCTTTACCATCAGCTGAAGCACGATGCGGGCACCTTTGGCCTGAGCTTCGATAATCTACAATACGATTGGTCAAAAGTGATCGGTCGCTCACGCAAAGTCTCCGGCCGTCTTGCAGGCGGGATCGAATTCCTCTTTAAGAAGAACAAAGTCGATTATGTGAAGGGCTTCGGCTCGGTCGATGCTTCCGGCAATGTCGAGGTGAAGAAGGAAGACGGCTCGACTGAGACTCTTGAGACAAAAAACACGATCATCGCCACAGGCGCGAAGTCGCGTCCCCTCCCCGGTCTGCCACTCAATGGCACTTCCGTCATTTCTTCAAAGGAGGCCATGGTTCTCGAGAAGCAGCCCAAGTCGATGGTCATCATCGGCGCGGGAGCGATCGGGGTCGAGTTTGCCTACATCTACAACGCTTTTGGCACCGAGGTCACCATTATTGAAATGATGCCCAACCTCCTCCCCGTCGAGGATGATGAGATCAGCGAGACCATCACGAAGATCTACAAGAAGTCCGGCATCAAGTGCCTCACTGACACCAAGGTCACCGCAACGAAGGACAACGGCACTTCCGTCACCGTCACGGTTGCAAATGCCGACGGCACTCAGGAAATCACCGCCGACACCTGTCTCGTCGCAATCGGCGTCTCCCCTGTCCTTCCCGGAGGCGTGGAGCCGAAGCTCACCGATCGCGGCTGGGTCGAGATCAATGAGCGCTACCAAACTTCTATCGATAGCGTCTATGCCATCGGCGATATCTCCGGCCCTCCATGGCTCGCGCATACCGCGAGCTTCGAGGCGATGCAGTGCGTCGAGGGAATGTTTGTCGAAGGTCACCAGGTCCGTCAGGTCGATGTCTTCCCGGGTTGCACCTACTCTTATCCTGAGGTCGCTTCAGTCGGAAAGACCGAGCGCGCTCTCAAGGAGGAAGGGATCGATTACAAGGTCGGCAAGTTCCCTTACCAAGCACTCGGAAAAGCGCAAGCCAGCGGCGAGACCGAGGGCTTTGTAAAACTTCTTTTCGGAAAAGAGCACGGCGAAGTGCTCGGTGCTCACATCATCGGCGAGAATGCCACCGACCTCATCGCCGAAATGGGTCTGGCCGTAACGATGGAAGCTACCATCGATGATATCCATGCGACCATCCACGCACACCCTACGCTGGCCGAGGCGATCCACGAGGCCACGCTCGATGCGGATGGTCACGCGATCCACTTCTAGAAACACGCTTTCCTGTGGATCTTCCTAAAAAGAATCGTATTAAAAAATCACCCTTGGGAGCACCTGATTCCCTGTCGTGGTTTTTTGAAGACGACAAGAGTGAAGTGCAGGGACCGATGTCTTTCCGGGATCTCCGGACCAAGGCGATCGAGGGTAAGATTTCCGCAGGCCGAAAAGTCTGGCGGGAGGGCGATGACGAGCGCTATCCGGCGGAGGACATCGTAGGGCTACTTCCACACAGTTCTGCTCCTTCGGAGGCAGAGCAAAAGGGACCCGAGTCATCGCTCGACAACGAGAATCCCTACGCCACCCCAAATGCCGAGCGCACCATCATGGATGGCCCTCCCGGCGGCCTCTACCTCCCGTATCTCCGAGAAGTTCACTTTTCGATCCTACTCGTCTGCCTCCTTGCGGCTGCCGGACTCATTTATGGGGCGAGTTTGATCAAAGACACCCAGATTCAGATCATCACGTTCACCTTTGCCGGGATTGCACTCGCACTCTGGTTGATCTTTTCCCTCATTTACCTCAAGCGCGCTTGGGACATGATGAGCATCTTGGGCGCGCCGATCTCGGGCACGAAAGCGGTGAGTATTTTGCTCCTCCCCTTCTTCAATGCGGTTTGGGCCTTCATCGCCATTTTTGGTTGGGCCCGGCTCTGGAATCATCAGGTAAAAAGGCACCCCGGGCTCTCGATGGCACACTCCGTGTGGCGTCCGATCTTTCTTCTCTTCTGCATCGGTCTAATGATGTGCGAGGTCATCACGCTCATGCTCTTTCTTAGCGAGGAATTCCCTGATGACCTCATGAATCCGAGTCATCAATTTGCCCTTGTGACTTTCACAGTGACTCTCCTTCTGAGCCTGGCCCTCTGGTTCCAACTCTGCCGCTCAGTAAACTTCCTCGCTCGCAAGAAGTCCTAGTGATCCTCCCTAGATGCACTGATTCCGAGCTTTACGATGCTTTCTAGGAAGCTTCCCCATGCGGGTGCCGCCCTTTTTCTCAGTCATCTGCCAATAGCGCCCGGCGCGGACATCAAGACAGGTGAGCCATCCCCATCGACACGCTCCAGTATCGATACAGATGCTATGCCCCTTATCGCGAGGGAGGCCCTTGCGCTGGACGGTATGGCCACAAATCACGGTTTTACCTGAAAAATGCGGCTGGGCATCGCGGAAGCGTCGCCAAGCCATTTCCTCCTGATCCTGATCCTCTAGCTTCAACTTCGGCAACAGGCCCCCGTGGACAAAAATATAGTTCTCGGTTTCGTAAAAAGAGCGCGCCTTTTTCATGAAATCCCAGTGCTCATCGGGAACCATCTCGAGCTTTCCTCCGTAGGAGACCAAGGTCTCATCACCGCCGACTTCACACCAGTAGTCCTCGTGGATTTTAGACAGGCGAGCATGCTCCATAATATACTCATGGTTTCCTTTCAGGATCACAAGCTCTGCTTCCCACCGCCAGTTCGTCAGGTATTTTATGACTCCCTTCGAGCTTGGGCCACGGTCGACGTAGTCACCAAGCATCACGACGGTGTCCTCCTTCTGTGGGTCGATCCACTTGAGGAGCCGCTTGAGGGCCTTGCGGCAGCCATGCACATCGCCGATGGCGAGGAGTCTTCCTTTCTTCAAAATTCTTTCATTCCTTCCCACTCCGCTGTGTGCCCGCGGAGGCGGTGCCAGAGTAGTTTGATCGCACCCGCTTTATCAAGATCTCTTGGGCTAAACATTGGGGCCCGAAAATCTCCCTCTTCGTCGTAAGAAAGCTGCCACTGGAATATTGGTTGCTGCAATTCATATTTTGGGCTTCTCACAAATCCGAAACGCATATCGATGAAAACAACCTTTCCATCAGGCCCACGGCGGGAAATCCAGTGGCCACGCGAGAACCACTGAAGCCCCTCAAAGAGCTTCTCGTCTTTGAATTGCTTTACCAGATCGTGATCCTTGGAGAAGTAATCATAACCCGTCTCCTCGGAGTCAAAAGGTGACCAAAATTTAATAAAATAGCCTTTATTGGTCTCGATCAGTCCTCTCCAAAGAATGGTATTTCCGGGCGTAGGGCTCACCGCCACCACCTTTGCACCGGGGTGATCCTCGGCCACTTGGTCCGAAATTGCCCCCATCGCCCAGAGCTTCATCACGAAACTGAAGACAACATAGATTCCACTCACCATGAGAGCCTTGGGCGCAGCAGACGAGGAAATCGCCGTGGTCTCCAAGCTCCCTCTCGCAACACGAATGCAGCGAATCGCCACCGCGAGACAACACACCAACAGAGGCAGAGTGAAGAGCGGATCGACAATAAATAAATTACTAAAAGCAAAGCGCTGGTCAGAAAAGGGCTCCAGAATCTGCGTTCCGTAGGTCGTAAAGACATCGATGATCACGTGGGTGCTCCACGCAAGGAAGACGAACCAACCTGCCTCCTTCACGGTGACATTTTTGGCGTGATGAATCATCGCCAGTGGCTTGGCGAAGATCAGGGTCGCCACCAGCATCATCAAAATCGAGTGCGAGATCCCCCGGTGCCAATACAGGCGGGTGACCTCGTCCAAAAATGGAGACGCCAGGATATCAAGATCCGGAAGGGTCCCGAAAAGAAGCCCCCAAGCCGTGGCCTTCCAACCGATCTTTTTTCCAAGAACGAGCTCTCCAACGACCGCGCCGAGCGCTGCTTGCGTGACTGAATCCACAGCGGGAAGCTAGGGTAGCGCAAGAGAATGCCAATCGGCAATTCTCGTTCGATGAAAGATGGCACGTCGGATGCGCATCCTCGCCATTTACTCCTCCTCCAAAAGAGGCGGAGCAGGCACGGGTGGGGCATCCACTTCCTGCTCCGAAATTTCTGGGAAAACGGCATCTTTCCAGAGCTGCTTCCCGGTATTGTCCTCGACGACATTTGAATCGTAGGAAGAGAGCTGAACACCTTTCTCAATCACCACGCCGGCCTCGCCGTTCTTAGTGATCTTGTTATTTGAAAGCGTCGTAAGAAGTGATTCATTTTGGACTGCGATCCCGCCGAGCTGGTTGCTGTGGATCTCACAGTCGTCCACCAATGCCGAAGGAGCATTTGAGATAAAGAGACCGACCTCGCGGTTACTCTCGACACGGGAAGCTGTGATCTCGAACTTCGAACCCGGCGAAAGAACAGCCACGCCCGAGCGGCCATTTTTAGTCATCTGGCTTGAGGTGATTTTTCCGGTCGCTCCATCCCAGAAATCCACTCCATGGTGAAGATTTTCGCGAGAGCCGACATTATTGAGGCTGACAGTAGAACCCTCACCGCGGACAGCGACCCCATCCCAGCCTGACTTAGTGATCTCACACTGCGCAAGCTCGGCCGATCCGCCATCAATGATGGCGAGACCGTGGCCGCTTGCTCCGGTGATGGCTGCGTCTTCCAGCTGAAGATTACCTCGACTAACCGCGACGACGGGGAAGCGTTCATTATCATTCGCAAGGCCCTTGTGGCGAAGGGTCAGGGAAGCGAGGCGGACTTTTTTACCCGGCTTATTCAGCGTGATCACCGAGCCCTCCGCGCCCTCAAACTCGAGAACAGTAGACTTACGGCTTTCGCCCACCAGCTCGATGCTGGGAGGGACAATGAGCGACTCCTGATAGGTGCCTCTTGAAATCAAGATACGATCAAGGTCACGCGCAGCCTTGATGGCCTCGGCGATCGTCTTGTATTCGGAAGGGACGCGAATGACGCGACCGTAGCCGGACATTTTTTGGTAAAGATTACGGACCTCTTCATTTGGATCCAAACGCATCGCTTCTTCAAGAAAGCCGAGGGCTTCGGCAGAGTAGATCCCTTCATCAAGTTCCCGCGCCTTCGCAAGCAACTCACGGGCAGCCGCCTGATCTTTTTCAAGACGCTTACGGACCTCGCCGAGGCGCTGGCGGAGGACTGGAATTTCACCATGTCCAGGGTGGATCTTGACGAGATCAGTGAGATTTTTTTCGGCCAGCTCCAGCTTACCCCCGCTGATGGACTTCCGGATTGCCTTGATGACGAGAAGACTTTTTACCTGAAGTTCTCCTTCGTCAATGAGGCTACGAAGTTCCACTAGCTTCGGATGATCTGGCTCAAGTTCGTCGACTTGATCGCAGAAATCACGCGCCTCGGTGAGACGCCCCGCTTCGAGGGCAGCTTGGGCATTTCCGATGAGAAAGCCTACCTGCTGGCCTTTTTCCTCTGCCTTCCCTTCGGAAATTTTTCCCTCTGCTTCCGCGAGCCAATCCTTTCCCACTCCAGAGGCTTCCAATGAGGAAATCGACTCTTCTGCTTCATCCCAGCGACGTTTCTCAAGCGCTTGCTCGAACTCGGTCTTTTGCTCATCGAGCGAGACCTCGATCTGGTCTACTGAGCCATGAACGGCCCAATTTTTATAGCCCGTAAGCCCGGCCACGAGAAGACCCAGCACCACGATGGCCCAAATCCACATGCCGTAAGCAGGCCGCTTGCGCTCGGGAGTATCTGTGAGCGTCTGAATGACCTCTCGGAGGGACACAAGGTCAGATTCATACTTTGCGCGCTGGTCGAGATCACTGGTCTGAATAACAAGAAGAACCAAACGCTCCTCAGCCTCAAGCCACTTGGGAAGATAGTCCGCCACGCGATCACGCTCGCCGAGGCCGATCCGCTTGCGCGCTTCGCTCCGGGTCATGGGGTGGGGAGAATCAGTCATTTTTCGTAGGTCTGCACTAATGTTACTTTACCGCCAATTATAAAAAAAATCCTTACCACAATCCCAGCTTTCCGTAGGCCAAGGCATAGGCAGCCAGACTGGCATTCGCCACTCCGTGCATCACTACGCAGGCAAGGAGACTTTTCGTCCAAACTGCCACTCCGTAGGTCAGAGAACCGTAGATCAGCGCTCCGAGATAATCAATGGGCGCGTGGGCGATCGTAAAGGCCAGCGTCACCACGATGAAGGAAATGAGGGCCGGTTTTCCAAAAGGAACCTTCCAGTATTTCCCGTCCATATCGAGAAGGAAGCGCATGAGGAATCCGCGCCAGAAAATCTCCTCAACGAGAGACACGATAACTACCGCACGAAAAATCCGCGTCACGAGCGAGAACGTCTGCGCCCATTGGGACTCAAAGACATAGGGATCGAAGCCCTCCTTTCGCGGGGCGAGGCCAAGGAGTTTCTCAAAGAAGGTCTCCGGCTTCCCCGTCATGCCCCAGTGATCGTAGAGCGTCGTCGGAAGGAGCCAAAAAGCAATGCCTACAAATCCAGCGATCACCCCGATCCACACTTTATTCGACCATTTAAAATCATAGTGACTCCAGAAAAAGCCGAGCGTCAGTAGTGTCACCACTACTTGAATGGGGTAAAAGAGCTGCTCGGGCCAATGGCGATACCACGGGGCATTATCGTGCTCCCAGAGCATTGCCTCGCCCACGAACTGGCTCAGCAAAAGAAAGACCATGAAGACCCCGAAAGGAACGACGTGCGCCAAGGTGCGATCTTTTCTCCACTTTACCAGCTGCTCATTCATGATTCTCTATAGGGTTCCGATGAAGCGCTCCAAGCGCATCATCGCTTCTTTCAAATCATCCATCCCAGTGGCGTAGCAGCAGCGAAGAAAGCCCTCACCACATTGACCGAACGCCGTCCCAGGCACCGCCGCGACCTGCTCGGCCTCGAGAAGCCTCATGGCGAAGTCCATACTGCTAAGCCCGAACTTACTAATATCAGGAAAGACATAAAAGGCGCCGCCAGGTGAGTGGCACTCGATCCCTATTTCATTGAGGCGAGTAACGAGGAAGTCGCGACGGACGCGGTATTCTTTCTTCATCGGAGCGTAGAGCTCTTCTCCACCTTTGAGCGCGGCAAGAGCCGCTATCTGACTTGTGATGGGCGCGCAAAGAATCCCGTATTGGTGAATTTTCATCATCGCCTCAATGAACTCAGGCGGCGCACAGGCGTAACCAAGACGGAATCCGGTCATCGCGAAGGCTTTGGAAAAACCGTGCAGCAAGATCGTGCGCTCGCGCATCCCGGGCAATGACGCGATGCTGAGGTGCTCACCTTCATCGTAGCGAAGCTCGCTGTAGATTTCATCGCTGAGCACAATGAGATCGTGCTCGATACAAAGCTTCGCGATCCCCTCAAGATCATCTCGACTGGCCACCGCACCCGTGGGGTTCGTGGGGAAATTCAGCATCACCACCTTCGTTTTATCGGTGATGACCGCTGCCAGAGCTTCCGGCTTGAGAGAAAAATCATCCTCTTTTTTAGTCGAGACACCGACGGGAACGCCGTAGGCCAACGCGATGCTTGGAGAATAAGAGACGTAGCAGGGCTCGTGGAAAATGACCTCATCACCCGGATTCAAAAGAGCCCGTAGTGCGAGATCGAGAGCTTCCGAAACCCCTACCGTGATAAGAACTTCACTCGCTCCCTTGTAGGAAAGGTGAAAAAATCCCTCCACATATTTTGAAATCTCATCCCGCAGTGACAGAAGCCCAAGATTCGAAGTGTAACTCGTCTCGCCTTTTTCCAGCGAAAGAATGGCCGCTTCACGAATGCGCCACGGTGTCACGAAATCAGGCTCCCCTACCCCAAGTGAAATGACGTCATCGCGCCCAATGACGAGCTCGAAAAAGTCGCGAATTCCTGAGCGCGGAATCTTCTTCAGATGGTCCGCCAGTTTATCCTCGATATTCATCTAGGGTGAGACCGGGAGTCGCTCGGGATTCTCTTCGGCGCCGAAGAAGAAGCCGTTTTCCTTATAGGATTTCAGACGGAAAATCGTCGCACAAGAAACCACGCCTTCGAGCGGGCTTAACTGCTCGGCCACGAAATTGGCAACCCCCATAAGATCCTCGCCTTCGACAAGAACCAAGAGATCAAAACCGCCGCTCGTCAGGTAGCAGCTCTTCACCTGCTCAAAGCGGGCGATGCGTCGCGCCAGCCGATCAAAGCCACCGCCGCGCTCGGGCGTGAGACGGACTTCGATAAAAGCGGTCACCGCTCGGCTCGAAAGCTGCGCGGGATCCACCATCGTCTGGTAGCCACGAATCACGCCGTCTTTTTCAAGCGCACTAATCTGGGCTGCGACCTCTTCTGGGGTCGTCGATAGCTCAGCGGCCAGCTCTTCTAACGAGCGCCGCGCATTTTGCCTAAGAAGTTCAAGGAGATTATTCATCGAATAGGAAGCTTAGTCACCGAAGCAGACGCCGATCGCACGAGCAGCATTCACGACCTCAGAGTCAGGTTCTACGAGACGAAGCTTTGTCACTGCTTCTTTGATGGAAACAGAACCGACGTGGTAGCTCTGGTAGCTCACCATTTGTCCAAACTTCCCTTCGCTTGCGAGCTGAGTCGCCATCGCACCGAAGCGGATGCCGAGAATGCGGTCAAGAGAAGTCGGCGCGCCACCGCGCTGGACGTGCCCGAGCGTGGTGCAGCGGGTTTCTTTTCCAGTAAGCCTCGCAATTCCAGCTGCGACCTGCTCGCCCATGCCACCAAGGCGAACCTCGCCGCCTTCGTTATCATCAACCGTTGCTAGAAAACCATCAGGACTCTTTGCTCCTTCAGCGACGACAACCAGTGAGCTGGTATAACCGTCCGCTTCACGAGCATTGATGTTCGCCGCGATCTTCTCGTAGGAAAAGGGAATCTCAGGAACGAGGATGACATTTGCCGCTCCAGCCATGCCACCCCAGAGGGCGATCCAGCCTGCGTGACGCCCCATCACCTCAAGCACCATGACGCGCTTGTGGCTCTGGCCAGTCGTGTGGAGACGATCGAGGCCGTCGACCACGCAGTTCACTGCGCTATCGAATCCGAAAGTCATCGCAGTCGCCTGGAGATCATTATCGATTGTCTTGGGCACGCCGATGATCGGCCAGCCCTGCTCGTAAAGTTGCTGCGCAGTAGTGAGCGATCCGTCACCGCCGACCACTACGAGAGCATCGATCTTCAGAAGATCGAGAGTCGCCTTTGCGCGATCCACGATATCCTGTGGAACCGCCGAAATATTTCCTTCGCCGATCTTGGCCGCGAAGTTTCCCTTATTGGTAGTGCCCAAGATGGTGCCACCCAATTTTAAAATACCCTCGGTTTCCCGGGGGGTAAGAAAAACGTGACCATTTTCAGGATCAAGAAGACCTTCGAAACCATCGTAGAAGCCGACTGCCTCGCCACCCATTGCTGCAGCTGCGCCGACGACCCCGTGGATGACTGCATTTAGACCTGGGCAATCGCCCCCGCTATTAAGAACTCCAATTCGCATTATTTATGTGTGTAAGATGTGTTTATCTTAGTAAAGATTTACAATTTTGGAACGACAAGCAGTTCCCGGGCCTGATCGACGACCGGGCGGCCCTGCTGGCTCCAAGCCTCGTAGCGCGGCCAACCCTGCTCAATGAGGGAGCGGGTTCGACCAAAACGATCCGGACTACCGAGAGTGATGATGATGAGATTGCGCGGTGTCAGACGCGTGCTGCCATTCGGCATTTTTTGAACGATATTCGGCTTCACCGCACTCGTCGCGAGACAAGGACCAGCGAGAACGGTGTTTCCAGCTTTGATACCATCAACCCCCATCGAGCCCACCAGTTCGTGCGTGTTCTTAATTTTAAAGCCACGGCGCGCATTGCCGCGGTAGGATCCGATACTACGGGCCGTCTGCTTGGTGTAATACTGCATTCCGGTATTGCGCATCGCGTAAATGCTGAGGCGGGCCATGTCCCGTGCCGTTGAAGTCCCCTTCTGACGAGCGGTGTCCATCCCGTGTGGGTTGGCAAATTTGGTGCGAGTCATCCCGATCGCCCTAGCCAGATTATTCATCTCTCCCACAAAAGATCCCACGGGATCGCTTCCGCCTGCGCGGGTGATGATCGAGCGCCCTACGTGATCCGCTAGGGTTTGGGCCGCGACATTGTCCGAACCCAGAAGCATGGAATACATGGCATCCCGCAGCGCAATGCGATCGCCTGGGATCACCCCCATTGGGTTAGAGCCGCCGAGATAGGCTGCCTCAGGGGGAACCACCGCCATTTGTCCCATGCTGGACCCGCTGAGTTCGGACCAATCTATCACGACCATCGCTGTCGCAATCTTCGTGAGACTTGCCACGGGGCGCTTGGTGTCGGCATTCAGCTCTATAAGAACCTTGCCGCTGTGCGCTTCTACTGCGAGATAGCTTTCTTGGGCCAATACTGGGCTCGCGAGTAAAAGACTCACCACCAGCAGTCGTTGGCCTACTGTTCTCAAAAAGGAGCGCTGCAATTTCATGGAAAGTGGTGCAACTCTAGTAAGAAGATTCGCGATGACAACCCCCAATCCAGAGGCTTCCGGATGCCACAAAGAAGATTTTAAGGCCGGATCGGCATTTTTCCTTTGCCAATCTGCCAGAATTCCGGTGTTCTTATCCTCGCAATGAGAAAGCTCCTACTGATCACACTCGCCCTCGGACTGGCTGCGCCCGTCTTCGGAGACATTCAAGCGCCTCCAGGGTCCAAGTATACGTCTACACGCAAGCTTGGCCGCGCTGTTAGCAACATTCTATACGGGGTGATGGAAATCCCTGAGCGCATCGTGCGTACAGCCTCGGTTGATGGTAGTAAGGCTGCATACTCTGTCGGAGTAGTCGATGGCACCCGCCGCGCATTCCATCGTATGGGTTACGGTTTTTACGAACTCTTCACCTTCCACAGCCCAACTTACCACGGCACTTTTAAACCACCTTACACTCACTGTGGCTCTGATGACCGGATCGAAATGAATCCTGCGCAAGGCCTGAGCGAATTCCCACCTGAACTTGGTGCGGAGTCCTACTTCAGCCACTCGCGCACTCAGAAATTTTAATCATCAATCTGATTTAACTTTCAAAAAGCCGCTTCGTGAGAAGCGGCTTTTTTATTGGCCGGGCATTCTCTCTCCATGTCATCAACCTATCAATGAATCTCGAAATTACCTCAAAGCCTAGCAAAAAAGATCAAGCGACGGTCATCGAAGGGACCCGGAACCACAATCAGCTTCACACCCCCTCCGACTACGCCCCCCTCTGCATTTTTGATCGGCTGGAGAGTGGCGAGATCATTACCGGGCTCACCGCGAAGACCTACTGGAACTATCTCGATATCGCCTACCTTTGGGTTGCCGAGCCTTACCGGAAATAAGGAAAAGCGACAGCTATCCTTAAGGCCGCTGAGAACGAAGCTCTCAGACGAGACTGCCACTATGCCATTCTCGATACCTACAGCTTCTAGGCACTTGGTTTCTATAAAAAGCTCGGCTATTCCGAATTCGGAGAACTCGATCATTTTTCAGGAACTAACACTCGTCACTATCTCAGAAAAAGACTTTAACCGACTTACAAACTTCCGCCCTAATTATCATCGCGCTGACCACCTCCTCTTGATAAAAATTTCCCATGGGAAGTATAAGAACTCAGGAAATAATTGTCATCGTTATCATCGGCGCGATTCTCGCGGTCACCTTTGGCCTCTGACTCTGGTCTTTGATTCACTGCATCCAGAATAAGCGACTCACCGACACTAACCGAATCATCGGGATTGTCCTCATTGTACTTCTCAGCCTCTTGGGAAGTCTCATTTACCTCTTCCTCCCCCGCGATCACCCTCAACATCTCATGAAACTCATCCTTCTCCTTCTCGCCACTTCCCTTCTTGCTCATAGCGAAGTTCTCCGCATTCCCGCAGCGACCGCCTATCTCGACCCAGATCCCAATGGCGCTCGATTGAAAGAAGAAGGCATCACCCATTGGGAGAGTCCGAAGCTTTCAATCAACTGGTTTGGGCAGTTTAAAAACACGGGCGGCGTGAACCCGAAGGTCGAAATCCTCCTTCCCGAAGGCATCACGCTTCCGCTCACTCTCTCCGTCGGTGAGCAAACCCGTGAAACCACGGTCACCGGCATCTCAGGAAAGGCGATCATCGCTGACTTTGGAAACATCCTTATTGAGAAAAAGGGCTACCATCAATTTTCCCTCAGCTCCAAGAAACCTGCGGGAGAAGTTAAGGCGCTCATTCTCGATGGCTCCGCCGCGAAAGATGCACACTTCAATTTTAAGCCACGACGAAATGCCGCCTCGGTCCACCTTTCCTATCCCATTGAAAAAGGTTCAGAGGTCGATGCATTCTACTGCGAGATGACCGCCGTTGAGGATCCACTCTGGACCTACTACATGGCAACTGGCTGGCACCGTGGTTACTTCGGAATGCAGCTAAATAGCCCGACCGAGCGCCGCATTATTTTTAGCGTCTGGGATAGCGGTGGTGAAGCGATTGATCGGGATAAGGTAGGAAAAAAAGACCGCGTCACCCTCATCAAAAAAGGCGCTGATGTTTACACAGGTGACTTCGGCAACGAAGGAACCGGCGGGCACAGCCACCTCAAATTCCTCTGGAAGACAGGCGAGCGGCAGCGCTTCCTTGTCACGGCTGAACCCACCGACGAGACTCATACTATCTTCTCAGGCTACTACTTTCGTCCCGATCTTAAAAAGTGGATGCTCATCTCCAGCTGGAAGGCCCCCAAGGAAGGAAAATACCTGCGCGGACTCTACAGCTTCAGCGAGAACTTCGCCGGAAAAAATGGCCATCTTTTACGCCATGCGGACTACGGAAACCAGTGGCTCCGCAACAGCGATGGCAAGTGGCACGAGATCACCACTACTAAGTTCAGCCACGATGGCACCGGCAAAGCCGACCGCCTCGACCGCTTCATGGGCGTCACTCCAAAGGGCGAGTTCTTCCTCTCCCAAGGAGGATTTATCGAAGGTTTTACCAAGTTCGGAACTCCCTTCGAGCGGCCTCAGTCCCAGCGGTCGCCGGAGTCGATGAATCTTCCAGCTCTCCCGGAGGTAAAAAAGTAGGCTTCGTCTCTTATCTTTGAGAAAACGACAGGACATTCTCTCAGTCATCGTTATACTAAGCGCAGATGATTCGCTGGTTCACCAAGAACGACATCGCCGCCAATTTCCTTCTGGCGGCGATTCTTTTGGGTGGAATCTACACCGCTCTCAATAAGGTCCCCCTCGAGGTGAGTCCGACCGAGGACTTTGGACAGGTCGACATCAGCATGACTTACCGGGGGGGAAGCCCTCAAGATGTGCAGGAGCACATCGTTCTGCCCATCGAGCGGGTGCTCCGTGATCTACCGGGAATTAAGGAACTCCAAGTGGAAGCAAGGCGAGGCTCAGCAGACTTCGACATCATCCCAGAGGACGGGATCGAGCTTGAAGATCTCCGCGATGAGATAGAATCCCTCGTCGACACCATCAACACCTTCCCAGGCGAGACCGAACGACCCCGCATCACGGTTCCTAACAGCTCAAGCTACCGAGAGGTCATCACCGTCGCAGTCACGGGAGAACTTTCTGAAATGGAACTCTACCACCTCGCGCGACGGGTCGAAGAGGATCTTCTAGAACTTCCGGAAGTCTCGCGCACCGATCTCCGCGGCACGCGCCCGCTCGAAATTTCGATCGAGGCGAATAATGAAAAACTTCGCGACTATGGCCTGACCATCGCCGATCTCTCTGATGCCATTCGCCGCTCCTCACTCGCCCTCTCAGCGGGATCGGTGCAGACCTCCACGGGCCCGATCACGATCCGCACGAATGGGCAGGCCTACGAGCAGGAAGACTTTGGAAACATTGTGGTCACGGTGGCTGATGGCGCTGAGCTGAGACTCTCAGATCTCGCGATCGTCAAAGATGGCTTCGAGGACCAAGGCCAGCTGACCCGTTTCAATGGCGTGCGAGCGCTCATGATCGATGTCCTGCAAGGTCAGGATGAGAGCGCGATCGAAATTTCTGATGCGATCCACCGATACATCGAGGGATCAGAGGCGAGATACCCGGCTGGGATTGTGCTTCACACTTGGGATGACGAGTCGACCCGCATTCGGGGGCGCCTCGCTACCCTTGGAAACTCACTCATGGTGGGCGCGCTTCTCGTCTTTATTGTGCTCGGCGTCTTTCTGCGCCCGATGCTCGCCTTTTGGGTCGTGATTGGAATCCCCGCCAGCTTTGCCGGAGGCGTGATTCTCATGCCTTACTTCGGGCTCACTGCGAATACCATGAGCCTCTTCGGCTTCATCATCGTTCTCGGGATCGTGGTAGATGATGCCATCGTGACAGGGGAAAATGTCTACACGCGCATGAGGGACGATCTCACCCCGCTCGATGCCGCCGTCTTGGGAACCAAGGAGGTTGCGACTCCGGTGACCTTCGGCGTCATTACGACGGTGGTCGCCTTTATCCCGCTGATGTTTTTGGAGGGCCACTGGTCGACCTACACGAAGCAAATCCCGCCGGTGGTGGGTGCGGTGCTTCTTTTCTCCCTCATCGAATCCAAGCTCATTCTCCCTTCCCATCTGAAGCATCTCAAGATGAAGAGAAACACGAAGAAGCTAGGGCTCTTCGCTCGTTTCCAAAAGGCGATTGCTGATGGGCTCGAGCGAGCGGTCGAGAAATACTACCAACCCCTCCTCCGCACTGCGGTAAAATATCGCTACAGCACGATCGCTATCTTCCTCACCCTAGGAGCGCTGGCCGTCGGCCTCAAGCAGGGAGGAAAAATGGGCTTCGTCGCCTTTCCCTCGATCGAGCGAAACGTCATCTTCGCCGAAGTAGAAATGCAGCGCAACACGCCCTTTGAGGAGACGGACGAACAAATTCTCTACGTCTCTGACAAGGCCCGGGAACTTCAACGAGAGCTCATCGATCCGGGCACCGGAAAATCCCTGATCATCAACATTTATAGCAGCACCGCCGCCTCAGGGCGCGGCGGCAGATCAACCTCCACCGACGAGGGCAGAGTCATGCTTGAGATCATGCCACCAGGCGAGCGTAGCGAACCCGGCCCGAGTAATGACGACATTTGTAAAATGTGGATCGATAGGGTGGGAGACGTCCGCGGCATGCGTAGCTTCCGTCCCCGGGGCTCCAAGGGTGGACGACGATCTGGAGGAGAAGAAACCGAAGCGCTTCAAATCCATCTTCGAGGTCCCTCTAGCGAAGAAAAATCAGAACTCGCCGATGAAATCGCACTCCTCTTTGAAAATCACAAAGACATCGAATGGTCTCATGCCGATGAGCAACGAGGCCGCGTGGAACTCTCGATTAGCCTGAAGCCGCTTGCGATGGAGTTGAATCTCACCCAGCGCGATCTTGCGAGCCAGATTCGGCAAGCGTTCTACGGAGAAGAAGTCCAGCGCATCCAGCGAAACGGTGAGGAAATCCGCGTCATGGTGCGACTCCCCGAGGACAAGCGCGAGTCTCTCCACACCTTTGACACCCTCACGATCCAAGCGCCCGATGGCACCGACATCCCCTTCAACACCATTGCCGACGCTGAACTGAGACGGGCTGCCGGAGAAATCGAGCGAGTAGACGGCGCGGAGGTCACCGACGTCATTGCTGGACCGACCTCAAACCAAATCGACATCATCAGCCTCGCGACCGAGCTCGAACCGCAAATCTCCGAACTCGTCAATCGCCACTCCAATATCTCTTGGGTCTGGCAAGGATTTATCAAAGAGGACCGCGAAACAGGAAACCGGGTTAACTGGCTCTTCGGTGGCCTCATGCTAGTGCTTTATGCCCTCCTCGCTATTCCCTTTAAATCACTCCTTCAACCTATTGTCGTTCTCCTTGCGGTGCCCTTTGGAGTCATCGGGGCCTACGGCGGACATCTCATCATGGGAGTGACCCCCTCGTGGCTCTCAGTTTTTGGAATTTTGGCCCTCGCAGGTGTCGTCGTAAATGATTCTTTAGTCCTCGTCGATTTCATCAACAAGAAGCGGAAGGAGGGCATGAAGCTCCTCGATGCGGTACTGATCTCCGGAAAGAAGAGGTTCCGCCCTATTTTCCTCACCTCGATCACCACCTTCGCTGGCCTTATTCCTTTGATGTTTGATCGCGCACTTCACTCACAATTTTTAAAACCGATGGCAATCTCGCTCGGTTACGGAATCCTTTTCGCTACGGTGATTACCCTTTTCCTTATTCCCGCAGCTTACCTCATCCTCGAGGACGTCAAATCCCTATTTCATAAGGGATTTCAATGGTATGCGAAGCCATTTCAAGAGGGAGATGAAACGAATAGTCGTGAAACCAGGAATTCTAAGAAAAGTTAATTAATATCCTTGGGTTTTAAAGTTTTTGGGGATAAGATGATCTTGAAATCACCATTTTTTCACCCATCATGGCCATCAGAACTTCACGCAAGCAACACCTCAACGTCCGCGAGACGCAAATGGAAATCCCACCAGCCAGCGAGGGCATCTCCGCTGACTTCGAGGGCAAGCTTGAGGACGCCCAAGCACAGCTTGAATATCTCCACAGGCAACGCGAGCAGCTCGAGCAACAGAAGACTGCTCTCGAAGAGCTCAATCAGCAAAAACAGGAGTTTCTCAACAGCCAAATCGATCTCACCGAGCGCCTCACTAATGCCGTCACCACCCTCGACCGTGAGCTTTTTGAGTCAAAGCAAGAGATCGAAGACATGGGACAGGCCAAAGAGTCTTTTACCAGCCACCTTAAGCGCATCGACAGCTTGAATCCAGAAGCCTGGCCGAAAGAGAGTCTTACTGAAGAGTTGGAAAAAGCGCTCGCTGTTCTCGACCGCGCAGATGACGAATATCATCAGTCCGTCGCTCATTTTTCCGGATCCCGCAGAGGCCACGGTATCTTCGGCCCCGGCGCATCCCGTGCTCACGCTGGTGGCGGTTCTGATTTCTCTTCCATGATGCGTCAAGGCTTCGCCTTCAACCTTCCCGTCCTCATCTTGGGCTCACTCGCCCTCATTGTCTTCCTCGCCCAGTAAAACAATTTCCCCCATGGCTATCCTTCGTTCACAGATCAACACCGCCCCGGATGATACCGAGGAGGACTTTCTCTCGTCGAAGATTGCCGAGCTTGAAAGAGCGATCAAGGAAGCACCGGAAAAGCTTGAGGAGCGCCTCGAGCGCGAGCGCACCATGATGCCTGCACCGGATGACTTTGCCGACCGTGAGCGAGAGCGCAAATTTTATGCAGAACTCTCACGCGGTGAGCTGCAAAACGAACGACGCTACCGCGCCCGCAGCACCGTCCTCTTCACCCTTTCAGGAGCCGCGACTCTCTCGCTCTGCTGGTGGATCTACGCCGAGCTCCAGCGCTCTGGGATCCTCTCATTCTAGGTTGAGCCCACCCGTCGCCGGTGGCCAACTCCTCGGCGCTGGCTGCGTCACCTTTCAAAACTGCCTCAGCCTCACTATCCAGGCCCACCCCAGCCTCAACAACCAACCAGAGATCGCCCAAACCTGGATGACCCGCTGGTCCCAAGCAATAAGGAGAGCGGACGTCCCGTCCGCTTCCACAACCAAAGTTTAAAGCAACAAGTCCAACTCTAAGAGCCGGGGTCGAGGAGCTGAGTCTGGGCGAGGAGGCGGTAGGTGCCTTCTTGTGAAATGAGCTCTTCGTGGGTTCCGCTTTCGGAGATTTTACCATCGCTGAGGACCATGATGCGGTCGGCGCTCTTCACTGTGGCGAGACGGTGGGCGATGATGATGCTCGTGCGGCCTTTCATGAGCTCGTCGAGCGCTTCTTGGACGAGGCGCTCACTCTCGGAGTCGAGCGCACTGGTGGCTTCATCAAGGAGGAGGATTTTAGGATCAGCAAGGACGGCTCTGGCGATGGCGATGCGCTGGCGCTGGCCTCCGCTGAGCTTGACTCCGCGAGGGCCGACGAGAGCGTCGTAACCCTCTGGGAAAGCGCTGATGAAGTCGTGGGCATTGGCCTTTTTCGCGGCGGCGATGATCGCTTCTTCGCTCGCGCCGGGATTTCCGTATTCGATGTTCTCGCGAATGGTGCCGCCGAAGAGAAGGACTTCCTGAGGGACAACCGCGATGGCAGCTCGGCGGTCGGAGACGGGGATCTCAGTCGCGAGTTTTCCATCGAATGACAGACTCCCCTGCTGGCCATTATAGAAGCCGAGAAGAAGCGAAAAGAGAGTCGATTTTCCAGCGCCGCTGGGTCCGACGACAGCGACGCGCTCACCAGCTGCGATATCGAAACTGACTCCAGAAAGGACATTGGTCTCGGCACGTGAGGGGTAGGCAAAGACGAGATCCTTAGCAGACATCGATCCAGTAAGAACCGTCGAACCAAAAGGCCGTTCGTCTTCGATCTCATAGCCCAAGATCTCGCGGATGCGCTCGGTCGCACCTTGAGTCTTCTGAAGCTGGCTCATGATCTCAGGCAGCGATCCCAGCGAGGCCCCCACGAAGATACTGAAGAGAATAAAGTGGGTCAGTTGCGTCATCGTAATTTCGCCCCGTGCCAGCATTCCTGCGCCGAACCAAACCACCACGGAGATCGTCCCGAAGAGAATAAAGATAATGAAGCTCACGAATGCAGCTCGGGCCTTGGATCCCCGGAGGGTGACATCCAAAAACCCATCGAGCTCCGTGCGGTAGCGCTTTTCCTCAAACTCTTCATTCGAGTAAGCTTTCACGTCGGCAATGCTCTGCACTGCTTCTTCTGCTACGATGTTACTTTGCGCGAGTTGGTCCTGAGCATCCTTCGACCATTTGCGAATCTTCCGCCCCACGATGGCGACGATGAGGACGACCAGCGGAATCATCGCCAGCATGAAGAGGGACAACTTCGCCGAAGCGATGAAGATGAAAATAAGGCCGCCGACAAAAGTCACTGTTTGACGAGCAATCTGTGGAACGGTCGTGATGAGAGTTTCCTGCAAAATGGCGAGATCGGCCGCGAAGCGGGAACCGACTTCACCGGTGCGGCGCTCCATGAACCAAGCCATGGGAAGACGCACGAGACGAGCGAAGACATCCTGTCTGAGATCACACAGCGCGCTTTCACCCGCCTTGATAAATCCCCGCACGCGCCAGTAGGCAACGAAGGCCTGGATGCAGAGAATAATGAGGAGCGTGATGACAACGCGATCAATGTTCGCAGCAATATGGGTCGCGTCTCCGCCCTCTCGAAGGGCTTCTTGGGGAGATCCTATCAAAGATCCCAAGTAGTAGGGAAAAGCGAGGGAGAGACCTCCGGTCAAGAAAAGGGCGATCACCGAAGGGATGAAGATCTTTTTATAGGGCGCAAGGTAGTGGTAGAGCCCGAAGGTCTTCTTCCAATCGATACTGCGTGATTTTTTTTCTTCCTCGGGCACAGAAGTAGTGAAGCGGTAGCGGACTGGTTCGTCAAATCACGATGCACCAGTTGAGCAAATGGGCAGCTCCAGATTGGGACGCTTCGGATTGCTCTTCCTGATATTTAAGATAAGTTAATGTTTTCTATGATGATGAACATTCCTTTGTTCGCCCTCCTCTCTGCCCCGATGCTCGTCAGCGGAATCGCCGTAGATAATTATTCCGACGCGGCCAATTTGCGCTTTTCCGGGCAATCGGGCTTTATCGGAGACCCCTATGACTGCAGTGGAATCGGTCGAACGACGGACACCGTGACGGCCAGCGTGAACCGAACTTGGGCCACGCTATTGGGCGAAAATTATTTCGTCAGCGCAGTGCATCATCATCCGCTCACGGGGGAGACGATTCAATTTAAAGACGGAAATTCTACTTCGAGCACGAATTACGATTATATTGTAAAAGGCGGCTTCGCAGTGCCGGGAACGGACATCTGGATCGGCTATACCGACGAGGCGATCAACGGATCACTGAAACGTCATTCTCTCAATACGACGCCAGCGAACAGTCTCGCGGACTCCGGGCTTGCCGGGCAGACCCTCTTTATGAATGGCGACCGGGTGGCCGCTGGACCCGGCCTCGTCACCGACCATGTGTTGGGAATCAATGAGGCGGAATCTTGGTGGGAGAGTGGCCAGAACGCTCACGCAACACCGGAGTGGGCGGCGGTATTCGAATCAGCTGCGACCTTTGATCAGTTAATCACTTTTGGAAATGAGCCCGGAGATACCTCTAACAATGTCGCTTTCCACGAAGGGCAAGTGCAGAAGGGAGATTCGGGAGCTCCGCTCTTCAGGGTCGCTTCCGGTGATCTCGAAATCGTGGGAATCAATTGGGCTGTCGTTCCCCTCTTAGAAGGAAATTTCGTCGATACCTCTGCGACGCCGGAGCCCCTAGAGGAGAGAAATGCCTCCTATTATAGTTACGTCGGTTCTTACGAATCCCAGATCAACTCGACGATCTCGAACGTGCCGGCGGCGACGCCCGAGCCGAACAGCATGGGGTTAATTGCGCTGGCATCGATCTTTGCCTACCGGAGGCGCCGCTAGAATATGACCTTGAGAAGATCCCAACGTCACGTAACTTACTGTCGGTGAAAATAATTCTCTTATCCTGCTGCCTCCTGCTGCCCGTCCACGGCGCGATCACGATCGATGGCTTCACCGCGGCGCTGCACGATCGCTTCGCGAATGATCCGACTTTTATCGCAGGTGCATTTGATCTCAGCGGAGTTGGCCGCCTCTCCGCGACACCATCCGGCGTGGATATGATTTTTCCTTGGGCGACGATGATTAGTGACAACGTCTTCATCTCGGCGAGTCACACAGCGCCGGGTGGAACGGCTACCTTTTACCCGGGGAATGACCCAAACGCGACTCCAGTGACGCGCACCGTGACCTCGACGACAATCATCAGTGGATCCGACATCACGGTGGGAGTGCTGAACACGCCAGTTCCCAGCACCATCGCCACTTACTCTTACGAAACCGAGACGATCACGACAATTACAGGAGCAGCCGTAGAAGGAGTGAATGCCTATCTCAGTGGAGTCACACCGAACTCCGGCGCTTCCTATGGCGCAGTGGGAGGGGCGACGAATCACGCAGTGGGACGGAATCTGGTGGATGGTTTCTTTGCCGCTGAACTGATCAGCGGCCGACCTACAGATCTCATCTCGGCGCGCTATCACATGAGCACTGACACTCCTTACACGACCTACGAAGCTTTCCAGCAAGGAGGTGACTCAGGCGCTCCGTTGCTGGTCGGTGATGGGGCTGGTGGATTGCGCCTGATCGGGATCACCTCAGCGATAGGAACCACGGGTTCAGATGCCGACGAGCGTCCCACGAGCTTCTACGCTTATGTCGGAAACTACTCTGATGATATTGCGATTTTTGTGGGGGACAATGCCGTGCCTGAGCCAAGCTCACTCACCTTTCTTTTGATCGGTGGACTCTTGATGACGCACCGCCGCTAGGATTTCCGGCCGAGGCCGAGAGATTTACAAAAGGCGATGCTGCGCTCGATCTCGCCAAGCTGGTAAGCTTTTTCCTCAGTTTTCTTAAGGGGTTTTTCCTTTCCGGAGGCAGCCCATTTTTTCCAAGCCTCCAAACCAACGGGCTTGCGATCCGGCCAAGCTTTCCAGAAGTCTTCGGTGTTGATTGCAAACTCCTTATTAAAGCCTGAGATAGTTTCAATCTGCACAGGGGCGTTCGGGCAGAGTTCGGCGAATCGTTTAAAGTAGGCTTTCCAATCGACCATCCCCTCACCCATCGCGGTCCACTGGACGCTAATGCCGTTCTCGCTCTCCCATATCTGCGAATCGCGGAGGCTGGTGGTGAGGGTGTATTTGCCGAGACGCTCGAGATTTTCCATGGGGGTCTCCATCGTCCAGACGGCATTCCCTGCGTCGAGATTGACACCGACGAAGTCGGGACCGGAGGCTTCGACAAGACCTTTGAGCTCGAGAGAATCCATGTCGCCCGCGTGATTTTCCATGGCAATCTTTACTCCGAGTTCCTGTGAGAGCGCTCGGTTCCGCTTGAGCACTTCTACGGTGTCATCGATGCGGGCCTGCATGCCACCGGGGGTGAGGCGGTCCTTGGCATTTCCAAGGACGACCCGGAGGACGGGCGAGCCGAGCGCCTTGGCGCTGCGGAGGCCGAGTTGGAGGTGCTCGTCTGCCGTTCCCCATTTGTCTTTAAAGGAAACGGAGGTGGGGCAGATGCTCCAGGTGCCTAAGTAGATCTGGATTTCTTTCTCCTCGGCATACTTTCGTAGTTCGACGAGGGCCTTTTCCTCAAGCGACTCAAAGGCATCAAAATCGGTGATAAAGACGGTGTCTACCTTAAGCGCGACGGCATGATCGATGAGCTGCTTAGCCTTCCAGCCCATCGCGCGGACGGCGAAATTATCGTAACCCAAAAGGAGGGGGTGGCTTTTCTCAACGGTGGTCTTTTCAGCACAGGACGCGAGAGCGGAAAGAGCGAGCGAGCCGCCGAGGAAGTTTCTTCGTTTCATGGCTTCCAGTTTTCCAAGAGAAGATGCACAAGCAAGCCTCACTTTGACGCTTATTGAAAAATGAAACGAATTGCTTTCTCCAGCCTCGCCTTCGTGCTCGCAATCGGGGTGGGATGGTTTTTCCTTTTTGGAATGAGCAGCGGTGCGGAGCGAAGGACGACAGCAGCGAAAAAGGTCACGCCTTTGCTGAAGCCAGAACTGGAGACCAAGAATGTCAAAATGGGGTCGCCGGTGTTCATCCGCGCTTTCAAGGAAGAGCGCGAACTAGAACTGTGGATGCAGGAGAAGGATTCCGATAAATTTGTCCATCTCCGGACTTATCCGATCGTGGCGGCGTCGGGAAATCTGGGCCCGAAGCAGGCCGAAGGAGACTACCAAGTGCCGGAAGGATTTTACTACGTGCCACCGCGAATGATGAATCCAAACAGCCGCTTTCATCTAGCCTTCAACATCGGTTATCCTAATGAATTCGACCGCTCGCACGGCCGGACCGGCTCCTTCATCATGGTGCATGGATCGAATATCTCAATCGGCTGCCTCGCCATGACAGATGAGAAGATCGAGGAAATTTATACTCTCTGCAACGCAGCCCATCGAGGCGGGCAGAAGTTTTTCAGAGTCCATATTTTCCCCTTCCACATGACGGCGGAGAGGATGACTGAGGCGGCCGAAAACGAGTGGCTTCCTTTTTGGGTGAACCTCGAGAAAGGCTACCGCTGGTTTGAGGAAAAGAAGACGCTGCCGAATGTCACGGTCGTCGAGAAAGAGTATCGGTTCGGCGAGGTGAAAAAGTAAGGACGCATTTCCGATGTTTCCTCACTTGGCAGGAGCTCTGAAATGTGCCACTTATTCACATGCGCTGTTTTCACCCTTCAGCGCTGCAGACATCTAGGCTTGGCTCACGGAAGACGTGCGCCTATGGATTTGCAGTGCTCATTTTTAGCCTCTTCACTGCTGCAGAGGCGTCTGACTCGATCAAACTGGCGTCATCGCCCGCCGTTTCAGCCGATGGCAAGACCTTGGTTTTTGCGTGGGCAGATGATATCTGGCTAGCCGCGACCGAGGGTGGAGAAGCGAAGCGCCTGACGATCCATCCCGCACCGGACTCAAAGCCGATCATCGCACGCGATGGAAAATCGGTATTTTTTAACTCCGTTCGCACGGGCTCGACACAAGTCTTCCGCATTCCGATCACGGGCGGAACGCCCGAGCAGCTCTTCTAGATGAGACAAAAAAAGCGCCTCTGGTTTCCCAGAGGCGCTTTGTGATTTTTGAATCAGGTCGACTTAGCCGAAGGTCACGACTTCCTCTTCTGAAGGAGGAACTTCGTCGCCTTTAGGAGCGGGAGCATCTTTAGGTGCATCACCTTCACCGCCTTCGCGGAGAGCTGCACGGCGGGACATCTTCACGCGGCCCTTGTCGTCAACACCCACGCACTTGGCAGTGATGATATCGCCCTTCTTACAGACGTCTTCAACTTGGTTGACGCGACCTTCTGCAAGCTCAGAGATGTGAACGAGTCCGTCCTTACCTGGAAGCACTTCCATGAAGGCTCCGAAGGTGGTGACGTTCATGACCTTACCGGTGTAGGTCTTACCGACCTCCACTTCAGCAAACATCATGTCGATCATGTTCTTAGCGGCCTCGAGGCCTTCTGCCTTAGAAGCGTAGATGTGAACTGTGCCATCGTCTTCGATGTTCAGGTCAGCACCAGACTCAGCTTGGATAGCCTTGATGTTCTTACCGCCAGGTCCGATGAGCTCGCCGATACGATCTTGAGGAATCTTAACGGTCTCGATGCGAGGCGCGTGTGGTGAGAGTTCACCAGGTCCGGTGATGGATTCAGCCATTTTCGCGAGGACATCCCCACGGCCTTCAATGGCGAGGTCGATGCCTTCTTCGAGGATGGAGAGAGGAATGCCGGGAAGCTTGAGGTCAAGCTGGTATCCGGTGACACCTTCGCTGGTTCCACAGAGCTTGAAGTCCATGTCACCGTAGAAGTCCTCAGAACCGATGATGTCGAGAATGACAACGTGCTTGGTCATGTTTCCATCAGCATCTTGCTCAGTGACAAGACCAGAGGAAATTCCTGCAACAGGGCGCTTCATGGGAACACCAGCATCAAGAAGAGCCATGGTGCCGGCACAGACAGTCGCCATTGAGGTAGAACCATTTGACTCCATGACCTCAGAAGAGATGCGCATGGAGTAAGGGAACTCATCCGTGTCAGGAAGCATGGGAGCGATGGAACGCTCAGCAAGTGCTCCGTGACCAATCTCACGACGATTCATGCCGCCAAAGCGACCGGTCTCACCAACCGAGAAGGGAGGGAAGTTGTAGTGAAGGAAGAAGTTCTTGGAGTCTTCACCACCTGCGTAGTTATCAACGTAGAGCTTCTCATCGGCAGGTGCCAATGTGCAAATTCCGAGAGCCTGAGTCTCACCACGTGAGAAGATCGCAGAACCGTGCACACGTGGAAGGGTGCCGATTTCTCCGTAGAGAGTGCGGAGATCGCGGAGGCCACGACCGTCTGCACGAACACCTTTTTCCATGATGGAAAGGCGGAAGGCTTTCTTCTGAATGTATTCGAAAACCTGCTCGATCTCGAACTCGGTGGTCTGTGGGAACTTTTCCTTAATGGCAGCTTCCACTTCGTCACGAAGGGCGCCGACTTTCTTACCACGCTCAACCTTAGAGGCGGCATAGATGGCGTCCTCGATACGGTCACCAGCGACAGCATAACCAATCTCAAGGAGGTCTTCCTTGGCGACGGTGACGGTGTAGTCACGCTTAGGCTTACCAGCGAGTTTCACGAGCTCTTCCTGAGCTTCGACGATCTGCGCAACGGCAGCTTGGGCGAAGTGGAGGGACTTTTTGAACTCAGCGTCAGGAATCTCGTCGGCAGCGCCTTCGATCATGATGACGTCGGTCTTGTTACCCACGTAGATGAGGTCGAGGTCAGAGCCTTCGCGCTGCTCGAAAGTTGGGTTGATGACGAACTCACCGTCGATCCGGCCAACACGCACCGCACCGATAGGACCGGCGAAGGGGATGTCGGAGATTGCGAGAGCGGCAGAAGCGCCATTCATCGCGAGAACGTCAGCGTCGTTCACCTGGTCAGCACTCAGAAGAAGAGCGATGATCTGGGTGTCGTAGAGGTAACCCTTCGGGAAGAGCGGACGCAGTGGGCGGTCCGTCATGCGGCAGGTCAGGATCTCTTTTTCAGTAGGGCGGCCTTCACGCTTGAAGTAACCACCGGGGAAGGTGCCAGCGGCAGATGCGCGCTCCTTGTATTCCACCGAGAGAGGGAACCAAGTTTGTCCTTCACGGATTTTAGTTTGTGAAACAGCACTGACCATCACGATGGTTTCACCCATCTGGACGGTGACTGCTCCGTCGGCCAACTTGGCCAATTTACCGGTCTCGATGACCATTGGTGCCGGCCCAACATTGGCCGTTACATTTTGTATACTCATTGTCTTTTTGTGTAGATCGCTCGGGACCCTCCCGAATGATTGGTTTTGTGAAATAGCGAAACGATCCCGTTCTTAATTTGGGTGGGACCATTCACCGAAAAAGCCACCCACTAGGATGACTCTTTAAGCAAAACGGCCACGATGATCTTCAACGTGGCCGTTTTACAAATTGGTTAGCGACGCAAGCCGAGGGCCGTGAGGACCTTCTGGTAGCGCTCTTCTGATTTACTTGCGAGGTAATCGAGAAGTTTGCGGCGGCGCGCGACGAGGCGGAGAAGTCCGCGACGTGAGGCAAAGTCTTTCTTATGATCACCCATGTGATCAGTGAGGTGCTTAATGCGCTGGGTCATGAGCGCGATCTGGAAGTCGGCGCTTCCGGTGTCTTTTTCGTTCAGCTTGAAGTCAGCTAAGTTGATTCCGTAATCGTTCATTTTAGTATTAATCGGGATAGGTCGAGCTCTGAGATGAGCCAAACCGTCCTTCGACGCGCGGGGAATAGGCGGTTTCTGGGAATAACTCAACCTTTTTCGGAGTGAAAATAGTCACCCGAATCCTATTGCAACCCACCGATCTAGAGTCAAAGAATGTCTGTGGAAGCAGCTATGGAAACACCCTTCATTAACAGAGAACTATCTTGGCTGGAATTCAACCAGCGCGTGCTCAACGAAGCCCTCCGCCAAGACCTCCCTCTTCTTGATCGGCTTAAGTTCCTCGCGATCACGGATTCCAATCTCGATGAGTTCTTTCAGGTGCGGCTCGGAGGCCTTCACACCATCCATCACAACGCCCCGGAATTTCAGGACCAACACGGCGAGAGCATCGCTGAGCAAATCACCGCCATCGAGATGCGGACCCGCCGCTTCGCCAAACATCAGGCCAAACTCATCCGAAAAGACCTTCTTCCCCGCCTCAAGGAAGTAGGACTGGGGCGCATGAAAATAAAGGATCTTTCCGAAGACAAATACAAATGGGCCGAATCCTACTTCGCCAATTCCGTCTGCCCACTCCTCACCCCGATGGCCCTCGAGGGGATCAATTCCCGGGAACTCGTCCCCTCCCTCCGCATCTGCGTTGCCCTTCGTATCCTTTCAGCCGACGAATCTCAGTCCCGCGTCGTCATCCTCCCACTCCCTCCCAGCACCCCGCGGATCATCCGGTTGGAAAACGAGGGCTTGATCCTTCTCGAAGATCTCATTGGTCATTTCTGCAGCAGTATCTTTCCCGAGGAATCACCCACCGAGATCACCAATTTTCGTCTCACTCGCAACACAGACATTCCGGCAAATGAAGATTGCCTAGAGGACTTCGCCACCGAAATTCGCCAAGTCGTAAACGACCGCTCCCAGTCTTTCCCTGTCCGCCTCCAACTCAGTAAAGACAACCAGCTCTCCAAGGAAATCATCGATCTTCTCCAAGTTGACATCCCGCGTGTTCACCTCACCAAAGGTCCCCTCGCCCTCACCGACTTCTTTGAGCTCTCCCTTGCCGATGACTTCTCGCACCTCCGGAGCAGCTCCCTACCCAGTTCCAGCTCTCCTAAGCTCGATGAAACCCGTCCCGTCATCGAAACTCTCCGAGATCGCGACGTCATCCTTGCGCATCCCTACCAACATTATGGCCCTGTCCTTCGCTTCATTCGAGAAGCGGCGGATGATCCCCGTGTTCTTGCAATCAAACAGGTCCTCTACCGCACTGCCAAAGATTCCCAGATCGTAGACTCCCTCATCCGTGCCGCTAAGTCAGGCAAGCAAGTCACCGCCCTTGTCGAACTCAAGGCCCGCTTCGATGAAGTCCATAATCTTGACCGTGCAGAAGAACTCCGCCGCGCTGGTGCCCAAGTAATCTACGGCGTCAAAGGCCTAAAAACCCACGCCAAACTCGCCCTCGTCATCCGTCAAGAAGGCGACAGCCTTCGCCACTACGTCCACATCGGCACCGGTAATTACAACGAAGTCACTTCAAAGTTCTACACCGACATCTCCATCCTCACTTCCCGCCCTGCCGTCGGAAATGATGCCGCTCTCTTCTTCAACGCCGTCACCGGTCAGACCCGCTTCGCCGGCTTCGAAACCCTCGTTCCCGCACCCACCCAGATGAGGGACAAAATCCTTGAGCTCATCCGATTCGAGATCGAACAAGCCACCATAGGAAACAAAGCCCGCATCCGCGCGAAAATAAACTCGCTCGAAGACCGAGAAATCATAACCGCCCTCTACCGTGCTGCTGATGCCGGAGTCGAAATCCTACTCAACGTCCGCGGCATCTGCTGCCTCGTCCCGCGCAAAAATATCCAGGTCGTCTCTATTGTTGATCAATACCTCGAGCACATGCGCATCCTCGCCTTCCACCACGAAGGAGCCAAAAAAGTCTTCATCACCTCCGCCGACTGGATGAACCGGAATCTCAGTAAGCGCGTCGAACTCATGCTTCCAGTTCGCGATGAGCACTGTCGAAAGACTCTCGTCAAAATCCTCAAGGCCAGCTTCCGCGATAATCAAAACGCATCGCTCATCCTCCCCGATGGCACCTCCAAGCGCATCATCCCCGCTGAAGGCGAAGCTCCCTTCCGCATGCAGGCCTACCTCTCCGAATTCTTCTCCCGAAAAGCAGAAGGCGCAGAACAGCAGCGAACCCTCCAACTTGAGCCCCATCTCCCCAAGGAGTAGAAACTTCCAGATTGCCGCGCCCTAGATTGGCCCTACCTTGTGGGAATGATCAAAGCAGCCGTCATCGCCTCCTTCCTAGCCCTCGGACTCCTCCACGCCGACCACCACGGCGAGAAAAAAGAAGCGCCCGCCGAGAAATGGATCCCTCTTTTCAATGGAAAAGACCTCACCGACTGGACCCCCAAATTCGCCGGGTCCGACCTCGGCGTGAACTACAAGGACACCTTCCGAGTCAATGAAGGCCTCCTCACCATCGACTACTCAAAATGGGAGAAGTTCGCGGGGGAATTCGGCCACCTTTTCTACAAAACCCCCTACTCTCACTACAACATCCGCGCCACCTACCGCTTCATCGGTAAGCAGGTCAATGGCGGCCCCGGCTGGGCCAATCGTAACAACGGATTCATGCTTCATTGCCAGGATCCCAAAACGATCAAAAAGGACCAGGACTTCCCCAATTCCATCGAAGTTCAATTCCTAGGCGGCCTCGGCAAAGGAAATCGAGGAACCCTCAACATCTGCACCCCAGGCACCCAACTCCACTGGGAAGGAAAACTCACCAAAAAGCACGTCATCAACACCGGCGGCCCCACCACTCACGGCGACGAATGGGTCACCGTCGAAGTCCAAATCCGTGGCGACAAGTTCACACACATCACCAAGGGCAAAGTCGTTTGCGAATACGACAACACCCAGCTCGACGACGGCTCCCCCCTCACCTCCGGCTACATCTCCATCCAAGCCGAAACCGCCCCTATCCAGTTCAAATCCATCGAGCTCCTCCCCATCAAAGAATAAGAAAAACTCACTCATTGCGTATCGAAACCCTAAGCGATGAGTTTTATTTCTTCAAAAGTCACCACGCTCCTTCTTGCCGCCTCCCTAGGCAGCATCGGGAGCGTCTTTGCTGCCGATGACTCCGAGGAAATTTCTTTCTCAAAACACATCCGCCCCATCCTCTCCGCCAACTGCTTCAAATGCCACGGCCCCGACGAGCAAACCCGCGAAGAAGACCTCCGCCTCGACATATCAGACACGCAAGATTGGAAGAAAATCATCGCCCGCATCACCTCTTCAGATCAAGACGAAATCATGCCTCCCCCCGAGGCCAACAAAACCCTCAAACCTGCCGAGATCGATCTCCTCAAAAAGTGGATCACCCAAGGCTCGAATTACGAAAAGCACTGGGCCTTCATCCTTCCTCAAAAAACATCAATCCCCTCCGACATCCACCCCGTCGACCACCTCTTTAAAAACGACCTCGCCGACAAAACCGACCCTTACACCCTGATCCGGCGTGTTCACCTCGACCTCATCGGCCTCCCCCCTTCCATCGAAGTCGCCGACCAATTCGCCACCGACCCGACCCCAGCGGCCTTCGCTAAAATAGTCGACAACCTTCTCGCCTCACCCCGCTACGGCGAGCGCTGGGCACGCCGCTGGCTCGACCTCGCGCGCTACGCCGACACCAACGGCTACGAAAAAGACCGCGACCGCTCCATCTGGCCCTACCGCGACTACGTCATCCGCTCGCTCAATGCCGACAAACCCTTCGACCAATTCACCATCGAACAACTCGCCGGAGACATGCTCCCAGATCCAACCCCCGAGCAAATCATCGCCACCGGTTTCCATCGTAACACCATGCTCAACGAGGAAGGCGGCATCGACCCACTCGAATTCCGCTACCACGCCATGACCGACCGCGTCGCCACTACCGGCACCACCTGGCTTGGCCTCACCACCGGCTGCGCCCAGTGCCACACCCACAAATACGACCCCATCACCCACCACGACTACTTCGGCCTCATGGCCTACCTCGATAACACCATCGAGCCCGACTACCACCTCCCCGACCCCGCCCTTGCCGAGCGACAAAAATCCAACCTGGCCCAGGCCGAAAAACTCCTGACCGAACTTCCCTCCAAATGGCCCGCCCCAATCGGTAAACTCACCTTCACTCCCCAGACTCTTCAAAAAGTCACAGCAACCTCAACCGTCGAAGTCAAAGGCACCACCGCCCACCTCTACGGCCCCGCCCCCGCGACTGACACCTACACCGTCACCTTCGAAACAACGGCTCAAAACATCACCGCCCTTCGACTCGATACCCTTGCCCTCGACGGAAAAGGACCCGGCCGAACCGAGCACGGAAACTTCGTCCTCAGCGAAATCGAAATCACCGCCGCCCCTCTCGACAATTCTTATCCCGCCCAAAAAATCACCATCCTCAATCCCTCCGCCTCAATCGAGCAGGAAGGCTTCTCCATCACCCGCGCCATCGATGGCAAACCCAACACCGGCTGGGCCATTCATTCACCTAAAACTCCAATCCACAAAAACCACCACGCCATCTTTCACCTCAAGGATGCTCCAAACGATCCCTTCGGCCTTCGCTTCACCGTCACGCTCCGCCAAAACTACGGGGCACAGCATACCATCGCCAACTTCCAGCTCTCACTCGCCAGTGCCCCGCCCTCTCCAGAATCTCCCATTCTTCCTGAGCAGCACCTCCAACAATCCTACCAAGCCTGGCTCGCCACCCAAAAACCTCATCTCATCGACTGGAAGCACCTAACTCCCAGCAAAGCCGTCGCCAACATCCCCTACCTCACCATCGAGGAAAACGGCATCATTTTTACCGCGGGCGACATCTCTAAACACGACATCTTCACCCTCAACTTCCCCGCCTCCGACCAACCCATCAACTCCCTCCGCCTCGAAGCCCTCCCCGACCCCCGTCTCCCCGCCAACGGCCCGGGCATGACCTACTACGAAGGCCGAAAAGGAGACTTCTTCCTCTCTGAATTCCAAGTCAGCACCGACACCCCCCTGACCTTCTCCGGCTCCTCCCAGTCCGCCTTCAGCGCGCAATATTCAGGGAACGCCGACGCCTCGACCGCCATTGATGACGACATCCAAACCGGCTGGTCACTGAAACAAAATATCGGCCAGCGACAACTCGCCGTCTTCAACCTCACCAACACCATCCCCGCAGGAAAGCCCTTCCAAATCACAATGCACTTCGGCCGTCACTTTGCCTCCACCCTCGGCAAGTTCCGCCTCAGCTCCTCCCCTTCCCCCGACATCCAAGCCATCGCGCATGAAGGCACCCTCGAAGACTTCCTTCTTCAAGCCCCCGAGCTCAAAGGCCACTCCGATAAAATTCGCTCCCTCCAAAAAAACCTCAAAGGCACTCCCACCCTCATCATGCGCGAGCGCCCCGCTGGGCACACCCGCCCCACCCACCTCCGGCACCGCGGCGAATACACCCAGCCAAAAGACCGCGTCAAACCCCGCCTCCCCGACGCCATCTATCCCTCCGGAAAACCGTTACCCAAAGACCGACTCGAATTCGCAAAATGGCTCGTCTCCTCTGAAAACCCCCTCACCGCCCGCGTCGTCGTCAACCGCCACTGGGCCGCCTTCTTCGGCGAAGGAATCGTCTCCTCGCTCGATGACTTCGGCATGCAAGGCAAGCTCCCCACCAACCCCAAGCTTCTCGACCACCTCGCCGTCACCTTCATCGAAAATGGCTGGTCCCTCAAAAAACTCCACCGCCTCATCGTCACCTCCGCCGCCTACCAACAAGATTCCAAAATCGAATCCGGCACCTCCAAACAATTCCCCCGCCAACGCCTCGAAGCCGAAATCATCCGCGACGCCGCCCTCTCTGCCTCCGGCCTCCTCAGCCAAAAAATGTTCGGCCCACCCGTTCGCCCACCTCAATCCCCCGGCATCTCAGAAGTCGCCTACAGCAACCCTAAATGGAACGCCTCCAAAGGCGAAGACCGTTACCGCCGCACCCTCTACACCTACCAAAAGCGCACCGCCCCCTTCGCCTTCCTCACCACCTTCGACGCCTCCTCCGGCGAAGCCTGCCTCGCCCAACGCGACCGCTCAAACACCCCCCTCCAAGCCCTCACCCTCATGAACGACCCCATGTTCATCGAAATCGCTAACCACTTCGGAACCCAAATTCAAAACCACCCCGCCACCACCGAAGAAAAAATCACCCAAGCCTTCCGCCTCCTCATCACCCGCCCTCCCACAGAAAACGAAGTCCAACTCCTCTTCGACTTCCACCAAAAGCACAACTCCTGGCCAGCTCTCACCCGAGCGCTTCTCTCCCTCGATGAGTCAGTGACCAAGCAATAAGTCCTATAGGACCCATCCCCCTCAATCATGCAATCCCCACTCTCCCGCCGCTACTTCCTCAACGAATGCGGCATAGGCCTCGGAAAAATCGCCGCAGCCTCCCTCCTCACCAACTCGCTTCAGGGCCGATCACTTTCCCCTCAAGCTCCTCTCATCAAACCCAAAGCCAAAGCCGTCATCCACCTTTTCATGGCCGGTGCCCCCTCCCAGCTCGAACTCTTCGACCCCAAGCCCCACCTCACCAAACTCGAAGGCTCCCCCCTCCCAAAATCTATCATCGGCGACCAGCGCTACGCCTTCATCCAAACCGATGCCGCCGTCCTCGGCCCGCAATTCGAATTCAAAAAATACGGCGAAACCCAAGCCACCCTCGGCTCCCCCCTCGCCCCGCTAGGAGCTGTCGCCGATGACCTCTGCATCGTCAAATCCTGCACCACCGACCAATTCAACCACGCCCCCGCCCAACTCTTTCTCAACTCCGGCTTTTCCCAACCCGGACGCCCCTCCCTCGGCTCCTGGACCCTCTACGGTCTCGGCTCCGAAACCGATAACCTCCCCGCCTTCGTCGTCATGTCTACCGGTGCTGGCCTCTCTGGCGGGTCTTCCCTCTGGTCCTCCGGCTTCCTCCCCACCACCTACACCGGCGT
Organism: Akkermansiaceae bacterium; assembly: GCA_039769075.1. Classification (GTDB taxonomy): domain Bacteria; phylum Verrucomicrobiota; class Verrucomicrobiia; order Verrucomicrobiales; family Akkermansiaceae; genus SW10. The sequence goes on along the minus strand of JBDMZE010000030.1, from coordinate 47,831 downwards.
CCAATTCCGGAAAGGAAAAGATCCCATCCTCAATGTCGGCACCCCCAAGTGCTTCTCCACCGAACTCCAATCCGACACCTTTAATCTCGTCAACAAACTCAACGCCGAGCGCCTCGCTACCATCAACGACCAGGAAATCGCCACCCGCATGGCCTCCTACGAAATGGCCGCCCGCCTCCAAAGTTCCGCCCCCGAACTCATGGACCTCAAAACCGAGTCAGACGAAACAATCAACCTCTACGGATGCGACCGCGACAAACAATCCTTCGCCCGCGCCTGCCTCCTCGCCCGCCGCATGGTCCAGCGCGGCGTCCGCTTCATCAACATCTACCACAGCGGCTGGGACGCCCACTCAGACGTCAAAGGCTCCACCGAAAACAACTGCAAGCAGACCGCCCAAGCCACCGCCGCCCTCATCCAAGATTTAAAACGTCACGGCCTCCTCGACGAAACCCTCGTCGTCTGGGGCGGTGAATTCGGCCGCACCCCCATGGTCGAAACCAACCCCGCCCTTGGCCGCAAAGCCGGCCGCGACCACCACCCCCAAGCCTTTACCACCCTCATGGCTGGCGGAGGCACCAAACCTGGCACCTACGGCGATACCGATGACTTCGGCTTCCACATCACCAAGGACAAAGTCCATGTCCACGACCTCCAAGCCACCATCCTCCACCTCCTAGGCTTCGACCACGAACGCCTCACCTACCACCACGCCGGTCGCGACTTCCGCCTCACCGACGTCCACGGTCACGTCGTCCACGACCTCATTACGTAAAAAAGCCCACCTTATGCAGGTGGGCTTTTGAAAAACAAAAGGTCTCAAGGCTCTTATCGCGAGCGACGTGAGAGAATGCAGCCAAGTCCTAGAAGCAGGAGAGCGGATGCGCTCGGCTCAGGGACTACGACCGTTTCTACGATTCCACTGGCACCAGAGAGAGTGATATCGCCGCGGAATTCCCGCTCGATATAAGCGAGTCTGATAAGACCGTCACCTGCTGCAATGGTAGCAATATCAGAGGTAATATCGACGCTGAGCGAGTCAGCAGTCGTATTGGCGGCAAGAGTCATCACGGGCTTGTAATTTGCCGCCGTAGTCACGAGAGCAGCATTCTGGGTGCCTGATGTGAAACCTGAAATCGTATGGGTTGTGATATTGGTGGTGTCGAGGGTGAGGCCTGCTCCATTGTAGCTGATCTACCAATCGCCATCGAACCCTGCGGCCCGGCGACCTTGGTAGTTGATATCCAAGGTAAAGGATGACTCTCCAATCGCCGTTCCTACCGTAACAAGTCCTAGGTAAGTGCTCAGATCAAAATCGTAAGTGAGTAGACCGCCTCGATCATTGGAAGCATCTGCACCGAATCGGTTAAGCTCATTAAAACGTGATGACGTCGAAAATTGAGCACTATCGATCCCGTTGTAGCTACTATTTCCTACCTCTTGGCCTGACATCACAGTGAGTATTCCGCCTACTGCTCCCCGAGTGTCTAGGTTGCCATCCGAAACTCGGGTAGCGATACCGGAGTAACTTTGTTGATCTGTTCCTGCTGGTGTTGAAAGCGCACTCAGCACCGAACCTACGAGAGTCGCCGCAGAACAACAGCCCGTCCCAAGGGAAATAAAGCCGAAGAGGAATACAGAGTGAGAAATTTTCGTCATGAAAACCAGTAATCTCTGTTGAAATTTAGAGTCAATATCTATTCTTCTTAAGTGTAACAGACAATCTAGGGGTCAAAAATTATGCTCAGGCCAAATAGCACTGACCGAGAGAACCTGCGGCAAACTTTGGTGAAATGACAAAGACTCCAGAGTCCGAGCGTAATTAGAGAAGTATCCTATCCTCCATGTTTCGAGTCACCCTCTTTCTCTTCTTAATCCAGCTTGCGACCCAAGCAGACGAGATCTCCTTTAATCAGGATATCCGCCCCATTCTCTCTGGAAAATGCATCATGTGCCACGGGCCAGACGACGGCGTGGACGCAAAGGGTAAACCCAGCCGCAAGGCCGGACTGCGCCTCGACACCCCGGAGGGAGCCTACGCCCTGAGGGACGGCATTAGCGCCATTGTTCCCAATTCCCTCACCGACTCCCAAGCCTGGCAGCGCATCATCGATAAAGACGACCCCATGCCGCCCGAGGACGGCCACGCCAAACCGCTCACCGAGGACGAAAAAGATCTCATCAAGCAGTGGATCGAGCAAGGAGCCCAATACGAAAAGTTCTGGGCCTTTGTTCCTGCAAAAAAAGCCACCTTCCCCAAGGTAAAGAATGCCGACTGGGCAAAGGGAGACCTCGATCAATTCGTCCTCGCCAAGCTGGAGGCTAAGGAAAAATCACCCTCCCCCGCTGCCGATCAGCGCACTCTCATCCGCCGCCTTTCTCTGGACCTCACTGGATTGCCACCGACGCGCGAGGAAATCACGACCTTCCTCGCCGACACCTCACCCGATGCTTACCAAAAACTCGTCGACCGCCTCATCGCCACCCCTGCCTACGGCGAGCACATGGCAAAATACTGGCTCGATCTTGTCCGCGTCGCCGACACGAACGGTAACCACCACGATCACTTCCGCGATCACTCCCCCTACCGCGACTGGGTCATCGACTCGTTTAATAAGAACCTCCCCTACGACGCCTTCACCAAATTCCAGATCGCGGGCGACCTCTACAAAAATCCCACCGAGGAGCAACTCATCGCCTCCGGCTTCAACCGCCTCCACCTCATCATCGACGCCGGCACAGCCCTCCCTGAGGAAAGCCACTTCAAGAACGTCGTCGACCGCGTCTCCGCCGTCGGCACCACCTTCATGGGCCTCACTCTCGGCTGCGCCGTCTGCCACGATCACAAATACGACCCCATCACCCAGAAGGACTTCTTCCAGATGTATGCCTTCTTTAACAACCTCGATGGCAAGCCCGAGACCGGAGGTCGCGGCGGGCCCGACTTCTACCGAGGCCTCCAAAAACCTTACATCGACCTACCAACCGAAGAGCAAAAAGAGTTTCTCAAGATTTACGATGAAACAATTAAGTTCGTCTCACAATTCACTGAAAAAACTGACGCCTTAACAGAGGAACAACTTGAAAAATTCAAGGAAGATCCAAAGACCCCACACGCCCTTCGCGAAATCCTCGCCTCATCTAAAGACCATTTAGGCGAAGCTAAAAAGGCTCGTGACAAACTCCTCCGCCAAGTCCGCGGAGCCATGGTCATGCGCGAGCGCAAGGAAGTGCGACCGACCCACATCCGCGTCCGTGGCGACTACGCCCAACTCGGAGGAGAAGTCACCCGCGACACCCCGCATTTTCTCCCACCTCTCAAAAAATCCGGAGAGATTCCTTCCCGCATGGACCTCGCGAACTGGCTTGTAGAAAAAGAAAACCCCCTCACCGCCCGCGTCGCCGTCAACCGCTTCTGGCAGCAACTCTTTGGCACTGGCCTTGTCAAAACCTCCGAGGATTTTGGTGCCCAAGGGATGTGGCCCAGCCATCCCAAACTCCTCGACTATCTCACCCTCCAATTCATCGAATCCGGCTGGGATGTCAAAGCGCTCATGAAGGAAATGGTCCTTTCCCAGACCTACCAACAATCTTCCGCCGGCAGCTCAGTCGATTTCAATACCGACCCCGAAAACCGACTCCTCGCCCGCGGTTCTCGGACCCGCCTTGATTCTGAAGTCATCCGGGACCAGCTCCTCCACGTCACCGGTCTTCTCAATACTGAAATGGGAGGTCGATCCATCAAGACTCCCCAGCCCGACGGACTTTGGAAAATGGTCGCCCTTCCCTCCTCCTTTCCAAATAAATTTGATTCAGCCACCGGCCCGGACGTAAACCGCCGCAGCCTCTACACATTCTGGAAGCGCGGCCTCGCCCCACCACAGATGACCATCTTCGATGCGCCGAGTCGCGATGCCTGCATCGCCCGCCGCGAGCGCACCAACACCCCACTCCAGGCCCTCCTTCTCATGAATGAGGAGAACTACTTTAATGCTGCGAAGCACATGGCCACCACGAGGCTATCCAAAAAAGGAGACGAAGATCAGAAACTCCGCGAGTCCTACGAGACAATCACCGCACAACTCCCCAGCGATGAGGTTCTTGCTACGCTCAAGGAAGGCCTCGCCGATTTCCGAAACGACGGCGATGAGAATTTCGCTTGGACCATGATCCTGCACACCCTGATCAATCAGGACGCCTTCAAGAATCGCGAGTAGCTTGTGTGATATCAGTCCGGTGAACACCCATCCGCTCTTTGACGTTGGATGATCGCGCTTTTCCTCCACACTCTCCGGCAAGATGGCAGGGCTAAAAATTGGACGACTTCAGGAAAGGCAATGGGATGAAGTTTCGTCGCTCATCTTCACCTCTCTCGATCGCTATTTCACCGAAAAGCTTAACCACCCGCCGATGCAGGGAGGCCCGGCGAACCTGCGCTTCTTCCCTGAGATTTATGAAGAGCTCGATCCGGGTTGCTGCGTCACTGCTCTTTGTGAGGACTCGGGAAGACTCGCCGGGGCTTGCTTCCACCATCCCCGCGACACCCACTTCGGGCTCGGGATCATGGCGGTGCATCCAGACTTCGGCGGGCGCGGCGTCGCCCGGACGATTCTCGCCGAGATCATCGCGCTTGCGACAAAAGAGAACCTCCCCATCCGACTCGTTTCCTCGGCGATGAATCTTGAGTCCTTCTCGCTCTACACAAAGGCGGGCTTTATTCCGCAGGAGAGTTTTCAAGATATCCAGATCGCGGTGCCGAAAGAGGGCCTCGCCATTTCTCCCCCGCCGGGATGCGAACGAGTGCGCCCAGCGACGCCGGATGACATCGCGGCGATGGTCGCTTTAGAAAAAGGACTCGTCGGAATTTCACGAGTGAAGGACTACGCCTTTTTCTTGGAAAACGAGGGACCCATTTGGCACAGCCTCGTCGCCGAATCAGCCGATGGAAAGCTCATGGGATTCCTCTGCTCCATCAATCATCCCGACATGTCCATGATCGGCCCCGGAGTGTGCCGTGATGAAGAGACCTTGCTCGCGCTTCTCCATTCCGAGCTCAGCTCACGATCAGGTCAGAGCCCGATTATCCTGATCCCGACAAAAGCCGCCAAGGTCGTAAAAGCACTCTATCAATGGGGCGGACGCAACACCGAGATTCACTTTTCGCAAGTGCTCGGGGAGACGCAGGCTCCGACCGGATTGATCGTGCCGACCTTCATGCCGGAGAGCGGCTAAAAAAAGCTCTGGATCGCGCGGACGCTGCTAGCAGTGTGGCCAACTTGATTCACGCCATTGAGGGTCTTTCCGGCGGTGGTATTACTCGCGCAAGATGCGAGAGAAGAAATGAGAAGGGCAAGTAAGAGGAGGGCTGACTTTTTCATGAGAGAAATGGTGAATAAAAATCGAGAGGAAGGGAATCTCGTTTTTGAGTGGGTTAATTCTACTAATGGCAGGAAAATCTGTGTAATCCCTGCTCAATCCGGTAAAATCTGTGTCAAAAATCTTCCCCAAAATTTCCCGCGCAAGACACTCGATGATTCGAGGATGGAAAATTAAAAAGATTAGCGGTAGTAAAAATCATGCGTCAGTGGTTTTTGCAGCTTTGCAGTCTTCTGATTTTTGCGCTCAGCCTTTCCAATGGACTCGCTCACGAAGACACAAAAATAACCCTCAAAAATGGTGTCTTAATAGAGCTCCCGGAGGAGTTTCAATCCGCCTAGTTTGATCAGAAAAAGAACGAACTCAGGATCCGCGGGAAAACCGTCGTGTTCCCCGAAGTGGTTCAAAAAATATTTTCTAAGGCAGGTGGAACCGACAAACTGGAGTTCACTTCTTATTGGTATCACGGACCATCGAGTCTTCCGTGTTATCTTTCGATTGAGATTTCTCCTGAAGATCGAGACTACGAATTTAGACTCTTGGTGGATATTGAGTCACTGATTATCATGGAAGCTCACGTCATTCACATGCTCGGCAAAGATCGTTTCCAGAGCTTCCCGAATACTCTGACTAGACCAGAATCAGAGAAGCTGAAAGAGACGGCGTGGGATGAAATTATTGGCGATTGGTGTGGAGGAGGAGCTCATCTTTCGGTGACGAGCGATGAGGTCAAATACACCTACGGAGATCAAATTCTTGATGACTATACCGGGCAAGTAACTGAGTTTAAAAAAAGCCATGCTAGCGACAGCCGATAACCAAAAAAGACTAATTGTGTTCGGGCTAGAGAAAAACCTCCTGTTTTTTGAGGCGACCTACTTGGCTAAAGTAGGGAGTAAAGAAGACAAGGCCGCTTTGCGGCGCGATGCGAATGAGCCGGAACTTGAAACTGAATAAAAATTTTTTACACAGATTCTTCCGGGCTTGATGGCACGTTTTGATTTTACCGGATGACACAGATTTCTCCTGCTTGTTGAGCTAGAGAATTACATTCCCCAAGCGCCTATTCCTTTCGCCTTCACTTCCTCTTCCCAACTCTCGAGATACTTGCGCTGCTCTTTCCAGCCCCTGCCATGAGGCATGTCACAGCCTCTTGTGTGGACGCGGACCAGGCCTTGCGCGACGAGGAGTTCGTGGAGGTAAACTTCCTCCCCTTCCCACTCTACGATGACGAGGCAGTAGCTGCGGCCGGGGCGGACGACATCCTCCCACTTGGTGAGGATCTTGAAGTCGCCTTTGAAGAGGATATTTTTGGTGAAGACCTTTCCTTCTTTTCCGACCTTCGTGATCTCATCGCGCGAGGACATCCCGAAGTAGGCGGCCTGTTGATCGAGGCGCTTGCCATTACTCTCACCACCGCCGTAGGTCTTATATTGACTCTCAGGGGTGTCGACAAAGTAGAGACGGAACTCGGTCTCGCCCTTTTCGTGCTTCACGTGGAAGCTGTCACCATCGCCATTTCGTCCGGTGATGAGGCGGCACTTACTGAGGAGTTCGAGTCCTGCTCCGGAGGTTTTGACCGAAGTGAATTTATCAGAAAAGAGACCTGATTCAGCAGGAGTAATCGAGCCATCGCGGGAGGCGAGCTGCTTATCATCCCAGCCTTGGTAGAGTTTGAATATGATGGCTACGACGACAAGTGCGCCGGTGAGAATGGTCTTAATTTTGCTCACTTTCATGGGGAGAAATGATTTTTTAGAGGCCAGTGTGGCCCCGATATTCGAGGTAGGTCCCGGTGGGAACCATGACGGGACGCCACTCTTTCTTGAGGCGGCGGAATTTACGAATGAATTTCGTGGGATAGGCCCAGTTCGCGGTCGTTTTAGCAACGCTCTCGCGCCACATCCCGGTGGTGAGATTATAGCGAATCTCAAAGTGAAGGTGCGCGGCATACATCCCTCGATTATTCCCCATCGTCCCGATTTTTTGACCGCGCTTGACCATGTCGCCTTTCTTGACGAGGAGCTTGCGGAGGTGGCCGTATTGCGAGTCGACGAACTTCACTTGGCCGGTGGCAGGATCGCGGTAGGCGTGGCGGATGAGCATGACGCGGCCCCAGCCGACTTTGACATCGGCGGCAAGCATCACCACGCCATCGGCGACGGCATAAATCGGGTCGTGGAGATCGGAATCCCCTCCTCCAGTGCCATTCCAATCTTCGCCGAAGTGAACGGGCGGCCTGAGACGCATCCCTCTGGCCTTGTAGTAACCCTCCGCGTCCGGGTTTCCGACGGGGAAGTCGAAGCCATCGGCGAGCTTCATGCGGACCTGTGCACCCAAGCCTCCTTGAAAAAAGAGGAAGAGGAGCAGGCAACGCGCGATCATTCTTACACAGGGCGGTGGGCGGCGGCGGCTCGCTTGAGGCGATCCATGATGGCGACGCCGACTCCGACATTTGCGACAGGCTCGGCGACAATCATGTCCAAGCCGGCGGCATCAAGTTCGCGGAGGCAGTAGAAAAAGCGCACGGCAGCTTCTGAGAGCTTTCCCTTTCCGGGAGAAAGAGTCTGAGTTGCGGTCCACTCGGTGAGGTCAATGAGGCAAGCTCCACCCGATCCACGATAAGTGAGAAGTCCGTATTTTTTGCCTTCTTCAGGAACGAACTGACCGGGCTTCTCGACGATCATCAGAGGAGTCGCGGGAGCGTAGTGACTCGCGATCTGGCCGGGCGCTTCGATAGGTGCGCCAGGCTTGTTCTTCACCTTCTCGATCTTCGCAATGAGGCGGAGATCTTCTTTAGAAACTGGACCAGGGCGGAGAAGACGAAGGACGGGACCTTTCTCAGTCATGGTGGGCGCGATGATCGTGCTCTCGAGACCATCGCGGCAGGCACCGCCATCGATGATGAGTGGAATACGACCACCGAGTTCGGCCATAACGGCTTGCGCGGAAGTGGGGCTGAGGCGCCCGAAACGATTTGCGCTGGGAGCGGCGATGGGGCCGTGAATTCTCGCGACCTCGCGCATGACTTCGTGAGCACTGAAGCGGACAGCAACAGTATCGAGCCCGCTGGTGACGAGATCGGGGACGTCGGGATGCTTTGGGAGGACGAGAGTGAGAGCACCGGGCCAGTGGGCTTCGATGAGTTCATTGACGAGTTCCTTAATCTCCTCAGGGATGATGGCGACCTTTCGGAGATCACTCTCACTACCGATGTGGACGATGAGCGGGTCAAAGGTGGGGCGCTCTTTGACCTCGAACACTTTTGCGACCGCTTCGGGGTTAAAAGCGCAAGCGGCGAGACCATAGACGGTCTCGGTCGGCAGCGCGACAACCTCGCCCTGCTCCAGTAATGCCACCGCTTCGGTGACAGTTTCACGCCAATCTTCGAAGTCAGCGACGAGTAATTTCGTATCCACGGGCGGAAGCTAACAGGAAGTAATGCTTTTTCCAAGAGAGGGAAATGACTCATTCCGTGATTTATTGGTTGTCCCCTCTCCGGTTCGGGCGATTCTCCGGCATGAAATTTTTGAAGGTAAAATATGCCCTGTGGGCGGCGGACCACTTGCGCGCGATTAAATTCTATCAAGAGACCTTTGGCGCGGAGCTTCAGTTCGAGATGGAAGTCTGGAGTGAGCTCACCCTTTGTGGGTCGACGATCGGGATTCACGGCGGCGGCGAGGGCAAGCGGACTTGGACGGGCCTCAGCTTCCAATGCGATGATGTCTTGGCTGCAGTCGAAAAGCTCAAGGCTAATGGCGGCGGACTCGTGCGCGAGCCGGAGGAAGAGGATGGCATGGTCCACCTCGCCTTCTGTATCGACACCGAGGGGAACGAAATCATGCTCACTCAAAAGCGCGCCTAAGCCATGTTCCAATATCCACTCGGACTTCTTCGGCTCTTTTCCCTGCTCGATGGGATCTCATTTCTCGTGCTCCTTTATTTCTCAATCTACGAGAAGCGGATGCTGGGAAATGATGACGCAATCCGCATCCCAGGGATGGTGCACGGGGGGATCTTCACGGTCTTCCTTATCCTGCTCTTCATTTGTTGGGATCGCTATAAATGGTCGATTTGGCAGGCTGCGAAAGTTTTCGTGTGTTCGCTGATTCCCTTCGCTCCTTTCTTCCTTGAGCCGTCTCTGAAGCGGATTCAAGAGAAGCTAGAGAGCTAAAATCTCGACAATTTAAAACGAGAAGTGAGGCTTATGTCCCTATGAAGACAATCCTTTTCCTACTCGCCCTCGTCCCATTTCTCGCCATGGCCGATCACCACGGAGAAAAGAAAGCTGAGCCTGCCGCTTATCGTCACGTAGTGGCTCTGAAGTTTAAGGATGAAGCCACCAAAGAGCAAAAGGCGCTCATCGAGAAAGAGTTTACCGCCCTTGAGAAGAAGATCCCGACCATTACCGGAATCGAGTGGGGCCCAAATGTGAGCCCTGAAAATCACGCCAATGGATTCACCCACTGCTTCATCGTAAGCTTCAAGGACAAGGCGGGGCTGGAAGTCTACCTCCCGCATGAAGCGCATAAGGCTTTCGTCGCAAAGCTCTTGCCGGTGATGGACAAAGTGTTCGTGATCGATTTCGTGCCGCAAAAGTAGATTTTCAATGAGCCGGTCGCGGCTCCTCTTGTGATGCCGGCTTCCGGTTTTTGCAGAGGCGCCAGCAATACCACAGGGTGACGAAGAAGCTATAAAGGAGGAGAAGACCTGCCGCGCCGGCTTGATCGATATCCTCGGAGAAGGATTCGCCATCGAGGTTTCCTAGAAATTCGTTCGCGACGATCAAGGGGGAGATAAACATGACGAGTGCCATCATGAAGTCGTAGTGGGCCATGCCGATGAGGGTTACTATTCCCAAGAGGAGGGCGCGGTGGCGATCGGACTTCAAGCAAGGAAGTGCCAGTGCTGCGAAAAACCCAGTGAGGTAGATGAGGATGAGATCATTATCGAGATGGATTTTAAAAGCGCTCTCCCAATCCGCTGTGCTCCACAATTTTTCAAACGGGATCAACTCGTTGCTAAAGGGCAGTGTGACGGTGAAGCCGAACTGATAGATTGCGAAGCTCACGCAAAGGATGATCCAGTAGGCGATGGTGATGCGCGTGATTTTCATGGTGATTCAGAGACAGGCGGGACGCCTATCCTACTCTCTTGCGGCGGCAGAGCATGAGACTGGCGATGAGAGCAAGAAGCGCGGTAGAGGGCTCGGGAATTCCGGGGACGGAGGGGGTGGTGCTGCCGTCTGCTTGTTCGAGACCGAAGCGCTTGTAGTCTTGCTTGGTCTCCAGAACGACGGCTCCGCTGACGGGGGTGACGAGTTGGTATTTTGCGGCGAGCTTCGCGAGTTCGGCATGATTCGTGGAACCCATGGCTGCTTTTTTGACCTGCTGCCAGGTGTGAAAGCGGGCGAGATGATCCCAGACTTGCTTCCCCTCGGCGGGGACTTCGTCTTGGACTTTCCAAGCGTAGGTTTGCGCGCTGGGTTCGATGAGCTTGGTCAGCTCTCCGGAGAGTTCTTCGGGAGAGCTGGGTCGAGCGCTTCCGGCGATGCCGATGCGCTTGGCTGCTTTTTCCAAAAGACGATTTGGGCCGCCTGCGAGATCGACCACGCTAAACTCGACTTGGTTGAACCCGCGCTCGAGGAGCTGGAGGAAGCCTTCCTCGCTAGTGAATTGGACAGGCTGGGAGCCGTGGAGCCAGATGAGGTGGCGGGCGCTTTTTTCACTGGCGAGACGGAGGCCTATTTCGAGCGCAGGGATACAGTCTTGGCCACCGCCGAAGCTAAACTCGCCAAGGCGGGTCACGTTTTCGTGAACCTCTTCATTAGCGGCGAGAATGACTTCGACTTCGTGGCCTTTTGCGCGAAGCGCAGCGATGGCTTCATCGGCATCGTCAGCCCAGTCGCCGAAGTAGCCGGAGCCATCGATGACGAGAACGAGAGTGCCTTTTGACTCTTGAGAGCTGGATGGGAGACGGGTGCGGATGAGCTTCTTGCCGGAAAATTGATCATCGGTCCAAACGGTGGAGGGTTGCTCGGGGAGATCACATTTCACGTGAGTATGCCGAGCCATGAGGTCGCGGGCGGAGAGACTGCCGTGGGTCTCGCGCCACTTGTCTTTCTTGCCCTTTCCGCTGAGGCCATCGATGTACATTTCCATGTCGCCTTGGACCCAGATATCGGTTTCGAGTTCTTCTGAGATGCCGAAGTTTTTCTCGATGATTCTCGGGAGGAAAAGGCGGCCATCGGAATCGAGCGGCGCGGTGATGCCAATGCGGATGCGCATGTCTTCATCAGGGAGAACAGGGAAGCACTGAACGAGGACGCGGTCCGAGCCGACCCAGCGGACGAGGACGGGATCGCGCCTTTCGGCGATGGCAACAGATTTGTAAGCCTTGGTCACTTTGGCAGTGGAGGAAAAGGCGGCTTCTTGGGGCTCGTCATTGACCCAGAGGGTGAGGCGGGAGACGACGCCGTCATTTGGGAGGAGGAGCTGCATGCGCGCCTCCTTATTTCGGAAGCCGGAGTTATCGAACTCCATGGTCCACTCCCAGTAGCCGAGACCGCTGGCAGAGTCGACGTGGGCATCAAGCCGGGAGGTCGCGAGATCAAGATCAGCGACACGGGCTGAGACGCCATCGCCTCCGAGGTTTTCATCGAAGGTGACTCCCCCGCCCCCCCTACCACCGCCAAGTAAACTCGAGTCGGGTGGACGCTCGCTATTGAATGGCTTCCCAGTGACGCGGTAGTAGAGTTCACGGTGATTTTCCTGACGATCAACCTCTATAGAATCACGGCCAAAGAGATTAAATTTTCCGAGACTTGGAATGAAACCGGAAGTGTCCGTGAAGCGCTTGCGACCGAACCCTCCCTCGTAGCACATGGTAAGAAGAGTGTCCTCAGAACCGAAGCTCCGGATGACGGCAGGATCATTATTTGCCACGCCGTAGCGAGTAACATAGGCGGGACCCTCTACGATGAGGAGTAGGCCTAGGCCAAGAAGCATACCAATGAGCCATGGAGTGCGATGGGAATCGGGATACCTGTGTTTAAAAAATCCGTAGGCAAGGTAGAGCGGAGCCGCAGCGACCATTGCGCACAGTAAGTAAAGAGGAAGGGCAATGAGCGCGATTCCAAAGGAATAGATAATTCCAGCACCATACATGAAGGTTCCGATGACAAGAACAGGTAGGAGCAGAAGCCCCCAGTAACCGGCGACTACGGCGCCCGCACCCCGAAGGATGGTGAGCCAGAGAGGTTTCGATTTTTCAAAGATCTTGAAGAAGCTGAGTAGACCAATGATCGAGAAGGAAACGATCAGGATCACCTGCGGAACTCGAGAGAAAGGATCGAAAAACATCGAAGCCAAAGTCCCTGTGGCGATTTCCCAAAGGACCACCAAGAGCGGCCAAATTCCGTAGAAAAAAGGATGAGTCAAGGTGTCCTTAAGCCAACCAAGAAAACCACGGCGAGCTGGAGTTTCTTCTAACCTTAAGTGGGGCGCATCCCATTCATTCATGCTTGGGAGGGACATTTCGTCGACCGCCTTCTCGACTTGCGTGAGAGTGACAGGCTCTTCGCTGCCCTCGCGATTGTGCCAAAGGTGAGCCTCAAGATCGGCGCGGACTTCCTTGGGATCAGCTTGCTCGAGTTCCCACCACGTTTGGTGGGATTTTTCCCAAGCATCGAGGGCATCTCGCGCTTCATCGGTGAGCCAGGTATCGTTCTTCATGAAAAGTTACTTTTTAGGTTTGCTCGGGGAGCGAAGGGTTTGAACGGCGTCGGTGAGGCCATCGTAGTAGGATTGCATCGCGAGGCCGCGCGCCTTACCGGCGGCGGTGAGGCGGTAATATTTCCGAGCGGGGCCGGCATCGCTTTCTTCGAGGCGGGACTGAATCAGCCCCTGCTTGCGCATGCGGGAGAGGAGCGGGTAGATGCTGCCCTCTGAGGCATCGAGCCCGGGGGCATTGACGAGTTTTTTAACCAACTCGTAGCCGTAGCTCTCTTCTTCCCCGGCGATGGAGGAAAGGACGCAGAACTCCAGAATCCCCTTCCGAAGCTGCACGGTCCAATTGTCGAAACCATCGCTCATGGAGAAATGAGTTACCGCAAGCTACCTTGTTATGCAAGGTTCTTTTCATGGGGAAAGGTCGGGGAATGAGGGAAGCGAAGTTCTTCCTTCAAACTTCTCCGTTGAAACTCCAAAGTCTCATCGTGATTGGGGTGTTGGATTCTGGTGTCGGAGGACTTTCGGTTCTTCGGGAGATCCATGCGCTTATACCGGGACAGTCGATTCACTACATTGGGGATTCGGCGTGGTGCCCATATGGCACGAAGCCTTTTGAGAAGATTCGCGAGCGGGTCTTTACCCTTTCAGATCATCTGATCGCTGAAGGAGCGGAAGCGATTGTGATCGCTTGTAATTCAGCGACGATTGCGGCGGTGGAGGCGCTGCGAGAGCGCTATGATATTCCCTTTATCGGAATGGAACCCGGCGTGAAACCCGCAGTGGAGCAGACGCGCTCACGAGTGATCGGGGTGCTGGCGACGGAGGCATCATTAACCGGGGAAAAATTTCGTCGGCTGGTTTCGGAGCATGCTCAGGATGTGCAGGTGATCACGCGGCCTTGTCCAAAATTTGTGACACTCGTGGAAGCAGGCATTCTGAAGGGACCGGAGGTGAGCGAGGCCGTCGAGGAATACACGGCGGACATCATCGAAGCGGGAGCTGACGTGTTGATTCTCGGCTGCACCCATTATCCATTTTTAAAAGAAGCCATCATTGAGACAATTCCTGCGGGAATTCGATTGATCGATACCGGGGCTGCGGTCGCGCGGCGGGTAGCGGGGCACGAACTGAGGGACGATGCGATTCCGGAAATTCGACTTCACAGCACGGGGCCGCTAAGCGAGCTTGACCGCCTCGTCCCGATTCTTTGTTCTGATTTGAAGGCGAGCTGCCATCCTTTTTCGCTCTCATGAAACTTGCACCTCTTCTTGCTACCCTCGCTTTACTGGCAGGAATCGTTTTTCTGCTCTGGAAGAAGCCGACGGAAGCTACGACTCCGGTAGCAAAAGATACCCCAGAAGTCGAAAAGACTCCAGAGGCTGAAGTGGCCGAGGAAGTTAATCGCTACACAGAAGGGCTCAAGACGCGGGATGGAACGGGGAAATATTACATGGGTCGTGAGATTGCTCAGGTGATGGGGCATCCCGCGATCAATTGGCTGGAAAGGGGCAACCGCGAGGATGAAGAGGCTCCCTCAAAAGCGATTCAACTCCTGAAGCTGAAGCCGGATGCCGTGATCGCTGATATCGGGGCAGGATCGGGTTATTATACTTTCCGTCTCGCGGCCCAGCACCCGACAGGCCAGGTGATCGCGGTGGACATTCAAGAAGAGATGATCAGTTACCTTGAGCATGAGAAGGAGATCCAGAATGCAACGAACGTCTCCGCGCATCTCGGGAAGATCGACGACACCCTGCTGAAGGCGAACTCGATCGATGCCGCCATCATGGTGGACGCCTATCACGAGTTCTCTCATCCCTACGAGATGATGCAATCGATCGCGCGGGCGCTCCGTCCCGGAGGGCGACTTTTCCTACTCGAGTATCGTGCGGAGGATCCGACGGTGCCGATCAAGCCACTTCATAAGATGAGCGAACAGCAGGCGATCAAGGAGATAGCTGCGGTGGGATTAGAATGGGCAGGAACGAAACACGATCTGCCTTGGCAGCACCTTCTGATCTTCGAAAAGAAATGAAGAGGGACAATTTACTGAATCACAAGCAGCCCTACCTGCTGGGGATCTCGGGCGGGCGCGACTCAGTTTTTCTCCTCCACTGGCTACGCGAGCGGGACTTTCAAAACGTGACGCTTTGTCATCTCAATCATGGGTTGCGAGGTGAGGAGGCGATGAGGGATGAAAAGTTTGTGCGGGAGCTGGCGGAAGAACTTGGACTCAAAGTGATCATCGGTCGGGAAGATGTTGGCGCGCTCGCGGAGAAAGAATCACTCTCACTAGAGACGGCAGCACGAGAAGCACGCCACCGATTTTTCGAGCGCTGCGCCAAAGAAACAGGAACGCAAGAGATCCTCCTGGCGCACCATGCCGACGATCAGGTGGAGACGGTGCTCTTTCGCCTTCTGCGTGGATCGACTGGTTTAAAGGGAATGCGAGCGCGGCAGAAGATCGGTGTCCTTGTTTTTCTGAGGCCGCTGCTGAAGACGCGACGGGAGGAAATTTCGACCTACCTCAGCGAGCGGGATCTGCCTTTTTGCGAAGACTCCACGAATGCAGATTCTTTCGCGACCCGGAATCGAATCAGGAATGAAGCGCTTCCCTTATTAAAAGAGATCATGAAGCTCGACCCCTCCCCTGCCCTACTTCGCGCGACGGCACATCAAGAAGAGCTTGAGGAATTCCTCACCGCTGAGCTTTCCCGACACGAGCTACTTGATCCTCAGGGACGAATTCATCTCCCGACACTACGACAACTCGCTCCGGTTTTGCGAAGGCAGGCGCTGCATGACTACTTAAAGGAAGCTGATGTTCCCGACCTCAGTGCGGCTCTCATTGAATCAGGGCTGGGCTTGCTGGAGCCGGACTCAGCAGCCTCGGTGAATCTTCCGGGCGGTCTCCGCTTGCGCAGGAAAGAATCCCGGCTCTTTATTAGCGCATGAGAATCGTTCTTCTCCTTTTGCTCGTCTCGCTGACTTCCTGCGGTGTTTTAAAAAAAGTAGGATATAAGGAGCCTGCCCCAGAAGTGAAAAGAACCGAAGGCCGTCAGGTCCTCGGACGGGTCGCTTCGGTCTCAGAGCCTGGAAAGTTCGTTCTTATTCAAAAATACGGCCCCGGCAAACTCCCTAAGAACACCCTTTTCCAATCGCACGGCATCAGCGGCTCCCAAGCGAGTCTCCGCCCCACAGGGGAACGAGTGCGGGACTTCTTCGCAGCAGACATTGTTTCAGGTGAAGCACTGATCGGTGATGCGGTCACCGGGTTGAAAATAGTGGCTGAAAAGCCGGTAATGAGTCCCATTGAGGTCGAAAACACTGCCGAGACGCCCTCAAATGACGTCTCAAATGAGTAATTTTTACTATTTTTTTAGATATTTAGTTATTTTTGAAATAGCTCGGATCCCTTAGTTACATTGAAGCATAAGCCATACAGCTTGTTTGATGTCAGTAGTGATCTTATTTATTAAAAAAAATGTGCAGTTTGGTCTTGAAAATTTTAAAGGTTTAGAGGTATCTTCCGTTTCGAAGCTGCTACACAACCTTTACCTAAGT
Organism: Akkermansiaceae bacterium; assembly: GCA_039769075.1. Taxonomy (GTDB): domain Bacteria; phylum Verrucomicrobiota; class Verrucomicrobiia; order Verrucomicrobiales; family Akkermansiaceae; genus SW10. The sequence goes on along the minus strand of JBDMZE010000030.1, from coordinate 31,161 downwards.
ATTAGAAAGTCGTAAAAATATGAAATCGAATTCCATCAATCAGGCTCCAAACGGACAAGTAGATAACGACCGCCTCGCGGACTTTGTCCTCTTCACCCAACGCTCCTGTATCCTCAACCTCTCCAGTGAGCTGAACCGCGGAAACCTCTCGTTCCCACAGTTCTTCCTCCTGACCTACCTCTCCAGCGAAGATTATCTCACGATGTCTGCGATCGCCAAGAAGATGGGCCACTCCACCGCTGCCGCTACCGGTCTTGTGGATCGCCTTGAGAAACTTGGTTTCGTAGAGCGTGTGCACGCTGCTGAGGACCGCCGTAAGATCATGGTCCGCATCACTCCTAGTGGAGTCGAGCTGGTCGCCAAGATGCGCGGTCACATCGCCACCGAGCTTTCTTCTGCAATGGCAGACCTCGATGACAACGAAACTGCTGGAATGGCTGTGGCCAACCAAGCACTCGTTAATAAAAATCTCTAAGAGAAAATCCCCGCAACTTACCAAGGAGACTTGGCGAGTTGAAGACGCTTCCGTAGGCTTCGGCCATGTCGGAAGCGTCTTTCTTTTTATCCCCCCTTCTCACGGAGCGCGCAGTGCGGGCCGACTTCGTCGAAAGGATTCCCGACATTACGACCTCGACCGACAAGGAAGAGACTCTCGCCCGCTTGCGACCCGCGCATGAAGCTGCTGCGGCGGCACTGGGATTCAGCGAAACCTACCTCGCCGAGCAGGTCCATGGAGCTTGCCTTACAGTCATTGAAAAAAGCTTCCCTCTCATGTCCGACGGAGTCGATGGACTCCTCACCGCCGATCCAGGCTGTCTGCTTGGGATTCACGTCGCGGACTGCGGCGCGCTTTATCTGGTGGACTCCGCGACAGGGGCGCTGGGGCTGCTGCACTCAGGAAAAAAAGGCACCGAACAAAACATCCTCCGCCTCGCCATTTCCCGGATGGGACAGGAATTCGGGACCCGCACCGAGGATCTCACAGTGGTGCTGGGGCCGTGCATTCGGCCACCGCACTATGAGATCGACTTCGCCGCGACCATCCGCGAGCAAGCTCTCGATGCCGGAGTTCCCCCGACGCGCTATCACGATATCGGGCTTTGCACCGCGTCCGATCTGGGTCGCTTTTATTCCTATCGCATTGAAAAAGGAAATACCGGACGCATGCTCGCCCTCCTTGGACGCATCCCCTCATGACCACTCAAGCCCCAGCAAAAATCAACCTCTCGCTGCGCATTACCGGAAAGCGTGACGACGGCTTTCACGGACTCAAGACGCTCGTCCTTCCGATCACGAGCCTCTGCGATGAGCTGACTTTTAAAGAAGCCGACACCTTTTCGCTCAAATGCGAGACCCCGGGCGTGCCCACCAATGAATCAAATCTGGTCTCCCGCGCACTTCGGCTTTTTGAAAAAGGAACTGGCATCCCCTGCCCCTACGAAATCACCCTGACCAAGCGCATCCCCCACGGGGCTGGACTCGGGGGCGGAAGTGCAGATGCCGCGCACACTTTTCTCGCGCTCAATCAACTCACTGACGCGGGAGTCCCTTTGGAAAAAATGGCGGGATGGGCCGCAGAGCTCGGCTCGGACATCCCCCTTTTTCTTTACGAAAAACCCTGCTGGTGCACGGGCCGTGGCGAAATCATCGAGTCCGCTGAAATTAAGTGGACCGCTCCTATCATCCTTTTCAAACCCTCCTTCGATATCCCGACTCCTTGGGCCTATCAAAATTGGGCGAACTCACAGGAAATCCCCGGCATTTCCTATGAGCCGCAGGAGGCTGATGGACAGCGCCTTTTCAATGACCTAGAGCGCCCCGTCTTCGAGAAACATCGCTTCCTAGCGACCCTAAAAAGCTACCTCCAGAGCCAATCCGAAACCACCGCCGCAATGATGTCCGGCTCCGGCTCCACCGTCTTCGCGGTGCTCGATCCTGAGGCTAATGCGGAAGCCTTTGCCAAAGAGACCCTTGCGGCAATGGACCCCACGATGTGGTGGCACGTCCACCGCTGATAAAATCACGCGACAGCGCCGCTACGCAATGTTAGGATTGCCCCAGCGAAAACGACTCAACCCTTTCGCTAAAATTTTTCATGGCACGCGCATCTAATCTCACCATGTGTTCCTTCTGTGGCAAAAGCCACTCGGAGGTCAAAAAGCTCATCGCCGGACCCGGTGTCTACATCTGCAACGAGTGCATCGATGTCTGCTCGACGATCCTAAAAAAGGAACTCGCCGGCCAAGACGCTTCCCTCCCGGAACTCAGCGACACCGACCTCAGCGATGAAGTCCCCACCCCCGCCGACCTCTGCGATCATCTTAATGACCACGTTATTGGCCAAGAAGATGCCAAGAAGGTCCTCTCGGTAGCAGTCTATAATCACTACCAGCGCTTGCGTCAGCACGAGCTGATCGATGACGAATTCGTCGATATAGAGATTGAAAAGTCGAACGTCCTTCTCCTTGGCCCCACCGGATCGGGCAAGACGCTCCTCGCCAAGACCCTCGCCCGCGTGCTCGATGTCCCCTTTTGCATCGTAGATGCCACCACGCTGACCGAAGCCGGTTATGTCGGTGAAGATGTCGAAAACATTATCCTTCGCCTCCTCCAGTCTGCCGACTTCGATGTCGAAAAAGCAGAGCGCGGCATCATCTACGTGGATGAGATCGATAAGATCGGCCGTAAGACCGAGAACGTCTCGATCACCCGTGATGTCTCCGGTGAAGGCGTCCAGCAAGCGCTTTTGAAAATCCTCGAGGGCTCGGTCTGCAACGTCCCACCCCAGGGCGGACGCAAGCATCCCCAGCAGGAATACATCCAGATCAACACCGAGAAAATTCTCTTCATCTGCGGTGGAGCCTTCGTAGGCATGGAGGACATCGTCCGCCGCCGTCTCGGAGCCCGCGTGCTCGGCTTCAATGCCGCCGCTGCCAACGATAAAGAAGAGCGCGATGACGTCTCCCTCCTCCGCAAGGTGCGCCCGGAAGACCTCCTTCACTTCGGACTCATCCCCGAGTTCGTAGGCCGCCTCCCTGTCATTTCCTCACTTCGTAAACTCACCGAAGAAGAGTTGATTCAGATTCTCACCGAGCCGAAGAATGCTCTCGTGAAGCAGTATCAAAAGCAACTCGCGCTGAATAACGTAAAGCTAAAGATCACCAAGGATGCCCTCGTCGCCTGTGCTGAAAAAGCCATCGAGCGGGGCACCGGAGCACGAGCTCTGCGCTCGATCTTCGAAAAAATCATGCTCGATATCATGTTTGAGATCCCCTCTCGCGATGATGTCGTATCCGTTACGATCAACCGCGCCGCAGTGGAAGGAACCAAAGCCCCTGTCTTGAAGAAGCGGAAGAGCAAAGGAAGTTCAGAAGACGCGGCGTAGACAATCGATCTACAAGATGAAGGCAACCCTCCTCCCAATCGCAGTCAGCGCACTTGGTCTGGCTGGACTCTCCGCCCAGACCCCCAACTTCGGGGCGCTCACACTCGTCGATGAGGCTGGCGTCAACGAACTGGAAATCACCATTTCAGCACTCAACGATAGTGACACTAAGACATCGACCCTGACCGGGACACTCGATGCGCAGCTCAATATCGACACGGATGCGGGAGCAACGAACCTCTTCGTGATCGAGGACGCCGCCGTGCAGGCCTCTGATGTGACTTTTAACCTCGGTAATTTCCTCATCGGAGCCACGATTAATACCAATGATCTCGCTGGCACCGCTGACACGCCACTCGGCTTGGGGCCGGTCAATCCGGCGAATGGCGAGTTCGAAGCCGTCCTTCACACCTTTACCATCGACTCAGGAACTCTCGATGGCAGCGCACTTTTCACTCCAATCGATGTCGACATCGCGGAATCCCCCATCACCGGACCTGGCGCAGGAACCGGAACCCTCATTTTAAGCAATCCAGTCGAGGGAGCAGACTTTAAGATCACTTACACCGTGACGCTCGTCCTCCCGATTGATTTTTCGGACATTGTGCCCACCGGAGTGGAGGGACAAGATGCTGAGGTAGGTGTTGTGGGCACTATTAGGGCCGTCGGCACCGCCTTCGCCTTTCGCACTCCCTCTTACGACGAATGGGCCGACTCACAAGAACTGGCCACCGGCAGCCAAGCGAACTTCTCGGTAACAGATGCGATGCCAAACGAGCTTGTTTACGCACTCGGTGTGGACGCTGACTTTTCTGCGGACGATCTTCTCACTTCAAGCGCAAACGGAGTCACCTTCGGCTTCGGGCAGACCCCCACTCGCGATGATATCCTCATCGAATTCTCGGACAACCTCACCACCTGGCTCCCTGCCCCACCCAATCACTTCGAATCCGGCCTGTCCCTAGTCCCAAAAGGCTTCACCGGAGAGATCACGATCTCCCCCGAATCCCGCGCACGCTTTTATCGCGTGTCACTCGTTCCTTAAAAGGTGACCTCAAATTCGAGAACATTCCCCATGAAGACCCTCGTATTTTTTCTCCTCATCGCGGCCCTCGGAGCGCAATCCACGTTCCCCGGGCTCACCTTTCACCAGGCGCCGCGACCTCTCTCTAAGGATGCGGTCACCGCCGAGTGGCCCCGCTTTTTCGGACCTGCCGATAATTGCACCACTCCAGAAGGACCTTTACTAAAGGATCTTTCGAAAATGACCCCGGTCTTTGAACTCGCACGGGGAGACTCTTACGCATCTCCGATTCTAGCCGAAAGAAAACTCCTCCACTTCCACACCGTGGATTCAAAGGAGACACTCGACTGCCACCACCCAGAGACCGGCCAGCGCTTCTGGACCTTCTCCTACCCCATCAAATATCGAGATCGCTACGGATTCGGGAACGGTCCCCGCTCTAGCCCAATCATCAAGGACGGCCGCATCTACCTCATTGGAGTCACCGCGATGCTTCACTGCCTCGATCTTAAATCCGGCGAGATTCTCTGGAAAAGAGATCTCATGAGTGAATACAACATTCCTCAATATTTCTTTGGCTACGGACCGAACCCCCTCGTTTATGATAATAAACTGATCATCAACGTTGGCGGTCGATCAGAGGATGGCCTAGGAGTTTGTGCTGCCGGTCTCGACATCAAAACCGGCAAGACACTCTGGACTCACGAAGATAGCTGGGGAGCCTCCTATGCTTCCCCCATCATCACAAAACTCCATGGAAAGCCCGTAGTAGCGATGCTTGCAGCCGGAGAATCACGCCCAACCCATGGTGGCCTCCTTATTCTAGATCCTCATTCGGGAAAGCTCTACTCCCGCTTTCCTTGGCGCGCGAAGGTCTACGAATCCGTTCTCGCTTCGACACCTCTAGCACTTCCAGGGAATAAAATCTTCATTTCCGATTGTTATGAAAAAGGAGGTGTCCTCCTGAAATTCGATGAAAATCTCCAACCTAGTCCGATCTGGACCGAGCGATGGTTCGGGATGCACATGATGACCCCCCAATTAATTGATGGCCATCTCTATGGATTTGCAGGAAGAAACACACCAGACACTCAGTTAAAAGGAATCAATCTAATATCTGGGAAAATTAGTTGGGAAAATGATATGCGCTGGGAGAAAGACGGACGCACCCAAAGCCTCTTTCGTGGTAGTTTCCTTAAGACACCTAAACGAGTTTTTGCGCTGGGAGAAGATGGCTGCCTCTCCGAACTTGAACTCAACCCACAAGAGGCCAAAACACTTCAACGCAACCGCTTATTCACCGCTCGTGAAACATGGACTCCTCCTGCCCTTCATCAAGGCCTTCTCTACGTTGCACAAAATTCCAAAGGAATGGACGGCTCATCCCAGCGGCTTATTTGTTATGACCTCCGCCCGATGCAACCCAGAGAATAGGACGACAAATTCAGATTTTTGATGGTTCAAAATAATTCATTTTAACATTTATTTTTTATTGCCCCAATCGATTACCTGTGGAAGTTTCAAGCATGGCAAAAGCAAAAGCAAAAGCAAAAGCAAAAGCAAAAGCAAAAGCAAAGCGCTACACAGACGCACAAAAAAAAGAGATTCTCGACTTCATCGAAGCCGAAGGACGTGGTGGACAGACTAAAGCTGTTAAGAAGTTCAAGGTCACCGCAGCAACCATCGGTTCATGGAAAAAGAAAGCCAGTGGTGGTTCCTCTAAGATAGCAGGTTCACGTGGATCTTCGAAGGAACTCAAGGCTCTCCAAGAGCTTGCTTCTCTCCTGGCTGAGATCGAGAAGACCGAGGCACACCTTGCGACACTTCAAAAGAAGTATGGTAAGGCAAAAGCCAAACTGTAGTTCAATTTCCCCTACTAATTTCAAAAAGAGACTCTCCGATCAATTCGGAGCGTCTTTTTTTATCCACCAAGATAGCTCATCTCAGCTTTCGCTCGGGTGCCTTCTCCCCTTTTCTCGGAATAATGATCGGCACGGGCAAGCCACCCTTGAGTCAAAAAGGCACTCAGCTCGGTATCACTCGCATCCCCCCGGAGCACTGAGCGGAGATCCCGCCCCTCGCTTGCGAAGAGGCAGGTGTAGGTCTTACCCTCCGCCGAAATTCGGAGACGTGAACACTCGCCGCAGAAGGGCTGGCTCACCGATGAGATGACTCCGAACTCGCCCTCCCCATCGCTAAAGCGCCAGCGCTTGGCAACCTCTCCGGGATAAGAAGGCTCAATCTTCTCAAGCGAAAATTCGTCTTCGATGATCGAAATAATTTCAGCGGCAGTAACGACCTCATCCATTTTCCAATCATTCGTCTCGCCCACATCCATGTATTCGATAAAACGAAGAGTGATTTCGTTTTCCCGCGCCCAGCGCAACATTGTTAAGATTTCACCTTCATTCACGCCACGCTGCACGACCATGTTCACCTTCACCGGGAGGCCAAACATCTGGGCATTTGAGATTCCCGAGAGGACGCGGTCCACCTTGGCGCCGACGCCATTCATCTTCGCAAAAACATCCGGATCGAGTGCATCAAGACTCACCGTAACTCGATCCAGCCCCGCAAGACGGAGCCTCTCCGCGTGGTGACTAAGAAGGACGCCATTGCTGGTCATCGCGAGATCATCCACGCCCTCGATCGCGGCCAAGAGCGCCACAAGATCGCTTGCTCCGCGCCTCAGAAGAGGCTCACCACCGGTCAGGCGCACCTTACGCACACCAAGAGAAACCGCAGCTTGGGTCACTCGGACAATTTCCCCGAAGGTGAGGATTTCTTCCCGAGGAAGGAATTGATAACCCGGACCAAAGACCTCGACTGGCATGCAATAGCGGCAGCGAAAGTTACAACGGTCTGTCAGCGAGATTCGTAAATCCCGTAGTGGCCTTCCTAAACGATCCTCCATTAGCAAGAAAGGAACACGGATTACTCGGTCGCGCCATCTTTTTCATCAAGGCCGATCGGGCTACCTAAACCCTCAAACTGCGATCGACTCTTTGCCGAGGGAATCTTAGAATCATAAACCCCAAAACCGTCCCGCTGCACGCCTCGATAACTCCGGCCTTTGGTGGCGCATATCATGACCGGTCGGCCATCCTTTTTTTCTGTCCCTAGATACATCCCGACGTGGGTAATCTTCACTTTCCTCCCATTAGTGGGCTGATAGGTGCCACTCCAGAAGAGAAGATCTCCCGGCTTCAGCCCCTCGAAAACTTCATTCGTCACCTTCCGCACCGAGCGCTTCACCTTCGTGATTTTTTTGGCATCACGGAGCCATACGAACTGCTGGGCCGACGTGCTAGGAGGCTTCATCCCCGAATTTCTCAGCACAAAATACATCGCGCCTGAGCAATCGAATCCTCCCGCCGTCGGCTTGGCCCCGCCGAAGCGATAGCGCAGGGTCTTATTTTCCTCCGCGACCGTCAGCGCTTGCTGGATCAGCTTTTGGCGCGCTTCAGGGAGGTCGGGAAATTCCTTAAGCGCCTCCGGCTTTAGCGAAGTCGGCAGCGCCATTTCCTTCCCCATCAGCGGAGCTATAAAAAGTGCCGCCATTAAAAATCCCAGCTTCATACCGGAGAATCTACCATCAATCGCTCCTCGGTCCAATCCTCGGGAGATTTCGCGACCCGCTGACAGATCCGCTCGACACAGCGCTCCCACACTTCCTCGCCTTCGAGAATCTTCACTTCGATGCGCAGGTAATAGACCGGAACGTCTGCCTCACTCGGCACCGGAAATCTCACTGCGTCCTTCTCTGTGGTGATAATCATCTCAACCCCCCGATTGACACAGCGCTTCATAAAACGATCAATATCCTCCTGGGTAAAGGCGTGATGATCAGCAAAGGTGGTATGGAAGAGGACCTTCGCACCCAGCCCTTTTAATAACTTATCGAAGCTCTCCGGCATCGCGATTCCCGAGATCGCCGCGACATATTTTCCATCGAGTTCATCAAGAGAAAGAGTCTCATCATGGAAGACGCCCTGGACGTGTTTCGGCCCGTGAGTGCACTCCATGATTTCGGCACCGGGGTTGTATTTTGTGATGCGCTTTCTCAGCTTTTGATTTGATGAGCCATTGCACTTCGTGATGAAGACATAGTCCGCTCTTCGAATATTTTTCGGTGGTTCACGTAATGTCCCTCTTGGAATAATGCCATGCATTCCAAAAGGCGTGCCCTGATCAACAAGCACGACATCGAGCGAGTGCGCGAGCCCGAGATACTGCATTCCGTCATCAAGTAAGATGGTATCGACACCCAGCTCTTTCACCGCAAAGCGCCCGCCGCGCACGCGGTCTTTATCAACCACCACCGCGACTCCGGGGAGATTCTTCGCCAGCATATAGGGTTCATCTCCGGCGTAGCGTGCCTTGAGATGGACCTTGAAGCCATCGCTCACGATTTTCGGTGGGCTTGTCACTTGCGCGCCCGTTTCAGGATGAATCCAGCGCTGGGGCTCCTTGAGATCTGCACTTTTATAGCCACGGCTTAGGATCGCGACCTTCCGCCCCCTCTCGGTCAACTCGCGGGCGAAGCGCTCGACCACGGGAGTCTTTCCCGTGCCGCCCATCGTGAGATTTCCGATGCTGATGACCATTGTCCCTAGATCATGCTGCTCTTTCCAACCTTTCCGAAAAATGCGCAGTCGGGTTTTCACCCCCGCCTTATAAAGAACCGCAACTCCTCTCAGAAAAATCCGCAGCGAAGTCGCGCCGAGTCCACGGGCTCTCCCGGTGATGACGTCCATCGCCCACTTTTCCCGATCATCGTTCTTCGCCGCCATCGTCTGACCGAGCTTAACCTGCTCCTTCCGCTTGGGAAATCAACTTCTCAACCAAGTCGCGCGCGCTGGACGGAGCGTAGATCACCCCTTTCGAGCCCAGCCCGTTCAGCATCCACCCTTTTCCCTCCTGAAAACGAACTACCGGCTCACTCCGATGAATGATCGGTCGCACGCCGGCGACGTGATCGACCACCTCGAATTTTCCCACCGTAAAGCCCCGTAAAGTTTTCTCCACCCGCTCGCGACCACTCTCGCTCGGTCCCGTCTCCAACCCGTCCCAATCATAAGTCGCACCCACTCGATAAAGATCATCGCCCAGCGGAATGAGCCACCCTCCTCCCGTCAAAATCCGCTGCTCGCTCCAGCCCGGAACGCGCACCGTGAGGATCTCACCTTTTGCGCAGCGCTGCGGGAGTTCGCGGAATTCTTCCCGGATCAAGCCCGCCGCTCCGGTGCACCAGATCCGCGCATCTGGCTCACTTTGTTCAGCAGAAAAGGTGCCGCCATTTTCCAAAAATCGAACCCTCGCCAGTTCCAGAAAGCGGCGCGTCTCGAGCCAACCGCCTTCCTTCCAAGTCACCCCCTCTTCATCAATTAAATCAATCCAACTCGCCACAACCTCACGCTTTCGTTCGAACTTCACGCGATCTTTTTCGCCGAGCCAAAGCCGCTTGATCGGGAGCGGATGCCACAGCGTCTCATCAAGTTCATCATAAAAGGCCTGCGCCTCGTCCCATGCCTCCCGCACTCCCTTGCTAGGCTCGAAGTTCCTCCCGGCCACCGGATTCACCAAGCCTGCGGCCACCACCGTGCTCCCGGGCTTTCCGTCATCGACGACCCGCACTGCGACCCCGCATTTCTGGAGCCGGAGAGCCACGCAAGCCCCCGCCAAACCAAATCCGATCACCTCTACCAGCACCGCGACAGCATCCCGAAGCGGAGCCCGATGTGACAGCGCAAAAATAGAGAACTCTCCCTCTCCGCGATTTCGTGCTACCTTTTATCACCTTCATGCGCCTCTTTTTCTTCCTCGCTCTCATTGGCTCGCTCGACGCTCGGACCATCGAGCTTCGCTTCCCGGACCTTGCCTTCCCGGTGCAGGTTTGCCTTCCGGATAACTTCGACCCCGCGAAGAAGCACCCCGCAATCCTCTATTACCACGGCACCAACGGCCGCCCAGACACCAAACTCATGCGTCGTGAAACGGGTCAGAACGATTGGATCGTGGTCGGCATGAGCTATTTTCAAAAAGGCCAACTCAAGCTTGCTCCCGAAAGCTTTAAGAAGGAAATCACCCTCTATCATTCGGTCCGACAATATCTCCTCGGAAAGTATGCGCTCGACCCCAAGCGCCTCTACGTCTCCGGTTTTTCAAAAGGCGGCTGGATGACCGATCTCCTCTTACAACAAGAGAAGACTCTCGCCGGAGGAGCGATCCTAGGGGCAGGACACCTTCACAAAGCAGCGCGCCCACAGACGCGCTACTCATTTAAAAAGCCCATCTTCATCGGCGTTGGGCGACTTGATGGAAACTATCCCTTCGCCCTCAAAGCCCTCCTCCACCATCGTTCGCTCGGCGGCGCCCCCATCATGGAAACATGGAGTAACCTCGCCCACGAATACCCGCAGGATGGCGCGACTGGCCTCCGCCAATGGCTCGCAATTCAGGGGGATTCCTCAAGCAACGCGAAAAAAGAAATGGTAACCGCCATCTCTGTCGGAAAGTCGCTCACCCCGCTCGGGCAGTGGAACCAACTCCGCCACTTAAAGGAACTTCCATACGCCAAGATCTTCGGAGAAAGCGAGATCGACGCATGGATCGCCGCGCTTGAAAAAGACGAGTTCATTCAAAAAGAAGCCGCTGCGCTCAAGGAACACCGCCGCATCCTCGCCAAGGAAGTCACCGGGACCTCGCTCAAGAGCCTGCAAGCGGTGAACTTCTCCTACCTCGATCTCGCTGACCGCTTTAAAAAAACCCAGCAGTCAAAACTCCTCCTCCATGATCACGAGCGCACCTCGACTCTTCTGAAACACTTCGTCGAGCAGGAAAAAATGACCCCCAACCGACCCGCTCCCATCGACACTCCCGAAAGCCCCGCCTCCGAGCGCCGCATCCCAGGAAACCCGCTCATCCGATGAGGCGTCTTGACGATCGTGAGAGTCGCCCTTACTCCTTTGCCGATGTCGCAACTTAAGATCTACCATTTCAACCATTGAGGTTCCTCTGACAATGCCCTGGCGGTCGCCAAGGAACTTGGAGTGGACCACGAAGTCATCCTCTACATCAAAACCCCTCCCGGAGCGGAGGAACTCACCAAGATCGTGGAAGCGCTCGAAGACCCTGTGGAAAATCTCGTGCGGAAAGACTCAAAGTTTAAGAAGCTTGAACTCAATCCCGATGACTATGTCGGCAATCCCAAAGCGGTCGTCGAGATTCTCGTGAAACACAAGCAGCTCCTGCAGCGTCCCGTATTACTTAAAGGCGACAAAGCGATCATCGGCCGCCCAAAGGCACGCATCGTAGAGTTTCTTTCGAGCTAAACCGACTCGATCCGCACACGCGGCGAGGCGAGCGCGATGTCGTTTTGCTGACAGGCCTTGGTGATATTTTTCAAAACGACGGAGCGGATTTTGCTGCGCATGCGGACGTCGTTGATGCGATAGCGGCCTTCAAGAAGGATGCCGGAGAGCATATGCCCGCCGCCTTCATCCCAGAGGGAGCGCACGATCACTTCAGCGGATTCCGGAAGGATGTTTGGACTTCCTTGAATGGCATCCCTAGCAACTTCGCAGGCGTGATCGAGGTCGACATTATAGTTCACCTGAAAGCGGACCCGAACGCGGATTGAGCCTTCTTCATAGGAAAAGTTTGTGATGACGGAATTCGCAAGAAGGCTATTCGGGTAGTTCACGATGACGCCATCGGTATTCTTAATCCGAGTGCGGCGAAGACCAAGGTCGACGACATCACCCCAGCTACCCCAGTGCTTTCCTATCGAGTCAATTTTGACCCGGTCCCCTACCCGGACAGGACGGTCTGCAATGAGAAAGACCCCGGCAAAGACATCCGCAAGCGTCTCCTTAGCCGCCATACCGATCGCGATCCCTGCGATCCCCGCGCTGGCGAGGAATGGGGTGATTTCAATTTCGTGAACTCGGAGGATGATCAGAAAGACGACAAACAAGAGGACGAGAATGTAGAATCGCTGGAGAAAATGGACGAGTCGATCATCGACATCATTCTCAGTAGAGGCCGCGACTTTCTTCATGCCACGGAGAAGGACTCGCGAGATCAGAAGATGCGCAATGATCCCAACAAGAATCACCATTCCGGTTTGCTCCCACGGGGTCATATTTTGAAGCCACACTAACATTCGCTAAAAATAGAAATCACGGGCGGAAAAGCCATGATTAAAGTTCATGAATCAGCAGTGGAAATCTGGGCGAGGAAGGTTAGCTTCGCCGAGATGTTCGGACGTCTCCTTCTTCTTTTTATTCTGGTCCCCATCGCAGAGCTGTCTCTTTTCATCACGCTCGGCGACTGGATTGGAACGCCCAAGACAATCGCAATCATCATTTTCACTGCAATCATCGGCGCAGCGCTGACGAAATCGCAGGGCCGGCTCGCGATGCAGAAACTCAAGCAAGCCACGAGTGAGGGTCGGATGCCCCACAACGAAGCGATGGATGGCATTCTGATCCTCATCGCCGGAGCGGTCCTGCTGACCCCCGGGTTCCTGACCGATGCGGTGGGGTTTCTACTTCTGGTGCCTCCCGTGCGCGCTCTCATCCGGGGAAGGCTCGCGGAGAAGCTGAAGTCAAAGATCCAAGTGGTGGCTCCACAATTTCCTCAAGCTGAAGAGAAGCCGCCATCGAAACTCGACGATGGAAATGTGATCGACGTTTGATCCCGCGCTACGGTAGAAAGAGCCATGCGCTGGAAGAAATTAGGTCGTAGTAAAAATGTGGAGCATCGCCGCGGCGGCCCCGGTGGCAGCCGACCGGTAGCGATGGGCGTTGGACTGGGGATGATTATCATCGGGTTTTCGTCTTCAAGATCGACCCTTCAAAGCTTCTTGGCGGAATGCCACAGGGGCAGCAGCAAACACAAACCAAACCCAGCTCGGCAGAAGAAGCCGAGCTCGAGGAGTTCATCACCGCGATCAAATTTTCGACCGAGCAAGAGTGGACTCAGGTTTTTGCGCAGGCAGGCCAGAGCTACCGTGCACCAAAGATAGTGGATTACGATGGCATGACACGGATGAACAACGGAAGCACGGCGGATGCCCGCATGGGTCCTTTTTATCTCCAGGCTGAAGAGACGATCTATCTCGACACCGCCTTTTTCGGCCAGATGAAGAACCAATTTAATGCCGGTGGCGACTTTGCCTATGCCTACGTCATCGCCCACGAGGTAGGTCACCACGTGCAGAAGCTCCTTGGCCGAACAGACTACGTCCACAAACAAAAAGGCCGCATCTCAGAGCTCGAATATAACCGCCTCTCTGTGCGCCTCGAGCTCCAGGCCGATTTCCTCGCTGGTGTCTGGGCGAATCACGCCGATAAGCGGATGCGAGCCAGCACGGGTGCAGCCAATCAAGGCGACACCTTCGCGGTCTCCTACGACGACCTTTAACAATGGCTTCTCCAAAGACGCTCGCGGAGCCCCATAAAGAAATCCGCTTCACCCGTTCCGGACAGGCGCAGGGATTTTTCATCGCAGGGGCGGTAGCAGTCGCTCTCGCCCTGCTCCTGACGGTGACATGGGTGATGGGACATCCGAGTTTTCACTGGTGGATGCCGCTTCCCGCTCTTGTCATTTCATTTCTTCTCATGCGGGTGGGGATTAGGTGTTCTCGGCACGCCTATCTCATCTTCACCCCGATGGGCGTGGAGGTATTCCCTTTCTTCAAACCGGACAAAAACTTAAATCTCATCTATTGGAATGAGATTGAAGATTTTGAAATTCACGAAAAGAAGGAGACCCTCACTCTTCATCGTGACGCAAAAAAAACCACGGGCGTGATCATTTCACTCAAGCCCATTTTAGCTCAACAGCGCGATCTTCTAGAAAAGGTGCTGGAAGGACGACTTGCAGATTAGCCCTCCTCTTCTTCGACTGGAGCCTCGGATCACTCCTAGCCTTGGTAACTTGGAGTAGAATTTACTTTTACCATCGGCCCCTCCCCAATCGCTTCGCAAGATGCGGCCAGCATGTCCGCCTCCTTACTTTCCCCCCAAAGTAGCACAACAAGCCCGGCGAGGAGAAAAAGAAGCCTCCCGCCTCCGCTTGAAGGGATCAGCTGAAGGGCAGTTTCCCCTTCGGTGGACGAACGGGCATCGAGAAGATCAGCCATTTCCAGACTCAGTCCAGTAACGTGTTCACAAGTCTGCAGGTCAATCTCGCCACAGTATTTTTCCATTCCAGATGCAGGTGAATGCATTAACCGATAGACATCCCCACGAATAAGGCAGTGCGGGATAAAGGCGCGGCGATAGCCCCAGATACCGACCCGATCCCATGAATCTTTTCCAAAGAATCCGCGAGTCATCTTCTTAAAGCGCTTGCTGATCGAGCTATTTCCTGGAGAAAGCCGCCCCACGATCACTTGGAAGCGGGCGCTAAAGCTAGAGAGAACCCGCCGGACATCATGAAGGGACACGCCGACATCCGAATCCATCGCGAGAACGAGATCACCCCGCGAGGACCGCTCACCGTGACCCAACGCTACCCGAGCGCTCTGACCATGATGACACTTGCTCGCACGGACACGATTGGCCTCGGTTTTGACAAAGTGCTTCATCGTATCCCAAGTTTTAGAATGGTTCCCCCGGGAAACGAGAACGATCTCGGCCTGCAGACCAACCTGATCAACCCAATCGAGAATATCTGAGCAAAGTGCATGTAGCATCTGCGCTCGGTGATCAGCGCTGATGACGAAGCTCACCGACTGGCGGCTGCTCAAGTTAAGACCCGAATCGCGAACTGGATGGTTTCTTTCGGTTTTCATGGAAGGAGTAGTCGGATGAAGATTTTTTTAGTTAGGAAAAGTTTAAATTTTAAGAATAATGATTATTTAGTTAATGGGTATTTTATGAAAACCTAAAAAAAGCCCCTGATCAATGATTTAACAATGATTAGGGGCTGAAAAACGTTTTAAATTTTAAGAAAGATAGATCCTTATTCGTTCTCCTCGAGTTTCTTTATGGCCTTGAGGGCATCCTCGCCCTGAGTTCCGGTAGCCCCTTTCGTGTCCTTCCAGACGAGTTTGCCGTCTTTAAAAAGAAAGGCTGAACGGGAGGCGAGCTTCCCACCAAAGATGAGCGGCACCCCGAGGGCTTTTGCGACCTTACCCTCAGGATCAGCGATCAGGGAGTAGGTTAACTTGTTTTTATCAACAAACTCCTTCTGCTTTTCGACCGAGTCGGTCGAAACTCCGAAAACCGTTACCTTCTTCTCTGTCAATTCTTCGAATACGTCCCGCACCGAACATGCCTGCTTGGTTCATCCGCCAGTGAGCGCTTTTGGATAGAAAAAGACGAGGAGCCATTGGTTTTCTTTAGCTGCTCCGATTTTGACCACTTTTCCGAGGTGGTTCTTACTACTAACATCAGGAAGAGGCGCTCCGAGATCGAGCTCAGCAGCCTGAAGGCCGAAGGCTGCAAGGAAGGAAGCGAAGATCGTTTCTAATTTCATTATTCGAGCATCGGACCTCATTGACCTAGCGCAAGTAAGATTACTCACTTTCGGGGTTTGGCATTTTATCAAGACTGACTAGAACGCCCTCGTGTCTGATCTCAAAGATTACCTCAAGGCCCAGCAAGTGACGGTTGATTCTGCGCTCGATTCTTTTCTCCCGAAAGCACGGACGCGCCCCGGCACGATCCATGAAGCGATGCGCTACTCGATCTTCGCAGGAGGTAAGCGGCTCCGCCCCATTCTAACTCTCGCAGCGGCGGAGGCCTGCGGTGGTGAGCCTGAAGCCGCCCTTCCTCCCGCCTGCGCAGTGGAAATCATGCACACCTACTCACTGGTCCACGATGATCTCCCGAGCATGGACGATGACGATCTCCGCCGGGGGCGCCCAACCTCGCACAAAGTTTATGGCGAGGGCATGGCCGTGCTTACCGGAGACGCCCTGCTCACCGAGGCCTTCACAGTGATCGCAGAAACTCCCGCTACGAAGCGCTACTCTTTAAAAGACATCCTTCTTGAATTCTCGATCTGCGGCGGATCAAGAAAGCTCATCGGCGGCCAAGTTCTCGACCTCGAAGGTGAAGGAACAGATCTTACCAAGGCGCAACTCGTTCGCATTCACGAAAACAAAACCGCGGCTCTTCTCACGACCTCGCTTCGTCTAGGGGGAATGAGCGCGAATGCTACTCCGCGTCAATTGGAAGCCCTCAGTGACTTCGGCTACAACCTCGGCCTAGCCTTCCAGATCATCGATGACATTCTCGATGTCACCCAATCCACCGAGAAGCTCGGGAAAACGGCAGGAAAAGATGAAGCCGTCGATAAAGCGACCTACCCTTCAATCATCGGGCTCGAAAAATCAAAAAAGGAAGCGCTGCGTCTGACGAAGAAGTCCCTCGCCGCACTTGCGGTCTTTGGCAAAAAAGGAAAGTGGCTTGAGGAGATCGCGCACTATCTCCTCGACCGCGAATTTTAAAAGCTGAGATCCGAGGAAAGCTTCAGCAGATCAGCGTCTACACGATGCTGGGTGTCAACGATCTTAGTGATCGCTTTACTTCCAAAGACACCATCCTTGAAAACAATCACCCGGCTTTGATCACCTGCGATCAAACCATCGATCGCGGCCACTGCGAATTTATGCGCCATGATCCGGTCGTAAACAGTCGGAGAGCCACCGCGCTGCACGTGGCCAAGAACCGTAAGCCGGGCGTCCATTCCTAACGCATCCCCCATCCAGCGAGTCAAAGTCTCCCCCATTCCAGTTCCCTCTGCAACAATCCCTAGAATATAGCGCTGCCCATTCTCCTTATTCACCCGGAGGCGCTCTGCGATGGAATCAAGATCGTAGGGAACCTCAGGCACGAGACAAACATCCGCACCATTTGCGAGCGCAGAGGTCATCGCGAGGTAGCCGCAATGGCGGCCCATCGTCTCGATCACAAAAGCACGGGAGAAAGATGCCGCCGTGTCGCGAATGCTATCGACACTCTGACGAATCATATTGAGTGCAGTATCCACCCCAAGGCAGTAATCAGTTCCTGGGATATCGTTATCGATCGTCGCGGGAATCCCAGCGAAGGGCACTCCGAAGTCGGCGTAAAATTGATTCAGTGCGCTGAAGGAACCATCTCCCCCAACCACGATGAGCTTGGTAATCCCCTCTTTCTGGAGGTTCTCGTATGCTTGCTTACGGAAGGCGTAATCAAAAAATCGCTTTGACCGAGACGATCCCAACACCGTGCCGCCCCGGTGAAGAATCCCCGAAAGCTTCTCCCTAGTGGCTTTATGAATCCAACCCTCAATGAGCCCGCGCAAACCCCACTCAACCACGTAGGGGGTAAGTCCGCATTTTTCAGCATAATCTGCGGCAGACTTAATGGCTGGATTCATCCCCGCGGCATCTCCGCCGGAGGTCATGATGGCTACTTTTTCGCTCAAGATGCTGTGTCTTTATCACAGCTTTTCCGAAGCTCAAGCCCCAGCACACAAACATCGTCATCGAAGACTCCGTCTACCGAGTAGTTCCGCGCGGACTCGACGAGGGATTCCAGCGTCCCTTCTTCAAGATACCCGGCCATCCCCGCTGATCCGAGTTCCTCTCCGTTCTTATCTTGCACCTCATAAATTCCATCCGTGAAGCACCAGAGAGCTGACAACTCAGAAAATGGAAGCGCCACTTCGCCGTAGAATGCTTCCGCCACAAGGCCGAGGGCCGGGCCTTTCGAGCCTTTCGGGAAAGTCAGCTCCTCGACATTCCCACCACACCGAACCAGGGGAGCGGGATGCCCTGCCGAAGCGAGGCGCACCGTCTTTGCCTCAAGGTCGACAACACCGTAGATAGCAGTTGCGAACATCGTCAATCCGGTCCGCTCCAAAAGGTGGCACAAGCCGTCATTCAACCCCGCCAAAAATAGCCCAGGCTCATCTCGTAAATCGCTCCCCTTCTCCATCAGCCCTCGCAGCATTGAGACCACCAGCGCAGCCCGCACTCCATGGCCCATGACATCACAGACTAAGAAGCCTGCCTTATCATTTCCAAGCGGAACCACCTCGAAAAAGTCTCCTGCCAGCTCTGTCGCCGACTCATACCGGTAGGTAAATATCACCTCATGTTCTGCTCCCCGAAAAATTGGCAGACTTTTCGGGATCGAAGCCTGCTGCACCTCACGAGCAAGCTGAAGTTCCTCTTCCATGACCTCGTTCTTCCTCCCGAGAATCATCGCCACCTGCGCAAGCTGATCGCGAGTCTCGACCAATTCGGTCACATCTCCAGAGACGCCGAAGGTTCCGACAAGTTCTCCCTCTTTATCATACCAAGGAAACTTGGAGCTCATCGACCAAGTGACGTGGCCATCCTTCCAAGCAATTCTTTCCAACTTGGTTGGCATCGGAATCCCAGTCTCCATGATGCGCTGCTCATCACTATCCGCCTCTTCTTGAATGTCATTTGAAAAGAAATCGCGATCATGCTTCCCAACCACTTCTGCAGGAGAATTCAGCCCAAAAAGATCCGCCATCCCTTGGTTCACAAGAACAAACCGAGATTCCAAATCCTTGAAGTAAACAAACATCGGAATGCTATCGATCAACAGGCGAAGACGGTGCCGTTCTTCCTCGATCACCTGATTTGCCCCGGCGAGCTGAGCAGAATCATCCGCAAGTCGATTCTGGATCTCGACCAGTTCAGTGACATCATTCGTCACTCCAAAGGTTCCCTTCACTTCTCCATCGATCCCAATCCAAGGCATCTTGGTCACCATCACCCAAGTCTCATGACCATCCTCCCAGACCTCATGCTCCATGACATCGACCTGGCCCTCCAGAGTCTCCATGATGCGCAGCTCACCCTCACGGGCCTCCTCGGCATGCTCCGAGCCAAAAAAATCGCGATCACTTTTCCCAATCACTTCCTCAACCGAGGCCGCACCCATCCGCTCTGCCGTGGCCTCATTCACTCTGAGGAAACGGGAATCGCGATCCTTGAGATAAACATTCACCGGCACGCTTTCGAGAAGGAGATCAATGCGTGCCCGCTCTTCCTCCAAAGCAGTCTCAGCCACCTTCCGCTTCGAAATATCGATCAGACTACCGACCAGACGGACCACTTTCCCGCTCTCATCCTTCCGAGCCACTCCCCGAGTGCGAAACCAGCACCAAGCGTCTCCTTCAACCTGGATTTGGGCCTCCATCGCAAACAAATCTTCTTTTCCGGAGAGCGCAGCCTCCAGTTGCTTCGTCCATTCTTCCCTACTTTCGGGATGCACAAAGCGGATAGGATCAGAAAAAATATTGGGAACCTCATAGCGACCGTAGCCTAAAAAGCGCAGCACTCGATTTGAGTAAAAGATCTCATCCTTTGCCAGGTCCCAGTCCCAGACACCTTCATTCGAGGCCTTAAGCGCAAGCTCAAGACGATCCTTCACATCTTCTTGCTCACTCATCGCTTTACCTCCCATCCCAACAGGCAGACATCATCGTCAAAAGTTTCCTCACCCGAGAATTCTATTCCCGCTTTCACGAGGCGCTCCAGTAAGAGCGGCAAGCGACCTCCTCGCTCGATCACCTCAATAAAGCGGTCCAGACCGAACTCCTCTCCCCCGCTATCCTCCGCTTCCAGTAGACCATCGGTAAAGCAGATCATCCGCTTGAGACCCGTCAAATCCGCCTTCACTGAGCCATACGTTGCTCCCTCCATCATGCCGAGGGCAGGACCGCGTGCGTGCTTCGGAGGTTTCAGCTGGCGCACTCCGTCACTAAAGACAGCGACAGGACTTGCGTGACCCGCCAATCCGAGTTCGACAGAATTTTTTTCCAAATCGATGACGCCAAAGACCGCAGTCGCAAACATGCTAATCCCGCTCTCTTCCAGCAAGTGGCAAAGCCCGTCATTCAAGCCCGTCAAAAAATCACTCACGCCCTCGCTGGCATTTGCCTGCTTCTCGATCAAGCCCCGCAGCATCGAGACGATCAGAGCCGAACGCACCCCATGCCCCATGACATCACAGACGAAGAATCCCACCCGGTCTCCGCCGAGAGGAATGACCTCGAAAAAATCACCTGCAAGCTCCGAGGCCGGCCGATATAGATGCTTAAAGCTCACCGACATTTCTTCATTTTTAAATGACGGAAGATTCTCCGGGATCAGAGCCTGCTGCACCTCCCTAGCGAGACTCAGCTCTTCCTCCATCTCCTGATTCTTCCTCGCTAGCTCGGAGGCCACTTCCTTCAGCTCGCGCTGCGCTCGGACGAGGTTCGTAACATCACTTGAGACGCCGAAGGTGCCAAAAATTTCCCCTTCTTCATTCCGCCATGGATACTTGGAGGTCATCACCCAAGTATCCTGCTTTCCTCCCCAAGTCTCTTTCTCGACACTCCCGACCATCGGCTCCCCAGTCTCGATAATCTTTCTCTCATCCGCCTCAGCCTGTCGCCAATGCTCTTCGGAAAAAATGTCACGATCACTCTTCCCCTGGACCTCCGCCGGGCTTTCCATTCCAAACCACTTTGACATTGCTTCATTCACGATCACAAAGCGGGAATCGAGATCTTTATAGTAGACGTTGAGCGGCACACTATCGATGAGAAGCCGCATCAAGTGACTATCCTTCTCAGCTTCCTTATTGAGAGTCTGAAGCTCTTGCGAAATTTTTTCCTGCGCCTGCTGAGCACGGACCAGCTCGCTAACATCATTGGTCACGCCGAAGGTTCCCTTCACCTTACCCTTGAGATCGAACCAAGCCTTCTTCGTGCTGATGACCCAGGTGTCCTCCTTCCCCTCCCAAGTCTCGTGCTCCATGACATCGACCTGTGCCTCGCCCGAATCCATGATCTCGCGCTCGTGCTGAGCTGCGATGTCGGCGTGCTCCTTTGAGAAAAAATCCGCATCACTTTTCCCCACTAGATCCTTCCAGCCAAGGAGCCCCATCTTCTTGGCGGTCGGAGTATTCGCCATTACAAAACATGATTCCTTGTCCTTAAAATAGACGTTCATCGGGATATTATCAATGAGGGTTCGGAGAAAAGCCTGCTCATCCGCGAGTGAGCGCTCGGCTTCCTTCCGCTTTGAAATATCGATTATGCTTCCCACGAGCCTGAGCAATTTCCCCTGATCATCTCGCACCGGCGTCCCGCGCATGCGCAGCCATTTCCACTGCCCCGTGCGGGTTCGCACCCGAGGCTCAGCCGCAAAGAGGTCGGTTTCTTCATCGATCACATCTTGAAGCGCTGCCTCGACCTCGGCAGCTGAGGCTTCATCCATGATCTTTTCTCTCTCCTCGAAAAGATGGGGTATATCAGCACGACGGTAGTCCAAAAATCGCAAGACCCACGCAGAGTAGACCATTGTCCCCCGCTCCAAACTCCAGTCCCAGATCCCCTCCTTGGAGGCTCGTAAAGCGAGTTCCAGCCGATCCTCTTTCCAAACTGTCATTCTTCCATAAATGAAGCAGCAAGCGCCCTCCGCCTCAACGGCAAATGCATCTTTTCCCCAAGGCCGTTCTCAGCTATGGTCCTTCCGTGCTCCAAATCGTCTTTAATGAAATCTCCGCTGCCGAAATTTCTCAACTCGGCACTCTCGAACAACTTGAACTCCTTGAAGAGTTTAAAGTAACCGAAAAGGACCTCGAGGAACTTGATCAAGAGCGCTTTGGAAAGATCGAGCGCGATGGCGTAACCCTCTACCGCTTCCGCTCAGCCGACTGGCGCTTCTACTTTGAGCCCGGCCCAGAGCAGGTCATCGTTCACCGCGTGCTTCACAAAGGGACCTTTTCCGACTTCCTCTTCCGCTCCAAGCTCCCCCTCGGCGAGGATGAAGCGCTCGCGGACTCCAAGCACTTCTGGAACCTCATCGATGAGGGCCGGAACGCACGCCGAAGTTAAGGAGAGCGGCGCTTCCAGCCCGCTTTTTCAGGATGTGCTTTCAGGATGTGCTTCCACTTGATCGGTCTAGGGGCAGGGGTTCCGCAAGCACCCAAAGACATTTCACGGGCTGAAATCACCGCTCTCCTTATTCCTTTCCACGAAAAAACCGGGCGGGGATTGCTCCCCGTCCGGCTGTGATTTTTTGTGCCAGTCCGCAGACTACTCGGAGGGACTCCACTCCTCGGACTCGTCGCTGCTGTCGGACGAGGCGAGGTTGAATGCCTGCTCGAGTCCAACGAGGTCGCTGGAAGGACGGAGGGTCTCGAAGCTTGCCGACTCCTTCTTGAGGTCTTCCTCGGAGTATGCAACGGCCTTGATGGAGAGACCAATACGGCGCTCGATCTTGTCGACCTTGATGACGCGGGCCTCGACTTCGTCGGCGACCTTGATGACATCCTTAACCTTCTCAACGTGATCTTCGCTAAGCTGCGAGATGTGGATGAGGCCGTCGATGTCGCCATCGAGGCTGACGAAGGCTCCGAAGGAAGCGATCTTAGCGACAGTTCCTTTGACGAGATCGCCAACCTTGAACTTGCCGTCGATGTCTGACCATGGATCGTTATCAAGCTGCTTGATACCGAGGGAAACACGCTGGTTTTCCTTGTCGATGGAGAGGACGACTGCTTCCACTTCCTCGTTCTTCTTGAGAATCTCGGATGGGTGGTTGATCTTGCGGGTCCAGGAAAGGTCGGAGACGTGGATCATACCGTCGATCCCCTCTTCGAGGCCGACGAATGCACCGTAAGCGGTGAGGTTGCGCACCTCGCCCTTGATCTCTTTGCCAATCGGGTAGCGCGCTTCGATGGCGTCCCATGGATTCTCTTCGAGCTGGCGAACGCCGAGGGAGATTTTCTGCTCGTCGATGCTGATGCCAAGAACGACTGCCTTGATCTCTTGGTCGAGCTCGAGAACATCGGATGGGCGCGTGATGCGCTTGACCCATGAAAGCTCGGACACGTGGACGAGACCTTCGACACCCTTTTCGATTTCGATAAAGGCTCCGTAAGGAAGAAGCTTCGTGACTTTTCCAGAAACCTCAGCTCCGATTGGGAAGCGAGTTTCGATCTCGGCCCATGGGTTGTCGGTCATCTGCTTGAAGCCAAGTGAGACGCGCTCTTTCTCGCGGTCCACATCGAGAATCTGCACTTCGACCAGCTGGCCGATGCGGAGCATCTCGGATGGGTGAGAAATACGACCCCAGCTCATGTCCGTGATGTGGAGAAGTCCGTCCATGCCCTGGAGGTCGACGAAAGCACCGAAGTCGGTGATATTCTTGACCTGGCCCTCGACCTTATCACCAACGGTGACAGTGCGGAGGAACTCCTGACGGAGTTCGGCGCGCTCGGCTTCAATCACTTCACGACGGCTAAGAACGAGGTTCTTGCGGTCGTCGTTGACCTTGACGATCTTAAATTCATAAACGTTACCGACATATTCGGTAAGGTCGCGTGGTGGGATGATGTCCACTTGTGAGCCAGGAAGGAAAGCTTCGACACCGACGTTGACCATGAGGCCACCTTTGACGGCTGATTTGACTTTTCCTTTGACGAGGCCACCGGCTTCGTAGACGGCCATGATTTTTTCCCAGTTCTGCTTGTGGGCTGCTTTCTCTTTGGAGAGGACGATGAGTCCTTCATCATCTTCGAGACGCTCAAGGAGAACTTCTACTTCGTCACCGATTTCGATTTCTTCGTCTTCGAACTCGGAAACAGGGATTGCTCCTTCGGATTTGTATCCAATATCGACCACGATAACTTGTGGGCGGATGTCGAGAATCGTGCCATTGACAATAGATCCTTCATTAAATTCGCGGAAGTGTTCATCGATAAGAGCTGAAAGCTCTTCGTTCACGGGCTTCGCGACAGCGGTTTTACTCATAACTGTAGGTTAAGGTTGGGTTAGTTTGGTTAATCGTCCAGACGACAGGTTGTCCCACTGGAAGAAACAAACATGCGGGACATTGACCTGCTTGCTTCTCCGCTGACCAATCCCTTCATAATTAAAAGAATAAGCCCTAACCTAAAAAAGCCCCGAAGGGCTTCCTAAGGCGAGAATGGCACACTCGAAGGGAGTCGAACCCCTAACCTCCTGATTCGTAGTCAGGCGCTCTATCCAATTGAGCTACGAGTGCATTATTCGCGGACCGCGACTCTAGTGATCGCGCCCCACCTGTCAAGACTCCGGGAAATTATTTTCAAAAAAATCAGATGACTGCAAAACAAGGCCAGCTTTTGTCTATGGAGAAGAATTCCTTCCCGCCTTTGTCATCGCAAGAAGCTTCTATCCCCTCTATCATTTTCCAGCTCATGAAAAGGTATCTCCCTCTCCTTGTTCTCGTCTCCCTCTCGACACTGCTTCCCCTCGTCACGGGGATCGCAGATGCTCGCGCATGGCTTATGGATTTCATGGGCTATTTCTTGGTGAACTTTGCCATGCTCAAGCTCTTCGATCTCCCCGGATTCGCCAAAGGCTTCGCGCGCTACGACCTCCTCGCGATGCGATGGAAGGGCTGGGGATTCATCTATCCTTTTCTAGAACTCACTCTTGGCTTCTCATCCTTAGGTCGATGGAATCCCGACCTCACCCAAATCGCGATGATTCTTCTCATGGGCTTCGGTGCCATCGGCGTCTTCACCGCGTTGAAAAAGGGCCTCGATATCAACTGCGTCTGCATGGGAACCTCACTCAACGTCCCGCTCTCGACCGTCGCCATCGTAGAAGACCTTGGCATGGTCATCCTCGCTGCGCTTCTGCTTATTTCTTAAAATGTGACACTGTAAATGACGCGGTAGTAGCGCTTCGGAACGGTCGAGGGATGAGCGCGATCTCCGCCATTTCCGGAATCGATTACGAGGACTTCGGCATTGCTCGGGACGATCAAATTTCCGCCGAGGGAAAACCAGTCATCGAGATTCTCGGACCACTCCACTTGGTGATTCCGACCTTTGATGGCGTCGAAGCGGATTTCACAATCGCCATTTGTCGCAAGACTCGCCGAGGAACCCGGCGCAAGCTCGGAGTCGAGCGTGCGCGGGCTGAGACCGAAGAGGTATTCTTCAAGATTCGTCAGACCGTCACCATCGTAGTCGCCTGCACCTCCGTGGGTGCCAAAGGGGTTGGTGGGTTGAAGGCCGTTCTGACTTTCCCAAACATCGGGGAGGTCGTCGTTATCATTATCGGCAAGCGAGGTGGGCGCGGCTTTGATGAGTTCGGTATCCGAGATGCCGACCGAGCCTCGCTGATGAGTCGCGCGGACGTGGTGAAGGAAGTCCGCGTTGCCATTGTAGAGATTCGGAAGATTAAAAAGGACCGCGTGCTCGGTGGCATTGACATCGCGCTGGATGCTGAGGCGGCTGGCATTTTGGAGCTCTTCATTTTCAGCGCTACCGCTCACGGAGCTGCCGATGAAGACGGAAACTTCTTTTAGGAAGTCCGCGTCGCTGAGGCCCGCGGTGAGAAGTTCCTTTTTAAAGAAGAACTGCATGTTCCACCCTTCTTGCCAAACCTCGCCGGGACCACCAGGGATACCGATGTTCCAGTTGGTCGAGCTGCCGGTGACGACATTCCGCGTGAGGGTGGTGAACCAGCCATCGGTATCGCTCAGGTCGTTGTCATCCGAGGAACTTGCTTCCTTAAGACGGACCTCAATATTGGCGGTGCCGGTCTGCGGGATTTCTGAATATTCGAAGCGCCATTCGCGCGCCCAGCCGCTCTCGAGGAGGGATCCTGAACCGCCTTGCAGGGTCGCCCGTTCCCAATCGGTGGTGCCCTCGATATTATGGACGATGCGATACCAAACTTCCGCCACATCGGCCGCCGTGTAAACAACGGCCCCATATCCAGATCCGGCGATGGTGTCGCCCTCGCGCGGGAAAGCCACTGCGCCCTCGGGACGCTCAGCGTCGTAGTAGAACGTCTGAGTGTTGGTTTTAAAAATGGACGAGCCATCGGTGCGCTTCACGAAGGAGCGGGTGCGCAAGACGTGGTAGCCTTCTTCCAATCCGGTCGCTTTTTTCCCGTAGTCATTATGGACATGGTAGTCGGCGGTGGTGGCATCGAATCCAGTGACTTCGAAAACCGTTTCCATGCGCTTGGAAATGGTGATGTCTTGCTCGCTCCACGGAAAGCGGTCCGAGGCGACATTCTGATGACCTCCGATTTTGTAACGAACGACGGTGCCGCTCGCTTGCGCGGGCAGAGTGGCGGACCACCAAGTGGTCTGACCCGTGCCATCATCTTCACCATCTGCGACGAAGGAAAAGCCCGCCACCTGGGTGCTTCCTTTTCCAACTCCAGCGCTTCCTTCCGGGAAGCTCGCTCCACCGATGGTGTAGTAAAGATGCAGCTGATCAATGCTGTCCTCGTAACCCACCTTGGCCCAGATCGTGACGTCTTGGCCTGCGGCACCTTGGGGCGCAGGCGAGAATTGATCAGTCGGGGACACTTGCTGATTTCCACCGGCCGGATCGTGGTAGATCCAGGTCGCAGTGTTCGTGGAAGAATTGGGCCCGTCGCCATTTCCGATGGTCACGCCAGCAGTGCCGACGGTGAGTTCGTATGACTCACTGCCGATCGATCCAATGACGTTCCGGGCGGTGTCTTTTGCGGCGAATTTTTCACTCACGCGACGGGTAAAGCTCATCTGCTCGTAACCTAGGTAGGTGTCGATCGAGGACTGATTGACACTATCGTCAGGGTCTTTTTGGTCGTCGTTTCTGCCGGGGGCAAAGTCGCGGAGATCACCAGTCATTGGCCCGATGTTCATTTGCGAGTTGATGTCAATTCCGCCATCGAGACGCATCAAGATGTTGTCAGTGGTGCCATCAGCGCGGGCGAGGAAGCTCAGGTTCGAGCCATCGGTCACACGGGGGATGAGGCGCTCGTAGGAGTAGTCATTGCTATCAGCATCGAAAAGACCATTGGGGTTGAAGGCCGCATCGCCATCGGGCCCATCGGTGCGCTTGTGCGCGATGAAGGGAGCGCGCTCGCCATTTTGGTAAATTTCAATCGGCTGAAACTCGCCGGTGATGCCATCGTCGAAAACATTGGGCATCTCGGGAACGCGCCATGAGAAGGCATAATAACCACCGGAGGGAACGCCGACAGTAGTTCCACCCGTATCGCGGATCGTGCCGTCACCCTGCACGATCACGTAAAATCCACCGCCATCGGGCGAGTAGTTCCGTAGGCGAGCGCCGGTGGGAAATGAGGTCGTGATATCAGCTCGCGAATGGAAGCCGCCTTGGTAATTCCGCGCCATCATGACGAGCAAGGTCGGACTATTCCAAGAGCCGTCTTTTTTCTCCCGCTCATCGTGACGCTCCCATGAAAGGAAGTCTGGGTCATGCCATTTTCCAACCTGATATCCACGCGCAAAGTCACGGTGGATGTTCAGAACCGCAGGCATGTAGCCGTCATTATTCTGACCGAGGAAAGGGATGTAAGAAGGCTTGGGGAAATAGTCCGGCTCGCCTGCGACGTGGTAGCCATCGGTATAGACGATGGGAATCCCCTCTTTCATGAGCATCCATGCGTGGGCCTGCTGACGGTCGCCTCCAAAAAGGTGCGTGTTATCGTGGCTCATCACGTAGCTCATCGATTGCGCCGCATTTCCGCCATAGTGGCCCCAGCCGCCCGCATCCATTCCAGACATATTGCTACCGATGCTCGACTTCACCGCATTCAGCATCGTATCGGTCGCGATGCGCATTCCCGAATTCAGATACCCTTCGAATCCCGGAGGCCCTCCGAGGTGCTCGCCGTAGAGAAGGGCGTCATCGCGGGACTGATATTCGGTATTGAAGACGGTGTCGCGGTGGTTGTTCCAATCGCTGTAGCCGCGGGTCAGGTTGAACTGCTCTTGAATAGCGCCGTTATAGCCCCAGTTCACATAATCTTTGTCATCTCCACTCTGTTTTCCAAAAAAGGAATCGGGGACATGCTTCACCGCATCGAGGCGGAAACCATCGGGACTCGCTTGGTCGATAAACCAACGCACCGCACGATAAAGCATGCCATTGACATCCTCCTCGACCGGATCGCCCATGTTATAAATGCCATCGCCGAAGCCGAAGGCTGCCGTCTGACGCCACGACACCGAGGGATCGATTCCCGTATCCGTGAAGGGCTCGGAGGCCTCACCCAAATCGTGCTGTCCATTTGAGTTTGAGTCCGTGAAATCAAACTTCCCGTTCCCCTCACCCGTGTCGCCATTTCCAGCGACACCATCGATGCCGAAGTCCTGATAAGGCTCCTTATCGGCGAAGGGATGCATCGTATCATCCGTTTGGGGATTATTAATGCTCAGCCCAAGATCAGGATAACGATCCGTCATGCCAGGGTGGCGAATGAGTGTCCGCTTCCCGTAGGTTGAACCTTCGAGGAGGCCGTTGGCATCGAAAGAAAGGTTATCGCCGTTCTCATTCGCGATGTCCCACGCGAAGGGATTGCGATTGAGCACCTCCCACTCGTTATTCCAATCCGGCCAATCCGCGAACTTCTGCCACCCTGTGCCATTCCAGCCAATGTGGAAGTCCTCCGGCACGAATCCGGGAACCTCTGGAAAAAGCTCCCCCGGCTGAGTCGCGGGGTTGAGATAGCCCGCATTGTGCGCCATCACGTTATCGAAATAAACCCGGATCCCAAAGCGGTGTGCGACCTCCATGAGGCGAATGAGGTCGCCCTTCGTGCCATATTTTGTCGGGAGCGAGCCCGATTGATCGATATTGCCGAGGTCAAAGCGATCGAAGGTGTCAAAACCCACCGAATAAGCTCCAGCGCCCGCTTTAAACGGGGGCGGCAGCCAGAGCGAATCGTAACCCGCCTCCGCAAGTTCTGGCATCCGCGCCTCGATCTCCGCCCAAGAGGTGTTGAAATATTGCAAAATCACCTCGCCCCGGAGCGTCCCCGAGAAAGCAAAAAGGCTGATGATGAGAGTCTTTAGAAAATTCATAATGTGCCAAGGGAAGTTCCCATCCTACATGCATACGTCAACAAAGGAGAAAGGGTTGCCTGCGAATTTAGGAAAAATCGCCGGATTGAAAATATGCAGCAGTTTTCCCAGAGCCCCGTGCGCTAGCCGCCTCAACTCACTCGGGAATCATCAAAAAAGTCGCCAAATCTTCGCAAGACCCTTTAAATTAGGAGAAAGAAAAAACTCGCCTTTTTATTTACGTTTCATATGAGGGCTTGAACGCGGTTTCAAACCTCCCTAATAGCGAGGATTGCTACAGCGCTAAATCAAAGCACACAATATGAAAAAACAACTCCTTATTCCTGCCTTCTTTATGGCGGCATCACTGTCTGCAAATGCTGCTGGCATCCATACCGGACTCCTCAACTACTGGGCGCTTGAGACCGATGCATCAGACACCGCTGGCAGCTATGATGGATCGACTGGTGTCACTACCGATAATGGCACAGTCAACGGCACGACCGCCTTTGTACAAGGATTGTTCGGCAATGCCGCAAGCTTCCCCGGCGGAGCTGGAAACAATATCACCGTCCTTGACGGAGGCGCATCCGCCGCTGGTGGATTTGCTAATGACGTCGACCGGACTGCATCCGATATGACCGTCTCCGTTTGGATGGAAGTGGGAGCTTGGTCCACTGGCTGGCAGGGCGTTGTCTCTCACGGTGAGCAAACTGACTACCGGATCGCACGGAATAGAACCAGAAACACGATCGCTGGAGTCGCCGGAACTGGAGACCTTCAACCAGCCACCGTCGTTTCTGCCACAAGCGGCTGGCATCATGTCGCCCTCACCTCCGTCAACGGCGGAGATGTCTTCATGTATATTGACGGCGTGCAGGTAGGGACCAATTCCGGTGCTGCGATAGGCCAGAGCGATGCCAACAACAACGTCCTCTGTATTGGATGTAACCCTGACAATGGACGTGAGTTCAACGGCCTCATCGATGATGTCGCCATCTGGGACCGCGCTTTGACTCCTAGCCAAATCGCCCTGATCCACAACGAAGGACTTGCTGGAAATAGCTTGGGAGCCATCGCTGTCCCTGAGCCTAGCTCAATCACTCTCGCGCTCATCGCAGGTCTCGGACTTCTCCGCCGCCGTCGATAGTCGACAGACTTCCGAAATTATTTTTCGATCAAAGCTGCACCGCAAGGTGCGGCTTTTTTTGTCCAGTTTGCTTCTCTAACTGCGGCGACGCCAGAGCACGAAGGGAACGCAGACGAGATACATCGTGATGCTGTAGACCGCCGCTGGGACCGTCTCCAGGGGCAGAGTCTCCCCTACCGACCCCGCAATGATGCTTCCGACCGCGATTGCGAGGGTGCCATTCTGAACCCCGGACTCGAGCGAGATCGTGGTGGCATCGCTGCGATTGAGCCCGATCACTTTAGCGGTCGCGATTCCAGCGCACAGCATGAGGACATTCAGAACCACCGCGACCGGACCAAGGGTGCCGAGATTATTGGAGAACACTTCCCAGTTCTTGGCGAGAGCTGCGATAATGATGAGCGCAAAGAGCACGACTGCTGCGCGGGAAATCCCCGGCGCAATCCTCTTCACCAAGTCCGGTGACTTCGCCGTGAGCACCATCCCCAGCGCGACAGGGACGGCGGTGATAAAAAACATGGTGAACCCCAGGTTGGTGGTATCCACCCTTGGCCCACTCTCGCCCATGAAGTGCCCTACGCTGAACGCGACGAGCAAAGGAACGGTGACGATGGAAAGGAGACTCGTGATCGCAGTGAGCGAGATCGAAAGCGAAGCATTCCCGCCCGCGAGCTTCGCAAGGACGTTGCTCGTCACCCCGCCGGGACAAAGCGCCAGAATCATGAGCCCGACCGCGAACTCCGGCGACAATCCAAAGACGT
>JBDMZE010000029.1:0-110031 GCA_039769075.1 Akkermansiaceae bacterium | reverse complement strand
TCTCGCAAAGTATCGTATTCCTACTGGGACGATCATTCCCGGAAATGGCTATCTCATTTTCTACGAAGACACGAACTTTGGCCCTGGCAGTGCAGATCCAAATCGGATCACCGCCTTTGGACTCAGTGATGATGGAGAAACAGTTTACCTCTCCTCGGCCAGCGCAGATCAGCTAACGAATTATCGTTTCAAGGAAGACTTCGGCGCTTCGCTCGAAGGCCAAACCTTCGGCTACTACAAAAAGCCGAGCACCGGAGGCTACAACTTCGTGACAATGGCCACCCCCACCCAATCAGCTCAAAACTCAGGACCAAAGGTGGGACCCATCGTCATCTCGGAAGTGATGTATCATCCTCTCGGCGCAGGCGGAGCTGAGTATTGCGAGCTACTTAACATCAGCGATAACGATGTCACCCTTTACGACGCCACCCGCAATCTCGCTTGGCGCATCACAGAAGGGATCGAATATGAATTCCCCGCAATCTCACCGCTAACAATGACACCGGGACAACGTATCATTCTAACCAGAAGCCTCAGCGACTTTAATGCAACCTACTCGGTTCCCGCTGGAACCCAAGTCTTCGAGTGGACCACCGGAAAACTATCCAACAGTGGCGAGACACTCCAACTCGACCAACCTGGACCAGTCGACGCTCTAAACATCACACAATATGTCCGCGTGGATCGTGTCAAATATGACAACAGCTCCCCATGGGTCACCAGCCCTGATGGTGGCGGGCCGGCACTGGGCAAGATCGCGGAAAAGGAATATGGAAATGATTTCATCAACTGGACTGCCGCCACCGCAAATCCCGGAGGCTCAGGACCTGGAGTCGCCTATGACGATTGGGCGCTTGCAAACTCCGTGACCGACCCCTTGCTCGACGACGACAACGACGGTATCAGTAATCTCGCCGAATATGCGCTAGGGAGCGATCCCCAAGTCACGACATCCCGCTCTCCCCTCACCCTTCAGTCATCAGGCGACACAATGACAATCTTTTATCCCGTGAATCTTCTTCGACCTGACGTCGACCTCGGGCTAGAGGTTTCAGCTGATCTCCAAGACTGGACTACAGTCGCCACAGATCCTGTTTCACTCACCCCACAGGCTCAGTATCGCTCAGCAACCCAAGCTACTACCGACCCAAGGAAATTCTGGCGCCTTAACGTCTCCTTAAAGCCCTAAAAAGCTTCCTTTAACGAAATCGTCACAAGAGAGTTTATTTCAAGGGTGCGTTCTCTCCTCTTTCTTCTCGCCTCACTGGCTCCCCTTCTCGGGCAAGTCCGGATCAATGAGGTCATGGCCTCGAACACGAGAACCTTCGCCGACATCACAGATTTCGAGGACTACCCAGATTGGATAGAGCTCCACAATCCCAGCACGAGCGCGGCTGACATCGGTGGATTTTATCTGAGTGACGACCCAGAAGACCCTTACCGCTGGCAGTTTCCCACCGAGGCCTCGATTCCGGCTGGCGGCTACCTTTTAATCATGGCAGATGGCCACGATGCGAACATCGGGGAGGATCACGAGAGAGACTATTGGCCTTCCGGCGATTTCACCACGGAGAAGTATCACAGTAACTTTTCCCTCTCAGCGGAGGGAGAATCCGTGGTTCTGACTTCTGTCGAAGGCACCAGCACTAATAACCTCATCACACTGGGAAGCACCTGGAGTTATCTCGATGACGGCTCAGCGCAAACGACACAGTGGCGGGGTCGCTTTTTCGACGACAGTGCCTGGGCCGCTGGTCCAGCTCCGTTGGGCTACGAGGATGACGAAGTGACTGAAATCTCCTACGGCGGAAATAGAGACGATCGTCATATCACCTCTTATTTCCGCCACAGCTTTACCGTCGCAGACCCGGACACGTTTGAGACCCTCCTCCTGAGTCTTCAGGTCGATGATTCCGCCGCCATCTACCTCAATGGTAACGAGATTCTGCGGCACAACCTCCCCAGCGGAGACCTCGATTATCTCACTAGGGCCCTCACTCCAGCCTCTCCTCCCGAGGAAGCTGATTTCCATGACTATACCCTCTCGCCTGAGTTCCTCGTGTCCGGCACCAATGTTCTCGCTGTCGAAGTGCATCAGATTCACGAGACATCGATCGATATGCGCTTAGATCTCAGCCTCAAAGGTGGGACCTATACCGGTGTCACCACAGTAGACTCTATCACCTACACTCAGCAGATTACCGACGTGCCACTGGCGCGCGCTCCAACAGATCCTTCACTCTGGGTGAATCTCGACCGCGGCACTCCGGGAGAGGCAAATGCAGGGAATAAGGTGAGCGACTTACGAGCGACCAGCACCTCGGTTAACATCGCTCCCGCTGGCGGTCTCTATCCAGAAAGCCAAGAGATCACGCTGAGTTCGGACGCAGGCGAGATCCGCTATACTCTCGATGGCCGAGAGCCACTATCAAACGATCTTCTATATACAGATTCCTTCACTGTCGATTCCCCTACCGTGGTTCGAGCTCGCGTCTTTGAGAGCGGAAAGGTGCCCGGCGAGATCATCACGCAGACATTTTTAATCGGTGAAGAATTTAATGGCATGCCGGTGCTCTCGATCACCGCAGAGCCAGAAACCCTCTTCGGCGATGATATTGGGATTTACCTCAACGAACACGAAGAGGACATCGGTGTCGGCCCTGCGGTCTACAAAGGAAAAGACGCGCCAGGACACCTTGAATTTTTCCCCAATGACGGGAGTGAGGGCTTCGCGGTCAATGGCGGGATTCGGATGGGCGGCGAGAATAACTGGGCGGGTCACTTCCAGCGCGCGATGAATTTCATTACTCGCGGCAAGTATGGGGATGACGCTTTAAAATATGACCTTTTCCCAGGATCAAAAATCCCCATTTTCACCGCCCTCACCATCCGAGAGGGTGGAGATGATTACGGTCGAGCTCGACTCACCGATCCAATCTTTGATGTCATTGCGAAGGACCGACTGGAGGTTGAGACCAACAAGCTCAGAGCAGCCACCGTCTTTATCAACGGAGAATACTGGGGCCACTACAACATCCGCGACCGCTGGGACGAAAACTGGTTCTTCCAGCACTACGGCGTGAACAATGGCGAGTATG
Organism: Akkermansiaceae bacterium; assembly: GCA_039769075.1. Lineage (GTDB taxonomy): Bacteria > Verrucomicrobiota > Verrucomicrobiia > Verrucomicrobiales > Akkermansiaceae > SW10. The sequence goes on along the minus strand of JBDMZE010000029.1, from coordinate 106,933 downwards.
ACCATGTCAGGTTTGAAGGAACCTCGTCGACGAGCCTTTCTCTTGAAAACGGAAGCTTTGACGAGTGGCTCGATTTTCATGGATTTATTCGGTCGAACGACCTCAGCGACCCCGCAGTCTGGGCATTTGTCGAGTCGCGGATTGATCTTGAAAGCTTCATGGACTTTGTCGTTGCGGAGAGCTGGGGCAACAACTCGAGTTGGAGCGGAAATCGTGAAGTCTGGAAACCTCATCGAGCGGGTTCGAAATGGCGCTGGTTCATCCCCGACATGGATCGCACCTTCGCAGGCGGTGGATCTAACGTTCTTTCCTCAATGATCAGCGGAGAGCAGACCCTCCGCTACTTAATTGATAACGACAACTTCAAGGGGCTTCTCGCACAGCGCTTCGCAGCTCACAACGCATCGACTTTTACATCTGATAGAATCCACAGCATCATTGACGAACTTGGCGCTATTCCTCGCCAAGAAATGGATCGCACAGATGCTCGCTGGAGTGGTGCTCCTTCTGAAGAGTCTTACCTTTCATCACTCGAGAGCATGAAAGACTATGCCTCAGATCGAGAGGTCGAGCTGCTTGAGGAGGTCGCCGACTCACTTGACCAAGATGACCCCGTAGATCTCATTCTAGACGTAAGAGGAGGTTTCGGATCGTTTCGAATCCAAGGAGTTGAAGTCCCAGTCGGCACCCTTGCAGTCTTCCCCAATATTGAAACTACTATAGAAGCTCTCCCCGCTCCGGGCTATCGCTTCGATAGCTGGATCGGGGTCACCGGCCCACAGGAAACGTCCTTCAACCTCAGCAGCTCTCACTTGATCGTAGCGCAGTTCGTCCCCACCGGATCAGGATCACTCGGCGGCGAGCTTACAGAAAATACCACCCTCGTAGCGAATACCAGCTACGCCATTGACGAAGACCTCATCATCCCTGCTGGCATCACTCTGACCATCCCAGAAGGCGTCACCCTAGAGATGGCGGACGGCCAAGACATCCGTGTCATGGGCACACTGCTCATGAATGGAACAGAAGGTAACGAGGTGACGGTTCAAGGTCGCTTTGGAAATACTTGGGGTGGACTCTCTTTTGAAAACCCCACGACCACTTCTTCGCTCTCCCATGTCATCGTGCGGGATGCGACTCAGGGTGATAACCCCGTCACTTACCCCTCGGCGATCTCAGGCTTGAATGCCTCGCTCGATCTTGAATTTTTAGATATCGGCAGCTCACGCGGACCCCTCTTTTTTCGAGGCGGATCGCTCAGCCTTCGCGACTCCATGATCGATATCCCCCTCACTGGAGACGGCATTAATGTGAAGCAGGGTCAGGCCGAGACGATCCGCTGCACCCTCACAGGAAACGACGCACCGGACACGGATGCCATCGATTATGACGGCGTCGTCAATGGCGTCATTCGTGATTGCCGCATTTACAATTTCAGAGGCTTCAATAGCGATGGCATCGACACGGGCGAGCAATGCGTGAATGTCCTTCTTGAAGGAAACACACTCTTCTTTAACTCTGATAAAGGCGTCTCTGTCGGTCAGGGATCAACTGTGGTGATGAGGAACAATCTCATCGTCGGATCTCTCCAGGGAGTCGGAATCAAAGATGAGGGATCTACCGTGCTCGTGGATCAAAACACCTTTGTCGATTGCGCTGAAGGTGTAGCGGTCTTCGAGAAGAACTTCGGCTCTGGCGGCAGCACCGCGACGATCACGAACACTATTTTCTCAGCTTGCCAGGAGCCAGTGACGGTGGATTCTTTCTCAACGGTCACCATTTCCTACAGCCTGAGCGACACGCTTGTGCTACTTGGGAATGCGAACCTCTCGGCATATCCACTTTTCATCGATTCCACTAGTTCCGACTATGGGCTCATGCCGGAGTCCCCTGCGATCGACGCTGGCGATCCCAATCACGCAAACGACCCAGATGGAACTCGAGCCGATATCGGAGCGCTCTATTCTTACAACCCAGATGACTACCCTTTCTCGGATGAAGACACCGTTGTTATCAATGAAATCTTGGCGAACTCGGGCGACGCCCCCGACTGGATCGAACTCCACAATCGCAGCGCGGATGACATCAACATTAGCGGATGGTTTCTGAGCGATGATGGCTCTGACTTACTCAAGTATCGCATCCCTAGCGGCACCACTATTTCCGCAGGAGGCTATCTTGCGTTCTTTGAAGACTCGAACTTCGGCGTGGATAGCCTTGACCCAAATCGACTGACTGGCTTTGCCCTCAGCGATACTGGAGAAACGCTGCATCTAACCTCCGCCGAGGACGATCAGGCTACGGGCTATTCGCACAGCGAAGACTACGGCCCCTCATTCGAGGGCGAGAGCATCGGCTACTACTATAAATCTAGTAGCGACTCTTACAACTTCGTCACCCAGTCAATACCCACACAAGCGGCGGAAAATAGCACTCCAAAAGTGGGCCCCATCGCGATCTCCGAGATCATGTATCACCCAGCAGAAGACGGTGATGCAGAATACATCGAGCTACTAAACATCTCAGATGAGGCGGTGACTCTTTTCGACTTCGAGCGGAATCTCGCATGGCGCATCAGCAATGGGGTCGACATCGAACTTCCAGCAATCTCTCCCATCACCCTAGAAAGTGGGCAGCGAATCATTCTCACCAGAAATACTGATTCCTTCGCTGATGAATTCATGCCTCCCGCAGGCATTCAAATCTTCGAGTGGCTCTCAGGAAGACTCTCGAATGGAGGGGAAACTCTGCAGCTTGATCGTCCGGGACCCCCAGATGACTCAGGAAGTGTGACCTACGTCCGCGTGGACCGAGTGAACTATGACAATGACTCCCCCTGGGATATCGGTGCAGATGGCACCGGTCTCTCGCTCACGAGAGTGATTGAAGGCGACTACGGAAATGACTTCGCAAATTGGGTCGCAGCAAGCCCAACCCCAGAAGGATTCGACCCACGAGCAACCTTTGTTGAATGGGCTCTTGCTGCAGGCGTGACCGACCCGAATGCCGATCCTGATGGCGATGGCCGGAGCAATCTTTTCGAATATGCCTTCGATAGCGATCCCGCGAGCTTCGACTCCTTTGATCTCATCAACCTGGGTTTTGCGGATGGAAATGTGACGGCATCATTTGAGTCCGCAATCCTGAAGCCAGGTCTCATCGTTGAACTACAGCGCTCGGTCGACCTAGATCAATGGGAGACGACCGCGACCCAAGCTGGACCCGATATTCGGGAGGTTATCCTCGCTGAGGAAGAGAGAACCTTTTTCCGCCTGCGAATTCTCCAGGGACCTTAGTGCGGTTCTAGCGAACTCCGACAAGTGAGATCTTGCCCTCGCGGCAGGCTTTCTCGACCTCGTCTCGTCCAAGGATGAGCGTCTTCCCCGCCTCAACTGCGATCGTCTTCACTCCTGCCTCACGACAGCTTTCGATCGTTTTTGGGCCAACCACGGGAACATCAAAGCGCATGTCCTGATCGGGCTTCGATACTTTCACCAGAGTCACCTCTTTGCCATTCCCAAGCTCTCCGCCGCGCTTAATACAGGCATCGGTGCCCTCAAAAGCCTCGACCGCGAGCACGGTTCCGTGACGCACCACAATACTTTGGCCAATATCCAGCGCACTGGTATGCTTCACCAGCGAGAAGCCAAAAGCCACGTCCTCACGGATTCGCTCAGAAACCTTAGGTCCAAAGATGTCGCCCTCAATCGCCATTTGATCCTCTAAAAATGTCGTCGCCTGAAGAAGTTCGATGCTGTCCTTGGCGAACTCGTCCGCGATACCGCCAAAGAGCGATTCGGCATTCCGTTGCTTCACCGAGTGGAGCACTTTAAGCGTCCGCATGTCCGGCCAGAGATCGAAGAGGTTCCGTGGCGCGATCTGCCCCACCATGATCACCTCTGCTACGTCGTTCTTTTTGAAATACTTAATAATACCACCGAGCTGGCCCACGCGGAACCAATCAAGGACATCGACCTGCTCGGCAAGTCCCTCTTTGGTCTCCCCTTTAAATGCCGCCACGACAAGTCTGACGCCCCGCTTTTTCGCCGCAGCGATAAAGGTCTCAGGATAAATCCCATTCCCTGCAATCACGCCAATTGTCCGTTGCCCCTCGCTCACAGAGAAGAGCATCTTTCCCCTGCGCGAAATTTCAAACTTCAATTTGCATCCTCTATCCCAGCAGCTACTCTCCGCCTATGAATCTATTGATCCAAGGCAACATGCTGCCTCTTATTTTGGGAGTCGTCGGCGTTCTCATTCTTCTTTTCGTTCTCCTCGTCTTCATTAACTTTTTCGGACTGTGGATTCAAGCAAAGGCCGCCAGCGCGCCCGTCAGCTTGGTCAACCTCATCATGATGCGCTTTCGGAAGGTCAATCCCGGAGTGATCGTAAATAGCCGTATTACTGCTGCGAAAGCAGGACTCGAATACAGCACCGATGAACTCGAGGCTCACTACCTCGCTGGTGGTGACATCATTAACGTCGTTCTCGCCCTCGTTGCGGCTGAAAAGGCCGGCATTTCACTCCCCTTCAATCGAGCTTGCGCCATCGACCTCGCCACCAAAGACACCGGCAAGACGGTCCTTGAAGCTGTCCGCACCTCGATCAACCCTAAGGTCATCGACTGCCCGAATCCTTCCGGCGGCATTAATAAAATCACAGCCGTCGCAAAAGACGGCATCGGCGTGAACGTTCGCGCACGTGTCACCGTTCGCACCAACCTCGACCGCTTCGTCGGTGGTGCGACCGAAGAAACTATCATCGCGCGAGTTGGCGAGGGCATCGTCACTTCCGTCGGCTCCGCAGCCTCTTACAAGACTGTCCTTGAGAACCCAGACTCGATCTCACGCCTCGTCCTTGAAAAAGGGGTCGATGCTGCCACCGCTTTCGAAATCCTCTCCATCGACATCGCAGACGTCGATATCGCAGACAACGTTGGCGCCCGTCTCCAGACCGAGCAAGCCGAGGCCGACAAGCAGGTTGCACAGGCGAAAGCCGAAATGCGCCGCGCCGCTGCTGTTGCTCAGGAGCAGGAAATGGCGGCTCGCACCCAGGAAATGCGCGCTAAGGTCGTCGAAGCCGAAGCCTCCGTCCCACTCGCGATTGCCGAAGCCTTCCGCAATGGAAACCTCGGCGTCATGGATTACACCAAGTATCAAAATGTCGTCGCTGACACTAAGATGCGTGACTCCATCGGCGAAGAAGCACCTGATCAGAACGAATCCTAATCTGCGATGTTCCTAGCCGAAGGCATCGACGGCCAAGTCATCGTCGTCATCCTCATGGTCCTCTTCGCGGGGGTCAAAGCTCTCATTGAGAAGCTCCAGAACAAAGGAGCAGCTCCAGCAGAGTATCAAGAGGAAGATTACGAAGGCTATGAGGTCGAGGAGGACTACGATGAGTATGCCCGCCAGCTCCGCGAGCAGCGCGAGGAAATCCTGCGGCGTCAGCAAGAAGCTGCCGCTCCCCCACCTCTTCCCTCTTCCGTTCCAGCTCCAACGCCGAGGCAGCCCGAAGTTTACGTCCCAGCGAAGGTCAAAAAGCCCAATCTCAGCAAAGCTGAACAAGAAGCCTTGGCTAACTTTCAGCGTAGCACTCCTCGTCGGGCAAGACGCAGTGAAACCATCACCGCCCGCGCTCGCGCTCGTCGAGTCCTTGCAAGCCCCTATGCAGCAAGGGACGCCATCGTTCTTTCCGAAATCTTGGGGAAACCAAAAGGCTTACGCGACAACAGCTAAACCTCCCCTCCTTGACAAAGGCTACTCCTCACATCATTTTCCAATCACATAAGACAGGGGTGTTTTTCCGTCACCAAGCGGAAATCCTGAGATCATACCCTCACCACTAGATTCAAATCTAGGAGTCAGACCAACCTCTTTCTCACGCCTGTCGCGCTTTCTCTTCTTTGAGCCGACAGGCTTTTTTATCTCAAAAAACGACCATCATCATGATCACTCCAGACCAAAACGGGATCACTCCTGAGAACTCCAAGCAGCGCTCCGACTACACCGGTAACTTTGTCGAGGACATCGATAATTCCGAAGAACTCGCTGCGCTCGAAAAAGACCCCACCATTTTCCCAAACTCCACCCGAGTTTACGTCTCCGGTCAGATCCACAAGGACATCAAGGTTCCCATGCGTGAGATCCGTCTCTCCGATACCGAGCATCCGAATGGCCGCATCGAGGAAAACCCACCCATCCGCGTCTACGACTGCGCTGGTCCCTGGGGAGATCCTGAGTTCACCGGCAACGTCCGCGAAGGACTCCCCGCCCTCCGTCGCGAGTGGATTCTTGGACGCAATGACGTCGAAGAATACGAAGGACGCGAGATGAAGGCCATCGACAATGGCTATCTCTCCGAAGCCCACGCTGAGAAATACAACGAGAACAAGGCGTCAAAAAACAAGCTCAAAGAATATCCCGGTCTCAAGCGCAAGCCGCTTAAGTCCACGGGCAAGCCCGTCACTCAGAAATGGTATGCCGATCAAGGCATCATTACTCCTGAGATGGAATACATCGCCATCCGCGAGAACAACGGCCGCCTTGAAGAGTTCAAGACCGTCCATGACCGCTACCCCACTCTCGACGAACTCCCCGACGATGCCTCAGACAGCATCAAGGAATTCGTCCGTCAGCAGAACTCCACTCCAGAAGGCTACGAAATGCCGCGCCCGAGCGAGATTAATCCCTTCAAGCAGGTTGCGCGGAATCGCATGGACCACCAGCATCCCGGCCAGACATACGGCGCTGAAATTCCTAAACTCATCACTGCCGAGTTCGTTCGCTCTGAGGTCGCACGCGGTCGAGCCATCATCCCGGTAAATATCAACCACCCGGAAAACGAACCCATGATCATTGGCCGGAACTTCCTCGTGAAGATCAATGCCAACATCGGAAACTCCGCTGTCGCCTCCACCATCGATGAAGAAGTGGAGAAAATGCAGTGGTCCACCAAGTGGGGGGCTGACACCGTGATGGACCTTTCCACCGGTAAGAACATCCACGCCACCCGTGAGTGGATCATCCGCAACTCTCCCGTCCCCATCGGCACCGTCCCCATCTACCAAGCTTTGGAAAAGGTGAACGGTCAGATCGAAAACCTCACTTGGGAACTCTTCCGCGATACCCTCATTGAGCAAGCCGAGCAAGGCGTCGACTACTTCACCATCCACGCCGCCGTCCTCAAGGCCTTCGTCCCACACACCGCCAAGCGCATGACTGGCATCGTCTCCCGTGGCGGATCGATCATGGCCAAGTGGTCTCTCCATCATAACAAGGAAAACTTCCTCTACACCCACTGGGATGACATTTGCGACATCTGCGCCGCTTACGATGTCTCCTTCTCCATCGGCGACGGCCTCCGTCCGGGTTCCATCGCGGATGCCAACGACTACGCCCAACTCGCCGAGCTCGAGGTGCAGGGAGAACTCACCACCCGAGCGTGGGCAAAAAGCTGCCAAGTCATGAACGAAGGCCCCGGCCATGTCCCCCTTCAGCTCATTGAGGAGAACATGCAGAAGCAGATCGACTGGTGCCACGAGGCTCCTTTCTACACCCTCGGACCACTCACCACCGATATCGCCCCTGGCTATGATCACATCACCTCCGGCATCGGAGCAGCCAACATCGGCTGGTATGGCTGCGCCATGCTCTGCTACGTCACGCCTAAGGAGCACCTCGGTCTCCCGAACCGCGACGACGTCCGCGAAGGCGTCATCACCTACAAGATCGCGGCCCACGCTGCCGATCTAGCAAAAGGTCACCCCGCTGCTCAGGAACGAGACAATGCGATCTCAAAAGCCCGCTTCGAATTCCGCTGGCGCGACCAATTCGCCCTCGGCCTCGACCCCGCTCGAGCGATCGACTTCCACGATGAAACCCTCCCAGCCGAGGGAGCCAAGACGGCTCACTTCTGCTCCATGTGCGGACCAACCTTCTGCTCCATGAAGATCACCGCCGACGTCCGAAAATATGCCGAAGAAAACGGCTACACCGGAGACGACATGACAGCCGAGGAGCTTATAGAAGCGTAACCAGCAAGACATTCTGCCCTAGGAGGGTGATGCGACCTAGCTCACGGTGAAGCGAAGCGGAACCGTGGGTCATTTTTGCATGTAAAGGGCAAGCTCAGGGCAGAGATTTCTTTTGAAATCGTCTCGCAGCCCAATCGGCCAACGTCGGCATCGGCAAGTAAGTCATCGGGATGGCATTCATCACGGCGGGACTATTTTGAGTAGCCTTATTCAAAATTCACTCGGATTTGCCCCTTGCTGCGTGACTCTTTAACTGCTCATATTCTGCGATTTAGCAATTTTTTGAGCAATAATATGAAACCTGAACTCGACCAATCTGAAGACGGCAGCTCGCATGAAGAGATCATTGGCGAGCGGATGAAGCACTATCGACTGGAGCAGAATATCAACCAAACCGATCTAGTAAAGCAGGCGGGGGTCGCTCGGCGGACGATCACTTCGGTAGAGACTGGAAAAGGCTGCACCCTCAATACTCTTCTCCGACTCTTGCGCTCCCTGAACCGGATGGAGCTTCTCTAGGATCTTCTCGATGAGCCTCCGCTCTCTCCCCAGCAGATTCACTACGCGAATACGATTCGGAAGCCGATTCGTAAGCATGCCTCACGGCCTCGCAGCAAACCACCGGAGAAACCTTTTGTCTGGGGAGACGAACAAGCTCCTGAGTGATGAGTTCAGCAGAAGTTAAACTCTACGGGGCGACAATCGGGACGGTGGCTTGGGATGCGCAGCGAGAGCTGGGAGCCTTCCAATACGCCCAGCCTTCATCACTAGCGGGATCGAGGTCTCCCCTCTTCATATGCAGCTTTCGGGAGCGCCACTTTCTTTTCCCGACTTAAGCCAAGAGAGCTTTCAAGGACTTCCCGGAATGCTCGCAGATTGCCTGCCGGACGACTGTGGCAAGCGAATGACTGATTTGTGGTTTGCCTCACGGGGTCACCCGCTCTCTGGCGTAAATCCAGTGGAACAGCTGTGCTTTATGGCAGACCGAGGTATGGGAGCGCTCGAGTTCGAGCCAGCCCTTTTACCAAAGAGACCGAATCGAGCAATGTGAGGAAGCGATCTCCGAGGATGGATCGATGCGCTTTTAAACGAGGTTTCGGAAGAGCCGACTGGCGAGCAGCTCGAAGACGTATTCCGACTCAGCAGCAGCGCGGGAGGACGTCGAGCGAAGGCAGCAATCGCCTTTTCTCCCAGAACGGGAAACCTCCGAACCTCAATGGGAATCTTGGATGAAGGCTTTGAACCTTGGCTCATCAAATTCGATGGCGTGGCGAGCAGTCTGAATAAGAATACTGATGATCCTCTCGGCCACAGCAGAATCGAGATCGCATACTACCATATGGCACTAGAGGCCGGAATCACGATGAGCCGATCACAGCTCCTGTAGGAACAAGGTCGGGCGCATTTTATTACCCGCCGCTTTGACCGCAGTCCGGACGGACGGAAGATCCATATGCAGAGCCTAGCGGCGCCAGGCCATCTTGATTTTCGCCTTGGGGGCGGGAGCAGCTACGAGCAGGCTTTTCAAATTTGCCGGAAAATGGGCCTAGGGTATCCAGAGTTGGAGGAAATTTACCGTCGGGCGATTTTTAACATCTTGGCAAGGAACCAGAATGACCACGCCAAAAATACCACCCTCTTGATGGATCGCCGGGGACAATGGTCACTCGCTCCAGCTTATGTTCTGACCTTTGCTTATCAGCCGAATGGGCTGCTGAAAAGCGAACATCAGATGACTCTGAACGGGAAACGAGATGACTTTGAAATGAATGACTTACTGTCAGCTGCAAAAAAAGCGAACGTGAAACCCCGCCGAGCAAAAAGCATCATCGATGAAGTCAAGAGTGATCTCAATAACTGGCCAAAGCACGGCCACGCCTCGGGAGTGACTCAGGGATTCAGCGTCGGGATCGCGCAGCAGTTCCGCCAGATCAGCTAACCAAGGTCCAGTGCCCTTGCAAGAGCGCCGATGATGATTGCCCCATCTTCTGCACCGACAGAGAGGCGGAGAAGATTTGGTGAGACACCGCAAGCTTCCGCCCAATCGAGTTCAAAATAGTGCGCGAGCATGGTGTAGGGACAAGCGATGGAAAACTCAGTTCCGAGGCTCGGGCCTTTGCAAAGCTCAAGCGCATCATAGACACGAGGCATCTTGCGCGGCTGTTTGAGGGTGAAAGAAATGAGACCTCCGTAGCCCCCGGAATTACGACGAATGAGTTGGTATTCATGCGGAGTGACGAATTTGGGATACCAGACACGGCCGACTGCAGGGTGCTCGGCGAGGTAATCTGCTACGAGCTCGCCGTTTTCATTCGAGCGGCGGACACGCTCGGGGTAATCTTTCATATTGGAGATCAGCGCCTTGCAGTCCCCTTTATATAGGAGCGAGCCGCCTTTCGTGGCCGTGCTGAGGTAATCCCGGAACTCGGTGACCCAAGGGGAGTTCTCATTGAGAGTCACTAGGCCAGCCATCACGTCGCCTTTTCCATTCACCCACTTAGTAAGACTGGTGGTGACGAGATCGGCATATTGAAGGACGTCTACATTGATATTGCTCGCCACGGTGTCATCGACAACGAGAGGGACGCCGCCCTGACGGCAGGCTTCCGAGACGCGAGCGAGATTGACGCAGCGAAGAAGCGGATTACTGGGAGTTTCGCAAAAGACAGCGGCGAATTCGCCTTCCTGAATTCTACGGATGGCGGCATCAAAATCTTCACCTTCGGTTTCATGGAGAAAGACGGCACCATTTCCGAATTTCTCCTGAATTTTAAGACCATCAACGTAGGGAAACTCGAGCTGAAGCGTCTTTTTGCTGGGGAATTGGTCCATCACGGCCCGGAAGGTCGCAAAAATGGCGCTCATCCCACTCTCGAAGACGAAATGGTCATCAAGCGCAGCTCCGCTAGTCTCGGCGAGCTGTTGGCGGAGGATGACGCTGGAGACACCTTCTACTTCACGTTCGTTTAAAATATCATCAGCTTGGCGGCTACTCACAATTTCTCCGGTGTGACGCCAGTATTCCATTGCAACACTGAGTGCTTCCTCTGGAACGATCAGAGCCTGAAGACCATCTTCGTAGCTCGCGATGCTGGTAGCACCATTGATCCGGCGTTCGACGTAGCGCTGAGCGCGTTGGGCCGCGTCTTTCGTCGGAAAGAGTACCGCACGCTTGCCGCCCTCGGCCACTTCACCAGTCGCTTTCGCGAAAAGACGCTTCACCATGGGGTTCAAGAAGAACCGAGGATAGCCCGTCTCTAATTTCTGAACCACCTTTTCTCGCCCCTCTTCATAGCCAATGACGCTATCCCAGGTCGGAAGAGACACCGCAACGGCGTGAGGAGAATCAGGAAGTGGCCGACCTACGGTCGTTCCATCCCAGAGTGGTTTGGTGAGCAAATCTTGCACGCGGAGATTACTGAGCCGATGCGCTCCAATTTACAAGTCTGGGATTGTTGATATTTGCGTTGACACCTCATATTGGTCTCACTAGTTTCCCGCTCCTTCGGTTCGCTCAGTCTTGTAACAACGAATCGCAAGGAATTTTCAGGAAATGAAAACGTTCTCTGCCAAACCTACCGACGTCGAGCGCAAGTGGCACGTCATTGATGCTAAAGATGCCATCCTCGGAAAAGTCGCTGTGAAAGCGGCTACCCTCCTTCGTGGAAAAGATAAGCCAATCTTCACTCCCCACATCGACACTGGTGACTTCGTCGTCGTGATCAATGCTGCTGATGTTGTCCTCTCCGGAAGCAAGGAACAGCACAAGATCTACGCACGTCACTCCGGTTACATCGGTGGACAGACGATCGAGACCCCTTCAAAGGTCCGTAAGCGTCGCCCTGAGTATCTCATTGAGTGGGCCGTCAAAGGCATGGTCCCCCGCACTAAGCTCGGCAATGCCCAGCTTTCCAAACTGAAGGTTTATGCCGGATCCGAGCATCCGCATGAGGCTCAGGAGCCACAGGCCGTTGAACTTTAATTTTTGACTACTTAATTTTATGAGCGAAATCTTTACCGCATCCGGCCGTCGCAAGACCGCAGTTGCCCGCGTGAACCTTGTTGAAGGCACCGGAAACATCGTCATCAACGGCGAGCCCTTCGAGGAAGCCCTTCCTACCCTTATTCTCCAAGGCACCATTCTTGAGCCACTTCAGCTCACGAACCTTCGGAACAAGTTCGACATCAGCGCCCACACCCGTGGTGGTGGCTCACACGGCCAAGCTGATGCGATCAAGCTCGCGATCTCTCGCGCGCTGATTCAGTTCGACCCCGAGCTTCGTCCTGCTCTCAAGGCTGCGATGTTACTCCGCCGTGACCCACGTGCTCGTGAGCGCAAGAAGCCTGGTCAGCCAGGTGCTCGTAAGCGCTTCCAATTTTCGAAGCGCTAATCCGCTTCATTCCTTATTTCAAAAAGCCGCGATTCCTTCTGGGTCGCGGCTTTTTTATTTCTTAAATTACTGCGATGAAACTCATTTCTTGGAACGTCAATGGCCTGCGCGCAGTGCTGAAGAAAAACTTCACCGAATTCGTGCTCGAGCATGATCCTGACTTCCTTTGTCTTCAGGAGACCAAGGCCCGGCCCGAGCAAGTGGAACTTCCTTTGGAGCTGGGGCACTATCGCACCTATTGGAACTCAGCGGAGAAGGCGGGTTATTCCGGAACCGCGATTTTCACGAAAACAAAGCCCCTCAGCGAGCGATATGGAATGGGGATCGAGGAGCACGACAAGGAAGGCCGCGTCATTGCACTCGAGTTTCAAAACTACTTCGTGGTCACAGTTTACACCCCAAACTCTAAAAACGAACTCCTGAGACTTCCCTATCGTATGGAATGGGACATCGCCTTTCGCGAATATCTCAAGGCACTTGAAGCGGAAGGAAAGCCGGTAATGATCTGCGGAGACCTCAATGTGGCCCATGAGGACATCGATCTTGCGCGCCCAAAGGCGAACCACTTTAGCGCTGGGTTTAGCGATCAGGAACGTGATGGACTGCGGGACCTTTTCAAGGCCGGATTCGTCGACACCTTCCGCCATTTTCACCCTGATCAAGCAGGTGCTTATTCTTGGTGGAGCTACCGCGCAGGTGCGCGCGGAAATAACGTCGGCTGGCGAATCGACTATTGGTGTGTTTCTCCCGAACTGGTGCCAAAGATGACCTCAGCTGTCATCAATGCGGATGTGCTGGGCTCGGATCACTGCCCGGTGACTCTAGAGATTGATCTTTAGAAAGAAACCAACAATAGCGAGGCGCGACCTACCAATTTAGAGAGGAAGCTGATCATAGCTGCGGCCGCTCTTTCCTTCACGCCAGTGCATGAATGCTTGGTTAACGACTGCGTAACCTCCTGAAGTGGGATAATTTCCAGTGAAATACCAATCGCCAGATGGCCCCGCGATGGATTCGTGCAGCTTCTCGACGGTGAGGTAAATCACCTCCACCTCACCATTCCATTCGATGTCCTCAGGATAGACGATTTTTGAAATTTCGGCTGAAATCTCGGTGTCACTAAAGGGACCATAGAGCTTCTTGACGGCATTCTTTCGCTCAGCCGCAGGCTTCGCCATTTCAACAAGACAGTCTTGATAGACTTCCTCGATCAGGGCGCTCTGATCGGTCTTTTCGAGAAGATTAATAGTCGCCTGAAAGGCGATAAATTTGCCCAGTTCCGACATATCGATGCCATAGCAATCTGGATAGCGGATCTGAGGAGCGGTGGAGCAAATGACGATCTTCTCAGGGTTCGTGCGAGCTAGAATCTTAAGAATTGATTGCTTCAGCGTCGTTCCGCGGACGATCGAGTCATCGAGAATGACGAGAGAATCGCCCTCTTTCACAACACCGTAGGAAATATCATAGACGTGAGAGACGAGCTGATTACGACCACTTTCCTGCGAGATGAAGGTGCGGAGCTTAATATCCTTGTGCGCTATTTTTTCGCCGACAGGCCAATTTTTAAGAATGAGATCATCGAGCTTATCTCCGCTCAAATCCCCTTCCTGGACAGCTTTGAGGATATCTGCCCGGACTTGCTTCCGTCGATAGAGACGCAAGCCATCCATCAGCCCGTAGTAGGCTGTCTCAGCAGTATTCGGGACGAAGGAAAAGACGGCCTTATCAAAGTTATCGCCGATCGAATCAATGAGCTGCTCGACGAGCGCAGCACCCATGGCCTTACGTTCCTTGTAAATGATGGGATCATTCCCGCGCGAAAAATAGATTTTCTCGAAGGAACACGGAGTCTGTGGACACTCGGGAGCAAACCGCTCGCTGCCTACTTCACCACTACTTTTTACCGTCATCACGGTGCCGGATTCCAACTCTTTGACATCTTCCTGTGCTGCTTCAAAGACCGTCATGAGCGGCACGCGCTCAGAAGCAAAGGCGATGAAGTCATCGGTCTCAAGATAATGGCAAGGACGGATCCCGTGGGGGTCACGCATGACAAAGAGGTCTCCATTTCCGACCACGCCGGAGATACAGTATCCTCCATCCCACCCTTTGGCGGATTCGGAAACAATGTGCCCGGTATTAAGACGCTCGGAAATGAGGCCGGCGGTCTGGTCACCGGGAATTCCCTCGTGCTTCAGTCCCCGATAAATGTCGGTGTGTGCTTCATCGAGGTGGAAGCCGATCTCCTCGAGAACAGTCTGGGTATCGGTGCCGATCACCGGGTGCTGACCACGATCCACCATGCGCTGATTCAGCTCCGAGGTGTTGGTCATATTAAAGTTACCCATCACCATCAAAGTGCGGGTCGGCCAGTTACTCCGTCGGAGATAAGGGTGGCATGAGCCGGAATCAAATTCCCCTGAAGTGCCGTAGCGCAGGTGGCCCATGTAGACGTCTCCTGCAAAATCGAACTTATTGCGAAGATCCTCAGGATCATTCGGATCGATCATCTCCTTGCGTGCCATTCTATCGATACTCTTCAGCTCAGAGCGAAAGAGCTTCGCGAGGGAATCTTTCTTAGAATCACGACGCCGGAAAATATAAGGCTGACCAGCGGGCATGCCAATCTTCGCACAGCCAATACCGACGCCATCCTGACCTCGATTATGCTGCTTCTCCATGAGGAGAAAGAGTTTATTAAATCCCCAGAGGGCAGAACCGTAGCGATCCTGAAAGTAAGCTAGGGGCTTTTTAAGGCGCACCACTGCGATGCCGCATTCGTGTTTAAGAGTGTCGCTCATGCTATCGCAATCAAGATCTGACTTTTACGGTGATACCGTCACCTTCCCGGACTTTGCCGAGAACTACTCCACCAGGACCAGCTTTGCAGGCTGCCTCAGCTTGATCAGCTGGAACAATGGCCACCCAACCGATTCCCATATTGAAAGTATGGAAGCGATCGTCCGGATCAGTGTGAGTAAGAAGTTTTTGCACTGGGGCATTATCCCAATAGGGAATTTCTAAATCTCCGCCCATTCCTTTGAAAAGGCGCTCAAGGTTTTCAGGAAGTCCTCCGCCCGTAATGTGAGCATAGGCTCTGACGTTCACCTTATCCGCTCGGAGTGCGGTGGTGACGTCGTGGTAAAGACGAGTCGGAGCGAGCATCTCTTTGAGTTCGGCATCGGAAAATTCATCGCGACACTCTTCAAGAAGTCGACGAACGAGGCTCCAGCCATTGGCATGGAAGCCATCGGAAGCGTAGCCTACAAATACATCGCCAATCTCGACCGTCTCAGGCTGAATCATGTCGCCTTTTTCTACCGCTCCGATGCAGAAACCCGAAAGCTCAACCACATCCGGAGGAACGATCCCCGGCATCTCGGCAGTTTCACCACCGGCGAGGATGCAACCGCAGTCCTCAAGATAGTCGCACATTCCCGAGATCAACTTTTTAATTCGCGGTGGATCAAGCTTGGCGATCCCAATGTAATCGAGGAAAAGGAGCGGGTCACCCCCCGTCGTGATGATGTCATTCACTGACATCGCGATGAGATCCTTACCTGCCTCGGCTTCCATCCCGTGCTCTAGGAGAAGCTCAACCTTCGTCCCGACCCCATCACAGCCAGTCACAATGACAGGCTCCGAGTAATCGCTCAAATCGAATGCTGCGGCGAAAAGGCCGAAGGAGTTGAAAAGCTGTCGCTGTTTCTGAGTTCGCGCGACATCAGCTTTGATATCGCAGACCAGCGCGGCCGCGGCTCGGGTATCGACACCCGCATCTTGGTAAGTAACCTTGCTCGCCATTGGTGAAAGCAATGTTTTAGCGCCCCACCCTTTCGCGTCACGCCTTTTCCCTGAGCATTTTCGCTAATAGTGAATAAGTTCGCTCTCGGCGCTGTTTTATAACTCAGAATCTATGATGAAAATCGCTACTTTCCTCCTATTGGCCAGCCTTCCTGCCATGGGATGGCAAAACGAAGTCAATGTCCCTAAGAATGGGACCCTCAAGCCGATCAGCCCCACCAAGCTCTCTTACGATCTCTCGTGGAATGGTAAATTAAAGGCCGGCAACATGGATATCCTCTTTGGTAAAAAAGATCCTAAGTATCCCAAACACTTTATCACCCAAGCTTACGGCGGCAGCACGGGTTGGGCACACGCCCTCTTCCCGTTCCAGTTTAATTATATCAGTTTTCTCAATCCCAAGACACGTAGGCCCCTTATGTTCGTTGGGTCTGAGAAAGAACGCGATAAACTCACCAAGCAAGAGTATCGATTCACCTCGAGTGGCGTCACCGGATTAGAAACGAAGACCCGCGATGGCAAAGTAAGAACGAGTAAGGACAAGTTCCCCTACCCTAACTCGCTCGACCTTTTTAGCGGACTCCTCCAAATCCGCAGCACGACTCTTAAAAATGGCGAAAAAGTGATCATGCCCTTTCATCCCGTCGCAAGTCCCTATCTCGCCCGCGTGAAGGTGCTCGGCCGTGAGACCCATCGTGGTCGTAAGTGCATCAAGCTCGATATCTCAATGGAGAAGATCGACGAAAAAATGCAACTCAAGGAATACAAGAAGCTCAAATCTGCCACCGTGTGGCTGAGCGATGACGCCTGGAGAATCCCGATCGAAGTCCGGGCTAAGGTCTACGTCGGAGATGTCCGCATCCTCCTCACGAAGCAGGAGGCTCTTTAAAGGATCTCACGGGCCGGAGTCTCAGCTCTTGCCTTTCTTCTCTAGCTGTATTCGCAGCCTAATTCCGGGACGAGCGTGCTAACGAACCGACTGTCTATTCTTCTTTCTTAATACCCAGCTCTTTAAGGAGCATTGCATCAAGATCATCTTCTGTTGGCTTCACGCACTCCGCTTTTCCCAGTTTCACGATCTGCAATTTCTTCTCGGTCTCCCCGATCGCGAGAAAAATATCCCCCCTCACAGGAAGTCCTCCATATCGCGTAGCGAAGACCTTCCCCATAAATCGCCCGTCGCCCGAGGTACTCGTCACCATCTCCCCGGATTCGGACGAGAACCCCTCATGTTTTGAGCCGATTGCTGAGTCGATGTATTTCTGAATCTCCTGAGTAGTCATGGATTGTCGTTACGGTGATGACTTTTACCGAGCGGGAAGCGGGAGGCGAGTGTCAAAAGTAAAACCCTCATCGCCCTCCTACCTTACTCCTCTGCCGAATCGACCTTCTTTCCCAGTCCCTGAAGAAACTTGCGAAGCACCTGCTCGGGACACTTCGCAAAATTGCGCTGCCCTTCTTTGCGGAAGAACGATCCCAGCTCAGCCTTTGTCACCACAAATCCCTCTCGTTTGAAGACATCGATCATATCCTCATCGCGCAGCGTTAGCGCGATTCTCAGCTTCTTTAGGATCTCATTATTCGAGAGAAACTCCAGCGGCTCGGGAACCACCCCATCAGGCCGAAGACCACGCTTTTCAATGATGAATCCATCTAGGAAACGACACAGCATAGGATCAGTCAGTGCCTCATAGTCGGCGTGATCCTCACGCCTCATCCATGCGCTCACTTGATCCAAGCTCAGATCACTCACGCAGTGCTTAAAAACCTTCCCCATTTGAACATCGTTCAGATCGAGAGCATAGCGCAGGCGGCGTAGAATATCGTTATTGGTCATAAGTGGTAGTTCCTCCACCGACAAGCTGGCTCAAACACCTGACCGAATCACGTCCTAATATTTCTTGTCGCTCTTGTCCCTTGTGGCACCCCATTACGCCACCTTAGGATGCGCCCTCATGAATCCCTATTTCGATCAGCTTGGACGCACCGTCTCGGAGCGATGGCAGCAGCAGAATTTCTCGCTCGAAGCCTTCCCCGAGATTGCCAGAGCCGCCCTCGATGAATAGCTCCCATCTGAAAACGTCGATCTCGACGAAATGATCCATGAGGTCCTCACAAACGATGACCAACCCTTCCAAAGCCAGTCCGGCTTCGGCCAACCCGAATTAGTGGCCTTTAATCATCCTCGTTTCTACATTCAGATCCTCTTCTGGTTAGAGGGAACCACCGAGATTCATCAACACGAATTCTCAGGCGCTTTCCACGTCATGCGCGGATCCAGCATCCACTCTGAATTCGACTTCCAGAACGCCCGCTCGGTCACGCCCCACCTCCGCACCGGGGATCTTCAGATGAAAAAGGTAGAGCTCTTAGAAACCGGTCGCACCGTCCCTATCAGCTCGGACCGGGAGTGCATCCACTCCCTCTTTCATCTCGATACCCCCTCCGTCACCGTCGTGATCCGCACCCAGCACGATCCGGGCACCGGCCCCCAGTTCAACTATCTTCCTCCCCACATCGCAATCGACCCGCTCCAAGCCGACGCCCTCACCATGCGCCGCAAGCAGTGAAATATCAGACCTAAGACTCCCGTCGCTGAGCCACGAAAGCCCATGCGAAGAAGAGCATGAATGTCAGGTCATTGAAGCCGTAGATGCTGTAGAAAATGCCAGCGAAGAGATCTTTCTCATAGAGCGCGGAGAGACTGTTAGCCGAGAGCCACTTTACCCAGACGAATCCATAAATCAGCTTCTCGATCGCGAAAGCGGCTAGGAGCCATGAGATGTTAGATCGGATCGCGGCTGCCCCGGCGTAGGCGAGCCCCCAGACCATGATCATCACCAAACCGAAGTTCGACATCACCACTGGGTCGCCCTCGTTGATCGCCTCATTGGTCAATCCTTTGGAAAAAAGGAGGACGCCCCCGATATTCATCGCTACTGCGGCAAAGAGTCCTTTACGAAGAATCTTTTCGGTCATTCTCGGATTCTAGCTGATCACTAGAGGAATGCGAGTGCTGGCACTCATTCGCTCAGAATCTGATGATTCCGGTAATTGACTTTCAAACGATGCGCGGCATTGATGAAGCCTCGGAGCCGGGAGTTCCAGCCAGCGCACTATGAAGAAACAACGACCACTTTTGAACAAGAGCCTCCTCACCAATCTCATCACGATCTTGTTAGCGATCGGAGGCTATTTTTGGAGTGGTTCCCTTCTCAGCATCGGGCTGTTTGCGTTCTCCGGAGCCCTCACGAATTGGCTCGCGATTCACATGCTCTTTGAAAAAGTTCCCGGATTCTATGGATCAGGAGTGATTCCAGCGCGCTTCGAGGATTTCAAAATCGGGATCCACCGGCTGATCATGCAGCAGTTTTTTACGGAGGAGAATATCACTCGGTTCTTCGAAGGCAATGAAGATTCAGAACGCTCGGGGATGGACCTTGCGCCCCTCATTGATTCAGTCGATCTTGATCCCTCCTTTGAAGCTCTGAAAGTCGCAGTGATGCAGTCGAAGTTAGGCGGAACACTCGCGATGTTTGGTGGCGCGGCTGCTTTGGATCCCATTAAGCCAGACTTCGTCGATGAAATGCGGGGTGCCGTGAAGGAGATCGCATCGACCGAGGATTTTCAGAAAAAGCTCCAAGCCATGATCGCGGGCGGGAGCAGCAGCGGAGAACACTCTGAACTCTTGGCCCGGGTAAACGTGATCGTTGAGAGGCGGCTCGAAGAACTGACGCCTAAAATGGTGAAGGATATTATCCAACAAATGATCCGCGAACACTTGGGCTGGCTCGTCGTCTGGGGAGGCGTCTGCGGAGGGCTGATTGGCCTCGTCGCGAGTGTTTTGGAGACTCATTAAAGGTCTCTCAGCTTACTCCTCAGAATCTCCGCTACTCCACACCCCGCAGTTCCACTCCCAGGTCTCGGGGTCGGCCCAGTCTTTCACGGTGAGAGTGATTTCCAGTTCATCACCCATCTCGGCGTAGCTTTGGTCGAGGCGGAGGATGCGATACCCCCAATGCGGTGCGCGCGCTGGGTCGAGAGGGCTTGAGCTAAGGACGAGATCGTCATCAACCTTAGCCTTCATGTAGACCACGAGACCATCGATGGAACCGGGGGTTTTCACTTTGCGGGTGAAGGTCACCTTTTTGGCTAAGCTCGTCTCGGTGACGGAATGGAGATCGACATTTACGATGGCAGCAGGCTCGCCGATGAAGTTCTTTACGACGCCGAGGTCACAGCTGACGAGTCCATGGTATTCCGAGTTCTGAGGCCGGCTGTTTGTCATGCTGGAGAAATCAAATCCGTGGACGTCGGTGAGATCCCAAATGTATGGAACACGGCGCTCCTCGTGGAGTGTCATGGGTTCGCAGAACAACTCGAACTGGCTCGGGAGGATGAGGCCGCCGGGCTTGAGGAGTCGGTCGCGAAGGTCGCAGACGTTCGGGACCATCGCTTCATCAAAGAGAAAGTCCCCCATCTGCTCGTGAAGGATGACATCGACGGGCTCCTCGAGGTATAATTTAGAACTGTGGACGTCCTCAAAATCGACATTCTCAATGCCGTTTTCTGCTGCGAGACGCATCGCATGGTCGATGATCGTCGAGTGATCGACGGCATAGACTTTTGCCGCACCTTGGCGGGAAGCGAATGCGGCTAAAATTCCAGTGCCTGTTCCGAGGTCGATCACGCGATCACCAAGCTTAATTTTTCGAACAATCGCTTCGTGATAAAAATTCATCCGTTGCTTATCAGCGAGCATCCGTTCTTGGGCGTGCAGATCAGCGAAATAGTCCTCGTTGAACTGGTGGTATTTTTCGGCGGGGGTCTCGACCTTTGCGGGCGGGTAAAACCAAGCCTCACGTCCGGGAGAGCTTTGGAGCCACTTCCGCAAAAGCATACAGCCACGCCGGACGCGCTGAGAAAGGGAAACCGTGAAACGTTGAATGGGAGACTGGGACATCGCTGTGAGGTCAGGGTATTTACTCGACCCATTCGGCACCCTAGGCAGAGCGCCACGAGTCAAAAGCCAAATATGAAAGCTTCTTCCTCCGTCGCATGAGCGGACGCCCTATTTTTCTGCTGGATCCCATTTCCTCCATCCCCATCCTTACCCATCTCCACCACTCATGCCCCGTGATCTAAACCCAGCCTTCAAGACCTCGATCTGCTCCGCCACCGGCGCTTCGGCAATAGAAGTCACTGAGGTGATACAGGAACTCTGGAGCGGCTACGGACAAATCCTTCGCATCAATCTGGAGGGAGGGTCCCCTTCCTCGGTCATTGCCAAGCATATCCGGATGGCTTCGACGGGGAATCATCCCCGGGGCTGGAACTCGGATCTCTCCCACCAACGGAAGCTCAAATCCTATCAGGTCGAGACTGCTTGGTATCGCCATTGGAACGAGCGCTGCGATCTGGATTGCCGAATTCCCAAATTCCTTTCCTTTGATGAACACGATGATGAAATCCTCCTCATCCTCGAAGATCTCGATGCCGCCGGATATCCCGCGCGTCTCACTTCCGTCACTCCTACCCAATTCGAGTCCTGCCTCGATTGGCTCGCCCACTTCCACGCCACCTTTATGGGAGCTCCGCCTGAGGGACTTTGGGAAACAGGATCCTACTGGCATCTCTCGACTCGCAGTGAGGAGCTCGAGACACTCGATGATCGAGAACTCAAGAAAGCTGCGCCCGCTCTTGATCGAATTCTGACCGGAGCCCGTTACCAAACGATCGTCCATGGCGATGCCAAGCTCGCCAACTTCTGCTTCTCCGAATCCGGTGACCAAGTTGCTGCGGTGGACTTCCAATACATCGGCGGCGGTTGCGGAATGAAAGACCTCGCCTACTTCATCGGCTCCTGCCTCGATGAATCCGCCTGCGAGCGACGAGAATCCGAACTCCTCGACCACTACTTCGCGACTCTTCGTTCAGCTCTCGCAATCAAACACCCGACGGTCGACCCTGCCGCTGTTGAGAGCGAATGGCGCGCCCTCTTTCCAATCGCTTGGACCGACTTCCACCGTTTCCTAAAAGGGTGGAGTCCCGGCCACAGGAAGATTAACTCTTACAGCGAACGACTCGCTCGCGAAGTGCTCGCCTCACTCTAACCGCATCGAGAGTTTGCAGAGCGGCACGATTTCAGCCACCCTCCAAAGCAGCTTCAACGAGATGAGTGAATCTGATCCCCCTCCCCAAAAGAAAAGCCGTCGTCGTCGAGGACGTCGTAAGTCCTCGACCTCGCCAGAATCCAGTGCCGACAACGAAAGCTCAGGCGATCAAGAGAAGCCCAAGAGGCCTCCCGGACCTGTGGCTCCCACGAAAGCAGAGACGGCACTCTTCCCCCCTTTCTCTGGAGTTTCTCCCGACGAGATTTACGTGCCAAAAACCAAAGCGGAATGTTGGGAAGCTGCTGATCAAATTTTCGAGGCGGGAGTTGGCGGATTTGACACGGAAGCAAAGCCCACCTTCCGAGCAGGACAGAAATGCGATGGCCCTCATGTGGTGCAATTTTCCCTCACCAACAAAGCCTTCATCTTCCAACTGCAACACAACGAGTGTGAGAGAGCGGTCTCCGACCTCATCGCCTCTCACGAGGTTCTTAAAGTGGGCTTCGGCTTAAGAAATGATCATAAGCAGATCCGGAATCGACTGGGGATCTCGCTCAATCACGTCCTCGATCTCGACCAAGTTTTTAAGAAGATGGGCTACCGAGGACAAATCGGCGTCCGTGGCGCGATCGGAGTTCTTCTCAAGCAGGGCTTCAAGAAATCCAAATCGACAACGACAAGCAACTGGGCACTTCGCGAACTCTCTCCAAAGCAACTGCTCTATGCGGCCAACGACGCTTACGCAGCTCTAAAAATCATGGAGATTCTCCAGGCGGAAGGCCATTTGGAACGATAAAAGATCGCCAGATAGACTTGCGCCTTTATCTGATAAACTAGCTCTGTTAGTTGTTTTAATTGGCTTCAAAAAATATTCGATGGACGATCGGCATCGTTCTCATCTTATACTGGATCACGGTTCTCTTTGAAGAACGCCGAGGAAGCCTCTGGATTGAAGTCGACACGAACACGCTATTCCTCGGTCTCAGCATTCTACTGGCAGCCTGGGGAATCACGATGAGCCTCTTGCGCTCCCAAGAAACCATCAGCCACCTTGAATCGGACTATCTGGATTTTATTTCCGCGCTGAGCAAAGGACCGATGGCTCTTAATGAACTCGAACAAGAAGCGGGAAAAGATGAGCACCATTTAGCCCTTCACCCAACTCTCGCTAAGCTCCAGCTCAGCAAAGAACAACACAGCTCTCTCAAGCGGCTCATCTACGAGGGGAAAATTTCGCTACAAGATGGCAAATATTCTTTGCCGAGCTGATCCTTAACCACCGGCGAAAACCGGCTGGAAGCCTGCTTCGATAAGAATGCGCTTCACCTCGTCTCGTTTGTCTCCCTGGATTTCGATGCAACCGTCTTTCACGGTGCCTCCAACTCCGCAGGCTTTCTGCATCTTCTTTGCGAGTTCTTTTTTTTCAGGAAGTCCTATCCCTGTGAAATTTGTAACGACCGTCACCGCCTTGCCTCCACGATGCGCCGTCTGACGGATGATATCGACACGACCACGACTGGTATTCTTCTTGCCTCGTTTTGAGGTTTTGACTGGAGCATCCTCCGGTCCGGCCGGCAGATCACCAAGGGCATCTAAAGCTCCAGCCCCGAAGGCATTCGGAACTTGTGGTTCTTCTTTTAAACGTGCGGCTTTGTCTTTCCTCCGGCTCATCTGCTCTATTCAACGATCATCCGGCAGAATCTCACGCTTATTCCTCAAAAAGAGCACCAGAGGGCAACTCGAGTATCTCCGCTATTTTCCAATATTGCCTGACGCGAATTTTCAGACAGGATTTCCGACAACTCATGAAAGCCACTTTGATTTCCTTTTTCCTATCGACCATCTTGGTGCTTGTAGCTCACGCCAAAAAACCGGATATCCTATTTATTTTAGCAGATGATCTCGGCTACTCCGATCTGGGTTGCTACGGCGGTGAAATCGAAACGCCCAATCTCGACTCTCTTGCGAAAGGAGGAATCCGCTTCACTCAGTTCTACAACACCGCTCGCTGCTGGCCTAGTCGGGCAGCCCTCATGACGGGCTACTACGCTCAGCAGGTCAATCGCGACAAACTCCCGAACACGAAGCGTGGTGGCCAAGGAGCTCGTCAAAAATGGGCACGCATGCTTCCTGATTTTCTCACTCCTCTCGGTTACCGGAGCTACCACAGCGGAAAATGGCACCTTGATGGGAAGCAAAAGGATGCGGGATTCTCCCAGCTCCCTCCAGATGCGGAGATTCGTAAAGGTAAGACGGGTAATGTAGCGATCGATGGAGCAGAGATCGTCATCACGAAAGATGACGGACGTGCTTATTGGTCTGACCAAACCAGTAGCGATGCCATTGCCCATCTCCGCGACCATGCCAATCGCTTTCCAGACCAACCTTTCTTCCAATACATCGCTTACGATGCGCCGCATTTCCCCCTGCAGGCACCTCAAGAAGATATCGATAAATACCGCGACACTTATCTTGATGGATGGGACAAAATGCGCGAGCGCCGCTTCGCGCGTATGAAGACGCTCGGGCTCATCAAAACAACGCTTTCCAAACTCGAGCCCAAGCTTGGTCCGCCCTATCCCTTTCCTGACGCCATCAAAAAGCTAGGCCCCGGTGAAATTGACCGCCCTCTTCCATGGAACGATCTCAGTGAAGATCAGCGTCTTTTTCAAGCAACCAAGATGGCGATCCATGCCGCCATGATTGATCGCATGGATCGTCAAATCGGACGCGTCATTGCTCAACTCAAAGCGATGGGGAGATTCGAAAACACCGTCATCTTTTTCGCATCTGACAATGGCGCAAGTGCTGAAATCATGGTCCGCGGTCGCGGCCACGATCCAAAAGCCCGACTCGGAAGCGGTGCGAGTCATCTCTGCCTTGGTCCGGGATTTTCATCCGCCAGCAACACGCCCTTTCGTCGTCATAAAACATGGGTTCACGAAGGTGGCACCGCCACGCCTCTCATCGTTCACTGGCCTGCTGGCTTAAAGGCTCAAAACGAACTCCGCCACACTCAAGGTCATCTCATCGATGTCGCCCCCACTCTTTTTGATATCCTCGGGCACCAGAAGCCCAGCACGTGGAATGGCATCGCTATTCCAGCAGCAGCGGGCCGAAGCTTACTTCCTGCTTTCTCTCAGGACGTGAAGGTCAATCGGAAGTCTCTCTGGTGGCTCCATGACGATCATCGAGCGATTCGAGTCGGAGATTGGAAACTCGTGTCCTCAGAAAACGAACCCTGGGAGCTCTACAACCTAAGCACTGACCGCGCGGAATCGAAAGACTTGGCCGAACAAGAGCCCGAACGAGTAAAAGCACTCGCAGCACAATGGAATGATGAACTCGCAGCCATCACGGAGATCCGGACAAAGAGCACGGGGAAAAACAAATCTGCCGCTCAATAAAATAACAGACTGCACAAGAACGGGACAGCCCTGTTGGTTCCGTAAGTGCTCACAAAGCACCTGTCTGGAAAAGGAAAGCCCCTAAACATTTTCTGGTTGAGTGGCTTGTTTGGCTCCGGCGCCAGCGTCGAACGGGGTGAAGACCACACCCCGGAGCTTCACCTGATCCCGCTTGTGCTTCAAGTCGCGCTCGGCAAGCGAGAGAAGATCTTCATGTTCGGCGACGACTACGACACCCCGGATGGCACCTGTGTGCGCGACTACATCCACGTTGTCGATTTGGCTCAGGCCCACATTCTCGCTCTCGCTGCAATTAAAGATGGAGACAAGATCTACAATCTCGGAAACGGCCAAGGCTACTCCGTGAAGCAAGTGATCGAGACTGCCCGCAGGGTGACAAACCATGAGATACCTGCAGAGGTGAAGCCACGCCGATCGGGCGATCCCGCCACTCTGATCGCGGCCAGTGGCAAGATCACCAGTGAGCTAAACTGGGAACCCCGCTTCCCGGACTTGGAGGCGATCATCACCAGCGCATGGGCATGGCATCAAGCGAATCCAACCGGATACGAGGATTAGAGATCAATCACAGAAACACGATCGCACACATTCCGTTTGACTGCATCACAGACGCCCTCCAAATCCTCAACTTGGACTTTGGAACAACTCCTTTGGGGTTTACTTGATCAGCTCGACGCAGGTAAAGTTTACAACACTAGGCAAAATAGGGTCTTGGCACCCGATGAACCTGCAGTTGAAGGAAGTAATTCCAATCGATCACTCCTTCAGACCAAACGAGATATAAGTGTCTTTTTCACCCAACTTCTGGGTCTCCGCCATCCATACAAACCGGAAGGAATTGTAGAGAGGTCCCTTGGTGAGAATGTCGATACGACCTGACTTTTCATCCCTATTTTCAAGAAGAAAAGTGTTACCCATTATTCCGTTAGACTGCACCTCAATTGCGCTTGCTCCATCGTGGAGATACTTCTCGTCCTTAATATCGTCCTCAAGATCGGAAAATTTCACGCGGATTTTTTTACCATCCTTGAGTCTTCTTCCACGGACATAGTCTTCGCTCAGCATCTTCTTGAGTTCACGCCCTTCAGGCATCGTCTCAGTTTCGTAAAGCCGAGGCATTACGAACTCAATCCCCACGCGGATTCTATTTTCCGTCTTCTTCTCTAGAACCTTAGGGATAAGCGCGAATGCTCCACGTGATGGAGCATGGGTCCACTGGATTTTAGAACCACCAGCAAAAATCATGGTCACAGAGACTGGCTTTTTAGGATCCAAACCTTTCGCAGTCTCACTCATCAAACCATTCTCCTCAATTATTCTTCGACGCACCCATTTCCCATCGATTTCCTCTTCGAGAAGATACTCAACTGGGATTCCTTTATGGCCCGGCCGCTTTTCATTTTTTTTAGGATGAATAACGGAGCTTCCGTCAGCCCCGATCCCGAAATCAAAACCCTTCTCTTCCCAACCCACGAAATATCCTAACCACTCTGTGTCCTCAGTCATTTCAGGAAGTTTAGAAAACAAAGGAGTCAAAGAGGCGGCCAAAATGAGGAAAGAAAGTTTCATACCTCAATGAATACTAACACTGCTATCTCGTAAACCCCCCAGTGGACATGCGGAAGCCAGCAGTGACCTAGCAAAAACGCCACTTGGAATGAAACGTAGCCTTTGAGACCTCTCGGATCTTTCTTCGACATCCCAGGAAAAACCCTGAATTAACCTCAAAAACAAAGCACCAGATGCTTATTTGAGTATTTCAAGAAAACCTTTTAGGAGAGTGTTCCCACACCGAACTCGATTGACTCACACGACAACACAATTACTCGTTTAGATAAGGATTTTCCGGCAAATATCCAACACATCTCGGTCTAGTCTCAGGCAGACTCCAAATAAATTTCACCCCATGCAATTCATCAACTCGCAGTCCTGTCTTCCTGTTACCTTCCGGGTTTTCCTCGCCTCTATTTTCGCGGGTCTTCCTCTCCTCAGCGACGGCTACGAAATTCTCATCGATTACGATGATGGCATCGCCGGAAACAACCAGCATGACAAAAGCGTCCGCAATGGAGGCTTCGAAGACGCCGACAGCACAAACTTTTCCACGACTCATTTCTGGGACTCAGTCTTTCCCAACGCTGAGAACCTCGATCCTACCCTTAGCACGAAATCACGCAGCGGCTCACAGCGATCCTTTGCCTCCGGTAGTCTTGGCAACGGAATCCAAATTCACCTTGAGCAAACCCTCACTACAGAGATCGCAAAGCTACAAGCAGGACGGACCTACACCCTGAGCTTCTACGTCCGTCAGGGCAGCGGCCTGCAAAACCTCGACGAAGGACTCGCCACCCTCGAAATCGTCGATTCCCTCGGAAAACCGGTTCTCTACAACGGCTCCAACCTCCTCGCCTCTCAAACCTTCCCTATCTCAGCCGATGACTCTTGGGGCCTCGTCCGCCTTGCCACTTCGCCCCTTCCCATCAACACCCCTTTCACCGGCCAAAACCTCCGACTCCGCATCCAAGGAACCGCTCTTCTTGATCACTATTTCATCATTGATGACGTATCTCTCACCTCAACTCTAGGAAACCCCGTACCTCCACTACCCCTCCCAACCAAACCAAATATCGTCATTATCTACAGTGACGATGTCGGCTACGGAGACATTTCTGCAAACGGCTCAGGCATCGTCTCCACCCCACGAATCGACAGCATCGCCTATTCCGGGATCCGCTTTACGGATGGTCACTCCCCAGCCTCCACCTGCACCCCAAGCCGATACAGTATGCTCACCGGCGAGTATGCTTGGCGCTCTCCCGGCACCAGCATCGCAAACGGCGACAGTAAGCTCCTCATCCGCCCCGGTTCCGTCACTCTTCCCTCAATGCTTCGTCAAGCCGGATACCGCACCGCCGTGATCGGGAAATGGCACCTCGGCCTCGGTGCCTCCACCACCGACTACAACGCCACCCGCATCGCTCCCGGCCCACTTGAGATCGGCTTCGACTACTGGTTCGGCATCCCCGCCACCAACGACCGCGTCCCCTGTGTCTACATGGAAAATAGCGCGATTATCAATCTTGACCGCAAAAATGATCCCCTCCAAGTGAGCTACGCTGGCCCTGTAGGAAACCTCCCCACCGGAGCTTCACACCCAAAACTCAACATTCATTACCCCGCAGAAAGCGCCCAACACGAGGGCACCATCATCAACGGAGTCAGCCGCATCGGCTGGATGTCCGGCGGCAAAACCGCTTGGTGGCGCGACGAAGACCACGCTGATGTCTTCGCCGAAAAAACAAAGGCCTACATCAAAGAATGCGTCGCAGCAGCGAAGCCATTTTTTCTCTACTTCGCCTCACCGGATATCCACGCCCCCCGCCTCCCACACGAACGTTTTCAAGGAAAAAGCCCCCACAAATGGCGCGGCGATGCCCTTCTCTCTCTCGACTTCTCCACGGGCGAAATCCTCGACCAACTCGCAGATCCCAATGGCGATGGCGACACATCAGACAGCGTCATTGAAAACACCCTTGTCATCTTTACCAGTGATAATGGCCCCGTTGGCACCGAAGGCTATCTCGATGGCTTTGCTGGACGCGGTGTGAGCGAATTCCCCGACGGCCATGACAGCAACGGCATCTACACGGGCGGTAAATACGGCATCAGAGAGGGCGGCACCCGTGTCCCCTTCTTCGTGCAATGGCCCGGCACCATTCCCGCTGGCCTCACCTCCAAAGCTCTCGTCAGTCACACCGATTTCATGACCAGCTTCGCCGCGCTCGTTAATCAACCCCTCCCCGCCGATGCCGGACCTGACAGCGAAAATATCCTCCCCGCCCTCCTCGGCCAAAGCAATCAAGGTCGCTCCATGCTCATCACGCAGAACAATGACCAAAACCAAAAAGGGGTCCGCCTTGGCGAGTGGAAATACTTCAGCAACACAGGCGCTCTCCACGACCTTGAAACCGATCCCAGCGAAGCGACTAACCTCGCCAGCGAGGACCCTCAAACCCTCTCAAAAATCCGGTCAAATCTCACCAAAAGCGAAGCCATTCCACTCAAAATCCCCACCACCGGATGGTGGCCCTTTGATGGCAAAAAAGAAGACCTCGAAGCCCGGGATCTCAGCGAGAGAAAAAACTCCGCCACCCTCAGCGGAAAGGTCAAATGGACCCACGAAAACAAGCTCCCTCACCTGCACTTCGATGGCAAAACTACCCGCGCCGTCGCCAAAACTTTCCCAGCAACCACCTCCGGCTTTACCCTTACCACCTGGGCTCGCTCGGACTCCCCCACTTGGCTTACCTCCGGTTCCTTTTTCTCAAGACGGCCCACCTTCGCCTTCGGTCCAATCGCCGGAACTAAAACGATCAGGCTCGACCTCACCAGCGCCGACTCCACCCCGCACTTCCTCGATTTTGACCTCGCCACTCTTACGAATTTTGATTTGCAAGCATGGCAGCACTTTGCTGCCACCTATGACAGTACAACCGGCACCGCCCAAATTATCATCGATGGTATTTCCCGGGCCTCGACCACTTTCCCAGACGCCAAACTTTTCCCATCAGTCTCACCCCTCTACCTCGGTTCCGATGCCAACGACGCCACCCTCGCTGGCGACCTCTCCGACACGCGCCTCTACTCCCAAGCCCTTCCTTTCCAGCGCAGCGCCAACATCGCCTCGGCCCGCCTCGATGACTCCGATCAAGACGGCATGCTCTCCGACTGGGAACACCATTTCAACCTCGATCCCTTCAACCCCGCAGACGCCTCCGGAGATCCCGACAGCGATGCCCAAACTAACCTCGACGAGTTTCGCAACAATACCTCACCCACACACTAGAATTTCTGCTCTCATCACCTGTTAACTGGATCCAAAAAACAGATAACCCTCTTAATGAATCAGACAATTCCCATCGCGAACTTCTCCACCTAGGCTCACTCTCCACAGCGGCAGCGGCCACTCCAACAACCCGGAGAAATCTAATCGCCTGCTCACCACTAAAGGTATGCACACACTCTCGATCATTTCCTTCATCTCATTCTTTATCGTCGTCATAGGACTTTCAATTTGGAAAAGCCGCCGCGTCTCAGGGGACGCCGAAAGTTCATCCGACTTTTTCCTCGGTGGACGCAGCCTCACTTGGCCTCTCATCGGTATTTCAATCGTCGCCGCAAACATATCCACCGAGCAAATGGTCGGCATGGCCGGAGCAGCAGCCGGTGGCGTCGGACTCGCCGTCAGTTCCTGGCAGCTTATGGGCTCGGTCTTCATCGTCCTCGTCTCCATGACTCTTCTCCCGCGCTTCCTGCGAGCCGGCATCTACACCATGCCCGAATTTCTTGAATACCGCTACAATAGCACCGCTCGCGGCATCATGGCCATCCTCACCGTCATCATTTACGCCGTAGTGATGCTCCCCGCCGTCCTCTATTCCGGCGGCATCACCATGAAGGCCATCGTCGGCACCGAGCTCTGGCAAGGCGTCATCCTCATCGGCATCGTCGGAATGATCTACTCCACCTTCGGTGGTCTCAAAGCCATCGCTTGGGCCGACCTCGTCCAAGGCCTCTCTCTCATCGCAGGCGGACTCCTCGTCTTCTTCTTCGGTCTCAAAGCCGTCGGGGGCTGGGATTCCTTCACCACTACAAATGCCGATAGCCTCCACATGTTCCTCCCCGCAGACCACCCCGAGCTCCCGTGGACCGGGCTCCTCTCCGGTATGTGGATCGTCATGATCTACTACTGCGGTTTGAACCAATTCATCGTGCAGCGAAACCTCGCCGCCAAAACCCTCCGCGATGGCCAGCTCGGCATGATCTTCGCCGGTGGACTCTGGCTCCTCGTCCCCTTCGCCATCGTCATGCCCGGCCTCATGGCTAACCAGATCTACGGCGACTCCCTGACCAATGCCGACGCCGCCTTCCCCACCCTCATTAAGGAGCTCATCCCTCCAGGCATCAGCGGACTCATCTACGCCGCCATCGCCGGAGCGGTCACCTCCACCCTCGCCTCTCTTCTCAACTCTTCCTCCACCATCGCCACCATGGACATCTACCGCAGCATGGTAAATCCCAAGGCCACCGAGAAGCAGCTCGTCAAACTCGGCCGCCTCTTCACTGTCGTCGTCGTCGCCATCGCTGCCATTATCGCGCCCAACCTTGCCGATCCCCGCCTTGGTGGCGTCTTCAAGTTTATCCAACAATTCCAAGGCTACATTTGGCCCGGAGTCGTGGGCGCTTTCGTCTGGGCTTTCCTCCTTCCAAAAGCCCCTCCCATCACCGGTGTCCTCTCTCTCATTCTCGGCCCCATTTTCTACGGCCTCCTTCAACTCACCGAGACCTACCATGGCCTCTTCTACCTCCACCAGGTTCTTGTGGCTTTCATCGGAGTCTCCCTCGTCTTCATCGTTTTCAATATCACCGCGCCGATGAAAGAAGCACGCGTTCTTCCGAACCGTTCCGACGTCTCACTCACTACCGAACCGGTCGTCAAAATCGCCGGAGCCCTTGTCATCCTCGCCGTCGCCGTCTTCTTCTGGATCTTCCGCTAACACACCTACACCTTCATTTTAAAATGGCCTCAAAAGTCACCGCCATCCACGAACCGCTCTCCATTCCAACTTACCCCGTTGGCGAGCCGGAAAAAAATCCCGTCTTCTTCGAAAAGCGCGTCTACCAAGGCTCTTCCGGCAAGGTCTATCCCGTCCCCTTCATTGACAAGGTCATGGATGAGCCAGTCGATACCACTTACCAATCCGTCCGCCTCGAGAACGACTTCCTCCGCCTCGTCATGCTCCCCGAAATCGGCGGTCGCATTTTCCTCGGCCAAGACAAAAAAAACAACGACTACGATTTCTTCTACCGCCAAGATGTCATCAAGCCCGCTCTCGTCGGCCTCGCTGGTCCCTGGATCTCCGGCGGCGTCGAGTTCAACTGGCCCCAGCACCACCGCCCCGGCACCTTCATGCCCACTGACTTCCACATCGAGCATGAGGACGATGGCGCGGCCACCCTCTGGATGTCCGAGCACGATCCGCTCAACCGCATGAAGGGCATGCACGGCATCCGCATCCGCCCCGACTCCTCGCTCATTGAGCTTCGCGCCCGCCTCTATAATCGCACCCCGCTCACGCAAACTTTTCTCTGGTGGGCCAACGTCGCCGCAATGGTGAACGATAGCTACCAGTCCTTCTTCCCGCCCGATGTCAACTACGTCGCCGACCACGCCGTCCGCGCCCTTTCCTCCTTCCCTGTCGCCGACAATCCCTACTACGGCATCGACTACCAAAACCGCCCCGGCGCGAATGACCTGGGCTGGTATAAAAACATCCCCGTCCCCACCAGCTACATGGTATGCCAAACCCTCGCCGATTTCTTCGGCGGCTACGACTTCGAGGCCGGAGGTGGCTTCGTCCACGTCGCCAACCGCCACATCGCCCCCGGCAAAAAACAATGGACTTGGGGCGACCACGAATTCGGCTGGGCTTGGGACCGCGAACTCACCGACCACAACGGCCCCTACGTCGAACTCATGGCCGGAGTCTACACCGATAACCAACCTGACTTCACCTACCTCCAACCTTACGAGACCAAGACCTTCTCCCAGTTCTGGTGGCCCATCAAAGGCATCGGCCCCGTCCAAGCCGCTAACGAAAAAGCCGCTCTCCACTTCACCGTCTCAGACGACCGCAAAATCAAAATCGGTCTCAACGTCTCCTCCGCCCTCAGCGGAAAACTCACCATCCGCGACGGCGAAAACACTCTCTCCGAGTTCCCGATCTCACTCGAACCCGGCGATGCTTGGCTCAACGACGACCTCAGCTTCGCAGGCGAAAATCAAACCTCTCTTCTCGCCGAACTCCGCGATGAAAAAGGCCACCTCATTCTAGACTTCCGCCCCGTCGACACCACAACCCTCACTCGCGATCGCAGCCAAGCCACCGAGCCACCTTTCGCCTCCGAGATTGACTCCCCCGAGGAGCTCAATCTCACTGCAACCCACCTCGAACTCTACCGCCACCCCACCCGCAGCCCCGAGCCCTATCTCGAGCGCTGCCTCGAAATCGACCCGCTCGATTTCCGCGCCAACCTCGCCCTCGGAAAGCGCCGCCTCCGCAGCGGTCTTGCCGACGAAGCCCGCGCCTTTTTCGAAAAAGCCATCGCCCGCCTCACCCACCGTCACCCCAATCCCGCAACCGGCGAAGCCCACTACCTCCTCGGCCTCGCCCTCCGCCAACTCGGCGAGCTCGAAACCGCTTACGGACTGTTTTACAAAGCCACTTGGAACTACGAATGGCGCTCCAGCGCCTACTTCCAACTCGCGACCCTCGACTGTCTCAAGCAGGACTTCGCCTCCGCCCTCACCCACCTCGACCAATCCCTCGCCACCAACCGCGACCACCAAAAAGCCAGTAATCTCACCGCTCTCATCTACCTCAAAACCAACCGCCTCACCGAGGCTAAAGAAACCCTCGCTGCTCTTCTCAAAATTGACCCGCTCGATCACTGGGCCTCCCATCTCAGCGCGCTCCTAGAAAACGACTTCGCCGCCTTCCTCAGCAGCACCCGCAACGATGCCCAGACCATCCTTGATCTCGCATTCGACTACTGCGAAGCCGGATTCAACACCGAGGCCCTCCACCTCCTCGACCTCCACCTCAGCCATCAGGTCGATCCCTCCGCTGTCCCAAATCCTCTCAGTAAGAGCCAAACAACCCGCTATCTCAAAGCGCGCCTCACTCTCGATTCCGACCAACTTGCCGAAGCCCGCGCCCAATCGCCCGACCGCTTCTTCCCTTCTCGCATCGAAGAACTCCACCTCCTCCAATGGTCCTGCGACCAAGAAGGCGGCGACCCTCTCGCCTCCTACGCGCTCGGGAATTACTACTACAATGCCGGCCGCCACGCCGACGCTCTCGCCGCTTGGGACCTCGCCCGAGCCACTGACAACCCACAAGCTCACCGCAACTACGGCCTCGCTCTCTGGAACCTTCACCGCGATGCCGAGGGCGCTCACCAAAGCTACCTCCAAGCCATCAAACTCGCCCCTCACGATGCCCGCCTCGTTTCCGAGTTTGATCAACTTTGCCAAAAGCAAAACACCCCACTAGCGGACCGCCTCGCCTTCCTCGAAGCACGCCGTGAACTCGTCACCACGCGCGATGATGCCACCGTCGCCCTCGCTGCACTTTACAATCTCCAACAGCGCCCCCAAGACGCGCTCGATCTCCTCCTCTCCCGACCTTTCCACCCTTGGGAAGGCGGCGAAGGCGCAGTTCTCCGCCAATACACCAACGCCCACCTCGCCCTCGGTCGCGCCGCCCTCGATGATGGCGACTTCACTAAGGCCAAGGAGCATTTCCAACTCACCCTCACCCCGCCCGATTCTCTCGGCGAAAAATACCACCTCCTCCAAGCCAAAGCCGATGTTAACTACTGGCTCGGCCGCTGCCACGCCGCTATGGGCGACAAAACTCTTGCTCAAAAACACTACGAACTCTCCGCCACAGAAGAAGGCGACTTTGAGGCCATGAGCGTCACTGCTCACTCTCCTCTGAGCTATTATAAAGCCCTCTCCCTGCGCGAACTCGGCAAAACCGAACCCGCAAACGCCCTCTTCCAAGACCTCCTCGGTTTCGCCGAAACCGGCCTAAAAACGCCAGCCACGATCGACTACTTCGCCACCTCCTTGCCCAACCTCCTCGTCTTCGACGAAGATCCGCAAGACCGCGCCGATGCCGACAACAACCTCCTCATCGCCCTCGCGAACCACGGCCTTGGCGAATTCGAGCAGGCCATGACCTACTGCGACCGCTGCCTTAGTTTCGCTCACGACGAGCAACCTGCCTCCGATCTCAACCACGTTCTCAAAAACGAACTCACCCCCGCATCATGAAGCACCTTCTTTTCCTTTTCTTTAGCCTTCTCCTCGCTACCGAAAACGCAAGCAGCCAGGCCATCGACCTCTCCGGCTCCTGGAAGTTTGCCCTCGACGCCCAAGACCTTGGCCTCTCCGCCGGACCCGAGACCTGGAATTTTCCCGACACCACCCAGCTCCCTGGCACCACCGCCACTCAGAAAAAAGGGACCCCACTCGATATCGAACTCAATCTGGAGAAGCCTGCTATGCAGCACCTCCACCAAAAGTTCTCCTACATCGGCCCCGCTTGGTATCAGCGCGAAATCGGAATCCCACTCGCGTGGAAAGACCAAGACATTATCCTCACCCTTGAACGCGTCCTTTGGGAGTCGCGCATCTGGATCGATGGCAAGCCCCTCGAGACTCCTCAAAACTCCCTCTCCGCCCCCCACCGCCACGACCTCACCTCCCTTATCACCCCCGGTAAAAAGCACACCCTCACCATCCGCATCGATAACCGCCTCCAAGTCAACATCGGCACCCTCGGCCACGCTTACACCCAGGAAACCCAAAGTATCTGGAACGGCATCATCGGCGACCTCAAGCTCACCGCTCTTCCAAAACTCCGTGTCAGCCACCTTAACACGAAACACCTTCCCCAAGAAGACGCCCTCCTCTGCCAAGTCGAAATCACCAACACCACCGGCAAAACACAAGCAACCGAACTCACCCTCGCCGCGGAGACCAAAGGCACCTCCACCGCCCCCCGCTCTCACAAAATTGAAGCAACCAAAGGCGCCCACCTTCACTCTCTCAAAATTCCGCTCGGCAAAAACCCACCCCTTTGGTCCGACCACACCCCTGCCACCTGGACCCTCACCGCCACCCTTCCCAACTCGCTCCCAAGTACGACAACATTCGGACTTCGCACCCTTACCGCCGACGGACCCAACCTCCTCCTCAACGGCCAGAAAACCTTCCTTAGAGGAAACCTCGAATGCGCCATCTTCCCCCAAACCGGCCACCCCGACATAGAGGGAACCCAGTGGGAAAAAATTATGCAGACCTCAAAAGATTACGGTCTCAACCACCTCCGCTTCCACTCCTGGTGCCCGCCCGAAGCCGCCTTCGCCGCCGCCGACCGCCATGGCATCCTCCTTCAGGTCGAACTCCCGAACTGGACCTTCAAAATGGGTAAACTTCCCGACGTCGATGCCTTCTTCAAAAAGGAAGGAGAACGCATCATCCGCGAATACTCCCACCACCCCAGCTTCGTCCTCTTCGCCCTGGGCAACGAGCTCAAAGGCAACCTTAAAGCAATGGACCAAATGGTCGACTACTTCCGCACCCTCGCCCCCGACCTCCTCTACACCTCCACCAGCTACGCCTTCTCACCTCGCGGCCTCTCACCCGGCCCCAGCGATGACTTTTTCATCTCCCAAAGAACCAAGTCCGGCTGGGTCCGCGGCCAAGGCTTTCTCAACAACACCTTCCCCTCCACCAACACCGACTACGCCCCCGGCCTCGCCAGTGTTGACATACCCCTCGTGACTCACGAAGTCGGCCAATACGTCGTCTATCCTAACCTCGCTGAGATCCCAAAATACCAAAACTCCCCCCTTGAGCCCACCGCCCTAGAGGCCATCAAAGCCGACCTCACCGAAAAGAACCTCCTCAAGGAAGCTTCTTCTTTCACCCGCGACTCTGGCAAACTCGCCGCTCTTCTTTACAAAGAAGACATCGAACGCGCCCTCCGCACCAAAGACCTCGCGGGCATCCAACTCCTCCAACTCCAAGACTTCCCTGGCCAAAGCACCGCCACCGTCGGTCTCCTCGATGCCTTCTGGGATTCCAAGGGACTCATCACTCCTCAAGACTTCCGCCAGTTTTGCTCTCCAGTTGTGCCACTCGCAAAAATTGACAAATTTGTCTGGGAAAACTCCGAAACCCTCACCGTCGACCTTGAACTGGCAAACTTTGGCTCTTCCGAACTACCCAAAGGTCAATTCGTCGCAGAACTTTACGACCAAAACAAATCTGTCATCGCCTCCAAAACCTTCGGACCCTCTACATACCCCCTTGGCAACGGCCACTCTATTGGCACATTTTCCACCCCACTAAAATCAATCAACACCGCAACAAAACTCACCCTTCAGGTGTTCCACCCCGGCAACCCCGCAATCAAAAACACCTGGCCCATCTGGGTTTACCCTTCAAAAGTCACCCCCCTCGCCGAACCAGACTTTGTCACCCATAACTCAGTCAACCCCGCCTGCCTTGCCGATCTCGCCGCTGGTAAAAAGGTCCTTCTTCTTCCCACCGCAGGTTCCATTAAAAAAAGCATTTCCGCCCGCTTCATTCCCGTCTTCTGGTCACCCCTTCACTTCCCAAATCAACCCGGCACTCTCGGCGCCACCATCGATACATCACACCCTCTCTGGGAAAATTTCCCCACCGACACCCACACCAATTGGCAGTGGTGGGAACTCACCGCCGAATCCACCGCCGTCAATCTCCTCAACGTCGACCGCAACATCGCCGCCCCCTTCCGCTTCATCGACAAATATAACCGCAACGCCCTCCCCGCCGCCATCTTCGAGGCCAAGGTCGGCCCTGGAAAACTCCTCGTATGCACCCTCGATGTGACTTCCAAATCCTCCGACCGCATCGTCGCCCGCCAACTCGCCCGCGCCCTCTCCCGCTACGCCGCCTCTCCCGCCTTCGCCCCTACCGGCACCCTCACCCCTGAGCAACTCCAAGGCCTCATCGGCGTCCGCAACTACTCTCTCAGCTCCTCCAGCGAGCAGCCCGGCTACGCAGCCAAACTCGCCGGAGATGACAAGTCCGAAACCTTCTGGCACTCCAACTGGCAGGAGAAAACAAGCTTCCCCATCTCCCTCACCCTCGACCTCTTCACCCCTCGCAACCTCGTCGCCCTCGACTACCTCCCACGCCAAGATATGGTCAACGGACGCATCAAAAACTACCACCTAGAAAGCTCCATCGATGGTAAGACTTGGGAAAAACTCGGACGAAAATCGTCCTTCCGCAACGAGACTAAAAAGATTTCTATCACCTTCCCCAAGCCCGTCCTCGCCCGCTACCTCCGCCTTGTCGCCCTCAGTTCGCATTCCGACGGTCAACTCGCCGCCTGCGCCGAACTCACTCCGATTTTTGGCAAAGATGGAGACACCCGAGACCTCGGCATCGTCCCCGGTTTCAACGATTCAGAATAATGCCGAAAACCTCACCGAACCCAAGGAAACCTACCGTCGCTCTCCTCATCGAGAGCTCGCGGTCCTATGGTCGTGAGATCTGCCTCGGCGCTGCCGAATACGCCCACCAGCATGGCGAGTGGAACTTTGTCCTTCAAGAACACGACCTCCGCACTGGCGTCCCAGAGTGGCTAAAAACTTGGAAAGGCGATGGCATCCTCTGCCGCATTTACGACAAGAAACTCGCCGCCGCCCTTGCCAAAGCGAAATGTCCTGTCGTCGACACCTATGGCCAATCCCGGAACCCTTCCATCCCCTTTCTAGATACGGACGCTGCCGCGACCGCCGAAATGGCTGCCCGTTTCTTTGTCAATGCCACCTTCAAAAATTTCGCATTTTGCGGGTTTCCTGGTCTCTGGTTTTCAGACGAACGCAGCAAAGCCTTTGTCACTGCAATTAAAAAATACGGCTCCGATGTTCACGTCTACCAACCTCCAAAAAGTTGGAGTTCGCCCGATGTCGCCCGCCGCGAGGCCCTCCATCCCGTCGGATCGAAAGCCCTTCAAAAGTGGATCACCGATCTCCCCAGAGGAACCGCAATTCTCGCCTGCAATGACATCCGAGCCCAGCAACTCATCAAAGTGGCCGCAAGTTGCCAGCGTAAAATCCCCGATGACCTCGCAGTTATGGGGGTTGATGACGACGAGATGATTTGCGAACTCACCACCCCACGCCTCAGCAGCATCAAGCCTGATGCCCGAAATCTAGGATACACCGGCGCCCGTTGGCTCCACCTCCTGATGCAAGGAAAAACCCTGCCTTACCACAATCTCCTCATCCCCCCCCTGCACATCACTGAGCGGGCCTCAACCGATATCATCGCCTCGGATGATGAGCTTTTCACTATCGCCGTTCGTTACATACGTAAACACGTTCAAGAGGGCATCGATGTGAACAAAGTCATCACACACACCCAGCGCTCCCGCTCCTCCCTCGAGTCCCGTTTCAAAAAACACCTAGGCCGATCGATTAAAGAAGAAATCACCCGCGCCCGCATCGCACGTGCCGTCATTCTTCTCCGCGACACAACCATGACCCAACAGGAGATTGCCGACGCTAGCGGCTTCGCCACCAACTCACACTTCTCTCGAATCTTCAAACAAAACCAAGGACTCACTCCAGGACAACTCCGTGCAAAGCACCGGAAGCCTTAAAAAGCCCTTTGAAAAGTAAGGATTCAGGCAATCCCTTTCCCCCAAACGACAATTACAGTCCCCCCTCCCACCATCGAAATTTTCCCATTAATAGTTTTATCATGAAAGCCCTCTTCATCCTGCCCCTCCTCGCTGGCTTGGCCTCTGCCATTTCCCTTCCCGCAACCAGCTTCCCGGACGATGGCAGCACGGCCACCTTCACTTCCAGTGACTCCCTACTTACATTCACCACCACCAACTTTTTCAATACTCAAGGCGACTTCGTAGGCGACGGTGGAGGCACTGGCAACCTCGTCAATGCTTACGATGGGGATGAAACCCTCAGCATTCAAACCACCCCCGGCACCGTCCTCACCAGTCTTGCCTTCCGTTGGACCAACTCCACCATCATCATCAGCGGCTGGGCCGTGGACCCACAAGCCTCCCTCAGCAACGGGGGAAGCGTGACTTGGGATGACAGTGAGAAAACCCTCACTGTCATCGTTCCTTGGGATGCTG
This sequence comes from Akkermansiaceae bacterium, assembly GCA_039769075.1. GTDB lineage: Bacteria > Verrucomicrobiota > Verrucomicrobiia > Verrucomicrobiales > Akkermansiaceae > SW10. Next base: position 66,367 of record JBDMZE010000029.1, on the reverse strand, counting down.
GAAATGGCAATACCCTCACCTTCGCAGAATCAGCAGCTTCCGAAGATACAACTCTTCTCTTCACCTTCGCCGGAGCGCAAGCCACCTTTACCACCTTCGACTACGAAGTCATCAATGTCGAGGCACCGACCCCCCTCGTCCACCTAAGCTTCGATGACGAGACCGTTACTGGCACGACTGTGAACGACCTTTCCCCATCCGACAATCACGGCAGCATTGTCGCATCCGCCACTGCCCCCACCACCGGCCAACCCGGCCTCTTCAATCAAGCCTTCACCTTTCGCGCAGACGATGACCCGGATGGCATTGTCACCCTCCCAAACGGGGTCATTCCCTCCGGAAATTCCGCCCGCACCATCTCTCTCTGGTTCGAGCAAATTGGCGGCACCCTCCAAAATAAGCTTCTCGGCTACGGCGGCACTAGTGCCGGCACCGCCTTCGATGTCGGACTGGAAGCTGGTGGTATCCGCATCCGCCACTTTGGCGGGAACCTCACCTTTGGTAGCGATTTCGACTTCCTCAACGCCGACGCTGGCTGGCACCACCTCGCCATCCGAGTCCCGGATGCCGCCACCACTTTCGCCGACGTCAATGTCTTCCTCGATGGCCAACTCATCCCCCTCATCCCTGGCGGAGCAGATTCCGTCACCCTCAATACCACCGCCAGCACCTTCGGCATCGGCTCCAGCTCCATCGCTGCCTCCGCCATCGGATTCGATGGCCTTATCGACGAATTCAAAGCTTGGGACTCCGCCCTCACCAACGGCCAGATCATCAACCTCGCCAAGGCTCCCCCCGTCCCCACCATTCTCAGTTTTACTTCCACTCCCCAAAATCGCGTTCCCGCAGGAACGGACATCACCCTCTCCTGGAACGTCGAGAACACCGAATCACTCACCCTCAACCCGGGAAATATCGACGTCACCGGTATGACCAGCCTCACCGTCACACCCACCGCTAAAACCACCTACACCCTCACCGCCACTTCTACCACAACAGCACTCACCGGCACCGCTTCCACCAGCATCGCGATTGGTGAAGACCCCTATCCCAACATCATCGTATTCTTCCTCGATGATTTCGGCTGGTCCGATTGGGAGCAAAACGGAGCACCCACCGGCTCCAATTTTTACGAGACCCCAAACATGAATCGCCTCGCCTCGCAGGGCCTCTATTTCCCCAATGGTTACGCCTCCACCCCTGTCTGTTCCCCCACTCGTGGAGCTCTTATGACCGGTCAAGCCCCTGCCTTCAATAAGCTCACCGACTGGATCACCGGCAGCGGTGACAATGGCCAACCCGTCCGCGAAGCCGAATGGGTCAAACGACTCCCCACTACCATCCCAAGCTTCCCCCGCGTCTTTGCGGACTGCGGCTACCGCTCCATCCACGTTGGCAAATGGCACCTTGGTTCCGGCACTGAACCCGAAGCCAACCCCTTGAATCATGGCTTCCAAGTCAACATCGGAGGCAACCAATTTGGCACTCCTCCCGGCCCCGAGCGCTACTTCGCCTCCGCCAACGGCTTCTCCGCCCTTCCAAATATGGGTCCAGCCATCGCCCCCCAAGGAAGCTACCTCACCGACGTCCTCACCGAGCAAGCTGTCGCTCAGATCCAAAGCGCGGCCAGCGATAATGCCGCCTTCTCCATGTTCTTCTCCCACTACGCCGTCCACACTCCCATCCAAGCCCCCGCCGCCACCGTCGCCAAATATCAAGCCAAGCTCGATAATAACCCCGGCATGGATTGGCGAGGTCAGGATAACCCCACCTACGCCGCCATGATTGAGCATGTCGACCAATCTCTTGGCAACATCATGGACACCCTCGCCGACCCGGATGGCGACCCCAACACCGATGACTCCATCGCCGAAAACACCCTCATCATATTCACTGCCGACAACGGCGGACTCCTCTCCGCAACCTCCAATCGCCCTCTCCGTGATGGCAAGGGCGGAAACTACGATGGCGGTGTTCGCGAACCCTGGGTCTTCTGGATGCCCGGAACCATCACTCCGGGTATCGAAGAAGAAGTCGTCGTCACACACGACGTCTTCCCCACTATCCTCTCCATGGCCGGCATCCCTAATCCCACCGGTCACGAAGTCAACGGCCAAGACCTCTCGCCCCTTCTCAAAGGCGAATCTTTCACTCGTGAAAAACCCGTCACCTTTCACTACCCACACTGGTCACCACAAGGAGGCTCCCCCTACTCCGCCATCCGCCGTGGCGATTGGAAAGCAATCTACCTCTACGAGACCAAGTCCTGGGAACTCTACAACCTCAAGGACGATCCGGGCGAAAGCAACAACCTCGTCACCGCCGAAAATGATCGCCTCGGCCTCCTCACTTGGCTCCTTGCCCAAGACCTCGAGACCCTCGACGCCAACTACCCGCGTAATGTCGGCACCTTGGCCGAAGAACCACCCCTTCCCCTCCTGACGCCTGAGAACGACTCTGACAACGATGGTCAAAACGATCTCGAAGAAGCCATCCAAGGGACTGACCGCAATGATCCCGCCGACACCTTCAAGCCCAACGGAACAATCGATGATGGAGCCTTTAATATGTCCTTCCCTGCAAAGCCAGGCCGCCTCTATTATCTTGAAGCCAGTGAAACGCTCCTAGCCGGAGATTGGGCACCAATCCAAGAACACCTGCCTTCCACCAACCCATCCACGGTCACATTCAGCGATGAAGCCTCCCTCATGCAACGTTTCTATCGCATCTCCGTCCAGCTACCCTGATGTTATTTCGTAACAATGAAACTCTGCATTCCACTGCTCTCCCTCCTTTCCCCCTTCGCCCTCTTCGCCGATGACACCATCGCCATCGACGCCGAACTCAAAAAATCGTGGCCCAGTAACCGCACTGTAAACATCGTCTTCCACGGTCACAGCGTCCCTTCAGGCTACCATCTCACCCCCACCGTTAAACCCTTTGAGTCCTACCCCCACCTCTTCCGCGTTGCTCTCAAAAACCGATACCCCAACGCCGTCTTAAACGTCATCACCACCTCTATCGGAGGGGAAAACGCCATTTCCGGAGCCGCACGCTTCACAGCCGATGTCCTTCCTCACAAGCCCGACCTCATTTACATCGACTACGCCCTTAACGACCGCAACACCCCCATCGCGGATGTCGAAACCGCTTGGCGCTCCATGATCACCGACGCCAAAACCGCCAATATCCCCCTCGTCCTCCTCACCCCCACCGGAGCGACAAATGCCGACTTCTCCGACCCCGCCGATCCCCTCACCCTGCGCGCCGACCTCATCCGCACTCTTGCCGCAGAGGAAGATGTTATGCTCGCCGACCTCTCCGCCGCCTGGCTCGACGAGCTCGACTCTGGCACCTCAGAAGCCAGCCTCCTCAGTCAAGGAAACCACCCCAACCTTTCAGGACACACCCTCGCAAGTGAGGTCATCTATCAAAGCTACCTCGCCGGACTTGGCTCTGTTGGCTCAGTAACCGCCAGCGACTTCCCCCAAGACCAGAGCACCAATACCTTCACCACGGCAGACACCCTCCTTACTTTCATCACCACCAATTCCTTTAGTGGTCAAGGGAACTTCATAGGCGACAGCGGCGGCCCTGCCAATAAAATCAACTCTTGGGATGGAGATGAAACCCTCTCCATCTCCCTCGCTCAAAACGCCCAACTCACCGGCTTCCAGCTCCGCTGGACCGCTACCGATCTTCTGATCACCGGCTTCACTCAGGATCCAGGGGCCGCCATTTCCACTGCTGGAGGAACCAACGGCACTGCGACTTGGGATCCAGATAACTCCACCCTACTCCTTTCCCTTCCTTGGGATGGCGGGAATGATCGAACGATTACATTCGCAAACCCACAGTCCACCACGGGGCAGGTTCTCAATCTCAGCTTCACGAGGGACACCCCCGGTTGGCAAGCAAGTTTCGTATCCTTCCAATACAGCGCCAGCAGTCCAAGCTCCGGCCTATCCCCCTTTAGCGTTCCCCTCCAGTTCGATGGCACCACCGCCTACCTCACCTTTCAGGGCCAGGCCGGGTTCACCTACGAGATGGAAACCTCCCCTAGCATGGAGCCAGATAGTTGGACCGTTATCGACACCTCCGGCCCCCTTGCCGCAAGCGAGCTTATTACGCTCTCGGACACCAACCCCGCAGAAAACGAGAAGTTCTACCGAATCTCTGTTTCCTCACCTTAGACGAGAACGATCTAAAATTGAGATCGCACCATTCGTCTTCTGCTACATTCAGAAACCTTCTTAGTTTTTCGGTAGCGCCGCTCACAGCTACGAAAATTCAGCTGGTCTGACTTTGACACATCAAACGATCTTAAAAGTTGGTCAAGAGCATAAGTAAAAACCAAGTCGACTTTTCCAATTCTGAAACCAAAAAGGCGTCCTAAGAGGACACTTTTTGTTCCCCTGAACCCTTAGCGCTCTTCCAAATTTGCTCGGAAGAACAATTTCCCTTCAAGCGGGTTCACCCCTATTCCCCAACGCTGTTTCACGAGTCCGTTTCCAAGAACTTCCTGGCTTATGAGGCCAAATCCGTTCTCGTTCCAAGTGCTGAGATCATGCGACCATTCAGGCGTCAGTATCGCATCATCAGCCCCCCCATTCAACTCCACCTCGAAGATGGTCATCGTTCCTTCCAATTCTACTTCCTGCCCCGCGACCGCATACTCGGCCAAGCTTCCGCCTTCCACAAAGGCCACTCGATCACTCGTTCCTGGATTTCCACCGAACTCTAGACTCGGCCTCCACGAGGTCGGCACACTCGCTCCGCCGCCTACATAGACAAAACTCCGACCGTCTCCATCTGTTCCTGAAGGCCAAGGGGCATCATCTTCATAACTCAAAGTCCAAAGCACATTCCCACCGAGCTCTTCCAGGGAAAACGAATCCGATCCATTCCCCAATCCCCCATCGTAATCCCCTCCAAAACCGACGGTCGGATAGACAAGCGAAAACGTAGTGGTATCTCGCACCAAGACGATCCTCTCTCCAGGATCAAGTCCAGTCACACTCGCTCCACTGAATTCAAATTGAATCCCACCCGTAATTCGCAAATCACTAAGGAGATGGCGGACGCTCCCTCGATTCGCGATCTCAAAAAACTCCGCTCCGCCGTCCGCCGGATGATACATCAACTCTGAAACATACAGATCCTGAGACCGGTCTCCGGTCAAAAACAAAGCCTCATTGAGGGCCGACCACTCACCGTCTTCAAGAACCCGAGATTGAATCAGAGTCCCTCCTGCAATCTCAATTCCCCCACCTGCTCCCTGCGTCACTCCAGTCAGTTCCAAATCAAACCCCAAGTCAGATGAGCTGTCACCCGACTGATGCATCTCCGCCGCGAACACATTCTCCCCCTCCTTCAACAACCCAACAGGAATCACGAAACCCACCCATGTCCGCTCGTCCGAAGCCAATTGCTCCTCCGCCAAAGTCTCCGTTGTGACAACCGTGGTCCCCGCAGAAAATCCCGAACGTCCCACTTCAGTCCCATTCAAATAAATCACGACCCCGTCATCCCGCAGCACGGTCATGGCGAGAGAAACAATGCGATTCACATTCACCACATTGAACTTCTTCCGGAAATACGTCGTCCTGTGACGCATCCCGGGATCATCGCCGAATGAAACGGTCGTATTTAACGTCGTCCGCGAAATTGAACCATACCCCAAAGGCGCATCACCAGCCGACCAGGTCGTATCGCCGAAGCTTTCATGCTTCCAATTCGTCGCCCCATAGCCCGGCGCCCCGATCACCACATCACTCGGACCCAAATCAGAATCATCATCCAAATATTTCCATTCGCTCTCCGCCGGGACTAAAGTTTCATTTTCTAACCCCCCGGTAAACTCCAGGGCCGTTCCCGATACCTCCCCACCTTCAAGCCGTGGATCGCTTCCATCAATCGAGTAATAAATCGTCCCCCCCGGATCAGCTTCCAAAGTCACCAAGCTTCCCGTCGCCACCTGCCCACCATGCTGAGGCTGAAAAACAGGAGCATCAATCTCGGGATAAAGCCCATCATTTTTGAACTGCGCCAAAGTCGTATCCAATCGCGGCCCCAAGTAGTTCGTCTCCAAATTCAAAACCTCCGTCAACCAATCCCCCCGATCATAAGGATCGGTAGGACGCAACAAGCCTCCCCAACGGGCCGAATCCCCCACGATGGCTCGGTCAATAGAACTCACGTGAAAATTTAACACCGCACTTGTCTGACCGAAGGTAAGTGCTCCTCCGTTGAAGAAATGTCGATGCACCCGATCTGCAAACATCTGCCGATATTCCGGAAGCCCTCGCAAAGCCATATGGATCTCCGCGCAAGTATCACTCACGTTTCTGTCACTAATATCGCTTCCCGCGCTTAAAAAGGTCTCCTCCGAATCCCAACAATAAAAACGAAACTTCTCCCCCGGTAACCTTCTCCGCATCGTGTAAACATTGTTATCAATCCAATCGACGTTTCCTGCAAAGTGATTGACGACGATGTAATCCGCAAAGTTTTCTAAATCCAACAAATCCTCGATGGCTTCATAAGTGGCCGGATTAGAGACATTCCCCCTCACCAGACCGATCAACTGATTCCAAGCTGCATCATCACCGGCCGACACCTGATGACCTTGCCCGCGCGCCCACTTCAGCACGTCATATTCATCATCATCTCCGCCAAATCTCGCCGCCGCAAAATGCTCGGTCGGACGCTCAACTGGATTGTAAATCCCCCAGTAATGCCCATTGATATAGAGATGCATAAACGTCCCCGGAATCGCGGCATTTCCTGTCGCAGCCTGAAAATCGCGCACGATCTGATCCCGCAAATAAGTCACTCTTTCCAGCGAATTTCCAGAACCTGAAAGTGCCCGCCAAGGACTAGCCCAAGCCTTCCCATTTCCAGAACGGAGAATCAGCCGATCAAACTCCTCGATCTCAGACCCTGGAAACAAGGGGTATTCGAATTTCGAATCCCCATATTCTGATCGAAAATAAAGCCGAAAAGACTTCTTCAACATTTCATTGAAACGATTCCACCCCCCGTGCATCCGGAGACCACAATTCACCTGCTCATCCGTCCCCTGCACCGGATCGATGACTTCAAAAGAGGCGTTGCGCTCCCACGCTCGTCCTCGCTGCTCCGCGTTCACATGGAGACCGCTCACCGGATCAAACATCACCTCAGAATCCAACACCAAGGAAATACTGGGAATGGAAGTCAATGCCTCCTGCAATTCAAAGTCTATCCCGCTTGAATCCATCATCGGCAAGGTCGCCAAAACCCCTTGGTCCATCCCAAAGTGTGCAAACTGCGGAACCGAAGCCTGGGTCCCAGCCAAACTCGTCACCCATTGCTGTGGAAAACCCACCGGCGAAGAAGACTGAGCCCCGACCTGACTTGCGAAAAGATAAGTCTGCGTGTCCACATCCGTCGGTCTCCACCCGTCCCGATAGGCCGCCGCTCGAAGAACGGTTGTTCCCGAAATCATCAAAGCCCCGTCATAGACAACTGCGGCAGAGTTCTCCGGCCCCGGCTCGCTCCCGTCGGTCGCATAATAGATCACGGACTCTGGCGTCGCACTCGTGATCTCCACCGTTTGCGCCGTCTCATAGAAACCTCTATTTACCGAGAACTGTGTGTCCGAGACAAACCCTTCCGTCACCTCACCGCCATTCACTTTTCCTAAGCTCGGGTTGACCAAATATTGGAAGCCAAGTCCCCGCAGCTTCCCATAACTGACATCCGCCACTTGCTTGGGATAAGCCACGTTTTCCAAGACCTGCAAATCAGGACCACTAAATATCAGAACCTCTCCAGCACTTCGGCTCAAACTAAAACCCGTTGCCAAAACTCCATCCACCGAGAAATCCGCAGCATCCACCACCAAATAGCCTCCTGCCGGCACCAGCTCCGACGGGAATACGAACTTCCGCAAATCCGTTGCGTCATCACTCAACCCATAACCAAACGCCTCCAAATCAAATGGATTTGGATTCCACAACTCAATCCAATCAGGCGTCGACCCGTCACTCCTGACCAAGGTCCCACCATTCGATGCCATCCATTCATTCAACTGAAGCGGTAAGCCCACACCATCGACCATCACCCCCAGTCCTGCTTTCACCACCCCGCGTTCATTCAACCCCACAATTTCATAGATGAGGCTTTCCGTCGGATTCACCACCATACTCCCCGATCCCGACACCAGTTGCCCCCCCGGAAACAAGCGCACCTCATCCGCGCCTTCGACCAACCACGTCAAGGTCACCGCCCCGCCTGAACTCAGCTCTCTTTGCGAAGCCGAAAAAGTTTCCACCTCAGCTAAGGCCACTTCCTGAGCAAAAATCCGAACCTCAGCCAGATGAACCACCGTCGAGTTAGAATTTGGGTTCGTCCCCCCATCCTCGAGCCCCACTCTCACGCGCTCCATCTTCACCCCAATTGGAATCTCAAAAACAGCGACCCCACCCAACCCAGGATCTACAAGCACCTCCGAGAATACCGACACTCCATCTTCATCAAAACCGCGCACAATGGTTCCTCCCATCCGCCCCAGACAACAGTCGCTTCGCATCTCAACTTCAACACGCGCAACCTCGTATTCCTGATCGAGCAAAATCTCCCAAGAGTTATTCGGCGTAGACGCATCCGTCTGGTTAAAAGTTGTCGAATCGCCATCAATCGCGTTCCCTGCGGGATAAATCCCCCCATTCTCATCGCTTGTCTGACTAGCTGTCCCTTGACCCGCCACATCCACCAGCCCACCGAGCGATAAACCGGAGCTTAAAAGAAAAAAGCAGGCGAAGACTCGCTTCGCCTGCTGAATTGAACCGAAGATCATGCTTTAAATTGGTATGACTACTGGAGGCGCACTCGATAGAATGCTTTCCCGCCGGCAGGAATCGAAGGATCGCTTACTTGAGAGGTTCCCGCAGAGACCGTAAATGTCCCACCCACTTGGGTCCAAGGGTCCCTTAAATCAAGGCTACGCTCTAGGACGTAGGTCCCGCTTCGGGGTGCCGTAAAGTCTGCTGTGAAAGCTCCGTTAACCACCTCCACATTACTAAGCGATGGGGCAGCTCCGGCACCCGGACCACCGCCCACGATTTGGACCCCAAAGATTCCGACATTTCCCGCCACACTTGTAGTCGTGACATCAAAACTGCTGGCCGTCACCCCACGGAACACCGCAAAGTTCGCACGAGGGTAAGACAAGCCTGTATCGGTTGTCTCAACGTAATTTGCGCCTGCAAGTGAATTACCCGCTGTCGCGTTGGCATCGGTGGCAAATGAATAGGTCGCTCCTCCCGCCGCACTCGTCACAACCGCTTGACGATTGTTAGTGTCCGCCCCGAAATAAACATAAACGTCATACTCAGCATAAGGAATATTTCCGATCGTGACTGATGTATCATTAGCAGCTCCGCTATATAACCACGAGTTGAAGAGAAGCCCAAAAGGCGTTCCAGTCTCACTCGTGCCAGCATAGACACCACCACCGGCACTAAAGTTAAAGGTCACGTCTGAAAGTTGATCACCTACGCTATCTACAAGCGAACCTGCCTCTGGCTCCTGAATATCGAATAGTCCGCCGGAAATATTCCCTCCAGGATTCGGGAGGTCGCTTGTCCGGTTCCAGTTCCTTTGCTCCACCCCGGGAGCTCCTGCGTAGACAAATTCACCAAACGCAGTAGCCTCGCCGGGCCCGGTAGACGCATTAAACGCGATTGCAAAAGACAGTGGATCTCCTCCATTCGGTGATCCCGGACTAGCAGGGTCATTTGGATCAGATCCGTTCACGAGCTCAAAGCTATCTGCAAAACCGTCTAAGTCCGCGTCACCATCACCAAGAGGATCAACCCCTGCCATCACTTCAGCACCATCACTGGCGCCGTCACCATCGGTATCAAAGACCAGAGGATCAGTGCCGGCATCGGTTGCCGAAACAAAAACTCCCGTATCAGTTTCGTGCTGATCAAACACTCCATCTCCATCACTATCAGTGCTGGTGGGGTTCGTGCCACGATCATGCTCTGCGATGTTGCTGATCCCGTCCCCGTCGAAGTCGCCATTAGCGCCCTGCCTTGTGGCATCCGTGGATCCATCGTCTGCTGGATCAAGTCCTACCGATACTTCGTAGGCATCCCCCATTCCATCGCCATCTCCATCAAGATCCTCTACCACTTGGATCGCCGCGAAGCCCACGTTATCGACTACCCGAGTCAGATCGAATGAGGCGTCCGAAGCCGTCAAGCCACGGAAGATCACATGCGTTCCGACAGGATAGTTTTCACTTGAACCATCGACCGCGACACTTGGGTCGGATGAAACTGACCACACTGGGTCATCTCCGCGAGCGACTAAGGGCGGAGTCCCGAGGGTAAATTCCCTCCTTGGATCTGCTCCAAATTCGTTGACCAAAGCCTGGCCATTCCCGAATTGATTGATCACATAAATAACCACGTCGTAGCGAGCATACGGAACTCCGGCCAAGTCGAGAACACCGGTCGGCTGGGCAGGTGTTGTGTGGAGATATCCTGATAGAAGACCTCCAATCGGCTGATCGGGGTTGAAGGTGGTGCTCCATGTCGAAGCTACCTCTACCTCGAACTCCATTCCGGTAGCGTTACCCGAGCTATCTACCAAGGTCTGCCCAATAGGTGCCGTAATGTCACCAGCTGAAATCTGCCCGGTATTTCCCAAATTCCCCGTCACGTTCCAGTTCGCTTGCGCAAAATCTGGAACCCCGGCAATCGCCGTCGTGCTTAGATTTACCCCAGGATTCAACCCGCGAGTCGATGCGAAAGTGATCCCGACGGAGTTGCGTCCGGCACTCGCCCCCGGCGTGCTGGTCAGATCCGTGGGGTCGGTCATCGAGGTATTCAGCTCATAGCTATCACCGTAGCCATCACCGTCAGAATCGACCAAAGTCGCGCTCGTACCTCCAGTGAACTCTTCACCATCGGTCAAACCGTCACCATCAGTGTCATCGTCGTTAGGATTAGTCCCACTCACAAATTCCTGAGCATTATTCCGGCTATCTCCGTCAGGATCAGCCTGGCCGTCGTGAAGCAGATAATCCCCAAAAAAATCGACCTCCCACTGATTGTTGATTCCGTCAGTATCATTGACCGAGTTCACCACCGTCATGCTTGAGTCCGATCCCTGGCCATTGTCCAAGGTCACCCGATAGGTTCCATCGGTTGCAGCCGCTCCGACAAATGAGTAAGTCGGGTCACTCCCTACCGTGACGAAGCCGCTTCCATCATCAAACTCCCAGAGATAGGACGGCGCTGGCAAAACTGACCCATCGATCTCAAGCGAGAGAGTCGTGATCAAATCAGCAACCGACTCCGTTGTCGCAGGGAGCGCTGTGGTGATCACCGGGCCACTGCTAACAAGGCTGTCTTCGTAAGTGATGCGATTCATCGCCCACTGATAACTAGCAGCCCCCCCACCAAAGGTGAAAGTCAGCGTCTGCCCTGCCGAAGCCGACGGAACAGAAAAATCATAAATCACGATTGTGTCCGCAGCCCAATTTTGACTGAGGGTAACCGCCCCCGCCACCGGATCATAAGATGCAGTCGCATTGCCCGCACCAGTCGTCGACACTCCCGGATCTGTCGTAAAACCTGAGATAACGACCGAGGTATTTGTCCAGATCGACGCGAACTCACGCAGACCTGCGTCGCTCGCGAAAGTCAGCGACATCGTCACGCCATCCCCACTGTCGAAAGCGTTTCCGTTAGCTCCTCCAGCCGCTCCGCCAAACGAGGCTGGGGTAACTCCTCCCACCGAGTATGTATCTCCAGACATCAAAAACGACACTTGACCGTCGCCTGTTACAAATGGAGTCGCTGTGTAGTCCGCCAAAGGGATGTCCTCAGCGTGGATCGTAACATCCGCACCACACAAGGGGCTGAAGGTCAGTGCCAAAGCAGTGGAAGTTCGTAGAATATTCATGAGAGATAAGTGGGGTTTGTGGTAAAAAATGAAGGGTTACCGCCATAACTGAAGCAGATAACCCCTCACTATCAAATGGCCTTTCTTGCCTGATTTATTAAAAGCAATGTCTATATAGAACGATTGGTCCTGAGAAAAATCGGAATTTTAGCGACGACGGCGAAGGAGAAGCAATCCAGCAAGCCCAGAGAGAATTGCCGACGATGGTTCCGGAACTGCATTCTCGTATGAGAAACTGGTAATCGGAAACAGTGCCCCAGCTTGAGTGCTGTCATTCACCGAGAGATTCAAAGTTTGACCTGCACTGGCGGCAGGGTCGGAGAGGGTAAGGAAGCCATCAGTATTAACAAAAGCAGCACTTGAAAGCTCGAACGTAAGGACGCCCGCCGAATAGGTGGCTGGACTGGTACCGGGACCCGTCAGCGTGGCACCGGGATCAGAGAGGAATCCCGAAATTCGAATTCCGTCGGTCGCAAGAGGCCCGTCCGCTCTGGCAAAATCCCATGAAAGCCCAGTGAGTCCAACTGTTGGTCCAAATCCGATCATCAAAGTCTCGTCATTTTCATTCCCAGCAGTTTGGTCAGGATCGGCAAAACCATTTGCGTTGGATGTCCCTGCAGGGTCCGTCCCTAATCGTGCTGCATTGGAGTTGAAGGTCGCTGCAGCCCCCCCAACGAGGGGGGTAAGTGTAACGTCTCCATTGGTAAACGAGGACGTGGTGGTAACCCCACCATGAATGTCAGTAGGACTCAGAGAGACCACTGCGGCCTGTGAAAGGTTGGCGATAAGTCCGAATGCGATAAGTTGTATTTTCATTATTTTTCAAGCTGTTTGTAGTGGCTAAATTCGACTTCATTGAACATGGCAAAATTCCAAGTCGACAGTGCTAGGGTAGAGTGCCGTGAAAGCTTGAAAATAGTCCATCAAGGTAAAGCCATTGTCTGTTTTACGCATGATTCTCAAAAACGCTCGATCCTTTCGTCGTGACATTCCAGCGAGCGACTGGGTTCGCGAACGTGGCCTATTTGGAAATTGTAATAGAGTATCCTAAATTGGGTCGGGGGCAATTTAGGCACTCGATCCATGTGTCTCAATCCAATCCCATCGTCTCCTTAGATCTACCAGAAACCGGCGTCGCATTCTCACCAGACACAATCTTACTATGCTGCTTCCCGCCAGAATAGCGCCTATCAACAGGGCGGCTGAGTTAGCAAGCATCTTAATAATCTTGAGAGGGTAGCAAACCTGCCACCAAAGACAACAGGAGGAATTTTATCGACTCCTCAATTTCCCCGCCCGAAACAACAATCGAAATCACATCCTAATACTCGCAACCCATTGTAAAACTGTGAGTTAAAGGATTTATTCTGGGCTCGTGTTTACTTAGAAAGACTTAGAGTCTGAACTTATGCTGCATCTGCGGCGTTGAATTAGCCGGGGGGGCTCACTGCTCACAGAGACCGATCGATCCCCCTTGGCCACTGTTCATAACTCGGCCTAAAATACTCCTTGGAAAAAACAAACCCCAACCTACTAGTCAGCAATGACGATCTTCTCATCCCAAAAACACGTAGTGATCATCGGCGCTGGATTTGGAGGACTGGCCTGTGCTCGCGCACTTGCTAGAAAGAGGAACGTGAAGGTGACCCTTGTAGATCGGAGAAATCATCATCTCTTCCAGCCCCTTCTCTATCAAGTAGCAACATCTACTCTCACTGCGGCTGACATTGCTCGCTCCACCCGCTCTCTCTTCAAAGAGAAGGACGGGGTTAGTATCCTTTATGATCAGGTTGAGGATATTGATCTCGATCTAAAACGACTTTCTTTCCAATCTGGAAAATCTTTGACCTACGACTCTCTCGTCATTGCAACGGGAGTGAAGACTTCCTTTTTCGGAAACGATCAATGGGCAGAACATGTCCATCAGCTGAAGTCACTCTCGGACGCAATCGGAATCCGTAAGCAAGTCTTAAAGAACCTCGAAATCATTGACCGGGGCGGGGTTAGGGATGAAGAAAGTCTCGCCACTGTTGTCATCGTCGGGGGCGGACCTACCGGAGTGGAGCTGGCTGGCGCATTTTCGGATCTCATTCGACGCTCCATGGCCAAGAGCTTTCGCAACACAGACTTAAGCAAACAACGAATCATTCTCGTAGAAGCTCAGGATCGCCTCCTCGCTCCCTTCCATGAGAAGCAGAGCAAATATACCCGGGAGCGCCTTGAGGAATTTGGTGTGGAAGTCCGAACGGAGTGCATGGTTCAAGACATCACCAAAAATAAGGTCACTTTGAAAGGTGGTGAAACCCTCAACGCGGGAATCATTATTTGGGCCGCTGGAGTGGAAGCGACAGGAATTACAAGCATGCTCGGCACTGACCTCACCCGCAATGGCCAGGTCAAAGTTGCTCCTGACCTTTCATTACCAGATCATCCTGATGTATTTGTGGTCGGAGACGCTGCTGCAGTCTCACAAGCCGACGGCACTCCCGTCCCCGGGGTCGCTCCAGCTGCTACGCAAGAGGGTCAATATGTTGCCAAAATAATACTCTCCCCGAGTAGCTTACATCGCGAACCTTTCGATTATTTCGACAAGGGCAGTATGGCGATCGTAGGTAAAGGCGCCGCCGTTGTCGACGTGAGAGGATGGCGCATCAACGGAATTTTGGGATGGTTTATCTGGCTCTTTATCCACCTCGTTTTTCTAGTCGATTTCCGAAGTAAGGTCGGCGTGCTCATTAATTGGTTTTGGGCCTTTGCTAGAAACAAACCTGGCTCGCGGGTCATCACTGCAGCGAGTGATGATACTGTTACCTAAAGTCAAAATCACCACAATCCTTGGGGTTACCAGTGTTCCCAGTTCATCCAATGAAAAGACCTTGCCCATCTCTAAAGATTCGTTTTCTTCGAATGCTTGGGCCCTTCCCTTTTACATCCAGTAGTAGCTCCAGTGACAAGAAGTGCCTACACAGACACCTCTCTGAAAAAGAGAAAACCCTAATCTGTTTAGGATTAGGGCTTTCATATGGCTCCGGCGCTTGGGATCGAACCAAGGACCTAGTGATTAACAGTCACCCGCTCTACCGCTGAGCTACGCCGGAATTGCTTTCACAATGCCCCTTACGAGGCGGCGGGAAAATGAATCGTTCACCCCATGATGACAAGGGAAAAAGTTCACAAAACGAGAAGTTTTTTCTGATGCTTCCATCGCGTGCCTCGCTTCTGTAAAACTGGCGGCCATGACTGAAGCTGAAGCCCTCATCGCGCTCAACCAACTCCCCCAGATCGGGCCAGTGAAGACAAGCCGTCTCGTAAAGTCACTGGGATCGGCAGTGAAGGTTCTCCGTGCATCAAAGAATGATCTCTCGCGGGTTTCAGGAATCGGACCGGATTCAGCGGGGATTATTTCAGATTGGGAGTCCCATGCTGATCCGGCGGAAGAGATTCAGCTCGCAAAGGAACGGGAGATCATGATTTTGACCCGAGAAGATGACGGTTACCCTAAGCGACTTCTAGAGTCACACGATGCTCCGGTGCTACTCTACGTCTGGGGGCAGCTAGAATCGCGGGACGACCACGGGATTGCCATCGTAGGTTCACGACGGGCGACGCATTACGGGAAAGAAGCGGCGCGGAAGTTCGCCTTTCAACTCGCACAGGCGGGAGTAACAGTGACCTCGGGCTTAGCTCGTGGCATCGACACCTGTGCGCATGAGGGAGCGCTCGCTGCGAAAGGCCGAACAATTGCGGTAATTGGATCGGGACTGATGCAACTTTATCCCCCTGAAAATCTCGGACTAGCGGAAAAAATTGCAGCTGGCCATGGCGCAGTGGTTTCGGAATTCCCGCTGAGAATGCCACCGGACAAGCGAAGTTTTCCGCAGCGGAATCGGATTGTGGCGCATTGGACCGATGGGACTTTGGTGGTGGAATGCCCATCAAGATCAGGGTCGCTCATCACGGCGAATCTTGCAAATGAGGCGGGCCGACAGGTTTATGCAGTGCCGGGGCCGATTGATCGACCGACTTCCGGTGGCTGCCATGACTTGATCCGTGATGGCGCGACGCTGGTGACGGATGGATCGCAGATTTTAGAGGACTTTCAGCTCCTCTCGTTTGAAAGCGAGGGGGAAGAGAAAGAGGAGTTGTTCCCACCAGGACTCAGCAGTGACGAGGAGAAGATCCTTGAGGCAATGGGCCGTGATGAGAAAACAGTCGATGAACTGGTAGAAGCTACCGGACTTGCGACCTCGATGATTTCAATTTCGCTGATGAAGATGGAGCTGCGGGCGCTGGTGATGCAGTCGCCCGGGCAGCGGTATCGGAGAAAAACGAAGTTCTCTGATTAGGGAAACCCCGTCAAACAGAGGCGGCGGCCTCGACTAGAGGCCACCCAGCCGAGTTTATGCGTCGAGCTTGAGAGCTGCTTTTTGGGCCGCGCTCTTTGCTTGATCTTTTCCTTTGAGAGAATCTGCTTCTGATGTGAGACGCATTCCGACGGGCTTGGAGACTCCGAACTCCTCCATCGTGACGCCATACATGACATCAGCACGCTCCATGGTGCGCTTCGAGTGAGTAACGATGATGAATTGGCTCTGGTCGATGAAAGAATCGAGCACCTTGAGGAAGCGACCGATGTTTGATTCGTCGAGTGGTGCATCAAGCTCGTCAAGGACACAGAAGGGACTCGGCTTGACCATGTAGATTGAGAAGAGGAGCGCGACGGCAGTCATGGAGCGCTCACCACCCGACATCAGAGTGATGGACTGGAGCTGCTTTCCGGGAGGCTTAGCGATGACTTCAATACCGCACTCGAGCGGGTTATCGACATCCTGCAG
Source organism: Akkermansiaceae bacterium (assembly GCA_039769075.1). GTDB lineage: Bacteria > Verrucomicrobiota > Verrucomicrobiia > Verrucomicrobiales > Akkermansiaceae > SW10. The sequence goes on along the minus strand of JBDMZE010000029.1, from coordinate 49,568 downwards.
GATGAGATCGGCAGTCGCCTTTTCACCGAAGAGTTTCTTGAACATCGATTTAAAGTTGAGCGCAACGGCATTGAAGGTCTCGATGAAAAGGCGCTCAGACTCGGTGTTGATGCGATCAATGATTTCGAGAAGCTTTTCTTTCGAATTTACGAGATCATCATGCTGATTCTTGGTGAAGGCATAGCGCTCTTCGAGTTCATCGAATTCCTCGATTGCATCCAGATTCACTGGGCCCATCGAGTCAAGGCGGCGCTTGAGATCCGCTACGATGGCAGAGACAAACTCCCAATCGGGACCTTCTTCTGGAAGAACTAGATTGATGGGCTCTTCTGACGGCTCGGACTTCTTTCCTTGCTCTGCATCCACTTCGATCTCGTCATCGAGAACTTCCTCACCATCGACACTGGCTTGGACGTTGAACTGCCTCGGTCCCCTGCCCTTTTTCTCGAGCTGCTTGCGCTCCTCGATGCAGGAGGTAAGAACATGGTAATCTGGACTAAAGGCTTTGAGTTCGATCTGGTGACGCTCGAGAGCGGAGTTTTCAAGATTCTCAAGACGCAGGTCGAGCTTGGTAGCGGAGACTTCTTCCTTTCCGATTTGAGTTCCAACACGCGATTGCTTCTGGCGGATCGCGGTGAGCTGTTCCTCAGCTTCATTGATAAGCGCCTTAAGGTTAGCGCGGGAGCCATCGGCGTGGCTGAGTTCGGATGTGACTTTTTCAAGCTCCTCCTTGTAGCCGGTCATCTCGGTCGAGAGAGCCTCGTTTTCTTCATCGCCGCGGACGATGCGGTCGCGGGAAGCTTTGATCTCGCTCTCACGGCGGTGGTTCAGTTCGGTGAGTTCCTTGATACGGGAGTTCATCGGCTGTTGCTCACGAGCCGCGGAATCGCGAGCTTGTTTTTCAACAGCGAGAGCGGTGCGCGCTTCGTTAAGCTGCTCTTGAGCTGAGCTCTCGTGGTCTTGGATTTCCTCGACTTGCTTCTGGAGATTACGGGCATCGTCCTCGGCTGCGGTGAGACGCTCGCGAGCACGGGCAAGCTCGTTCTCCATCGCGGAGCGGCTGTCGGCTGCTGTTTTTTCGCGGCCCGTGAGTTCTTCACGCTCCCACTGATTATTTCCGACCTTGTTAGCGAAGCTTTCGGCCTCGCGCTTGGCGAGTGAGAGCTGACCGTTAAGGGTGGATTCCTCGACCTTATGGCGTTGGAGATTGTCTTTCGATGCTTCGACCTCTTCACGAAGCTCCTTCACGCGTGCTTCAAGGTCATCTATCTTGGTCTTGGCTTCTTTTTCGGAAGCTTTGAGTTCCTGGGTTTCGACTTCGAGCGAAAGTATTTCATTCTGACGAACAAGAATGGAATCTTTTTGACCGCCGGAGTTACCGCCGCGAAGAAGTCCCTCGGCGCTTAGAATCTCGCCAGCGGTGGTGACGAACGTAAGGTCGGGGTAGCTTTTACGCAGGGATCCAGCGGTCTCGCGATTTGGGACAATGAGCACTTTGGAAAGAAGATGCTCCATGAGCCCCATGAGTGTGCCATCGACAGAAACGACATCGAGCGCCCATGCGCTCGCGCCTTCGGGAAGGGCTTCAACTTGTGAACCGGCGGAGGCTGGCAGGAAGCTCTTAGGGAGGAGTGCCGCTTCGCCTTTTTTACCTTCTGTGAGACGGTCGATGATTTCGTTTGCGAGAACGTCGTCACGCACGATGACCGCCTGCAAGTGGTGGCCGAGAGCGGCTTCGACTGCGATGGCGTGTTCATCTGGAACCTTAAGATGAGAGCCGAGGACTCCATTGACTCCGGGCTTAATGAGATCGGGTTCATTGAGGCCGTTGAGAACTGCTTGAGTTCCTTTTTGAAGACCTTCGCCGCTGGCGATGAGCTGGCGGAGGACCTCGAGACGAGAACCTTTAGAGGACAGCTCGCGGTGGAGTTCGGAAGCGGTCTTACGGGCGGCATCAAGTGATCCTCGGCAGGCTTGGAACTCGCGCTCGCTGCGCTCACGGGCGGCTTCGAGATCAGGGACGCGCTTTTGGTGCTCCTCGAGTTGCTTTGAGATTTCATCGCGCTCGGCGATGGCCTTGGCATTCTCGCCGGAGAGACGCTCCGCCTCTTCTTCAAGTTGCTTCATGCGCTCACGGTTGCCTTCCATTTGAGAAAGGGCGCTTTCGATTTTGGCTTGGGATGAGGCGATGATGCTTTGAGTGGCATTCGCCTCAGCGCGGGCTTTGCGAAGCTGAGCTTCTAAAATCTGGCGCTGTTGAACGAATTGCGAAGCACCCTGCTGGCTTTCTTTAAAGCGGGACTCTTGCCCCAAGATTCGCTTTTCGAGATCGACGAGTGCGAGCTGCGCTTTATCGAGTGATTCCTTTTGCTCGGAAAGGCGATCAGCGGTGTCGGTGATTTCCTTTTCGTTTTGCGAGAGTCGCTCGGAGAGTTCGCCTTTACGCTCGTTATTAAAAGCGATGCGGTTCTCGGCGGCTTGAATGGCATTCTTTTTATCAGAAAGACGCTGACGGAGGCCTGAGAGTTTTGCATCCAGGGCTTGGGCCAGATCACGGGCATCGACGACCGCCTTTTCATGCTCAGGCATGTCGGACTCGATGCTCACCCGCTCACGCTCAAGCGAAGTGAGAGAGACGGTGAGTTCCTGACGCTCGCCGCTCAACTGGGTGAACTCACGGTAACTGAGGTGGGTATCGAGAATGGTAACGTCTTTTGAAAGGGCTTGGTAGCGGCGGGCCTTTGAGACCTGACGCTTGAGCGAGTTAATACGGCGCTCTTGCTCTGCGAGAACGTCGGAGACGCGGAGGAGGTTTCCTTCGGTATACTCGAGCTTTCGGAGTGCTTCTTTTTTCTCCTTCTTGGACTTGGTAATTCCAGCGGCTTCTTCGAAAACCTGGCGACGATCCTCGGGCTTGGCAGAGAGAAGCATGTCGATTTTTCCCTGCTCCATGATTGAGTAGGACGAACGACCGATTCCGGTGTCCATGAAAAGGTCGCCGATATCACGGAGGCGGCAGCGAGTGCCATTGATAAGATATTCGGACTTACCATCGCGATAGACTCGGCGGGTCACGGAAACTTCGTTGTGCTCGGTCTTGAGAGCGACTTCGCAATCAGCGAGCGTGAGAGTGACTTCGGCCATCCCGAGCGGCTTACGTTTTTCGGCACCATTGAAGATGACGTCAGCCATTTCTCCGCCGCGGAGTGCTTTCGCGGATGTCTCACCGAGGACCCAGCGAATGGCATCAACGACATTTGACTTACCACAGCCATTTGGTCCGACGATTCCAGTGACTCCCTGAGCGAACTCGAGATGAGTTTTATCAGCGAAGGACTTGAAACCGTGGATGTTGAGAGATTTTAGATACATGGACGTCTTTGGGGCGAAATTCGGTGGAGAAGGAGCTTCTCCAGTCAGAAGACCATAAGACGAGATGAGATCCAGCTCAAGTTGTCACGCCCAAAAACGCCACATGTGGTATTCTTCAAAAGAAGTAATACTATATGGTGTGCTGCCTAGAGATTTAGAATCGTAAACTAACCTGCAAAGGCGTGCGACGGAAGCCCCCGGACTCCCAGCCCTGTGATTCGGAAAAGCCGGCCCGCATCTTCCTCGACCTCACTCTTATGAATTCCAGTCGTGACATAGAGTTCATCGAGATTCTCCCCCCCAAACGCACAAGCGGTGGTCTCCATGCATGGAAGATCAACACGCTTAAGCTCATCGCCAGACGCGGGATCGTAGCAAATGACACAGGATCCGTGACAAAAGGCGACCCAGAGATGGCCATTTTCATCGATCGCCATCCCATCTGGAGACGATTCCATATTAGAAGTCGAAATAACCTCGCGAGGATTGCTCATCTCGCCCGCAACGTAGTCAAAACAAAGCACCGCTTTCCGCGGGGTGTCTATGTAGTAGAGAAGCGAACCGTCTGCGGACCACACGATGCCGTTTGAATTCGTCACTGGTCCAAAAGCTTCTGCCACTTCCAGCTCCGGTGAGAGGCGATAGAGCTTTGCGTCTCCTTCTTTCTTCACCAAGCTGATTGTGCCGGCAAAAAAGTGGCCATCGGGCGAACACTTACCGTCATTAAAACGATTGTCATCCTTATCGGGCTCTGGGTCGGCTATCTTAGTCAGCCCTCCACCCTCTGGATCGAGAAAGAAGAAGCCATCGTCTCCCGCGATCACAAATCCACCTTTCTTCCGCGGAACTACCGTGCCGACGCGCTGGCCAACTTCAAATTTCTTTTCCGCTCCCGTCTCAGGATCGACTGAAATAACACAGTGTTTTTCAATATCAACATACACAAGACGCCCCTGCCACCAAATCGGCCCTTCGCCCCACTGTGCCCGATAATTTCCAACGAGATCTACTTTCATGGGTCTGAAGAAAAAGAGAGCACCCCATCTTGTCGAGAACCCATTTTAAAAATATAAGAATTCAATGATGGACGACTATTTAGGATTCCTGTATGTTTCTGAAATCCAAATCTTGACTTGCCTATATAATGCTGACACGCCAAGGGCGGGATGGGTCATATCCGGTGACTTTTCCGTTCCTGCCAAACACTTTTAAAGTATGCCAAGCGACACCTCCTCATGGGTCTACATTCTATACTCACTCGTCCTCTTAGGGCTTGGTGGATATGGTTTTCATCGCCTCACTACGATTTATCTCTACTTCCGCTACCGGAATGAGATGCCTATTCCTGAGAGAGAGTTCGAGGAAATGCCCCTCGTGACCGTGCAACTCCCCGTCTTTAATGAGATGCACGTTGTTGATCGTCTTCTCGATGCGGTTGCCGCGATGGACTACCCGCAGGACAAACTTCAGATCCAAATCCTCGATGACTCCACTGATGAGACTGTCGAGATCTCAATGGCGGGAGCCGAGCGACTTCGCCAACAAGGCTTCGATACCGAGTGCATCCACCGCACAGACCGCACCGGCTTCAAAGCGGGAGCGCTTGAAAATGGAATGAAGGTTAGCAAGGGCGAATACATTCTAATCCTCGATGCAGACTTCGTCCCAAATCCTGATCTTCTTCAAAAGACGATGCATCATTTTACGAACGAAAAGATTGCTCTCGTTCAGACGCGCTGGGGTCACCTCAACCGCAAATACAACGCCCTCACCCGCGTTCAAGCGCTCTTCCTCGACGGTCACCTAGAGATCGAGCAGGTCGCCCGGAACCGCTCAGGCCGCTTTTTCACCTTCAATGGCACCGGCGGAATCTGGCGCAAGTCCGCGATCGAAGACGCAGGCGGTTGGGAGCATGACACCCTTACCGAGGACATGGACCTCAGCTACCGCGCTCAACTTAAAGGTTGGAAATTCATCTTCCTCCGCGAAGTTGAGACTCCTGCTGAACTTCCCGTTGACATGGCAGGCTTCAAGAACCAGCAGCACCGCTGGACAAAGGGTTCCATTCAGTGCTGCAAGAAGTGCCTTCTTAATATTTGGAAGAGTAATTACTCGCTCGCTATCAAGCTGGAAGCCACGGCGCATCTTACTTCGAACTTTGCCTACCTCCTTCTCATCGCTCTCTGTTTTCTGATCTACCCAAAGAACACTTGGGGACCTCAACTCGATTTCTGGGATCGTCTCATGTTCGATCTTCCGATCTTCTTCTTCGCTTCCTGCTCGGTCGTGATCTTCTACACCGTTGCGCAGAAAGCGCTTCATCCGAAGACCTGGCTCAAGGAAATCCTCTACCTCCCGCTCCTTCTCGCTCTAGGGATCGGAATGGCAGTCAACAATGCCAAGGCAGTGCTCGAAGCAATCGTAGGACACGAGACCGGATTCGTCCGCACTCCCAAATATGGCATCGAGGGCAAAAAGAAAATGGAGATCAAAAAGAGCCGCTACAAAGCCCTCAAGAGTCTCACCCCGGTCTTTGAACTCATGTTTGGCCTATTCTTTGCTTACGTTGTACTCGACGCCGCTTGGATGGGAAATTGGCCTTCTGCCATCTTGCTACTTCCTTTCCCAGTCGGTTTCTTTTATACTTCCATAGCTTCATTAAGACAAATGGTCAGTTTCGACCAATTTGTGCCGGCGTTCCTTACCCGCCGTTAATTTCTCATCCTAAAATCATGTTTTGCCGCATTGCCCTCCTCGCCATCTTGGCCCCGCTTGTTTTCATCACTGCTTCTTGCGGATCTAAATACGACGACCGAAATAAGATGGTCGTGAGCGTGCGGGATCAGAAGATGCTCTTGGTAAAGGATGGCAAGCCGGTCAAAGCCTACCCTGTATCCACCTCAAAGTTCGGACTTGGTAGTCGCTCAGGAACGAATCGGACCCCGCTTGGTCGTCTTGAAGTCGCCAAGAAAGTTGGTGGTGGAGCTCCCTCAGGAGCCGTCTTCAAAAGTAGGCGTCGCACCGGAGAAGTCATCCGTCCTGACACCCCTGGCCGTGACCCTATCGTCACGCGAATTCTTTGGCTTCGTGGAAAAGAAAGCCACAATCGAAACACGATGGGACGTTGTATTTATATTCATGGCACTCCCGCCGAGAGACACATCGGACGCCCAGCTTCTTACGGATGTATCCGCATGAAGTCCCGTCATATCATCGATCTGTATGAGCGTGTCGGTGTTGGCGCAGACGTGCAAATTATTCGTGGCTCTCTTGACACTACTAGCGCAGGCCGCAGCTATTATGCCCGTCATGGTGGACGTCCTCGCGCAACTGCCACTCGTTGGTGATCGACTTAGTCGGAGAGTTTGATTTTCTCTTCCTGTGCTTCTCGACCTCGACCCCCAAGCTCTCCGTGGGCTATCTCCCGCTTCTCGTCTCGCCTTCTTAAAGGAGAAGATCAGTGGTGCGAACCAAGTTCTTCATGAACGTCATCTTGCCTCCGAATCAGGACTCAAGAATGCACAGGCCCGTTCGGAGATGATTGATGAGCTAATTCGGGCTCTCTATGAAAGCTTTCGTGGTGATCACGAGCCCAACTTCACTATCGTGGCTAATGGAGGCTATGGCCGAGAGATCATGAATCCCGGATCTGATATCGATCTCCTTTTTCTCACGAATGGGGCGGCGAACAAGCTTACTAAAGCTGACAATGAACTGATTCAAGCGATACAAATGACGGTCTGGGACCTCGGCTTTAAGTTCCTCCCCTCGACTCGCTCCGCATCCGAGTCCATCACCGAAGCTAAAGGCGAACCGATCTCCCGCACCACGCTGTTGGATTCCCGCTTCATCGCCGGGTCTAAAGAACTCTACCTTGATTTCAAGATTCGCTTCCGAAAGGAATGTATCAAGAAGGACAAAGAAGCCTTTTTCGAAGAAAGGAGCCTCGACATCAAGCGCCGCCACGCCAAGTGGTCACACACCGTCTTCCTCCAAGAGCCCAATATCAAAGAGAGCCCCGGCACTCTGCGCGACTATCACAATCTCGTCTGGGTCATCGATGCTGAGGCTGATACCCGCTCGATGACCAAGCTCATCTCAAAAAAAATCCTTACCCGTCTGGCGCGGCGTGAATTGAAGGACGCCTTCTACTTTATGCACCGCGTTCGGAATGCGCTCCAGTATCACGATAAGGGCAACGACATTCTCACCCTTCGCTTCCAAGGGGTTCTAGCCGACGAGTTCGAATATCCCCAACGCACAATCCTTCGCCGAATTGAGGCCTTCATGCGGGACTACTACACCCACGCGCGACATATCCACAATCACACAAAATCGATCTTTGAAATCTTCGAGCTCCAGCATGTCGAGGAGCCAAGTGGCTTCCGATTTCTCCCCTTTTCAAAGAAAAAGCCTAAGACGATCCAACTCGAGGACTACACCATTCGCCAAGGCCGTCTATTCGCAAAAAGAAAAGAGATCTTTGGGGAGAATCCAAATCGTCTCATCCGGCTTTTTGTCTACTGCCAGAAGCACCAGGTTCGCCCCTCCCCAGCCCTTCGAAAGTTAATCAAGGCGAGCTGGGATCTTATCGATAGTAATTTTCGTATTCGCCAAGAAAACAGAGAAGCCTTCCGCGAAATCCTTCAGCACAAGGGCCAAGTAGCGAAAACACTCCGCTTGATGCACCGCTGTGGAGTTCTCGGCCGCTACCTCCCCGAGTTCGGCGCACTGGATTGCCTCGTGCAACATGAGTTCTTCCATCGCTATACAGCTGATGAACACACTCTCCGCTGCATCGATCAGCTCGATAAACTTCTTGCCGAGGACAACCCAAAGCATGGCCTCTATCTCGATCTCTTCCTCAAGCACCAAGATCCTTACGCACTCTATGTCGCCCTCATCCTACACGACACCGGACGTGCTGAGAATGTCCGTGAGCATATCGATGGCTCCTCAATACTCGCCGTCCGGCTTTGCAAACGACTACAGATTACCGGAGGCCGCAGATCCCTTATTATGTTCCTCGTCGATCACCACCTCACGCTGTGGCGCTTTGCGACGAAGAAAAATATCGATGATCCAGAAGTCATTGCAGAGTTCGCCGGACTCATGCGCGACCGTCACCGCCTCGATACTCTTCTTCTTTTCACCTTTGCTGATTCCAATGGCACAAATGAAGAAGCTTGGTCTCCTTGGAAGGAAACCCTTATCCTTCAACTTTACCGCAATACCCGTGAGTATCTCTCAGACTCTCCGAATTCCGGAAAGAAGGAGCTCGCTGCTGAGTTCGAAGAGATCCGCAGTGAGGTCAAAAGCGGCCTCAAGAAAAAATATCACAACATCTTCGAGGGGCACTTCAAGCTCATGCCCAGGCGCTACTTCCGCTTTAGAAGTAAGCGCAGCATCCATAAACACATCGTCGCTCTCTGGCAGTTTATTGATCGAAGACAACGCCGACCAGACACCCCGTTCGAGTGCGCCGTGCAGTGGCTTGAGCGCCCCAAGTTCGGCTACACCGAGCTCATCATTGCAGCAGAAGAAACCCCGCTTCTTTTGGAGAAAATCTGCTGCACCCTCGCTTCGCACGAACTCAACATTCTCTCAGCAGACATCTACACCCGTCCCGATGGCATCGTTCTAGATCTCTTCCGAGTTTGCACAAAGGACTTCAAGGCCGAAGAGAGTGTAGAGCGTCAGAAATCCGCCGTTAAGACACTCTACGCCATCAACGAAAGCGAAACCTACGACGCCTCAAAATACCTTAAAAAGAAGATTAACTACCTCAATCCCGAGACCGAACAGGTGATCAATTTCCCTACCCGTGCTTGGATCAGTAACGAACTCGATCCTCATTTCACTGTCATTGAACTCCAAGCTCTCGATCGCATCGGACTCCTCCACGATGTCTTCCGCACCGTCAATGCGCACGGTCTCAAGACAGTTCACTCGCGAATCTGCACCGAAAAAGGGGCGGCTCTCGACTCTATCTTCGTCAGCACCCAAGAGGGCGGGAAGCTCACCGATCAAGAAGCGATGGATCGACTCGAAAACGATCTCAATACCCTAATCACAGGATAGTGGTTCCAGTTTTTCCTTGATCATCGGAACCAACGGCCATGCTGAGATGCTATGAAGCATCCTCATGCGGTCCTGCTTTCGCAGTCTCCCTGCGCGGAAAGAGCGCCAAGTGGATTCGTTATAAGAAGTGATCTTTTTCTGAAAATCCGATAAAGTGAACACGTGCCTTCCCAACTTCCTCTCATCGCAAACGACTCGTGGCTTGAACCTGTTGCTCCTGTCATTGAGGGGCGCCATCAGCGCTACCTAGATGTCCTCTCGGATATCGAGCACGCCGCTGGCTCACTGATAGATCACGCAGCCGGGCACCAGCACTTTGGATTTCATTTTTCAGAGAAGGAATGGACTCTCCGCGAATGGGCTCCCGGTGCTCGCTCCATCCATCTCGTCGGTGATTTTAATGAGTGGAATAACCAAAGCCATCCGCTCACTCGTGACGAATATGGAGTTTGGTCACTGACCCTACCAGCCGACACCCTCGCTCACGGGCAAAAGTATAAACTCTTCATTCATGGCGAAGACGGCTCCCAGCGTTATCGCATCCCCGCCTACGTTACACGCGTCGGACAGAGCCCTGATAGCAACGACTTTTGCGCTCAGATCTGGCAGCCCGAAGAAACTTACCAGTGGCAAAATAAGTTCACCTATGATGGTTCTTCGGCGCGCATCTACGAAGCCCACGTCGGTCTCGCTGGCGAGGAGGGCCGCGTCCACCTTTACCGCGAGTTCGCCGATGACGTCCTCCCTCGCATCGCAAAACAGGGCTACAATGTCATCCAGCTCATGGCCATCGCCGAGCACCCCTATTACGGCTCCTTCGGCTATCACGTCGCCAATTTCTTTGCACCTTCATCCCGCTTCGGGTCACCCGAGGACCTCAAGTATCTCATCGATACTGCACACGGCCTCGGCATCGCCGTTCTCATCGACATCGTCCACTCTCACTCGGTCAAAAACATCGACGAGGGACTGAACAACTTCGATGGCTCAGGAGAACTCTATTTCCACCAAGGCAAAAATGGCGACCATCCTCAGTGGGACTCGAAGTGCTTCGATTACGGTCGCCCTGAGGTTCGGCAATTCCTCCTCTCGAATCTCCGCTACTGGCTTGAAGAGTTTAAGTTCGATGGCTTCCGCTTTGATGGTGTCACCTCCATGCTCTACTGGCACCGCGGCACCGAAGAATTCGGTAATCATCACTCATACTTCGGACCCGCAGTCGATGACGACGCTATTCTCTACCTAAAGCTCGCCACCAAGCTCGTCCACGAACTCCGTCCTGATGCCCTCATTATTGCCGAGGACATGAGCGGCATGCCCGGCCTCTGCCGCCCCATCGAAGAAGGGGGCCAAGGCTTCACCCATCGCCTTTCCATGGGTCTCCCTGACTACTGGATCAAGCTCCTCAAGCACACCCCGGACGAGCAGTGGAATATGGATGAGATCTGGGCTGTCCTGACCAACCGTAAAGCCGGTGAAGCAAATATCGCCTACGTAGAGTCGCATGACCAAGCCCTCGTTGGCGACAAGACACTCGCCTTCCAGCTCATGGATTCAGAGATGTATTGGCACATGGGTCGGGACTGCGAAAGTGCCGGAGTCGACCGTGGCATCGCCCTGCACAAGATCATCCGCCTCCTCACCTTCTCCTTTGGCGGAGAGGGTTGGCTCAACTTCATCGGCAATGAATTCGGCCACCCTGAGTGGCTCGACTTCCCCCGCGAAGGCAACAACTGGTCCTACCACTACTGCCGCCGACAATGGTCCATCGTCGATGATCCGAAACTCCGCTTTGGCGACATTAATCTCTTCGACCAAGCGCTTCAGGAATTCGGGGTTAAATTTGACACCCTTAGCGCACCTCACATCGAACTTCTCTACGCCCATAACGATTGGAAGCTCCTCTTCGCACGCCGTGGCGACCTCCTCTTCGCCTTCAACCTGAACCCTTATCAATCGTTCCCCGATCTAGAACTCCCCGTCCCAGAAAGCGGCGAATACGAAATTGTCCTCGATACCGACCAAAAGGACTTCGGAGGCCACGAGCGCATCGACCCATCGCTCACCTACCTCGCTCACGATCAAAAAATCCGTCTCTATCTTCCATCAAGAACAGCCTTGGTTTTACAGAAGAAAAGCGTGGTCTGACCCTCCCGTTGGTCTTGCAAAAACGAAGGCGCGCTTCATCTTCTCGGAATGGCCGATGTTACTCGTGAAACCCTCGTTAAGACCCTTGAGGAAATTGCTCTCCTCCTCGAACTCAAGGGATCAAATCCTTTTAAAACACGCGCTTATCGGAACGGGGCAGAGATCGTGCAGAATTTCGATGGCGATATCGTTTCTCGAGCATCGGATGATGATCTCAAAGGAATCAAGGGCATCGGCGATGCGCTCCAGCAGAAGCTTCACGAACTCGCCTCGACCGGATCTCTGGGATACTATGAAGATCTTCGAGCAGAGTTTCCTGTGACACTTTTTGAACTCTTCGAAGTGCAAGGATTGGGTCCGAAGAAAATCAAGGCGGTCTACGATCAACTCGGTGTAGACTCTATCTCTGCGCTTAAGAAAGCCTGTGAAGATGGCTCGGTGGCATCACTTAAAGGCTTCGGCGCAAAGACCGCCGAGAAAGTTCTCGCTGCCATTGCCAATCGTGAAAAATTCGCCGACCGCTTCCGCCTCGGGGATGTCGCGCCGCTCGCTGAGACTCTCCTAGAGAGACTCAAGGACCACCCGAAAGTGAGCCGAGCAGAAATCGCCGGTTCCTATCGTCGATCAAAGGAGACCCTCCACGATCTCGACTTTCTCGTTGCAACAAAGGAGCCCGCGGAACTCACGAAATTCTTCGCCGAACTTCCGGAAGTCCACGAGGTGATTGTGCAAGGTGACACCAAAACTTCGATCCGACTTGAGAACGGTTTGCAGTGTGATCTTCGTGCGGTTTCCAATGATCACTTCCCTTTCGCTCTTCAATATTTCAGCGGCAGCAAGGAGCACAATGTCGCCCTCCGCTCCATCGCACTCAAACAAGGGCTTTCGCTGAATGAATACGACTTCACGGGCGAGGGAAAGATTCCAGAGGTCACGGAAGAAGCTGATATTTACAAAGCACTTGGACTGACTTTCGTCCCGCCAGAGCTTCGTGAAAACCGCGGCGAGATCGAAGCGGCTCAAGTAGGCGCCCTCCCCGACTTGATCGAGAAAGAGCATCTTCGCGGCACCTTTCACAATCACACGACAGCCTCAGATGGTCAAAATTCACTCCTGGAAATGGCGGAGGCAGCACAAGAACTCGGATTGCAATATCTTGGCATCGCCGACCACTCAAAAGCAGCCTTCCAAGCGAATGGCCTGAGCGAAGAAAGACTACGCGCGCAGATCGAAGAGATTCGTGACCTCAATAAGAGCTTCGACGATTTTGCTCTTATCCCTGGGAGCGAAGTCGATATTTTAAAAGACGGTTCCATGGACTTCGATGACGACCTTTTGAGTGAACTCGATTACTGCGTCGCCTCGGTCCACAACTCCTTCACCCTGAGCGAGGATGAGATGACCAAGCGCTTCATCCGCGCGATGGAAAACGAACACGTCACGATGATCGGTCATCTCACTGGGCGCCTTCTTTTAAAACGTGACTCCTACGCGCTGAACATCGAAAAAATCATCGATTGCGCAGCCGAAACCCGGACCATCATTGAACTTAACTGCAACCCGTGGCGTCTCGATATGGACTGGCGCTGGTGGAAGCGCGCGCGCGATAAAAATGTCCTTACCTCGATCAATCCAGACGCCCACAAAACCGAGCAACTCCAATTCCTCGCCTACGGGGTCCGTCTCGCTCGTAAGGGTTGGTTGCGCCGCGAAGACGCGCTCAACACCCGAACACTCGCGGAGGTTCAGGAATGGCTCTCACGTCCCAAATCAAAACGATGAATCTCGATATCCAAGATCTCGGCGCGGGGCTCGATTTTCAAGAGACCTGGGACCGACAAGAAGCACTCGTGGCTCAGCGGCGCACAGGCCAAATCGGCGACACCTTTCTCCTGCTTGAGCATGCGCCCGTCTACACCATTGGACGCACCCGAGATCAGAGCAGCCTGAGAGATCAGAGACAACTCCCCCACCCGCTTGTAGAGACAAATCGAGGTGGTGAAGGAACCTACCACGGGCCCGGCCAGCTCGTGGGCTACGCCATTTTAGATCTCGCAAATTATCACAAGGATCTTCACCGACATCTCAGGAATCTTGAAGAAGCAATCATCGAGACCATCGGCGAATTCGGCATCACCGCACAGCGCCACGAAGGACTCACCGGAGTCTGGATCGATAATCGAAAGATTGCCTCACTCGGAGTCGGCATACGCTCCTGGGTTACCCTTCATGGACTCGCGCTGAATGTGCAGAAAAGGAGCCTTCAACCCTTCCAAGCAATCACGCCTTGCGGAATCGCTGACGTAAGCATGACAAGTCTTGAAAGCGAAACAGGTAAAGAGATTCCAATGAGCGAGGTCAAAACAATCCTCGCTGGAAAATATCAGATCATCCTTGATCGTGAAGCCTTAGGAAACGCAGTTTCCGCTGGTGCGGCTAATCCGTGAGGGATTCATCACCGTCGAACTCGCCTGAAGCTGTGGAGGGCTCGCGAGTGCGGAACCAATCTCCTGCCAGTGCCACTCGATCGGCACTTCGATATCAGGATGAATGCTGTGCTGCACGGGGCAGCTGAGGGCGGCGCTCTGAAGAACACGGCGCTCGGGGTGATCCTCAGGGATGGGCATGAAAACCTCGACGTTCAGCTTGGCAATCCGACGCGGGAGATCGTCGGACATTTCTTTTCCAACAACGACACGCATGCCACGGAGTTCCACATCCTTATTCTTACCCACGATCCCCATGACGGTCGCCATACAGGTTCCGAGGCCCGTAGCGAGAAGATCGGTGGGAGAAAATGACTCGCCCCGCCCGTGATTATCAGTCGGCGCATCGGTCTCCATTTTGCGCTGAGATGGCATGTGTTTTGCACCGCAGCGAAGCTGCCCTTCATAATCAATTCGTATCTCCACCATCGTCTTTAATAGTTATCACTGTTTCTTTTTGCTCTTGTTCGTCCTCTTTAGCAAGCACGACCCTGAAACCATAAGTTTCGCCACGGTTTTCGGGATCGATAATTTGACGATGCCGCGTCTCAAGGTGCTGGCGCAGATAGCTCTTCCAATCCGAGTCACGCACCACCCCATATTCCCCGCCATCTTCGCCACTTTTGTAGTCGTCAGAAACCCACTCTTTGACGTTCCCCCCCATGTCGAAAATTCCATTCTCGTTGACTTCGAATTTTCCGACTGGCGCTGCCATTTGGAACTGATCGGTGTAGCTCTCAATCGTTTGCTTAATTGAAGTGTTTTCATTTTCCGCCGCAGTTTGATCGGAAAAATTCCCCGCTTTCTCACTCGGTGGCCAGATATCGACTCCCCACGGAAAGATTCCGCCATTCTGTTCATCATCGTCACGCAGCAGAGGCTCATCATACCGCTCGGTAAGACCGGCGGCCTTCGACCATTCAAGGTCGCTCAGTAGCCGATAGTGATGTTGCTTTTGAATATGCCCCTGTTCTCGCTCTCGTGTCGTGAGCCATTCACAAAATCGTGCGGCCTCGGCTCGGGTCATTCCCACCGCCGGATGATTAAGAGAGGCACTTTCAAAAAGACCTGTCACCACCTCCGCATCTTCCTTTAAAAATATCTCAAATTCCCTTGATCGCGTCTCCCAGATGCTGACCATAAGATCATCTCCCAGCGGAGCAAAGCGCATCCCGAGGCCATTCTTCCAGATGCCCGCATTCTCGCCAAAGACGACGCCCCCTTCGTTAGGGCTAAGGGTTTTTGCGATATGGAGGGGAGGTTGCTTATCAGTGAGAATCAGCTCTTCATGGATTGACTGATAACCCTCGAGCTCGATGGTGTAGCTCACCAAACCGGGAGGGAGGACGTATCTCTTGATATTATTCGTTTCTCCGATCCATTCGCCATCAATGTAAACCGATGCTCCCTCAGGAATGCTCGTAAATGAAAGTTCAGCATAAGGGATCACCTGAACGAGAAGCCGGAACGGGCGTAATCCCTCATCCCGCACTTGTTGAGTCAATCCCGGCCCGGAATAATTGCGATCAAACTGAGCCCTAATTTCTCTGTTCTGATAATTAGTGTCTCCTGAATGTTCCTCCAGAAATCCTTTCGCGATGCATTCTAGTTCAAGCCAATCGGCATATTGCTTCGCTCGATCTTCCGGAACTGCCACGATCCGCACAGGCTTTCCGGCCTCACTGTGCTCAAAGATAGCGGGATCTTCTTTGACATCAGCATCCCTGCGAAACTTCTCCCAGACTGCCTCCGTGACGAAGCTATCAGAAAGGTGCTTCTCTCCACGCGCCGAGTATTCCATCCCCAGCACATCCACCCATGGTTCGCTCTCCAGCGGGGGCGCATAGGATTTCATCGTAATCCGTTTGAGCATCGACTGCATCCCTTCATCGATGACTTCGATATCGACTATTTCATCACGATAACCTCTCCGTTTCAGCACTAGCCGCATGCGCTCTCCGACCACTAGGTCACGGATGCGTGCCGGAGTGGCCTGAATCCAAGCTCCTTCAGAATCATAGACATCGACACCCGTAATTTCCGTCGTTTCATCAGAACCTGTGTTCAATCTCAGAGTCACATAACGGACAGGAAGCGGGATGCGCCGTCCCTCGATCACCGTCTCACCCCAGGAATGTTGTAGCCAGACCTGCCCAATCATAAGCGCTACGATACTCGCCACAAAAAAGCCCACGCCTGCGAGTGGAGAGATTTGTTTTCGCTGCTTCTTTCCCTTCTCAAGTCGTGTCAGAGCCTCAGTAAGATCTTCGGCATTCGTGATTTGGCGTTTTGCGATTCGAGGTTCGCAAATATCGCAGACCAAGCGATTGAGAAGAATCCACTTTTTTCGCTGTTTTTCAGGCGGGCCTTCATCGGGAAGCTCGGGAAACTGGAGACGGTCCATTCCAGTCGCCATCTCATAGAGAACTTTACCCAAACTGTAGAGGTCCGCTCCTGCCGAGCCGGGGCCCTCGGGGGGAACAAATCCCTCGGTGCCCACAAAAGTGCGCTGATCCACCGCCGCTACCAAGCCGATATCAGCGAGCTTGGCAATTCCATCCACAAAGATGATATTTGATGGCTTCACGTCACGGTGCGTGAGGCCCTTTTTATGAAGGTGGTCGAGTGCATCCGCCAGCAGCCGCCCGGTCGTGACACAAAAATCGGTATCGAGTGGTGAACCATTCGCCAACTTCATATCGGTCCGCAGCGTGCGCGGCTCATACTCTACCGGGTTGAATTCGTCCGAGTAGGCATCATCGCCCAGCTCCATGACGTAGTAATAAAACGGCGAATCACCGGCAGTTCGCCCCACGTGGAGGACATGCACCAGGCCTGGGTGACCTCGCGAAATGGGCTCAAATTTAAGAATTCCTTCGAACTCTCGCTCAAAGGTTCGTTCGTCGGTGAAGTCTTCCCGATAAACGATCTTCACCGCGCGCATTGCGCCCGTGACACCACGGGCGAGCCACACCTCGCCATACGAACCACCGCCCACCTTACGGAGGACTTCGTGATCGGGGATGTGGGGATCGGATCTAACTTTCTTCACCGTCTTTATCGAGCTTCGCCAGCTCCTTCTTCAGAACGGAACCGACGCGATGCTTTGCAAGATAGACCTGAGCCATGCTCACGCCAAGATGGTCTTGAACCTTTTTTGCATCCCACTGCTTGACCACGTAGTAGTCGAAAATCTGATACTGTTTTGGAGAGACCTGCCCCTTCACTTTGATGAGAGCCATATCGGCGATATTTTTCTTCCACTCGACATCCCACATGCGGTTGAGGAGATCGCCCTTGGGGTCCTCGAAACGGTCAATCACAGCCGTCTTCCTCTCATCATCCCAGCCACCTCCTGGCATTGCGGTATCCTTCTTGCGCTTGCGGAACTGATCGTTAATCCGCCAGCGCGTCATATTCATGAGCCAGGTCTTAAAGGACCCCTGATTCGGGTCGTAGAGATTCTTCTTACTCTGCTTCGCGATTGAGAGAATCGTCTCCTGCACGGTATCGAAGGCCTCGTCCTGACGAAGGCCTGCTTTAATTCCCACAGAGTATATCAGCTTCCAGTAGGTCTTGTAGAATTCATCCCAAGTCTTTTGATCCTCCCAGTTCTCGAGACGAGCGATGAGACTCTTTCGCGTCTTAGCATAGACCTTCGTAAGGTCGACCTCGCCTTTTTTTAGCTTCTTCCCAGCCTTTTTTGCTCCCTTTTTTGCCGCTTTCTTAGCCATTGATATGATGACTATACCACAGTGAACCCCTAAAGTCTTTCGTCACCTATCGAAAAGATCAGTTCTGTTAAGAAGTTCGGAGAAATTAAGGAGCGATGATTGTATTGCCGCCGTCCACACACACATCGTAGCCTAATCAGTTCTTTACCCTCACTCTTTTCTAGAATCCCCTCACCCTTACGGATTTTAAAAAAGGAAACCCACAAGCGATGCTGCGACTATGTCAACTTCTCAGCTGAATCCTGCTCAACACGTCGAGCGGATTCGAGAGATTATCATGGGCCGGGACCTGACTCAGGTTCACGGTCGATTGGAACGTATTGAGAGCGATCTCGATACAGGCTCCCCTAAGCCTTCGTCGCCGGCCCTCAACGATCTGCGGAACTCCTTCGCAGAACTTCAGGAAGAGTGCCATCGGCTCCGGCTCGAACTCCATCAGGAAAAGATTATGCGCAAGCAGCAGTTGATACAAATCAACCAACACCTGCAGCAGATCTCGCAACACCCTGTGCAAGCGAACCAAGCTATGGGGATTTCGAATCCCGATGATCTTGCCTCTGAAATGGCTGCACGGATCGATGCTCGCTTCCGCGAAATGATGAGCCACCTCCAGACGGAGTTACTGCAATGGAAAGGCCAGCTTGACCGTGATGTTCAGGCCGTCCGCGAGGTCAAAATGGACCGAAAGGAGATCCTGCAGCGCTTCGCAAGAATCGTCAGTGCTGCGATGGCCGATGAGGACGAACCCAACCCAAAAGACGGCTTCCTGCTGTAACTACACGCACCATGAGCACCCCCTCTATCCCCGGACTTGATAAGCTAGATCGACGCGACCCGCTTCCCAGCATCAGCGACTTGCTAGCGGCCCAGCCCTCACCTGACACTGGAAGCAAGCTTCCTCCCCTAAAAGACCTCATGCCTCCACTGACGCAGCTCCCTCAAGTTTCTTCCGTGCATCTTTCCCAGCGACATCAGGAACGACTCGTCCCCATCCCGCCCGCTGGCTTCCTCTCTGATCGAGTCTCTCAGAGCATGGAGGAAAAGATCGACTTCTCTCAAATCCTCGAATCCGGACTCGTTCCCCCACCTCAGACAAGGCCCAGCGCCATTCCTACGATTGGAGAAAAAGAACTCCCACTCCCTTTCCTCCCTGAAAGCGCAAGCGAGCCTTTCCAGTCTACTCGGGAAAAAGTTCTTTCCCCGGAAATGTCCTACCCAATCCCTTCCCCTTTCGAACCGAAGGCCGAGGACTTGAACCTCCCGGGTGACGACTCATCCGCTGCCCTGCCTCCCCACGAACCTTCTCAAAACGAGCCGCCCGTTACTACACAAGAAACAGAGGAAGACCTCATCGAAGCCCTTCTTCCACTTGTCGAATCCTCGCTCGAAAAGGCTCTTTATGCCCCACAAACCGGCCTGCACACCTACCTCGAACCTATGCTGCGAAGCACCGTGCGACGGGCTATCGCCGAGCAGATGCAGACCGCTCATCATTTCGGTCAAATTAGCACTGCCGACCGCCTGACCTGGCGAATGAAGGCCCTCTTTTCCAGCCAGACTTTTGATGACATCGTCTTCGACCGCACCCACCGCTACCAAGTGGAAGAGGTCTTCCTGATGCGCTACGACACCTTTTCTCTTATCAGCTACGCAAGTCATGACCCCTCTCGTCATGCCAATGCCAAAAAAATTCGCTACGATCTCAGCCGCTTCATGGCTGAGCTTAAAGATGAAAATGGCGAACTTCGCAAATCCTTCACGCTTCCCGAAAAGCGCAGCGGCCTTGTGAGACAGGGCCGTCATGGTTTCCTCGTCGCCGTCATTCGCGGCCGCGCCAATGCTCTCGTCCGCGCCGATCTAGACTACACCCTAGAGCAGGTTGAACAGCGCTTCGAGAAACAACTCCGCGCAGAAGGACACCATTTCATCCACGTCGTCCAGCCGATTCTGGAAAGCTGCTTGCTGATTCAGTCTCCTGCGCCGCCTCGATAAAATGACGACAACAAAGGTATTCCCCTGCTTTTTGCTGGATTGAATTTTCAATCGTTCCCAAACTCCGCCATTAATCATGATGGACCGGAGAGAACTTCTTAAAATGATCGCCACCACAGTCGGTGGCACCGTGGCCTTGCCTGAAAGCGCCTTTGCCCGCTTGGGTGAACCGCTTGAAACGACCGACCTTAATTACTTTAGCGACGCCCAACGCGCGCAAACCGCGATGATCGCCGAGGCCATCATTCCAAAAACCGACACTCCGGGTGCAATCGAAGCCGGAGTCCCGGGCTGGATCGAAGTGATCGTAAAAGACTGCTTCCCACCCGAAAACCAACAAATCATTCTTGATGGCCTCGCCGACCTCACGATGCGCTGCCAGAAGGCTCACGGAAAAAGTATTGCGGAACTCTCCCCCGAGGACCAAGTCGCTTTCCTCACCCAATATCAGAAAGACACGCAAGGTGAGCGCTGGAAGCGATCAAAGACAGACGGCTGGCAGCCTGCCGTCTTCATCGACCAATTTAAAGATCTCGTCAAAGTCTGCTACTGCAGCTCGGAAGTCGGAGCCACACAGGCCTTCGAATACCATCTCGTGCCCGGAAAATGGGTCGCTGATATGCCCCTCGAACCCGGCCAAAAGGCGTGGGCAATATAACTTCAAATTTTTGACATTATGAATCTCTCCATCAAAGGAAAAGCGGAACACACTTTCGATGCCATCGTTGTCGGCTCCGGCATCTCCGGCGGCTGGGCTGCCAAGGAGCTCACCGAAAAAGGCCTTAAAACTCTCGTTCTTGAACGTGGCCACGACATCAAGCACATCTCAGATTACAAGACGACCAACTCAGCCCCGTGGCAACTCCAGTGGCTCAATAAGCCTTCACGCGAGATGCTCGAGCAGCAGCCTAAGCAGGCCCGCACCGGCTACACCGTCCGACCCGACGCCAGTTATCTCTTCGTCGATGATAAAGACCATCCCTACGAAGAAAAAAAGCGCTTCGACTGGATGCGTGGATACCACACCGGCGGCCGCTCCCTCATGTGGGGCAAGCAGAGCTACCGTCTCAGTCAAATGGACATGGAAGCCAATGCCAAGGACGGCATCGCCATTCCCTGGCCCATTTCCTACAATGAACTCGCGCCGTGGTATTCCTACGTTGAAAAATTCGCCGGCATCTCCGGCTCGAAAGAAGGTCTCCCCCAACTCCCCGATGGTGAATTCCAACCACCCATGGATCTCACTCCCGCCGAACTTGATCTCAAAGCCGCCATCGAAGGGAAATGGAAAGGACGCACGCTCATTCCTGGTCGGGTTGCTCACCTCACCGAGCCCACCAAAGAGCAGATGGCCCTCGGCCGTGCCACCTGCCAGTATCGAAATCTCTGCCGCCGCGGCTGCCCCTACGGCGCTTATTTTTCCAGCCAAGCAACCACGCTTCGAGCTGCCGAAAACACTGGGAAAATGACCCTCCGACCGCACTCCATCGTCCACTCCGTCATTTTCGATGACAAACAGGAGAAAGCGATTGGCGTCCGTCTCATCGATGAAATCACGATGGAGACCATCGACTACTATGCCCGGATCATCTTCCTGAATGCCTCCACCGTAGCCTCCACCGCCATCCTTATGAACTCCAAGTCTGAGCGCTACCCGGATGGCATGGATGAAAGTGGCTCTCTCGGCGGAAACCTCATGGACCATCACCTCAAGGTCGGAGCCAGCGCCGTGCTCGACACCCATCAGGACCGCATCCACTTCGGCCGCCGCCCCAATGGTTTCTATATTCCCCGCTACCGGAACCTCCACGAAAAAGGCACCGGAGACTACATCCGTGGCTTCGGCTACCAAGGTGGTGGCATGCGGGCCGGATGGTCACGCGGCATCCCCGGATTCGGTGCTGACTTCAAAAAAGCGCTCACCTCCTTCGGTCCTTGGCGCATCGGCATGACCGGCTTCGGCGAATGCCTTCCCTATGACAACAACCGCATCTCTCTCAGCAAAGACAAGACCGACAAGTGGGGCCTCCCCATCGTCGTCGCCGATGCCGAGTATCAGGAGAATGAGAAAAACATGCGCAAGGACATGAAGGACGACGCGGTCGAGATGCTCGAATCAATGGGCGCGAAAAATGTCCGAGGGAACGAGAGTGAATGCCCCATCGGCCTCGGCATCCACGAAATGGGAACCGCCCGGATGGGAAGCACTCCCAAGGAATCCGTTCTCAACAAGCACAACCAAGTCTGGGGCGCTAAGAATGTCTTCTGCACCGATGGCTCAGCGATGGTCTCAGCAGGCTGCACTAACCCTTCCCTCACTTACATGGCCCTCACCGCACGCGCGGCTGCTTTTGCCGTGAGTGAGATGAAGAAAGGGAACATCTAGAAACGAGATCGAGCGCTTGGTTCAGCGGGGACCAGATGAATTACAAGTGAACCTCGCCATTAGAATTCATCCGCTTCCCCTTTAAAGAAAACCAACCCATGACGGGTCGAGGTTTGAGATCCTATTAGAGACTGGCCGATACTTAGCGACGACTCACAGCTATCAAGGTCAGGCGAAGCAAGGCCGAAAAGTGAAGTTGACCAACCTTGGTTCCGAGGGTCTTCAGAGCGCCTTGGTGGGCAGCTCAAGATTTTTCAAGAATGCCCTACGATGAAAGCAAAGGAGCCAGTGAGGTCATCACCTTCACCCCGTGTTACGAAACGCGGGACAGCCCCCTCCCTAAGACCTAGAAATCTATCGAGTGTGACCGGATCAAAACCCGGGACTAATTCGGCGCGATGATAGTGAAGAGTGACTAGGATATCTGCGATATCCCGACCATAGCGCTTAAGATTAAAAATGAGCGTCTGGAGAGACTGCTTGATCTCCTCAGCTCGCTCGGGATCGACAGGAGCGACAAAAAATGATGACATCGACACCATCAAGCAGCATCTCGGTAATAGCGTTGAACTCGACCTTCCCGACGGTCGTATAAGCCGTTAGATGAGTTGTCCAGCCGGGACTCGGGACACCTGACCAGTCCCAAGAAGCTTGATAAACATCAGCCTCACCGACTCTACGATGATGCAAGGGCCCACTTCCCTGTTGCTTGGAAAGCTGACGAAAGATTTCCTGCTTACCTGCTCCGGGAGGCCCGATGAGCGCAAGCTTAGCGCGCACCTGATGGCGTTCCTCGGAAACGTCTGCCATCTTCTAAAAGGCTTTAGGATGTAAGACGCGCAAGCTCGCGTGTCACAATGATGAGGGTTTCACGAACTCCAGCGGCATAGCCACCGTCTTCGTGGAGAACAGCGACGGTCGTTCCTTTTTCCTCGATGATATCCACATCGCCATCAGCAGAAGAGTGGCCGATGGAATGCTCTTCTCCGAAGCCCAAACGGGAGACACTGACTCGGAGAACCTTCATTGCCGCGGCTTCTTCCGCACCAACAATACGGAGGTTCCGCACACCGGGGAGAGTGCGGGCACGCTGGAGCATCTCGTCAGCGGAGAGTTAATGACTCACGCCAAAGATTGCGCGAAGAACGAGTTGAGGCATTCCGCCATGAGCATAACCACTTTTTTTGTTGACCGGCAGGAGCCACTACTGCTGGAGCGGAAGCGACCTCTTTAAAAGCAGCGGGAGCTGGCCGCTCTGCGACGGCAGGCTCAAAGGAAGCAGGCTTCTGACGAGCTGCCGGAGCGACACCGAACGGTGAGCTTCCGTTCGTCGCAGGATCAGGCTGTGCTAATGGAGGAGCCACTTCCGGAGCTGGCGGTTGATACTGAACAGGAGGCTGAGAAGATGCACCCGGACGCTCAGCAAGAAAACGCTCGGCAAGGAAACCCTCGGTAGGACCACCGATGACAGCCTCGAAAGGACTTGCGCTTTGTGGAGGAGCGGGGGCACCAGCTCTTTCAAAAGGAGACTGCTCATTCAAAAGACCGTCAGCTCCATTCGCACCATTTGCTGCGGTATCCGGGAAGCGGCGCTCCGGGAGCTTGGCTGGACGTCCAGCGCTGGAATCAACAAGACCAAAGGGAGACTCTGTTCCCATCCCGGCAAAAGGAGACGCGTCAGCGGCGGCCGCCTCAGGAGCTGGAGGCGCCGGAGCCGGTTCAGACGCAGCTTGAAAAGGATTCTGCACTGGAGTTCCTTTCGTAGCAGGCTGCGCAGCTGCAGCGAAGGGGTTTTAAGGGACAGGGTCCATAAACCGAAAGAAAATCTCTATAGACCTTAAGCTATTTTCACAATCTTTAATTATTCATTAAAAATGACCTCAATAACGGCCAAATGTTCAAAAAACATCAACTTAAGAGCCCAATCTTTTTAATTTCCTTCTAATCGAGACCTTAGACGCTGTCGACAAGCGATCGGTGAAGAGAACTCCATTGAGATGGTCAGTCTCATGCTGGATCGCGCGAGAGAGTAATCCGTCGGTTTCGACAGTGATGACTTTGCCATCGAGCTGCTCCAGTTTCGCAATGACTTCGGTAGGTCGTTTCACCGGGGCGGTGATTCCCTCAATGCTAAGACAGCCCTCCGTGGAGGCTTCTTTTTCCTTCCCTAATTCCAACTCGGGATTGATAAAAATGAGAGGCATGAGATCCGCAAGATCGGTCTCTTCCCCATCGACACGCAGGTAGCTAATGCACTCGGGGTCATGGGAAACATCGACGATGGCAAGCTGGAGATCACGATCAACCTGAGGTGCTGCGAGTCCGACTCCTTCAGCGTCCTTCATTGTCTCTACCATGTCATCAGCGAAACTGCGGAGTTCATCGGTGACTTCGTTGACGCGCTTGCACTTTTTCCGGAGGACAGGGTTTCCGTATTGCGTGATGGGTAGGATCATGGGTCTTGTGGGGAAAGTGTTTCCGTGGACGTTGTAGGAGGTAGCGGTTTTTTGACGCGGTAGATAAGTTCGTCATCGCCGTAGCCCGCTTGCACTGCTGCGCTGTGAGCTGCAAGAATTTTCCCCCACGGGCAACCTTCATCAGCCCGGAGAACCAGCTTGAGTCCTTTGCGGAGATTACGATTAGCGATGAGCGTCTCTTTTAAAAGTCCACGCACCACAGGGAGTCCATCAATTTCCGCCTCCCCCGCTTCATTAAGAGAGAGAACAGAGCGCGCGGCAGTCGCAGTGGAGACCTTGAGCGAATTCGCAGTGGGAAGGCTAACCTTCATCTCGGAGGTCGGGACCTTCGTATCCATGTCGTTCATCGTTACGATAAAGAAGAAAAGAAGCGTCACCAAAATATCGATCAAAGGGACGATCGGCACCGAGATGGGCTTCTTTATTTGACGGTAAAATTCCACAGTTCGGTGTCGTTATTTATCGCGGAAGAAAACGTGCTGGTGGCAGGCGGAAACGACACGACCGAGGAGAACCTCGAGCCGAGCAGAGAGAGTCTCGATCTTTCGGCTGAAGTAGCTCTGGGCAATGACCGATGGCACCGCGATCGCGATTCCCACGATGGTGGTGCTGAGTGCGGTGGCGATCCCGCGACCAATGTTATCCTTATCATCGAGGTCAGCGAAGACCGTCACCAGACCACTCGCGGTTCCTAGGAGACCAAGGAGCGGAGCGATGGTGATGACAACCTCAAGCACAGGCATCCCAGAATTCATGCGCACGATCTCCTCACGGGCCGACGATTGCACCGCCTCCTGAACTTCGCCCTGCGTGCGTCCGGCATTACAAAGAGCGACGGTGCAGAGTCGGGCGAGCGAGTTCTCCCCTTTCGCGAATTCGTCCTGAAGATCGCCCAAAGTATCGGCCTCGAGATGATCCTCAAACTTCTCGACCTCAGCGCCGAGACGATCTGGAAGGACGCGAAGCTTTGTCAAAGTAAGCGCTTTTAAAATAATGACGGTGAGCGCCGTAATCGAACAGAGGGCGAGAAGGAACATGAAGAGCCCTCCCCCGCTAAAAAATTGCCAGGTCTCGTCTAGGGCTTCGGAGAAATTCATCTTGGTTCAGTAGTTAAAGGTAACATTAAGCTCAAGCGATTCTCCATCGAGTTCTTTCCGGACCTCTCTCGGCATCGCTGGGATATCGCTCGCTCGGATCGAATTAAGGACGATTGCCCATTGGATCTCGGAGGCCCCGCGCATCTCGACGAGATGATGGCCGGAGACTTTTCCCTTCGGGTCGATGACGAAGCGGATGGATATATGGCCCGGGGCAAGGTGCGAGCGTCTTTGAAAATTACGAGTCTGCCACTGGCGCTCGATTTGTTTAAAGACCGAGGCTTGGTAGCGCCCAAGCGGGCTATTTTTGACGTTGAGCGACCCTTTTCCTGAGGCATTCAGGACACCACGGACACGAGTCTTGGTTTGCTTCGTGCGGAATCCGCCCTCCGAGCCACCTTCTTTCTTTGCGACTTGATCTTCCTTCTTACGGGTGGGTGGAGTTTCCTCCGCTTTGGGTTCGACTTTCTTCTGAGGCTCCTTTTTAGCCATCTGATCCTCAAGAGTTTTCTCGACGCCCATCGTCTCCACAAACTCAGCGGGCGCTTGATCCTGCTGCGCGAGTTCTTCCGGCTTCATCTCACCAGGTTGGGATTTTGCTTCCTCCTGAGTGAGCGCGTCATCACCAGTATCAACCTTACCAATGGCCTCGCCTGTCATGCCCTGTCCTTTTTCCGGGCCATCGCTGAAATCCTCGGTAGCAGTCTTGATGTCCTGCGCCATCTCCTGCTCGCCAGAAAGAGCGGTCTCCTTCTTGTCACCCTCGACGGCATTAGCATCACTACTCGCGACGGAGTCTTTCTCGCCGATGAAATCCGCGACCTCAGGCTCCGCCATTTCCTGATCATCCTGAGTATTGGCAAAGGCGGGCCGCTCAGAAGGCAGCGGAGTCTCTTCCTCAGGAACAAGCACCGGCGCGGGAGCGATGATCGCAGGGGATGACTCTTCTTCAAAAGTGATCGAGATCTCGGTCATCTCCTCGACCGCTTTTTCCTGCTCGGCTGACTCAATGACCTTTCCCGCGATCAGCTCGAACACAAGAAGGACCGCGAAGATCAAGAAGACGACAACATGCAGCCACACCGCCACCAAAATGGCGATGAGGAGTTCCCGTTGGTAAGAGAATGCTGCAGTCAACGTGCAGGGATATTCGCCGCTTAACCAGCCGCTGGCAACAGATAAGAAGTGCTTTGCTGATTACTAAATTCACCCAAGGGATTTGGGTCCAAGTGAGATCTCAACGTTTTCTGGAAATTCAAAAAAAATCATGACGGACTCCCCGCCTGAAGACAAATCTAGAAAGATTCGTCCCAATCGACTTCCTCCACTTCCCGCCTTCGCTTTCCACCCTTTGTCGCTCTTTTCCAGAGCCTCGCTGCCAGCACCACCACAACGCCAAAGACCGCACCTCGCCCCAGTCCCTAGCACAGCTCTAGCGTGACATTCGGGAAGACTGCTGACCTCGGCAACATTGCCCTACCGTGAATCATGATCGGCTCATAGACCCTGGATCTTTTCAACTCGGCCTCAATTTCCCTCCGCTCCAGTAAGACAAGCGCCTCCCTCTCTTTCTTCAGCTTCTCATGAGCTCTCTCAAAGCCTTCCAACTCTCCCGCTTTTTCTTCCTGTTCGCTGCTTGGCAAGTCGTTCCAAAACGCCATAAAGTTATCTCTCCCCACTGACTTGCGCACTTCCGATTTGAAACCGCCGTGAAAAAAATCAAGTGATATTGTAGGATCTCTTTTCAAAGAGGAGGTCGATACAAAGACTCTAGGTTACTGGTCTGGTATTTTTTTAAGTATGCCAGCGACTGCATTCGTGGACTTTTATTAAGATGACGCTGAAACCTC
Organism: Akkermansiaceae bacterium; assembly: GCA_039769075.1. Taxonomy (GTDB): domain Bacteria; phylum Verrucomicrobiota; class Verrucomicrobiia; order Verrucomicrobiales; family Akkermansiaceae; genus SW10. The sequence goes on along the minus strand of JBDMZE010000029.1, from coordinate 21,945 downwards.
TTCCAAATGCTTACGCATCAATGAATTGAGGTGTATGAGGAGTTTCCTCATGACGGCAGTGAGGGCGAGCTTCTTGGGCTTGCCCTTTTTGAGAAGGTTCTGATAGAAACCCCTCAGAATAGGTTCGAAACGGGAGCTGACAACGGCGGCCGTGTAGAGATCAGCAAGTTCGTCGGCAGGATGAGCCTTAGGACAAGGAGGTCTGTGACGACGACGAGGGCCACTTTTTCTCCGGCTCAAGCGGAACGAAGTGGAGATCGCCCATTGGCAAATTTTAAAGGATTGGATCCTGATTCCACCGATTTTTGCTATAAGCCGACTTGGAGAAGATCGAAATACTGCTGCCAGAGCTTCCAGCCGCCGAAGAGCCAGGTGGCGGCGCCGAGGGCGAGGAAGGGGCCGAATGGGAGGGGCTTGCCGAAGCCGACTCTGGTGATGATCCCGGCGATAATGCCGTAGAGAGAGCTGGCTAGGATAACGAAGGGAATGGCGGGCCAACCGAGGAAGGCTCCGATCATGCCGAGGAGGTGGGGATCGCCATCGCCCATCGCTTCCCGTGGAATGGTGACTTCGGTTGTCTTTCCAGAGAGAGATTTGAGTTTTCCGATCTCCCATTTTTCATCACCGATTGTGAAGGACTCCCGCTGGAGGATCAGTTTTTTTCCGGGAGTGCGCTGGCCGTCGACCTTGAAGGAGTGTCCAATGATGAGGAGTTCGTCGGAGTCTCGGAAGAAGAGTTCGTCCCAGGAGTAGGCCTCATCCCCGAGGACGAAGTGGACTTGCGGGTCGTCCTTGTAGCCCTCGCTGATCTCCCATGACTCTGCTTTTTCAAAGCGGTGTTTTTTTCGACCGAAGAGCCATTTCCCGAGATGAATGACAGCCCAGAGCACTAAAAACCCAGCCAACCATCCAAGCGCCGCATCTAGGATTCCCCCGCTCTCTCGGGAGTCGGACTTGAGGAGATCGCTTGCGAACCAAGCGCCGAGGATCGCGAGAATACTTCCAGCGGTGGTCCACTGGATCGGGATAACTTGGTGCTCGGCATCAATGAAGGAAATGGTGACCAGGATGGTGAGGAAGATAATCGCGAGAATGGCGGCGGTCATGGGGAAGAACTTCCAGCAGACAAAGTAGAGCGCTCCGGTGAGGACTTCTACGATGAGATAGCGCACGGCGATGGGAGCCTTGCAGCTGCGGCACTTCCCCATCTGGATCAGCCACGTGATGACGGGGATGTTTTGCCAAGCAGGAAGCTGGGTCTTGCAGTGCGGGCAAAAGGAGCGCTTGGGCTCATTGACCGAGAGGCCGCGCGGAATGCGGTAGATGGCAACATTTAGAAATGAGCCGACGCAGAGGCCGATGAAGAGAATTCCCACCGCCATGACGTCGCTTTGCCAGATCTGAAGCACGAATGAGAAGCTACCGAGGCGGATGAGAAAATCGACTGAAAAGACGAGTTCTCAGTTGCCTCCCCTCGCAGCTAAGGCAAGCCTCTACGCGTGAGCAAGCAGGCGGAATTGGCAGAGAGCACGGCGCGCGTCCTGAGAGATGCGGGTCACACTGTGTTCTATGCCGGTGGTGCGGTGCGCGATCAGCTACTCGGGCGCGAGCCGAAGGATTACGATCTCGCGACCTCGGCTACGCCGAAAGAGGTGCAGGCGCTTTTCAAAAAAAGCGATGCAGTGGGCGAGCATTTCGGAGTGATTCTGGTGAAGGAGGAGCGGGAAGCGGTGGAAGTAGCGACCTTCCGCTCCGATGGAGTTTATGAAAATGGGCGGAGTCCTGAGTCGGTCACCTTTTCCTCACCCGAAGAAGATGCGCAGCGCCGTGATTTTACGATCAATGGTCTTTTTCAGGATCCTTTCACTGGCGAGATTATCGATCACGTGGGAGGACGAAAAGATCTTGAGGCTGGAATCCTTCGTGCCATCGGCGAGCCAAAGAAGCGCTTTCAAGAGGACGCGCTTCGACTCCTTCGTGCGGTGCGCTTTGCTACGGAGACAGGATTCGAGATCGAAGCCGAGACGCTCACTGCGCTTGGAGAAAATGCGCAGCTCTTAGAAAAGATTTCCCCGGAAAGAATTCGCGATGAGTTCTCCCGCATCATCGGCGCGAAAGAACGAGCGCGCGGACTTGACCTGCTGGCCGACACGGGGATGGCGAAGGTCTTTTTCCCTGAGCTCTACGATCTTATCGGCTGCGAGCAGCCTCCGCAATGGCATCCCGAGGGAGACGTCTACGTCCACACGCGGATTGCTCTCTCGCTCTTGGACGAAGCCCCCCTGCCCCTTTGTCTCGCGGTGCTCCTGCATGACATCGGAAAACCTGCGACTCAAACTTGGGACGCGGAGGCCGAGAGACATCGTTTTAATGGTCACGATCGTGTCGGAGCGCAGATGGCCGAAGTCATTCTTCGTCGACTGCGCTACTCGAATAAGATGATCGACGAGGTCGCCTTCATGGTCTCGCGTCACATGCGCTTCATGCACGTGCAGGAGATGCGAACCGCCAAACTTAAGCGCTTCATGTCGGCCGACAGTTTCCCGATGGAACTGGAGCTTCACCGAGTGGATTGCGATAGCAGCAATGGCTTCCGGGACAACTACGACTTCCTCCATTTAAAGAAGAAAGAGTTCGCTAACGAGCCTCTCATCCCCCCGCACCTCCTCAATGGGCGCGATCTCATGGGGGAACTCGGACTTGCGCCGGGCCCGCATCTTGGCAAAATCCTACGTACGGTGCAGACCGAACAACTGGAGGGACGATTAACTGACAGAGAGCAGGCACTCGCCTTCGTAAAAACTTTACCTACAAATTTATGAGCATCCCTACGGAACACGACGACCCGATCAACGCCCAAATTTTAAGCATCTCTGAAGACCTTGTCTCAGGATTCCAGCGCGACCCTTTCACGATGATTTCGAAAGAATCAGGCGTGGAACTGGAAGTCGTCTTAGAGCGCATCAGCGCAATGCTGGAAGCGGGCGTGATCCGTCGCGTGCGTCAGACTCTTCTCGCTACAAAACTCGCTCACGGCGCGCTCGTGGCGTGGAGACTTCCAGAGGAGAAGCTCAATGCCGCCTTCGACTTCATGTCGAAAGAGGATCCCTTTTCCGGTCACGTCGTCATCCGCTCGACCGATGGTCAGATCTCTGGAGCTGGCTACCGTCTCTGGACTACTCTGAAAGTCCCCCAGGGCGAGTCGCTCGAAGAACACGCTAACCTGCTAAAGCGCATCGTGGGTGCTGATGAATTCATCCTCATGCCGGCTAATGGCGTCTTCACTCTCGGAGTGGGGCACGTGCGCCGCAAGGGACTTGAGCCAGGCGCGAAGCTCGATGTCGCAGCAGAAATGATGACCACCACCGTGGTAGAACTCAATGAAGAGGAATGGCGCATCTTGCTTGCGCTGAAAGAGGAACTTCAGCCTAAGGAAATCATCCAAAACTGCTGGGAAGCACGGGCCGAGATCGCAGGAGTGAGTTTGGAGAGATTTTGTGAAGTGGCGGAAGAGCTGAATGCTAAGAAAGTGATCGGTCGCTTCTCAACCTTCCTTGAGCACGTGAAGCCATCGGACACCGGTAAGCGGGTGACTCGCTTCAATGGACTCTTCCACTGGGCGGTGCCCAAGGGCCGCGAAATGGAAGCCGGCAGCGAAGTCGGACGTCACCACTGCATGACGCACGCTTACTGGCGCGAAGGCGGCCCACAATTTGGCAACGTCAATGTCATGGGCGTGGTCCACGGCACCGAGAAGGACAAGGTCATGGAGCACAAGGCCGCGATTGATCGTCACTTGAGGTCCATCGGCATCCCCGTCTCCTACACGAACGTCTTCTGGGGCGGACGGTCTGAGATTAAGCCGTCTGAAATCTCTCCGGAGATCTACCACGCTTGGCATGCCAAGCATGCTACGACACCAGAACTTTAAGCGCTGCTTTGTTGTCGTAGCTATAGGGCCACCAGTCTTTTGATCTCATTTCTGGAGGAGCGTCCTCCGGCTCAAGACCTAATTCATCTAACCGGTCAAACCACTGATCAAAGAGGCTAGCGGGCAGCTTTTTACCAGTGAGGGGACAATAGAAAATCCTAATTTTGGAACTACCTCCATCAAGGACTGATATTCCAAACTCTCTGGTGTGAGGGGTATAGCGGAGGCTACCTTCAAGATTCTCAATTAACTCAAAGATCTCAGGGTATTCATCTCTTATTTTACTCGTCATCTTATCATCTTTTAATTTCCCCTTCGCTCCATCGACCTTCATTTCCGGATCTACCTAGGGCTGGTTTGAGAGCAAAGATTTTAGCGCTGTTTGAATCTCTGGAAACTGAAAACCGAATCCGTGGGCTTTCAGGACCTGTGGGACGACTCGCTGGCTTGCGAGGAGGCCTTCTTCAGCGAAGTCGCCGAGTGCGAGTTTGAGAGCAAAGGCGGGGGCGGCAAAAATGGTCGGGCGCCGGAGGATTGCTCCGGCGACTTTTGTGAACTCGGCATTCGTGACACTCTGGAGTGCAACGAGATTAACTGGTCCCTCGATCTCTTTTTCGAGACAGAAGACGATAGCTTCGATTTCATCGGCGAGGTGAATCCACGGCATCCACTGTTTACCGGAACCGAGCTTCCCCCCGATCCCGAGCTTGAAAATCTTGGACATTTTCTCCCAAGCTCCCCCGCCTTTTCCGAGGACGACCCCGGTTCTCAAAAATGTCACTTTCGGCGCGTCTTCCGCAGCCTTTTCCCACGCAAGGCAGAGTTCAGCCAAGTAGTTGTTACCCACTGGAGCATCTTCAGCAATCTTACGACCACCTTGGTCGCCGTAGATTCCGACTGCGGAGGCATTGAGGAGATGGAAAACTCCGTGGCTAGCCATCGCCTTGACCACGTTCTCAGTGACGACAACCCGGCTTTCGTAGAATTGTTTTTTCTTCGAATCGCTCCAGCGCTGGTCGATGGACTCACCCGCGAGATTAACGACGGCATCGAGGTCCGAAAAATCGGGCTCATCTTTCCAGCGTCTCCAGATGATGGCATCGTCATTCCGAGAGGAGCGCGAAAAACCGATGACGCGGTGCCCTTTCTCTAAAAGCGCGCTTGAAAGGTGCTGCCCAAGCCAGCCGGAAGCTCCGATGATTCCAATCGTTTTTGCCATATCTTACGGGAGGGTAAACCACTTCTTTTACTTTACCAGTGGGAGCCAGACGAAATGCATTGGACAGGGTTTTTAGGGGTCTTTAGATTCCGTTCTATCTTAATGCGCCGATTCCTCATCTCTCTTGCTTTTCTGATCCTCCCGCTCGCGGCTCAGGACCTCAGCTCGCCCAATGTGCTCCTTCCTCCGGAGGGCAGCCTACCAGAGCCGAAAATCAATCCGAGTGGCGGCTTTTTTGAGAAGCAGGAAGACACTCCTTTTTCCTCGATGCCAACTTCTATCCAGTTCGGCCCAAAGACAGACTTCAAGCTGGACAACATCAATGGAAAACCGGTGCTCACACTACTCCCGCCGATTTCGATCACGGGTAACAACGGCGTGCAGGCCTTCGCTAATCATGGGGTCTACGATTTTGACAAGCAGACGGTTGAGCTGAGTGGCGACATCAGCATCTACCAAGAGGGGCTGGTCTATCGGGGAGACTCCACCACCTACGACCAAAAGACCAAAGAGTTCGACACCCGCGGCCTCCGTGCCGGAATGGGACCTATCCTCCTTGAAGCAGGACAATTCCGCTCGGTGCAGACGCCCAACGGGATCGCCTATGTCGGTGAAGACTCTGCAATTACGACACACGATGTCGAGAATCCGCATTGGTGGCTCCGCGCGGACCGAACCACGATTTCCCCAGGGGAACGGGTCATCTTTAAAAACCTCAAACTCTATGCCGGTGACACGCCGATATTCTGGCTCCCTTATCTTTCGCAACCCCTCGATACCGAGCTGGGCTACCACTTCTCCCCCGGTTCCCGCTCGAATTTGGGAGTCTTTTTGAAAAACACCTACGGAGTGATGCTTGGAGGTGAGCGGGATCCCGTCACGGGGGCGAACGAAACCGCGTGGATACTCTCGCAATGGCAAGCCGATATTTATTCTAGGCGTGGTCTCGGAATGGGCCTGAGTCTTTTCGACACTCGGGTCGATGACGCTGACGACTTTGGCTACCTCAAACTCTACTACCTTAATGACCTCGATCCCTCGCTGCAACGTTCGGGTATTCCTCGTCAAAATGTGAACGAGGACCGCTTCCGCGTGGAACTAGCCCACCGCCTTGATCTCTGGGAAAGCGAATGGGCCTCCTACTCAGCGGAAATCAATCTGACATGGCTCAGTGACGCCTTCTACTTGGAGGATCTTGACCCTAGTCTCTTTAATACCAATCCCTCACCCGATAACACGTTTGGTGTCTCGCGTAGAAATGACCGAAGTCTCGCTCTCCTTAATGCCCGCCTGCGCCTGAATGATTTCTATCAAAGCGACACCCGCCTTCCCGAGCTAAGCTACGATTGGATTAAGCAGCCTCTTTTAGAAAGCTCCTTCCTCTACGAGAGCCAGACGTCTCTCGGAATCTACCGGGAGCATCTTTCTGATTTCGTAGGTGAAGATCTACGGACTGAATCACTTGGATTGGCTCCGAGTGATCCCCGCCTCTCAGAAATCAATCGGCTCCTCGATCCGCGTGGATTTAATCGCTTCTACACCTATCATGAGTTAGCTCGCCCGATGAAGGCCGGCTTCTTAAACATCACCCCGAAGATCGGTGGCGGATTCACGCAATATAGCTCCGTGAAGGGACCTTACAATTCGCAGAGCCGCTCCCATCTTTATGCGGGAGTCGATACTTCGCTGAAATTCACCAAAGCCTACCCCGAGTGGATTAGTAAAAAGTGGAGACTGGATGGAGCAGTCCATATTATTGAACCTTATACCTCTCTCTCCTTCGTCTCGACCAACGAGCTCGACCCCTTATTCTACGGAATCGATAGACTGACTGCATCGACCCGCCCGCGGTCGCTTAATATTGGGCGCTTTAATGCCATCGATGACATCTCAAATTGGTCGATTCTTCGTCTGGGAATGCGTAATCGCATCATGACCCATCGCGATGGACGGACCCACGACTGGCTGACGATCGATACCTATTTCGATGCCTTCTTTGAGGACCCGGAATTCGATCGTAGCTTTTCTAACCTCTACAATGAGATCCACTGGAGCCCCTTGCCTTGGTTTGACCTGGAACTCGAAACTCAAATCCCACTCTTCGAGGACTCAAACTTCACCGAGGTCGCCACCGCAGCCACGATCATGCCGACGGAGGACCTAGAGATCACCCTCCGCTATCGCTATTTAAATGACCACCCGATCCTACGGGACTCAAATCGCGTTGAGCTCGAACTCTATGCCCGCCTCAATGAATACTGGGGCATCGGAACGCAGCACCGCTGGGAGATCGAGGACGGCACGCTCGAGCTCCAATCCTACAATCTCTACTACGACTTCGATTCATGGGTAGGTTCTGTAGGATTCTTCCACCGGGATAACAGTGTGGAAGATGACTACGGCATTATTCTCGGCTTCGGGCTCAAGGAATTTCCAAAGCTATCCTTGCCAGTCCGGATTGGGACGGAATAATCCCGGCATGGAATTTCTTTCTCCCGACGCTCTTATCGACTCTCTCCGCTGGCGCTACGCCACAAAAGTCTTCGATCCCGCGCAGACCATTCCTGAGTCCACATGGACAGCCATTGAGGACTCACTCGTTCTCACGCCCTCGTCATTTGGACTTCAGCCTTGGCACTTCATCGTTGTGACAAAGGGGGAGCTCAAAGCTGAGCTTCTTCCCCATTCGTGGAATCAGACCCAAGTGACAGATTGCTCTCACTTTGTCGTGCTAGCAGCACGCACGGACACTGGACAAGAAGGCATCCAACAGTGGATTGATCGTCTATGCGAAGTCAGGGAAGTCGAATTAACCAGCCTCAGTGGCTATCAGCAAATGATGTCTGGCTTCATGAGCAATATGAGCCCTGATCAGACCGCAAATTGGGCCCGCCACCAAAGCTACATCGCGCTTGGTCAACTCATGGCCACTGCCGCAGTTCTGGGAATCGACGCCTGCCCCATGGAAGGAATCGTCCCAGCCGAATATGATCGCATTTTAGGCCTCACGAAAAAAGGCCTCACGACCTCAGTGACTTGTGCCCTCGGCTATCGCTACGCTGACGATAAATATGCCGATCTCCCCAAGGTGCGTTACGAAAAAGACGCGCTAGTTACCCGGCTCTAAAACTGCACGAAGCTCAGGGTGATTTGCGATAAACTGCCCCTTGATTTCCTTAAAAAGAACACCCGAGGAAGAGTTAAGAAGCGCCCTCTCCTTGCGCAGTCCTCTTACCATAACTCGCATGGACTCGCCTTTTTTATCGAGATCGACGACCTTACGCTTGCGCAACTCAGCTACCGCACCAGCTTCGTCGCCCGTGCCCCAGGCTGAAACCAAGTTTTGATCAGCGACGACGCGCTTAAGGAGGGCTTCGTCTTCACTGATCGACGCCCACTCACCGACCCACTGTTCCCGTTGAGGCATTTCCATGCTTCCCAGGGGAACAGCGATCCACCGCTCTTCGGGCTTGTTCATCTTTGAGTTGTAAAAGGCAAAGCCCGCGCCCCCAACAAGGAGCATCAGAACAATTGCGCCGACTGCTAGCATGCGACTCCTCATGAGTAGTTTTATAGCAGCAGTGCATTCCAGCGCACGAACAATTTTAGGTTCTCTAAACTCCTTGCCCCTTCTCCTTTCAGCATCAATGTTCCTTCCAGATGAATTTCCCTGAAACGACTGCCCGGGTCGAAACCCTCGGCTCCTTGCTCGACACCATCCTTGACCCCTCCGATGACTCCCCCGTCATCAGCGTCCAAATCTGGGTGGCGACTGGTTCCATGCATGAAAGCGCCCTTGCAGGAGCTGGAATCTCACATCTCCTCGAGCACATGGTTTTCAAAGGAACGGATCGCTTTTCGGGCGAGGCGCTTTCCCAGGAAGTTCAAGCTGCTGGAGGGCAATGGAATGCCTACACCACCTTCGACCGCACCATTTATTACATCGATGGCCCAGCCGACTCGCTCGACCTTTTCCTCTCCGCACTCATGGAAATGGTCTTTCGCCCCGCTTTCCCCGAGGATGAATTCGAGAAAGAAAAAGATGTCATCCGCCGCGAGATCGCGATGGGCCTCGATGACCCGGACTCAGTCGCCCACCAGCTTCTCTTCCGCACCTTTTTCAAGAAAGACCACCGTCGCCAGCCCATCATCGGCCACCTCGATCTCTTCAACTCCATTACCCACGAGCAGATGGTCACCTACCATCATGCCCGCTACCGCCCGGACAATGCCTTCCTCGTCATCTCCGGTGGCTTTGAGCCGGGTGAAGCCCGGGAAATCGTAACCCGTGAGCTAGATAAGGGCCTCCGTCCCTTCACGCAATTCCCAGTCGCTCTCCCGATCGAACCCTCGCAACTCGGCACCCGCCGCACCGCGCAGCCCTTCGCGATTCCCTCCACCCATTTCTCCATGACCTGGCAGGTAGGCGATCTTGCCCACCCCGACACTCCAGCACTCGAACTCCTCGGAGCCGTTCTCGGAGGAGGCCGCTCAACTCCTCTCTACCAAGTGGTCCGTGAGGAAAAGGAACTCGCCCACTCCATCGGCTCTTATGCATGGATCTCGCCCGAGGCACCCGGACTTTTCAGCGTCTACGGGGAAGCCGATCCGGAAAAAGTTCCCGCTCTCGAAGAAGAAATCCTTACTCAAATTTCACTCCTCTCATCAGGAGATCTCAGCAAGGAGCTCCAGCGTGCGCGCCGCCAAATCGCTTCCCAGCAGTTTAAGTCCCTCGCCACCGCTTCCGGCCGGGCTTCGGACCTCGCCTCGAACTGGCACCAGACAAAAAACCTGAACTACACCCGCGATTTCCTCGTTCAGCTGGAAAAAGTCACCACCGAAGACATCCACCGCGTCATTGCCGACTACATCATCCCTGAAAAGCTCACCGTCACCTCCCTGGAACCAGAGGAGGAAAAGACTGAAAAAATCACCAAGCGTGAGTTCGTCCAACCTGAAAAAATCGTCGAGCACACTCTTTCAAATGGCGTCCGCGTCATCCTCCAGCGCGCACCACGTGTCCCGGTCGTCTATGGAAATATCGCGCTCCTCGCAGGCTGCCTTTCCGAAACTGCCGAGACCGCTGGACTCAACACCCTCCTTTCCTCTCTTCTTTTAAAAGGAACCGCCTCTCGATCCGCCATCGAGATTGCCGAAACCCTCGAAGACCTCGGAGCCTCGATCCGTCCGGGGTCTGGTAACAACACGCAGATGTTATCAACCTACTGCCTCAAGGACGATCTCTCCCCGGTTCTCGATCTCCTCGGTGAAATTCTCCGCGAGCCCGCTTTTCCAGAAGACGCCATCAAGCGCGAGCAGGCCGCCATTATCAATCGCCTCAAAGAAGCGATAGAAGACCCCGCCAGCTGCGCCTTCCGCGAACTCCGCCACCAGCTTTGGGCTGGATCAGGCTATGGAATCTCTTCTTCCGGGTCACTCGAATCCCTCCCCGCACTCACTCGGAAAATGATCGTAGAACATCACTCCCTCGCCTTTACCGCGGGGAATCTCGTCTGCGCCTTCTTCGGCGATCTTGATGTCGAAAAAACAATCACGGAACTCGAGACCACCCTTGGCCAGCTTCCCATCGGCAACCCTCTTCCTCTCGCGGAAAAAGCCGCCACTTTTTCCGGTGACCACAGCCTGCAGCTTGACAAAGAACAAGCCGTGCTCGCCATCGGCTATCCAGGACTCTCCGCAGACGATCCCGACCGCTTCGCCCTCGAGCTCATCCACAGCTACTGCTCCGACATGGCAGGCCCTCTTTTCACCCGGATCCGTGAAGAACTCGGCCTCGCCTACTTCGTGAGTTCATCGATGTTTTTGGGGATCAATGCCGGCCTCATCGCCTTCTATCTCGGCACCTCCCCCGGTCAAATGGAACTCGCGCGCAAGGAACTTGTCGGGCAGATTGAAAAAATCGCCTCTGACGGCATCGACCCGGAAACCCTCATCAGCGTCAAGGCCAACGCCCGCGCTGCCCAAGCTCTCCAGAATCAAAACCCCAGAAACCGCGCCAGCATGGCCGCGCTCGACGTCCTCCTTGGCCACCCCGCCGATTCCCACCTCCGCCAGGATGAACTCATGGATGCAGTCACTCCAGAGCAAATCAAGACCCTTGCAGCCCGACTCTTCACAAAAGAGCGCGAGACGATTGTCACCGTCTCCCCTTGAGCATCAGCAAACCATTTTCTAACATCATTCCAATGAGCGAACCCAAATTTGAAGCCCCAGACGCCCGCTTTTCCGCCTTCGTCTACTACCAAACCCAAGCTGGGGTCATGTTCCTCGGCAAAGTCGCTGATCCCACCAAGGGCGAAACCTCCGTCGATTTAAAAAAAGCGAGGAACGTCATCGATAACCTCGAGATGCTCCGCGAAAAATCCAAGGGCAACCTCAATGAATCCGAGGACAAGCTCCTCTCCGTCGCCATCGAAAAAATGCGCGAACTCTTTGTAGAAGCCTCCTCATAAATGAACACTTTCAACATCGCAGACATCAAGGTTGGTTCCGGCGACCTCTTCTTCATCCTCGGCCCGTGTGGGCTTGAGAATGAGGACTTCGCGTGGCGCATGGCCCGTGCTCTCAAGGAAATAACGACTCGGCTCGACGTCCCCTTCATTTTTAAAGCTTCCTATGATAAAGCCAATCGCACCTCCGTCGATTCCTATCGCGGACCCGGCGTTGTCGAAGGCACCCGCATTCTCGGCGAAATCGGAAAAGAGCTCGGCGTCCCCGTCACCACTGACATCCACACGCCCGAAGAAGCGACAATTGCCGGAGAACACATCGACTTCCTCCAAATCCCCGCCTTCCTCTGCCGCCAGACCGACCTTCTCGAAGCCGCCGCCAAGACCGGCCGCGCCGTCAACGTGAAGAAAGGCCAATTTCTCGCTCCTTGGGACATCGAGCCCATCATTGGGAAGCTCAAGGCCTTCGGCTGTGAGCGCTACTCCATAACCGAGCGCGGCACCACCTTTGGCTACAATAACCTCGTCGCCGACATGCGCTCCCTCCCGTGGATGCGAGAGCAAGGCGTCCCCGTCATCTTTGACGCCACTCACTCCGTCCAGCGCCCCGGCGGTCTCGGAGGAACCACTGGAGGCGATGGTGTCCTCGCTCCCGTCCTAGCCCGCTGTGCTGTCGCAGCAGGAGTCGATGGCGTCTTTATGGAAGTTCACGAGAACCCCGAAAAGGCTCTTTCTGATGGCCCAAATCAAATCCCACTCGACCAGATAGAGGAGGTTCTCAAAAAACTCGTTGCCGTCCACAAGGCAGCTCACTAGATCTTAGTAATCATGAAGCGCTCACTCATCACTTTCACCCTGCTCAGCTCGCTCCTTCCAGCGCAGGTGACGGAGAAGAAAGAAGACAGCGCGATGTCTCGCCTCCCCGTCGGCGCGACCTTGACCAACGTCTCCGTCCCTCGCTTCAATGACAAGAAGCGTCGCACATCTCTCCTTACCGCCAAGACGATGAGTGTCGAGAGCGAGGAAGAGCTAAAGGGCAAGGGTCTCACCATTTATCTCTTCGACAAAGAGCAAAAAGTCAGTTCCACCGCGAAGATGGCTGCTGCGACCTACCTCGTAAACAAAGAGCAACTCGCCGCCACCGGTGAACTCCTGCTCCGCGCTACCAATGACGAATTCCTGGCCCGTGGACAAAGCGGCCTCCTCGCTCTCAGTTCCCGCCAAGGCATCCTCCTTGGCCGTGCCGAAACGATGTTTCTCCAAAAGGAAAAGAAGCCAAAAAAAACAGCCATGACTCTCCCCACTTCTATCGCTCCTCTTCTCGCGGGACTCCAAATGCTGACCGCAGCCCCGCCCCTCGTCACCACCGAGGAACTCGTCGAATTTGAAAAACAAGTCGCTCCCAGAGTCATCCCGAACATCGACCCACGAGCCGATGTCGAGCAAGCTGAGGAAAACGAAGCAAATCTCACACAGCGCCTCGCCAACTTTCTCTCCCTCGTTGGCCAAAGCAGAGTCTTGGCTCAAGCCGCCGCTCCAGTCGCACCCGAAGTCCCCTTCGAGGATCTCTTTAAGCCCAACAAAAAGCGCATCATCATCAAAGCCGATGGCTTCTACTTCGATGGCGAAAATTCCGAATTCAGCTACCTCGGAAATACCACTCTCACAGGCCGCGGGATCACCATGACCAGCAAGGAAGGAATGAAAGTCCTCTTCGACCCACCCAAGGAAAAGCAGGTGGCCAAGAAAGATGAGGCAGATCTTCTCGGCGGTTTCAAAGGCATCGGCGAGATGAAGCAATTCACCGCCACTGGTGGAATCGAAATCAATGGTAAGGACAAAGATGGCCAACCCATCAGAGTCCGTGGCAGCCGTGCCGTCTATGACACCAAGGCCCAAAAGATTATCCTCCGTGGCTCGAACCTCTCCTTCTTGGTGCAAAACGTGGCCGTTCGTAGCTCAAATAAAGATGCCTACATCGTCGTCAGTCTCCTCGGCGGAGAAAACGTCAGCGTCCAAACCAATGGCGGCGGCTGGCAATTCAGCGCACCGGATCGTATAAAGAAAAAGTGATGAGCGATTCCCCTCTTCTTGAAGTCGAAGGACTTCAAAAAAGCTACGGTGGCCGCAAGGTCGTCGATGAAGTCCGCCTTAAGGTTAATCCTGGCGAAATTGTCGGACTCCTTGGGCCAAATGGCGCAGGAAAGACAACGACCTTCTACATGATCGCTGGACTCATCCCGCCGGATCATGGTCGCGTAAATTTCGACGGGAAAACAATCACCCGCCAACCGATGCACAAGCGGGCGCGCCATGGCATGGGCTATCTCCCTCAGGAGGAATCCATTTTTCGAAAACTCAGCGTGGAAGACAACCTTCTCGCAGTTCTCGAGACCCGTAAAAAACTGTCTCGAAAAGAGCGAAGGGATCGCGCTGATAATCTCCTCGAGCGCTTCGGCATCGCCCACGTCCGCAAGTCTGTCGCCATGGCTCTCTCCGGTGGAGAAAAGCGCCGTCTCTCACTCGCGCGCTGCCTTTGCACCGAGCCACGCCTGCTCATGCTCGATGAGCCCTTCGTAGGCATCGACCCCATCGCGGTGCAGGAGATTCACAAAATCATCCGCGAACTCCGCGACAATGATGGTCTCTCCATTCTCATCACCGATCACCAAGTCAGGGAAACCTTGGATATCGTCGATCGCGCCTCCCTCCTCGTAGACGGCAAAGTCATGCTTGAAGGCTCATCCGATGAATTGGTGAATGACGAGCGCGCACGCAAGCTCTACTTCGGAAGCGACTTCCGCTTTTAAGTGCGTCCTCTCTATTCCGAGATCTTAATCACGCTCTCACCGGGCCTATAATAAGGTCCAATATCACGCGCACGCGACTCGAGGTATTCGGGATTCGCCGTCAGCGCTTTTGCTTCAAGCTCCGCTTGGCGCCTCTTCCGCTTCAGCGAAACTTCCTCTTCCATCGAGTTGATATACTCCGCTTCGATCGCCCGTAATTTTTGATATTCTGGCGCAATCGGCACAATCACCGCAGCCGCAAGGACGATCACAAAGACACCCAGCAGCACACCGGTCGCCTTCCCGAAGAACCTCCTCTGATGAGGTTCTCTGGAAAACTCAGGATCGCGGGATGCTTTTGCCCGCTGCTTACGACGACCTGCCATGACTACGAAGATTGTAGAGAAGCACTCCTAAAAAGTCAAGAAAGCCAAAGAAACCTCATCTCTATGCTCACCTTCCGGCCCCCGATCGATCAAGCAGCTTTCTTTGGGCTCCTTGGTGTCGTTGGTGGGTCATCTGGAACAAGAGGAAGGATCTCGGGATTTTCCAGAGGTGGAAGGCCGTGATTCTCGCGGGCACGATCACAATCGGGATTGTGGACTCCATTCTCCCAAGAAGGTGGAAATTCACGGCATACCGAAGCTCGAACTGAGTGAATGGCACAGCTCACACACTTTCCAATCTCTCCGCCAAGCGCGATGCAGCGTGGACTTTTCTGGTTCGTCCCCTTCATCACCTGCCGGGAATGAGTGAGAGATTCCGTCAACTCGACAGGAACGGTCCCCCTCGGTGAATCATCACACTCCCCGCCATAGAAAGAGACTCGGAAGTTTGCACAACAGGCCCCGCAAGAAGTGCAAGGATTGTCATTTTCATTGTGCCACGGGTAGGCAGGATTCCCCCGCTCAGTAGTATTAGCCATTATCTGGCTTTATGCCTTTTTCGGGCTGGGGCACGAAATTGACTTGTCAACCTCAGCATGTCGGTCACTGCGACTTGCTCATTAGGGATGAAGCGCTCTCATCTTTTCTGCCTGCGGCAGTGATTAGATTTTCTCTTTTAGAAAATGGTCGGGGCGACAGGATTCGAACCTGCGACCTCTTCACCCCCAGTGAAGCGCGCTACCAAGCTGCGCTACGCCCCGACGTGCCAAACGGCGGCAGGGTTTTGCCAGAGAATGAAGAATTGGCAAGTGCGTAATTTCCTGCCATTCCACTTCTCACTCACATGTCGAAAATCACGAAAGTCGCTATCGTAGGTGCCAGTGGATACACAGGCCTCGAATTGCTTAAGATCCTCTTCTGCCACCCCTCTGTGGAGGTTGTAGCCGTGACATCACGCGCCAATGCCGGTAGCGCAATTGCGGATCTCTTCCCTCGATTTGAAAGCCACCCCGGTACGGAGCTGACTTTTATCGAGCCTGACATGAAGGCCATTGCCGAGACAGGTGCCGAGGTAGCCTTTCTCGCCCTTCCTCATGGAGCGGCAGCACCCTTCGCTTCCGAGCTTCTAAATCTGGGCCTCAAAGTCATCGATCTCAGCGCAGATTTCCGACTCGATGACAAACTCGTCTATGCTGACTTTTATGATCACCCCCACCCTGCTCCTGAGCTTCTAGATGAAGCTATCTTTGGACTCCCAGAGGTGCATGGCGAGGCAATCAAAGGCGCTCGTCTCGTGGCTTCCCCCGGTTGTTACCCCACTTCGATCATGCTTCCTCTGATCCCTCTCATGAAGGCGGGCCTTTTAGAGAAGGATTCTATCGCCGTCTCCTCGATGAGCGGTGTGAGTGGAGCAGGACGGACAGCGAGCATCCCTCTGATCTTTGCGGAGTGTAATGAAAGTGTGCGCTCCTACGGAATGCCGAGACACCGGCACCTCTCGGAAATCGAGCAAGAACTCAGCAAAGCGGCTGGTGAAAAGATCACGATCTCTTTTGTCCCCCACCTCATTCCCGTCACAGCTGGGATCTGCACCACGATCTTTGCTACCCTATCAGGGGACTTTTCTAACGTGGGGCCCACTTTGAAAGAGGCTTACGGAGACTGTCCTTTCGTGAGACTGCGCGGCGAAGGAACCTCACCGGACACCAAACATGTCGTGGGAACAAACTTCATCGATATCGGCTGGCATCATGACACTCGCACCGGGCGAGTCGTCCTCCAAAGCTGTGAGGATAATCTTGGCAAGGGAGCTGCTGGACAAGCTGTGCAAAGTTTCAACCTCATGATGGGGAATTCTGAGACTGCTGGGTTGCAAAAACTCTAACAGCCATCAACATCTCTCTACCATGGACATTCCTTACTCACGAATCAAAGGCGGCGTCTGTGCCCCACGTGGGTTCCATGGAAGTGCGGTATCGTGTGGAATTAAAGATCCCAGTTCAGATCGACTCGATCTCTCTCTGCTCTACTCGACCGCTCCCTGTCTTTCCGCTGGAGCCTTCACGCAGAATCGCGTCAAAGCTGCTCCGGTCCGCATGACCCAGAGCCACCTCCGCGCTAACCCCGTCCGTGCCATCATTTCCAATAGCGGAAATGCCAATGCCTGCACCGGAGTAACAGGATTAGCAGACGCCCGGACGATGGCAAGATCGACAGCGAAACTTCTCGGAATTCGCCAGCTCGAGGTCGCGGTAGCATCGACCGGTGTAATCGGCATTCCCCTCCCAATGATGCGGATCGAGCCCAAGTTTGAAGAACTTGTCGCTGGAGTCGCACCGAAAAAAGGCAACGACATCGCGAGGTCAATCATCACCAGTGACACCCACGAAAAAGAGGTTTCCATCTCATACGAATTCGAGGGCTCCCGCATCCGGATCGGCGGATGTGCCAAAGGTGCCGGAATGATCAACCCTAACATGGCGACGATGCTCTGCTACATCACCACCGATGCTAACTTAGGTCAAACCTGCCTCGATCGTGCCGTCCAAGACGCCGTTCAAAATACCTTTAATCGCATCACTATCGATGGCGACACCAGCACAAATGACACTGTGCTCGTTCTAGCGAATGGTGAAGCTGGAAACAAAGTTTTCCGTCGTGGCAGCAAGGGCTGCAAAATCTTCAGTCACGCTCTTCAGTTCGTGATGAACAAGCTCGCGAAAGCAATCGTCCGTGATGGCGAGCGAGTCACCAAATTTGTGACCGTCGAAGTCAAAGGAGCCCGCACCAAGAACGACGCCAAAAAAGTGGCCGAAGCAGTGGCGAACTCATCTCTCGTGAAAGCATCTTGGAATGGCGAGGACCCAAACTGGGGCCGAATTATTCACGCCGTAGGTTACTCTGGCGCGAGCGTGCGAGAGGAAATGATCGATATCTACTTTGACAAAAAAGAAGCCTGCGCAGGCGGCTTGCAGGCGAAGACGAATCCGGAGGTCCTCCGGAACATCGTGAAGAAAAAGGAATTCACCATCACCATCGACCTCAATCGTGGCAGTGGTGATTACCACATCTACGCCTCTGATCTCTCACCGGAATACGTCGACTTTAACCGATCTGAGTATGCCTATTGGAAGCAGGCCCAAAAGGACGGTATTTTCGAATAGGCCCCCTCTTCAGAAAGTAAAAAACCGGAGCCTTCACAGACTCCGGTTTTTGAAAATTTGGCTCAGAAAAACCTAGGAGAAGATCTCCGTGATTGGCTTACCAAGATCAGCTTCAGCTCCTCCCATACGGAAAGGACGCCCACTTGGTGAGCTCACGACCTGAGAGTGGTCGATGCCGAGCGCGTAAGCAATCGTAGCATTCAAGTCCTGGTGAGTGACAGGCTTGTCAGCAACCTTGTGACCGGATTTGTCAGACTTACCATACTTCACACCACCGCTGACACCACCTCCGGCCATCACGCAGGAGAAGCAGCCTGGGTGGTGATCACGACCGCTATTGTGCTCTGCAACAATGTTTGGAGTCCGTCCAAACTCAGTTCCGATGACAACGAGAGTGGTCTCAAGAAGACCGCGCTCGTCAAGATCGCTCACAAGTTGGGAAAAGCCACGGTCGAGAACCGCAGCACGGCTTTCAACAGAATTGAAGTTGTCATAGTGGGTATCCCAACCACCGTGGGAAACTTCCACGAAGCGGACGCCGGACTCGACGAGACGACGAGCGAGGAGACAGCCCTGACCAAAGCGGTCCTTGCCGTAAGCTTCGCGCATCTTGGCTGGCTCTGCATTGATATCAAAGGCCTTGAGGTCATCACTATGCATGAGCTTCACTGCTTCATCGTAGAGTGAGTCGTAAGCCTTCACATCAGGAGTCTTATATCTTTCGCTGAACTGGCGGTTCAGCGCATCTGCAACTGCAAGACGGTGCTTAAAGTCATCCTCGGTCACACTACCGGCACGGACGGAATTCTTAAGGCCTTCACCGGGGCTGCCGAGGGGCACACCACCGAACTCAGCTCCGAAGAAGCCGGGAGAGGAGACACCAGGGCTGGTGTTGGCGGTCACAAAACCTGGAAGAGTGGTATTCTTACGACCCTTCATGCGCACAACCCAAGCTCCGATGGCTGGGTGAACGATGGTGCCACGGGGGGCGTAACTGCGGTGGAGAAGATACTGACCCTGCTCGTGTGCTCCCTGACGCGAGGTCATGGAGTTGAT
Source organism: Akkermansiaceae bacterium (assembly GCA_039769075.1). GTDB lineage: Bacteria > Verrucomicrobiota > Verrucomicrobiia > Verrucomicrobiales > Akkermansiaceae > SW10. The sequence goes on along the minus strand of JBDMZE010000029.1, from coordinate 2,930 downwards.
AACGCACATCTTGTCACCGACAGCAGCAGACTTGGGAAGATACTGGGAAAGCTGAAAACCACCAGTGGTGGAGATTGACTCAACTGGTCCCTGAACCTCTTTATTACCTGGCTTGGTATCGAAGGTATCGAGGTGACTCATTCCCCCGCCCATGTTGAGGAAGATGACGCTTTCAGCAGTCTTGGCACGACCACCTTTTTCCTGTGCTCCCAGCGAACTGGTGAGTCCGGCGCCAAGCATGGGGGCTACACTCACACCGAGATAGGTGTGGGCAGAGTTGATTAGGAACTGACGGCGGCCGAGTTCGTCTGATTTGAAGAGATCTGAACGATTCATGAGTTTGTGTGGTGGATGATTTTGGAATTTAAGAGCTTATTGGACGAACATGAATTCGTGCGTGGAGAGGAGAGCGGAGACGAGGTTCTGATAACTATCGCGGCCGCCATCGATGACGTCACGCATGAGCATGTTCATTTCGGCATCACTCGGAGGACGGCTCAAGATCGCGTAGTAGAGGTAGCGGACCTTGTCGGCATCTGTTGAGCCCTCTTCGAGGGCATTGTAAACTGCCGCTCCTTTGTTGTTCACGACGAGCTTTTCGACGTGGCCATTCATGATCTGGAGGACTTGGGCCATGTTAGCATCATTGGTAGCAGCATTAACGAGCGTGCGGTCTGACTGACCGAACTCGCGAAGGAAGTGACCAGGAGGAGCTGGAGCAGGAAGCTCGGAAGCACGGGCGACGCCCTTAGCTGGTCCGGGGCGTTCTTTACGAGCCATCATCATCATGTCACTCGATGCAGATCCGCTGGTGTCTTGGAATCGAGCCATCAGATTCTCGGCATAGGCACGATACGCAGCAGGCTTCTTGATTGCCATAACCTCACGAGCGAGCTGAGACATTGTTTTTTCTCCTACGAGAACAGGCTTTCCGTTGTAGTAAATATTGTCGCTGAACTGGCGCTTAGCGAGCTTATCGGGCTCATCGGCGATGAGGGTCACAAGGCTATCCCAGAGTTGCTCAGAACTCATGCGCTGAAGCTGACGGCCGTTGAAGGCTTGTGGAACACCGACTTCGAAAGCTTTCGAATTGGCAGCGAACTGGAAAGTGCGGGTGCCGAGAAGAACCTGCTGGAAGGCCTTGAGATCATAGTCGAGATCAACCATGAGGCGCTTAAGGTAGCGGGTGAGTCCTGGGGAGAGGGTCTTCTCCTCCATTACGAATTCATCGACAGGAAGCGTCAGAGGGCTTCCCATGACGCGGCCCCAGAGGCGGTTCACGATGACGTAATCAAAGTTGTCATTCTTAGTGGTGATCCAGTTAGCAAACTTTTGGCGTGCTCCTTTGGTCTCACGACGGGCGGAAGAGCTGATACGTTGACCAAAATGGGTCTTTCCACCCACCATTTCGCCGGGATCTCCATCACGATACTGGTAATCTCTTGGAAGTTTGATGCGGCCATCTCCTCCGTCTTCGAGAGTGAGGTAGTGAATATTATCTTCCATCCAATACATGATCTTACCGAGGTCAGAACGACGGAAGTCAGGATCGTCAACCATGTTAACGGTCTGACGCCAGATATTAGGGTTCATCTCACGCTGACCACTGGTGAAAGCTGCGAGCTGGAAGAAATCCATGCGTTCCCATTTATTAAGAGGGCTATCGTGGCACTGGGCACACTCAAGACGCTCACCAGTGAAGATCTGCATCGTGATCGACATATTATCGAGCGGCATTCCCTTATCGCGAACGTAGTAACCGACGGCGCCGTTCCCAGGCTCCCAAGCGATGCCGGAAGCTGAAACAAGCTCACGAGTGAACTGGTCCCATGGCTTATTTTCTGCGACTGAGTCGTGGATATATTGAACGTATGGGACGAGAGTGTTGTTCCGATTTCCTCCGCTATCAGTGACCCGAAGGAGATCCATCACGTAGTTCTGCATGTGACTGCGGTAACCATCGGTGCCGAGGAGATAGCGGGTAAGCATCTCACGCTTGTTAGGATCTTCGATTTCAAGAAAGTTCTGCGCCTCCTTCAGGGTCGGGATACGACCATTCGCAACCAAAAAACTGCGACGAAGGAAGGTGGCGTCATCGACAACATCGGGAACAGCAAGCTTCTTACTCTTAAAGATCTCAGCGACGAATTTATCGACCTGATACGAAGCTTTCTTTAATTCCTCAGGTGACTTTTTGTCAGCTCCTTGCGAAAGCGATGGAAAGAGGAGACCTCCTAAGAAAATGGCGGGTAGAAAACGGAATTTCATTGGTTATTAAAGAATTTGAACGCGATTAAACTAATCTTTCACCGAAGTTAGGCTATTTGGGGGCCGAGTGTCAATTTGGGAAGCTGAATCAGTTTCATCTTGTTGTAATAAAAGAAAGACGCAGTCTTTTGGAGCATGACGCCTGAGTTCAACCTCCTAGCTGTAAGCCTTCTTGTCGCCCTCTTCGTTTTCTGGAAGCTCGACTTCATCGCGACTTTGTTAACCCTCAAAAACCTCGAACCAAAGCTTCCAGAGGAGTTTCGGGGAGTCTGGGATGACGCAAAATATGCCAAGGCTCAGGATTACGAGCGCGCGCAGGCCAAATTTGGAATCATTTCCTCAATTAGTAGCCTGACACTCTTCCTCGTCTTCTGGTTCATGGGTGGCTTTGGCTGGCTCGATGGGCTCATGCGTGAGTTGGGCTATGGACCAATCGTGACCGGCCTCCTTTTCATCGGCGGGATGTATCTTGGGAGCATGTTAATCAGCCTCCCTTTCGACATCTACAGCACTTTCGTTCTGGAGGAGAAATTTGGGTTCAACAAGACCACGCCTGCCACCTTCGTGACCGATCAGATCAAAGGGCTGGTGATCACCGCACTCATCGGAGCTCCGCTCATGGCGCTCATTCTGTGGATCTTCCTCTCGGTCGCGAATGCCTG
>JBDMZE010000028.1:0-153440 GCA_039769075.1 Akkermansiaceae bacterium | reverse complement strand
TTCGGGTGCGGCGCTTGTCGACCTCGAGGCCGAAGTTGGTCACCACGTCCGCATTATCGAGTCGGAAAATGGGGAGCTGATTGGCAAGTTCCGGGCGGAAGAGGCAGTCGAGAAGCCACTCGGTGGACTTAATGGTGAGGGTATCGCCACCGGATTCGATTTTGATCGAAACCGTACCATGAAGACTCAGGAGCAGGAAGGGAGCGTATGTTGAAAAAGGCTTCACACGACCACCGTCTTGCACGGGAATCTTAGAGGCGATCTCGACGACTTCTTCACTCCAAGGCTTATAGCCGCTAATTTTACGAAGCTCGTCATTCGGAATTTTCCTAGCAGTTGCTGTTGTTTGATGCTCTCGCACAGGCGCCTTCCCCGATGTATTGTTATTGTCGTCTTCATGTCCCTTAGTATCTGGCTCTACATACTCACTAGTCGCCTCCTGCTTCTTCGAATAGCGCATAAAAACTTTTTCATGTTCAGCCATCTGTTCGCCATCTATGGAGTCCTTGTCGGTGTTGCGTGGTTCAACTGCATTATCTTTGTTCCTGATAGATATGACACCAGCCAGGATAACCAGGATAACAACCAGCCCCACTAGGAACTTTTTGCCTCCGCTGGATTGTTTTGTTGCCGTTCCGCTGGCGGTTGAAGTCTGTTGTTGCACGGGCGGTTTAACGGCCGCGTTTTCAGGCGAAGCCCCCCCCGAGCTTGGTAAAGCAGGGGGCAACGGGGTGACTTCAGACGCAGGTTCAGCAACATCCACTGCACTGGTTGCAGGATTACCACTTTCCTGACTCAGCTCTAGCCGAACCTTGCCTACAACCACTTCACAGGGAAGATTCAAAAATCCTGCGATGACTGCCTGCCCATCAACCTCGACCTTTGCCCCGCACGGAGAGAGGATTTTTATACCGTCTCCACCTTGGACTATCTGGGCATGAAATTTTTCCACCGAGAAATCATCGATGACTAGATCATTCCGAGAATCACTACCAATTCTAATCCTTCGATGCTGAAAAGTCACGGCTGGCTTCGCCGCTTTATCAGAGCGTATCGTAATCATTTTATTCTGATTATGGGCTCCCTAACCCTCATCACCTATAGACAAAATACCTTTAAAGCTATTTGGCAGGTAAACCTTTTCGGCAGGGTTGCGTGAAATAACCTCAAAACCACTTATATATTTTTGTGCTAACAGCATATCTGAACCTTTTTCGCCCATTACCTCGTAAAGGCTCCTCGCATACAGAGCATCAGCCTTTGCCATCGTTTCAATAGCGGCGGCTTGTCCTTCAGCTCTTATCTTCGCTGCCTCTGCCTCTGCCCGCGCAATAGTAACCTCAGCTTCAGCCCTTCCCTTAGCTTGTGCAATCTCCGCGCGTCGACTGCGCTCGGACTCAAGTTGTTGCAGCATCGCGGCAGATGTTTTATCATCAGTAATTATCTCCTGAACCTCCACCCTCATGAATTGCACCCCCCATTTGGAACCCAATTCAGCGAGTTGAGACGCAATAAGATCATTAATCTGTTGTCGCTTTGAAATCGCATCATCTAATTCCAAACCGCCAATTATTGACCGCAGAGCATTCAGCGCACCGTTAATCACGGCCTGTGGAAGGTCATCAACCTCGTAAACAGCTTTCCTAGCGTCCACAATTCGGAATGCAATCACCGCATTAGTGCTAACATTAGCGTTGTCTTTGGTGATGTATTGCTTAGCTGTGGTGTCGAGTGTCTGTTCAGAAAGCTCTATTTTGAAGCTCTCCTTGTTGGCAAAATCAAGCCAATCAGAACCTGCGACATTCAGCATGCGTATCTTTTCGAGAAGCGGAATCCTGAAATTTATACCTGCTGTTTGAATTCGTGAAAATTTGCCAAATCGTTCAATGATTACAGCGTGATTCTGGGGGATGGTGTATATTAGGCTCATATACTATATGTATTGTTTTGATTAGATCATTGTTTAACAACTTCGATGATACCTTCTTTAAAAGAAGTAACTTTTACTTCATCACCATCATTAAAATTTTCGCTGCTTTTGAAAGATAAGAGATCCCCCTCCATGCGGAGCATCTTTCTTCCGTCCACATCCACCACTGCAGTTTTTTTGCCGACATATCGCGCGAGAGGGTCATCCTCAATCACACTAGGGGCCACCACTCGATTACAAAATTGAGCAATAACCTTTTTAAATACCGTGTAATGTAAAAATACTATTACGAACCAGGCACCGATACCCAAAAGCACTCCATACATTAGTGGCAAATCGGCAAAATGAACTACAAGATACGAAAACAGCAAATACGCCACTAAACTCAAAACATCCGATGCTATGAAGAAGTCGATCGCAACTAAAACCAAAGCTAAGATGAACAAGAATTCGTATATGCTGCTGCCAAACATAGCGGCAATAATGCCGTGACTCTGTTTTATAGCAACATAAAAAGCGACTGCTAGGAATTTGCTTTTGGCGCGAGGGCGTTGAAGCCGCCTTTGGACCGGAGCAGAGGGGGTGAAAGGGGGGCGGGTCAATTGGAACAAGGAAAGGAGTATGGTTTTCGGTATATGTCTGAGCCGCCCCTTTAGCTTTCATAGCACTCTGAACTGCGTGTCTGTTCTCAGGCTATCGATTGAAATCACGAGCACTCATCCCTGTAGAACCGAATAACAAACCAATCTAGGTCGTGCCCATATTAGGGCCAAAAAATCTCTCACCGTATTATATAGAGCGTCCGCCGCGTGTTCCCCCCGGTGGGGTCGTTGCTTCTTAAATCTCCGGGAGAGCGCTTGAGGCTTTCTTGAGGGAGCCCCTTCCAATCTTAACGTAAGCTCGGTGAACCTCTGCGCTGTCGTGTCCGACCCACTCCTCGACGGTAGCTGCGGGAATCCCCGCCTCATGGAGCATGGTGACCGCTGTTGCTCGCAGACTGTGGAAGCTTAAGGTGCTCGCCTCGCGCCTCACTCCCCTTCCCTTACCTTTTGATTGGTGCTTTGCCGATTGGCGAAGGCCGCAATTAGCCAAGAGAGAAGTAAACTGGTTAGAAACCGTGGCTGAACTCTTCTCATAGGCGGGAGCTAAATTAGGATGAATAAAGGCATCCGGCTCGTCCGAGGTGATTGCGGTGTTTAACAAATACTCCAGAAGTGGAGCAGCCAGTGGGATCACTTGGCGGCGTCCAGTCTTTCTTGTTTCGATCCGAAGCTCTTCTCTCTGGAGATCGATATTACTCCATCGGAGCATTGCCAGATCCCCTAAACGTTGACCCGTATAAAGGCCAAATAAGAGCATGCTTTCCCATTCCGGCGAGGATGCCTCGCGAATAATCTTCAGCTCTTCCAGCGTGAACACTCTGCGCTCTTTCGATGTTCCTGGCGCACCTGCCTTGCTTCTCCTCACCGTCGCGCGCACCCTCTACCACTTCTCTCCCTCCCACCCCGCTGATCTGTGGTTCTGGCGTTTCCAGAGGAAATGAAAACAATGGGAACCCCAGCGATCATGTTCGAGCGCAGCGATCAGCGAACAAAGTGAGCTCATCTATCAATCCAAAAAGCCAGAGGCTTCACTTTAGCACAGACCGACCAGCGGGAGGTCAACGCCATCATTTCATTTGAAATAATAACCGTCATGAGCGTTGCTCCAAACCTGCATAGATTGAGGGAACCGAAATCAATCCTTCCAGATCCGAGCACCTCAATTGATGAACCGAATTCTCTGCCTTGCTCAAGGCCTCGCGAAATCACTCCCTCCGCATCGCAAACCTTTCAGACACGACTTGGGCTTGGAAGCTTTACCAAATCGCGGTGTAGCGGGTCATCTTCCTTTGAGCATGCCGAGCTTCTGAGGATCAATATTCGGGGCCAATCTATCGACGAACTCGCCAACTGCGTGGGGCTGTCAATCAGCTGAGTAAGTAAGCTGATTACTGAACCAGCTCATTCCATCCTCCTGACTAGCACCTCTTCCAGTCCATTTGTAGTCAGCCTCGGTAACAGGTAAGAGAGTTACAAAACCTTGGCCTGATCTGATTTTGAGCGAAGAATTCGCCTGACAGAGGTCGATGAAAATTCAACCATTGCGAACTTATTACGAAAATCCATGAGTTTAAAAATCGACCTCTCGTATATCAGTTTTCTAGCTCTCATCCTTTGCGGGCAAGCCACTTGTTTTGCCGCATCTGTCGATGACCTCGATTACGAGATCATCGGCAACTCCATCAGGATTACCGATTGTGACCCCGGAGCCCAAGGTGAATTAGTCATTCCCAGTCAAATTAAGGGGATCTCGGTGGAAAAAATCGGTATTTTGGCATTTGAAGGGGTCGCTGGCCTCACCAAAATCAATCTTCCGGATACACTTACCGAAATCGCTGATGCCGCGTTCCTTGACTGTATCGGCCTGAGCAATCTCAGCTTACCAAGTAGCCTCGTGTCGATTGGTGAAAATGCCTTTGCCGGGTGCGATAACATCGTGAGTGTTTATTTTGAAGGTTCTGCCCCGGCGGTAGGAGTGGGCCCATTTACAGGAGTCAAAGCAAGCGCATATGTCACGCCCTCACATGTGCAATCGTTTGGAGGAAACGGGATGCACTGGAATGGTCTTACCGTCGCAGAGATTCTCTTTACCTATGAGGACGATGGATCATCGATTACTATTACCGACTATCCAGAAGATGCCGGGGGAGTTCTGACGATCCCTGCGACCATGTTTGGAATGCCTGTCACGAAAATCGGACCGGATGCATTTAGAGATTGTCTTGCCCTGACCAAGGTATTGATTCCAGAAAGTGTCGCCCAAATTGAAACGCGGGCATTCCAGGGATGTCGTCATCTCACTGAGGTAATCATTCCCGACAGTGTCACCAATCTTGGGAGCGGCTTGTTTCGGTCTTGCGTAAATCTGATTACCGTCACCCTACCAGCGAATATCACCGAGGTTCCCTCTGGTCTATTTTGGGAATGCACGAGCCTAGCAGGGGTGACCATTCCAAAGGGGGTCACAGAAATCGGACCATCTGCTTTCTACCGGTGCACAAACTTAACGCGTGTCATCATCCCCGTGAGTGTTGTCGCCGTGGGAAACAATGCCTTCGGGATGTGCGCTCGCTTGGTGACCCTTTCCATTCCTGAAAATGTGACAACTATCGGTGACCAAGCCTTTTTAAATTGCACTCACCTCTTAGGAGTTGAGTTTTCAAACCAGACGTTTTCACTTGGCTCAGATACCTTCGCCGGATGTCTGAACTTGAGAGGTCTTTATTTCGGTGGGCCTGCCCCGGTCATTTCCGCAGGAACCGCCGGAATAGAGCTACCGACGAGAATCGTTGTGAGCGAGGATCACAAAGACTCCTTTGGGGGATACGGCGCGATTTGGAATGGACTGCCGGTAGAGTCGGGGAATGAGAAGAGTATTTATTACCAATATCTGGAGTATCCCTCCTCCATCACAATCACCGATTATTGGGAAGAGGTTGAAGGGGAGCTGGAGATTCCAGATATGATCTTTCTCAAGCCTGTCACTGAAATAGCAAATCGGGCGTTTCAAGACTGTGCGGCCCTCACCAGCATCGATATCCCGGAAGGGGTTACTACGATTGGAACGGAGGCATTTTCAGATTGTAGCGATCTTGAAGCTCTCTCAATTCCAGAGGGAGTGACAGAAATTGCGTCTGGTGCTTTTCGAAATTGCCTAAATCTTGTGAGCTTAGAGATCCCCGAAAGTGTCGAGACCCTTGGATCGGGTCTGATTCATGGCTGCCTTAGCCTCACGCATTTAACGGTTCATGCGGACAATAGTAATTACCAAAGCATCAATGGAGTCTTGCTGCAAGATGAGGGCACTCAGGCAATTGGATTTGCCAGTGGACTCTCGGTCGCGACGATCCCAACGGGAGTCACAACGATCATGCCCGGCGCATTTTATGGATCAATTCATCTTACCCGCGTTGCGATTCCGGAGGGTGTGACCTTCGTCTACGGCCAGGCATTTGCTGGATGCAGCAGCCTTCGTAGCATCACCATACCCGAAAGCGTGATGTATTTTGGCAACAACGTATTTCAAAATGCTACCACTTTACAATCCATCATCTTTGACGGAACTGCCCCTCCCTTGACGACTGGAGATTTGGGTGTAGCCGCTGTCGCTGTGGTCAACGCGGTCCACGCCCAGTCTTTTGGGGGAGAAGGCGCCCTGTGGAATGGTCTCACGGTAAGCGTTCGCTCAAATCAGCCGTCCGGCGGCCTGCTTTTAGAGCTTTTATCTTCCCCGGGTGATCTCCTTTTTAATGCGCAGGGGCTGACCGAAGACAACGCTTATGAAATCAAGTCGAGCTATGATTTACAGAATTGGTCTTCCATCCATCAGTTCACTGCAAATGGCAGTAGCGAGCTCGTCGCCATTCCGCGCCCGGAAGAAGAGAGAGTGTTTTTCAGGATCAATGAGATTTCGGGCCAATGAGATTAGGGGTTGCCACAGGTATGACCCCGTAAGCTATAAAGTGCTGAACTGCAGATTCGGCACCGCGTCCCAAACCCCAAAAACCCCGCCACCACATCGTGACAGGGTTTATCACATTTCGAGTGTGTTTCCTAATCTAGCTTCATGAAACGGTAGAAGACTTTCGTGTTACCGACGTTTGGAGCGATGGAAGAATCAACCGATGATCCTTCGGTTTCGCCGGCTTCGATCAATTCGCTATCGCTGAGTTCGATCCAGTTTCCCTCCGTAAGATCGAAGGAATACTGGAGAGCATATTCTCCCGGAGAAGCACTCCAGGTGAGCTGCACGCTCCCATCGCCGAGAACCTCAACCTCGGTCACCGCGATGATTTCAGGACCTTGCACTTCAAACAGGGCAACGATTTCGTCCTCATCCAAAGCTGCGTTGTAGATGCGAATGTCATCCAATTTCCCTGTCAGAGAGCGATTGGCGATCGCGCGCGAGGCTCCAATTCTCACCGGGTTTGCAAGGCTGGTATTCACCTCGGTTCCGCCAGTGACTGAAAGCGTATCGAGCACGCCATCGATGTAGAATTTCACCGTCCCAATCGTTGTCCCTACCGTGGGGTCAAAGACTACCGCACAGTGATGCCAGGTATCATCGGCAATGATCGCACTGCCATTGCTTCCCGATCCGGCCACTTCGGTGCGAATGATTCCGCTGGAGTTGGCATTCACTCGGGTATCGAACCGCTGCCCAGTCGCTCCGGTTCCCCAGGAGACTAAGGTGGCATTGTTCATGGTCTGGCTCGCTGGTCCTTTGAACCAAAATGCTACGGTCCGGGCATTGCTTCCCCCGACTCCATTAAACCCTAAAACATCCACCCAACTTCCAGCGCCGTCGAAGACGAGTGAAGCAGTCGATCCTCCTGGCACTGGAGCCGGGTCGGTCGCATCAAAAGTCGGAAGTCCGACAAAAGTCCCCACGAAGCCGGGGCCAGCTTCTGAAATCAATTCATTGCCATCGGTCTCTCCTGCCGCTTCGCCCACTTTCCAGTGCGAGATGAGATTCGGATGCTCAAGAGCAATAATGCCGACCATCACTTCCGCAGTCACATCTCCTTGCTGCTAGGAATTTGCTTTTGGCGGGAGGGCTTTGAAGGCGCATTTGGACCGGATCGGATGCCGGAGAACGGAGGGTGACACACCGCCTGTGAAATCTGAGCAAGTCCCTAAATGTGAAAAACACTGATTAATAGTAGATTAAACACTTCATCAAACTTCATCAAACCACGCTTTGCGTATCGAGGGTTCGAATCCCTCAGGGTCCATGCCCAAACCAAATGGTTTACCCGCCACCCTTGTCCCCTATTTCGGAAAGCTTTCCCCCTTCCCTCACGTAACAATTTAGTCGCATGAGATCCACTGTCCATTCCTTCCTCATCGGTCTCCTCGCGACCACCTCCCTTACCGCTATCGAACCCACCGCTGGAGAAAAACTCTTCGCTCTCCACGTCCAGCCACTCTTTGCCGAGCGCTGCGCCGCCTGTCACGGCGAGGACAAACAAAAAGGCGGATTCGACATGCGCTCCCGCGAATCCACCCTCAAAGGCGGAGACGAATTCGCCAACGAAGTCCTCATCCCTAGCGACGCCGCGAAAAGCTACCTCTATCGCCTCACCACGCGCACCATCGAGGACTACGAGATGCCTCCCAAGGAAGCCGATAAGCTCCCCGAAGAAGAGCAGTGGCACATCCGAGACTGGATCAATGCCGGAGCCCCCTGGCCCGATGAAAAAAGGGCCAATCTCATCCGCGAGCAATATGCCGAGGGAGAAAAAGTCACCACCTCCAAAGCACTTGACGACTCCTGGCAAAACCGTCGTTACGAACCCGAAAAGCTCTGGTCCTACCGCCCTCTCAAAACCACCAAAGTCCCCGCCGATCAACATCCTATCGATTTTTTCATCAACAACAAAATCGCCGACGCAGCCCTCTTTCCCGCCCCGCGCGCAACCGCCCGCGAGCTCGCCCGTCGCCTCCACTTCACCCTCACCGGACTCCCCCCCTCACCCGCCGCTGCCGCAAAATTCGAGACCTCTTTCAACGCCGACCCCCAAACCGCCGTCACCTCCCTCGCCGATCAACTCATTGCCTCCTCGCACTACGGCGAGCACTTCGGGCGCCATTGGCTCGACGTCACCCGCTACGCCGACTCAGCCGGCTTCGCAAACGACTACGCTCGTCCACATGCCTGGCGCTACCGCGACTACGTCATCCGCAGCTTCAATCACGGCAAACCCTTTCCTGATTTCATCCGCGAGCAACTCGCTGGCGACGAAATCTCCCCCACCGACCCAGAATCACTCATCGCCACTGGCTTCCTTCGCATGGGTCCTTGGGAACAAACCGCCATGTCGGTCTTCAAGGAAACCCGCCAATTCTGGCTCGATGACGTCGTCGACTCTGTCGGCCAAACCTTCCTCGCCCACCCCCTCCAGTGCGCAAAATGCCACGACCACAAATTCGACCCCATCCCCACCCGAGACTACTACGCCATGATGGCCGTCTTCTCCTCGACCCAGTTTGCGGATCTCGACGTCCCCTTTCTTGAAAAAGAAAACCGCCAAAATTTCACCGAATCCCACCAACTCGTCACCGCAAAAATCGACTCCTACAAAAAACAACAATCCGAACTTCAGAAACAAATGAAGCTTCGCAAAAAACAAGAGACCGCCGAGGCCAAAGTCGGCGATAACGGCCTCGCCCCCGGCGACGAAGCATCAACCGCCCGTATGCGCAAAAACATCACCCGCCACTCCATCGAGTCAGACCGCACCAAGCCCCGGGCCCACGGCGTCTACACCGGCAAAACAATTCAGCGAAACAATGTCAGCGGCCACCTTCCAAAACCCGCCAACGCCTGGCAAAAAGGCACCCTTGAAAAAGACGCCATCCTCACCAGCGGCAGCGTCTACTCCGTCGGCGACCCCGTCGTCCCCGGAGCCATCAGCGCCGCCGAATCCCTCGGCCAAATGCCCACCTCCGAGTTTCCCACCGGAAAAGGAAAACGTCGCCTCGCCCTCGCCCACTGGATCGCTGATGAAAAAAATCCCCTCACCGCCCGCGTCATCGTCAACCGCGTCTGGTCCTGGCACTTTGGAAAAGGCCTCGCTAGAAACCCCAATAACTTCGGCGGCACCGGCACCCCGCCCACCCATCCCGAACTCCTAGATCATCTCGCCCACTGGTTCATCCGAAACGGCTGGTCCATCAAAAAACTCAACACCCTCATCATCTCCTCCCAAGCCTACCAGCGCAGCACCCGCCACCCTGACCCAGACTCCGTCACACTCGCCGACCTCGGCAATAAACTCTACACCACCTTCCTCCCCCGCCGCCTCACCGCCGAGGAAATCCGCGATGCCATGCTCGTCGCCAGCGGCGAACTCAACCCCACCCTCGGAGGCCTCCCCGCCAAGACCGACATCAACTGGGAAGTCGCCACTCAGCCCCTCCAAATCATGGGCGGCACCGCCTCCGTCTACGAGCCCGACCCTCTCCCCGCACAGCGCAATCGCCGCAGCATCTACGCCGAAAAGCTCCGCGGCCTCCGCGACCCCTTCTTCGAATCCTTCAACCAACCCGGCTCGGATAACTCCTGCGAACTGCGCGAAACCTCCATCATCGCACCCCAAGCCCTTACCTTGCTCAACGCCGAGGAAATGCAAGACCGCGCCCTCGCCTTTGCTCACCGACTCACCTCGATAAAAGGCACCGACCCACAAATCATCGACCGCGCCTTCCTGCTCGCCCTCAGTCGTCCACCCACCGACTCCGAGCGCACCACCTGCCTCGCCGAGTGGAAAAAAGCCACCGCCGAAGAATCGAAAAAAACACCCAAGCCCAAAACTTTCCCCACCAAAATCGAGCGCACCATCCGCGCCGAGAAAACCGGCGAGTTCTACACCTTCGAAGAACACCTCCCCGCCTTCGAAATCTACCAGCCCGATCTTCAACCGTCCCAAGCCAGCCCCCGCACCCGAGGCCTCTCCCATCTCTGCCTCGTCCTCTTCAATCTCAACGAGTTCTCAAACCTCGACTAATCCCATGGCCTCGCACCTCCACGCAAACCCCACCCGCCGCGAAGCCCTCTATGGCCTCGGTGCCGGACTCGGCTCAGTCGCCTTTTCCTCCCTCCTTCAAGGCGACACCAAAATTGTCCACCACCCCGCCAAGGCGAAGAGATGCATCTTCTTGATGATGGAAGGAGGTCCTTCCCACATCGACACCTTCGACCCCAAGCCCGAACTCGCCAAACGTCACCTCCAGCGTTTCAAAAGAAGCGGCGACATGCAAAGCGCGATGTCCTCCGGCGAGCGCTACTTCGTCCAAAGCCCCTTCGATTTTATCAAAGCCGGAAAAAGCGGCGCAGACATTTCCACCGAGTGGCACCACCTCAAGGAAGTCGTCGATGACATCTGCTTCTACCGCGGCGCCCAAGTCGACTCCGTCAACCACCCCACCGCCTGCTACCAACTCAACACCGGAAACCGCTTCGGCGGGGATCCCGGCATCGGCTCATGGGTCACCTACGGACTCGGCACCGAAAACGAAAACCTCCCCGGCTTCGTCGTCCTCCCCCGCACCGCCTACCCCCAAGGCGGCGCTCGAAATTGGTCAAACGGCTTTCTCCCCGCCGACTTCCAAGGCACCCCTCTTCGCCCCGCCGGCAGCCCTATTCTAGATCTCCACCGCCCCGTCGGTATGAGCGCCGAGCGCCAGCGCGCAAACCTCGACCTCCTCGCCAAGCTCAACAAAGGTCACCTCACAACCCGCCCCGACCGCTCTGATCTTTCCGCCCGCATGGCCTCCTACGAGCTCGCCTACCGCATGCAAACTGAGGTCCCCGAGCTCATCGACCTCAAAGGCGAAAACCAAACCACTCTCGACTCCTACGGCATCGGAGACTCAGACACCGACGCCTTCGGACGCAAATGCCTCCTCGCCCGCCGCCTCGTCGAAAAAGGAGTCCGCTTCGTCCAAGCCTACGCCGGAAACTGGGACAGCCACGACTACATCCAGCGCGCCCACGGCTCCCTCATTCGCTCCGTCGACAAACCCATCGCCGCCCTTCTCCAAGACCTCAAAGAGCGCGGCATGCTCGATGACACCCTCGTCGTCTGGGCCGGAGAATTCGGCCGCACCCCAGATAATGGCAATCGCGGAGGCACCAGCTACGGTCGCGATCATAACCCCAATGCCATGACGATGTGGTTCGCGGGCGGCGGCACCAAAGCAGGCCACACCATCGGCGCTACCGATGACATCGGCCACGAAGCAGTCGACTGCGTCCACCACATCCGCGACGTCCACTGCACCCTCCTTCACCTCCTCGGCCTCGATGACAACAAGCTCACCTACTACCACGCCGGCCGGCACAAACAGCTCTCCCAATTCGGAGGCCAAATCATCCCCGAACTCCTCGCCTAGCGATCTTGGCGCTGAATTTTTGCTCCATTAAAAGTGAAGCTCTACTTCCCACCCCGCAGCTTAAAATGCAGCTGCGCCACCTTCCCCATGTAGTGATCCATCTTGAAATCAACTGCCGCCTTCTTCATGTGCCCCTTTGATTTTTCCGGCTTCTCAAGCGCCTCATAATAAAGCCCTAGATACAGATGAGCATAGCAAAGCTGGTTCCGGAGCTCCATCCCCTCCGCGTTCTTCTTCGCCGCCTCAAGAACCGCTTCCGCAGTTCCTTTTCCGCCATAAAGCGCGTGGATCTCCGCCATCGGGACGCGGCGGTCTCCCTTAATCGGGATGAACTTCTTCCGAGCTATCTCGACCGAGCTCCCCTTCTGCCTGACGGCACAAATAAAATGCCAAGCGGCATTCTCGACATCGTGCCCATTCACCTTTTGGTGGCTCTCGAATTGCGCCACGCCCTTCGCGTAGTCACCGAGATAATAAAGCGCTAAGCCACGCTGCCAATGATGCGGTCCACGTGCCGGAGCGAGCTTAATTTCCTGATCCCAATCAGACACGGCCTCCTTCGTCTTCCCCTCAAAAAAGCGCTCAACTCCACGGCTAAAAAGCTCCCGGACCGTCATCTCCTCCCCATTCGAGTTGAATGTTGCGAAGAGGCTGAAGAGTAAAAAGGCGCGGCGGATCATGATAAGCTACTTCGTTTTATCTGCGATCGTCGTACGAGTCACGCGGAGAAGATTAAGCATCCAAAAGCAGAGCAAGAGCGCAAGCCCCTGCCAAAACCAAAAGGCCAGCGGAATCCCACGCACGACATCACGTGGCATGTCGTCGATTGGCACCGCCACCTGCGAGGCATACATCGCCCAACTCGCAGGACTCACCCCGATCAGCCACACCGACGCGGGAAGAAGCTCGTCCTTCATTCCGACAATCATTCCCAGCATGAGAGGGAGGACTCCACCAAGGAGGATAAAGAGAGCGGTGAATTTTCGTCCCTTCGTCTCGAGAATCGCCTGCACCAGAATTCCTCCAGTAAAAAGGACCATGGTGAGGGCGATCGGAGTGGAAGGAGAGAGCACGAACTCAGGGAACCAGCGTGAGTTCACCAAATCCCGAGCGAAGATAAACCAGCCCACCGAGCCAATCGCAACCATCGCCAGCACCCAAGGCGTCGCCGTCGCCGGATCAGAAAGGGGTGAGAGTTCATCACGACCTAACTTCCGAGCACGCCTCCAGCCACGGACCTGCCCTTCTTCATCAGGAATGATGAGAAAACTCATCGCCCAGATCAGCATGAGACTCACGAGCCCAAAGGCCCCGATCATCATAAAAATCTCCCACTCCTCGGGCTGCCAATTGTATTCATTTGTCCCAGTGAAGCGGCCAAAGCGGCGGCCGAACTCGCGCGACGGAAAAAGTTCCCCCGATTCGATCAACGGGAGCGCATTCCCCAGAAGAGCGACCTGCACCCAAGCGAAGAATCCCACGGCACCCACTTTTCCCAAAAGATGCGATTCGTTTCTTCGCCAGCGACGCCAGAGCATCGTCATCATGACCAAAATAAGGACGCCTTGAGACAAAAGAGTGAAGGCTGATTGTGGCAGATTCATTCCAAAGAAGCGCGCAGTCGGTGCGAGTTCCTGAAGCGTCTCCACCAATGATCCAGCCCGCCGCTCAATCAGGAACGGAAAGAACTCCTCCACCACCGGACGAATGGTGAGATACTTGAGATAGACGAGACCAAATTTCGCGATCTGCGGAAGGATCGTGTAGAGAACGAAAATCAGACCAATGGACCCCAAAAAGGCCCACCGCCGATTTTTCATCACCGTGCCCGCGAGAAGTCCCGTAAGGTGGTAAAGAATTCCCGCTCCGATAAAAACGAGATAAAGCTGGAGCGCAATTCCCAGTGGGACCTGTCCTTGCCACATCGAGAAGATGGAAAAGGGCATCGTCGCCCAAAAAATAACCCACTCCCTAACCGGCAAGCCGAAGAGGTAACCGGTCACCTTTGCCAACGGAGTCATCGGGGCAAGGCGCTGATACTCGAGCACCCCTTCATCAGCTTCCGCCGTCATTGCTCCGGCAACTTGACCCGTGCCGAGCATGAAGAGAATGATTCCCTGAAGCACGAGGAGCGGAAGAATCGGCGTGCGAGCCGCATCGACTATTTCCATCCCACCCCGGCTCATCGAGGCCTGCCGCGCCAGAAAGAAAATGAACCCCGCGATCATCAGGAAGACGAGCAGTGAGGAGAAGGCACCCACTGGTCGCAGGCGGCTCCGCGCGTAGCGACGCACGATCGGGTTCGCCCAGATCTGCCAAAAAGGGACCACTTTTCCACGTTCAATTTCGTCACTCATGATTCACGATTCCCTTCTGCCACTTCCACTAAAATATCTTCGAAGGAAGAGCCGTCTTCCTCGAAGGACTTGAGGCCAAATCCTCCTGCTGCAAGCCCACTCAGGAGCGCTACTTGATCATCCTCATTCCCCACAAAATCGAAGGAGAGTTCCGGCCCGTCTTCTCGAATTCCCGAAACTCGTGCATCACACTTGAGCCACTCTTTGATCTCGTCATTCACTTTCACAAAAGTCGCCCGCACCGTGCGCTCCTTCCGTCCGAGCTGCTCGCGAACGTGTTCAGCAGTCCCTGATGCGAGAAGATTCCCCTCGTTCATGACGCAGAGCAAGGAGCACATCTCAGCCAACTCAGTAAGGATGTGAGAACTTACCAAGACGGTCGCCCCGCCTTGCGCAAGCCTTTGTAAAGCGTGCCTCATTTCTCGCCGCGATAGTGGATCAAGCCCACTCGCCGGCTCATCAAGAATCATGACACGCGGGCGATGAAGAAGCGTCTTCGCCAGCACCAGGCGCTGAGTCTGTCCGCGCGAAAGCTCTTTGCACCATGAGTTTTCCTTCGCAGTGAGGTTCACGATATCGAGGCATTCATCGACCCGCTCCCGACGTCGTTTTTTATCCCCCAGCCGATGCGTGTCGGCATGAAAATCGAGAAACTCCCACAGCTTCAAATCCGATGGCACTGGCGCCAGATCCGGCATGTAGCCGATCACTTCGCGAGCGCGCTCGGTGTTTTCTAAAATATCGATTCCCGCCAGACTCACCTCACCATAAGTAGGCTCCATGAGCGTGGCCAAGACGCGAAAAGTGCTCGTCTTCCCTGCGCCATTCGGCCCCACAAGCCCGAAGACTTCTCCGTAAGGCACGCTCAGGGAGATGTCCTTCACCGCGACAAAGTCGCCGTAATCCACCCGCAAGTCTTTGATTTCGATTGCTCCCTCGGACATCTAAAAACGATCCCCCTCTAGCAAGTCCCAGTCCTTTGGAAGACTCAGACCAATCTTCGACATCTCGCGCTGAGCTTCCGCTTCGCGCTCTGCCCGATGCGTCTCTAAAACCTCCAGCTGATCAGGACGCAGCACCGACTCAATCGCAGCATTCCGCCCATCACGATCCAGCTGACCTATTCCCGAATCCATTCCATCGAACTCCATCCCCTCCTGGTAATCCTCCGACCCACGCGCCATCACCCCGAAAAGCTTGAAATGCTGATCTGAATCAAGTGCCACGATGTTATCCAATCGGGTCAAGTTCCGGTGCGCTTCGCCTTCGACGCTCTCATGACGCTCGGTCAGCCGCTCCAGTTTAAATTTTTCCAACTGCTCACCCTCGAGTATTCCCTCCATGACCTTTTCCGCACCGTTGGCATCTCGCCAGTCGTATTCTGTCGCCTGCACGAAATCGACAAAGCCGCTTTCGTCGCTCTCCACCACATCGGTAAACAATCCTGCCCGCTCTCTGCTTCTTTGCTTAAACCACTCCCGGAGCACGTCTTGATCTGCATCCGAAAGATCGTAGTCACTGCCCCAGCGGCCCGCCATCGTGTCCGCCCACTCGTCCTCATTCACCTTCCGAATGCGCTCAAAAAGGGGCGTCATTTCCCGCATCCAGGGCTTCATCGTCACGAGAACGTCGTCCAGACTCACGTCCTCGCCATTACGAATCCGCCACATCATATCGCGCACACCATCCCCCACCTTGCGCTTCTCATTCCGCGCACCGCTCGCCACCAGCGCCCGGATCTCACCCTCTGCTTTTCGGAGCTCCCTCTCAGATTGCTCCAGCCGGTCCTCAGCAGAACCCATCTCCGGCGCGATGCTCTTAGAAAACATCACACCGCCTACCACTCCAATCAGGAGTCCCACTAAAATCCCTAGCACTTGCTTCATCTGTCCTATCAAAGCGTCACCTGATCAGATTTGTCTGCTACAAACTCCAGAATTTACTGGCTACAATAACGGGACCACTTCAATGAGCCTACCCAAGTGAGCACCGCGATCAACATCATCCGCTTTCCACTGGCCCTAGTTACTGGGTCAAACGTATAGAAATCTCCTTCGGGAGTCTTTTCTTTCATATAGCCGAGTGATCAACCAATGCCTATTCCAATAAGGGTGCAGGTTCCAAGAATCCCCAAGAAGCCGCCTATCAGGGCAAAGAGCTATCCAAAAAAACGAAGTTTTCCAGAAACAGGTTTCCCTTTCTGCAAAGCAGCCATTCGTTTAGCTGCAACTTTTTTAGGATCAGGTAACTCAATCCCTTTCTCACTGAGAAGGTGCTTTGCATGAGCGATATCAAAGGCACTCCACTCTCGCTCATGGGAGATCATGTCCAGAAGTTCCTCTTCACTTGAATGATGAAGGTAATGATCCTCCGGGAGATCATTCTTGAGACTTTCCTCCTCCAACGCCGCTCGCGCTTTCTTAAAATCATCTCGTGGAATACTGATGATGATTTTGGCGACAGGAGCGCCTCCAGAACTACCAAGATTGCTCACATCAAAAGCAGGACTCCCAACCGACCTCCGATGAGAAATTCCGGCCTGATCGAGAACTTCTATCAGACTCGTGGCGCTCTCCTCATCAAGGCATTCCTGTAGCTCGATTAAATCCATTCTGACTTAGATGTTATTCTGTTGATCCTCGATCAGAAGGGAGAAATCTCTCCCGGCTCAAAAAAGCGCCACTCGCCTTCCGCTAAATCACCAATCGCCAGCTCACCGACCGCTTCTCGGTGAAGCGTGACGACTTTGACCTCGAAGTGGGCGAACATGCGCTTCACTTGATGATGCTTCCCCTCGTAGATCGTGAGAAGACAGATCTGGGGATCAAGAAGCTCCACTTGCGCGGGCGCGGTAGTGACTTCTTCTTTGGTAAACCACATTCCTTTTTTAAAAAGAGCGATCATTTCCGCAGTGATCGGAGCATCAGTGCCCACGCGGTAGCGCTTCCCGACCTTACGCTCGGGCTCGGTGATGGACTCGGAGACGCGACTGTCATTCGTCAAAATAAGGAGCCCCGTGGTGAAGCGATCGAGCCGCCCCGCGAGGTGGAGTTCCTCCGCCCAAGGTTCTTTGATGAGATCGATGACAGTGGGGTGCTCGGCATCGATGGTGGCGCTTACCACGCCCGGCGGCTTGTTGAGCATGAGGTAGCGCGGAATGCGATTCTGCACGATTTCACCACCCATTTCTACGAGATCGAAGTTCCCGATCTCCATCGCCCCGCTCATCGCGATCTCACCGTTGACTCGGATCTCGCCAGCCTCAATTTTTGCGCGAATGCGCGGCTTTCCTAGCCCTGCGAACTTCCAGATGAGGCGATCTAGTCTTGTGAATCCCCTCACAGCACTTGAGTCAGAGCCTCACTGATGAGCACGTCATCGGCAGGAAAGATGGTCCGCAGATCAAGGAAGAGTGCGTCATCGGTGGTGTAACCCACGAGCGCGGGCGAGCCAATGCGCAGCTGTTTCGCAAGCTTGGGCACGGATTGATTCTGCGGGACGAGCTTGATCGCGATGGAGGGAAACTCCGCACGCGGCATCGTGCCGCCACCGGGTCGGGCTAGGGAGTCTTCTACTGAAAAGGTGACGTTATCTGAAGAAAGACTGTCCACAATTTTTTTAGCACGTTCTCGGAGAGATGTCGTACTTGTGCCAAGGAAGGTAAGGACCGGGACATCGCTAGAGGCGGGGTCTGCTTTGACCTCGAGATACTGATCGATCGATTCCTGCAGCGTGGTGAGAATCAACTTATCGCAGCGCACGGCACGGAAGAAGGGCTCCTTTTTAATCTCTGCGATAAGATCAGCACGTCCGCCAATGATGCCAGACTGAGGTCCACCGAGAAGCTTATCGCCAGAGAAGATGACGAGGTCGATTCCACGTCTGAGACACTCTTGCGGGGTCGGTTCGTGATCGATGGGCGCGAGGTCGTCCGTGTTCATCATCGCACCCGAGCCTAGGTCTTCCACGAGGGGAAAGCCGTGCTTTTTGCAAAGCTCCGCAATTTCAGGAATCTCAGGCTCACCGACAAAGCCGCCGATATAGAAGTTCGAGCGATGAACCTTTAGGATGAGCGCGGTCTGAGGCGTGATCGCGTTTTCGTAATCGTAGAGGTGAGTCTTATTGGTGGCACCTACTTCGACCAACTTTGCACCGGAGGTTTCGAGAATCTCAGGAATGCGAAAACCGCCGCCGATCTCTACCAGCTCCGATCGCGAAACAATCACTTCATTTTTACCCTCCTCTACCAGCGTGCGAAGAGTGAGGACAAGGGCAGCCGCGCAGTTGTTCACCGCCGTCGCCGCTTGGGTCTCTAAAAGACAAGCGAGCGCCGTTTCGAGATAACCCGCTCGCTTCCCACGAGCACCCGAGGGCAGATCAAATTCCAGATTCGAGTAACCCGTGGCAATCTTTTGCAGCGCACCCGCCGCCCGAGGACCAAGCGGCGAGCGGCCGAGATTTGTGTGAATCAGAACGCCGGTAGCATTGATAACCGGCTGAAGGCGCGAGTTCGCGAAGTCGCGGAGACCCTTCTTAATCGACGCCTCGATCTCCTCTCGCGAGTGGGCTTCATCGGCAAGGAGCTTTTCGCGAAAGACTTGAATCTCTCGACGAACAAAGAGATTCACCAAGGGACGCGGCAGCGAAACGTCAGAAGAGAGGGCAGCCGCTAGTTTTTCGACGGCGGGCAGAGAAGAAAGATCAGGCATCGTTTTGTTGTCTAAGGAGTAGACCCTATCAGGGTTGAGGTAAAGAGGAGCCGCTTATTTCGCAAAAACTTCTAAAAACCTTCTTGCCAATCTCGATCCGCGATTATAACTCCCCCCCGTCCAATACGACAACGACCCGTTCGTCTAATGGTTAGGACTCCAGATTTTCATTCTGGCAATAGGGGTTCGACTCCCCTACGGGTTGCCAAACATCCCCAGCTTCGCTTGCGAGGCTGGGGATGTTTGGTTCCTGGGTAATGACTGAGAAGTTTCCCTTCCTTCTGAAATCAAGAAATGGAACTTGAGGTAGTGCCAAAAAGAGCTCAAATTTTTGGACAAAAAAACACCTACCCTTGGAGTGATCCACAATCCGGTATTGATCCGATGTGCTAGGGGTGGTGACTCACACCCCCTGATCAGCCAAGAGCAGGCGCAATTTTTTTCTGATAAGGTGAACCTTACTTAAGCAAAGTCACAGCTCTAGTGTGGAGCGAGTAGACACCCCCAAAGATTTTGAGCTTCCCTTCTTTTTCGAGGTCGCGGAGGACCTTGCTGCGCTTCCGGATATCGGAGACAGTGAGCTCTGCGTTCTTCTCGACTACCTCTGCGACGAACTCATCATTCTTAGAATTACGCTCGCCGGAGTGGCCCTTGACCTTGCTGATCGCTGGCTGGATCTGATCCAAAAGTGGAGTCAGGTTCCCCATTTTCAGATGGTCACACGCCCCTTTGACGGCACCACAGGCCTCGTGTCCAAGAACCATGATCACCTTCACGCCACCAACTGCAGCCGCAAACTCCATCGAACCCAACTGCTCAGTCGTCTCGATGTTTCCAGCGACTCGGCCAACAAAGATATCACCGATACCCTGATTGAAGACCTGTTCCACCGGCACTCTTGAGTCTACGCAAGAGAGGACATAGGCCTTGGGATACTGCCCTTCCGTTCCCATCGCACGACGCTGGGAGATATTGGGCTTCACGCTCTTCGAGTTCACATAATTTTGGTTCCCCGCCATCAGATCACTGAGAACGGAATCTGGTGTGAGGGTTTTCTGGGTTTCAGCAGTCGGCTGGACATTATTGAGACTGTTCATAGCGATGCTTGAGCAGCTAACGATGGCCAATGAGCTGAGGCTTAGTAGGATTGCAGTAGTTTTTTTAACGGTTTGATTTTTTTGAACTGACGAGCGGATTCTAGATCAAAAAAATAGTCACGTAACATGAAACACGATAAAAAAACATGACAATTTAATTACGTTTAAAGGGGGGGGGATACGAACCAAGTGAGACAATATGGCTTAGTGCGTCATCTCGACCGCCTCAAAGGCGCGTCACATTGACACTCTCACCTTAGGTGATTTTGATGGGATTCCCGTAGATTAAGGATTCGAAGAGTCTGGCATGCCACCTGCCATTAAAAGGGCAAATCTATTTAACCAAACTTATTTAAAGAAAGACTACTATTATGGCTAAAATCTTAGGAATCGACCTCGGAACCACCAACTCCTGCATGTCAGTGATGGAAGGTGGCGAACCAACCGTCCTTGAAAACTCTGAAGGCGCACGCACCACTCCCTCCGTGGTCGCTTTCGCAAAAAATGGCGAGCGCCTCGTCGGCCAAGCGGCCAAGCGTCAGGCAGTCACGAATGCGAAAAACACCGTCTACTCCGCGAAGCGCCTCATCGGGCGCAAGTTCTCGGAGCTCACGGCAGACGACAAGCGCGTCCCCTACGAAATCGTAGCAGCCGACAACGGCGACGCTCACATTCAGGTCGAGATCGACGGCGAGAAGAAAGTGTTCTCCCCACAGGAAATCGCCGCCATCATTCTCAGCAAGCTCAAGTCCGACGCCGAAGCAAAACTCGGTGAAACCATCACCGAAGCTGTCATCACGGTCCCCGCTTACTTCAACGACTCCCAGCGGAACGCTACTAAGGCTGCAGGCGAGATCGCCGGCCTCAAGGTCCGCCGCATCATCAACGAGCCCACCGCAGCATCTCTCGCATACGGACTCGACTCCAAGACCGATCAAAAGGTCGCCATTTATGACCTCGGTGGTGGAACCTTCGATATCTCCGTCCTCGAGATTTCCGATGGCGTCTTCGAAGTCCTCGCAACCGATGGTGACACCCAGCTCGGTGGTGATGACTGGGACAACGCGCTCATCGACCACATCGTCGCTGACTTTAAGTCCACTGAAGGCATCGACCTCTCCGGTCAGCCTGACGCCCTCCAGCGCATTAAGGAAGAAGCAGAAAAGGCGAAGATCGCTCTCTCTTCCTCCCAGAATTACGACCTCAACCTCCCCTTCATCACTGCGGACGCCACCGGTCCTAAGCACATCCAGCTCAGCCTCACCCGTGGCAAGCTTGAGCAGCTGACCGATCACCTCTTCCAGCGCACCAAGAAGCCCGTCACTGACTGCCTCAAGGAAGCTGATATCTCCACCGGAGAGATCGACGAACTCGTTCTCGTGGGTGGAATGACCCGCATGCCTAAGGTCGTCGAGACCGCTCATGAGCTTGCCGGCAAGACTCCTCACCAGGGCGTGAACCCAGATGAGGTTGTCGCCATCGGCGCAGCGATCCAAGGCGGCGTGCTTCAGGGAGATGTCAAAGACGTCCTCCTTCTTGATGTCACTCCCCTCACCCTCTCCATCGAGACCGAGGGAAGCCGTGCCACCTCCATGATCGACCGGAACACCACCATTCCAGTCAAGAAGAGCCAGACCTTCTCCACCGCTGCTGATAACCAGCCAGCGGTAGACATCCGCATCTGTCAGGGAGAGCGCCCGCTCTTCGCAGACAACAAGCTCCTTGGGAACTTCCAGCTCTCCGGCATCGAGCCCGCACAGCGCGGCATGCCTCAGATCGAGGTCACCTTCGACATCGACGCCAACGGAATCCTCCACGTCTCCGCGAAAGATAAGAACTCCGGCAAGGAGCAGAAGATCTCCATCGAAGGCTCCAGCGGACTCTCCGACGACGAAATCGAAAAGGCCAAACGCGACGCCGAAGCTCACGCTGAGGAAGACAAGAAGCGCGCCGAAGCAGTCGACATCAAGAACAAGGGCGAAAACGTCGTCTACCAAGTCGAGAAGCAGCTCGGTGAACTCCCTGAGGACGCACCAGCGGAACTCAAGGACATGCTCACCGGCAAGCTCGACGCCCTCAAAGGCGCGATGAAGGCCGATGACCTCGACCTCATCAAGTCCGCTACCGAAGACCTCGAAAAGTCACTCGCAGAACTCGCCCAAGCAGCCCAAGCCGCTGGCGCGCAAATGCCCGACATGGGCGGCGGCGCACCAGACGTCGAGCCTGCCGAAGCAGATTCAGACGAACCTCGCCAAGCAAAAGGAAAGGTCGTCGACGCAGAAGTCGTAGATGCAGAGGTCAAAGAAGACTCTGATAAGTAATTCTCCCAATCACGCGGCTCGGCAACCCCGAGCCGCAACCAACCTAACAAAAAACAATACCACTAAATAATATGGCTAGTATCAAACCACT
The DNA here is from genome assembly GCA_039769075.1 of Akkermansiaceae bacterium. Lineage (GTDB taxonomy): Bacteria > Verrucomicrobiota > Verrucomicrobiia > Verrucomicrobiales > Akkermansiaceae > SW10. The sequence goes on along the minus strand of JBDMZE010000028.1, from coordinate 130,937 downwards.
CGGAAACCGCGTCCTCGTGAAGCGTCTCGAAGCAGAAGCAGTCAGCGCAGGAGGAATCGTCCTTCCTGACTCTGCACAAGAAAAACCACAGGAAGCTGAAGTCACCGCACTCGGCACCGGCGGCACTGATGACAACGGCAAGGACATCGTCTTCGATGTCAATGTCGGCGACAAAGTCCTCATCTCCAAATACGGCGGCACCGATGTCAAAGTAGACGGCGAAGACCTCCTCATCCTCACTCAGTCTGACATCCTCGGTGTCCTCACAGACTAGTTCCTCAACTTTAAAACTCTAAAATAGAAACCTACTAATATGGCTAAACAACTCCAATTCGACGAAGCAGCTCGTCAAGCTCTCCTCCGCGGCGTCACCCAGCTCGCTCGCGCAGTCAAAGCTACTCTCGGACCGTCCGGGCGTAACGTCATCCTCGACAAAAAGTTCGGCTCCCCAACAGTCACCAAAGACGGTGTCTCAGTTGCTAAGGAAATCGAACTCGAATGTCCTTACGAGAACATGGGCGCTCAGCTCATCAAGGAAGTCTCCTCTAAGACCTCCGACATCGCCGGTGACGGCACCACCACTGCGACCGTCCTCGCTGAAGCCATCTACAAAGAAGGCCTCCGCAACGTCACCGCAGGGGCAAACCCTATCAGCCTCCAGCGCGGCATCCTGAAGGCAGCCGAAGCGATCACCGCTCAGCTCGCCGTCATCTCTAAGGAAGTCTCTGACTCCAAGGAAATCGCACAGGTCGCTACCGTCTCGGCGAACTGGGACAAGGAAATCGGCAACATCATTGCTGAAGCCATGGACAAGGTCGGCAAGGACGGCACCATCACCGTTGAAGAAGCTAAGGGAATCGAAACAACCCTCGACGTCGTCGAAGGAATGCAGTTCGACAAAGGCTACCTCTCTCCTTACTTCGTCACCGATCCAGACACCATGGATTGCAACCTTGAGAACGCTTACGTCCTCATCAACGAGAAGAAGGTTTCCAACCTTAAGGACCTCCTTCCCGTCCTCGAAAAGATCGCCAAGACCGGTCGTCCTCTCCTCATCATTGCGGAAGACGTCGAAGGTGAAGCACTTGCCGCCCTCGTGGTGAACAAGCTCCGCGGCACCCTCAACATCGCAGCTGTAAAAGCACCAGGCTTCGGAGATCGTCGTAAGGCCATGCTCGAAGACCTCGCCATCCTCACCGGTGGTCGCTGCATCACCGAGGACCTCGGCATCAAGCTTGAGAACATCGAGCTCGAAGACCTTGGCGAAGCCAAGCGCGTCACCATCACGAAAGAGGACACCACCATCGTCGAAGGCGGCGGTGGATCCGAGGCCATCTCTGGCCGCGTGAACCAGATCCGTAAGCAAATCGAGGACACCTCCTCTGACTACGATCGTGAGAAGCTCCAGGAGCGCCTCGCTAAGCTCGCTGGTGGAGTCGCCGTCATCAACGTCGGTGCTGCTACCGAGACTGAGATGAAGGAAAAGAAAGCCCGTGTTGAAGATGCCCTCCACGCAACCCGCGCAGCGGTTGAAGAAGGCATCGTCCCAGGAGGTGGAACCGCACTCATCCGCGCCCACGCTGGCATCGGTGAGCTTGGTCTCGAAGGAGACGAAGCCACAGGTGCACTCATCATCGCCTCCGCCATCGAAGCTCCCCTCCGTCAGCTTGCAGCAAATGCAGGCCTCGAAGGAGCACTCATCGTCGAGAAGGTTCGCAATGAATCCGGAAACAACGGCTACAACGTCGCTACCGGAGAATACGGCGACCTCATCGAGTCTGGTGTAGTAGATCCTACCAAGGTCACTCGTTCTGCACTCCAGAACGCCGCGTCCATCTCCGGTCTCATGCTCACCACCGAGTGTCTCATCACCGACCTCCCCGAGCCAGAAGCGGCAGGCGGCGGTGACCACGGTCACGACCACGGCGGCATGGGCGGCATGATGTAATCCTCGCCTCGCGAGAAATACGAAATTCTAAACAAGCCGGACGCCTCCTTAAGGAGCGTCCGGCTTTTTTGATTCTGTTAAGTTCATCATTTCTCCCTCCCAAGGGACTCTAGCAACTCATTTTCATTCAAATCACACCCCTAAGACAGGACTTCAACAGCAAAAACTACCTATTCTTTACAGGTTAAGTGAGAATATTTCGTGACTTGCGGAGATCTCAAACACCAGCCACAGTAAAGATCTCTTTGAACAAAAAAACATCTTTAGCAGCATGAAAAAACTCTCACTTCTTCCCGCTTTTCTCCTGATCCAAAGCGCATTCGCAGACTTCCCCGCCGCCGTGGTGGCAGACAGTCCGCTCGCCTATTACCGATTCGAGGAAGCGGCAGGCGCCACCACGCTTGTTGACTCCAGCGGCAATGGTCTAGACATCGACTATAGCACTCCCTTCGGCACGACCGAACTCGGGGTGCAAGGCGCAGTGGGTCTTGGTGCTCTTTTCAAACTCGATGGATCCTTTCTCACGCCCCTTCTTCTGGATCCCTCGGTGGGTGATTTCACCATCGAAGCAGTTATGCGCACAGACTCGCCTGCAGTGAATGTGGGGGCAGTAGCCATCTCCAATCAGCAAGGCACGATCGCAGGTGGAGTCGGCCGGAGTAATCTCGTGGTGAATGCCAACCGGGCCATCACCAGTTTTTCCGGCGGCGTGACCACTCCGGCAGAAGCCTTCGCTACCGAGGGAAACTTTGATCACATCATCCTCACCTTTGATCAAAGTGCGGTAGCAGGAGGGACCGAGACGACTTTCCGCTTCTTCATCAATGGCATCGTTCAAGGAAGCAGCACAATCGCTCCCGAGCCTGCCGATGGCAACTGGGTGATTGGTTCGAACAAGCTTCAGGATAATCAGTTTTTCTCTGGCTTGATCGATGAAATCGCGATCTACGGAACAAGACTCGATGATCCAGATGGCGACGGCGATGTGTCCGATTCACGGGTCAATGAGCACTATAAGAGCTACCTTACTGATTCGGTGACGCTGGCAAATTTCGAAGCCTCGGTGGCTTATCTCGACGGAGGTCAGAGCGCTGAACTCACTTGGCTGTTTCTCCAGAACTGACATCGCTAACGATTGACGATGGCACCGGACCCATCGATGCCTTGGGAGACACGACGGACTGCCTTGGAAGCCTTACTGTTTCGCCTACCGCGACGACAACTTACACCCTCACAGGAGAGGGACCACTCGGCATGGAAACTTTAGAAGTGCAAATCGTGGTAGACGAAGCAGCAGTGATAGACAGCTTCACCTCAAATTTCTCTAAGGTTTCCGTGGGAGGGGAACTGACTCTCTCATGGGAAGTCACGAATGGCATCACGGTAGAAATCGATAATGACGTGGGTGCTGTCGATATCGTCTCGGGAAGCACCACCGTGGTGATCAACGAAGACACGACCTTCACTTTATCTGCCACAAATTCCCAGGGAACGGTCACGGAGGAAGTCAGCGTCACCGTCATTGTCTTGGCCGATCCCACTTTGGTCACTCACTGGAAGGTGGGGGAAGCTGCGGGTGAGACTGCTGGAACGATCTTGGTCTCAGAAAGTGGCCCCTCGTTTGCAGGAGATTTTGTAGGCACCCCTAATTTTGACACCACAGATCCTGCTCCGGTTCCGGGAGGGTCGACGGCTTCACTCGTCTTTGATGGAGGGGCAACCTACGTCAATGTCACAGGCTACAATGGCATCGCAGGTGCAGCAGCACGCACGGTCGCTTTTTGGTTCAAGGGATCAGCGACTCAGACGAACAACAATGCCACTCTCATCTCATGGGGAGGCGGCGGCACGGGAAATCGGTTCGATATTCGGCTTAACAATAACTCGACTGGAGTGATGCGGACCGAGGTTGCCGGCTCAGGGAGCAACGGAACTCTTAAGATGGCGGACGATACCTGGCATCACTGCGTAGTCGTGATCGACCCCACAGTCGGCACGACCGTTGGCAACGCCCTTTTCTACATCGACGGAGTTCTCGATACCTTCGCCGTGACCGGGACCACAGAGATCAACACGACCACTCCCGGCAGCATGCGCATCGGCGGGGGGCGCACCTTCGGGAACCGCAATCTCACCGGAAAGCTGGATGACATCCGTATTTATAACCGAGCCCTATCGGCGGAGGAGATCGTCAGCCTGATCACTCCCTTGGACGCTTCACTCGAGATCACCGGAATCACTCGCAATGCAGATGGGAGTGTCGAGCTCACTTGGACAGGTGCCCCAGGAGACTACATCTTTGAATACTCACTCGATCTCACAGAGGGAAGCTGGCTCGAGATTTCCGACAATGCCGTAATCGCAGATGGCGAGACGAGTGGGACCGAGACTGATGACACCATCGCTCCGACTGGCTCTAGAATCTTCTAACGTTTCCGAGTCGCGGAGTAGGCCTTCTCGCTCCGAGTCTCCTTGACCGCTCATTTTTTCAAAACCCTTCTCTGTCTTGCGCAGAGGGGGATTTTTTTTGCGAAGCCTGCCAAGTTAGCATTAGTGCACGATCACCTTAGATCCCGGACGAGCGAAGGTGAGGAAGCGAGCCGCGTCCCAATTCGCAAGACGATAGCAGCCCGCACTCTGAGCACGACCGATGGTGCGAGGGCTTGAAGTTCCATGAATGCCGATGCCAGCGCGGGTGAGACCTGCCCAGAGAACACCGATTGGATTATTCGGACCACCTGGGATCTGGAGGTATTCGTCACTGCGCACTCCTTTTTCAAGAAGTTGCTTATCGTAGCGCCACTCGGGGAGCTCGACACAGTTTCGGATTTCCCAGTGCCCCCGGTGGATGAATTTTTCCTGGCCAGGGGTGGTGGGAAACATCGCGATGAGCTGCCCGATGGGGTCTTCCTCTTCTTCATCGACTACAGCAACCGCCACTCCGGGAGCGACTTTCACCGCTGCCACAGGGTCGTAGATAAAAAGCTGTTTCATGCTGGTATCGATGATGACGGTGCGAGCGCTAAGCACATCATCAGCTTTGTGCGAACGGCCCGCAGCAAAATCTTCGATCTGGAAAGGCGCAATATTTGGCACCTTGATCGTGGAGCGGGGGCCGAGACTATTGATCTTCTTGCGGCCATTAAGTTTGGACAGAAAGGTCTCAGAGGTGTGATAGCGCTCGGCCATGAACTCGATGTAAGAGCGGTAGCCCATCATCTTTTCCTTCGCCTGCTTCTCTACCTTGGTGGAGAGCTTCGGATTGACGTATTTCGAGGCGAAGCTGGGGACGGTCGCGATGGCATAAAGCGTGGGGACCTCGCTACGCGCGTCTGCCATGATCGCTTCCCAATCTCCCGGAGAGCGACCTTGGGCACGGTTATAAGCATAGACCGCTCCTTCCGTAAAATTACCTGGCTTGCCATCGAGGAAACCTGGACCGAAGCATTTCTGATCGAGGAAGATCTGGAGGCGCAGTCCTTCATCAACGGAAGTCGGCTTGCCCTCTTCTGAGAATGAAGGGACGACAAGGAGGAGTGATGCGAGAAATGCTTTAACGGAGAGACCTTAAAATTAGTTAAGTAAAGATCCACCATAATTCACGATCTGATACAAGCAGTGAAAGTATTTCGGGCTCTTGTGATAGTCTCAATCATTTTCAGCTTGAAAAAAATGCCCCACGACTAAAATTCGTGAACAATTCTTGCGGGCACGACGCTTACATCGTGCATACAAAAACATCTCTGAGTTATGATCGAAGTCAATTCACTCACCAAGCGATTCGGCCACAAGGTCGCAGTCGATAATCTCTCATTCTCGGTCCAAAAGGGCGAGGTCCTCGGATTCCTCGGGCCGAATGGTGCTGGCAAGTCCACCACCATGCGCATGGTCACCGGCTTCCTGCCTGTCACCAGCGGTTCGATCGAGATCGGCGGCGTGTCCATGATTGGCAAGCCAATGGAGGCGAAGAAAAAGATCGGCTATCTTCCCGAGTCTGCGCCTCTCTACAATGACATGACGGTGAAAGGCTTCCTCAAATTCTGCGCCTCGATGCGTGGTCTTGGCGGCAAGGGCCGAAAGGAAGCGGTCGAAAAAGCAATCGAAACCTGCTTCCTCGAATCCGTCGCCCACCAATCCATCGATACCCTTTCAAAAGGCTACCGCCACCGCACCTGCCTCGCGCAATCCCTTCTGCACGACCCCGAGGTCCTGATCCTCGACGAGCCCACCGATGGTCTCGACCCGAACCAGAAGCAGGAAGTGCGCAAGCTCATCCGCAATCTCGGGAAGGAAAAAGCGGTCCTCTTTTCGACCCACATCCTTGAAGAAGTCAGCGAAGCCTGCACCCGTGCCGTCATCGTAGACCAGGGCGTCATCGTCGCCGATGGCACTCCCGCTGAACTCACCGCACAAGGAGGCGGATCGCTCTACGATCTCTTCCACAAAGTCACCACCTCTGAAACCTCCGCCGCCTAACTCTTATGAAAACGTGGACCATTTTTAAACGTGAGCTGACGAGCTACTTCTCGCAGCCCACCGCTTACGCGATCATCGTCATCTTCAGCCTTCTTTCGATCGGGCTGACCTTCACCTTCGGCCGCTTCTGGGACTTCCAAGATGCCAGTCTCAATAATTCCTTCTTCTGGTGGCACCCGCTCATCCTCATGATCCTCGCGCCCGCCGTGAGCATGCGCCTTTGGTCGGACGAGCATCGCTCTGGCACCATCGAGCTTCTCGGCACTCTGCCAGTCACAATGCGCAGCGCGATCCTCGGCAAGTTTCTCGCCGCTGCCGTCGTCTGGCTCATCGCACTCTTGCTCACCTTCCCCATCGTGAGAACGGTGAACTATCTCGGATCGCCTGATAACTGGGCCATTTTCTCGGGTTATCTTGGCAGCTTCCTAGTCTGCTGCACCTTCCTGGCGATTACCTCACTGGTCTCCGCTTTCACGCGTGACCAAGTCGTCGCTCTCATCGTCTCGGTGACGATTTGCTTCCTCCTCGTGATCTGCGGAATCGATCCTGTCATCAACGAACTCCGACGTTCTTGGACGAAGGAAAGCGTCGATCTCCTCGCCTCCGTCGGCGTCTACTCTCACTTCCAGGAAGCTGCTCGTGGACTGATCCGCTTCACCAGCCTGCTCTATTTCCTCGGCCTGATCACGGTGTGCCTTATCGGCACCAATCTTGTCCTTAAATCCCAGCGCAACTAATTTTAAAATCCTTCCCTTTTTTAGACGATGAAAGCTCTGAAACCTATTCTTCTGGTAGTCGCCGCCGTGGCCCTACTCCTCTTTATCCTGTCCTTCTTCATCGAAGCCCTCGCGCCCATGACTTGGTGGCTCCTTCTCGGGGCCCTCGTCCCGTTGAGCCTGATCCCGAACAGCAAGACAATCCGCGCTGCCTTCGGCACTGCCGTCCTTGCTGGCTTCGTCTTCTTCCTCACCCAGCTCATCGGTATGACGAGCCTCGGGCATAAGAACATCGACCTCACCGAGGACGATCGTTTCACCCTCACCGATGGCACCAAAGCGATCCTTAGCGAGCTCAGCGAGCCCGTCGTGATCAACTACTACGTCAGCCGTGATCTCCGGTCGACTCCCGCCGACATCAAGCGCTACATCCCACGCATCGATAACCTCCTCGAGGAATTCGCCGCACTTTCAAAGGACGGAAACATCAGCATCAACTTCGTCGATCCAAAGCCAAATACCGATCAGGAAGACTCCGCTGCGCTCGACCAAATCCAGCAAGTTCCGATCTCACAAAACGAAAACCTGTTCTTCGGTGCCTCCATCTCCAGCTGGGATAAAAAGACGGTCATTCCCTACTTCAACCCCGACAACGAGACCCAACTCGAGTTCGATCTCATCAGCGCCATCGCCGAGGTCTCGACCGCGAACAAGCCCACCGTCGGCCTCATTTCCCCACTCGATCTCACGACGGGTGGCCAAACCCGCCAAGGCTGGATCTTCGTCCAGTATCTGAAGCGTTCTTACAATGTCGCCGATCTCGGGATGGGCGTCACCGACATCTTGCCCGGCATTTACGAGCAGAACGAATGGGGCGATGCTCCCGAGTTTCTCGATCCTGAAAAGGTCCCCGTCATCCTCGTAGTCCATCCCGCAGGAATCACTCCGGAAGCGGAATTCCAGCTCGACCAATACCTCCTCCGGGGCGGCACCGTCATCGCCTGCGTCGATCCCTACTCCTTCGCCGCACAGCAGAGCCAGCCCCGCCAACCGCAGATGCCGGGCATGCCTCCCCAGCAGGGCGGCATCCCGACCACCTCCACCTTGCCCAAGCTGTTTGCAAAGTGGGGCATCAAGTTCGATGAGACCAAGGTCCTCACCGATGGGAAATATGGTCTCCCAGGCGACCGACGCAGCCCCGGCGGCAATCCCGCAATGCTGAAGCTCAACCGCGAGGCCATGCCTGTGGAAGACGCGATCGCTCTTGCCGCCATTGATGACGTGCTCATCGGTTACGGTGGTGGCTTCAGCGGAGTGAATGCCCCAGGCCTTGAGGTCGCACGACTCTTGCGCAGCTCCCGCCAGTCCGGCCTCATTGACTCCGCAGATGCCACGAATGCGCAGGTCCTCGGACAGCGAAGCACTGATGACAAGCAATACGACATCCTTCTCTCCCTGAGCGGAAACTTTGAAACCGCCTTTCCTGATGGCGACCCCGCAAAGCCCGCGCCTAAGCCTGAGAAAGAAGCCGAAAGTGAAGGAGAGGGCGACGAGAAGAAGCCCGCAGAAACCCCTGCAGATTCGTCGTTAAAAAAGGGCGAAGAAAAAGGCCACCTCTACCTCTTCTCCGATTCCGACATCCTCTACGATGGCGCGGCTTACCGACTCCTTGGAGTGGGAATCCCCCAAGCGGTCTCAGGCAACGGGCCGCTCGTCTTCAACATTCTCGACCAAGCGACGAACTCCAAGCACCTCGTCGGTGCCCGTGCACGCACCCCGAGCTGGCGCCCCTTCACTGTCTTCCAGGAAATGACCTCTCGTTTTGAAGAAGAGTCCCAGAAGGAGATCAAAACCTTCCAGGATCAGCAGCAAAAGGCCTCGGACGAGATCCAGAAACTTCAGGCCCAGCGCCAAGACAGCCGCTCACCCTTCATGAATGAGCAGCAGCAGGAAGCCCTCAAGCGACTCCAGGAAGAACAAGTCACCGCCGCCAAGAGCATCCGCGATCTGCAGAAAGAAAACCAATCACAGATCGACTCCATCAAATCCGGCATCTTCTGGAAGTCGCTCCTCACCGTTCCCATCATCGTCCTCCTCCTCGGGATCGCCATTTTCATCTACCGCAGCGTCGCCACCCAAGCCCGCTAATCCTTCCTTCAAAAAAACGTCACCTTCTAACCACAGAATACCATGTCACGTCTTCATCTCATCATCCTCTGGGTCCTCGCCCTTGTAGTCGGCATTATCGTCTTTTCCGTCCAAGGGAATCGCCGCGATGCCCTCGCCTCCGAGACCACTCTCAAGCCGGGCGATATCGTCATCAGCACCGACGACCTCCGCAGCTACGGCGGGCTTAAATTCGCCGACGCCAAGAACACCACCACCCTCGTCAATAAAGAGGACGCGTGGCTCATCGCAGAGCAAGGCGACTACCCCGTCAACCTCAACACCCTCGCGACCGCCTTCGATTCCGTTCGCGAGCTGAAAATCCTACAAGGCCTCCCCGCCGAGTCTAAGCACTGGAACCGCTTCGGTCTCAACACGGAAGCAGAAAAAGAAGCCAACCGCCCTCGCCAGCTCAGCCTTCTCGCGAAGGATGGCAGCGTCGCAAAAACGATCTTCATCGGGAAAGCCCGTGAAAGCTCAGGCGGCCAGCAAGGCGCTTCCGCAGGCCGCTTCGTCCGCCTTTCCGATGACGACTCCGGTGTCTACATCGTCCAGCAACCCTTCACTCAGCTCAATGCCGACCCGCTTACCTGGATCGATAAAACCCTCCCAAAAGTCGAGGGCATCCTGAGTATCACCATGAAGCCGGACAACGAGCTCCTCGCCCCTTGGACCGTCACCCGTCCCACCGCCATCGGCGAATTCACCCTCGAAGGGCTTGAAGAAGGTCTCGAGACTGATCCCACCGCGACTGCTCCCCTCAAGAGCCTGTTCGCCTCCAGCAACTTCACCGAGCTCCTCAGCCCGGAGGAAGTCGCAAAGCGTGCCGTCGTCGAAGACAGCCGCGAGATCACCATCAAGACCGCCTCCGGCATCTCCTACCTCTTCACCATCATCCCCGAGAAAAAGGATGCTCCTCTCGAAGAGAAAAAAGACGACAAGGCGGAAAAGACCGACGACCGGAACTACATCGTGAGCTACAAACTCCTCACCGGCCCCAGCGATCCCGCCAAGCCAGCCGAAGACGCCAGCGATGCTGATAAAGCAGGCTACCATGCCCTCGTTGCCAATAAAAAGATGAGCGAAAGGCTCTACCAAGAGCACAAAGCTCTTCAAGGCCGCCAATTCCTCGTCAATAACTTCGTCGTCAACGGCCTCCTCAAGCACCGCCACAAGATGAACAAGGCTAAGGCCAAGCCGGCCGCCGTCTCAAACCCAGTCATGGTCCCCCCACAAGGCGCACCGGGCACTCCTCCCCAGAGAATCACCCCCGCCCCATTCCCTGGCGGACTACCCACCGGAACTCCTAAGACTCCAGGTCCGGGAGCAAAAACTCCCCGCAAGCGCATCGAAGCCGTCACTCGTCCCATCGCCATTCCTCAGCCTCCCAAGAAAGAGGAGAAGCCTGCGGAAAAGGAACCTGCTGAGGAAAAGCCCAGCGAGAAGCCCGAATAACGAGTTCCCACGCAAAGACCGCTTCTGAAAGTAGCCGAGATTTTCAATCTCGATGAGGGGTGAAAGATCATCGTCCGGACGAATCATCCACTGTGGAAGGCTGTCCCTTAGAAAACTCAACTTTCAGCGCGGGATGTGGTCGCTCAGCTTCCGCTTGTTATGTCGTTCCTGTCTTCGCCTCCTTTGTAGCTACGAGCGATGACCACGAGGAAATATAGCATTAACCCTACAAGGCCGAAAACCAGAGCCATCAAAGCCCAAATCGATCTATTCTCTCCATCTTTACGAGCGTCCAATAACAACCAGATTGCTGCTCCTACATTTGAAAACTTGAAAAGAATTAGCCTGACACTATCCCAGAGTTTACCAATTCCAGCGGGCACCTCCGGTCCATATTCCTTAACAAGCGATATATCTCCGATAAAAGCACCCACTCGACCGATCAGAAAAAAGGCAAGCACCCAGCCAGCGATTTTTGTGTATCGGCTCATAGGATTTTTGACATAACGTCATAGGACAGGCACCCACTACCACTCAGCGAACTCCGCAGCACGGGGAAGGGGGGATTAGATGGATGGAGGCAATGACATTTCCAAAAATCTCAAGAAAAGACGGGACATTGAGCCTCCCCAGCTCCAGAACCGCGCCATGAAGAAAAGTTTCCCCACCGCAGTCGGCAAGCACGCGCCCGCCCGCGTGATAGAATCGATCAAGGGTGAGGTGAACAAATACCTGAAGCGCGAGCGCCGCAAGAAGCTCCCTGAGGGAGTGGATTACTGGGACTTCACTTGTCGCGTAGGAACCACAACGGACGATGCCAAGTCGGTCCACGTGAAAGAACTGGGCGGCGCGATCGATGCCGCGCTCGCCTCTCAGGCCGAGGGAATCCCCGAGGCGATCTACGTAGAGATCCTTTCTAAACAGGGAATCCGTCAGGGCGGGAAGGACGCGAACTAGTCCGTCGCCTCTTCAGGCTTTCTCCTCTTCGGGAGCTTTCTCCTCTTCGGGAGCTTTGTTTTCCTCGGGAGCCTTCTTTTCCTTAGGAGCCTTCTCGGCTTTTTTAACCTTCCGTCCTAGCCCACAGAGCGCCTGCACACTGCGGGCGGGGATCGCGGCGTGGACGGTGATGAGAGAGGGCTTTTCCTTTCCTTTACCCAGATTATTGATGAGAGCGACATGCCCGATGACGTTTCCACACTGATCGAGCACGGGGGAACCGCTGCTCCCAGGAGCCCAACGCGAGCTGACATTCATCTTAAGATAGGCGAGAGTGGCCACGGAGCGATCGTCTTCGTTTTCACGCGATCCCCCATCCCAGAAGAAGCGGTTGACGATTCCTTTTGAGAAATACTTCCCCTGTTTGAGCGGACGGCTGAGGCAAAAGGCAGGATCACCGGGCCGCACCTGATCGGTAAGTGCAAGCGGTGTGGTCTTGGCATCGATCCTGATAATGGCGGCATCCATTTTCCTATGATAGCGATGAACCTTGGTGACGGGGTAAACCTTCCCGGCTTGATCGACAGCAATGAGGGCCCCTTTTCTCATGTCGATTCCCTTGTGATCAATGACGTGAGCACAGGTCGCAATGAGACCATCGGCGGAAATGGCGTAGCCACCGCCGAGATTGGTATGCCAATGATCGCAATTCTTACAGAGGTATGCCCAGCCGATACGGTAGGTGCTCAGGGCCGTCTTTTCTGCAATCTCAGCAGCGGTCAGGAAGCGCTCCAAGGGCTTAGCGAGGGTAATTTCGACAGGCTCGGGATTTTTGATTTCAGCGACGACTTCTTCGTGAGAAAGGGCCTTTTTTTCTTCGAGAAATTTTTCAGCCTTCGCTCCGATGTTCTGATCTTCTGCCTTCAGCCCCTCTTTGGATTGATCAAAGATCGGGACTCCGGGAGCTTGGGCAGCCAGCTTCGCGGTGAGGGCGAGGAGAAGAAAAATGCGCTTCATAAGACTGATGGATATCGCGTTTAGGAAAGAAAGTCGCGTCAGGAAATTAGAAAATGGTGAGTAGTTTAGGATGGTGACCAAATAGATACGAAGCTTCGTTTAAAAAATTCGGAAGCCATGCAAAATTGGCTATGTTGATAAACAAACTTTTGTTTCTTCATAGTGTTGAAAAGGGCGGCTAGAGATGGCCTTTCTTTTTTCGCGTAAACCTCAGAGATCGCGGGAAATGTCTTCCATCCGCGAGAAGGTCCCGGGTGGGAGCTGCTCCATCTCAAGCGCGGCAATCGCGCCCTCATAATCTGGAAGATTTTTAGCTCCGAGGCAGACGGTGTGATGCGCGGGGTTCGAGAGTGCCCACTGGAGTGCGGCTTGCGCAAGGGTCATGCCCTCGGGGAGCTCGGCTTGGAGGCGTTGGTAGCGGGTGAGGTCTTCGTCAGCGACATGCTGGTTTCGATTATCGTCCTCGTGCCAGCTTGGTTTTTGACTGAGATATTTCCCGGTGAGTCGGCCCTGCGCCATGATGCCGCGCAGCTGGGTTCCGACGCCATGCGTCTTCACAAACTCGGTGATGCCGGGCTTGGGATCGAGAAGGCTGACGGGAAACTGAAGAACATCGAGGAGGTCATTTTTCTGAAGCTCTTCGATGAGTGGGAGGTGGTCGCCCGAGATGCCGAAGAAGCGCACTTTCCCATCGGACCGCGCCTTTTTTAAAATCTCCAGAGCCGCTGGGAGATCGGAAGGATCAGGAGCGCAGTGGTAGAGGAAGATGTCGAGGTAGTCAGTGCGTAGCCGCTTGAGCGAGCCCTCGATACTGGATAAAATGGTGCCCGGTGAGGAGTCATCGATCCGGGTATTTCCGGGGCCGACGCGGTAGCCGAACTTCGTCGAGATGACCCAATCGTCACGATCGTCTGCAAGTGCTTCACCGGTGCGGCGCTCGGCTTCACCCCCTCCGTATTGCTCGGCGGTATCGATGAAGTTGAGCCCACGATCCTTAAGGGAGCGGATGAGACGCAGGACGTTTTCTTTGCCGGGATCAGGGTGCCCGTCGGGGACGCCATCGAAGGTGACAGGCCCAGCAAGCTGCCAGGTGCCGATGCACAGCGGGGAGACTTCGAGTCCGGTTTTCCCTAAGGTGACGCGCTTCATGAGACGATCACGGCGATGTCTTCCTGATGGGTCACGACACCTATGTCAGCTACCACGGCGGCACCTTTTGCGAAGAGCAAATCCTGCGCCTCTTGGTAGTGCTCAGGCGAGACGGCGAGAAGGAGACCGCCCGAGGTCTGCGCATCGGCGAGAAGGATCTGAAGTTCTGCCGGGACATCATTTCCAAAGCGGGTGAACTCGCGAGCGAGCTCGAGGTTTTTCCGAGATCCACCCGGAACGCAGCCTGACTTGATGAAGTCAATGACCGCAGGATCAAAGGCGGGGACCATCGAGGCATCGAGCCGGGCGGTGACGCCAGACTCACGACAAAGGTGGGAAAGGTGACCCAAAAGCCCGAATCCGGTGACGTCCGTGCCTGCGCGGGTGAGGCCCGCTTCCGCCATCGCGGTGCCACAGGTGTTGAGCGAGGCCATGTGCGCGGAAACTTTTTCGATAAGTTCATCGGAGGCGAGGCCCTTTTTAATCGCGGTCGAGATGATCCCGGTGCCGATGGGCTTGGTGAGAAGAAGATGATCGCCCGCCTGCGCTCCCGCATTCGAAATCACCCGATGAGGATTCACAAGACCAGTGACCGAGAGGCCATAAAGCGGCTCGGGATTTTGAACCGTGTGGCCACCCGCTAGCGCACAGCCCGCTTCCGCCACCTTATCAGCACCGCCCTTCATGATCTCATTGATGGTGTCGAGCGAGATTTCATCGGTCGGCATTGCTACGATATTCATCGCAGTGATCGGCTTCCCACCCATGGCATAAATATCTGAGAGTGAATTCGCTGCCGCGATCTGACCAAAGAGGTAGGGATCATCGACAATCGGGGTAAAGAAATCGAGCGTCTGAACCAGCGCCAGCTCATCGCTGATGCGGTAGACGGCGGCGTCATCCGAGCTCGCGGAGCCGATGAGGAGATTCGGATCGGAAATGGTCTGGAGGCCACGCAAGACTTGCGTGAGTTCGGCTTGGCCGAGTTTCGAGGCTCATCCGCCGCAGGAGGCGAGTTCAGTGAGGCGTTTGCGCTCTGCTTGTGACATGGCGTTACCCTAGCGCGACGAGATTATTTTTCTAGTCAGAAGAAGTTCCTTCGTAAACATGATCTAAAAAGGGCATTGAGCCGTCCCCCGCCCTCGGTTAACCCTTTCTCCGATGCTAAGTGAAGTCCCTCCACGCTGCCTTTCTGTCGTTGTGCCCATGTATAACGAAGCGGGCACCCTCGCAGAGGTCCTCGAAAAAATTCTCACCCAAGAAATGGTCGGCGAAGTGATCCTCGTCGATGACGGCTCATCCGACGATACCGCGAAGGTCGCCAAGGAATGGGAAGCAAAAGAAGAGCGCATCCGCTTCATCGCCCACGACATCAATCAGGGAAAAGGCGCCGCTCTCCGCACCGGATTCCAATCCGCCAAACTCCCCTACGTCATCGTGCAAGATGCCGATCTCGAATACGATCCCTCCGAGTTCGAGAAAGTCATCGCGCCCCTCGCCCAAGACCGGGCCGACGTCGTCTACGGCTCGCGCTATTTGAAAAAAGACACCCGCAATGTCCTCCGCTTCTGGCACACCATGGGCAACCGCTTCCTAACCCTCCTTTCTAACATGACCAGCGACCTCCACGTCACCGACATGGAGACCTGTTATAAAGGGTTCCGTCGCAAGGTCATCCAAGCGATCAAGATCGAGGAGAACCGCTTCGGCTTCGAGCCAGAGGTCACCGCCAAGCTCGCCAAGATGAACCTCCGCACCATGGAAACCTCCGTCTCCTACTACCCGCGCAGCTACGATGAAGGAAAAAAGATCGGCTGGAAGGACGGCGTCCGCGCCATCTTCTGCATCGTGAAATACAATCTCATCGACCGCGAAGCCACCGAATGGCAGAGATCCGGTGATGAGTAACAAGGGACTCGGTAAATTTTTCTGGATCGGCTGGACCGCCGCCATCCTCTGGTCGCTCTACCGCCTCCTCACGAATGAGGCGTGGATCCTAGACGACGAGATCGCCCACTTCCTTATCTCCGCCGATGTCTGGGAAAACCCCTCCGAACTCTGGCACCCCTGGAGCCGCCCCGGGCGCAATCTCCTCCAGTTCATCCCCGCCCACTTCGGACTCACTCCCGCCCGCCTCTGGACCCTCGCCCTCGCTGGCCTCGCCATCTGGCTCACCGGTCGTGAGGGAAAACGTCTCGGCCTCAAGAACCTCTGGATCCTTCCCCTCTTAGTCGGCTTCCAGTGGTGGTTCCCCGAGCTCAGCTACCCCGTCCTCACCCAGACCCCCTTCATGATCGTCTGGATCGCCGGGATGTTCTTCGCGATGCGCAAGAAGCTCATCCTCGCGGCGCTCTGCTTCGGCTACCTCGGGCTTGTTCGACACGAAGGCCTCGCCCTCACCGGTCTTTTTGGATTGTGGGTCATCTTTGCTGAAGACGGATTCGCTCGTCATCTCACACGAGGAAAGTGGAAAGAAGCTGCCTCCGCCTTCCCCCACGCCGTCTGGATCGGCGCTTGGACCATCCTCCCCATGGTCATCATGAACATCGCCAGCGGCCTCACTCGCGGCGAGTGGCCTTACGAGATGTTCTTTGATTCAGAGCCCACCGAAATGTATGGCTCGGGCCCCCTCTGGCTCTACTGCCAGCATCTCGCCACCGGAGCCGGCTTCCCCGTCCTCATCCTCATCATCATCGGCGCCTTGAAAAAGTGGAAGACGCTCAGCTGGGACCTCCTGCTCTACGCCACCTACCCGGCCTACTTCATCCTCCACAGCGTCATCTACTGGAAAGGCCTCTTCGCCTCCGGAGGCTACTACCTCTTCATCATGCCGATGGCTCCCTTCATCGGGCTCGTCGCGCTGCGCGGCTTCAATGCCATCCGCCCCAAGCTCGCGAACTGGGGCGTCGCCCTCGTCCTCATCGCCGTCATCTGGACCGGCCTCATCATGCCCCAGCAGCAATTCACCGTCGGCGATAGCCACATCGATGGCATGCCTCCCAAAGCGAAGACCCTCAAACTCATCGCCCCTCCCCTCACCCAGAGCCGCTTTGGCCAAGGTCTCAAAGATGCCGCCTCTTGGCTCGAAGAAACCGCTGGGCCCGATCAAGAGTGGCTCACCCACCACGCCTCCATCGAATTCTGGAACCACCAAAAAACCATCGGCAAGGAACTCGGCGCCTGGGACAAGCACACCCCTGCTAGCCTCCCCTCCGGCACCCTCCTCATCTGGGATGCTCAATACTCCACCCAAGAGAGCTTCGAGTTCTCCCTAGAGTCCCTCGAAAAAACAGGCTGGAAGGAAGAAAAGCGCTGGGCCCACGGAACCGTCCGCGCATTTAAAAAAAAATAGCACCTCAAGAAAGTCCACCTACGGGGCCTGGACTGCTTACCACCGTCTCTAAGCTCTGCCACGAACCATAGCTGCTACTCCCTCTCAATCAAAGCCTAACATGAGTCGGGTCATAACAACGGGAGAACACAGCAATCTCCCATAAAACAAAATGGTGTGCGCGTTCTCCGAGCATCGATCCGGAAGTGTTCGAGGATATCGAACCACCAAAGTAATTCAGCTCCCGATCCTATGAAGCGTGGTTCAATCTCCCTTTTATATCGTCTTACTCAGGAAGCACCTCGACGATTAGAAGTCGAAACCCCTCACCCGCCGGCTTGGTGAAGGCGGGCCACTGCACGATTTTCTGCGCGGCAGGCTTGCTTGAAGTCCCATCAAAGGGGTTGAACCACGTTCCCGTCATCATGCGGCCCCTGAGCTCTTTCGGGAGACGCATCCCGATGAATTCGCATTCTTTAGGGACGTAGTAGAGGTAGAGGTCCTTGCCGTTGTGGAGGCTAAATCCGGCATTACTTTTCTTGTCACCCGCCTTGAGCTGATCGATCTGATAGCGATCTACAAAGGTGCGCATGTGGCGATAGTAGTCGAGCCGCGGACGCTCGGCGGGAGCCATCGCCTCGATGTCAGGGATGATGACATTCCATGCCGCTCCTTGCCAGTAGTGAGTCGGGAAGGTGCCCGCAAAGACGCATTGATACGCACGCTCGAGGCAGACTTCGGGCGAGGTATAATTTCCGGTGAAGACGACATAGGGTCCCTTTTCATAACCTCCATGCTCGATGTTTAGAGCGGGCTTCTTGGGGAAATCAGCGCGCACCTTTCTCATCACGCTATACAACTCGGAGCTCCAGAGCTGCACCGAAACAAAATCGACGTTCTTAGTGAACCTGCGGCAGTAGCCGTAATCGTGCACCGTGATGAGGCGGTTAAAATGATCGAGCTTTCGTAAGCGCTCGATCCTGCTGGTGATGTAGTTCACATCATCACGTCCGTAGCCGAGCGCTTCTTTGGAAATATCCCAGACGAGATTGGGATAAGCTTGGTAGCGCTTAGCGACGTAATCGAAGTAGCGATTGTCCGCCTCGGAGTTCGCCTCGGGCCAGTTCACCCGCTTATTCCAGACGTAGATCATGAGGTGCGCCGCAATGCCTTTTTCATCGAGATAGGCGATCACGCGATCAAGCCGCTTGAAGTAGTCGATGTTCAGCTGCGAGTGGTCAGGCTCCTCATTATTTCCGGCAAAAGGAAAGACCTTTGGGCTCCCATAATCGAACTCCGGCTGGAGAGCTTCGTCCTTCTTCCACTTCACATCGTAAGCGAAGACGTTCATCACGATCTGGTTAAAACCGCTGCTCGCGAGAGTATCGACGAACTTGCGCGTGACCGGAATGTCATCAGGATTCTCGGCATCGAGAGCGAAGACCCAGTCTGACTCGAACGCGATCGGGTAGTAACTTTCGCCATTTTCATAGCGGAAGTTCACGGGGTTTTTGGGATCAATGACGATTCCACCTTTACGACCGGGCCGCGCTTCGCTCACGGAAAGGTCACCCTTTTTCGCATCAAGATCAGCCAGAGATGAAGACGTGAGATAGGTCCACTTCCCAGCCGAAGGAGGCGTGAAGCGGATGAGATATTCATCACCGCCATTGTAAAAACCAGCTGCCGTTTGCGTCTCTCCTGCGTCGTTCGTAAAGGTCGCCGAGAACTCGACATCCGCTTTCTGAGCGACCTTTTCCTTTGAGCGAAGGGAAAGATCGACCACGTCCCACTGCCTCGCCGTCTCCAGCGCACCTGCAAAACCCGAAAGAACCGCGACGAATACGAACCCAAGAATGAACCTCATTCTTCTGTCATACAAAAAAGACTTCTGATTTCCACTCCTACTTTTCCGCCTAGCGTGAAACCGTCAATCTCGCGAAGCGTCTCTCCTCATCAAGCGTTGAGCGATAGGTCACGAACTCGTAACCCGGATTCAGCGCGTCATCCACCCGAGGTGACATTTCCGTAAAATCTCCTGTCTCCCATGATCCATCAGTGAGGCCGAGCGATGACTCGATTCCTGAATTCAACGAATCGCCACCCTTCCGCATCCGAACGATTACGTTGAAAAATGAACCCTCGACCTCAGCCCGCAGTGCCAGCGGATCTTGCAACGCCTCCAGTGGGCTCGTAGCCTGCGCATATTCTAAAAGATTCGCGCGACCATCTTGATCAGGATCAGCGAGCTCTCCCCAGCCGCTTGCTTCCAATGAAGGATCGGCAAGCTGCTCCGAGGTGAAATTTTCAGCCAACCACGCCTCATAAGGAGGAGTCACCGGTTTGCTGATCGCGATTCCCCAAGCGCCAACGAGACTGGAGGAAACCAGGGTCGTCACAGTTCCACTTCCATCCATGGCAGCCGAATTGATTTCGTCGGTCGTGGTATCCGTCCAGAACATCTGCTGTGTCTCAGGATTAAGAACAAGGCCGTGCGGTCGATCCAAGCTGTCAGCTGCACCTGAAAAAAGAACGGTCCCTGCTCCCACCCCATCAAGATCTCGACTCCGGATCTGGTTACTATTCCGATCACACCAATAAATGACTCCATCCGAAATCGCGAGATCTCGCACCCGAGTTTGCCCGGTAATGAAATTGATCGAGTTCGCCCCGTCTGTCGTGGCTCGATGAATCACCGAGTTATTGAAATCACTCCAGTAAACAAAGCCAGCCGCGACATCGACGTCGAGGTAGTAGGGCCGACTCAAGCCACCCAAGACCAGCTCAGCAGCTCCTCCATCGAGACTTGCCCGTCGAATCGACCCAGCTCCAGAACTTGCCTCCTCTACCCAATAGATCAATCGATTCTCAAGATCGAGAGCGATATCAGCAGGCTCTACAAGTCCGCTGATAAAAGTCGCCACATTTGAGCCATCACAATCCGCTGAAAAGATCGAGCCATTCACCTCATGCGAAGCCCAGTAAATCTTCCCCGCCGTAGAATCCACTGCGATCCCTCTGGGATCTGCCAGCCCGCTCAAAAGCGTCACACGATCACTCCCATCCAGCCGCGCCGACTCTAATTGAAAGTCATCCTTATCCGTCCAAAAAATCCGCCCTTCGCCGGGATCAGCCAGGCAAGTCTCCGCAAAAAAAGACCCGCTCAAGATAGCAATAATAGAGAGGCGCATTCGGCAGCATCTATGATTTAAAAAGGCAGATCAAGCTCCTAAGACTTCCGCCGCGCAAGATAGATGCAATGCCGCGAGCGCTTTGACTTCTCGTGCGGCTTGGAGGCGAATTCCTCGATGAGGAAGCCAGCTTTCACGAGGAGCTTCTTAAACTTCGGCGCCGGCTCCGAGAGCCAGTAGGCAATGCAACCCTGTGGCGTGATCACTTTTCGAAGCTTCTCAAGGAAGGCTGGTGAGTAGAGCCGCGCATTGCCTTTGGTGATGAGATCGTCCGGGGTGTTATCGATGTCTAACAAAAGCGCATCGTAGGAGCCAGAAGATTTCCCCGACACGATGTCGAAAAGGTCGCCCTGAATAATCTTCGTCCGCGGATCATCTAAAAGGGGCCCATTGTAATCCACCAAGTGTGTCCGGTTCCACTCGATGAGTGGCGGCATGAGCTCAGCGACATCGACGGTGGCAGGGCTTCCGATCAACTCCAGAGTCCGCTTCAAGGTGAAGCCCAAGCCCAGTCCACCGATGAGCACTTTAGGATGCGGGGGACGGGATGCTTTTCCTTCTAGAATATTGTCACAGCCGATATTCGCGAGCTGTTGCTCAGAGAAAGTGAGCGCGGTGCTCATGAGCTCGAAGCCATTATACTTGAGGTAGATTTTTCCATCGTGCTCATGCAGCGAGTAGATCGTGCCATCCGGCATGGTAGACTCAGCGAGCTTCAAGTAAGGCTTCATAAAAGGAACCTCACAATCTGCGAGCGATGCAGGAAGCCTAAAAATGAACCACCGATGAATAGGATGCACACAGATCAGAGGCCAGAAGTCGGAAGCCGGAAGTCGGAAATCTAAAAATCCCATCCATCCCATTCATTTGCCGTTGGCTATCTCCACGTTGTTCCGGTTGCGGTTTGAAAAACTCCCCCATCCCCCCCCTCAACCAAGTTTTCCTAAAGGCTATCTCCATTTCATTCCGGTTCGTCCTTTTCGTAAGTTTCGTTGTCAGCCTCCCCCAACCAAGATTCGTGAAAATTCGAGAGATTCGTGGTGAATAAGTTCTCTCCAAAATAATTTGGACTGACTCCAAAAATAGAATAACTCCACCTCGTGCCTGTCCCGCCAGACTCATCTACCCTGCTACGCGATCACGGAATTCCCGTGACAGCGCAGCGGCTGGCGATTCTGCGCTCAGTCTCAGCCCATCCTCACGGAACGGCTGAGGTCATTGGCGATCACGCCCGTGCTGAGATCGGCGCCATTTCCCAGCAGTCTGTCTACGACTCGCTGGCTCTCCTGAGCGAGAAAGGCCTCATCCGCCGCATCCAACCTTCCCGCTCCCCTGCTCTCTACGAAGACCGCGTGGGCGATAATCACCACCACCTCATCTGCCGGAGCTGTGGCATCACGGTCGATGTCGACTGCGCCACTGGCGAAACCCCCTGCCTCACGGCCTGCCACGATCACGGATTCGAGATCGATGAAGCAGAAGTCGTCTACTGGGGCACTTGCCCAAAATGCACCCCTAAAAATTCTCAAACCAAAACATAATCATGAACACAGAAGCAAAATGTCCCTTCGGCTACGGCTCTTCAGCCACGAGCAGCGAGACCTCAAACACTGATTGGTGGCCTAACCGCCTCAAGGTCGAACTCCTCAACCAGCACTCTCTCAAGTCGGATCCCATGGGAACCGGATTCAACTACGCCAAGGAATTCGAGAGCATCGACTACGACGCGCTCAAAGCCGATCTCACCGCACTCATGACCGACTCCCAAGACTGGTGGCCCGCCGACTTCGGCCACTACGGCGGCTTTTTCATCCGTCTCGCCTGGCACAGCGCCGGCACCTACCGCTCTTCCGATGGCCGTGGAGGCGGCGGACGCGGCCAACAGCGCTTCGCTCCCCTCAACAGCTGGCCGGACAATGGCAACCTTGATAAAGGACGACGCCTTCTCTGGCCCATTAAGCAAAAATACGGCAGCAAGATCTCATGGGCGGACCTCATGATCCTTGCTGGAAATGTCGCCCTCGAGAGCATGGGCTTCAAGACCTTCGGCTTCGGCGGCGGTCGCCCTGACACATGGGAGCCCGATCAAGACGTCTACTGGGGCCGCGAGACCGAGTGGCTCGGCAGCGACAAGCGCTTCGAAGGCAGCAGCGACGAAAATCCACGTGAACTGGAGAATCCTCTCGGAGCTACCCATATGGGCCTCATTTACGTCAATCCCGAGGGCCCTGAAGGAAATCCTGATCCGGTTCTC
The DNA here is from genome assembly GCA_039769075.1 of Akkermansiaceae bacterium. GTDB lineage: Bacteria > Verrucomicrobiota > Verrucomicrobiia > Verrucomicrobiales > Akkermansiaceae > SW10. The sequence continues at coordinate 108,298 of JBDMZE010000028.1, read as the reverse complement.
GCCGCTCACGACATCCGCGAAACCTTCGGCCGCATGGCGATGAATGATGAGGAAACCGTCGCGCTCATCGCAGGCGGTCACACCTTTGGAAAAACCCACGGAGCCGCACCTGACAGCAATAACGGACCAAACCCAGAAGCCGCTCCTCTCGAGGAGCAAGGCCTTGGCTGGATCTCGTCTTACAAATCTGGCAGTGGCCCTGACGCCATCACCAGTGGACTCGAAGTCACCTGGACTCAAAAGCCCACCGAGTGGACGAACCTCTACTTCGAGAACCTCTTCAAATACGAATGGGAACTCGTCAAGAGCCCCGCTGGCGCAAACCAGTGGGTTGCCAAAGATGCTCCCGAGGACGTCCCGGACGCCTTCGATCCTGAAAAGTCTCAGCGCCCGGCGATGCTCACCACCGATCTCTCACTTCGCTTCGATCCTGAGTATGAAAAGATCTCCCGTCGCTTCCTTGAGAACCCGGATCAGTTTGCCGACGCCTTCGCCCGCGCCTGGTTCAAACTCACGCACCGCGACATGGGTCCCCTCTCCCGCTACGTCGGACCAGAGGTGCCAGAAGAGGAACTCATCTGGCAAGATCCCATCCCCGCTTTAGATCACGAACTCGTAGATTCTTCCGACATCGACAGCCTCAAGGCGAAAGTCCTCGCTTCCGGACTCAGCATTTCCGAACTCGTCTCCGCCGCGTGGGCATCCGCCTCCACCTTCCGTGGCTCGGATAAGCGCGGTGGAGCCAATGGCGCACGCATCCGCCTCGCTCCCCAAAAAGACTGGGCCGTCAACAAGCCCGAGCAACTCAACAAGGTTCTCGGAGCTCTCGAAACAATCCAGACCGAGTTCAATGCAGCTCAAAGTGGTGGAAAGAAAATCTCCCTCGCCGACCTCATCGTCCTCGCAGGAACAGCCGCTGTCGAAAAGGCCGCTGCGGATGCGGGCCAGAGCGTCACCGTCCCCTTCACGGCAGGACGCATGGACGCCTCTGCAGAAGAGACCGACGTCGAGTCCTTCGGAGATCTCGAGCCCTTCGCCGATGGCTTCCGAAACTACCTCAAAGGAGAGTCTGCTGTTCCTGCTGAAGCACTTCTGCTGGATCGCGCACAGCTCCTCACCCTGACCCCGCCAGAGCTTACCGTCCTCGTCGGTGGCCTCCGCGTCCTCGGTGCGAATGCGGATGACGAAGGCTACGGCGTCTTCACTGACAAAGTAGGCACCTTGACCAACGACTACTTCGTCAATCTCCTCGACATGGGGACTGAGTGGAAAACTGTTTCTCCCTGTGGCAATGCCTTTGCTGGTCTCGATCGCGCCAGCGGTCAGCCAAAGTGGGGAGCGACCCGCAACGATCTCGTCTTTGGATCAAACTCAGTGCTCCGCGCCGTCGCCGAGGTCTACGCCTGCTCAGACTCACAGGAGAAGTTCGTCAGCGACTTCGTAGCCGCTTGGACCAAGGTGATGAACCTCGACCGCTTCGACCTCGCCTAAGCGATCAGCCTCATTTTCAAGACCCGCCCGGATTTTCCTCCCGGCGGGTCTTTTTTATGTGAATTTCCAGTAATTTGGCCCAAAAGAATCTCATCTTTTCTACCTCATGAAAAACCCACCCAGCATTTTCAACGACGTCCTCGGACCTGTCATGCGTGGGCCGAGCAGCTCACACAGCGCCGCTGCCAACCGGCTCGGCAGAATTAGCCGGGACCTCGCAGGCGAGCCCATCACCAAGCTTGTCGCCATCTATGATCCCAATGGCTCTCTCGTAACGACTCACGAAGACCAAGGCACGGATCTCGGCCTCTACAGTGGCATCCTCGGCTGGGAACCAGATGACGAGCGCCTCCCTACTTACCCAGAAGTGCTGGCCCAAGAAGGGATCGAAGTCGAAGTCCGCTACGAATCCTACGATGCGCCCCACCCTAATTTCTACCGCCTGCAGATCACCGGAAAAAGTGGGCGCGTCTCCCATCTCGATGCCGTCTCGACAGGCGGAGGCATGATCGAATTCCGTGCGATCGATGGCATCACCTTTGACGGAGCGGGTGACCTTTTCACGACCCTCTTCTGGCTCGATTCAGCACCTGATGTTTCGGAATTCGAGATCGCGAGAAACTCAGAGTCCTCGCAGTGGCTCCCCTCACCAAACGGCGGTGGTATTCTCAGGTTCGATTCCAGAACGCCCCCCGCTGATTCTTCCATCAGCGAAGCCATTAAGAAACTGGGCACTGACGACTTCCGCATCCTCCAGCCGGTCCTCCCGATTCTTTTCAAAAAAAATCTCACCGTCCCCTTTGATCGCTGCGGCGAAATGCTCGCGCACCCCGATTTCGGCACCCGCCCTCTTTGGGAATCCGCTGCCGGATATGAGGCCGCTCGCGGAGGTATCTCTGCAGACGAGGTCATGGAAAAAATGACCGCTCTCGCCAAGATCATGGAAGCCTCCGTAGCCTCAGGTCTACGAGGAACTTCATACTCCGACCGCATCCTCCCCGCCCAATCTCCCGGATTTTCAAAAGCGGAGGAAGAAGGGAAACTCATCCCCGCCGACATCAATAACCGCATCATCCGCTACGTGTCCGCTATCATGGAGGTGAAGTCCTCCATGGGCGTGATCGTCGCCGCACCCACTGCCGGATCCTGCGGCGCCATGCCCGGCACCGTCCTCGCCATCGCCGATGCCATGGGCGCTGACGACACCGAGAAATCCCGTGCCCTTCTCATCGCCGGCCTCATCGGCGTCTTCATCGCACGTGATGCCACCTTTGCCGCTGAAGAAGGAGGCTGCATGGCCGAGTGCGGCTCCGGCTCTGCGATGGCTGCCGCCGCCATCGTCCATCTTGCCGGGGGCACGACCACGCAGCAGCTCACCGCGGCTTCGATCGCTCTCCAAAACTGCTTCGGCATGATCTGCGACCCCATCGCGAACCGGGTCGAAGCACCCTGCCTCGGAAAAAACATCATGGCCGCCACCAATGCCCTCTCCTGCGCGAACATGGCGCTCGGCGGCTACGATCATCTCATTCCTTTCGACGAAGTCGTCGTCTCAATGAACAAAGTGGCGCATCAAATCCCGCACGAACTCCGCTGCACCAACCTCGGCGGCCTCTCAATCACTCCCACCGCAGGAAAAATCGCAAAAGATCTCGCTGATCGTAAATGCGGCTGCGAATCAAGCTGTGCTTCAGTTCAAGCACATTCCGAGTAGGAAAAAGTCACCTTTTATCGGACCCTCGCCTTGACCAAGAGCATTTAGGTTCCATTGTGCCCGCGCGCTCCGGTGCCTCTTTCATGTCCCAATCTCTCGTTTCTACCGGCAAGTCTCTTCCATCTGTTAAAGAATGGAAAAAAATTGTCAGCCCACACACAAAACCATCAGCCTCAAAGGCTACTTGGCAAGTCATCAACTCGATGGGCTCCTACGCAGCGCTTTGGGTTGCAATGTATTTCACTCTCTCGGTGTCTCCCTTGCTGACCTTCGGCCTCGCCCTCCTTGCCGGAGCGATCTTGGTTCGAGTCTTCATCATCTTCCACGACTGTGGTCATGGCTCATTCTACAAATCCCAGAGAGTGAACAACATCATCGGCTTCATCTCGGGCGCACTCACCTTTACGCCCTACAATCACTGGAAATGGGAGCACTCCGTCCACCACAGCGCCGCTGGCGATCTCGACCGACGGGGCACCGGCGATGTCTGGACAATGACCGTCGAGGAATACCTTGGCTCGCCGCGCTGGAAGCGCATCGTCTATCGAGGGATGAGAAACCCATTCATTCTTTTCATCTTCGCGCCGCTTTACCTCTTCGTCATCCGCGAGCGCTTTTCCACTCCAGGGGCTAAGAAGCGCGACCGCAATTCGGTCTGGGCCACGAATCTCGCGATTGCTCTCATCGCAGCGGTAATGATCCCGATTTTTGGCCTCAAAGCCTACCTTCTCATCCAGCTCACCACCATCGCAGTCTCCTCGATTTCCGGCGTCTGGCTCTTCTACGTCCAGCACCAGTTCGAGGGAGTCTACTGGGAACGTGAAGACGATTGGGACTTCACCGCCGCAGCGCTCGAGGGAAGCTCATTTTACAAACTCCCAAAGGTGCTTCAATGGTTCTCAGGAAACATCGGCTTCCACCATATCCACCATCTCAGCTCTCGCATCCCGAACTACAATCTCGAGAAATGCCACAACTCTCACGAGATTTTCCAAAGCGTTGAACCTCTCACTCTTTGGAAAGGTTTTAAATCTCTCACCTTCCGCCTCTGGGATGAGGAGGAGCGCGAGCTCATCAGCTTTAAACAGCTGAAAAAGAAGCCTCGAACGATCAACCTTGCGTCATAGTAATATCAACGGCCAATAGGGCTCGCCCTCGCCAGCACGGGGGCGCTTACCCTCGGAACCTTTGGCAGATTTAAAGGGAGTAGATCTTAAGGTCATCGATCACCGCCTTCTTAGGCACCGCGACGCGGAGCATCCGCTTTGTTGGGTGAGCGATTCCTTCAGAGGAAAAAGAGGCGACTTCCTTTTCATCGATACTGACCGTCATGGTATCGCCCTTGATCGTAACTACGAGCGCATACCACTTCCCAGCTTCGAGCTTATTTTTGACGCGCTTCGTCTTCGTCTTGAGCATCTTTTGCTGCTCAGGGGTGACCGTCTTGCCCTGACGAGCCGTGCGGATCGTATTCGCCATCACGCCGGTTTTGAGATCATTGATTTGAATATCCTTCGTGCTGATCTTCGTCATGCAGAGGTGACCCGCGTGGACTTCTTTAAACTGTTGGTCGGCGAAGTTTAGCCCGAGGCTATCTTTCTCGGTGGGGAGCATGAAGCGCAGGGTCACTTTTCCATTCTGAAACTCAGCGGGATGGGTCACTGAAACTGCATGGTCCGCTTCGGGGTGAAACGTGATGTGCATCGCGCCGTCCTTGAGATCGACCTGCTTATTTCCCTTCGCCCGCTTGGCGCTGTTCGAATTCCAACCTTTTCCAATTTCTTCTTTCGAATCGTCAGACTCGCTCCGCTCAAAGTCGTCTGCAAAGAGGAGCGTGGCTTTTTCATCTGCAAATAAAGAGAGCGGCAGGAGGAATCCGGCGAGTAAGAGTGATCGTTTCATAAGTTGAGGGATAAGGTCTCTCGAAGAGAAATTCCTGCAAGTTTATTTGGATCAGGTCCCTACCCACTCAAGATCCACCCGCAGCAAGCAACCGTCAAACTCAGCCGGGCCTTCGGTGGTGGAAGGCGGTAAACCCTTCAAATTCCCCAACTTGACAGAAAGCTGGTTTGCTGGTTTGCTGGCTACATGAAAACTACCCTCGATCTTCCAGAGGATCTTGTCACCGAGATCAAGCTCAAGGCTGTCCGCGAGCGGCGTAAGATGAAGGACGTTGCGGCCGAAGCTTTGCGCAAGGGGCTTCGAGACGATTCCACAATCGATCAAGAAGCTGAAAAGCTAGCGGTTCGCAAGCGAAGGCTCGAGGCCCTACGACGACTTGGACCAGTTGACGAAGAACAAAGTAAGGCGCTCAAGGAGTATCTCGTCGAGTATCGGGAGGACCGCGAAACTGCTTTCGATCGCTAGATTCGATGATCCATCTCGACACCAATATCCTCATCGCGCTCACCAACGATGATGACGCAGCAGAAGCCTGGCTCGCAAGCCAAGCTGAAACTGAAGAGAGCTTCTACGTGAGCAGCGTCACGTGGTATGAATTTTTAGTAGGTCCGGTGCGCTTTCATCAGGTCAAGGATATGCAGCTAGTTCTTAATTCCGCCCCCATCGAATTCGATGCCATCCATGCCCAGAAGGCGGCGAGCCTTTTCAATGAGACGGGGCGGGCGCGAAAGCGGAAGACAGACACCATGATCGCGGCCACCGCTATTCTTCAAGGCGGGAGGCTCGCTACTCGAAATATCGAGGACTTCCGGTGCTTTGAGCCTCACGGCCTCGAACTCATCGAGGTCTAGGGAGCTCAGGCACCTTCGCTCTTCACAGACTCTTCCGCGCGGGCATCAGCGCATTTGAGAAAAGAAGACCGGCGATCAAGGTCACGAAAGCCGTGAGAGCATTGCCTCCACTATCGGCAGGCAGCGATGAGTCTCCCAAGACCCACGCCGATAGTAAAGAGCGCTCCCAAGGCTCGCCCAACCGGGAAATTGTTACTCTCTAACATTCCAGATTGCTTGTGTTGATCGTCAGGTTGCATGGGTATCACTGTTTGCGGAGTAGATCATAGATTACGGAAAACTAGGAGCCTCTTATTCGCTGGGCTCACTAAAGCTCGCCTCGATCTTCTTTAGCGAGATCGACTCGGTCCTCGTGGTTCCGGGCTTTCACGGCGTTGCGCTTGCTCCAGCGCTCGACGATCATTTGACGCTTTTTCTTTCGAAAATTGAGCTCCTCGATTTCTTCATCGAGATGGAGGTAGGCTTCGTAGCGGGCGGTCGCGAGTTGACCGGATTCTACGGCGGCGGCGATGGCACAGCCTCTATCTCCCTGATGCTTACAGTCGCGAAATTTACACTGGTTGGTGAGTTCTTCGACATCGACGAAACTTTCGCGGAGGGTGTCTTCATCGGTCCACATCTGGACCTCGCGGATACCGGGGTTATCGACGAGCATGCCACCCTCGGGTAGCACGACAAGTTCACGAGCCACGGTGGTGTGGCGCCCTTTTCCAGTGACTTCATTGACCTCGCCTGTCCAGAGGAATTCTTCACCGAGGAGTTGGTTAACGAGAGTCGATTTCCCGACGCCACTGGAGCCGACCATGGTGAGGGTGACGCCCGTGGTGAGATAGGTTCGGAGGACTTCGAGTCCTTCCTTCCGGGTGGCACTGGTGATGTGGACCTCGGCATCGCTCCAGAGTTCTCGGATTTCGTCGCGTGCTTCGGTGTTTGTTTTTTCATCGAAGAGGTCCGACTTATTGACGAGCACGACACATTTTGCACCGCTGCGTGAGACGAGCGCGAAATAGCGCTCCATGCGGCGGAGGTTGAAATCGGAGCCGGCATCGGTGACCACCACGACGACATCGACATTCGCCGCCATGACTTGCTCTTGGCTGCTATTTCCTGGGGCCTTGCGGGAAAAGGTTGTCTTACGTGGGAGGCGGGCACGGATGAGGTGCTCATCATTTTCACCGCCACCGATCTCGAGAGCGACCCAATCCCCTACTGAGGGAAGATCAGCATCGCAGGTGGCATCATGCCAGACCTTGCCGCCGACGACGCAGTCGAGTTCTTCGCCATCGGCGAGGAGAGCGGCAAAGTTAATCTTGGTCTCAGTAATAAGACGGGCGGGCACCCAGTCATTCTTGGCAACCTTTTCAAACTCGGCCGCAAAGAAATCATCCCATCCCAGATCGCGTAATTCCACAGCTCAGAGTTCAACCCAAAGCGAGTTGGAAAAAAAGTTTCATTTTTCTGACCAGCCTTTCTTTTTATGCGTCATCCCTCTGACAATGTTCTGAAGAGCCTCAGTTTTTTAGAACCGCATTTTGGCAGACTGAATGTCCCGGTCGATCTGAGCCTTGAGCTCGTCGATTCCAGAGAACTTCTTTTCCTCGCGGATTTTCTCAATGAAACCCACTTCGACTTCCCAGCCGTATGAATCTGGGACGTCATCACTAAAAAGGTGCGCTTCAAGAGAGCGTCGGGGCGAATCATCGACCGTCGGCCGGACGCCGACATTTGCGACACCTTTTACCCACTCACCCTGCCAGCGGGCTTTGATGAGATAGACCCCATTTGGCGGTAGCTGTTCTTGGGCAACATCGACATTTGCGGTCGGAAAGCCCAGCTGGCGACCAAGCTGACGGCCCTGCTTCACCTCACCAAAGACAGAATAAGGACGCCCAAGAAAAGCAGCGGCGGTGGCAAGGTCATCAGCGGCGAGTGCCTGTCGGATCAAGGTGCTGCTGATTCGTTTACCTTCATGTAAGACTGGCTCGACAACAGTAACGGGAATCGGCGAGACCCACTGAGCGAGTTTTTCGACGTCTCCCCCACGCCCTTTTCCAAAAGTCCAATCATGACCCGCCGCAAAGCGCTGCGCTCCGGATTCGACCAGATCTTTCGCAAAGTCTTCTGCCGGGATGGCCGCGAATTCACGAGTAAACTCGACGACGCAGAGAAAATCGACGCCAAGAGATTCCAGAATCAGCTCCTGATGCGCCAGCGAAGTGAGAATCCGTCTCGGCGCGCGGTCCGGCGCGAGAACTTGCACCGGGTGCGGATCGAAAGTGAGCAGCCCGGTGCGTGCGCTGCCCCGTGCCACGTCGATCACCGCTTGGTGCCCTAGGTGGAGGCCATCAAAGACGCCCAAAGCGAGCCCGAAATCGGACTCCCTCAGCGCCATTTCAGAAAGTCCTCGGTAGGTCTGCATGGCGCTTTGTATTCAGAAACCCCCTGTTACTACAAGCGACCACGTCGACGAAGATAAGGGGGAACGTCGAGATCTTCGCCCTTTTCAACATTTGGATCCTCACCGGCGAAGCGCCCCTTCGGACCGCCCTCCAGCTCAAGCTCACCCTGACCCTTCTTGGCTGCAGGCACTTCGAAAATTTCTTCTTCAGGTTCGTCTTGGACCTCGGCCACTTCCTCCACCTGAACTTCGACTTCTTCCTCGATATCAGGAATGTCATCGTCTTCGACAATCCTAAGTTCGAGCGTCGTAAAGTCCTCCTCCGGCTCAAGCTCCGCCTCAAATGTCTCCTCGATCAATTCTTCTTCGGTCTCAGCTTCCTCTTCAACTGCTTCTAAAGCTATTTCTTCCTCCTCTTCAGCCTCGAGCTCTCCCTCAAGGCCAATTTCCTCAATCTCTTCCTCGGAAATGAAGACCTCTTCTACCTCGGGTTCCGGCTCAGGTTCTTCAACCTCTTCAACAACCGGCTTCACTTCTTTTACTTCGGGAAGATCTGCGATCGGCATCATTTTCAAACGATCTTCTGGCAGAGCACTGATCACGGTCACGCTGAGTGCGTCCGCCATCGCCGAGTCGGTCGCCGCCCCGAAAAGGACGTGAGCATCTTCTGGCAAATGCTTCGTCAACCCCTCCATGAGAAGTTCGATCTCGAAAAGTGTCATGTCGTCGCCTCCGCACACGTGCACCAGCACGGTGGTCGCATCTTCCAAAAGTGATCCACGATCCAGAAGCGGACTATTGAGAGCCGACTTAAGCGCGCCCTGCGCCCGATTTTCCCCACGAGCAAGACCGGAGCCGAAGAGGCAGCGCGAGCGCGTCGTCTTCAGTGCGGACATCAGCTCATCGAGCCCGACATTGATCAGCCCTGGGCGAAGCACCAGACGCGCAACCGCGGTGATGCTATCGGAAATCATGCGATCAGCAGCTGAGAAAGCTTCATGCACGCCGTCCTTAGGCAGCACCAGTTCACCCATACGACCGTTGTCAAAAGTGACGAGCGCATTTGCAAGAACCGCCAGTTGATTGAGCGATTCCTCAGCCTGCTCACGGCGACGGCGACCCTCGAAACCGAAGGGCATCGTCGCAAAAACCACCACAAAAGCGCCCGCTTCCCGCGCGAGGCGCACCACAATCGGTGCCGCACCAGAACCCGTTCCGCCGCCGAGACCGACACAGATAAAGACGATTTTTCGATCCCGCAACGCATCGCGCACTGCAGCTTCAGCTTCTAAGATCGAATTTTCTCCCAGCTCCGGATCACCCCCCGAACCGAGACCTTTTGTCAAATTCACTCCAAGCTGAATTTTCTCACCGGCCACGGAACTCGCGAGCGTGCGGATGTCGGTATTCAGCGCGAGCAGCTCTGCGCCCTCGATCCCATCAAGCGCGACACGATCCAGCATATTGGCCCCGGCCCCACCGAGACCTACAATTTTAACGGCACTTTCAGGAATGGTTTGCTGGCGATTGCGTTCGAATTTGATCATGGAAGTTTGAAAGTTAAGTTTGGTATAACAATGACCCCTCTCATATGCGAGAGAAAAAGCCAACAAAACCAGCCTTGGAGCGTCGTTATAAAGGAGACACTCTCTTCAAATTCCAGCTGGCCCCATCGCAATTCACCTGCGAGACTTCTAGCTAGAAAGCGGATCTTTTAGGTCCGTTTTTTAAAGGTTCTTCCCGCGCCATGTCCGATTCCGATTCCACTCCTCCTCTCACTCCCATTCCTGAGGAGCTGAAGAAGCAGCTTGCCGACTTCCAGCGTCAGCTCTGGCGGACAAAGATTACCGAGGCCATCCTCGCTGGATTCTTTGGACTCATCGTTTCTTTCCTCCTCGTCTTCCTTCTTGAGCGCATCACTCCAATTCCAGGGCTCGCGCGTCTTGGAATCCTCGTCGCAGGCACCTCGCTTTTTGCAATTTTTGCCCCTCTCATGCTGCGCTGCTGGGTTTATGGTCATCGCCGTGAAGGCGAGCTCGCCCGCCTTATTTCGAAAAAATTCCCCAAGCTCGGCGACCGCCTCCTCGGCATCGTGGAACTTCAGGATCAGAAGGAGTCAATCAAGACCCTCTCGCCTGAACTTCGGGCAGCGGCGATGGAACATGTCGCCCGCCAAGCTGGCAAAAAAAACATGGTCGAGGCGCTCCCGACCTCGCACTACAAGAAGCTCGGCATTGGAGTCGCGCTCGGCGTCGCTTGCATCATTGGCGGCTTCGCCTACGCGCCAAAGGCTGGCTCGAATGCCCTGAAGCGCTGGCTCATGCCGCTCTCGGACACCAAGCACTACACCTTTACCCAGTTCGATCTCTCCGGCCTCCCCGATCCCTACACCGTGCCTTACGATGAGCCCTTCGTCATCGAAGTCCCCCTCAGCGGAAGCACCGATGACCGCCCCGCTCTCGCCCAAGCCCGCTACGGCTTACAGGACTGGCTCCAGTCAGACCTAGGTGAAGAAGGCTACCGCTTCGAGTTCCAAGGCCAGCAGAGCTCCGACTTCCTCACCCTCCGCGCGGGCGACGCCACCCACCGCATCCGCATCGAGCCCGAAGTCCGCCCAGAGCTCACCGCTCTGGATGCAAATGTCACCCTTCCTAGCTACCTCCAGCTCGAACCGCGCACCATCGATATCCGCTCCGGCGTCCTCACCGCTCTTGAAGGTAGCAAGATTCAGCTCAATGCCACCTTTTCCCGCGACCTCAAGAGCGCTCAGGGAACTTTCACCCCCACTGCGATCGAGGAAGAAATCGTGACCAGCTTCGCTGCGCCAACCGAGAGCGAAGATGAACCCGAAGCAGATACCAAGCCCGAGCTTCCCGCAGCATCGCCACTCGAACTCGCCCTTTCCGACAACACCTTTTCCTCCAAACCAGTCACCCTCGGCGACTTCAATGCCCAGATCCCGCTGACTTGGACTGACGTCAAAGGTCTCGACGCCTCGACCCGCTTCCAGCTCAAGGTCCAGACCGCACAGGACCAAGCTCCCCTCTCCTACATGCAGGGTATCGAGCGCCAGGTCGTGATCCTCGCCACAGAGACCCTCGAGCTCGAAGTCATCACCGAGGATGACTTTGGAATTAAGGAAATCGGACTCATGTGGCAGGGTGAATTCACCAAGCCTACCGATCAATCGCCCGCCTCCGGCGAAATGGTCCTCAAGCAGGGTGCGCCGGCCATGTCACGCCTCTCCGAGCGCGCCATCTTCTCGCCCAAGAGCTACGGCATCGTCCCCCAGAAGCTGGTCCTCGCGGCCTATGCCAAGGACTACAAACCGGACCGCCCTGCCGCTCTTTCCGAACCCATCATCGTCTACATTCTCACCGAAGATGAGCATGCCCAAAGCCTCAAGATCCGCTTTGATCGCCTCATCGGAGAACTCGAGGACGCCGCCCGCCGCGAGCAAAATAATCTCGATACCAACGAGCGTCTCGACCAGCTCACCAAACCCGAGGACCTTCAGAATGAAGAGGCCAAGAAGAAGCTCGCCGAGCAGCAGGACGCCGAGGACCAGAACGCCGAAAAGATGAAGGAACTCGCTGAAAAAATGCAGGAACTTTTCAAGGACGCCGCGCGCAACAAATCCATCGATAAGGACGTCATGAAAAAGATGGCCGAATCCCTCCAGAATATGAAGGAACTCGGCGAGCAAGACCTCCCCGAGGTTGAGCAAAAACTCAGCGAGTCTCAGGATAACAAGTCCACCCCTGAAAAAGCCAAGAAGGATCTCAAGGAAGCCATCGAGAAGCAAAAAGAAGCTCTCAAGAAGATGCAGGACACCATCAAGAAGGCCAATGAAGCCAACAATAACTTCGAGGCCTCCACCTTTATCAACCGCCTCAAGCGCGCGGCCTCGGATGAAAATGGGATCAGTAGTAAACTCATCGCCGCCATGACCGGAAAAGATCCAGAGTCTAAAAAAGCCGCTTCAACACTCCTGGGAGCAGCCACCGAGTCGGACAGCTTCGATCCCGTCTTCCGCCGTATGATCGGAAAACTCGGCACCCAGCAGCGCCGCACCACCACTGATGTAAGCTGGATTCAGGAAGACCTCGCCAATTTCTTCGCCCGCACCCAGAAAGAGATCCACAAGGAAATCGTCGATGAAATGAAGGAGTCCGAGATCGACATCCAACTCGAAGCACTCCTGCTCAGCATCTCAAAAAACAGGGCTTTCCTCTCCGCCCTCGAAGCCAAAAAGCTCAGCGAACAACTCAGCGCCTGGGCGAAGAAGCTCGAAGGCGACCCCTCCGGCGGCGGCGGCGGAGGCGGTGAAGGCGGCGGCGAAAGCCCCGAGGAGAAAGACTTCGAATTTATGCTCAAAGTCATGCGCATGGTCCAGAGCGAGCAAGATATCCGCGCCCGCACCCGTTCTCTCGAGCAGCTGATGCGCTCGGTCGAACTCCGCAAAGCGGGCCAAAATTAAAGAAAAAAATCCAACCCAGAAAAAAGTAGATGAAAAAAACAATCGTCTTCTCTCTCCTCGGCTTGGGCCTCTTGGCCCCCGCCGGAGCAGATGAAAAAAAACCCACCGAAGCCGCCAAGGCCGAGGCCAGCCAAAAGCATGACAAGGGAAGTGAAAAGCTCGCTGATGATCAGGACTCCGTCTCGGCAGACGTCCAGGAACTCATCGATGAGCAGACCAATGCCAAAGTCATCCAGCTCCTCACTCAAGTCGAGACTCTCATGGCTGAGACCACCGACCGCCTCGAGGAAAAGAACACGGGCGGCGAGACCATCGCCATCCAAACCGAGATCATCGAAAAAATCTACGAGGCCGCTAAAGAGAAGAGCACATGACGGAGCAGCGGTAGTTGACAAGGAAGTCAACAAAGCATGGGTGCCATGCTTCAAATGATGCAAGAAATGATGGGCAAAGGTGACAAGCCCGGCGAAAAAGAAGACAAGAAGCCCGGTGATAAGGCAGGCCAAGGCCAGACCGGCGATTCCGACGCCGCCAATGACGCCAAGACCGGTGGCCCTAATAAAGGAAAAACCACCGAACGCCGGGTGCCTAAATCCGCCGGACGCTCCGGCGCAGGACTCCCTCCCGAGTTCCAAAAAGCGCTCGACGCTTACAACAAATCCACGCCTAAGAAATAACGTTCCCACCTGTTTCCATGCGCCTCCTCCTCAGCACTCTCCTTCTCTCCGTGACGCTGCCCCTCTTCGGGCAGTCGGTTCCTCGTCGTGAGGAAGACCCCATCCCCGCGAAGGTTGAGAACATCTACAACCGTGGCCTGCGCTTCCTCGCGCAGTCCCAGAATGCTGAGGGCGCATGGGATGACAGCCAGGGAAAAGAACCCGGCGTTGTAGGCCTCTGCATTATGGCCTTCCTCGCCCACGGAGAAGATCCCAATCACGGCCCCTACGCCGAGAATATTCAAAAAGGGATCAACTTTATCCTCGCCGATCAGAAGGAGTCGAACGGCTACATTGGCAACAGCATGTATAGCCACGGCTTCGCCACCCTCGCCCTTGCCGAGTGCTACGGAATGTTCCGTGATGAGCGCATCGCCCCCGCGTTGCGCAAAGCCGTCGACCTCATTCTCTCTGCGCAAAAGCGAAATGGAAAAGGGGCTTGGCGCTACAATCCTGAGAGCAGCGACGCCGACTCCACCGTCTCCGGTGCCCAAATCGTCGCCCTCTATGCCGCGCGTAACGCCGGTATCCCGGTCCCCGATGCCGCCTTCGCCAAAGCCGCAAAATACATGGCCAAATGCCGCGGGAGCGATGGGAGCTACGGATACACCACAAGCCACGGCGGAAAGCCCACCCTCACCGCCATCGGTCTCCTCTGCCAAGCACTCGCTGAGCAGCACGAATCTCGCCCATTTAAGGCCAGCACCAAGTATCTCAGCAAGCGCCTCAACTACCGCGAAAAATACTACCCCTACTATTTCGAATACTACATGTCCCAAGCCCTCTTCCATGCCGATGAAAAAGTCTGGGAAGAATGGAACGTGAAAAATATCGCTTACATGGGAGTTCTCCAGTCCCGCGATGGGTCCTTCCCCGGGAACAAAGGCAAGGCCTTCTCAACATCGGGAGCCCTTCTTTCGCTCGCCCTCAACTACCGTTTTCTGCCCATCTACGAAAAATGATCTCGCGCTCCCTCACCCTTTTTTGCGCTTTTTCCGCACTTGCAGCCCCTACCTTCGCCCAGAAGATACTGCAGTTCGATGACATCAATAATTTCCGAATCAATGCCGGAGATTTTGTCGTAAATGGTGTCGCAAATCAAGATGGCCCCATCATCGATCTCCCCAAGTCGGACCCTTCCGGCACTGATATCCTCCGCTTTTCAAATGGTGACCTCATGCACGGCTCATTCGCCGGCATTAAAGACGGCGTCCTCTGGTCTCGGCCCGACATGGGGCAGGACGTCCGCTTCGATTTCAAGAACCTCCGCCAAGTCGTCTTTAAAGGCGGGCAAAACCAACCCAAGGAACCCCTTTCCCCCTTTGTCTCGCTCTTAAATGGCGACGTCATCCCCGGCGAGATCATCTCTCTCGATGACAAGACCTTCGTCCTTGAAAGCACACTCGCCGGACGCCTCAGCATTCCTCGAAACCAGATCAAGAGCTTCACCCCGAGCCCTTTCGGCGGTCAACTCCACTACGCCGGCCCCTTCACCAGCGATAACTGGCTCATCGTTGAACAAAAAGAGGTCGAAGCTCCCGAGGACGAAGAAGACGCACCAGAACCCGCTCAGACCGAAGAGGAAGGAGAAGAGGCAGAAAAAGAAGAAGTAAAAGAAAAGCCCGCCTCCTGGCTCTACTCCGGAGCCTCTCTTTACTCCACCAACACCCGCCCCATCGCACTTGATGCCAAGCTCCCCGATGTTGGCCGCCTCCGCTTCAAGCTCGCTTGGAGAAACCGTCTCTCCGCGAACATCGCCTTCCATGCCGACTTCACCCGCCCCCTCCCTCGCGAGCCAGAGCCTGTCGAGGGACCCGAAGAAGCCGCAGAAGACAAACCCGCCGAGGCAAAAGAAGACGCCGAACCT
This sequence comes from Akkermansiaceae bacterium, assembly GCA_039769075.1. GTDB lineage: Bacteria > Verrucomicrobiota > Verrucomicrobiia > Verrucomicrobiales > Akkermansiaceae > SW10. The sequence continues at coordinate 92,879 of JBDMZE010000028.1, read as the reverse complement.
GCTGAAGAAAAACCCGTCAAACTCAAGCCTCTCGAATTTGAGTCCCTCTTCGATCTCAAGCAAGGCGACGCCCTCCAATCTGTCGCTTGGCTCCCCGCCAATTCCAGCTCCACCCCTCTTCAGACCTACGGCTCCTCCTACGTCCTCACCTTCAGCTCGAACTACGTCACCCTTCACTACAATAGCTTTGATGAAGAGGGCAATCCCATCCACCAATCCCGGCGCGGCACTCGCATCGGCTCCACCAGCTATCCAGAAAGCGGCGAAGCCGAGATCGACATTCGCTTTGATCGCAAGAAAAAGGCAATTTTGCTCTATGTCGACGGCCAATATAGCAATCAGTGGAGCGAAGTTGAGGACTATGCTGGAAAAGGCGGTGCCATCGGCTTCGGCACCACGGGGAACTGCCGTATCAAAATCTCGGACATCGCCGTCAGCTCTTGGAGCGGCACGCCAGATGCCGCAAGATCCATGGAGCACGACGAACGAGACATCGCTCTCCTCATCAATGGCACCGACCGCTTCTCTGGAAAAATCACCGCCATCGCCGATGGAAACGTCTCCCTCAAAAGCCCCTACGCCGAGATGTCCATCCCCCTCAACGAACTCTCCGAGGTCCACCTCCACCGCTCCGGCCTCGCCGATACAGAGGAGAGCGAATGGGCCCCCAACTCAGGCATCATTATCTTCAATCCCATCGGCCGTCTCACCTTCGTCCCCTCTTCCTCTGACAAAATGTCGATCTCCGGAAAATCTTCCGTCCTCGGCGATATCAAGGTCGACCTCAAGGCCGCCGCCCTCCTCCAGTTCGCCGATAGCCCCGAAGCGCTCAGCGACTGGGTCACCGATTTTTAAGCCATGCGCCACATAGCCTTCCCAGCTCTCCCCATTCTTGTCATCCTTCTCGCTGCCCCCTTTCTCAGCGCTCAGGATCAGGTCGTCTTGAAAAATGGAGACAACTTTTCAGGAACCGTCGTGGGCCTTTCCGAAGGCTTCGTAAAGCTCCAGAGCCCTCTCAGTGACACGCCCCTGGAAATCAAGAGCGAGCAGCTGAAAGGTCTCAGCTTTAAGGAAGTTTCCCCCGGCGACCTCCCCCCCCACGCCCATCAACTCAACTTAAGAAATGGCGATGTCATCCCCGGCCACGTCACTGGGCTCGATGGCACAACCCTCCAGTTCAAGACCTGGTTCGCCGGCCCATTAAGCGTCCCGCGCAGCCAGATCAGATCTCTCTTTTATGGCGTCGCACCCCAGCGCCTACTCTACCAAGGCCCCACCTCCCAAGAAGAATGGGACAGCTCTGAAGATTGGGAATTTAAAAATGGAGCCCTCACCTCCACCACAAAAGACGATATCTCCCGCGATCTTGAACTACCCAATAGCTTCATCTTTCGCTTTAATCTCAAATGGGAAAACTCTCCCAACGTCCGCATCTACTTCTGCACCGATGCCGACACGAGTGAGGACAATGAGAACGGCTACTACCTAAACTTCAGCAGCCGCGGTGGCGAACTCTTCCGCGTCCTTCCTTCCGAAGACGAAGACAAGCCCCAGCATCAGCTCAATCTCGGTAGCTCTAATAAGCGCTCCAGTGACTTTACAAGCCGCCAATGCACCATCGAACTCCGTGTCGACCGCGCGAGCCGCCGCATCCACTTCTACCTTGATGACCAACTCCAGGGCAGCTTTCTCGACCCACACCCCGCACCAGAGGGAAGTAAGGTCATCTTCTACAGCGCTTCCTCCGTGCGGCGCCAGATCACCATCAGCGCAATCAAGCTGCGGGAGTGGGATGCAGTCACCCAGCGCCTCCGCTTCGAGCCCCGCCAAGATGAAGATAATGATACCCTCACCACTGATGACGCTGACCGCTATTCCGGCCAGATCATCAAGCGCATCGCTACCGGTGACACCACCGCCCTTGAAGTGAAGAGCCCTCTCCTCCCCCAGGCGATTCAAATCCCAGAGGCGCGCACCTCCATTCTCTACTTTAAAAAAGGAGACCTCCCCGCCGAGTCCCACGCCACTTTCAAGCTCGACCTCGCCAGCGGCGGTAATCTTAAGCTCTCCGACATCCAGCTCAGCAAAGATCAGCTCAGCGGAACCCACCCTTGGCTTGGCAAAATCACTCTCGACCGCCGCGTCGTCAGCGAAATTTCCCTCAACAAAAAAGCCGCTAAAAAAGAAAGCTCCGAAAAGACCACCCAAGCCGAACCCAGACTTAAAGAGCCCACGGCCCGAGTCCGCTTCGAAAAAAACTAGCGCCACCATGAAATCTATTTTCCTCCTCACCGCTCTCAGTTTTTCCGCTTTCACCTCAGCCCTCTCGGCCGATGAAACCCTCTCGCAACTCGTTTTCTCAGATCAAACCACCATCTCTGGGACCGTCAATGAAGTGAACATAAAGGCCGAAACCCTCCAGTTCACCTCCCCTTTTCTCAAAGGAGAAAACCAACTCAAGACCAACTCCCTCCTCGATCTCCAGCTCAACCTCGAAGCCGCCCCCCCCGAGTCGGACCACCATGCCCTCGCCACCATCGCCCCTCATTACGACCACCCCATGCAAGACACCATCCGGGGTCTCTTGGTAGGAGTCGATAATGAGTCTGTCATTCTCGACACCTGGTATGCCGGCCAGCTCAAGCTTAAGCGCGCCATGATCCGCGGGCTCGATATCTACGCCAACTCACCCAGCCTCTACCACGGCCCCAAGGGCCTGGAAGACTGGGTCACTTCCGGAAACAAGCTTGAAGACGAGTGGACCTATAAAAAGGGCTCTCTCATTTCAAAAGGGAACTATTCCATCGCCCGCGAAATCGAGATGGGCGAGCGCAGCAAGCTCTCCTTCCGCGTTCAATGGCGGACCAACCCCCAGTTCCGCATCACCTTCCTGGCAAGCAGTGGCAAACAAAATTACCCCAGCAAAGGATACTCACTCGGACTCGCCCGAACTTACCTGACCCTCAACCGCCGGGGTGCTGGGCGCGACCGGAATGACCTCTTCAGCAAGTCCATGCAGGAATTCAGAAGTCAGGAAAGCGCCGCCTTTGAAATCTACCTCAACCGCAGCCCCGAGGGAAAAAGCGCGCTAGTCGTCGATGGAAAACTCATCACCGAGTGGGACGGTATCGACGATCAAAAAGACATGGGAAAATGGCTCGTGTTTGGCACCCAAGGCAGCAGCCCTATTAAGGTCTCTAAGATATCCGTCAGCCTCTGGGATGGCCGGGTCCCTAGCTCACCCGATACAGATGAGGCCGCCGAAGGAATCTTCGAGGGCATGGAAGGCCAGCGGATTGACCTCGCCAATGGTGACGCCCTCTTTGGCGAAATCACTGGCGTCAAAGAAGGTCAAACTGCCATCAAGACCAGCCTCGGAAACGTCGTCATCCCCGTCGGCAGACTCCGCTCCTTCGAGCTTCATAAAGAAGGTGACGAAGACCTCGAAGAACCCCGCAGATGGCCCGGAGAAGTCCGCGCTTGGTTCACCGATGGCGGCTATGTCACCCTCCGACTCAACAGCCTCACTGATAAAAAAATCTCCGGCTTCTCCCAAGTCTTTGGCGACGCCGAGTTCGACCTCAGCGCCTTCTCCCACATCGAATTCAACATCTGGGATGAGGAGCTGAACGAAGAGCGCAGCGGCAACGATAGCGATTGGTAAGGAAGACTTTCAGTGCCTGATCGGAGATCCTCCCGCTTCATAGAGTTTCTTTTCATCCGTCTATGGAATCGCATCATTCACAACTTTCTATCAGAGAGAAAAAGGAACCATCCTGAATCGATCGAAGCTCGCCTGAGGGCTTCTGGCTTGATATCCCAAGATTTTTTGTTAGGAAAATTGCATAGTTATAAAAGCTAAATTCATCGAAGCAGGGCTCCTTCTCGCTGGAATCTGCTCAGGATAATCGGCAACTATCTCCATCCAAGCATCTGCAGACGGCTGGGTTCAATCCTCTGGTGTTGTGGGTCTCAGCACCGGGGACTCGGACGCCATGTTCTCTACCTCAAAGTCAGGCGGAAACAATGTGCGTCACGGGATCTACGAATTCAGCCTCGCCACCGTCCCTGTCGGAGTGACGATCACCAGCGCGACCTTGAAGCTCACCACGAGCCGGTTTATTTCAAACACTGGCGGGAATCCTGGCGAGATTTCGGTCTATGGCTACACGGGCGATGGCTTGATCACCACAGCTGACTACGGCATCGATCCTAACCCTGCCAGCACGACATCCTTCGGTAGCTTCCCTTCCGAATTAGTGGGCAATGGAGGCACTCCGAGTGGATCAATTTTAGAGTTCGACTTTAGCGAATTTTCTACCATCACAACCGCAAATGCCAGTGGCAGCGATATCTTTGGCCTCAGAACTCAAACTATTAGTTTCGTCGACTTTCAAGTGGCAGCCATCGAGCATGCCACGCTGACCGCCCCCACCCTCGAGATTACCTACGTGCCGGAACCAAGCTCCGCACTCCTGGTAGCACTTGGCGCACTAGCAGGTCTAGGGAGACGGAAGCGCTGATCTCGTAGCTACCCGCGATACTTCTTAGTGAGACGTTTCGCGCACTCAATCTGTGCGCCCGTCTCTAGGCAACATTTCCGGAGAGCCCGGATCCATTCAACTGGATCCTGGCCCTTCGGGATGAAGCCAGCCTTCGCGCACCACGCGATGATGAACTGACCCGTCCTCCCGCAGCCCGCCACGCAGTGAACCACCACCGGTTCCTTCGCCGCATGATGCTGATCCATCAGGTTGAGAAACTGATCGATCTGACGATCTGACGGCACCCCATAGTCCGGGACATGGATAAAATGGTAGTCAAAAGACTCCGGCACATCCTTCCGATTATCGAACTCGCAGACATTCACCACCGCCTTAATCCCCTTCTCCTCGAAAATATCGAAGACATAAGGGTCGGGCCACCAAGAAGCCGCAATCACCCCTTCCACGATCCAAGTAAAAGGCTCGGTCCGTTCCGGTTGTCCGCGCTCCGGCCAATAAGAGGGTCGAATAGGCATGCCCATTTATTGCACCTTCCCAGCTCGATTCAATCCTGCAAAACAGGCAAAAACCCTTTTACTTAAACTCCAGATCGGAGAACTTGAGCGGCTGCCTCATGATCTTCTTACCTGTGGGATTAATGATTGCCAACTCAACCGATTTTTTCACCCAATCAATCTCGATCAATCCCGCATTGAGTTCCCAATGAGACTTACCCACCCGAAAGGAATTATCAGCTTGGGCCCAACCTTGAGAGGTGTGTGAAAATCCACTGCTCGTGAGATCGTAAAATGGATAGCCTCCAATATCTTTCCTAGACAGCTCAGCAAAATGAACATCCCCTGAAATCGCGAAAGTGTGATCCGCTTTGTGTTTCTTCAGGAGATCAAAGAGCCTTTTCTGCTCGTGCGGAACATTCCCCCAGTTCTCCATTCCTTTCTCAAACGAAAGCATCTGAATACTGCTCGCGATAATACGAAGATCCGCAGGGACCTGCAGCTGCTCATCGAGCCATTGCCACTGGGCCTCTCCCAAAAGCGTCATCTTTGAGTCGCTCGTGGGCTCATACCATCCCACCGTGCCAGGCTGCTTTTTCTTCTTCGAACTCGGAAGCTCATCCCGAAAATACCGCGTATCGAGAATCAAGATCTGACACGTTCTTCCCGGCTCACCGAAGGTGTAAGACCCATAAATCCCTTCCCGCTCCCGACGCGGCGAGTCCGCAGGCTCGTGAAAGAAATCGAGGAAGATCTTCTGCGACTCTTTCCGCTTTGGATAAGACTTCCCTCCGTCATTCGTGCCATAATCATGATCATCCCAAGTGGCGATAAGAGTGGTGGCGTCACGAAGCTTTCTGAATCCTTTGACAGCCTCCAATTCGGCATATTTCTTCTTTAGAATCTCCATCTCTTTGGTGTCCCCGTAAATATTATCGCCGAGAAAGAGAAAGACATCTGGTCGTTGCTTTAGGACCACATCAAACATGACGTCCCTCTTATCCCGAGGATTGTAGCACGAACCGAAGACAATCTTATCAACCTCCTTTGACTGATGAAAGTCGGCCTGAAGCTGAGTTTGCCCCAGTGAAAGAAAACTGGTCGTGAGAAGGCCTAACAAGGCAAGCGAATGGAATCTCATTCCCTCCAGACTATCGGCTCCGAACCTCGATGTCGATCTGACATCAGAAATACATTCGAGCGACCGAGGCTTCAATCGCTAGAAAGCAATCGCAAAACTAGCGACAACGACGCTTCACACTAAGAATCAACGCGATGAGAGATAGGCCTGCGATACTAGGCTCCGGTATCGTCGCCGTAAGTGATGTGTTCGTCTCACCATACCTTTTTCTCGTATCACCATTTCCGTAACCAACGTTACTCAGGCTAACCACAATTGTCAGGACGTAGGTCTCATCTGGCTCGAGCGCGATCTTAGTCGAAAAGAACGCAGGCGAATCATGCGAACCAATGGCACCCCAGATGCGCTCGCGGGTTGGAAAATCATCACCTGCATAGAGACTCGCGGCCGAATAAAAATCACCCCCTTCGGCTGTCATTGCCCCCTGCAAGGTCATTAACGTGAAACTCTCCACCCGAAAACTCGCCTGGAGATAGTTGAGCACCCCACCTGAATTTCGAAACCGACTCGATCCTTCAAACGAAATTTCGCCCGGTGACAATCCCGACATCTGGCTCGCTAGCGCAAGATGGGTTAGCATTGAAATATTCTCCACAAGTTCGACCTTTTCATCCACTTGGAAAATCTCAGATTTTCTAGAAGAACTGCGGTCGAAGCCTTCATCTCGGAGAGAACCATTTTCAGTATCGGTATAAGACACACCTCCCGCTACTTCGCGAGAGGCATAGTGATAGATCACCGCAGCATCCAGCTGACAATGAGCCAATAGGCCCAAAATAATTAGCGCTTCGCCACCCTTCATTGAGAAATCATGTAGGACAATAAAGGAAATCTAAAAACAAATTACAGAGAGACGATCACTTCTTGGAACGGACGAGTGTCACCTCAAGGCTCTCATCGTTTTCACCATTTGAAGTCGTAAGCTGCATCGTGTCATCGTCGACTTTGTGGTGGCGGATTTTCATCGTTCCTTTCTCTCCGTCACCCGTGCTGTATTGAATGTCCAAAACGGCATCTTCGCCATCAAGACTCCACTTTCCAATGCTGCCGCCTCCCTTGTCATCACCGCTGACGTGATAGACCGTCTTATTTTCGGGACCAAAGCTCATGAAGGCGACGCTTTTAGTCTCACCGAAGGAGGCATTCACTTCGATGAGCTTACCCTCGAACTTCCATGCGTAGGTCGATTTTACAATCTCCCCCTTGGTATCTGCATCGACCCAAGTGCCGAGAATCCCTGCCCACCCAGCATGTTGAAGCGCTTCTCCCAGATCCGCCCCTCGGACCACAGATGTGAAGGCAAAGCTGATGACAGCGATGCCAGCAAAAAGGGAACTGCGGATTTGAGAGAAGGTCGTTTTAATAGAGAAGATCAAGGTAGGAGCTATCTTTCCCATGTGAAGGAGTAAATGATCTCAAACAATTGCCATCTGCAGGCCCGGGGTGCTCAGGAAAGAGCCAGTGCTGCACAAAAATTTTCAGAACCAATGAGAGATCAAAAAACTGACCCTTGTAGGAATGCCCACCATCGCTAGCGTGTCACTCAATCATGAGAAATACTCTATCCTCTCTCTTGGCCGCTGGCCTTCTCGCCGTCTTACCATCTCACGCTGAAGAAGGCTTCGTCCCTCTCTTCGATGGAAAATCCCTCGACAATTGGACCTCGGCACGCGCCCTCGCCGGTGGGGAATCTGCCTACTCAGTCAACGAAGCAGAAAAAGCAATCCACGTCTACGCGGGAAAAGAAGCAGACTCGAAACAAGAGACCGACTGCCTCAACACAAAGCTGGAATTTAGCCACTTCATCTTGAAGCTCGAATACAAGTGGCTCGGGAAGCGCTTCGCACCCCGCGCCGACTGGGACCGCGACGCCGGCCTGCTCTTCCACGTCCACGGCGACCTCAAAAAAGTCTGGCCCATGAGTCTCGAAATGCAGATTGGCGAGTCAGCCGGCGACAAGCCTGGCGCCCGTGGTTCTGCCGGACGCTTCCACTCGGGAGACCTCTTCGTTCTAGGAAAGGGCCTCAAAGTCGACACCAAGGGGAAGGATGGCTACTTTCATGCTGAGGGTAAGAAAAGAACCGGAAAAGGATTCCCCACCAAACTCGGCAAGGAGAAGCCCTTCGGCGAGTGGAACGAGATGGAAATCCAAGTCCACGGCTCCGAAAAAGCCGTCTTCATCCTCAACGGCGAAGTCGTCCACGAGATCACTAACTTCATTCAGAACGACAAAGACGGAAAAAAAATCCCCCTCGCCATGGGCCGTATTGGTCTCCAAGCCGAGTGGGCTGAGCTCATGTATCGTAAGATCCGCATCAAGGAACTTAAGCCAGAGTAAAAACTTTAGGCCCAGTGACGAAAGACGCACAGGTCAGACCTCGAAGTATTTTCAAAGACCCGTAGGAAGCCCTCCTTCGGATCTTTTTATGACATTGCCTGCCCCTTGATTATGAAGAGAAGATCATATCGTGAGAGAGTAGAATCAATCTTCCAGCTGAGTCTCCGAAATCGTCAAAACCCTCCCAGTTTGATCAAAAGCCAAATTCGTGACTAAGGGTGGCTTTCCTCCTCCCCTGCGCTCTCGAATCCTTTTCACAACAGCGACAACAGGAGCCTTTTTGCGAAGGTAGACATTCTTTACAAGCTCCCTCACCTTCGGATCATCCGAGGCAACATAGGTCCAAACCTCGCTACCGTTGCTGGTCGACTTCAAGATTGGCTAACCCATATTTTTTACACCTCATCTTGGCTCATTCCCTGTTGCGCCCCTTTAACTGCTATTGCTGGAGAGTCCCCACCGGGTCGAGACGAGCAGGGCAACGCGATAAAAGATTTTTTTCATCAAACGATCTTAAGGGAGAGAGGAGCCACAGGTTATCTGCAACAAGGGAGAAGACTCACTCTAAGAAGAATGGGTAAATAGCACTACCCCTCTGTCGGGGAAGAATTAACATTGCAAGGGACTCCCAATAATTTGTCCGCCTAACTACGACGTAGTCAGCCCAAGGTCTTCGGCGAAGATTCTTGTTTTGTGAGCCTTTCCTTTGCATCGTTTCAGCGAGCAGCCAGTCGCTGTGAAAAATCAAGAAGCAAGGTATGAGGAGTAAGCGCATTGTAATCATCGGCACCCGCACATGGGAACTCACATCGATTCACATGGAGTATTTTGTGAAAAATGAGGCCCATATTGTTGGGATCCTAGAATCTCCCACCGAGGGAATTACCACGACAACTTCAGGAGGGAGCTCCAGCAAGCCGCTCAATGCCGTCGCTGAGGAGCAGAACATTCCAATCATCTGTGGGAAACCGAAAGATGAAGGCGTGATGGACCAAATTCGGGAATGGAACCCCGACATCATTGTCGTCATCGGGTATCAGTTTTTCCTCCCTGATGAATTCCTCGCGATTCCCCCGATGGGCGTGCTCAACTTCCACACTTCATTACTGCCCCGTCATTGCGGGAGGCACCCCGGCTTTTGGACCATTTGGTATGGCGATGAGCAATCCGGGATGGCGGTCCACTTTATGGACTCGGGTTTGGATACGGGTGAAATTGCCTACACCTCCTATGTTCCTGTCAAAGATGGCGATACCGTTGATTCTCTCTACGATCGGATTTGGAAAAGTGACGAAACCGTCGTGAAGCAATTGCTTGACGATGTGGAGAACAGCTGTGTTCCCAGAACTCCTCAGGACAAAAGTGTCTACACCTACAACTACGTTCCTCACGAAAAAGATTTCGAACTCGACTTCAGGCAGTCCGCCCAGTTGCTCGTGAACCGGCATATCGTGAAACCCGGCAAGTCCTACGTCACCCTCAATGGCACTCAATACCCGGTCTCCTCATGCACCGCCATTGACGAGCCAACCACCTCCCGGAACTTCAAGTTGAATACCCCTTACAACTGTCAGGGAAATCTTGTCTACATGACGCCTAACCAATGGCTCCAAATCGACGAACTCATTCAGGACGATAATCCGTGCCCTGGATTGGAAGTCGCCCGGAAAGAACTCGGCGAGCTACGCGAAATTGCCAAGTGACCGATCGCTGATCGGATTTTCTAAGCAGAAGCAACTCATCCCATTTGAGCTGCTAGATTGTCGGAATGGCCGGGGCCAGCTTTTCCAAGATCAAGGCGAGACGTTGGAAAAGTGCGAGCACTCTGACTGAGACCCAACGCTAATATTGAAAAAGCGAGCCCGACTGCTAGGAATTTGCTTTTGGCGGGAGGGCTTTGAAGGCGCATTTGGACCGGATCGGATGGGGTGGCGTTGCTCCGGTCGAGGTTGTTGTTGGCGGGAGACGGGATCTGGCCGAAGACGCCGGGCCAAGTGTGTTTAATCGCGCGGTCAGTTTCTTTGCAGTGAAAGACTTTGTGCTCGCTGGTTCGGTTTGAAATCAGGAGGAGGTCCTCAAACCGGGAGGCCTCGATTATTTGCCCGCGAGAAGATGCCCATTCCTCAAGATTTCGCGCTTCGATTCCTCCAAATGTTGTTTCACTTGGGTGAGGATTTCTGCTGTCGAACGCTGCTTGGGCGGCAGTTTGGAAAGCTTCTCGTTGGTCTCGCGGAGAGCTTTGGATGGGCCTTGGATTTTCATTGCCATGATCACCCCATCTCCCCCACTGCTGTCAATGGGATTTGAGGGATGGGTGGGCATGATCGAACGGAGCTAGGAAGAGAGTAAGGAGATTTTTAACACAGATTTAGAAGGATTTTCGCGGGTTGCTCTGATTTTCTTGGTTGGGGGGAAAGAACAGAGGCTAAGAGCCTCTGCTACTGGCAGGCTTCGCATTCTCCACCATTCATCATGGCGTCGATGCTGCAGGCTTGGGCTTCGGCGGCGGTGTATTCCTTTTTGGGAGCTGCTTCGGCGGCGGTGTTGCTGCCGGGATTTGATTTCTCGATCTCGGAGGCACCTAAGCTGCGGAGGTAGTAGGTGGTCTTCATGCCGGTGTGCCAGGCGCGGCGATACATGTGGCTGAGGGACTTCATGTCGGGCTTGGCGAGGAAGAGGTTCACGCTCTGGCTCTGATCGATCCACTTCTGGCGGCGGGCGGCGGCATCGATGATGTGCTCGTAGCCGATCTCGAAGACGGTCTGGTGCTTCTTCTTGAGGTGCTCGGGGATGCCCTCGATGTTGGCGAGCTCGCCATTGAAGTATTTAAGCTGGTCGAGCATTTCCTTGTTCCAGAGGCCTTCGGCTTTGAGGTCATCGACGAGCTGGCCGTTGAGGACGATGAAGTCGCCACCGAGGTTACTTTTTACGAAGAGGTTGGTGTAGTTCGGCTCGATACAAGGAGTGGTTCCCATAATGTTCGAGATGGTGGCGGTGGGGGCGATGGCGAGGACGTTTGAGTTGCGGATGCCGTGCTGAGCGATGCTCTCACGGACAGGACGCCAGTCCATTTTTCCGCCGCGTGGGACGTCGATCTTTAGGCCGCGCTCGTCCTCTAGGGTATCGACTGTGTCCTGGGGAAGGATGCCGCGGTCCCACTTGGAGCCTTTATAGCTTTGGTAAGTCCCCCGCTCTCCGGCGAGCTCGGAGCTGGCTCCGTAGGCATAGTAGGCGATGGCTTCCATGAATTCGTCGTTGAATTCCATGGCGGGCTCGGAAGCGAACTGGATGCCTTTTTTGAAGAGGGCATTCTGGAGTCCCATGACGCCAAGTCCGATGGGACGGTGACGCGAGTTGGCCATCTTAGCGGCATCGGTGGGGTAGAAGTTGATGTCGATGACATTATCCAGGGCACGGATGGCGACGGTGACGGTCTCACGGAGCATGTCGTGATCGAGCGCGCCATCCTTGGTGATGTGGGTGTCGAGGACGACGGAGCCGAGGTTGCAGACGGCGGTTTCCTCATCGGAGGTATTGAGGGTGATCTCGGTGCAGAGGTTACTGGAGTGGATGACTCCGGCGTGGTCTTGCGGGGAGCGGACGTTGCATGGGTCCTTAAAGGTGATCCAAGGGTGGCCGGTCTCGAAGATCATCTTGAGCATCTTCTTCCAGAGGTCGATGGCCTCGACCTTGCGGGACCAGATCTCGCCTTTTTCGGCCTTGGCCTCGTATTCTGCGTAGCGCTGCTCGAAGGCTTTGCCGTAGAGGTCGTGGAGGTCAGGGGTCTGATTCGAGCGGAAGAGGGTCCAGGGCTGGCGGGACTCCATGCGCTTCATGAAGAGGTCGGGAATCCAGTTCGCGGTGTTCATGTCGTGCGTGCGGCGACGCTCGTCGCCGACATTGACACGGAGCTCGAGGAAGTCCTCGATGTCATTGTGCCAAGACTCGAGGTAGGCGCAGCCGGAGCCGCGACGCTTGCCGCCTTGGTTGACAGCGATGAGCTGGTCATTGTGAAGCTTGAGGAATGGGATGACGCCTTGGGACTCGCCATTGGTTCCCTGAATGTAGCCACCGGTGCCGCGGACGGCGGTCCAAGAACCTCCGAGTCCGCCGGCCCACTTGGAGAGGTAGGCATTTTCTGCGATGCCACGCTGCATGATGGACTCGATGGAGTCATCGACCTTGTAGAGGTAGCAGGAGGAGAGCTGGGAGTGGAGGGTTCCGGAGTTGAAGAGAGTCGGGGTGGAGGAGCAGAAGCGGCGGCCTTTGTAGAGGTTATAAAGGCGGATGACCCAGTCTTCGGCATTGGACTTCTCTGCCTTGAAGAGTCCCATGGAGACGCGCATCCAGAAATACTGGGGAGTTTCCATGCGGCGGTCTTTTTTACCGGTTTTGTCGACGTTGAGGTAGCGATCGTAGAGGGTCTGGATGCCGAGGAACTCGAAGTCGAGGTCGGCGGAGGGATCGAGGGCATCGGCGAGCTTATCGAGGTCGTATTTATCGAGGATGTCTTGGGAGACGCGCTTGATGGAGACGCCGTGGAGGAGGTAGGCCTTGAAGTTCGCCTTGTGGGCTTCCTTGAGGGATTCGACGCCATCGGTCTGGATGTTCCAGGGGAGGACTTCCTCGTAGATGTAGGAGAGAAGGATGCGGCCGGAGAACTTGGCCATCTGCGAGTCACGCTCGAGGAGGGTCTTGGAGTTCAGAATGATGGTTTGCTTGAGGTCCTTGGCGGAGATCTCAGCGCCGACGGAGCGGCGGAGTTCCTGCTCGATCTCTTCCTCGGTCATGGTGAGGTCGAGGCCGATCTGGGCAAACTGGATGCGCTTCTTAAGCTCGGTGCCATCCCAGAAGGCGGAGTTGCCGTCTTTATCAGTGACGACGACCATGGATTCCTGTGCGGGGTCCTCGACTTCGACAGGGTTTTCCTCGCGCTGGCGTGAGCGCTCATCGCGGTAGCGGACATAGTGGGCGGCGACCTTGAAGAAGCCTTGGCGCATGAGTTCTTCCTGGACGAGGTCTTGGACGTCCTCGATGTGGATGAAGGCGTTTTCGCTATCGCGGACGAGTTCGGTGACGGCTTTGGCGATGGATGCTGCTCCGGTGGTCTCGGAGCGGATGGTGAGGAAGGCGTGGGCGACGGCATTCTCAATCTTGGTCTCGGACCAGGGGACGACGTTGCCATTTCTGCGAATGAGACGCGCGGGCATGACGGAGGGCTCTTCGTCGAGGGAAATCTCGCCTTTGTTCTCAAGAGAGCGCTGGAAGACGAGGGACTTGGCGACATCGTGCGCGTCGTTCTCGATGAGGGCTTTCTCGATGAGGAGATAGAGGTCGCTGTGGCTGAGCTTGAGCTGGCCGCCGCGCTGAACCTGATTCATGAGGCGCTTGGAAACGCTGTGGGCGACGGCGGAGACGAAGGAGCGGTTCTTGTCGGAAAAGATGGCGTCTTCTGGCTCTTTGCGGGAGATGAGGAGGTTGGTGAGCGACTCGCCGATGGCGTCTGCGACATTGGAAAGAGAGAATGTTTCTTCTGCTCCAGCGCGGGTGATGGTGATCTCTGGGACAGGAGCGCGGTGCTCGCTAGTGAGGGTTTCACGCCATGCGTAAGGAACGGTGGAGGCGTCGGCGTGGCGGGAGGAAACGGTTTCCTTGAGGGCGAGGTCTTCTTCGAGGGTGATGGAACGATACATTGTTTGTGAGGCCGTGTGAGAATGAGAGTGAACAGGGAAAGATGAGGGCGAGGAACTGGGAGGGAGAATTTTCAACCGCGAAATACACTAATTACGCTAAAGTTGAGGGGCGGGACTTGGTTGGGCAGATAGGATTTGGTTCTGAGTTTAGGGCTTCAGAATTTAGGATTTAGGATTTCCTTCTTACAAATCGTCGTCGTCGTAGCCGCCTTCTTCTAGGGCTGAGGCTTTTTGGTATTCGGTGACTTTTCCTTCGAAGAAGTTTTGCTCCTTCTTGAGATCGATGGACTCGGAGAGCCATGGGAAGGGGTTGGTGGTGTTTCCGGTGAGGGGCTCGAGGTGGCAGTTGACGAGGCGGCGATCTGCGATGTGATCGATGTATTGCTCGAATTCCTTGACGGAGAGGCCGACGGAACCGACTGGGAGGCAGTCCTTGATGAACTCTTTCTCGAGGCGGACGCCCTCGGCCATGGTCTGGCGGAGGTCTTCCTGAAACTCGGGAGTCCAGATGTCGGGGTTCTCGGTAACGAGGGCATTGAGAAGATTGCGAAAGACCTCGATGTGATTCGACTCATCACGGAGGGTGTAGCGGAACATCTGGCCGATGCCGGGGAATTTATTCTGGCGGTAGAGGCTAAGGATCATGCCGAAGAGGCCGTAGAACTGGGTGCCCTCCATGACTTGGCCGAAGAGGAAGATGTTCTTGGCGAGGGCCTGCTTATCTTCGAGCTTGGTGAGATCCATATTGCGGCGGAGGCCGCGGGAGTTGCTGACGACGAAATTATTCTTCGCCTTGATGGTGGGGACGTCTTCGAACATGGCCTCGCAGTCGTGCGGGTTGAGGCCGAGAGATGAAATCATGTAGACGAGGGAGTCGGCGTGGATGTTTTCCTCGTGAGCGTGGCGGCCGAGGACGAGCTTGAGCTCGGGTGCAGTCATAATCTCGCGAACGACGTGGATGATGTTGTCTCCGACGATGCCTTCAGCTGCAGAGAAGTAGCCGATGCCCATCTTAATGATCCAACGCTCGGCGTCGGTGATGGAATCGCCCTGCCACTGCTGAATATCGGTCTGCATCTGGATGTCCTCAGGCTCCCAGTGATTCGACTTCATCGTCTTGTAAAGATCGTAAGCCCACTGATACTTGAGAGGGAGAATGTTGAAGAACATGGTCTCGCGGCCGTTGATGACTTGCTTTGCGTCAAAAGCGGCTTGAGCTTTCTCCTTATCAAGGACGAAAGTGCGTTCTCCCAGAGTGATCGTAGTGGTCTCAGACATTGTGGTTTCGGTGAGGGGTAGAGATATGGTTCAGCTGCCTTGATAACCCCCGTTGATGAGGTGCAGCGGTCAGGAGACTATGAAAGAAGGGTGGTTTTGGTCAATGTCGTTTTTGCTCATACGGTATCCACAAATTATTCACAATACCACATGTTGTGGTCCTGCTTGATTTGAGAATATTTGCTTTTTCAACTTGAAATTGCCCCCTGCTAGAATTCGCAACAAAAAATGAGCTTTCGGTGACGCTCTGAGTTCGGCCAAATTGATTCGGCTGGTAGCATGAAAAAAAGTGAATTATTCCCGAATTGGTTTAGAAGTCCGAATATTTAAAAAAAGAGCGATGCATCAAGCTCACTGGTCATTTTTCA
Source organism: Akkermansiaceae bacterium (assembly GCA_039769075.1). Taxonomy (GTDB): domain Bacteria; phylum Verrucomicrobiota; class Verrucomicrobiia; order Verrucomicrobiales; family Akkermansiaceae; genus SW10. Next base: position 77,062 of record JBDMZE010000028.1, on the reverse strand, counting down.
GAGATTACTCACTTTAACATCTAGGCTTACGGATATAAATTTTAGTTTTTTTGGCAAAATTACGCTCATTAAAATTGCTCCTATGAATGAAACTATGAGGGCCAATGAGTGGAAGAACGAAAAGGGCTCGGACCTTAAACAAAGGAACTCATTTCGATTGGAAAGAATCTCACCAATTTAGGCCACGAAAACGGACCTCTACGGCGATTTTTCGTCAACGACCGATGAAGCGAAGCGCTCAGTTGGCAAGCGTGCGGATGCCGGGGCGCGCGAAGGTAATTTTGCGTGCTTTAAAGAGGGATCCGGTCGCCTTTTTGAAGACCTTTTTGCTGACCCCGAGCTCGCGGTGGATGTCATCGGCTGGAGTGGAGTCATCGATTTCCCAGAAGCCGCCTCTTTTTTCAAGCTCGGCTAGGATGCGCTCTTCTAGAGATTCTACGCCGATCCGACCGGGGGGGTAGAGGCTGAGGTCTACTTTCCAGTCGCTACGGACGTCCTTGACGTAGGCTTTGATGCAATCCGCGTGGCGAAGCTTGCGGAAGACTTCGTTCTCGAAAAGGAGACCGGAAAAGCGGCCATCGACGACGGCTTTATAGCCCATGTCGGTGATGGCGTGGATGATGATATCGACTTCTTGGCCAATCTCGTATTGGGGGGCTTCTTCGCCGAGGAATTTATCGACGCGCTGCGTGGCGATGATGCGATCCGAGGTGCCATCGGAGGCCACGTAGACGACGACGGAGTGTCCGCCACGGGGTTTACCGCGCTGTTCGCGGAATGGAAGGAGGAGATCTTTTGGGAGGCCCCAGTCGAGAAAGGCTCCGATCGGTGTGGTCTCGATGACTTTTAGAACGCCGATTTTTCCTGGATGGACAGTGGGCGTCTTGCGGGTGGCGATCGGGCGATCCTCAGAATCGCAGTAGAGGAAGACGTCGATGAAATCTTCCTCGCGGAAGCGGTCGGTGCCGAGCTCGTTATTCGGGAGGAGGATTTCGCCAAGGTCTCCCCCATCGAGGAAGAGTCCGATCTTAGAGACGCGGACGACCTCTAGGCTCGTTGTTTCGCCAATGTGAGCCATGAAACTAAGGTTTAGCCTCGGCGGGTGGCACCGAGGGCTTGGGGTCCTTGTAGATGGTGACAAGGCAGCCACCGAGAGCGGCGAGGACAATGCCGAGGAAGAATTGCCACCTGAGCGCGCCGAGTCCGCCTTCAGGGGGATGGAGACTGAGGGCGATGACGGCATTCACGATCGGCGCGCCCGCAAAGATAATGGACATCACCGCAGCAGGTTTTCCACCTGCACCGAAGGCCAAAAGAACACCGAGGGCGCCGATGGCTCCGACGGTTCCGGCGATGAGAGACCATTTAAACCCGAGGCCAGTCATGGTGAGACTAGCCCCGCTCGATTTCAAAAGAATGATGGGACCAATGACAGCGACGAGGAAATAGGCGATACCAACGACAAGGAAGGCTTTCATACGGCCGTGTTCCGGATCCGCCATGCCGATGGCTCCTTTATGAAGAAAGATGCCGTAGAGTCCCCAAAAGACCACCGTCATGAGTGCAAAAGTAAGCCAGTTCATTGATTTTTGTGCTGCCATTATCAGTAGGTTGCGGGGGGAGGATGGCCTATGAGAGCGAATGTAGCGAATGGAATTTTTAGTCGCTCTTCTCCCCTAATTTTCACTCAACTCGATGGGCTAAAGATCCATACTAGATAGTTTATTTTAAAATATTGTTTACTTTTTTGGAAAGTTGACTATTTTTTAAAAATCCTATGGAGAAGACGGGGGTTTTATTTCTAGTTTCTCAAATTATTTTAATTTTGGGACTACTGACGAGCTGTGGAGTCGATCCTCGCTGGGGGCCGCCAAAGTCAGGTTTACGCACAAATATGGCGTGGCAGTATGAAGGAGCTGCAGTAGCGCAGCCAACAGCTCCAGTCTCGATGATGCGGACGAAGCCGGTTTTCCCACCCCCAGCAATGGCAATTTTGGCAATTCCGCAGCAGCACGTTTTTTCAAGAGATAATAAAGTGCGGCTCGTGGGAGGACGAGCAGTGGCGCCCGCTCACGCCCCGGACGTGATTAAGCGTGCTGTGGCAGCAGGGAATCGAATGCAGCGGTATCCTTATAAATTCGGCGGTGGGCACGCGCGGCTCGATGATAGCGGCTACGATTGCTCAGGCTCGGTAAGCTATGTGCTGCGGGAAGCGGGCATCATGGGCGGACAGATGCCATCGACAGGATTTTTAAACTATGGCAGCGCCGGCGAAGGAGAGTGGATCACGGTGTGGGCAAAAAATGGCCATGTTTATATGACGATTGGCGGACTACGGCTCGATACCGGTGGCTCACCGAGGACAGACGGCCCCCGATGGAAGAAGCGGACGAGAAGCAGCAGCGGATTCCAAGCGCGGCATCCAGCCGGGCTTTGATCTCTACTGAATGGTAAAGTGATAACTGCCGGACTGGGCGATCACTTGAATCGTGCCCGCCTTTTCATCATCACGCATCACTTCGGTTCCAAAGGCATCTTTGACGGTTGTCCCGGATTCAGTGATGTTTTGCTCTGCTGAGATTGGGAGGACGATGATGGCGATCGAACCTGTGGGAATGGTGCACTTGTAGGAAAGGCCACCCTCTTTTAGCTTTTCCCAGTGGACCGAAATACGGCCAGCTGGGGAGTCGTAGTGGCCCTTTGCCCAAGCGAGACGCTTGCTAGGAAGGATGCCGGGCGTGAGGCGGATCTGGCGAAAACCGGGGATGGAGTTGTCGATTCCAAGGACATTCCCAAAGAGCCACTCAGTGGTGCCGCTGGCTTCGAAGGCTTTATTTTTCGGGTCAGCCCAAGGCCCCTTGGGATCGGTGATGAGGTCGAAAAGGAGGCTTTGGTTTCCAGTGAGGGTGAGAACGGGCAGAAGGGGCTTGGCGGCGAGAGCAGAAAGATCGCCGAGAGGTTTGGCTGTTTTTACAAAGTGATCGATCACCGACTGGCGGTCCTCCGCAGTCATGACGGCGGATCGGATTCCGAGGACCTGTGCATCTTGAGTTGGGACGTTCAGGAGATTATCTTCACCCAGATATTGGCGAGCGAAGCTCTTTCGCACGCGGGCGGAGTAATCCTTATAGCGGATTGAGTTATTCGGCTTCTCGGCAGGGCGCGCGAGCTCGGACATGAGGCGACTAGTGAGGCCGAAGTAGCAGAGATCCACGAATTCAGCCGGCGTCTTGCCGGTATGCTCGAGAGGAGCACCCCAGGAATGGCCCTTGATCGTGGGATCAGCGAGTTCACGGCGAATCATATAATTTTCCATGCGTTCCCAACTATTTTTAACCATGGCGTCATCACCACTCATCCACCAGACGGCGTGAGGGACAGCGATTCCGGCGTCGGAAATAACGGGACCAAAGGGCTGCCCAGGGCCGCCGGGGAAATAACCGAGTTCATTCTGCGCGCCGTGAACTTTTCCAATCCAATCAAGGAGAGCAGGCGTGGAGTCGTAGTGATAGAGGAATTCGCGAGCGGAGCGCCAGACCGCATGACCATCGCCCAGAGATTTTTCGTCTCCCGCGAGGTAACCCTCGAGCCGCTTGCCTAAGGTGGCGACATTGCGCTGGTAGATTTCATTGAGGACAGGGTTGCTGCTCTCGAAGCCGGAGGTGCGGACCGCTTTCCCGAGCTTCCGCTCGGTGCCTACGGTGAACTTTGCGGACGCGGACCAAGGACTGAGGCCTTTTTTTTCATCGACCACCTGAACTTTCCAAAAAACTTCCTGGCCTGACTTGAGAGCCTTCCCCTGCCATGCGAGGAGGTAGCGCTGGCTACTCTTCGCTGAATTAAGGTCCCAAAGATCCCCTTCCCCTGCTTTGAGTTTTTCCAAGGATGAAGAGGCGAGAAGGTGGAAACCCGCCTGACGCTTCCCGCGAGAGGATGATTCAAGATTCCAACTCAGACGCGGTTTAGCGACGATCCCTTGGGGATCAAGTTCATGCTCGGCACGAAGGTCGGTCACGGTGAGATCCGCCGCAAGAGTGAGCGCGGAGGTAAGAAGGAGCAGAAAGAGGGATTTCATCTGGGAGAAAAGAAAACCGAGGACCCGCTTGAGCGCAAGAAGACTTGTCTTTCAATTCACTCCGGTGTCCTTTCCCTTGCAGATGTCTCCACGCGCCCTTCTCTTTGATTTCGATGGTGTCCTACTCGATACCGAGTGGTCCATTTACCATACCTTGCTCGAGGTCTTCCAAGAGCATGGCGAAGATCTTCCGCTGGAGACATACGTCAAATGCATCGGCTCGGACTTCGCGACGTGGTCGCCGGAATCACATCTCGAAGAGCTGACCGGCAAGACCTTTGATTGGAAAGAGATCGGGCGCGTCCGTAACCTCCGCATCCGCGAGGAGATTTCGAAACTCGATGCCGTCGCCGGTGTGCGCGAATGCCTTGCCTATGCCGCGGAGAAAAAGATTCCCTCCTTGGTCGTCTCCAGCTCGTCTCACGATTGGGTCGATGGCTGGCTCGAAAAACTAAATCTCACGTCCTCATTTCAACACGTGGTGTGCCGGGGTGATGCTCCACGAATCAAGCCCGCGCCGGATCTCTATCTCAAAGCAAACTCACTTTTGCCCGAACTGGACGCAAAGGACTGCCTCGTCATCGAGGATTCCCTCAATGGCATGAAGGCCGCGCATGAAGCAGGAAATCCCGTCGTGGCGATCCCAAACCGAATCACGGCCTGCATCGATTTCTCGGAAGCGGAGTATCAGTTTCCCACAATGATCGACTTCCTTGCCGCGCTCAAAGAAGCCTAAGCCGACTCAGGGATAAAGCGTCCTTTAAGAATCTCAGGCACCGCAACCTGAGGTCGCTCCACCTGCGGGCAGCTGCACCAGTTCAGATGCTTGAGTGGAATCAGCTCCCGCTTCTGGACCGCGCGGGCGTGCTCCCGCAGTGCCTCGACGTCTGATTAATATTCCAGCGCCCCCTCAGCACGCTCGAGGATATTTCTCACGTAGCCGGGATCTTCCAAGGGACCTGCTGCCAGCTCCACGAGGTAAAAATAGAGCTCCTTAGACTCCGGATGATCCTGAAGAAATGACTCATACTCACCCGCTGCTTCGTAAATCTTACCATTCATTGCGAGAGTGGCCGCTTTCCCAAGCTGCGGCGTGGGTTTCCGAAATTTCTCAGTGGGCAGAAAGCTTAGAAAATCGGCCATCTTTTGACTGATCCAAAATGAAACAGGAAGCCCGCAAGCAATCCCAACAATCAACGCACCCACCACAGTCCCCACCGCGATGACCAACATTTTTAAAAACCCCAAAAGCATCCTGTGAAGATAACAACCTCATTTCCTCAAGACAAGATCGCATTCGATGTGCCCGCCCTATTCCGTGATCTTGACGCGGAATGAATCGCTGGGTAGAGTGTTAGGTCGAAATAGGAAATTCCTTTTTCGAAACACCACCTACACCACCAAAAAGTAATGAAACGATTGATGACCACCACGATGGTGGCGCTGTCTCTGATGACGAGCGCCTATGCCGACCAGTTCAAAGAGCGTGCGCAGGAAATTGCGGCCCTCTACAACAAGGGCCTTGCCGAGATGAAAGTCGGTAAGACCACGGAGGCGAAAGCTTCCTTCACCAAGGTTCTGAAGCTCTCACCCGGTCACGGGCATGCGAAGTATCAGCTCTCGCGGCTCGATGCGACCGCCAAGGACTTCAAGCTTAGCCAGCGCAAGGCGAAGTTCAAAAGCACGACGCTTGAAGTCGTCGACTTCCACGAATCGACTCTCGCTGAAGTCGCGGAAGCACTCAATGCGATGTCCTCCGCTGCTACCAAAAAAGAGTGGAGCCCTAACCTCATCATCCAGGATCCCAAGGGCAAATTCAAAGGGAAAGAGATTACCCTCCAGATGAAAAACGTCCCTGTCGGCGCAGTCCTAAAATATGCGCTGGAGATGTCTGGAGCGACGCTCCACTACGATGAATATGCCACGGTAATTCGTCCAAAATAGGTCCGCCTATTTTTTCACTGCCTTTCCGGGGCGATTCCTTTTATGAATCGCCCCGTGAAGAAGTGGACCTACCAAGATCGAATCATCGCCCCTTCCCTCCTTGCTGCCGACTTTGGCCGCGTGCGGGATGAGACCAGCCGCGCCATCAATGCCGGAGCTGACTGGATGCATCTCGATGTCATGGACGGCCACTTCGTCGACAACATCTCCTTTGGCCCAGATATTATCCTAGCCGTGCATGAGACGAATGACGTCTTCCTCGATGTCCATCTCATGATCACCCGTCCCGATCACTTTCTCCCGCGCGTCATCAAAGCCGGTGCGGATCTCATCACGGTGCACGTCGAACCCCAGTCAGATCACGATGTCTCAAAAACTCTCGCCGCCATCCGCGCGGCGGGTTGTAAGGCGGGTCTTGCGCTCAATCCGGCGACGCCTTTTGAAAAAGTGGAACCCTTTCTCGCAGAGATCGACCTTCTGTTAGTGATGACCGTCGTTCCCGGATTTGGAGGGCAGTCCTTTATGACTGACATGATGGCTAAGGTTGAAAAAGGCGCCGCACTTCGTGAGGAAAAGAATCTCAACTACCACATCCAGGTCGATGGTGGCGTCGACACAAAAACGGCACCCCTCGCCTCAGCTGCGGGGGCGAATGTCTTCGTAGCGGGTTCATCCACCTATGGAGCGGAAGACATGGCGGGCGCGATTACTCTGCTGCGCGGCGCCTAGCTCTGCTCGTTAGTCAACCATGCGCTGACACCTTTTAGGGCGGCGGCGCGATGGCTCAGGCGATTTTTTATCTCCTCCCCGAGCTGGGAGTAGCTTTCGGAAAATCCATCGGGGACAAAAAGTGGATCATAGCCGAAGCCACCCTCTCCTGTCGCGGGTGCTTCCAAAATCCGGCCCTCGGCGGCACCGGAGAAATCTACGAGAGCCTTTCCCGCTTTTGCGAGGACCATGACGCAGCGGAAGCGGGCGGTTCGATTTGAGACGCCCGAGAGTTCACGGAGAAGCTTTTCGTTATTGAGGCCATCATTTCCATCCTCCCCGCCATAGCGCGCAGAATAGACGCCTGGAGCGCCGCCCAAGACATCGACTTCTAAGCCAGAATCATCGGAAAGAACGAGGTCATCGGTGATTTCGCTGATCGCGAGCGCCTTCAGCGTAGCATTTGCGAGGAAGGTCGTCCCGGTCTCCTCGACCTCGGGAGGGTCTGTGAGGACGGAAAGGTCGCAAACCTCGTAGTCATCAAGAATAGCACGGATTTCCTCCACTTTATGGGCATTTCTGGTGGCTACAATGAGGCGCTTTTTCATGGCAGGGATTTAGCAGTAGGGAAATTTTTTTCGATATAATTGGAATAAAAAGCGCCTGAGATACGCCTAATAGCATGATGAGACACTTTAGAACCATTGCTGCAATCCTACTCGCCTCCGCTTCACTCGCCACCGCGACCGTGAAGGGATGGACTACTGACTTCGAAGCCGCCAAGGAGCAGGCTAAGAAGGAAGGAAAGTCCCTCCTCCTAGACTTCACCGGTTCCGACTGGTGCCCACCCTGCAAGGCGCTGCATAAGGATGTCTTCTCGAAAAAGTCCTTCATCGATTCCGCTAAGAAGAACTTCATCCTCGTCGAGCTCGACTACCCTCGTAAGGGAGACCAGTCGAAAGAACTCAAAGCGCAGAACAAGGAACTCGCCAAGAAATACAAGATTCGTGCATACCCTACCGTGCTATTGCTCGATGCAAACGGGAAGGTTTTCAAGAAGGTCGAGGGAAACCCAGACTTCACGGTGAAGAGCATGAACGAAATGCTCAAGACGTCGCTCAGTGCGAAAAAATTTAACTAAACTCCCCGTCTTCACTTCTGGCCTCGTGCCGGAAGTGGATAAGATAAACCTCGTCGCAGTTCTTTCGGTGCTTCTGCGGCGGGGTTTTCTCTTTTAAGTCAGCGGCCGGAGACCGATGGTGGTCTCAAGGGTGTGGCTTCCGTTCGGGTAAAGCGTCGGCATATCGCTTCCGGCATTCGCCGGCTCGATGCAGAGGAATTCGCGGTAGTCGCGATCCGGAAGATCCTTGAGCTTCTTCGACTGATTGACCCAGGGATTCCACACCACGGTAGTGCGGGAGCCCGCCTTATCGATAAAGACGGAGCGCTGGCGATCAAGATCCCGAATCAGGACGGAAGACATTGATTTGTAAATGCGATCGATATGCTCGTTAATCGGAAGTGCACCTTCCTGATAAACCTCTTCAGCATCTGGTGGGAGAAGGCAATCGACGTAGTGGGATCCTTTGAGACCCTCTAGCATGATATGATCGGTATCACCGACGGAAAGATAGGTATGGAGAGCACTTGAGACCTTGAAGGGTTCTTCACCGGTGTTCTTCTGCTTCAGCACGACCCGAAGCTTATCACCGATGTGAATCGTAGCGGTGAGGTCAAAATCATGAGGGAAAAGCTTCTTGGTCTCCTCATCAGAAGTAAGATTAAAGACAAGCTTGGCTGAGCGGCCATTACTTTCGGCAGAAATCAGCGTCCAGAAGCGGGTGCGCGCAATGCCGTGGGAAGGAAGGTCCGGATTCTCGGCATTTTTATTAAACCAAGGCCAGCAAATCGGGATCCCTCCGCGGATTGGCATGCTGGTATCAAGCTTCGCCTTTGGGCTGAGGTAGAGGACCGGGGGGTGATCGGTAGGAGCCCACTTACAGACTTGGGCACCAAAAGGAGAGATGGTCGCGCTAGAAAGCTCGGTCTTCACCTCAATCAGCGGAAGCGCCGGCTCAATATCTTCAATCGAGAATTCGGGAGCATTGCCAAGGATGGCTTTGAGTTCTGCAATGGTCTGAGTCATACGTGTAGGAGGAGACTCAGAGGTGGCATAGGTTTGCCTAAAAGGGAACCAAAGAATGATAATTCATCCTCATTAGCCCTGATTAACTCGAGTCACTTTTCCGCTCTGGATCGTAAAATTGAGACGCTCGGGCCGATAATCTTTTGTGACACGCATCCGCTTACCGTCTTCCTCAATGATTCTGAAGCGGTTACCCGATTTTTGGGCACGTTGGATCGCCCTTTTCTTCTCCATCCCGACATAGCCGCCGGAAGGTAACTCGGAATCGGAATAGGGAGCCAAGCCGCCGCAGGAAGAAAGCGCCATTGCTAAAAGAAAAAACCGCAGTCCTCGGAAAAGGAATGCGGTTTTTGGAAAAAATTTCACTGCTTACTTAGCAAGAATCTTCATCGTGGGGATGGTGCCAATGTGAGGCTCACCAGTTCCGTTCTGGGCAGTAGCACGGCGAAGGACAGATTTGCCGACGGTGCCGCAGCATGAGGAGAGGAAAAGAGCGGCAAAACCGAGGGTAAGGAAGTAGGCGATTTTTTTATAAGATTTTGAATGTTTAATGTCCTTCGGGAATTGAAGCAAAGGAGGGTATCGGTTGCCGAGGGAGGAATTGACTTTCCGTCGAATTTTTTAAGCGATGGTGAGGACTTGCGCGACGATTCGCTCGGCATTCGGGAGCTGGTGCTTTTCGACGTGCGGTGAGTAAATAGCCGGTGCATCAATGGTGCAGACTCGCTTGATGGGCGCATCTAGGTAGTCGAAGGCATATTCTTGAATCAAGGTCGTGATCTGGGCGGAAACACCACAGAAAGGCTTCGATTCATCGACGAGGCAGGCCTTGTTGGTCTTTTTCACCGAATTGATGATCGCATCTTGGTCGAGCGGGCGGATGGAGCGGAGATCGACGACCTCGGCACTGATTCCGTGCTCGGACTGGAGAATTTCAGCGGCTTCGAGGCAGCGCAGAACGCTGGCTCCGTGGGCGATGAGTGAGATATCGGTGCCCTCGCGCTTGATGTCGGCTTTTCCGAGCGGGATGGTGAAGTCTCCATCGGCAGGATCAGGGACGTGGCCCTTGATTCCATAAAGGGTGGTATTTTCCATGACGTAGACGGGGTCGTTATCACGGATCGCTGTTTTCATGAGGCCCTTGGCATCAGCAGCAGTGGCCGGAGAACAGACTTTCAAGCCTGGGAAGGCGGCGAAGAGTCCCTCGGGGGTGTGGGAGTGGGTCGCGCCGACGTTGGTGCCGCCATTGGCAGGGCCACGCATGACGATGGGGACGTTGATGAGTCCTCCAGACATGTAGCGGCAGCAAGCGGCATTATTAACGAGCTGGTCAAAGGCCACCGAGTGGAAGGACCAGAACATGAGCTCCATGACGGGGCGGACGCCGAGCATGGAGGCTCCGATGCCCATTCCGATGAAGCCGGCTTCAGAGATCGGGGTGTCGACGACGCGCTTGTCGCCCCACTTTTCCCAAAGGCCTTTGGTGACTTTATAGGCGCCGTTATACTGAGCGACTTCTTCGCCCATGATTACGACGTTTTCATCGCGTGCGAGCTCTTCGTCGAAGGCTTCATTGAGGGCGTCCCGGTATTCGATTTCTCTCATAATGGTGAGTGTGAAAGTTAAAGTGGCGGTGAAAAATTAATCGTTGAAAAAGTGGCGACCAATCTTGGAGGCCTCGGTGTTATTATCGACCTCCCAGTAGACGTCTTCCGTGATGCTCTCGATCGTGGGAGCGGGTGAGTCTTCGGCGAACGTCGTGGCGGCAGCGGCTTCCTGCTTGGCCTCGGTATCGATAACCTTGGCGCTTTCCTCGGTAAGGAGACCTTCGTCGAGGAGACGTTGCTTCCAAAGATTAATGGGATCGTGATCCTTCTTATACTTTTCGATCTCCTCAGGAGAGCGGTATTTTTTGTGGTTCGCATCGGCAACCGAGTGGCCGTAGTAGCGGTAGGTGTTGATCTCGAGCACGGTGGGCTTGGACTCCTTGCGAGCGCGCTCCATGGCGATATTCACCTTAGCGCGGACCTCGTAGAAATCTTCGCCATTCACGACGTCCCAATCCATGTCGTAGCCATCAGCCCGCTGAGCGAGGCAGTCCTTGAAAGCACTGGAGCGCTTCTGGGAAGTTCCCATGGAGTAGCCGTTGTTCTCGATAATATAGACGACGGGAATGCCGAAAAGAGCAGCGATGTTGAGCGACTCATGGAAGGCACCTTGGTTGACCGCGCCATCTCCAAGGAAGCAGAGAGCGGAGCCCTCAAGGCCTTTGTATTTTAGGCCATAGCCAAGGCCGAGGCCAAGCGGAGTTTGTCCGGCGACGATGCCGTGACCACCCCAGAAATTCTTGTCAGGTGCGAAGAAGTGCATCGAGCCCCCTTTTCCCTTTGAGCAACCGGTGGCTTTTCCATAAAGCTCGGCCATACACTCATTCATGTTCATCCCAACAGCAAGCGCGTGAGCGTGGCAGCGGTAGGCAGTGATCATATGATCATTCGCACCCATCAGTGATGCGGCACCAACCGCAAGAGACTCCTGACCGATATAGAGGTGGAGGAAGCCACCAATGTTCCCTTTTGAGTAATTTTTAGCCGAAGCATTCTCAAAACGTCGGATGCGAAGCATCTGGCGATAGTGTTCGATCTTGTCCTCAGAGCTGAGGCTTTTGTTGATCGGGGAGCTGGCGAAGTCGAGGGGTGATGCGGAAGTCTCCATAGCAGGCTTAGGTTCGGTTTGGGACATAACGGGCGAGCGAGATGCTTGCAAGGCTTGTCTGAAACTGTCCCAGTTTGCCCGATTTTCAACCCGTGGGAATCAGTTCCGCTGGGAAGAACCACTGAATGAGAAGAGTGAGGAAGAAATTGGCAATGAGGATGGCGAGAGAGGAAAAAACCATCGCATCGGTCGTGCCCCGCCCGACTCCGACGGCACCATTGCTGGCTCGGAGCCCTTGATGGCAGGAGATGATGACGATGAGCATCCCAAATGAGACCACTTTGATCACTGCAATCAGAAGATCCGGCAGGGCGACGTAGTTCCCCATGTTCTCAACCCAGTAGGCGGACTCGACATTAAAAACAAAAATACTCACCACATAAGAAGCGATGATCCCCGCCGCCGCCGCTTCAGCGATGAGTAATGGAGCAGCAATAAGCATCGCCAAAAAGCGCGGCGTCACGAGGAAGTCGATCGGGTGCACTGCCATCGAGCGCAGCGCGTCGACTTGCTCGGTGACTTTCATCGTGCCTATCTCCGCAGCCATCGCGGATCCCACTCGTCCCGCGAGCATCAAACCGGTGATGGAAGGACCAAGCTCACGAAGCATCGCGATCGATACCAAGGCCCCGGTCGCGGTCTCGAGGCCGAAGATTTTAAATTGAAAATAGGCCTGCGCGGCCAGCACGGCACCAGTGAAAGCTCCCGTGACAATGACCACTACCTGCGAGCGAGCGCCGACCTCCGCAATCTGCTCCATCAGCTGGCGATAGCGCCGCTGTCCGCAGACAATGGAGATGAAAACTTCCCCAACGAGCAAACCGAGCTCGCCGAGGTAATCGATCAGTCTCAAAAGAGGCCGCCCTATGATGCGGAGAAGATTCACTGGAGACGGCAGTAAGGAAGACGATTGATGGTGGCTTTGAGCTCGATTTTTGAATTCTCAGCCCAGAGAAAACTGCCAACCAAGGTAGAAAAATGTCTCATTGAAACCACGCTAAAACCCACAAGCGACAGACTCCATCCCTAAATCCTCCATCAAAAATTTTAGCCCTCGGAGATTCGACCTCTATCACTCCCACGCTGCACCTCGTGCCGTCTCTCCGCTCACTTCAGCGACACTCGCCCCCTCCCTCGACCAAGCCCTTCGCTTTATCTAGGGTGGATTCATCAACTGGAATCTCCTCGCGGAGGACATGCTTCGCCAATCGTGCTAGCGGAGACAGCCAAGAAAGAGACTTAAAGAAAAACCCGCCCCCAGAAGTTCCGGAGACGGCCTGGAAACCATCTTAGCTCTATGGTTTTATCGGCTCCTCACCTCGGGAAGGGCATGGAAAGAAGTGCCGGAAGGACACAGAGAAGGAGAAAAGTCGTTGGTTTCATTTCATTAATGGGGGTCGTCGTTTTCTCTACGAAACGCCTCAGAACAAAAAATTTTCCTAAATCTTCGGAAAATGATCAGAGGTCACTCTCGCCCCGGGCTAGAATTCAAGACACTTTTTCTTTTCTAAGGCCCTTAAAATTCAGAGTCTTTCCACCCACCTACGAACTATGAGAACCCTCGCTATCGGAGACATTCACGGCTGCCTTGACGCCCTTAAAAACATCTGGAAAGCCATCGACCCCCAACCCGATGACCGCATCATTTTTATGGGCGACTACGTCGACCGCGGGCCCGATTGCAAAGGCGTCATCGACTTCCTCATCGGGCTGAAGGACCAGTTCGACATCACCTTTCTCTCCGGAAATCATGAGGAGAAATTCTTCCTCTCCGAGATGGACCTCACCGACCGCGACCACTGGCTCCGCGTCTGGGGCGGCCCCGAGACCCTCGAGTCCTACGGACCTGGTGGCTTCGATGACATCCCCGAAGAGCACTGGGAATTTTTGCGAAAATGCAAACCCTACCTCGAGACCGAGACCCACATCTTCGTCCACGCGAATCTTGAGCACGATGTCCCGCTCCACGAGCAGCTTCCTTTTACCATCGTCCATAAAAAGTTCGGCACCCCAAAACCGCACATGTCCGGCAAGATCATGATCGCCGGCCACACCGCGCAGAAGTCACATGTTCCGCTGAACCTCGGCCATGCCGTCTGTATCGACACCGATCCCGGCCGCGGTGGCTGGCTCACTTGTCTCCATGTTGAGACTGACAAATATTGGCAGGTGACTGAGGCGGGTGAGTTGCGTGAGAGCGCGCTTGCTTAGCCTAACTTCCGACGAAGAAGACAAGCGGGACGCTTATCATACTTTCTTGTGCTCTAAGAACCAATCGACAAGCGCTTCTCTCGTATTGATCGGGAGGAGCTTTGTTTGGCTTTCTTTTTCCTGAAGGATCTCACGGACTTTCATCATTTTGCGGCCGCCGGATTGGCTATCGTAGCTATTAAAAAGGATGCCGTATTTTTTATCTGGGACGAGCTCGGCGAGATCGATGCCGTAGAGCGCGCGGTCGGAGTAGCGGTCATTTTTTGCGTCGGCGATGACGGTTTTGATCTGTGCTCCGGTGAGGGTGGCGTGGACAAGCCAGTTCTCATAAGGGAGCCACTTCCAGGCGTCGTCGATCGTCTTCACGCCGGGCTCGACATCGCTGGTGCCAAAGGTGCCGTGGAAGACGAGGTCAGCGGCGCCATCGTGCTTCGCGGCGGAGGCAAGGAAGGATTTACAGAGAAGTTCCCAGTAGGGGCTCGTTTTTCCGCGCGAGCTGATCGTTGTTTTCACTTCGCCGATGACGACCTTGCGGCGCTCTTCGGCGGTGGCGACGGCTTCCTTTGCGCTTTCTAAAATGAGCGGATCCATCGCGACGCGATCATCCATGAGAACGGTCCAGGCGTTGCGCTTGACGAGCTTGCGGGATTCGAGATCAAAGCTGAGATCCACGCGTCCGCAGTTGATGCCGTAGTAGTTCGCTTGGGTGCAGAGAACATTCGACCAATACCACGAAGGCCGATCTTGGTGGGTGTGACCTCCGATGTAGATGTCGATTCCGGGGACTTTTTTAAGGAGATCCTGAACCGGGTTGGCGTAGTCATCGGCGCGCTTCCAGCCCATGTGACCGAGGCAGACGATGGTATCGACCTTTTGCGACTGAAGTTCTTTGACGCTTTGCTTGAGAGATTCGAGTGGTGGGGTGACGCCGAATTCCTTGAGAAGTTCGGGCCGCGACCAGTAGGGAATGCCGGGGGTGACGAGGCCTACGAGGCCGACTTTGAAACCGCCAACTTCCTTGATGACGTAGGGAGCGAGTTTGGAAAAGGGGTTGCCGCTGATCTGGCCGGCTGCTTTGCCATCGATGGTGACGTTTCCGGTGATGACGGGCATCTTTGAGCGCTCGACCGCTCCTGAGACAACATCGAGCCCCCAGTCGAACTCATGGTTTCCGAGGACCCAACCATCGTAGTTCATCTTATTAAAGGCATCGATCATCACCGCACCCTTCGTTTGATAACCCTCGAGAGTGCCTTGATAAACATCACCGATATCGAAGAGGAGACTGTCCGGGCAGTCCTTCCGCCACTTGCGAATCTGGCTCGCGCAGCGGGCAAGCCCTCCGACGTTTCCAATGCCATCGTAGGTCTCCGCCGGCAGAATGTGCCCGTGGAGATCGGTGGTGTGGAAAAGCGAAACAGTCTTGATCGCGCGCTTGTCGGCCGCCCAAAGCTGGGACGGAGCGGCCATCCATGCCGCGGCTCCACTGAGGAAGCCTCTTCTTGTATTGAGATTCATTTTGATAAGTCTACGCGCACGAGTTCCTTGTCATTGCGCATGAAGACGCTTTTTCCGGCGAAAGCTGGGGCGCTCCAAACGACGGGACGCCCGAAGGCTTCGTTGGTTGGTTCGAGAACGTGCTGTCGACCCAACTCCTTGTAGCCCTCCTTGCTGAGCTCGGCTAAAATCAAATCGCCGCTCTCATTGACGAGCCAGAACTTCCCGCTCTTTTCGTGCAAGGTGAGGTAGACGGTGGCGTGACGACCGCTGGTGCGGTGCTCCTTTGCCATGGTGGGTTCTTCGGTCTGCCAGAACCTTTTCCCGTCTTCCCAGCTTGCGGCGATGAGACAGTTCGAATCAATGTCGGAGCCATAAATAACGCCATCGACAACGATTGGGGTGCTGTTGCAGCAGTAGAGGGCGGTCTTGGGCTTGCCCTTCCAAGCGAAGCTGGCGGTGGGCTTGTCGGGGTCGAGTTCGATCATGGCACCGACGCGGCCAATGGCACTGGCGAACATCCGGTTCTCAACGAGCCGAGGGGTGATGACGGACATTCCGTAGTTCGGTTTGAGTGGCAGCGACCAGTATTTTTCTCCAGTGTTTGGGTTCAATCCGTTGATCGATTCGGTGTGCCAGATGATGAGCTGATCGACTCCGCCGGCCTTCACGATGGAGGGCGGGCAGTAGCCTTGCTTTTCTACCGTGAGCGATTTCCACTTCACCTTTCCGGACTTGGCATCAAAGGCGACTGCTGTGCTACCCTCGCCACCCACAAGACAATAGACCGTGTCACCTTTTACCAAGGGATGCGCCGAGAATCCCCAGATCGGAAGTGGCGCGCCGAAGTCTTTTTGGAAATCTGTCTTCCAGATGACCTTTCCGGTCTCGGCATCGAGACAAGTAAAGTGACCCATCGCTCCGAGGAAGTAGACGCGGCCATCGGCGATGGTAGGCGTCGAGCGCGGGCCACCGGGATACGAAAGAAGGTAGTCGACCGCTTGCTCAAAGACCCACTTCTCTTTGCCCGTCGACATATCGAGACAGCGGAGACGCTCGCTCCCCTTCCACTCCACGGCCTTGCCGGGATTGTTCATCAACTCGCCCTCGGTCCGCACATATTCAGGGAGGTAAACATTTCCTCCCGCGACAGAAGGGCCGCTGTATCCCCAGCCCACGGGAACACGCCAAAGAACCCTCGCGCCTTTAGCCGGAAGATCCGTGCGAACGCCATCCTCACGCCAAATCCCATCAGACTCCGCTCCCATCCAGCGGGGCCAGTCATCGCCGATTGCCGACGCTATTAAACCGATACTTAAACAAGTA
Organism: Akkermansiaceae bacterium; assembly: GCA_039769075.1. Lineage (GTDB taxonomy): Bacteria > Verrucomicrobiota > Verrucomicrobiia > Verrucomicrobiales > Akkermansiaceae > SW10. The sequence continues at coordinate 60,440 of JBDMZE010000028.1, read as the reverse complement.
ACTTTGATCATACCAACACCCTGATTCATCCCATCAGATTGTCAAACCTCCGCGAAGAGGCGTGGATTCCCAAAAAAATATGTCAGATACCGGTATTTCTCACGTATTCTCTCTCCACACTTTATGAAGCGCCTCCTAGCAATCCCCTTCCTGACCTCAACCCTCTTCGCCGCCCACCCGGGTGAGCCGATTTACCAAAGCCTCTGCGCGGCCTGTCATGGTCCTGACGGAAAAGGAGTTGGCGAGGGAGCGAACAAATTCCCACCTCTTTATCAGAGCGATTGGGTGAAGGGAAATCCCCGCCGCATCATCCAAGTCGTCCTCAATGGCCTTCAAGGGCCCGTCACCGTGAATGGCAAAGATTACAACCTTGCGATGCCCCCTCACGGTGGGTCGATGACCGACAAGCAAATCGCCGATGTCGTCTCCTACGTGCGCACGAATCTTGGAAACAAGGCCAAGGAGATCAACGTCGCCCTCGTAAAGCAGGAGCGCGCCCAGAAGGACAATCCGACCCTCCCCGATATGTGGACGGAAGGTAAACTCCTCAAAAAATACCCTCTCGGCGGCAGCAAAAAGCCACCCATCAACGACCTCCTCTCCTACATCCATCACGGCCCCTTCAAGTCACTTGCGGCCCTCCGAGCCAGCAAGCCAAAGAATGCCGAGGAGGAAAAAGGCGGCCTCATTTCCCTCAAGCATGCCGATAAGAAGGAGAACTTCGGCCTCGTCTGGACAGGCTGGCTCGATGTCCCGAAGGACGGCAACTACGAGTTCGTCTACGACACCGATGACGGCGGTGCTCTTTCCATCAACGGGAAAGAAATCATCACCCGCGACCGCATCGGTCCCTTTGGCAAAGCTTCCAAAAAGAAGATCGCACTGAAAAAAGGCCGCGCCGAAATCAAAATCGAATATTTCGAGTTCACTGGCCAAGAAGGAATCTCCCTCATGTGGAATGGCCCCGGCGTGAAGAATGTCGCCCTTTCCGAAGGCGCACGAAAGCAGAAGGCTTCCAACCCCGAGATCCTCCTCGTCGCTCCCGCTGGTGAGGCCACGATCTATCGGAACTTCATCGAGGGCACCGACCCCCGCGCCATCGGCGTCGGTTACTCCGAGGGCGTCAATCTCGCCTTCAGCGGTGACTCGATGAGCCTCGATATGATCTGGACTGGTAAGTTCATGGACGCCGGCCGTCACTGGACGAACCGCGGCCAAGGCTTCCAGCCACCCGCCGGAGATGACGTCGTCACCGTGAACCGTGGCCACGCCTTCGCCATGCTCGAGAGCCAGACCGAAACTTGGCCTTCTGCCACCGACAACAAGCTCAAGGCCACCTTCAAGGGCTACCAGCTGAACAAAGCCCAGCAGCCCACCTTCGGCTACCAGTTCGGCGATATCCAGATCTCGGACCAGTCACTCCCTGGCGCTTCCGCGAAGCAGTTCACCCGCACCATCACGCTGGAGGTTCCAGCCTCAGCTGCGAGCAGTGACTCGCTTTACTTCCGCGCCCTCAGTGGAGGAAATGTCACCGCCGTCTCGGACCGCGAGTTCACTTTTGATACGCTCAAGGTCGCCGTTCCAAAGTCGGATCACCCACCTTTTGTGAGAGCGAACGAGCTCCTCATCCCCGTCCCTCTCACCGAGGGCACCCACACCATCCAGATCACTTACACCTGGAACTAATTACTCTTACTTTTTCTTCAGATGAAAACATTTCTTACCATCTCCCTCCTCGCCACCACTGCCACCATCGCCGATGAGCGTCAGGCCGAGTTCTACCTCCGCGAGGAAATCCCGATGCCCGAGGGCGAAGTCCTCGAGCTTGGATCCATCGCTATCATGCCCGATAAAAAAGTGGCTGTCTCCTCACGACGCGGCGACATCTGGGTGTGCGAAGGCGCTTACGAGGCTGACCTTTCCGAAATCAAATGGACCCTCTTCGCCCGCGGACTCCACGAGCCTCTCGGGATGTTCTATAAAGACGGCTCCCTCTACACCACCTCCCGCCCCGAGATCACCCGCATGACTGACACCGATGGTGACGGCCGCGCTGACCTCTTCCAAACCGTGACGCAATACTGGGGCATCGACGGAAACTACCACGAATACAACTTCGGTTCCGATCCGGATAAAGACGGAAACGTCTGGGTCGTCCAGTGCCTCACCGGCTCCGGCGGCGCGAGCGAAAAGTCCCCTTGGCGTGGCTGGTGCTTCCGCTACGGAATCAATGGCGAAAGCAAAGCCATCCCCACTTGCCCTGGCATCCGCTCCCCCGGCGGCATCGGGTTCAACCAAGCAGGCGACGCCTTTTATACCGATAACCAAGGTCTCTGGAATGGCTCCTCCTCGCTCAAGTGGCTCAAGCCCGGCGGCTTCATGGGAAATCCTACCGGCAACGTCTATGCCAAGCTCACTGGACAAGAAGAACCTCCTAATCCCAAGACCGGTTCCCGCATGGTGATCGAGAGCGACAAAGACCCCCGTATCATCCCTCCCGCCATCATCCTTCCTCACGGAAAAGTTGGCCAGTCCCCCACGGCCGTCATTTACGATCCTACCGAAGGAAAATTTGGCCCCTTCCAAGGCCAAGTCCTCGTCGGCGAGCAGACCCACTCACAGGTCCAGCGCGTCTATCTTGAAAAAGTAAAAGGCCTCTACCAAGGTGCCGCTTGGAAGTTCCTCGAGGACTTCCGCTGCGGCATTATCCCAGCTCGCATGGGCGATGACGCCACCCTCTTCGTCGGAGGTTCCAACCGCGGTTGGGCTGCCCGAGGCGGGAAGAACTTCACCTTCGAGCGTGTCCGCTGGACCGGGAAGACTCCTTTTGAAATGCACGAGATGCACGCAAAGAAGGATGGCTTCGTCATCACCTTCACCGAGCCCGTCGATCAAAAGACCGCAGGCGACCTCGCTTCCTACAAGACCGGTGCTTGGACCTACATTTACCAAAAGGGCTACGGCAGCCCCGAGGTCGATGCTGCCACGCCCGTCATCGAAAAAGCAACCGTCGCAGCTGACGGCAAGTCGGTGCACCTCAAGGTCTCCGGTCGCGTCCGTGGCCACGTTCACCACTTCAATCTCGAAGCAGTGAAGTCTGCAAAAGGCGACCGCCTCTGGCATCCCGACGTCTACTACACCCTCAACGAGATCCCCGAGTAATTCACTCCTCTCGCTTTCAAAAAAAAGGCCACCCCGTGAGATTCACGGAGTGGCCTTTTTTGAACAAACGACACTATAAACAGCATCTTCGCTTCTCAGCGAAGTGATCTAGATACCTAAAAGTCCATCATTAGTCAGCAACACTTATGTTTTACCCCCTCGAGAGATAGCCCCATGCCCTTTTCTCGGAGTCTTCATAATCTCTTCAGCACACCTCCTCATAATCGGCTTGCCCAAGCGGCGGGGAAATCCTAAGGCCCTCTCCACATGAGGAAGCCGATTATTGCCGCTAACTGGAAACTGAACAAGGGACCGTCTGACACCGAGGATTTCATCCGCGGATTCGAGAGTAAGCTCGCGAGCCTGCCGAAGGGCGTGGACATCGTCATCGCCCCTCCGTTTATCTCTCTCGTAAAGGCAACCGAGCTCCTCTCCCAGTCCCGCGTCCGAGTCTCCGCGCAGAACATGTCTGAGCAGGACAAAGGAGCCTACACCGGTGAGGTGAGCGCCTTCATGCTGAAGGAAATTTTCGTCCAATATGTCATCCTCGGTCACTCCGAGCGTCGCGCGATCTACGGCGAGACGGACGCCATCATCAACGCCAAGATTCTTAAGGCGCACGAAGTCGAACTGAAGCCCATCTTCTGCATCGGCGAGACTCTTAAGGAGCGTGAAGACGGCAACTTGGAGACTGTCCTCCGCACCCAAATCACCGATGGCCTCAAGGACGTCAGCGAAAAGCAGATGCTCGATACCGTCATCGCCTACGAGCCCGTCTGGGCCATCGGCACCGGAGTCGTCGCGACTCCTAAGCAGGCTCAGGACACCCACGAATTTGTTCGCTCGGTCATCACCGACCTTTACGGCGTCTCTGTTTCCGAAAAAGTCCGCATCCAGTATGGCGGCAGCGTGAAGCCAGACAATGCCGCTGAGCTTCTTGGCCAGAAGGACATCGATGGAGCCCTCGTAGGAGGTGCTGCGCTTGAGGTCGCTTCGTTTGCCGATCTCATCAAGAATGGTGTAGCCGAATAAGCACGCCATGGACCGCGCGGTATTTGGAACGAAGGAAGGCGAGATTCTCGTCGGACACGGACCATTTACTACTTCCGCAGAGCCACCTCCATCCGGGGTGGCTTTTTATCGCAATGATTTCGCCCTCAGCGAGCCCGAGCCCTGGCATGTGCCATCGCGAGTCGAGGTCCTGAAGCCCACCGAGGCAGACTCGCTGGAGATCAATTGGACCGAGCCGGAGGTCGAACCCTTCGCGCAAGTCTTCCGTGAAGTCAGCAATGCCATCAGCCGGGGCGTGATCGAAAAATCAGTCCCTGTCGTGACCGCGAAAGGACGCGCCAGCAGTGGCGGCCCTGATTCTCTTTTAGCCCACCTTTTACAAACGCCCAAGACGCTCAGACCCTACGGCTGGATCGGCGAGGAAGGTGGATTTCTAGGCGCGACGCCCGAGGTGCTCTTCCGTCTCTTTGATGGGCGGATCTACACCATGGCCCTCGCCGGAACGGCTCGGAGCGAGGAAGCCGGGATCTTCGCCGTCGATGACAAAGAAATCCGCGAACACGAGTTCGTCGCCCAAACCCTCGTCGCCAAACTCTCCGATCTCGGCATGGTGCGGAAGAACGAGCGCGAAATCCTCGACCTCGGAAAGCTCATCCACTTCCAAACCCTCATCGAGGTCGAGCTCTACCAACACAAGCAAATCGGTAAACTCATCAAGCGCCTCCACCCCACCCCCGCGCTCGGGCCCCTCCCTCGGACGGAGGAAACGATGTCTCTTCTAAAAGACTGGCGTGAGCGCCTCGACTGCCCGGCCGAATTCGGCGCGCCCTTCGGCCTCCTCCGCGATGGCGAATTCGAAGCCCTCGTCGCCATCCGCATGATCGGCTGGCAGGGAGACGAGTTCGTCCTCCCCAGCGGCTGCGGCGTCATCCAAGAATCCCGTCTCGTCAACGAATGGCGCGAGCTCGCCCTCAAGCGCGCCGCCGTGCTTGAGCTCCTCACGACTTAAGCGGCAACGTCAAAGGTGACCCGCCGCCTCCAAGCAACGCCACTCCGTAACGGGGTTAAGGCTTAATTTAACACGTTGATGTCGACTCAGCGCGTGTAGGCGGTTGCTATCCACCCGCTTGTTGCCGGTCCGATTTTGGGGGAAGGAATATACTACCAGTAGGCAGAGCTCTGATAGGTCCGTCCGGTCTTCGTATCGTGATAGTAATTGTGCGCACCTCCGTTGCTCGCGTAGTAAGTATACTCAACCGTATCTTTAGTCACAACCCATCCAAGCGGACCGATTGCATTTCCAATATTCTCGGGGTTCGCCGGCGATCTCTCGCTGAAAGAGTCGAGCACGTCCCCAGGGCGAGCGAAGCGTTTGTCGAGGAATGCGTTGAGGTCCTTCTCCGATAAAGTGTAGACGCCGTAGTGATCGAGCAAGTCCCTCCGTAGCGTGATGTTGGTAGCGGTGGGCGGGATCAGATTCCGGCCTCTCTCTGGCCACCAAATACTACCTCTACTCGCGTGGTGTGTATCGACTCCATAGACCCGGAATAGAGTCCCGGCGAAAACTAGGGCGAGTGCGAGGATGATTACACATACCTTGAGCGCAATTCTGCGGAGCGGCGACTTAGGCTGTGGAGAGGCAAGTTCTTTCTGCCCCGTGACTGGAGATGCGTTCGCTTGTTTCATGACAGGACGGTTGCACCAGTTTGTGAAACCAGTGTGAACACACGATGAATTCTCTGTGAATTATTTCCTAGCCGAACGTTTGATCTCTCTCGGCGGCTGAGTTGATCTCCACACACCTGATGCCCTTGGGAGAACTTTAAGACGCCGAAGCTGTCGAGACCAGCATCTTGTTTGGTCTCTCCGTCTACTTCTCAACGTTCTGATCCACAATTACATGTTTGGGCCATTCCTCCCATCTAGCAGATTTCCATTCAAGGTCTCCAAGTCGGTTCCCGTAGGAATCGTGAAAATAGCCACAAAATGTCCATTCATGCTTACGTTGGAGCCACAGTAACAAACCAAAATAATACTCCCCTTCCCCCAATTTAGTGCCCTCGCGAATGTCAATGAATGAAGCACCCCACGAACTCCCGGCGTGACCGAGAGCCATCTCGCTATCTCTGACATCAACGGCCACTCCATCTGAGTTCTGAACGACAATTCGGAATCGATGGTCAACTGCTGCCAATATCGCTAGTTCGGCGATGGCTATGCCAGCTATCAGCCACACAAGTGACACCATGCGGAATCGGCGAATCCAGAATCCTAAGCCAATGGCACCAGTAACAATGCCTCCCAACAGCAGTAAGATATTGCTGTATTTCATTGAAAGTAAGGATGGAGAAGCGAAGAGGATGACAAGGCTTGCAACTGACGCAGCTAGCAACATGACTATTAGCCATCTAGAGGAAAAACGGCGATTTCGGTATCTGTATCCGCAAAAAAATCCAAACAGGAGGGGTGAAGATGCGGCTAAGTGCCAAACAGCAACCATGGCATAAATGAAGATCATTCTTTCGACCGAACAGTTTTATTCTGTCAGCCATCGTCGGTTTATCTGGATCAGGCTAACAAGAGTTGAGTTTTTGAATTTTCAAACTCCCGCTGAGGGCTCGCTTTCGAGGTTTTTCGTTCCTTTAAGTCGAGTCTTGAGAGCGGTGATTCCTCTTGCGATTTTTCCCCAGAGTTTGGTGGTGATGATGACTGCGACGATGCAGACGATCAGGAAGACGAAGAATCCCACCGCTGGCGCGAGCGCCATGAGGCCCAGGCCGCCTAGGACAAGTCCATCCTCGGTTACGCTGGCGACGGCATTTGAGACGGGCTCGGGTGAGAGGTTGATCAGGAGACGACCGCCGGCCTTGAGGCTGTGAGTCGCGAGGCTCGCTCCGCCGGAGAGGAGTCCGGCGACGACGCTCATGGCAGGATCGAGATCGCCCAGCGCGGTGAGCGCGAGCATGATGCCGCCAACTGGCCGCACGATGGTGTGGAGCATATCCCAAGTGGAATCGACCCAGGGGATTTTATCGGCGAAGAATTCGATGAGGAAGAGCGCACCCGAAACCCCGAGGATCCAGGGATCGCCGAGAACGGCAAATTGCTCGTGAGTCGCGGCAAGGTCGACCCAGCCGAAACGCACGGCGGTGCCGGTGACAAAGACGGTGAGATAGAGATTCACTCCGGAAAGCGTTGCGAATCCCAAGGCAAGGCCGAGTTGGGTAAGAAGATCCATTTGTGAAAAGATTAGCAGTGATTCAAAAAGGAGCGATGAGAAAGAACTCAGGGCTTTGTAACCCCTTTTGATGAATTTTCCCTCTTCTCGAAGAGTTTCTGCGCCTGATCGACATAGTTGATGAGCGGGTCATCGGCAGGGACTTCGGCCTTTTCCAACTCCTTCTTAACGGCGAGGTAGTCATCAAACTCGCCACTGTCTTCCTGCACCGTGGAAAGATGATACCAGTCGAGAAGATCGACCAGACGCTCGTGGCGACGGCGCTCCGCTTCGCGAAACATGTTCAAATTATCGAGCGCCTGCATGATGTGATCCCGCTTCTCCCCGGTAAGATCCGCGAGGGTCTTAAGGTAGCCGCCGATGACGGGGCGGTAAGTCGGAAAACAGCGATAAGAAAGTCCGGTGAGAAGATCGGAAGCCTGACGGATGGCAGCGAGGCGGTCTTCGTTTTTCTCAAGGTCCATCACATCGGGCCACGCTTCGAGGTCGCGAGGGACGAGGCGACCTGTTTCATCGGGGAGGTAAAGTTTCAGCGCCGCCACGATTTCCTTCTCGGTCTGCTTGATCGTCATGGTCTGAGTGAGACCGGGTTCGGCAAGGGCGGCGACTTGAGTGAGCCACCACTTTTCGAGACCCTTGCGGCCGAGATTCACATCCGGGAAGTGCTTACGGAGAAGCTCGATGGGCTCACCGGCGAACCCTGAGGCTTCGTTGAGGTAATCACTCATCGATTTTTTGCCATCCGGCTGAGCGAGAAGAGCCATCGTGAGGGCTCCAGAAGACGCTCGGAAAAGCTCGCGACTCAGAGGATCGAGCAAGCCTGTTTTTTTCTGATCGATCAATTTCCCCACCGTCATCCAACCGCCATTATCACGAAGTGCGGCATAGACCGCGCGCTCCCCTTTTTTGGCCTGCCAGGCGATTGCCTCGCCGATGCCATCGATAAGCCAGGGGGCAAGGAGAAAGCTCTCGGGAAGCTCATCTGGGGCGGCCCCACGAATGCCACGTTCGATGAGGAAGACCTCGAGCAAGGTGCGCTTAAGATCCTTCTGGGGATAGACCCCAGGAGCGGAAAGGCGCACGTTGAGCTGAAAGCGGAAGCGATTTTTATCCTCAGGGATGGTGAGGAGTTCACGACGAATGGCACCTGGCTGACCGGTGATGGGAGGAAAAAGTTCCAACACGATCGGGCTCGTCTGACCGAGAGAAGGATTGACCATCGTGTCCAGGGCGCGGATGAGCGCCTCAGCATCCTGAATGATCTCTGCGCGCATCTGAGGAGTGCCGCCGTGGACCACGATCTGCCCAAGATTACTCTCGCTCCGGTTTGCCTGCGCGGAGGCGAACCCTGCGAGGTAACAGAAGATAAGAAAGCTAAGGAAGCTAAGGAAGCGGGCAATCATGCGTCAGTAAGCGACAGGAGGGACCCGATTTATGGCAGAAATTGCCGGGAAATTCAAGAAGAGGAAGCTTACTTGGGCCCAATGCGGTAGACGTGGGACTTAGATCTGAGGAAAATGGAGTCTCCAGCTAGTGCAGGCGAGGCCATGAAGCCATCATCGAGCTGGTTGGTGGCGATGATTTCGAGATCGGGTCCGGGTTTTACGATGACGACTTTTCCCTCCTCGCTTGGGAAGTAGAGGAGGCCATCGGCGTAGATTCCCGAACTCGAAAAGCCACCCTTGAGGCTCTTGAATTTTTCAATTTCACCCGTCTTGGCATCGACCAAGCTGAGGATTCCCGACTCGGAGACGAGGTAGAGTTTTCCATTCACCGCGACAGGAGAAGAACGGCCCGGCATGCGCTTAAAGATGTCCCACTCGACGTGCGACTTGGTGATATCACCCGTCATTTTATCATCGAGCCGGAGACCGAGAACGTGCGCTTTACCGAGGCCGGTGTTGAGAATCGCCATTTCATTGCCGATGAAGATGGGCGTGGGGGCGTTCGAAAAGCCCTTGTAGGTCACTTTCCAAAGCTCCTTCCCGGTGTCGGCATCGTAGCCATAGCAGGCCTTCGCCCCGCAACTCACGAGCTGGGTCACGCCACCGATGGTGACGAGGTTCGGCGTGGTGTAGGCTTTGCGGAAGTCGCCATCGCCACGGATCTTTCCGCCCGGCTCGACATCACCAAAGTCGGTCGTCCGGTCAGTGCGCCAGACATTTTTCCCAGTCTTGCGGTCCAGGGCCACGAGATATTGGTGGTCCACGCCATCCATCGTGAGAATGAGAGTTTCCTTGTAAAGCACCACCGAGGAGCCCGGCCCCCGGAAATGACGACACGGCAAATCACGACGCTCCCAAATTTTCTTCCCCGTCTTGCGATCCAGCGCGGCGGTTCCGTAGCTGCCAAAGTGGAAGTAGACCAGCTCGGCATCGATGGTGGGCGAGCAGGAACCGTAGCCGTTGACGTGGTTGCTGAGCGCTTCAGGGGCCTCATTTTTGAAAAGGAGGAAGTCGTGGAGCTTCTTCCCCGTCTTGCGGTCGAGGCAGACTGCGAACATCTCGCGCCCATCTTCAGTGGCATTTGAGAGCCAGACTTCGTCTCCGGCCACGACGGGAGTGGACCAGGCACGACCCGTCACGGGCGTCTTCCAGATGACGTTTTTCTTCTCACTCCACTCGGTCACGAAGCCATGCTTCTCGCCATCCTCGCGTGGCGGATAGATTCCATCATTCGCGGGTCCACGAAACTGGTGCCATTCCGCAAGCAGCGGACTGGAGAGCAAAATAGCGGAAAAAAGCGACTTAATCATCTTTCTGATAATTAGGTGAGGCGGGATTCCTTTCAGACTTCACCTTTTCTGTCGAAACAGTCAGCTTAGCGCTCGTGCTGGAATTGAAAGATGTCTGCTTCACCATCCAAAAGGATGGCGAGCCCCTAAACCTCGTGGACCGCGCGAGTCTTGAGATTCCGCGCGGGCATTTCATGGCCATCGTAGGGCCTTCCGGTTGTGGAAAAACGACCCTTTTAAAAACCATCGCAGGCCTCAACCCCGAATCCGACGGCTCCCTCTGGTGGAATGGCCGCAATCTCTCGGAAGAAGGCGATCTGGAACCTTGGGAGATCGGCTACGTGCCTCAATTCTCAATCGCTTACGAGGAACTCAGCGTCGATGAATCGGTAGAAACCGCGACCAAGCTTCGGGTAAAAACCCACGGCGCAGCAGATCTCGACGCCCGCATCGACCGCGTCCTCGACGAATCCGGCCTCACCGCCATCGCCGACCGCAAGGTCAGCGTCCTCTCCGGGGGACAGCGCCGCCGCCTCGGTCTCGCAATGGAGCTCGTCTCTGATCCGAAGCTTCTTCTCTGCGACGAGGTCACCAGCGGGCTCGACCCGCGCTCGGAGCGCGAAATCGTTCACCTCCTCCACGATATTTCGCGAAAAGAAGGGCGCATCGTCCTCTCGGTGACGCACTCGCTTGCCCACCTCGAACTTTACGACTCCATCCTAGTCCTCCACGAGGGTCGCGTCGCCTTCCACGGACCGCCGGACATGCTCACGCATTATTTCGCCGTCGATCACACCGAGCTGGTCTACCCGCAGCTCGCGAAGCAGAACCCCGAGAAGTGGCGCACTTCCTGGCTCAAGCATCAGGATACTTATTACAGAAAGCTCAACAAAACCCGCGACGAACTCGTATCGCAAGGCCGCCTCGCCCTCCCCACCGATGCCGCCACTCAAAAAATCTCGAACGACGATGATGATGAGGAAATCGTCGCCGAAAAGCCACCCAAGGTCCGCGCGCCGGGGATACTCAGTCAATTTGCGACTCTCCTCGCCCGCCGTTGGAAAATCTTCCTCCGAGACCGTGGCCAGGTCATTCTTCAGCTCGCGATCCTCATTTGCTTCCCGCTCTTGGTCATCCTCTTTGCGGAAAAAGGAAACGAACAAATGCGCCGCTTCAGCGATGGCGGGTCCTCCAATCTTCAGGCGCAATATGAAGCGCAAGCCGCTGTCCAATCCGACCGCATGAAGGTCGGCGGTGCCGTCTCGGGCATCGTCATGTTCCAAGTCGTGCTTCTCTCGCTCATGGGGTCGAACAACTCCGCTCGAGAGATCGCAGGCGAGCGGCAGATTTTGGAAAAAGAGAAATTCGGCGGCGTCAGGCCCTCGGCTTATCTCCTCAGTAAAATCGCCTTTTTAAGCACTCTCATCATCATTCAATCGGTCTGGATGGCAACCTTTGTCGAGTTCTTCTGGGCCTTCCGGGGGGACTTCACCCAGCACGTCATTTTCCTGATTTTGGTCAATGCCTCCATGACCTCGATCTGCCTCGGCATCTCCAGCCTCATGCGCACCGCCGAGCAGGCATCGCTCCTCTCGGTCTACCTTGTCGGCTTCCAGCTTCCCCTTTCCGGCGCAATTCTCGCCCTTCCAGAAAATATCGAGGTCCTCACCCGCCCCTTCATTTCCGCCTACTGGTCGTGGTCCGGTAGCGTCAAATCCCTCACTGGAGAGCACCTCACCGCTGTCAATTCCGTCATCGAAACCAGCCTCTCAGCCGTCGGCGTCTGCTTCTTCGTCCTCCTCATTCACATCTTCATTGGCCTCATCGCCTCCTGGGTCGGCACAAGCCGTCACCAGTGGGATTGATTAATCGCCACTTCTAACTTACTCTCTATCCATGGCTCGCCGCGCAAGCTCAGGTGTTAACACACAAGGTCTCCTTATCGGAACGATCATCATCCTCCTCGTTTTTGGCGGGGCTTCTTGGTTTCTTAATCGACAGCCAAGCGCCTTCGATGCCAAGGCCGTCAATGTCAGCCACGCGCAGGACAATGGTCGCAGCCTTGCCGGGAACCAATATTCCGTCACTGGCACCCTCGTTGATCGAAAAATCAAGGACGAAGGCCAGATCGTCGCCCTGAGCGTCGAAGAAAATGGCGTCTCCAAAATCCTCCCCGTGATGCTCGGCAAGGACTTCCAAAGCGGCAACCTCAGCCTCCAGGAAAAATACTCTTTTCTTATCCAGTTCAACAACGAAGGCGTCGCGGTGGCGCTTGAAGTGAAGCAGATGTAACCGCCCCCTCCACCACCTAGACCCATGAAGAAATCTCTTTTCTCACTCGCCCTCTCGCTGAGCGCCCTCAGCGCCAGCGCCCAAGTCTACACCCCACCCGCTGGCGGTGGAAACAAGTCCGGCGGCACCCCCAGCGATACCCACACAAGATCCCAACCGCAGAACAGCGGAAACCAAAGCTCGGTCTTGGGCAATGAAATCGGGGTCTATAATCCCGGCGACGACACCATTTCCTGGAACGGCAACACTTGGGCCTCCAGCAACAACCGCCTCTTCGAAGCCCGCTTCCAGAAGTATCTCAACGAACCCGAGGAAAGCTCCGAAGCAGCCAAGGAATACCGCGCCACTCTCCGTGAAATCCTTGACGCGCTCTCACCGCATCACAAAGGCGGCCCTTCTTTCGAAAAGGCAGTCGATCTTCTTCCTCGCGCCTCTTCCTACCCCGGCGATGCCCGCCTCTGCGACTCGCTCACGAATGCCATCTACACGGCCGTCCTCTCGAAAAAGGACGTCCGCCGCACCAAGGCGCTCATGTCCGCACAGGAACGTGAGAAAAAACGACTCATCTCGGACGGCGACTGGAAAGCCCGCAACGACAAGGACCCCGAAGTCGGTAAGACCACCAAAGGAGTCGGCCAAGGCGACGACGAAAAAAAAGGACAATCTGGACCAGCCGTGCAATCCGGCCGCGGGATTAACTCACTCGAGTATGCCGAATATCTCCGCCGCATCGCTGAGATCGAGGCACTCAAGAAGACCCATCAAATCAAGTCCGAGGTCAAAACCGAACTCGCCAAGATCCAGTATCAGGCTCTCATGATCCAGTTCTTCATGCAGCGCCGCTTTGAGCACGTCCTCATGGCTTCCCGCTTCTACAACCTCATCTGGAGGGACGGTGATGGCACCCTCTACATGGATGAAAAGTCGGAAGTCAATAAGCTCTTCACCGAGTCAGTCGGCACCAGCCCCACCGTCTCCACCATGGATGCGCTCGCCAGCGAAGCGATCCGCGACATCGACAAAGCCGTCTCTGCCTTCCTCTTCCTTGTCGAAAGCGAAGAGCTCGAATCCGCTTCCAAGCGTCTCGCCGAGGCCTACCTCATGGGCGAGTTCATGCCCACTATCAACACCCTTCCTCGGGAAAAAAAGCGCAAAGTCCTCATGTTCGTCCGGGAAGCTTATGTCCTCCTGAATGCCATCGATGCGAAAGACTACGCCGTAGCTACCAAGAAGATCGAAGCACTCAAGAGCATGGCCAAGGACTTCGATGCCACCAAAGCCGAAGCCGCCGTCGCCACTTATAGCCGCGCCAGTGACATGCACATCATGATGGCCAAGAACCATCTCGGCGCCCGCGATACAGAAAAAGCTCGCGAGGAAATTCAGAAGGCCATGGAGATCTGGCCCCAGAACCCCAAGCTCTCTGAGTTCGACAAACTCGTGACCGCCGGAGGCACCATGATCGCCGCTCGCAATGACTTCGACCGCCTCTTTTCCGAATCCAACTACCGCGAGGTCGTGAAGCGTCAGTATGAGTTCGCCCCCGCGATCGCAGGCGACGAAGATCGCGAAGCCAAGTTCCGCCAAGTCATCGGAAACATCACCGAGATCGAGCGTGCCGTCGGCGGAGCCAAGGAAATGAAGCGCGTCGGCCAGCCCTACGCCGCTTGGGAAAAACTGGACCTCGTCCACGAAAAATTCCCCGATGATCCCGTCCTCAATCAGCACATGACCCAGCTCGCTCCCAGCGTAGCAGACTTCACCCTCGCGCTCCGTAATGCCGCCACCCACGAGCGCACCGACCAAGTCGGCTCCGCCCTCTCCTGGTTCTACCAAGCAAAACAGCTTCACCCCAGCAGCACCGTCGCCCAAGAAGGCATCGACCGCCTCGTGGACCGTGCGCTGGGAGTCGCTCCTGCGAATTAAAGAGGCTCGGTTGGAGCCTTCCAAACCTGAACACTTAAGTTCAGTCGTGCCCCGCTAGGAGTTCACTCTGGAGACAGCTTAAAAGCCTAGGAAGCTAAGCCTAGGAAGCTCAAATCGTCCCAGCTTTCAACGATCCGTGCTCTGATCGATTCATCGCTTGGTTTCCAGATTCGTCGCGGCGCTTTTTGAGCAGAACGTTTGAAGTGTGGGACGGCGGAGAGATCGCGACCAGAGCGAAGCGAACTAGAGGCGTTGTCCGCCGTTACCACCACTGACTTGTTCTACTATTTTTTCTTGATGGGTATAACGTAGCTATCAGGATAATTGCGATGCTTGTCAGTTATCGCATCTACAATCCCAAAATCTAGGAACACTGCGCTTGCAACTATCTTGGCTCCCATACGACTGGGTATCGATCCTGTTGCTGTTCTGCCGTCGTTTGTTTTGGCCGTATATTGAAGTACGTCATCTGACTTCCTTACGGAGACAGTTGAAGGCAGTTGATAGTCCCAATTACCCCTCTTATTGCGAAGCTGAACCGATCCATTCGAGCCATCACTGAAAGACATCGCCATTTGGTCGTTTGAATCCGACGTGAGTGTTGCACAGCTAGCGAATACACATGAGCATATGCTCATGGTTGCCAATTTTAGTTTATTTGTCATGTTTTTCATTTTGGTAGAACAGTATTTATTCGTAGGACGATTGCCTACGCAATAAGTGTATCACGCGTGCCTAATTCGGGGAATGTTTTATTAATTCCACTCGCAATCAGTGTGTCAGGAGATCACCCTTAAAGAATCGCGATGATCAAACTTATTTAAATTCAAGGAGGAAAGATCCCCTTGTTAGTAATCCTTCAGGTAATGTTACAATCAATTTTTCTGAACGAGGACCTCAAGCGCTACTTTAGCCTCAGCGGAAACGTAAGACTGGGGAGCTTGCGCAAGTGATTCGAGGACGAGGACTCAGAGACGGCGGTCTTCGCGCCCCCGAGTCCTTTCCTCCGGAAGTGAGAAATGTCCTCTTCCCCGGCGCCCTCGGCCACCCCGCAGATCTCGATGACCTCGCCACGCCTGCCAAGTAGCACCGGGCTTTCAGTTTGACAGAGATTCGCGCGACCTGTTTCTTGTCAGACCCCCCACTGGCTATTGACCCTCAATCCGCCAGCCCACACACGGCACACATGAAACTTCTTCCCTTCATCTTCTTGATGGGCTTGCCACTGCTTGGCCAGGTCACCATTAACGAAATCTCAGCCACTTCAAACGACCGCATCTTTACCCGAGATGCAAATGGCATCGCACAACTCGGCGGCGGCATCCAGTGGTGGCAGGTCGCTTATGACGATTCCCAGTGGCAGACCGGCACAACTCCGATCGGTTTTGGCTATGGTGATATTTCCACTAATGTCTCCAGCGCAGTGCGCGACATCACTCCCACTCTCTACCTCCGCCATGAGTTCAATCTCACGAGCGGACAAGCTTCCTCTGGCCAGACGCTTTCGCTGCAGATGGACTACGATGACTCCTTCATCGCCTACCTCAATGGCAAGGAAATCGCCCGACAGGACGCCGCCGCCGAAGGCTCGCCGCACTACCCCGATCAGCCTTCTTATAATTCCAATACCGCGAATGGCACGGGGGTCACTCTCAACATCGGCACCGCGAACCAGTATCTCTTAAGCGGTGACAACGTCCTCGCCATCGAAGTCCATAATGAGTCGCTCAACTCCGCTACACTGAAGGCAAAGGCGACGCTCAAGACGAGCTCTACTACCTATGTCAATTCTGGCGATTCCTGCGCTTGGTTCCCCGGTGTTATTTCTCCTTCAGGTGGCGTCTTTGACTATGGGTTTATCAGTGGCAGTAGCGGCCTCTTCGCACCGTGGGGAGCCGTCGGCTATGATGACTCAGCATGGCCTTCCGGCCCCGGTCCCATTGGCAGTGAGAACAGCACCACCGCCCCCTATGCCCTAGGGACGAACCTTCAGCCGCAGGTGCAGGGAACTGCTTTCTCGGTCTACATGCGGACCTCCTTCACCCTTACTCAAGCTCAGCTCGATACCCTCACCCAACTGGAGCTCACGGTGGATTATGATGACGGCTACATCGCCTATCTCAATGGAACTGAAATCAGCCGAGGCACGATGGGATCTCCTGGAGAAGCTTACGCACACAACCAACCCTCCGATGGAGGACACAACGCGAGCACCGATGGCGGCGGCACTTTTAATCCCGACACCATCGTCATCGACTCCTCCCTACTGAAGGTTGGTGAAAACATCCTCTCCGGTCAGTCGCACAACTCGAGCGTTGGCTCGTCAGACCTCATCCTCTACATGGAACTCGGAGATGGCGCCACGACCTTCGTTCCCTCGAATGCGACTTACTCTTACTTTGTGGGAACCTCCGAGCCTGCGGGCGGACCGGCTTCCGCTCCTGATCTCGAGGTCGCCTTTTCAGATTGGATCGAACTCCACAATCCCTCGGGAGCAGCAGTGGACATCTCGGGCTGGGGACTGAGCGATGATCCCGCCGCTCCGCTGAAATGGACCTTTCCGTCCGGCACCAGCATCGCAGCGGGAGACTACCTGCTTGTCCATGCTGATGACCAAGAGGAGTTCAATGGACTCGGCTCGGCCCTCCATGCCGGCTTCAAACTTTCCGCCTCCGGCGAGGATGTCGTCCTGACTGATCTTTCCCTCAATTCCGTCTCGATCCCCGGCGGCTATCCGACACAATACCCCACTCACTCCTATGGCTGGGATAGCGGCAGTTCTACGTGGGTTTATTTTGAAACGGCGACCCCGGGAGGCGCCAACTCATCGGTAGCATTGAGCGATCGAGTGGACGCTGCCGACTACTTGCCGAAAGGTGGCTTCTACGACAGCAGCCAATCCGTCACCCTCACCAGCACGACCCTGGAGGCCACGATCCGCTACACAATTGATGGTAGCGAACCCAGCCTCAGCAACGGCTTCACTTATAGCAGCCCTGTTTCGATGAACTCTCTCACCAACAAAACAGGGAGAGTCCTGAGGACGAAAGTCTTCAAGACCGGACTCATCCCCTCCAAGGGAAAATTCCACACCTATCTCATCGGGCAGGCGTCCCAGCTAAAGACAGTCCCCGCGCTCATTTTCAGTGGAAATGCAGGCGACATATTTTTCGATGACCACGGCATCATGTCGATCCAAGGCGGCACATACGTCAACAATCAGTGGGTCGAGAATGGACCGGATTCCTATAACATTCCGATGAAACGGGGCCAGCAATATGAACGTCCGCTTCACCTTGAGTTTTACCATAGTGATGGCTCCCCCGGCTTCCGTGAAGACGGCGGAATTCGGCTCTCCTCCAGCGGCTACTCACGACCCCGCCTCCTACTCACCGACACCGCTTCGAATCCTTGGGCGAGCTCTCCTGAACAGAAGCCTTCCTTCAATCTCTACTTCCGGGACGACTACGGCGCCGGCTCGCTCGACCACCCTTGGCTTGGCACCGACTACCCCGCGACCGAGTTCGAGCAACTCCGCATCCGTGCTGGAAAAAATGACATCCGCAATCCTTGGATCGTCGATGAGCACGTGCGCCGTCTCTTTTCAAAGATGGGCCAAGAAGGCTCCACCGGCATCGTCAACACGCTCTATATAAATGGGGAGTTCAAAGGTTTCTTCAACATGTGTGAGCGCCTCCGCGAGCCCTTCATGCAGACCCACCATGGTGGAAACGAAGATTGGGATGTGCGCCAAGTCAATGACTACGCCAATGGCGACATCACCGTCTGGAACGAGATGTTGAGTATTCTCAACCGGAGCGGAAACAACGACCTCAGCCAAGCCGATTGGGAGGACGCGCTGGAGATCATGGATCCCGTGAACATGGCCGACTATTTCCTCATCAACATCTACGGCGCGACTTGGGACTGGCCGCAGAATAACTGGGTCGGCGCCCGTGAGCGCACCACGGATGGAAAATACCGCCTCTACGTCTGGGATGCCGAGGGAGCCTTTCACTCGCAGGGCTACTTCAATCCAGTTTCACACAACTCCTTCACCGCCGATCTTCTTTCGAAAACCGACACTCTTTCCACCCTCTTCAAGGGCCTCATGAAAGCCCCCGAGTTCCGGCTCATCTTCGCCGACCGGATCAACAAGCACATGTTTAATGACGGAGTCCT
The DNA here is from genome assembly GCA_039769075.1 of Akkermansiaceae bacterium. Lineage (GTDB taxonomy): Bacteria > Verrucomicrobiota > Verrucomicrobiia > Verrucomicrobiales > Akkermansiaceae > SW10. The sequence continues at coordinate 41,895 of JBDMZE010000028.1, read as the reverse complement.
CGACGACCGCGCCGGTGCGAACTCAACGATCGTCGAAACCTCCACGGAGCTGCGCAACACCTACCAACCTCTCCTGAGCTTCGTGCATGGCCAGTCAGTCCAAACTTCCTATCTTTCAAACTGGGTCTCTCCTTCGGTCGGGCGTCGCCGCTACCTCTTCGGACCCAGCCGCACGGACTTCTCCGATAATGATCTCTGGCCTTCGCTCGCGCCCCCTGCCTTCAGCCAGCACGGCGGAGAAGTGCAAGCAAACTATCCGCTCGGAATCACCGGAAGCAGCGGCACCATTTACTACACGCTCGATGGCTCGGATCCACGCGAACTTGGTGGAGCGGTCAGCGCCTCGGCGATCACTTATTCATCGGCCCCTTCTCTGGCCCAAGGCACCACCATCGCAAAGGCGCGCATCCGCAATGGCAGCACTTGGAGCGCCCTTACGGAGGCAACCTTCACCGTAGAACTGGCCACTCCCTCAGCAAGTAATCTTGTCATCTCCGAGTTCCTTTACCACCCGCCGAACCCCAGCCCGGATGAAATCGCAGCAGGCTTCACCGATGACGATGACTTCGAGTTCATTGAGCTGCTTAATATTTCCTCCACCGAGACCCTCGACCTGAAGGATCTCTATTTCTTTGGAGCGCTGACCTTCGATTTCACCGCAAGCAGTGAAACCGAACTCTCGCCAGGCGAGCGCGTCATCATCGCAGCAGACATCGCAGCCTTTACCTTCCGCTACGGATTACGGGCAAATGTTGTCGGCCAGTTTAGCGGCAGCCTTTCCAATAACATGGAGACCGTGGAACTCTCTCTCGGGGGCGATACTCCCGCCGCAATCCGTAGCTTCACCTACTCAGATGATTCTCCGTGGCCCGTCTGTGCAGATGGCCCCGGTCATTCGCTCGTCCTCGTAAGCCCGAACACAAATCCGAATCATAATTTAGCCTCAAGCTGGACCTGCTCCGCACACTTCGGCGGTGATCTCAATGGGCAGCCCCTCCTCTTCGACTACGCCCGCTGGAGTCAGGACACCTTTTCCGCGAGTCAGCTCGCCACCATCGCCGATGTGAATGCCGACCCCGATAGCGATGGAGTCTCAAATTTCCTTGAATTCATCTCCGGCTCCTCCCCCCTTCTCAATAACGGAAGCAGCTACATCTACCCCTTTATCAGCAGCGTGACCTCGGGTGTGGATACTTTTCCGGTTCTAAACTTCCAGCGCTCCGCCTTCGACCTCCCTCTCACCTACACCGTTCAAGTGAGTGACGCACTCTCGGGCTGGGCTGACATGGACTCTGCAGACGTCACCATCCTTCCTGCGGTCACTAAAGCTGATCTCACCCGCGCCGAGAGCTACCGTGTCGACATTTCTACTTCAGCGGCCCCTGGGAAGTTCTACCGCATCAAATTCACCCCTGGTCCCTAGCTGGAAAAATTTGAATAGATTGACAAAAAAGCCTGTCTCAAAAGGATAAGCCCCATGAAGCAATTCTTACTCGTCGCCCTCGCGCTCACCACCCCGCTCTTTGGTCAAGAAACCAAGCAAAAGCCCGCTCCTAACCCTATCGCTGATTTCTCTCCTGGGTCACTCAAGAAAGATGGATTCGTAGGACTTATCAAAGGCGACACCCTTGATGGCTGGAACATCAAGGGCTCCAAGGCCAACTTTTCTGTGAAAGACGGAGAGATCATGGGCTCAGCAACGAACCTCAAAGGCAACTCCTTCCTCTGCTCCGATAAAATCTACGGCGACTTTATCTACACCTTCCAGTTCAAGTTCGACCACCTCAAGGGCAACTCCGGCTGCATGTTCCGTGGACTCGTGAATGAAAAGGGCCGCGTCAATGGCTACCAGTGCGAGGGCGACAACACCCCCCGCTCATGGACCGCCGGTCTCTTCGATGAAGCCCGCCGCGGCTGGCTCTTCCCCAGTAGGCCAAAAAAACCTCAAGACCTCACCCCTGAGCAACAAGTGGATGCCAAGCAGCAACAGGCAGTCTTCACTGAACAAGGCCTTAAGATCACCAAGATGACCGAGTGGAATCAGATCACCGTCAAGTGCGTCGGCAATCACCTCCAGACATGGCTCAACGGCGAGCTTCGCGTAGATTTCAAAGATACCGACCCCGAGCACACCACTCCGGAGGGCTTCTTCGGCCTCCAAGTCCACGGCGGCCCAAGCTGTGACGTCCGCTGGAGAAACATCTTCGTCAAGGAGCTTAAGTAATCACAAAAATCATCTCTATAAGCCTCGCCCTCGAAAAGGCGGGGCTTTCTTGTGTCCATGCTCCATTCTTGACACTCCCGCCCCCATCAGGCACTCAAAAGCCCTCTCATTATGAATAAACTCACTGTCCGTGATCTCGATGTAGCTGGAATTGAAGTCCTCGTCCGCGTCGATTTCAACGTCCCAAAAAACGACGCCCTCGAAATCACCGATGACACCCGCATCCGTGCCGCCCTCCCTACCATCGAGCACCTTAAGGCCGCTGGTGCCAAGATCGTCCTCTGCTCCCACATGGGACGCCCGTCTGCTGAGAAAGAAGTGAAATATTCCCTCGCTCCCGCAGCCGAGCACCTTGGCAAACTCCTCGGATGCGCTGTTGCCTTTGCTCCCGATTGCATCGGAGATGACGCTGAAGCCGCTCGCGCTTCTCTCTCAAATGGTGACATCATTCTCCTTGAGAACACCCGCTACTACTCCGAGGAAAAGGCCAACGACGCCACCTTCGCCGAAGCCCTCGCTGGCGACGCCGAGCTCTTCGTCAACGATGCATTCGGCACCGCCCACCGCGCCCACGCTTCTACCGAGGGTGTCACCCACCACGTCAGTCAATCCGCCATGGGCTTCCTGATCGAAAAGGAACTCGAATTCCTTCAGGTCAAACTCGACCAAGCCGAAAGCCCCTTCGTCGTCATCATGGGCGGCGCAAAAGTCTCCGATAAGATCGAAGTCATCCTCGCCCTTCTCGATAAGGCCAACACCATCATCATCGGTGGCGCCATGGCCTACACCTTCCGCAAAGCGCAAGGCTACGAGATCGGCATGAGCCTCGTCGAAGACGACAAGCAGGAACTCGCCCTCGAAATCCTCAAGACTGCCGAGGAAAAAGGCGTCAAATTCATACTCCCTGCCGATACCCGTATCACCAAGGAGTTCAAAGAAGGAGCCGAGACCTGGAACACCGAAGTCTACGGACAAGGTGGAGCCATCCCCGCTGACAAAGAAGGCATCGACATCGGCGACGTCGCCATCGAAGAATTCAAAACCGAGATCGCCAAGGCCAAAACCATCCTCTGGAACGGCCCCATGGGTGTCTTCGAGAAAGACTCCTTCGCAAAAGGAACTGACGCCATCGCGAACGCCATCGCAGACAGCGGCGCCCTCAGCATCGTCGGTGGAGGAGACTCCGTCACCGCAGCCGTCAAATTCGGAGTCGCCGATAAAGTTAGCTTCATCTCCACCGGCGGCGGCGCCTCCCTCGAACTCCTCGAAGGCAAGCCCCTCCCTGGAGTCGCTGCTCTTACTGACAAGTAGAGGTCATCTCACCTTTCCCCAAAAGCCCGGCTCAGATGAGTCGGGCTTTTTTTTTGTGATTCATCTCCATTCCGCGCAAAATGACGCGCATAGAATAAGCTGTAATTGGAATCGATCTGGCACGACGTGATTCTTTCCGTCGCGATCACCGATGGCTCATCTGCCCAAGCGCCCGAGCCCGTGACAAAGCGAACCATGATTTCATCTCTCCCAACCTCCATGAGTCTCCCGATAAGAAACTCAGGATCATCAGTAGTCTCATCCTCAAGAATGACAATCGCTCCCTCGGGCATGGAGTGAAGAAAAACATCGTAAGAATGGATCGGTGGACGATGAGTCCTCGGAGCTGAATAAAGTCTCGCACGGGTTCCTTTTTATTCAGATGAGGGGAGCAGTCGATCTTGATCAACGCGGTGGGATCTCTGGCTTTTGGCATTGATCCCCCGCCCCGCTCGTTAATGATGACGGCAGTTATTGACTGAGATGGAAAGAGCGGAGCGCTACGAAATCCAAGCGAAGATCGGCCAAGGTGGGGTCGGTGCGGTTTATCGTGCCTTCGATCATCATCTCAATCGCGAAGTCGCGATCAAGCGCGTCCTCGCAGGCGGCGGTTACGAAAATCAAGAGGAGGCAACGAAGGCGATGCTGAAGGAGGCGACCTCGCTCTGCTCGATCCAGCATCCGCATATCGTGACAGTTTTCGATTCCGGAGTGGACGAAGACGGGCCCTACGTGGTGATGGAACTTCTTTCCGGCCGCACCATTGATGAAATGGTGGAGCGCGGGACGCTCACCCTCGATGACTTCCGCGAAATGGCGCTTCAAACCCAAGAGGCGCTCATCGCGGCGCAGGATCTCGATCTCGTCCACCGCGATATCAAACCAACGAATATCATGGTCACGTGGCTCCCAAGTGGGCGCTTTCAGGTGAAGTTAGTAGACTTCGGCTTGGCAAAATTTTCCCCAAAGCCCTCTCTCCAGACGATTGATCATAGCGATGCCGTCTTTGGCTCGATCCATTTCATGGCCCCGGAGCAATTCGAGCGCACCCCGCTGGACAAGCGCACCGACATGTATTCCATCGGCTGCGTCTACTATTACTGCTTGGCTGGCGTCTATCCCTTCGATGGGGACACCGCGCCACAAGTGATGAGCGCACATTTACAAAATACCGTCACGCCGCTGAGCGAACACCGCGCTGATCTTCCGAGCTGGCTTTGTGACTGGGTGATGTGGCATCTTTCACGCCAGATGGACGATCGCCCGAGCGACGCCCGCGAATCTCTAACTAAATTCCTCATGAGCGAAACCCCGAATAACCCAGCCCCCGGACCTCCGGAACAGCCCACACCAGCACCGCGCCCGAAATTGATCATTCCTGGAGCGGCTCCTTCGCCAACTCCCGAGCAAGCTGCCACGCCCGCCGTGCCTCACGAGACGGCGCCTCAGCCGATCCTCCCGCCGGAAGGTGCCAAACCCTCGGTTCACACTCAACCCCAGGCGCTCAAAGCTCCGGTAGCAGCACCCGCGCCCGCAGTCGATCCTGTCCCCGCTCCAGAGCCCGTAGCTGAGCCTGAACCTGTCGCAGCCCCTCCAGCAGAAGTAGCCGCACCCGTAGCTCTTGCTCCAGTAGTGGCTGCCGCCGCCCCTAAGCTCGTAATTCCCACCGCTCCACCTGCTCAACCTGCGGCTCCGGCGCCACCTGCGGCTCCCGTAGCTCCAGCTCAACCCGTAGCTCCCGTAGCAGCACCGCCCGCTCAGCCCGCAGCTCCTGCTCCGGTTCCTATCGCAGTGGCTACAGCGCCATTGGCCGCGGCTGCGACTCAACAAACAATCCACCTTCAAGGGGCGACTCACCCAATCACGGCACCTCTTGCGGGTAGCTCTCCTGCCCCGAATCCTCTCGGTGGGCCTGTGCAAGCTGCGACCGCGATTCCAGGTAGCGAGGCGACCATCGGAGGGAGCCCTTTAGCCGCTCCCAAGAAAGGAATGAGCGCTGCGGTGAAAGGCACCATCGCCGCATTCCTCGCTGCCGGTCTCGCCATCGCCGTCATGGTCTTCATCGGAAATTCGGCCGAGAGCAAGCGCATCGACCGCCTCAACGAACTGACCGCTCCCTATGCCGACATCGACCCGACAAAGGAGCTCCCCACTCAGCAGCTGAGCGAAAAAGATGTCACCCTAATCTTGAACGAACTCATCTCGAATGAAGCCAAGGAAGATGGGGTTCGCCCGACCTATCAGACCGTTCTTTGGAAAGGCGAATCCGCAGACGGAAACGATATCGATGCCCAGATCGCAAAGTTCGCCACCGAGGAGTCAATCAATCCCGAGCTTCGTGGTAAGCTTTTCGATATCCTCGCTAAGCGCAAAGGCGAAAGTGCCATCGCACCCTTGATCGATTTCGCAGGAAAAACTGATGATGCCGGTGATGCAAAGAGAGCCCTTGTCGCTGCTGGTAAAATGGCGACCGTAGAGAACTTTAGTGATCTTCTCGCTGTCATCGCAATTGCCGATGACAAGCGCGTGAAATCTCAGAGTGTCGCGGTCCTTAGTGAGATCGTGACTAAAGCGGAAGACAGTGGCTCTTATGCCTCTGCCATCGTGGGTTCTTATAAGAGCGCTGCCGATGATGCGACGCGCGCGTCCCTCCTCCGTCTCATGGGAGCAGCGGGTGGAGATGACGCAGCTGCGATCGTAGAGGAGCAAATCGCAAGCGATGACAAATCAATCCAGCTCTCTGCCATTGCCGCGCTTCGCCAGTGGCCTGATGGCTCGATGTTTGAGATCCTTCACGGCTTTGTCGATGGACAAGAAGATGACACTCTCCGCCGCGAAGGCTTCGAGGCGATGATCACATTCTTGAATAAAACCGAGGGCATCGAGGACGAGGATAAAGAACTCTTCTGGTCCGATGTCGCAACCGTCGCTGTCGGTCAAAATGAGCAGCTCAAAGTTGTCGGTGCCATGGCCAAGCAAAACGGCCTCTGGGCCGAAGCGGTGCTCGACTACTTTATCGAAGATGAAGATGCCGATGCCACGGACAGGGTGATCGACCAGGCAGACCGCGCCAAGCGTGCGCTTAGCAGTCGTCTTCGCCGCCTCAATAAGGACGACGAGTAAGTCAACCTCGTTTCTACTTTCTACAAACCGCTGTCATCCGACAGCGCTTTTTTTGGCTCAAAAAATCAACTCTACCCCTACTGAGACTCTACGAAATTCTCAGTCCCAAGGTCCCTGACTTCTGCCTGACTCGTCACTCTGTTCTCCTCCGAAAGATCGCCAAGAACGACCGGATGGTTCGTGAAATTCTCTAAGCGGATTCGAGACGCGCGGTAACTCTCTGGCGCGAATTTCTTAAAGTGCGCCTCCATTCCTGCTGGCACCTTGGGAAAAGCCACACTTAAAAAATCAAAGCGCAGCGCATAGCCCACAATGATCGGCCGCTGCTGACCCGCCGGTTCATTTCCACCAGATTTCAAGCGAATGCGGTGTTCGCTTCCCTTAATCGCGGCCAAGGGGTGATCGCCCAGACCATGCGGAGAAGGCAGCACCTCAAGATCGATCTTTTGCGAAGAGGAGCCATCCGAGTGAATGTAGAACAACGGGCCATAAGCGGCATTGCCTTTGCAGTTCTGGATCGTTCCCCTGTTCGGGATCGAATAGCCCTGCACGACACAATCAATCACCTCGCAATTTGAGACATGCGCGCTCTTCGCCATGTAAAGTTTGATCCCTCCCCGACACCTCGTCACCTTGCAATTCTCCACCGTCATATGCCCAGTGCCGGAGTAGGCCCTGATGCCATCCTCCACTAAATTCACCATGTGATCGCGGGGAATGGCCACCCCTCTTAAATCCTCAGGCCACCGAATTTGATAATCAAACTTCCGGGGAAGGTCGCCCTTTCCCTTCTCTTCATAGAGCTCGTTACTCCGCCGCACCATTCCCTCGACCTCGGTATTTTTCACCAAAATCTGGTCGCCGCCCCCTTGCACAAAAATGGCATGACCGAAGGACTCCATCTTCACCTTACAGCCATCGATAGTGATCCGATCACCGGTCATCAAAATTCCCGAGTGCTTCCTTAAATCCACGACCGCTCCCGCGCCAATGCCATACATGTTCCCATAACCATAGGGATAAGACCCACGCACCGTCATGCGACAACCAATCAGAGAGACATCATCCCCACTCACCCTCATCTCGGTGACACTGCGGGAGGGGGAGTTTGCAAAATCTTGATTATAGTTCCCAAAATCCGTGATCTCCGTGCGCCCATCGGGATAAACATTCTCAAAGTGTCCTCCTTTTAAAACGACATGATCTCCAGAAATCAAATAGCTGGCCCTGTCTCTCCGGCGACTTCTACTCATCTGCCGCACGACACTAATCGGCATCTGAATCGTCACGCCGCTGAGATCGAAATGGTTGTTCGATCCCGAGAAGCGGAAGGCAGCGGAGCGATCCTGCAAGTCTTCCACCCGATAAACTCCAGGCTTCATCACCACGCGCTGATCGCTTTGAGCCAAAGTCGCACGTAGCTCCTTGATCGATGACACCTCAATCGCAGTCCCCTTTTCCTCAGGCAGCAACTCGTGCACGCGGAAGTTGGAGTAAATGTGATGAGTGCTCACCATCCGAAAGCCAAAGTAGCCCTCGTCATAGACTGGGAAGCGCTTCAAATCGTAAACCGAACCCTTGAGAACCTTCTTCCCCTGTTCATCACGACGCTCCACCTGAGTCTCATCTCCTGCTGAGACCTCGTAGACGAGCCTCCCGTTGACAATGTATTGCATGACATCGTCATAAGCCGCCAGCTGCACCTTCATCAACTTGCCAGGTGTGATCAAAAAATCAGCCTGCCCATCCCGCGCAGTGAGAGCCAGATGCTCGGCGGGCTCTCCCCCAACTGCACGAGGATATCTCCGCATGCGCGTCGTGGTATTTCGCCCTCCACCGCTGCTGGCATAGTAGCCGTGCATCACATCGTAATCGCCGAACTTCCCGCTAAAACGGCTGGAATCAAAAAGCTTCGACGCGGGATCACTCGCCATCCAAAAGTTATTGAGATCACTCGGCTGCAATCCTTTCCGATCTTCTTTGGAAGTGGGACAGAGGACATCGTAAGTGATGGTGACACGCGTCTTGAGCTTCTTCTTAAACCAAACCGTGCATCCCCGATCGGGAACGAAGCAATCCAGTTTCCCATCCTGAGCCTTCACCCATGCCTCGCCCTCCCGCTCCTCAAGCTGGACGACCCAGCCCTCGAGATTTTTAAAATCATCCTGCGCGAGCTGCTCGCCGATTTGAAATAAACCCTTCCCTTTTCCAAGCACCTGAGGCGACTCCTCAGCACTGGCCAAAGGGGACAGAACGAACCAAAAGACAAAAAAACAGGACCCCAATTTCATAAAAAGCTCCCCGGCAAACGGGAATGTTGACGCTAAGCGGGATCGACCCGATTGCAAGCAAGGCCAATGAAGGACCAGAAGCTACAAGCGAGGCTTCGGAGGCTTCACCGCAGACTTCCAAGCCGGAGCGGCTTGCAACTTGACCTTTCTTTTATAGATCCGGTGGCGGGTCGCGATGTAGAGGATATCGCCGTGGAGCGCGCAGTAGTTCACGCGACCGTCTTCATAAGCAGGACGCGGGAGGACAAGCTGGACGCGGCCCGGTTGATCGAAGATCTGAAGCCCAGCCTCGGTGCCGACGAGGAGGTGCCCACTCGCGGCTGTGCATTGGCCATCAAGTGCGGCAGCTTTCGCGCTCGTCGGTAACTGGGCATAGAAATAGGGTTGCTGGTTGGTGAGCGAGCCATCGGGTTGGATGGAAAAGGAGTGGATAAACGGACCCGCAAATTGGCAGACGTAGAGGAGAGTCTGGTCTGCGCTCATCCCGATTCCATTGAGGCCTTTGACGGTCGCAGCTTGGGTGCGTTTCCTCGTCTTGAGGTCGATGTGCCAGACCTTGCCCTGCGCGGGATCGGTGAAAAAAAGGTGACCGGAATTTGAGACGACGATGTCATTTGCCCCGACTCCCTCATCAATCACTTCGTGGCTTCCGGTGGCGAGATCGTATGCACGAATCTGTTTTGAAGAAGCTGTGTAGAGCTTCTTGCCATGGGGCCCGAGCGCGATGCCATTGGCGCGGTTGGTTTCTTTTGCGACGAGGGTCTCTTTTCCATCCGAGGTGATTTTAAAAAGCTCACTGTCTGGAACGTCCGTAAAATAAAGGGTGCCATCTTCCGCAATCGCAAGGCCTTCCGACCAGTTGTGACCCTCGCTCACGACCTGCCAATCTTCGCCGGGGATGAGCCACTCGGAAGCGCGAGATTTGCAGTTCTCTGGATGAGTGGAGACAGGCTTTGTGCCGTGATCTTTCCAGAGCCAGCGGAGGGCTTCAGGGAGGAGTTTGTTTCCCTCTTCCCGAGAGTGCTTCCCTTCGTCCCAGCGATGAGTGTGCTCGTAGCCAGAGAACTCAAGCGCGCGCTGCATCGTCTGATTCGCCATCCACCAGTCGCCGCCATAAATATTGAGGTCATTTTTCCCATCTTGTAGAAAGATGCGCAGCGGCTTGGGCTCCGTCTTACGAATGAGCGCGGGGTAGTCATTTCCTCCGCGGAGGCCCACGTAGGTTCCGATCATGGAGTAGACGCGGCGAAAGTGATCTGGGCGCTCCCAAGCAGCGGTGAAGGCGGCGATGGCTCCTGAAGATGCTCCGCAAAGTGCTCGGTCATCGGGGTTCAATGAGATCTTGAGATTGAGACGAGGGATCATTTCCTCGATGAGGAAGTTGGCATAATCCGGGCCCATACCATCGTATTCCAGCGAGCGATTGAAGCGCGGTTGGGCACCTTTATTTGCTGCTGGGACCACTCCGGGGTTGATGAAAAGCCCGATCGTGACGGGCATCTCTCCTGATTCGATGAGTTCATCGAAGACATCAGGGACGTAGCCCACCTTGCCGGGATTTCTGACAAAGCCACCGCCATCTTGGAAGACCATGAGGCACGCCGGAGTCGAGCCATCGTATTGCGCGGGAACGTAGATCCAGTAGTCACGCTCGGTGCCGGGGAAGATCTTGGAATCTCGGAACTGATGCTTGGTCAGGGTGCCTTTTCCAAAAAGTGACCCGATGAGAAGGAGAAGAATACCTAGATAATGCATTCCGGAGTTAAGCTAAGCGCGAGTCTCATGCCAAGAATTCCCTCTTGGACGCTCATTCAAATAGGCTATTGTGTTTTTTCTAGGGCCCCCTCCCCTTTTCCGATGAAATCCTCCTCCTTCTTCCTCAGCGCCTTCTCCTTGATCGCCGTTTCACACGCGCAGGTCGTGATCAATGAGATCCACTACAACAGTGAACCGAACACGGCGCACGATGAATTCATCGAACTGCACAACGCAGGGGCCGAATCGGTCGATGTCTCGGGATGGTTTTTCCAGCAAGGCCTCAACTTCACGATCCCTGCGGGAACCACGATTCTTTCGGGTGGTCATCTCGTCATCGCTGAAGATCCGGCGGCAATGCAGTCCCGCTATAATGTCGCTTCGGTAGGCCCCTTTGGAGGCGGTCTTTCCAGCGATGGAGAAATCATCGAACTGCGAAGTGCTGCGGGAGTTTTAATTGACGAAGTCGACTACCGCTCACGTTTCCCCTGGCCAGTCGGCGCCAATGGCGAGGGCTCTTCGATGGAGCTGATCGACCCCAGCCTCGATAACAATCTCGGCGCGTCGTGGCGCAGCTCAGTCATCCCCGGAACCCTGCCCGAAGCTACCCTGATTCCAGAATCCTCAGCGTGGAGCTGGCGAAAAGGCGACACAGAAGCCTCGAACCCAATCGATCTGTGGCGCGGGGTCACTTTTAGCGAAGACGCTTCCTGGGTTAGCGAAAATATGCCCATCGGCTACGGCGGAGTCACTGCGCTGACCTTTGCCAACCCGATCGCTGATATGCGCAACAATTTCACCTCCATCTTTCTCAGGAAGGAATTCACCATCGCTCCCGGCGAAGTGCCTACCAACCTCCTGCTGCGCTATCTCATCGATGACGGAATCGTCGTTTGGATCAATGGCTACGAAATACATCGAGACAATGTCGAAGACGGAGCGGTCAGCATTTCAACCACGGGAATCGTGGGAGGAAACGAGAGCACTTGGTCTGAGGAGCTGATCGCGAATGTCAGCAGCTTCTTGCAAGAGGGCACGAACGTCATCGCGATCCACGCCTTTAATCAATCGGTCACAAGCAGCGACTTCGGGCTCAATTTTGAACTCATCCGCCCTACTCCAGACACCTCCGCCCCTCCCCAGCCAAGCCCGGGATCAGCCAATACGACCCTCACACAAAATGCTCCTCCAGCGATCCGCCAAGTCGATCATTCACCCAAGCAACCTGCTACTGAACAAGACACGATCATCACCGCAAAGGTCACCGATCCTGATGGCGTCTCCTCTGTCAACCTAGAGGTCCAGCTCGTCTCCCCCGGCTCTTACGTTCCAGCTTATCTGGCAAAGACGACCACGGCTCTCATCGCCGATCCTGAAGGGGCACCCGATCCCAATCCTGCCTACTTCGATTCCGCAAACTGGATCAACCTCGTGATGGCCGATGACGGCAGCGGGAACGACGCGGTAGCCGGAGACAGCATTTACACAGCCACCGTGGCAGACCAAGCCAACCGGATGTTGGTTCGCTACCGCATCACGGTGAGCGATAGCGCAGGCGCTCAAGTACGAGTTCCTTACGAGGACGACCCTTCGCTCAACTTCGCCTACTTTGTCTATAATGGCGTTCCTGATTACGTAGCGGACACTCGCTCGGTCCTAGGATCGCCGCACACTTACCCGGCGGAAACGATGACCTCGATTCCGAACTACCACATCCTCACGACATCGGCGAATTTCGACCAGGCGGTTGCTTACAACGGCGCGAACCAGATCGGAGCGAACAATTACGAAGCTCGCAGTGCCTATAACTGGAAATGCTCTTTCGTTTACGAAGGTGAGGTCTTCGAGCACGTGGGATACCGCCTTCGCCAGCGCAATGCGCGCTACTCCGGAGGCGGGAAGCGGAGCTTCAAGTTTCGCTTTAATCGCGGAAGCTATCCGACCTTCCGTGATGCAAACGGCAAGAAATATCCCGAGCCCTGGAAGTTCCTTGCCTCCCACCGAATGATCGGCTCACGAGGCCACTCGACCTGGGGCATGGATCAAGCGACTAATCATAAGATCTACAACATGACCGGGACACCCGCGCCCTTTACCCACTGGTTCAATATGCGCGTCATCCGTGGTGCCGATGAAGCTCCAAACCAGTATCAGGGTGACCACTTCGGGATGCTCCTCGCGCTTGAAGAGTTCGATAAGCGCTTTCTCGATTCCCACGAGATGGAGAAAGGAAACCTCTACAAGCTGATCAGCAATCGCACGGAGGGCACCGATGTTCTCCGCTACCAATCCGCCGATGGAGTCGATGACGGATCGGACTACGAAAACATCATTTTCAACCTCCGCCCGACTAAGGACGACGCTTGGCTGAATGAGCACGTCGACTACAACCACTGGAATCACTATCACGCGGTGAATGACATGATCCGCCACTACGATGTGCAGCCCAACACCGCACAGCACCTCAAAAACCGCGCCTTCTATTTCAAACCCGTTCCGGGAAGCCAGTTCGGCCGCTTACAGACACTCCCATGGGACTCGGACACAAGCTGGGGACCGAATTGGGGCGCGGGGATCGACTGGGTCGCGAATGCCATCGTGAGCGGAACGAACGAACCCACGCGCGAGCCTTTTGCCACTGCCTATAAAAACGTCGTCCGAGAAATGCGCGACCTCATCTGGACCGAAGAGCAAATCAACCTCCTTCTCGATCCTGCCGCCGCCAAGCTTCAAGACCTTGTTTCGGCTGATCGCGATCGCTGGACCGCCGCGATCGGCGGGAGCCAGACCGAACCGGACATCGCCCCGGTCGTCGCTGATATGAAAAAATTCGCCTTTGATGGCGGGTCTTGGATCGGCGGAACAAACAATGCCATGGCGCCCATCGCACGCGATTCCGGAGTCTCCGGTCAAAGCGGCCGCGACGCCTATCTCGATGCCCTCGTCGCAAACCCAAATGGTCCCGCCAAGCCCACCATCAGCTACTCCGGTGCCGCAGGCTTCCCACAAGATGACCTTTCCTTCACCAGCTCCGCTTTTTCCGATCCTCAGGGAAGCGGCACCTTTTCTAAAATGGAATGGCGAGTGGCCGAGATCTCTCCCATCGATGGCGGAACCGAAGAAATTCTACCGAGCGGTTCAACGTGGACCTATCTCGATGACGGCAGCGACCAAGGCAGCGCGTGGTCGCAGATGAACTTTGATGATTCCTCCTGGAAAACCGGAGCAACCCCCGCAGGCTACGGCGGAGTAAGCGGACTGACATTTGCGACCGACATCCTCTATGGAGGAAATACCTCGGATCGCTTTCCCACCACTTATTTCCGAACGACAATTAATGTCACCGATCCTGCAGCTTACGAGAAATTCACCTTCAAACTGCTCGTCGACGATGGCGCAATCGTCTACGTCAACGGCGCCCCGGTCCTGCGTGATGGCTTCAATGCCGCCACGGTAGTGAACTACGATACTCCCGCTGACTTTGCGGGTGGCGAGTCGACCTTCGATGAATTCGAAGTCGATTCATCCTTCTTCATCGCTGGTGAAAATACCATCGCGATTGAAGTCCACCAAAACACCTCAGGCAGCTCGGACATGGGATTTGAAATGATGATCTCCGCAACACGCAACCTGATCAGCAACGGCGGTGAAGCACTTTTTGAGTGGAATGCCGATTGGGAATCAGGAGAGCTCAGCTCTTTTTCCTCCACCATTGATGTGCCCAGCATCACACGTGACGGGAAGACCTACCGCGCGCGCGTCCGCCACCAAGATAACACCGAAATCTGGAGTAACTGGTCCGACCCTGTGGAATTTCTCGCCTCGGCACCCACGATCCAGCCTTGGCTGGATGGACTCATCATCAGCGAGGTGATGTATCATCCGAATGATCCCAGCGCTGCCGAACTCGCGCTTGATCCTTCTTTAGAAAGTAATGACTTCGAATGGATCGAGCTCATGAATGTCGGATCCACCGCGCTCGACCTCACCAATGTCCGCTTTACCAAGGGGATCGAGTTTGACTTCATCAATGCCTCGCAGCTCAGCATCGCTCCGGGCGAGCGCGTGGTCATCGTGGGGAAAGAATCAGCCTTCAACATCCGCTACGGATTTGCGGCCACGCCTTCTTTTGTTATCGGCACCTTTGACAAAAATCTCTCAAACAGCGGAGAGCGCCTCAAACTCTCGCTCGGTGCCGGAACCGAAATCCGAGACTTCGAATATAAAACAAACCTCCCTTGGCCCACGATCGCCGATGGTGGCGACCGAAGCCTCGTATACATCGCAGTGCCTGGTGCCCTTCTCGATCCCACAATTACCGATAGTTGGCGCGCCGGAATCAGCAGCGGCGGATCTCCCGGCCTCGGCGAATCAAGCAGCTTCGCGGGTGATCCGAATGGAGATGACGATGGCGATGGCCTCGCAAACCTCATCGAATACGGCGCTCCTGACGGCCTTAAGCTCAGCATCACCGCCGATGGCCTAGCTCAACTCAGTTACCGCAGGGTGCTCGCGGCAGATGATGTGCTCATCCAGATCGAATCAGAAACAAACCTCCAGTTCTGGGAACCCCTGGACACGGCTTACTTACTAGTAGACGAAACATTCTCCAGCGATGGCACCAGCCACCGCACTTACCAAAGCAGCAGCCCTGTAACTGCAAAGGAATTTTTCCGCATCAAAGCCGTGATACGATAAATATCTTTCTGTCAGGAGTAATAGATTATCATTAATTCTTAAAGTATTTTTTTGTAATGTCCTTGTCACCGTTCAGACGTTCCCTTTAGTCTTTAGGCCCTCCTTCCTTATGAAATTCTTGATAATTGGATCGCTCTTGGCAGCTCCCACTCAGCTTCACGCTGCGACTCCCGGTTCGGAAGCGACATCCGTGCCGGAGCCATCCGCCGCCATTCTTGGGGGCATCTGTGGGATTATTTTCCTACTCTGGCGGAAAAAGTAGATCCGCCCCGATACATTCGGTTCTTGCTATCAGCCGAAATATGCTGAAGGAGAACCTCCCGCGATCGCGCGGACTCACGCTGATGGACACTCTTCCCTTTTCCGAACTCGGTCTTTCCGAGGAAATTCTCAAATCTGTGCAAAAAATGGGCTACGAAAGCCCGTCACCGATTCAAGCCAAGACCATCCCTCTTGCGCTCACCGGAAAAGACATCATCGGTCTCTCCCAGACCGGCTCTGGTAAGACCGCTGCCTTTACTCTCCCTACCCTGCGGCGCATCGATCCTTCGATCATGAAGCCACAGGCGCTAATCGTCTGCCCCACCCGCGAACTTGCGATCCAGGTCTGCGAGGAAGTCTTCAAGCTCAGCTCCGGTGTCGGAAACATCCGCTCCATGCCCGTCTATGGCGGCGCACCGATCGACCGCCAGCTGCGCGGTCTTCGGAAAGGAACCCATATCGTCGTAGGAACTCCCGGTCGCCTTCTCGATCACCTCCGCCGGAAAAGTTTCGACCCAAGCTTGGTCAAAACTGTCATTCTCGATGAAGCGGACCGCATGCTCGACATGGGCTTCCGCGAGGAAATGGAAGACATGCTCAAAGTCCTCCCGAAGGACCGCCAGACCCTCTTCTTCTCCGCTACGATGAATCCTGGCGTCCGCCGCCTCATCACGAAATTCGGCAACGACCCTGAACTCGTCGAGATCGAGCGTAAGGCCCTCACCGTCTCTACCATCGATCAATCTTGCTACGAGGTCCGTGGCCGCTCAAAGGTGGAAGCGCTCTCCCGCATCATCGATATCGAGAAGCCCAAGCTTACGCTCATCTTCGCAAATACGAAGCGCGTCGTCGATGACCTCACTGAGTCTCTTCTCGCCCGTGGCTTCACTGCCGACCGTCTCCACGGAGACATTACCCAGTCCATGCGTGAGCGCGTCCTTTCGAAGTTCCGTGAAGGAACCGTCGAGATCCTCGTAGCGACCGATGTCGCCGCACGTGGCCTCGACATCGATGACGTCGAGCTCGTGGTCAACTTCGAGCTCCCCCAGGACCCCGAGGATTACGTCCACCGCATCGGCCGCACCGGTCGTGCAGGTCGTGATGGCAAAGCAGTCAACTTCGTCTTCGGCCGTGACATTTACCGTCTCCAGACGATTGAAAAATACATCCGTCAGCCCATTCGCCGCGAGCGCATCCCTTCGCGCGAAGATGTCGAAGGTCGCCGTGCCGACCAACTCTTCGAGACCATTCGGGAGCGCCTCGAAGCGAGCGACTACAAGAGCTACCAGCCCTATCTCGACCGTCTCCTAGAGCAAGGTCACACCGCGACTGATATTTCCAACGCCCTCATCACCCTCATCCGTGAGACGAGTGGCCGTGAAGGCCAGTTCATCGCGGAAGACAACGATAAGAACGAGCCATTCTCAAACGAACGCCCCGGCCGCGACCGTGGCCGTAACGACAGACGCGATCGCAATGACCGTGGTGATCGTGACGACCGCGGCGGAGACCGTGATCAGCCCCGCGAGCGCAACCGCTTCGAGCGGAAAGAGCGCTCCAGTGGGCCAAGCGATGCTAAGATGTCCACCCTCTTCCTCACCGTAGGAAAGGCCCAGAGCGTCAAGCCAGGCGACATCGCCGGCATGATCTACCGTGAGTGCGAACTCCCCGATGGCGTCCTCGGCCGCATCCGCATCTTCCCGAAGCACACTCTCGTCGACGTCGAAGCCACCCACGCCGACAGCGTCATCTCGAGTCTTCAAAATTCCCGCCTCCGCAATCGCTCCTTCCGGATCGACCACGACCGCGGCCGCAACGAGGACTAGCGCCAAAAACTGGCATCACTCCCAAAAAACCAACCACGGATTCAACCCCGTGGTTTTTTTGTGCCTCGAGCCCCAAGAAGGTCCCACTCCCACGGCCCAAAGGGTCAATCTATCGCAGCAAAGGGCAAAGCGCAGCGCCGCCCTGGTTTTTTCGAAGTGGCAGATCTTTGGGCAAGCCGAACATCTCGACGTCTCAATTAATCCACCCGCAGCCCTTGGTGTGAAGCCGCAGCCGAAGGGTGTGGGCCTGCGGGTGTCCTAAATAACTGCGACTTGGCGGGCTTGGCCCTTTGTCGTTTCATGCGGATGGTCTAGGGCGGCGCTGGTTCCTCGCTCTGCCCTTCGCTGCGATAGATTGACCCCGTGGGCCGTGAGAATTCAGAGCAAACCCAGCTCCCGTAACTGCTTCGCTGCCGTCCCTGCGAAATCACGATTCGCCGCAGGAGAGGCTGGCGAGGGATGCAGAATCTTCCCCAGCTCACGTGAGCCATCGCTCGCTGCTGCTAGCTGCTTTTCGGCAAAGGCTCCCACTCCAATCAAGTACGAGGGATTCAAGATCTCAATCACCTTCCGCAAGTGCGCGAGACAGGCCTCCTCCACCGGAACCATGCAATCACGCGGAAGTTTATCCGGCGTGAGATTCGCGCCCGTGTCCTTCATCCAGACCAGCGGGCAAAAGTTGGCCACAAAGTGCGTCTTGAAAAAGTTCTCCGCCGTCCCAAACTCCTCTTTGAAAAGCCCCCAGAGACGCCGTCCCGAAACCTCTGATCTCTCACACTCAAAACCCTTCACTGGCCGCTTCTTGTGCTCCGGATCTGGCTTCTCCACTGAACCTGAAATCCCCATCCAATCCCGCACATGAGGAATTTCACCAAAGGGCACGCCCGTCTGCGCCATCCCGTATGGCCCCGGGTTCATACCGAGAAAAAGGACCTTCTTCTCCCCTGCCCCAAATTTCTCCAAGTAATCACAGTGCCGCTCCCAAGCATACTCCAGCGGGTTGTAAGTCGTGTGCACCGGCTCGGGAAACGTGAGACCACGGAGGGCGTCTCGTAGATCGTCGGCAGCTTGGATGAGGGGCTCGGTCTTCATGCTCTTGAACCAAATCGTAGTTTCAGAGGGAAATAGGTCGAACTTATCTTAGCTTCTTAATCCATCAGCCCTCTCGGAATCAACGTCGCGACTTCTGTCCCCTGCTCCGCGAGCGTCCAGCTCCCTACTGAGAAATCGATGACCACGATTCCGGCGGTGGGGAGATTGACGAGCCTTCCTCCGGTAAGGCGGTTCACGAGGTCAGTCCAAGTTGGGTTATGGCCGACGAGAAGCGCGCAATCGACCTCATCAGGAAGACGATTCATCACTGCGACGACTTCCGCTGCCGAAGCACCGTAGAAAGAATCGATGATCTGGATCTCGTCTTTCGGAAAATCCAGTTCCTCGGAAAGGAGATCCGCCGTCATCCGCGTCCGCACGGAGGGACTCGCGAGAATAACCTCAGGAATGAAACCACGCGCGACAAGCGCCTTCCCCATCACCGGAGCAGAGCATAAGCCACGCTTATTCAAAGGGCGGTCGATATCGCGGAGTTCAGGATTGTCCCAAGAGGATTTCGCGTGGCGGGAGAGGATGAGACGTTTCATTGTTCGTTGTTTATCTAATTTCTCTTTCCAGTAAGCTATATTTCTTAATCTAATAGAGCATAATTCGTTATTCAACATTCCCGAGAACTGTGGCTCCAGCAGACTTCATCGAAAAAGTTGTCGCAGTTTTCCGATCTCATAAAGAAGAGATATCGACTGAACAGCTAACCAAAGGTCTGACCAGCGACCAAGTTTTGGAAGTGCTCCACGAGGAACTCTCGAAAATTGGCTTCGATCTGGAATCCGGTAAAAAAAATCATCAGAAAATCCATCGTCCCGTGTTCTATGGAGAGAATGGCGTCCCAAAAGTCCGCTATGAGATAGACGGCTATCATCCCGCATGGAAGTGTGGCCTGGAAGTCGAAGCTGGACGCTCGTGGATGGGAAATGCCGTGTTCCGAGATATTGTCCACGCCTTAGTGATGGTCGATGTAGATCACCTCCTCCTAGCCGTGCCAAACGCCTACAAATACAAAACAGGTGGAAGAAATGCAGTTAGCAAAGACTTTGAGAATACCACTAACCTCGCGGACGCACTTTTCTCCCACTCAAGGATTACATTTCCCTACCAGCTTACGGTGATCGGATACTAGGTTCTAGATACTCGATGAGAAGTCGTTTGGGAGCAGGGAAGGCCACCAAGATGTTCTGCTTCGCCCAAAGGAGCCGGGGCGTCCCGCCCCTAACTCAGTTAGATGGGGCGGGACTCCCCGCTCCTTTGTTACTTCTTCTCCTGAAGGCTCGGGTCTACGTGGCCTTTGATGGTGTAGATGTTTCGCTTCCCGGCCTTGAGCTCTGCTTCGCGGCGCTTGAGGTAGACGCCAGAGATGCGTTTTGCTTTTTCCTGATCGGCGGCGTCGTAGTCCCAGAATTCTTGGAGGACTTTTTCGCACTCGGGGAAGTGGGAGCCGTCATCGCCGACGCGGGTGCGGGTCTCGGCGAGTTGTTTTTTGAGCTTCACGACGAGGCCCTTTTGGGTCGGGTCGTGGTAGATATTTTTCGTTTCGTGGGGATCGTTGATGAGATCGTAGAGCTCCCAGCCTGGAGGGGTCTGGTAGCCGCCATCGTAATTACATCCGTAGAAGTAGATGAGTTTATGAGTCTTGGTGCGGATGCCGACGTGACCGGGGTTGTCATGGTGAGCCATGTGCATCCAGTAGCGGTAGTAGGCGGTCTCCTTCCAGCCAGCGGGCTCTTTCCCGGTGGTGAGGTGTTCTTTAAATGATTTTCCCTGCATGGAGCCAGGAATCTTGATGCCAGCAAAGTCGAGCATGGTGGGGCCGAAGTCGACATTCTCAACGCAAGAATCGATAACGATCCCGGCTTTGATTTTCGCCGGGTAGCGAACTAGGAGCGGCATGCGCTGGGATTCTTCATACATCCAGCGCTTATCCTGGAAGTCGTGCTCGCCGAGCATGAAGCCTTGGTCACCGGTGTAGATGATGATGGTGTTGTCCATCTGGCCGGTTTCCTCGAGGTGCTTGAAGAGGCGAGCAAGATTGTCGTCGACTCCCTTCACACAGCGGAGGAATTTTTTGAGGTAGGCATTATAGGCCATTCGGGTGTTCTGCTCCTCGGTGAAGTTCTTGGCATCGAAATCCTTCGGGAACTCAGCAGGGAAAAGAGGCGGAAGATCGATGAGGTAGTTCCGGCGCGGGTTGCGGGAGCCATTCGAGGTGCCTATGTGGGGAATGAGTTCGTCATTGGCACCGCGCGTAGCGATGGAGCCCCACTGGGAGCCACGAGTCCAGAGAGTTTCAGGCTCGGGGATGTTGACGTCTTTTAAGAAATCTTCATAGCGGAGGGCATTCTTAAAGTAGTCATGCGGAGCCTTGTAGTGGTGCATGAGGAAGAAAGGCTTCTCTTGATCCCAGGTTTCACCAAGCCACTTGAGGGTGATGTCGGTGATGACGTCAGTGGAGTGCTGGCCCTCATATTTGACGGTGTTTTTTTCCCAAGCTTTGTCGCCTCGGACGCGGAAGACGGGGTCGAAATAGCTGCCCTGACCTGCGAGGACGGAGTAGTAATTAAAGTCGGCGGGCTCGTCTTTGAGATGCCATTTTCCGATCATGGCGGTGTCGTAACCGGCCTTGCCGAACTCGATAGCGAGGGTCTGTTTTCCCGGAGGGACCGCAGCGCCGAGGTCGAAGGCACCATTTGTATGCGGGTATTGCCCGGTGAGGATGCAGGAGCGTGAAGGCGAGCAAATCGCATTGGTGCAGAAGGCGTTGTCAAAAAGGGCTCCTTCTTTGGCGAGACGGTCGATATTCGGAGTCGGCGCGATGGCCGCAAGACGACTGCCGTAGGCGGAAACACCATGAGCCGCATGGTCATCCGACATGATGAAGAGAACGTTCGGCTTGGAGTCGTGGGTGCCTCCGTGATGATCTGCAAAGACGGGGAGGCAAGAAATGAGAGAGAGAAGAAGTGGCCGCAACATGTTGTCTTACAAGTTTCTCTCCTGAGGAGAATTTGTCAAACTCACTCCGTGGGAGAGGCCTCTTCGTCAGGAATCGACATCTCAAGCGCGAGGTATTTTTCGATCTCGCGGGAGGGATCATCCGCGCGCATGAGGGCTTCGCCGATGAGGACGGCATTGGCGCCGTAGTCGAGGACTTGTTGGGCGTCTGCGGGAGATTTGAGACCTGACTCGGAGACGAGGATGACGTCGTCTGGGACTTCGTCAGCGAGGCGCTCCGTGGTGGTGAGATCGGTGGTGAACTCTTTGAGATTCCGGTTATTGATGCCGATGAGGTCTGCGCCGAGGTCGAGGGCGCGCTCCATTTCGGGGAGGTCGTGGACTTCTACGAGGACGTCGAGCTGGAAGTCCTTCGCCGTTTCATAAAGGTGCTTCATGAGATCGTCATCAAGGCAGGCGACGATGAGGAGGATGGCATCGGCACCGGAGACGATGGCTTCGTAAATCTGGCACTCGTGGACCATGAAGTCCTTTCGCAGGAGCGGGATGGGCGAGATTTTTGAGATCTGGGTGAGGTAGGAAAGGTGACCTTGGAAAAATTTCTCATCGGTGAGGATGGACATGCAGGATGCGCCGCCATCGATGTAGCGCTGGGCCTGGCGGACGGGGTCGAAATTAGGATCAATGACGCCGGCCGAGGGGGAAGCCTTTTTTACCTCTGAGATGACGCCGAGCTTACCGGGACCACGATCAAGGGCGGTGCGGAATCCGCCGAAATCATTCCGCATGAGCGCGGAAGCGCGGAGCTTACTGGTGAGAGGGATGAGGGGTTCGATCTCCTCTTTTTTGTAGGCTACGATTTCGTCGAGCTTGTTCATCAGGGATTTTTTTTTGGACGGGTGAGGATCATGGTGCCCTTGTCGCCGCTTCCGTTGAAGCGGAAGTTGAACTTTGTGGGGGTGACTTTTCCCTTCACGGCGTAGGTGCCGAAGTCATTCGAGAGAGTCATTTTATCGTCAACTAGGAGAACATTTCCCGGCCTGAGGGCTAACTTGATGGGATGTTCGTAATCGCCGAACTGGAGAACGCCCCAGCCTGCGCGGTAGCGGAAAGTCCAGTTCTCAGGCTGCTTGGGATCTTGACTTACGAGACACCAGATAGGGCCATGGTGGCCATTGAATTCGCTTTTCCAAGTGCCCTTCCAAGGACCTTTGGGGCTATCGCCTTGCTTGAACTTTTTCGCCTCTTTTTTGAAATCGGCTTGGTAGCTGGAGCAGGACGCGAGTCCGAGCGCAGCAGCGAGAGCAAGAAGAGGAAGGAAGTGCATGATTTTAGAGGCAGACGACAGTGAAGAGTTCGTCGAGCGGAAGCTGCATCCCGATGTAGAAGTCGCCAAACTCGGCGTAGCGAGCGGAGACTTCATCGAAGCGCATTTCGTAGACGATGGATTTGATCTGGTAGGTGTCGTGAGCGAGAAGGGTGACGCCCCACTCATGTTCATCGAGGCCGGTGGATCCTGAGATGAGCTGAAGGATCTTGCCTGAGTATTTCCGCCCGGTGGTGGCGTGGCCCTTCATGAGCTGAGCGCGCTTTTCGAAGGGGAGAGAATACCAGTTATAGTCATCATGCGCGGCGCGGCGCTTGGACATGGGGTAGAAGCAAATGGCGGGCCAGTCAGGCAGCACGGGATACATGCGGTGCTTGAGGTAGTGCTTCATGCGCTCATCGAACTCATCGAGCTTCGCCTCAAATTCGGGTGTGCCCGCGGTCATGCCCTCTTCATCAATGAGGGTGTCTTTTCCATAGACCTCACGGGAAGTAGTGTATTCCGAGCGCTCAGTTTGTGAGAGGTAGGAGTAAGTCGGCGCGAGGACATCGATCCCGAGCGAGAGGGTGAGGCGCTTCTCGAAGTAGGTCGCATCTTGGAGATCCGGCGTCAGGAGCATGAAGCCGAGATCTGCCTTCGGCGTGGCGATGGAAAAGATGAGGAGCTGGGTGTCAGGATGCGAGCGGATCTCTTGGACAAGCTCGGTGAGCCGCGTCTTGGCTTCACGCTGCTCGGAATCATTGAGGAGGTTCCACTGGCCGTGATCGATCGAGTAGAAAAGATGGAGGACGTGCCAGCCTTCGTGCGGCACAAGGGGTGTAGGAGCTTCAGACATGAGTCGTTTTTTTTATCGGGAGTCGGCGGAGATCCTTACCTCGGCGAGTTTTTTGTCATCCTCGGTGTAGGACGGATTGGTCCCCGGGGCACCCTCTACGATGAGAAGTGACCAAGGATCGATATCAAGATTGATATAAGCATTAATTTCGGAAGAACTTTCAAACCCAGCAGTCGAGGTGATGACAATTTCACTCGTTCCTGTTTTGGAAAAGGTGCCATTTTCGACCTCAAGAGAAATGGGATCACCAATGAGCTTTTGATCGCTATCCCGGAAAGAGACCCCAAGCGCCGCTGTTCCCGATCCACTCAGGACAATGCGCGCACAGGGGATGAGCTCTGCTTTGAGCTGCACACCATGATCCGCATCATCGCCTGCGCGGATAGGCTTACGCCAGTATGTTTCGATCTCGTCAATCGCTGCGTGGGTTCCTTCGATAGGGAAATTTTCATCAAAAACGACCAAATCCCCCTCGGGAGCCTGATCGTAGTAAGTAGAAATCCCCCAAGATGCCGCACCCATGAAAAGCAAGAACACGCAAAGCAGTGACGCCTTTTCTACGATGGACGTCTCGCGAAAGACCCCTGAAATATAGTTCTTAAGACCTCCTGCAGCAGGAAGAGATTCTTCGAGCTCTTCCGGAGAATCTTCATCGGGTTCCTCGGCAGGCTCTTCCTCAAGGGGCTCGTCTTTTTCAAGAAGCTCATTTTCTTCAGAGAGCTCCTCTGGCGCTTCCTCCTCGGAACCTAGCTCTCCTTCTTCTTCCGGAATCACCTCCTCAGAATCACTTTCATCGGACTCTTCTTCCGAGGATGAATCCTCAGACCGAGATTTAGGAATAAGCGGAACATCTCCCTCGTCACCAAGGTCCCAAAAATCTTCTTCAGCTTCAATATTTGGGTCAGGTTTCATGAATAGATGGGTGCGGGGGATAACTAACAGCGGAGACGCCGTCTTGCAAAGCGAGAAAGGCTAAGGAAACACTGATTAAAAAGGAAGCACCCTAAAGTCATTTTAGGTTTCTTTGATCGCGAGAACCTTCGGTTCTGCGGAGAAAGAGCTGCAGCCCTTTTGAACTCTGACGTCATTGCTCACCAGAGATCAAAATGACCGGCAGCAGGATACTCCTGTGTAATCAGCGCCTTCCTGAGGAAAAAGAGTTTGCATCTTGCCCTCTGGTAGGCGAATTCTTTGGCCCTAAAGCCATGGCTGAACTCGAAGACAAAAATCCGGAAAATGTAGAGGGCAAATTTTACGTTGATGACCAGTGCATCGACTGCGACCTCTGCCGTGAAACCGCACCTCTCAACTTCCAGCGCTCGGATGACGAAGGATATTCCTTCGTCTACAAGCAGCCTGAGTCAGAAGAAGAGGTCGAGCAGTGCCTTGAGGCCATGGAAGGTTGCCCAGTCGAGGCAATCGGCGACGACGGCAAATAGCCCTCATCTTTATGAAAAATTCGGGCCCTGGGAAAAAAGCCAGCCCGCAAAAAATCCGTTCACACTTCATGCGTGACTGGATCGGGGGTCACTTCCCGCTCGATCTGAACAGGAATGTCTCAGACGCCTCCGCGCACCTCGAAGCAATTCTCGAGAGTGTCGGCATGCGTGGTGGGCTTGATGAAGACCGCGTCAAAGAAGCCTGGAGGGATCTCGCGGGCGACGCGATCGCGAGTCAGACGGAGCCAGTCTCGCTGCGGAAAGGCTGCCTTACGCTGAAAGTCCTCCAACCGGCGATGCGCTTTCATCTTGAGCAGCTCAAGCCCCAGCTCCTACGCAAGCTCCAGAAGGAACTCGGCGAAGAAAATATCACCAAGCTCCGGATGACGCTGGGCTAGAAAAATTTCCATGTATCAGAATCTCCTCTTCGATTGGTCCGGCACCCTCGTCAACGATCTGCCCCCCACCCTCTTCGCGACCAATGCGGTTCTCCGGCAGCATAACGTTCCTGAAATGGACTTGAAGGAATTTCGCAAGCGCTTCCGCCTCCCCTATCCGGAATTTTACGACGAAGTTCTCCCCGGCGTGGCGATCGACAGCTTGGAGGGAATCTTTCGCTCCTCCTTCAGCAACTCGCCCGTGCAAGTCACCGTCCTCCCCCACGCGCGGGAAATGATGGAGTGGTGCACGGCGCAAAAAATCCGCTGCTTCGTCCTCTCTAGCATGGATTCCTCGATCTTCGCCCATCAGTCACGGGAGTTAAAAATGGACCACTTTTTCGAAGAAATCTACTCGGGGGTGATCGATAAGCGCGATCGCATTGGTGAGATTCTTACGACCCACGGACTCGCGTTGGAGAACACCGCCTTCGTGGGCGATATGGTGCACGACATCGAGACCGCGCATCATGGCGAGATTGCCTCGGTCGCCGTCACTACCGGATACGATCCAGAAGCACGACTCCGCAAAGCCGAGCCAAAGCACCTTTTCCACGACCTCACCGCATTTCGAGAATGGCTTGAGGGCAATCCCTCCCAGACTTAGACTCCCGCCGTGAGCGATCAAATCATCATCAGGGGCCTGCGCCTCGACTGCCATATCGGCGTCCCAGCGGAAGAGCGCGCGGAAATACAGACTCTCCGAGCTCACCTCACCCTTCAGGTCACCCCGTTCCCGACCAATGATGAGATCGAAGGAACGGTGAATTACCAAGAAGTGGCCGACCAAACTCGGGCTTTGGCTTCGCTAGGTGAGCGAAAGCTCATCGAAACTCTCGCCCAAGATATCGCTGCCCACATCCTCTCTACTTTCCCGGTAGAGCGGGTTCGCGTCGAGCTGGAGAAGAAAATTCTCCATGACACCGACTGGGTCGGCGTAATCATTGAGCGCGAAAATTGAACAACTTCCCCATTCCCCTGTCTCTCTTCCACGAGCGACGGAGAACTCCCCCTGCGACCCGTTTTCAAGATCGCCCTGCCATGTCCCACGAAGCTATTACCGACCCTGACCACGACCTGGTCCGCCGCGCGCAGAACGGAGAAACCCGCGCCTTTGATGAACTCGTCATAAAATTTTCCCCCAAGCTTTACGGCATGGTCTACCACATGACTGCTAATAAGGAGGATACTCACGACCTTCTTCAGGATATCTTTGCGAAAGCCTACCGCTCGCTGAAGCGATTTCGCGGAAAATCGACATTCTACACTTGGATCTACTCCATCGCGACCAACATGACGCTTAACTTCCTAAAAAAGAGAAAGCGCCGTGCTACCTGGAGCCTCGATAACGTCGATTCCGGCAATCAAAACGACGACGCCATGGTCGATGTCGGGCATGCGTCGAACCCCCGCCACCAAAGCAACGTCAATGAACTTCAAAAAAAATTGAACGAAGCGATGCAAGAGCTGTCAGAAGACCATAGAGCAGTAGTTACAATGTTCGACATTCAGGGAGTTCCTCATGCTGAAATCAGCAAGATCCTCGGAGTGACGGAAGGAACTGTCCGCTCAAGACTCTTTTACGCGCACAAGCAACTACAAGGGTATCTCGAAGAATATATCCGATAATATTTTCCTTGAGGTTTCTTAAGTTTTAAGAGGGTAATACAAAAAATTTTTAAGTTATGAGCAATTACGGGGACCGAGTTCAAAAGCTGATCAGCCTAAAGCGCTACGAGACCCCTCGTGACGGCTACTTTGAGGACTTCCTCGAGGAATTCCAGCAGCGCCAGCGCCAGGAACTCCTCAAAAAGTCTTCTCTCAGCCTCTTTACCGAGCGCGCCGGCACTTGGTTCCGTGAACTGGGATCGATCAAGTGGGTCGCAGGAGCCGGAGTGGCCTACGCCGCTCTCACCATTGGCTTCGTCGTCTATTCTTCTACTACCGAATCTCAGGCTGATCAGAACAACGTCCCCGTGATCTATGAGCGCAGCCCCGCCGAGCCAATCCCTGAAGTCGATTTCCAAGATGGTAGCAATTTCCGCTCCTCACAGGACTCAAAGCGCGAATTTTAGGCCCTTCCGTTCCCTTTCCCTTTTTTCATGACTCTCCCCACCCTTTGCCGTCGCATCATCGCCACCGCTCTTTTCGCACAGTTCTCTTCCGCCCAGACTCTCATCACCCTTCCTCATAATAAGGATGGCGCAGAGAGCCAGGCCATCGCCCTCCCTCTCGATACCGAGGGTCACTACGTCACCGTCGGTGTTGTCGATGCCGATGTTACCAAGGCCACCGCAGGTGAGCATAAATTTACCCTCGTCGTGCAGGACTCACAGTCTCGCTGCACCCTCCTGAAGGGGCCGAAGGTTAAAAAGGTGCCTACTTTAGGCTCCTCGAAGTATCTTAACCCAGGCTCAGCTCTTTACCAAAAGGCCGACCAGTCAGGCTCCCTCCTCCGCGTGGTTAGCCGTGAGACTTACTTCCACGACCAGCTGCTTCCGCTCCAGTTCCTTCGCATTTCATACAATGGCACCCTACCAAAACCCGGGCAGCCTCTTTATGATAAGGATGGAAAACTCGTCGCTCTCGCGCACCAACCAACCTCTGACTTCGGCACCGGCATCTACGCTCTGCCAATCGAGGCGATCACTCGTAATCTCGAAGACTACCGCGCTAATAAAACTCTCAAGCGCTGCTGGCTTGGCCTCCACCTTGACCACCTGAACCAGATTCCACTTGTGGAAGGTGTCCGCCCCGAGTCCCCCTCCTCCAAGGTCGGTCTTCAAAAAGGGGATGTTCTCCTCAGTCTCGGAGGCTGGCCTGTCACGACCTATTCCTCCGCGATCAATGCCTTCTACTACCTCCTCCCCGGACAGCAGACTGATCTCCGCATCCTCCGTGGAACCAAGGTTCTTGATCTCAAGATCACTCCGGTAGCTCACCCGACCTACTCGGCTGTCCCTTCTAAGCCATCTAAGAAGACCGGAGAGTAGCCGTGGCGAATCATCCCGCTAACTTCTCCGTCCGAACCTCGGGTAAGGGCACCTACGAGATCACCCGGCAAATCACCGACGTCGTTTCCGAATCGGGAATCAACACGGGAACCGTCACTGTCTTCGTTCAGCACACCAGCGCCAGTCTGGTCATTATGGAAAATGCGGACCCCAGTGCCCGCACCGATCTTGAATCCTTCTTCGACCACCTTGTCCCGGAGGACACGCCCTATTTCATCCACACTTATGAAGGGCCGGATGACATGCCCTCCCACATTCGTATGGTGCTCACTCGGACCAGCGAAGTGATTCCGATCATCGATGGCCGCATGACCTTGGGAACCTGGCAGGGACTCTTCCTTTTCGAGCATCGTAATGACCCGCACACCCGCATGGTCACCATCATGGTGCAGGGGAATTAGCGGAAGGGATGAAAGGGCAGTAGGGATCTTTGCCTGTAAGAATTCTTTCTTGTTTCAAAACTAGGGTTTTACATGAGATTAATTTTTTCAAAAGTTCGAGGTTAATACCAATGAAAACCTCCTTGATCGTCCTTAGTTCGGTAGTTTGCTTCACCGCGACTGCCAGCGCCGCTAATATTGTCTTGGTAACAGATTTCGAGGCTACCACCGATGTGCCCTTGATTAATTTTTTAACGAATGCAGGTCATGTCGTGACCGCTACGAATCAGCGCTATCGTAGCTTAGATGCTACGAAGATTGCCGAGTTGGACGCAGCGGATCTGGTTTTCGTGAGTCGAAGCACTGATAGCACAAGTTATGCAAATGATGCCGCTGAAGTGGCACAATGGGATTCCGTGAGCTCTCCAATTCTACTTGGAAGTGCCTTCTTGATTCGTGACTCCCGCTGGCAATGGGTCAATTCAAGCTCGCTAGGAAGTTATGGTGGAGATATTACCGCTCCAACTGTTGGAGCTGCAAGCCATCCAATTTATGACGGATTGACTCCAAACTCTGGTAGCGGGTTTGTCCCTGGAAATAGCAAATATCTCTTCACAACTAGTGGAGCAGATGTCGAAACTGGAGGCGCGAACCTCGCAGGAACAGGAACGCTTATCGGGGTTCGAAATAATGCCAGCTTTCAGTATGTCCTCGCAGCTGAATTTGCTGCCGGAAGCACAACGGGTTCAGGGAACACCCTTGCGGGTGACCGCTTCTTTTTGACCCAGCCGGTGACCTTCTCAAATCACAATGCGAATGGGCTTCTGATGCTTGAGAATACGGTAGATTACCTCACGGTTCCCGAGCCTTCATCTGCTACTATGCTCCTTCTTGGAGCCGCAGGCTTCTTTTCGCGTCGCCGCAAAGCCTAGTGCTAAGGGCGGGCGTCTAAGGTTGATCCTCACTTCTAGAAGTGGTCAGCCAAGCGCTTGCTTAGTTGTCATCTCGCATCGCCTTGAGCCGTTCTTCCTGGGCATCGAGGAGAAAGATGGAGCGCTTGAAGTCGATCAACCCGTGCAGCTTCTTCACCTCCTCACGCGAGCGCTCATCGATCAACATCGTGAGCTTTCCCATCTCCGCTGCCGGGATTTCTCCTAGAAGCTTCGGATCAGAGACCCTGAAGACGATCCGCCGGATCTTGAACCATTTTTTGATAAGATCTACGTGCTCGATCTCCCCGTAAGGTAGATCGATCACCTTCATCTCCCCTTTTCCACCGGAGAACACATTTCCCTTTAGGCGCCAGGAAAGTTCCACGTGATCAGGAAGAAAACGAAGCTTTCCCATCAAATCCTCTCGTCCCAACGGATCGGAAGCAGGAATATGGAAGCTGATATTAACTGGTTCTGTGAGAATCAATGTCGTTAAAAAATCTTACTCAGAACTCCCCTCTTCGACAAAGCCAAAATTCGAAATAGCACACGAAATAAGTTCTCCTTGACCACTTGGTAGTCCTAATCATTTGCTATCGCACAAATAAATTGATGGATTCACTCTTACTCTAAATATCACGATGTTTCTTTACCGATCATTTTATGATTCCTAGATTCTGGGTTGCTCATGAACAAACTCTCTATCTACCTCATGCCATTTTTAGTCCACGGGATGGCGACCGCGACAGAACTTGCCTCGATAAGGTCACAATCATGGCCGCTTCCGTCGCTGTCACTGGGACTGAGTTGGATTACGGGCTCCTCGTTCTCTCATCGACTCCTGGCTCGGGTGATATTCGAGGGAAGTTCGCCAACTCTCCAGTCCCCATCATCAACTGCGAAGAAGCGGTGATCGACAACGGATCCGGTGAATTCGGAGCGAGCTCCGCAGTTCTTCTTAAATCTTCTAGCACCACGGAGATGATGCTCAATGACCACCCGATCTCGGCGGGCCTTCCTGAAACAATCACTCTCTATGAAGGAGTCGTGGGCCAAACGAACTCCACGTCTGCGGTTTTTGGAAATCTCGCGATCGTCGGAACCGCAGTGCAAGGAACCTCTAATGCTGGTCCAATCATCGGTGAAGACGTTTCCGGCAGGGCCATGATCATCGCCATCGAGGCTGGAGACGCAGTCGATTCTGCGGTCGGGACTACAGATGATACCGCTCCAGCACGCCGGGTGATGCTCCCCTTTAATGACGGCGCATTCGCTGACCTCACCCCCGAAGCGGGGCAACTCTTTTTAAATTCCCTCAGATGGGCCACAGGAGCACTCGGGGCTCTGACGGGTCCGGAAATCACAGCACTTCAATATTCACGACTTCTAAAATGAGACTCTCCACACTTAAGAGCGCAACGCTCCTGATCATCTCCGCGATTTCTCCGCTCATCGCAAGAAAACCAAACGTCATCGTCATTTTCACCGATGATCAAGGGACGATCGACATGAACTGCTATGGGGCGAACGACCTCGTCACGCCCCACATGGATGGACTCGCAAAGCGCGGAGTGCGCTTCACTCAGTTCTATGCCGCAGCTCCTGTGTGCTCACCTTCTCGCGTCGGTCTCCTCACTGGGCGCACTCCGCAACACGGTGGCTTGAGTGGAAACGTCCCCATCGACTCCGTGGGTATGCCAGGCAGCCAAGTCACCATCGCTGAAGAACTCAAGAAAGCAGGATATGCCACCGCCCACATCGGCAAGTGGCACTTGGGACATTCTCAAAAAACGATCCCTAATGCCCAAGGATTTGATCATTCCTTCGGCCACCTCGTCGGCTGTATCGACAACTACTCGCACTTCTTTTACTGGAACGGACCGAACAAGCACGACCTCTGGCGCAATGGCAAAGAAGTCTTCCACAACGGCGAATTTTTCCCCGACCTCATGGTCAAAGAAGCCGGAGAGTTTATCGACGAGCACAAGGAAAAGCCCTTCTTCATCTACTTCGCCCTCAACACACCGCACTATCCCTATCAAGGATCTCCTGAATGGCTGGAGCACTACAAAGATCTCCCCTACCCGCGCAATCTCTACGCCGCCTTCCTCTCCACGACCGACGACCGCATCGGCAACCTTCTGAAAAAAGTCGATGACGCAGGCCTCACCGAGGACACCATCGTCATTTTCCAATCAGACCACGGAGCATCCGAAGAAGTCCGCGCTCACAAAGGAGGCGGTAGTGCCGGTCCGCATCGAGGTGCCAAGTTTAGCCTCTACGAAGGAGGAATCCGCGTCCCTGCCATCATCTCCTGGCCCGGCAAGCTTCCGCAAAACGAGGCTCGAAACCAAATCGCGACCGGCTGTGACTGGTATCCCACTCTCATGGAGCTCTGTGACCTCCCGGCCGCGGACCATCAGATTGATGGCAAGAGCCTCCTCCCCCTCCTCAAATCGTCAGAAGCTCCTACCGCTCACAAATCCTTCCACTGGAAATCAGGAAAGTCATGGGCCGTCCGCGAAGGACAATGGAAGCTCATTAGCATCGGCAAGAAGACTGAGCTCTACGATCTCCCTCAGGACTTGGGAGAAAAGAACAATCTCGCCAACAAGCATCCTGAAGTAGTCACCCAGCTCACAGAAAAGAACCGCGCCTACTGGGAACGCATTCGGAAGAAAAACACCCCCTAGCTGTCTCACAGATTGCATTTGCCTTTTGACCCACTGATCGCTAAGGCAAGCCTCCCGCTACGCGCGGGATTACGCCATGGAAAAGAAAAGTGATTTCGGATTAATCGGTCTGGCCGTTATGGGTCAGAACCTCGTGCTCAATGTTGAAAGCCGCGGCTTCCAAGTTTCGGTTTATAACCGAACAACCTCTAAGATGACTAACTTCATCGCAGAGAACCCCGGCCGCAATCTTGTCGGCGAGGAAACTCTCGAAGGATTCGTGCAATCCCTCGCCGTCCCCCGCAAGATCCAGATCATGGTTCAGGCTGGTGCACCAGTTGATTACGTTATCAAAGACCTCATGCCTCTCCTCGATCAGGGCGATATCATCATCGATGGCGGCAACTCACTCTACACCGACACCGAGCGTCGCGACAAGTATGTCGGCGAGGCTGGTTTCCGCTTCATCGGAGCCGGTGTTTCAGGTGGCGAAGAAGGCGCTCTCAAAGGCCCTTCCATCATGCCCGGCGGACCTGAGTCCACTTGGGAAGTGATGCAGCCCATCTTCGAGGCGATCTCTGCCAAAGTCGACGGCGAGCCTTGTGTCGTTCACATCGGAGAAGGCGGCGCAGGCCACTTCGTCAAGATGGTCCACAACGGCATCGAGTATGGTGACATGCAGCTCATCTGTGAGGCTTACAACATTTTCAAAGCCGCTGGTTTCTCAAACGAAGAGCAGGCTGCTATTTTCGCTGACTGGAATGAGGGAGACCTTGAGTCCTTCCTCATCGAGATCACCGCAAACATTCTCAAGCAAAAGGACCCCGAAACCGGAAAAGACATCGTCGATCTCATCGTCGACAAAGCCGGCCAAAAAGGAACCGGCCGCTGGACCGTCATGGGTTCTGTCGAGCAAGCGGTTCCTTTCTCAACCATCGCCGGTTCTGTCGAGGCTCGCATTCTCTCTTCCATGCGTGATCAGCGGAAAATTGCTTCCAGAATTCTCCAAGGACCAAGCAACTGGGACTTCGATCTCACCATGCCTAAGGAAGACCTCGTGAAGAAGGTGCGCAACGCGCTCTATGCTTCCAAGATCGTCTCCTACGCACAGGGCCTCGACCTCATCACCAAAGTCGGTAACGACAAAGGCTGGGATCTCAACCTCGGCGAGATTGCTAAGATCTGGCGTGGTGGTTGCATCATCCGCGCACGTTTCCTCAACCGCATCACCGAGGCCTACACCGCCGCAACTCCTCCGACCAACCTCATGCTTGCGGACTTCTTCACGAAGATTCTCAACGAAGGTCAGCAGGACTGGCGTGAAGTCGTCGCTCTCGCAGCGACCAACGGTATCCCCGTCCCAAGCTTCGGCGGCTCACTCGCTTACTACGACGCCTACCGCGCCGAGCGTCTCCCTGCGAACCTGCTCCAGGCGCAGCGCGACTTCTTCGGAGCGCACACCTACGAGCGCACCGATAAGCCTGAAGGCGAATTCTTCCACACCGAAGACTGGCCTGAGCTTATGGGCTAAAGGTCATCTCCCTTTTTCAAAAGCGGCGTTCTCGAGAGGGACCGCCGCTTTTTTGACTCAGTTACTGAGTCAGATGAATTGAACTATGCAAACTGCGCTTTATTCAAGCGTACCGAACGAGTGCCGTGAGGAATTCCACTGCAGCGCCAAGCGCTCTTTTTCTCAGCGAAACCAGGCTTCAGAGAATTTTCAGCCGAGCTTATTTTGATATTCACTGACACACCATATCCGCAATGCGGGCAGGGGCCAGATTGGTGAGAGCTCTCAAGACGAAGAGCATGTAGGCAACTTGGACAATCAAATAATAGGATCATTCTTTAACAAGGCGAACAGTTAATAAGACGAGTTCATAATAATAATAATATTGTCAACCTTACGAGGATAAGACGATATCCCGCTTTAACTACGAGGGTTTCTCAGACCTCTGATAATCAAGCTTCATTGACTATTTTAGGAATCTTTCTGTTGCTTACTTATCAATGAAGCTGATCTTCTCAATCAATGATGCTCGTTGAAGACGACAACACAAAAACCAAAACCAATGGCATGGAGCTCATTGCGAGTTTCGATAATCTTCGCGAAGCGCAGGAGTATGTCTTGGTAATTCTAGCCATGAATCTCGACTGCCTCATCAGCGCGGGAGGAGAGGGCTACCAACTACATGCGAGCAGCGCCTTTTCCGTCGCGATCAGAGAGGAGTTTAAGCTATACGAAGCCGAGCAGAGCGAGCTGCAGCCGAGTGTGGAAATACCGATCTTCTCAGCAGGTCTGGAACTCTTTCTTCTCTGGGCTACGGTATTATTTTTCTGCTACACGATGCAGGTCGAGACGCCAGCAGTGACGGAACGGTTTTTGAATTCTGCTTCTGGAGTGATCGATCACGGGGAAATCTACCGCCCCCTCACCGCGCTTTTTCTTCACGGGAGCATCGGTCATCTGCTGAGTAATATCGCGCTTGGTGGGATCTTTTGTATCTTAGTAGCGCACTCCCTCGGCCCTCTGACAGGTTGGGCGCTGATTTTCGCAAGCGGCTTCCTCGGAAATGTGGTGAATGCGGTGGCCCACTACGGGACGAGCTTTAGTTCACTAGGCGCCTCCACCGCGACTTTTGGAGCACTCGGCCTGTTGGTAGGAGTCGGCCTTTATCAAGCATGGCTTGTCCGGACAGTGCGAAGCGGGCTCCGAGTGGGCGCTCCACTAGCAACTGGGCTGATGCTTTTCTCGATGTGGGGAATCGGAGATGGCACGAAGAACATCGATGTCAGCGCCCACCTCTTCGGCTTCGGAGCTGGCGTTCTTCTTGGAGCGCCCGCTGCTCTTCTTCGTAACCGCGCTTAGGCCAACTTTTCGCGAACTTCGGAAGAGATTTCGATCGCTTTCATCGTGCTGAGATTCACACAAACCGATGTCATTTCACCAGTGGCGCAAACGACGTCTTCGTCATTCACCCGAAACTCGAAGCGATACCGCACCGAGCGTGTGCGAATCTCATCGACGACGACAGAGACGCGCACGGTATCCCCAAACTTAATCGGCTTTTTGAAATCAGCGGTGGCATTGACACGAGGCCAGCCGGTTTCGCCCGAATGAAGTGCAATACCGCGCTCTCTTAAGAAGGCGTGCTCGGCAGATTCCATCCAGCGATAGAAATTCGAAAAATGGGCGATGCCAGCGAGATCGGTTTCGTAAAACTCGACCAAGCGGGACCATTCAAAAGGCGCGCTCATTGGTTTACCACCTTTCTAAAAAGCTT
Source organism: Akkermansiaceae bacterium (assembly GCA_039769075.1). Lineage (GTDB taxonomy): Bacteria > Verrucomicrobiota > Verrucomicrobiia > Verrucomicrobiales > Akkermansiaceae > SW10. The sequence continues at coordinate 6,027 of JBDMZE010000028.1, read as the reverse complement.
CTCGTAGGACTCGCTCATTGCCCCCACATGATAGCGATCTTCCACCGCACGCCGACCCTTTTTTCCCATCGAAATTCGCCGAGGTTCATCAGCGAGGAGTTCCGCCCAAGCGGCGGCGAGCGCGGCTGGGTTCTCTGGCTCGACCAAGAGACCGCACTCGTAGGGCTCGATGATCTCGGGAAAAGCGGAAGCTCGCGGCATGACGACAGGAATTCCACAGGCCATCGCCTCAATGAGATAAAGACCAAACCCTTCGGGATAAATGGCGGGCACCGAAAAAATACCGAGCCGCTTGAGAAAGGCGGCTTTCTCCTCGTGGCTCACATTTTCATGCCAGCTGACCTCTTCTGAAAGACCCGCCATAGCAATCTTTTCTTTAAGAAGAGAGAGATAACTTTCATCCGCGCCACTCACGGTTCCTCCGATTTTCAGGCGAGTTTGAATCTCTGGATCTTGACGAAGGTGAATGAAGGCGTCGATGAGAAGGCCGAGCCCCTTGTCTTGGTTCATGCGCGCGAAGTAGCCGATGATGTTTTGAGGAATCCCCTGCTCGTAGCCCTCGAGATCAATGCCATTTGGAATCACTTCAATGCCTGTCACTCCCAGATTTTTCTCCATCATCTGCGCGTAGAAACGACTTGAAGTCACAAGACAATCGGCCCGCTTCACACAGGTCGCCATTTCCTCCCAGCACTTTGTTTTCCATGGCTCGGGAAGCCCATCGAGAAAGACGTCCTCGCCTTGGAATGCGCAAACGATCGGCACCCCAAGGCGACGCTGAAGCTCGGAGACCATCCCACCTAAGAGTGCATTCGAGAGCAGGATGACATCTGGTTTCCCATCGCCCTCGAGCCAGGATTCGAGCTTTTCGATCTCTTTACCGAGGTGGCTTTCCTCAAGCTTGAGCATAATGTGCGTCATCTCACCCTGCTCGTGAGCATCGGTGAGGTGGCTCCGCTTTGCCACGGCGCGAAGAAGCCCGTTGCCGTTGAAAAGACGATCGACCCAAGCGGGAAGAGAGCGGAGGAGGCGATACTTTTGCTGGAGGTAGACATTGATTCCGCCAAAGAAAACAGGCGTCGCTTCGTCACCTTTCGTTTTCTCCTCATCCAGCTGAAGCGGGAGATACATCGGCACCAGATGGGCATCGTGCCCCCGCGATCGCAGCCCTTTCACAAGCGCATTATCCCTCATGCAAGCGCCACAATAGTAGCTCCCGGTCCCTGCAGTGAGTATCGTAATTTTCACGTGTTAGACCGTGGCCGGATCTGGATGAGTGTAACCCTCACGATACTTCCGCGCGAGGAGGGCATTCGCTTCGGCGTCGTCCTTAACTTCACCTTTTTCAATATCCCAGTGCAGCGTGCGGTCGAGATCCATCGCGTGATTCGCGAGAATACTGGATGCGGAGGAAATATGACCCTCCTCAATATCCGCGACAGGCCTTCCACGAGATTGAATTTGAGTCAAAAAGTCCTGCATGTGGCGACGGATCGCGGGACCGATATTCGTGCCAACATTAGGATCGCTAATGTCGTGCGGGAACTTGTCGGACTCATTGAGAGCTTCTTTTTTAATCGCCTCCCCTTTTCCTTGGGGAATAAATTCGTAGCGATGAACATCTGCCTTCAGTGTGCCTTTTGTCCCGTAGATAATGAGCGACCAAGGGTATCCTTTGTCAGGAGCAGCACCCCAAGAGCGGTGCTGCCAAACGACTTGAAGTTTCCCAAAATCGAAGGTCGCAGTCTGAGTGTCACTAATGTTCGCAATGCTCTCGGCATCAACCAAGATCCCGCCATCTGACGATACGCTCTCCGGCCAACCAAGATCGAGCAACCATCTCGTCGTATCGAGCATGTGAACACACATATCACCCACGATTCCATTCCCATACTCCATGAAGGAACGCCATCCCTTTGGATGAACTACAGAGTTATAGGGCCGCATCGGAGCGGGCCCGGTCCAGAGGTCATAATCGAGATTCTCTGGCACCTCCGCCACAGCATCCTGAGGATTCGCGCGACTCCGCATGTGGTAATAGCAGCAGATTTCGACATGCGCGATTTCTCCAAGAAGCCCTTCATCGATCACCTTTTCCTTGGCCTCGATCAAGTGAGGAGTGCTCCTTCGCTGCGTTCCGACTTGCACCACTTTTTTGTATTTGCGGGCAGCTGCCAGCATTGCCTGACTCTCAACCACATCGCAGCCAGTCGGTTTTTGCACAAAGACATCAGCCCCCGCCTTAACCGCATCGATCATCGGGAGCGCGTGCCAATGGTCCGGCGTGCCCACCAAAATAATGTCAAATTTTTCACTCGCGAGCATCTTACGGTAATCACGAAAAGTGCGTGGCTTCTTTTTTGAAACCTGACGCTGGGAAACAATCTCTGCAGCTCCCTCCGCCATCTTCGAATCGACATCAGCAATCCCAACGACATTCACTGGCGCAACCTCGAGCAGCCTCATCAAATCCGTCTTCCCATACCATCCAGCTCCAATAAGGCCAACCCGTGGATTTAGGTCTGAAAAATCAGACCTATAGCCAGAGGTCAATGAAGCCGCGGACCCCGCAGCACCTAGATAAAAAAACCTCCTACGATCCATGACGTCTAATGTGCCAAGCTGAATCCTCAGGCCAAGCAGATTAAGTTAGACAGACGCTTTGCTAATAACCGACCTCCCGTGCGGAAGATCCTCCGGCAGCTCCGCGAACTCCGCAACCCTATCAAAGAGCTCACTGTAATCTCGATCCATCAAATCCCCGATTAAACAGTCCGTCAAAGCATGGTGAACCTCTTCATATTTCATCACTACATCCTTGAAGCTGAAATTTTGATCATAGAAGGCATAGACGAGCTTCCTCATCCATTCGATCCCGCTACAAAGCCGCTCGCCGTAGGGCAAAAACTGTTCCGCTCCGGTATCCTTTCGATCAAGCGCATCAGCCACCGCATCTGCCCCCATTGCCCCACTCGTCAGAGCTAAATAAACTCCCGATGAGAAAACGGGATCCAAAAAGGCAAAAGCGTCACCGATCAGAATCAGCCCGTCCGTAGCACAGTGCTCGGCCCGGTAGGAATATTCTCCGGCAACCCAGTATTTTCCAAACTGCTGCCCCTCGGAGAGGTGCTCCTCAACCCACTTGTTTTCCTTGATCTCCCGATCATAAATCTCCTTCAGATCACGCGAGCCACGATAGAGATAATCTCGGTCCGCAACAATCCCCGTGCTCACGATATCGTCTTTAAGCGGGATATTCCAAAACCAGCCTTTCCCCTCGACGTAAGCAACAGTCGTAGCCCCTTCGTCGATACCCGGATCTCTTTTTGCGCCCTTATAATTAGTCCAGATAGCGATTTTATTGAGCTTAGGATCTCTCTTCCGCCAATTCTTTTTCCTCTGAAAAAGAGCGTCCCGCCCCGAAGCATCCATTGTCATCGGGGCTCTCAGCTCAAACCGGCTGCCATCATCACCTTCCGCCCGCACGCCCACGATAAAGCCCTCTTCTTCGATAAATCCGATCACCTTTACCCCCTCGCGAACCTCAGCTCCCGCCTCGCGAGCTCTCTCCATCATCATCGTGTCAAAAGTCTCACGATCAACTTGCCAAGTTTTTGACCGTGGATGGTCACTATGCTTACCAAAGTAGAAAGGCGCAGAGAGCATCCCATCGGGATTCACAAACTGAACACTCTGCTTACTCTGAAATCCCTTCTCATTCAGCCGCTCCACCATTCCCAATCTCTCAATCGTATCATAGCAATGCGGTATCAAAGACTCTCCCACGTGATAGCGAGGAAAATGCTCTTTCTCTAAAACAATCACCCTTTTCCCTTTCTCCTCGGCAAGGATCGTCGCAGCCGTAGTCCCTGCGGGCCCGGCACCAATAATGATGACATCGTAGTCGTAAGAAATATTCGAGATCATGGATTTTCGTAAGGTAAGATTTCTACAATCCGAGCCAGCAAACGGCAATTCGCATCGGACAAGGTATTATAGCGGCCAAATAGAAATTCGCCACCTCTCGACGGAAAAAAGTCCGGTGAAAAAGCGCATCTTTTAATCTTAAAGTAACCTGACGGATTGCTTTGATAGCCCATGCGACTCTCGTTCAAGATCCCACCCAACGGCTTTTTCCCACTCAGAATCACGCTTCTCAAAGCTTCATCAAAATGTCCCAAAGTTACCTCAATAAGACCATATTCCACCGGCTTTTCACCCGCCGAAAGAAGAACCTCACGGACATAAACGCCCTCTCGATGAGCTTCCTGCAACACACTCAGCGTAATCTCTGACCCATGAAACCTCGCCAACGTCGAAGTCATATCTTTCGAGTGGAAAAGAAGGTCACGATAAGGACACTCAATCTCGCTCGGATCAATCCACACAAAATCGACACCGTGCAGCAGAGAGTCCTGCATCAGTGCACCGATCTTTTCTGAAAGCTGGATCATTTATACGAGCTGATCAGTGCGGTGCTCAGGAAGAAAAAAATCGTGTAGAATATTGTCCACACAAAGAAGGCCGTCACGAGTCAGGGAAACAGCACCATCGCCGACTTGAAGCAGACCCTCACTGTTCAACTGCCCAAGCTCTTCATTCCACCTCGAAAGAACATCGACTCCGAATTTCTCCTCAAAGTAACTTCCCTCGACTCTACCTAGCTTCATTTGAAGGATAAACTCACGGATCATCCGCTGCTCAGTCGTCGTCCGGAAACTTCGCTTGGTTGGCATCTCTCCCGCATTGATCGCTTTTGTGTAGTCGTCAATTTCCGTGAAATTTTGGTAATGTAACCCAGCAGCATGGGAAAATGAAGCAACTCCGAGACCCAAGAGGTCCGCGCCTCCCCAAAGAGAATCGCGATAAATAAACTTTGTCTTATCTGGATTCTTCACCGCCGTGTAGCCCGAGCTAATCGTATAGCCCGCACTCTCGAGTTCAGCGAACGCCTCCTTAACCCAACGACGCTTCGTCGCCCAATCAGCGACCGGAGCAATGAGTTTACCAGCATCCTTCATCTCGCGATAAATCGTAGTATTGTAGGGGATCTCCATCTGATAAATCGTCACACTGTCAGGAGAAAGCTCGATCGTCTTCTCAATATTGCGCTGCCAATTCTCCTCGGTTTCCTCGATCATCCCAGAAATTAGATCGATATTTATTTGATCAAAATTTTCAGCAACTGCCCGCTCGTAAGCGCGCACCACCTCCTTGGACCGATGAGCACGCCCATTGATTTCTAGAATATGGTCGTCAAAATTTTCAATTCCCAAGCTCAGCCGCGTCACCCCAATATCTTTGATTGCGGCCAGTTTCCCCGCATTCAAAGTTCCAGGCTCACATTCAAAGGCCACCTCCTTAGCGTCATCCCATGGTAGGATTGCCTTCATCTGATCAGTTAGAGTTCTTAACTGCTTTGCAGATAAATAGGATGGGGTTCCACCCCCAAAGTAAATGAACTCCGGTTTGCGCCCCTCTATGAGAGGCTTGCGAGCCATCATCTCCAATTCCTTGAGAGTTGAATCAAGATAGCCCTTGATATCGTCGGCGCTTTTATCGGTATAAACCCGGAAATAGCAAAAGTGGCAGCGCTTCCGACAAAAAGGAATATGATGGTAAAGACCCAGAGGGACATCAGGCGCAGATTGCTGCTGATAAGCAGCTTCTACTTGAGAATTCTCATTCTCCGACCAAAACGAAAAAGGAGGGTAATTGGAAATGAAGTAATTTCCTGGTCGGGTCGCCTTGCTTGTATCTGCTTTTGTGCTCATCTGAAATCGTTGTATGTAATCTCCAACTAAGAATACCTTCCTGCAAAGAAGATTATTGCAAAGTCGAAGAGGGAAACCGAAACCTTTTTTACGGATGGGCAAGTTATCCCACCAAGATGCGGAGGGGGCCTTTTGACAGTGCTCGCGGAGATATCAGGGCAAAAAAGAGCCCGATTCTTTCGTTAAAAAGAACCGGGCTTATACCTGGCGACGACCTACTCTCACAGGACCTATCGTCCCACTACCATCGGCG
>JBDMZE010000027.1:0-62288 GCA_039769075.1 Akkermansiaceae bacterium | reverse complement strand
GAAGAGGCGCAATGTCCAATCCTCTCGAGGACATGGACAAGCCCGACACCATCTTCGCCATCGGCACCAACATGACCGAGTGCCACCCCGTCGCCGCGACTGGTCTTAAAAAAGCCCTCACCAAGGGAGCCAAACTCATCGTCGCTGACCCCCGCAAAACTCGCCTTGCCGAGCTTGCCCACCTTCACCTCCCTATCCGCGTCGGGTCCGATGTCGCCCTCCTCCTCGCCATGGCCCACGTCATCGTGCGCGAAGGACTCACCGACAAAGAATTCATCGCCGAGCGCTGTGGCGATTACGAAGCCTTCGAAACTCACCTCAAAGAATTCACCCCCGCCTGGGCCAGTGAAATCTGCGAAGTCCCCGCTGCCGACATCGAGCAAGCCGGCCTCTGGTATGGCGCTGCCAAACTCGGAGCGATCTACTACACCCTCGGCATCACCGAGCACATCTGCGGCGTCGATAACGTCCAATCCCTCTGCAACCTCGCCCTCCTCACCGGCAACCTCGGCAAGGTAGGAACCGGCATCAACCCGATGCGTGGGCAGAACAACATTCAAGGCGCAGGCGACTGCGGAGCCGTCCCCAATAACTACCCAGGCTTCCAACCCGTAATCTCTCCCGAGTCGCACGAGAAGTTCAAAAATCTCTACCAACAACCCGAGATGGACCTTGGAAACTCCATGACCAAGGTCACTGCCCTCAACCTCTGCGGACTCGAAGAAGGTGGCATCCACGCCATGCTCATCGATGGCGAAAACACCGTCGTCACCGACCCCGATAAGAATCACTGCGAAAAGGCGCTCAAGTCGCTCGACCACCTCGTCGTCATCGACATCTTCCTCACCGAGACCGCGCAAATGGCCGACATCGTCCTCCCCGCCTCCGCTTGGGGCGAGACCGACGGCGTCCAAGCCAACACCGAGCGACGCGTCCAGCGACTCCGCAAAGCCGTCCCCTCTCACGGCGAATCCATGCCCGACTGGTGGATCATCTCCGAGATCTCAAAGCGCCTCGGCACCCCCGGCTTCGAATACGAATCAGCCAAGGACGTCTTCAACGAACTTTGCACCCTCAGCCCCATCTACAAAGGCCTCAACTGGGACAACATCGGCGACGGTAACTACCAATGGCCCGTCCCCGAAGAAGGCCACCAAGGCACTCCAATTCTTCACCAAGACGAATTCAAAGATGGCAAACCCGGCCTCTTCAAAATCATCGGCTACCGTGACCCCGCCGAAGTCATCGACGCCGACTACCCCGTCTGGCTCACCACCGGCCGCCGCCTCCAAGCCTACCACACCCGCACCCAAACGGGCCGTGCCTCTGGCATCGACTACCTCCTCTCCGAGGAAACCCTCGAAGTCCACCCAGACGACGTCAAAGACTGGGGCCTCACCGACGGAAAATTCGTCAAAATGGCCAGCCGCCGCGGCGAGATCGAACTCAAAGTAGAAGCCACCGCCCGCTCCCCACGCGGCACCGTCTTCACCAGCTTCAGCTTCGCCGATACCAACGTGAATATCCTCACCGGATCCGGCTACGATCCCGTGACACAAACCGCCGAACTCAAAGTCTGCCCAGTCAAAATATGGAGCGTGGACTTGTAGTCCTACGTCCACAACCACGCGCCATCAGCCCTAGCCGTAGGATCAAAAATCCACGCTCCATAACCCATGTTCTACGACCCTAAAAAGCCCGTAGACAGGACACTCCACCGTCTCCCCCACTGGCACCAAGACGACACGTATGCCTTCATCACTTAGCGCCTCGCTGACTCCCTCCCCGAGAAAGTAGTAGCCCTCCTAAAATCCGAACGCGACAAGTGGCTCAACTGCCACCCCAAACCTTGGTCATTAAAAGACCAAATCGCATTCAATCGTCGCTTTACACTCAAATTCGAGGAAATCCTCGATGACGCCCACGGCTCCTGCTGCCTCCGCTATCCAGCTATCGCGCAAATCATCGCAGACGCTTTCCTCCACTTCCACGAGGACCGCTACCACCTCGACTCCTTCGTGGTCATGCCCAACCATGTTCACCTCCTTCTCAAATTGAGTCCCGGACATCCACTCGACAAAGTCGTCCAGTCTCTCAGACGGTTCACCTCAAGAGATATCAACAAAGCCCTCAATCGAGACAACACCCTTTGGCAATCTAGCTACTGGGACCGCCTCATCCGCTCCCAAAAACACCTCAACTGGACCCGCCAATACATCCTCGATAACCCCAAGAATCTCCCCGCAGGATATTTTCTCCTATGGTGCGTGGATTTGTAATCCTACGTCCCCTCAACCAAGCCGCAGGATTGAAAATCCGCGCTCCATATCCCATCCCGAAAGATTCCTCTATCTTTTAGTCATGCAGCAAGCGATTCTGTGGAATGACCACCTACATTTACGAAACAATCCCGCAGAGCGAGGACGAGCTCCCCCTCCGCTTCGAAGTCCAGCAAGGGATGAATGACCCGAAGCTGACCGAACAACCCGGAACCGGAAGAACCGTGCGCCGCCTCATCTCTGGTGGCGTTGCGATCTTCAAAGGCAAAGTAGAATCCATTGGATCCGTCACTGACCCCTCCTATTACGAGCGCGACTAAGCCAATGATAACAGCGTGAGCGAATCCTGACTCGAAGCTTTCCGCATCAATCGCTTTTCCACACAGTTTTTCCATGCGCTTGCACCTCGTCCTTCTCACAGCCTTCGTCTCATCTGTCGGCATTGCCAAATCGGACTTCTTTTCTGGAGGGGAAGACGTTCAGCACTTTGGAGAGCCTGCGGTCGATGGCAAACTGACCCTCACCGCAAGCAACGGTTTTTTCGATAAAGGCTTCTTTAAAGCGGAGGGAGCAACTCCCTCGGCGGCGACAGAAAAGCAGTGGATCGGCTCCCAGTTTGAAACCCTTCAATCAACTAAAGCAGGAGGCTCGGCGAGATGGTATTTTTGGGTCGACCAGCCGGGAGCGATCACCCTCACTTTAAATGGGAAGGGTCTATGGAACGCACAAATCTCTAACTCGGCTGAGAGGCTCTCTGACGGAAAAAGCATCACTTTGAAGGTCAAGAACGCGGGGAAACAAGTTCTCTCGCTGAGCCCCAGGTCAGCCCCAAACCTAACCTCGATCTCGAGTATCACCCTTAAGAGTGACGTCCCTGAAACAAAGACCCTTCGGGCCCGCTGGCGTCCTGCCGCCGCTCACAATCGCTACGGATCTAGCACTGCGAAGAATCCCTCGATCTGGGTCTTTGAATCTCAAAATAGTGGCTCAGGCGCGCACTACTCCCCGATGACGACAAACTTTGGCTACTTCGGCGCCACCTTTTCGGCCGATGGCAATGCGGCAGGAGGAATCAACTTTTCGATGTGGGCCGCCAGCCAAAAAACCAAGGAACTCCCACCCGTCAACCAGATGCCTCACCTTCTCGCCACCGGGAATCCCGATGCCGAGTTCAGCGGCTTCGGCCACGAAGGTTCTGGGGTGAAGATCCGAGGCTGGGAACCCTACGCACACCATCCGAAGTCCGTCATCCAAGCCCTCCGCATGGAAGCGGATGAGGAATTCGAAACCTACTACGGCTACCTCTACGATGAGCACAATAAGCAATGGCAGCTCTACACCGTCGGACGCCGACCTCTCAAAAACGGTAAAATTCCCGAGCTAAAGGCGACCTCATTCTGTGAAATCCCAGGGCCTCCTCAGGTCCAACGCACGGGAGACATCGAGCACAAGATTCGACGCCGAGGCTGGTTCTACGGCGATGACGAAAAGTGGCACCAAGCCGACACGAGTAACTACAACAGCCGTAAGGGACCCGCCAATAAGATCAATACCATCGATGACGATGGGTGGTTCGTTCTTGGCACCGGCGGACTCGATTTCATCAACCCTACCCCTTCCGCGAAGACCACTGTCACCCATTCCATTCCGGAATACCTGAGTCAGCAAAAAGTGACCCAGCTCTTCCAGCTCCCAGTCACTTTCCAATTGAGAAAAACGGCAGCCAAGCGGACCACTGCCAAGATTTCCTACCGCATCTCCCCTCTCAAAGACGCGACTGCGACACTCTCCTTTGGAAAAACTGACTGCCTGACTTTCGTGAAGCGGGATCTCCACGGCACTGAGAAAAAAGGACTCAGCTCCCACCTCTACACTGATGACCGCGTCTGGCAGAAAAACACACCCGCTCAGACGTTCAGCGGTGACACTGTTTCGTTCGAACTCGATGATCTCGAAGCCGGAACCACTTACCACGCGCGCGTGCTAATCTCTCATTCCGGTGGTAAAAGCTGGGACTTCGAGACGATTACCTTTACTACCACCTCATAGCTTTATGAAAGGTTTCTTAACACTCATTATCGGACTCGCCACTTCCTCTTCAGCTTTTTCGGCATCTCCCAATGTTGTCTTCATCCTCGCCGATGACCTCGGCTGGGCCGACTCCACGCTCTACGGGCACACCAAGCTCTACCAGACTCCGAACATTGAGCGCCTCGCCAAGCGTGGCATGACTTTTACCCGCGCCTATTCCGCGAGCCCGCTTTGCTCGCCGACACGTTCCAGTATTTTGACAGGACTCCATCCCGCGCGCACCGGACTAACGACTCCGAACTGCCACACCGGACAGCCCATTTTAAGCGCAAGCGAGGGAAAGACTGGGAACCCCGCAAAAAAGGCTGTCCAGCCCAACCCGGTCAACCGACTCGACACCAAATTCTACACACTTGGCGAGTCCTTCCGTGATGCTGGCTACGCCACGGGACACTTTGGAAAATGGCACCTGGGAGCCGCGCCGCACTCGCCTCTTGAGCACGGATTTGAGATCGATATTCCTCACTGGCATGGCCCTGGCCCCGCGGGAAATTTTGTCGCACCGTGGAGATATCCCGACTTCGATCCCAACACGCCGAATGAGCATATCGAGGATCGCATGGCCAAGGAAGCGGTCGCCTTTATGGAGAAGAATCAAGACAAGCCCTTCCTCCTAAATTACTGGATGTTTTCCGTCCATGCGCCCTTCGATGCCAAGCCGAAAGTCATCGATAAATATCGCGCCCTCATCGATCCAAAAGATCCGCAGCGCAGCCCGACTTATGCCGCAATGGTCGAAGCGATGGACGACGCCGTCGGCACTCTCATCGACGCGCTTGATCGCCTCAAGATCGCAGACAACACCATCATCGTCTTCTTCTCAGACAATGGCGGGAACATGTATAACGAGATCGATGGCACCTCCCCAACCAGTAACTTTCCGCTTCGCGGAGGAAAAGCGACGATGTTCGAAGGTGGCGTCCGCGTCCCCATGATCGTCGCTTGGCCGGGAAATATCGCAGCCGACACGCGCAATGATGCCCTCGTGCAGTCCACCGACTTCTTCCCGACTTTCCTAGATCTTCTTCCGCTGAAAAAAGAAGAGGGCCAGGAGTTCGATGGTGTCAGCATTGCCTCAGCACTCAAAGGCGAGCCCTTTTTCCGCGAAGCGATCTTCACCTACTTCCCGCACGACCCACCCGTCCCCGACTGGATTCCGCCTTCCATCTCCGTCCACCACGAGCACTGGAAACTCGTCCGCGAATTCTTCCAAGGCGAGGCTGGCGCGCACCGCTATCGCCTTTTTAATCTCAAGGAAGACATCGGAGAGAAAAACAACATCGCCACCGAACATCCCGAACTGGTCGAGAAACTCGACCTCCTAATCACCAAGTTCCTGAGCGACACCAAAACGGTTCAACCCGTCACCAACCCCAATTTCGATCCCGCGAAATACAAGCCAGAAGAAGAGGGCCAAAACCGCGTCCGTAAGCCTGCGAAAAAGTCAGCCGCGGCAGCAAAAGACGACGCATTCGACCCGAGTCTCCAAGGATGGAAAATGCGGAATCGCAAAGCCACGGTGAAGGACGGCATTCTCAAAATCACCGGCAACGAGGCCAACCCTTTTCTTGGAATTGGAATGGCGCAGCACAGCGGCCCATCTGAGATCAAGTTCCGCATTCACGCGCCCAAGGGAGGGACCGGAAAGGTGACTTGGGCCAACGGAAAGCCTTCTCTCGGTTCTACTTCATACACCGCCAAAGCTGGTGAATGGCAGGAGATCACGGTCAAGATCCCCGCGAAAGGAAGCCTCGGCATCCTTCGACTTTACCTTCCCGCTGCGAGTCAGGTCATCGAGATCGACTCTATTTCATTCAGCAGCGAGGGGATGGAACACCCAAAGGTCTGGGGCTTTTAAGAAAGTCATCAGATTCACAAAATTCGAGCTTCGCCACACGGGCGAACCTAACTCCCTCTATCATCCAGCGTCGACAGCCATCAGAAAAGACGACGCGAGAGGAAGAATCATCCGGAGAAGGAAGAGAAGCCTCTTTGCCCGATCAGCCCACACCACCCGTGAAATGATTGAAACGATGATCACGACAGTGGCGAGGAACATCGTTGCCCGCAGCGCTTGATCATTAAAAAACTCGTGAAAGAAATGCATCAAAGGCGCATAGGTCATCATCGCTAAAAAACTAAGAGGAAGAATACCCACGATGAAATAGAGCGTCATTGTGTAAAGCTCTCTTACAGCTCTCCGACACGCCAGTGAAAGAGGAATCGGGGTTTCGTGAAGAGCTTTCCAGCTCAGAGGGGATTTCAACTGCTCCGATAGAATTTCCGCTGTCATGATCTTAGTAGAGGCCATCAAGATGAAGCCTTGAAGAAGCCAGTGTGAAGATTGAGTGAAATCCTCCCCACGCATTTAGCTAAAAACCTCAGCGAGAATCTCTTCCAAGTAACCTCGATCCACTTCATCAAAATTTCTCAACTCCTCCGAGTCGATATCGAGAACGGCGGTCAACTCCCCTTCCCGATTCCTCAAAGGGACGACAATTTCGCTTTTCGATCGCGCATCACAAGCGATATGATCCAGGAAAGCGTGCACGTCTGGAACGACTTGGGTCTCGCCCGTCTCCGCAGCGGTTCCACAGACGCCTTTTCCAAAAGCGATCCGAAGACAGCCAACCGGCCCTTGGTAAGGCCCGATCACCAAGCCGCCATCGATCACGCGGTAGAATCCAGTCCAAAAAAAGCCCTCCATCTCGTGGTGCAGCACGCCCACGACGGAGGCCATAAGCGCGATCTCGTCGAGTTCCCCTTCACAAAGGGCTCGAATGCGCTCTTTGGCACGGGCGTAGCGCTCGGATTTGCTGGCAGACATCGGCTGGACGCTATTTCCGAAACTGAGTCATGACAAACCCGCATTCATCCCTACAATCTCCCTCGTGAGTTACCAGGTCTTCGCCCGCAAGTATCGCCCCAAGACATTTGCCGATATTCTCGGCCAAGATCATGTCGTGCACACCCTTCGCAATGCCATCGAGCAAGAGCGTCTCGCACACGCCTATCTTTTCGTGGGACCACGTGGCACAGGAAAAACTTCCACCGCTCGTATTTTAGCGAAAGCACTCAACTGCCCCGGCGGCCCGATGATCGACTTCGATCCCGAGGATCCCGCCTGTATCGAAATCGCCGAAGGCCACGCCCTCGATGTGCTAGAGATCGATGGTGCTTCCAATAACGGCGTCGAACAGGTCCGCGACCTCCGCGACACCGTCAAGTTCGCCCCCGCGAGCGGTCGTTTTAAAATCTACTACATTGATGAGGTCCACATGCTCTCAAATGCGGCCTTCAATGCCCTCCTCAAGACGCTGGAAGAGCCGCCCGATCACGTGAAATTCATCTTCGCTACCACGGAGCCGAACAAGATTCTCCCCACCATCATTTCGCGCTGTCAGCGCTTCGATCTCCGCCCAATCCCCACGGAGATTATTTCTGCCCACCTCCAGCACATTGCCGAGGAGGAAAAGGTAAAACTCGATGACGCCGCCGCTTGGGCCATCGCAAAAGGCGCCGATGGCGGGATGCGTGACGCGCAATCGATGATGGACCAGCTCGTCGCCTTCTGTGGCGCGGAGATCACCGAGAAAAACGTGCTCGATGTCTTCGGCTTCACCTCACGCGAAACCGTCGCCGGACTCCTTCAGGGAATTTTAGACAAAGAAGCCACCAAATCGCTCGCGGTCATCCATGAGCAGTTCGAAGGCGGAAAAGATCTCTCGCAGCTCCTCGGCGAAGTCGTCGGCGCAATTCGAGCGCTCGTTGTAGTAAAGCTTGATGCCGAAGCCGAACGCGAGGGCTTCCCCGAAGCACTCTGGGCTGACCTCAGCAAAGCCGCTGATCCTTATCCCGCCGACCGTCTTCTCGCTCTCATCGATGTCTTCGCAGAAGCGGAAAGCCGCATGAAATGGGCTTCCAATAAGCGTCTCCATCTCGAAATTGCCTGCCTCAAGGCCATCCAGAAGCTCCAAGAAATCCGCATCAGCGATGTCATCAAAGCCATGGGAAATGCTGATCCGGCAATTCTCGCTGCTCCTGTTGCCGCTCCTGTTGCCGAGCCAGCCCCTGCCGCCGCGCCCATTCAAGAGGCCGCACCGAGTCCGGCACCCGCTGTTGAGAAAACGACAGAACGCGCCATGGCCGACAAACCAAAGCCGGTCGGAATCGACGCTCTCATCGAAGCTGCCCCAGAGGTCGCGGTGCAACCTGAGCCCGAACCCGCTCCCGCGCTCAACCCCGATCCAGTCGCGGCGGAGAAAAAAGAGACAGAAGAGCCGCCCAAGAACGATTTTCATGATGACCCGCTCATCAAAGCCGCCCTCGAAGTCTTTAAAGGACGGCTCATTTCCTAAAGACGCCTCACCCACCCTTACCACCTTAGATGATTTTTCGTCGTCCATGGCACCCTGTGTCGTTGACGTTGCTTGGCCTGTCCTTGGCTCTGCATCTCTTTACCCTTGTCCTCTACGTTCGGCTCCCAAGCCACTTCGCGGCTTTCACCGTCTTTCCCATCTGGACCTGGGGCTTGGTCGGACTGCTTCTCGCCGCGATCTCGTTCGTCTTCTTTCGCGGACGTCTTTCTCTCTTAGTAAGCTTGGCTTGGTGTTTCACCATTCTCATCTTCGCGGATGAATCGAGCTCTCTTGGCCGGCTCGGGCAGCCGGAACTTCAGACTGGAAAAGCCGAACCACACGCCCGCGGTCGGGTTCTCCGGGTGCTGACACTAAACTGCGCCCGCCGCACCGATCCCTACGATATCGTGGCACCTTACAAACCCGACATCATTTTCCTTCAAGAAATCCCGCACACTTATCGGCTTAAAAAACTGATCGATGACATTTACGATGGTCAGGGCGACTACCGCTATGATGCCCATAAGTCCTGCGCCGTGGTGGTGAATGGGAAGATCGAATTCGAAGTCCCTGTGCTTAAATATAGGAGTCAGCTCCTCACCGCCAAGCTAGCAAGCGGAGAAGCCGTGCAGCTAATGAACGTCCACCTTCAAGGTGCCGCTACGAATCTACGTCTCTGGGAGCGCAAGGCTTGGCAGGAGCACCGGGTGAACCGTGAACTCCGCCAGATCGAACTCGCCGCCACCATGGGGCTTCTTCGGCAAAAAACCGCATATCCCCGCATCCCCGCGCTAGTGGCTGGCGACTTCAATGCTCCCGCAAATGATGCCGTCTACAAGCTCCTCGGAAATGATTTCACTGACGCCTTTGAAGCTGTCGGGACAGGATGGGGAAACACTTACCACCGCTCGCTTCCGCTCTTACGGATTGATCACATATTTTCCTCAAGCAAGCTGATCCCAGTGCGATCCAAAGCTGTGCGACTGGATGGTTCCGACCACCGAATGGTGATCGCCGATTACATTTTTAGATAATAAAAAACCACGGGAATAAACCCGTGGTTGATGATAAGCGAAGCTGCCGCGAAAGCGGCGACTTGCTACTTATCGGTCACCGCTCCCTCACTCGCGCTCGTGACGAGCTTGGCATATTTCGCAAGCACTCCACGAGTGTAGTGAGGCTCAGGCTGAACCCAGCTGGCACGACGTGACTGGAGATCGGCATCGGTAAAGATCTCATTTTTATCAGCATCGATAGTAATGGTGTCGCCTTCTTCAAGAAGACCGATTGGGCCTCCATCAAAAGCTTCCGGTGTGATGTGGCCAACAACGAATCCGTGACTGCCACCTGAGAAACGACCATCGGTGATGAGCGCTACTTCATCTCCCAACCCGCGACCCATGACGGCAGCGGTCGGCCCGAGCATCTCGCGCATTCCAGGGCCGCCTTTTGGACCTTCGCGGCGAATCACAATGACGTCACCAGCCACGATCTCACCAGCGAGAATTGCCTTCATACCACCTTCTTCTGAATCAAAGACGCGGGCGCGTCCGGTGAAGGTGAGGCCTTCTTTTCCAGAAATCTTGGCCACCGAACCAGTCGGAGCGAGGTTTCCGTAGAGAATGCGAAGGTGACTGTCCTTTTTAACAGGATTGCTGAGCGGACGAATGATGTCCTGCCCCTCAGGGTATTCCAGTGGTGAGTTCGCGAGATTCTCCGCCATCGTCTTACCGGTGACGGTCATGCAGTCGCCGTGAAGAAGCCCCTCGGCGAGGAGCATCTTCATGAGAGGAATGATGCCGCCAATTTTGACAAGTTCAGCCATGACATATTTGCCACTCGGCTTGAGGTCGGCGAGAACGGGGACTCTTTTCCCAATCTCGGTAAAGTCATCGATACTGAGTTCCACATCTGCAGAATGCGCCATCGCGAGAAGGTGAAGAACGGCATTGGTCGACCCCCCGAGAGTGATCACCACGGTGATGGCATTTTCAAAAGCCTCGCGGGTCATGATGTCCCGTGGCGTGATGCCGCGCTCAAGAAGATGAAGAACAGCTGCGCCTGCGTCAAAAGAGTCGCGCTTTTTATCATCACCAATCGCTGTCTGTGCCGAGCTGTTAGGAAGACTCATGCCGAGCGCTTCGATCGCGCTCGCCATCGTGTTTGCGGTATACATGCCACCACAAGAGCCCGGTCCAGGGATGGCCTGTTCCTCGATTGTCTGAAGCTCTTCATCAGAAAACTCGCCATTAGCGTGCTTACCAACCGCTTCAAAGACGGAGACGATATCGAGATCTTTCTCCTTACCTTTCACCGTGGCACAGCCGGGCAAAATGGTGCCGCCGTAGACGAAGACAGATGGACGATTCATGCGCGCCATCGCCATGATGCAGCCGGGCATATTTTTATCACAACCACCGATCGCAACGTAGCCGTCCATTCCTTCGCAGCCGACAACGGTCTCGATCGAATCAGCGATCACTTCGCGACTTACGAGAGAATACTTCATTCCCTCCGTGCCCATCGAGATTCCATCGGAAATGGTGATGGTATTAAAAATGACAGACTTTCCACCAGCCGCATCGACGCCTTTGGCCGATTCCTTGGCGAGCGCATCAATGTGGAAGTTGCAAGGAGTGACTTGGCTCCAAGTCGACGCAACCCCCACCTTAGGCTTACTAAAGTCCTCTTTATTAAAGCCAACCGGGTAAAGCATCGCGCGGCTGGGCGCACGGTCGGGGCCATCTAGAACCTTCGAAGAAAATTTCCGCATATCAGGATTGTCGCACATAAGGTGCGACTCTTCCAAGTCGGCCCTATTTAGTCAACTCCTTCGAGAAGCAACCAAGCCGCCGATTTTCATACGAGCAACTTCACTGGCTGACCGCCAAGCGGAAGCCAATGAAATTCAATCGCTTGGTCAGAGGGTATCTCTGCCGAACCGCAGTGCGTGCGTAGAATGCATTCTGATTCCAGCCTCCGCCACGCACGACGCGACCTGAATCTGCTGCAGGGCCTTTCAAATCACGCCGATTCCCATCATTACTGTAGTAGTTCACATCATACGAATCCCCGCACCACTCCCAGACGTTCCCAATCATGTCCTGCAAACCATAACCATTTTCGGTAAAACCTCCTACTCCACTTGTCCCAACGCCATCACCAGGCTCTGAGACCTCACTCAAATCATAGCTAAAAAGACTTCCCGGAAGACGCGGTAGAATTTCTGAGCAGGGTCAGAAGAAGGCGTGAAATCGAAAAAATCGAGTGGCCCACCTGCGACGGCAGGATAGCCCTCCTCCGTGGACCGGATGAGGAGATCAGTGGATCCGGTCAGAAGATAGCTCTCTCCGGGATCTGTGCGCCAGAACAAGCGATGGCTCTCATTCTCAGGATCAGAGGCGTCCGTCTTCTGCAGAATGGTTGGAATATCCGGAAAGGACTGAGCCAGCGCAAAAAATGGTAGGATCAGGAGACAGAGAGACAGTTTCATGGAGATATCTGCAAAACCGCAGCTCTTCTTGACGCTAGGCGCTCCCCCATCCGAGCCAAGACTAAAGTAGCGCTGCAAAAAACGGCTCACACTCTTTTCAAGCGCCAACTCTTGCGTAATGTCCATCTCTGCGCTACCGCTTCGTCCTTATGCCAAGCCGCGTTCTGGTCTCCGACCCCATTTCCGAAAAAGGTGTTGAGCTTCTCAATGCTCATCCCGACATCACTGCAGACTTCAAAGTAGGTCTCTCCCCAGAGGAACTGATTGCCATCATCGGCGATTACGATGCTCTGGTGGTCCGCTCCCAGACCAAGGTGACCCCTGATGTTCTCGCTGCTGCAACCAAGCTCAAGGCCGTAGGCCGCGCAGGCGTCGGAGTTGATAATATCGACCGTGACGCTGCCAATTCGCACGGCGTGATCGTAATGAACACGCCGACTGGCAACACCATTTCTACTGCCGAGCACGCCTTCACGTTGATGTGCGCCACCGCACGAAACATCGCTCCTGGTCACGCTTCGGTGGTCTCTGGTGATTTTAAGGCGGGCCGTAAAGCCAACCAAGGAATCGAGCTGAATGCCAAAACTCTCGCTGTCATCGGCATGGGCCGGATTGGTTCGGAGTTCGCCAAGCGCGCACAGGCCTTCAATATGAAGATCGTCGCTTATGATCCCTTCCTCACGCAGTCCCGCGCTGATGAGATGAAGGTGAAGCTCGCCGCCACTCCTGACGAAGCTCTCACCGGAGCCGATGTCGTCACGCTCCACGTCCCAATGACCGAGGACACCAAGCACATCCTGAATGCAGACCGCCTCGCTCTCATGAATCCGGGAGCTCTTGTGATCAACTGCGCACGTGGTGGCCTGATCGATGAAGTCGCTCTCAAAGCATCCATCGACGCCGGCCACATCGCCGGATGTGGACTCGATGTTTTCGAGGAAGAGCCACCGTCTGCCGACCACCCGCTTTTCACCCTGAAGAAGCACATCGCTTTCACCCCGCACCTCGGTGCCTCCACGAACGAAGCACAGGAGAATGTCGGCATTCAGGTTGCTGAGCAAATCCGTGATTTCTGCGCCACGGGCGAGATTCGCAATGCGATCAACATGCCCTCACTCGATGCCGCCGCGCTCAATGAACTGGGGCCTTATCTTGATATCGCCAAGGCACTCGGCAAGCTGCTCGCCAAGCTCGGCCCTGCCAACCCTGATTCACTCCGCGTCTCCTACCACGGACCACTCGCGAAAAAAGACACTGCTCTCATTTCGCGGAGCGCCCTTACCGCTTTCCTCGAAGCAGCTCGCAGTGACGGACAAGTCAACATTGTCAACGCACCTGCAGTGGCTAAGGAAATGGGGATTAACCTCACTGAGTCCACCATCAATGCGAAGACGGAATACAACGAGCTTCTCGTCGTTGAACTGGGCAAAGGTGACGAGCGCTTCCGCGTCTCTGGAACCGTCATTGGCAAGTCCCCACGCGTGGTGGAAATCAATAAACTTTACGTCGATACGAACATCGCAGGAAACTTCCTCATCGTCCTCAATGACGACCGCCCGGGAATCGTCGGCGCGGTAGGAACGACGCTTGGTAATGCTGAGGCGAACATCGCAAACCTCTCGCTAGCAAGAAATAAGAAGGCCGGAAATGCCCTCACGATCATCGAGCTCGATTCGCCTCTCGATGGCGACACGATGGCCGTAATCCGCGCAATTCCCGGTGTCACAAAGGCGACTGGGGTGACCTTGTAGAGATCTCCTAGCGGAGAAACTCGAGCACAGTTTCAGCAAATTTGGCCGAGATCCCTGGGATCTCGGATATTTTTTCGGGAGTCGCTTTCGAGAGCCTCTTGACCGAGCCGAACTTTGCCAAAAGGAGTTTCTTCTTCGCCGGAGAGATTCCAGGACAATCGTCGAGACGACTCTCCTTCATGCGCTTCCGCAGCAGGAGTTCGTTGTAACCATTGGCAAAGCGGTGCGCCTCATCTCGGATGCGCTGCATGAGCTTGAGCGCGCCGAGATCATGCGGGATCGTGATGGGTTCGCTCACGCCGGGCTGAAAAATTTCCTCACGCTGCTTCGCTAGTCCCACGATGGGAAGTCCGTGGAGGCCGAGCCGCTGAAGTTCGGCGACCGCGGCACTGAGCTGACCTTTTCCACCATCGACAATGACGAGGTCCGGCAGAGTGATCGGACTCTTCCCTTCCGCTGAAAGACGCCGAAGAACTTCCACGGGAGACTCTTGTGATTCAGAAGCGACCTCGGGATTGGCCGTCATGTTTTCTTGCAAAATGCGACCATAACGACGGCGCACCACCTCGGCCATACTAGCAAAGTCATCCTGCCCCTCCACCGTCTTGATGCGGTAGCGGCGGTAGTTCTGATTGTCCGGCAGCCCGTCCCGGAAGCGCACCATCGAAGCCACGTTGTGCGTGTTTGAGATGTTCGAAATATCGAAGCACTCCATCAAGGTCGGCGGACGATCAAGGCCTAACCATTCGCCCAACTCCGCGAGATCTTCGACTGGTTTAACGGTGCTGGGCACTCCTCGTCCACGACTAAACTGACGAGTCGGGATGAGCGCTTTCTCGATATTCGAGATGACATCGCGGAGACGACCCGCCTGTTCGAAGTCGAGATCCTCAGCGGCTTGCGCCATTTCCTCTCGGAGTGACTTCAGCCTCTCGCGCTTCCCTTTTCCACTCAGTAAATCACAAGCCTGCTCCACATTTTCGAGATAGGCTTCGTGGGTAATTTTTTCGACACAGGGTGCGGTGCAGTTGCGGATGATGTCGGCATTGCAGTGCTTGTAGTCTCGCTCACCGGGATTCCGTGGCCGACAACTCCGTAGACCGAATTCGCGATTCAGCCACGCCACCATTCCCACGATCGCAGTCGCGTGCGCAAAGGGACCGAAATAGCGCGCGCCATCCTCTTTCTTGAGTCTCGTCGTGCTAAATTTCGGCCAGCGATCATTGAAATTCACCTTCGCGAGGTAAAAGCGCTTATCATCGCGGAGGCTGATATTGTAGCGCGGGCGGTATTGCTTGATGAGTTTCACCTCGAGCAAGAGAGCCTCTTCTTCATTCCTTACTTCGTGGATTTCGAAGTCGCAGATGGAGTCGATGAGTGCGCGCGTCTTAAGATCTGCCCGCTTTTTCCCGGAGGGCAAAAAGTAGGAACGAAGCCGGTTCCGGAGATTTTTCGCCTTCCCCACGTAGATGATCGAGCCCAAGCGGTCCTTCATCAAGTAGATGCCCGGCTCACGGGAAACTTGTGAGAGACGGGCACGAAGAGCGGGCAGGTGTGACATTTCTTGGAAGATTCTAGCGCAATAAAACGTAATCGCCCCGACTTTCTTAGACAACTGCTGTTTTCAGAGCGCTTGCACCCTGAGCCTGAGCGGCTACCATTTTCAAACTAAATGAAAGCCCCCTTTCTTTTTCTCTTCCTTCTCTTGATGCCCACCTTGGCCTTTGGCGCCGAGACTAATGGCTTGGAGGACCTCAATATCGTCACCCTTCTCTCAAAAGGCGGCTACACCATGATCGCACTCGGAGTCCTCTCGGTCTTCACTTTTGTGCTCATCCTTCTCTACTTCATGACCCTGCGTCGAGGTGCGGTGGTGACGAATAGATTCATGAACAACGCCGAGGCCATGATCCGCAAGCGCGACTACCTCGGGCTTGTGACATACTGCCAGCGTCGAAGTGAGCTTGTCGCACGCGTAACCCAGAAGGCGCTCGATTTCATGACCAAGAATCCCACCGCGACCCAAACTGACATTCGCGAGGTCGCGGAAGCTGAGGGTTCCCGCCAAGGCGGCGTTATGACCCAGCGCATCAGCTACCTCGCAGATATCGGCGGAATCGCTCCCATGGTCGGACTCCTCGGAACGGTGATTGGAATGATCAAATCCTTCATCGAAATCGCCGAAGGCAAAAACGAAGGCCTCAAGCAGCTTCAGCTTGCTGAGGGAATCTGGGAGGCATTGATCACGACCGCCGTCGGACTCATCATCAGTATTTTCGCGATGGCCTTTTACTCTTACTTCCGTGGCAAGGTTCAGCGCCACATCGCGGAACTCGAAGCAGCCGGGACACACATCCTCGCTTTAGTCGGTGGGCAGATGCAGCAGCCCCGCCAGAATATCACCGAGAGCCAGCCTCTCGCCGATGACTATGCCGCCGCGCCAGCCCCTCCGGGAATGCGCGGCTAGGCAACATCACTCTTTCCTACAAAGCCATGCGCATTCGCGACGTCTCCCAACCACCGGTCAGCTTCCAGCTCGCACCGATGATTGATATCGTCTTCCTTCTTCTCATCTTCTTCCTCGTCACCTACCAGATCACGGAGCAGGAAAAGGACAGCCAAGTCGCCGTTCCCACCTCGACCGAAGGTTCGCAGGTCGCCCGGGTTGCGAATGAGATCATCATTAATATCACCCAAGAAGGTGGGATTACCATCAGCGGGGAAACTTACACCAAGGAGGAACTCCGCGAGAAACTTGAGCGCATCGTAGCCGCAGCAGAGACCGCGGGTCAGGGAAGCGCCGATCAGCAACCCGTCAGACTTCGCGGTGATGCCGAGACTTCTTGGCAAACCATGACCGAAGTGATGGACGAAGTCCTCAAGGCGGGCATCTGGAATATCCGCTTCGCCAGCCGCGACGCTCCAAAACAATAGGAAAAAGCCCTTTCTGGCGTCGCTTTTTCAGCAGATCATTCTCCCCTCCCGATGAAATATTGCATCGCTGTTCTTAATCTTATCGCACTTTTTTTCGCCATCGCCCCCTCGGCGCTGGCGCAGGACCCTGACTCTCTTCCTCCGGTCGTCGAGCCACCGGCCCCACTGACCGTGAAGCCATCGCGAGATCTCTTCGATATTGCTACTCTTTATTATAACAGCGCAGCCGAGACGAAGGACGCCGCTAAAAAAGACCGCGATTACCGACTCGCTGCCGGTAAGTTCGACCGCTTTCTCCGTGCGTTCCCACAAGACGAAAAATCACTCGATGCCTGGTATTTCCTCGCCCTCACCTATCGTCAGATCGGTGAAGAAAAAGCGAGTCGTCAGTGCTTCGAGACCATCGCAACTCGCTGGACCAAGGGCAAATTTGTCGCTGGTTCCGCCCTCTTTCTCGCCTCGGATGACTACGAGAATAAAAAATGGGCCGAAGCCGCCAAGTGGTTCGCCATTTTAGCAAAGAGCACCAATCAGGAAAAAGTCCGCCACGAGTCGATCTATCGTCGCTTCCTTTGTTTCAATAATCTCGAAGACACGCTCCAGATCAAATCTTCGCTCGCCGCCATCCTTTCCGATAAAGGCAGCCCCTACCAGGAGACTGCCAAGCTCGCCCAAGCCCGCCTTTATCAACAGGCCAAGGACTACCGCCGTGCCTTCCCCCTTTTTGGGGAACTCGCTCAGTCGAAAAAAGGCGACGTCTCCTCCGATGCCACCCTGCAAGCTGCTCTTTGCGCTCAGCAAGTGGGCGACAAAAAACAATCGCTCATCTGGTTCGAAAAAGCCTTCGCCCACGCCGGCCTCAAGAAATGGCGCGGCCAGACCCAGTTCACCCTCATGAACCTCCACTACGAGGCCAAGGAATTTGACCAAGTCATCACCGTCTTTGAAAAAGGTCGCTTTGATCTCAAACCTCAAACGCATCTCCAACGCCTTATCATGGCGAGCAAGTCCTACGAAGCGCTCGGTATGAAAAATCGCGTCATCAAGCTCTATGAGGAAATCTCTCGCCTCGCACCCGAGAGCGACACCGGCTTCCAAGCCACCTACCGCGTCCTCGTCCGCGATCACGAAGCCGGAAAAAATTCCTTCGCCCGCGATGCCGAAATCTTCCTCAAGCGCTACGCCGCCGAGCGCGCGGCTGACAAGCGCTATCAATCCGCCCGCCTCCTTCTCGCCACGAATTACTACGAGCGCAAAGACTACCCCAGAGCCATCGCTCACTATGAGATCCTTGATCTCGCCCTCATCGACCCCAGCAATCGCCTCGGTGTCAGCTACCACCTCACCAAGAGCTACCTTGCCACCAAGCAGGACGAGAAGTCGCTTGATGCCATCGCCCTTTTTCAAAAAACCTACCCCTCACACAAGCGCGTCATCCCTCTTCGTCTCGAGCGTGCTGAGATCCTCTCTAAGCTAAAGCGCGATGACGAAGCACTCATCGATTACGAAGCTGTTCTCGACGCCACCAAAGACCCCAAGCTCCAGTCCGCCATTCTCCAGCGCCTCGGTGGAATCTATCAGGAGAAAAAAGACAATATCCGCTTCATCGCAATCCAGCAGCGCATCCTCACCATCTCTGGCATCTCGCCTAAGGTCAAGGCCGCCGCCCACTTCTGGCTTGGTTGGGAAGACTTCAGTCAGAAAAAACACGACCGCGCCGTCCCCCAGCTCCGCAAGGCTCGCGAGATGTTCCCGCAAGACTTCGCGTCAAAAGTTGGCCCGCTTCTCATCCGCGCCGCCTACCAATCCGAGGACCTCGTCACGCTGGAAAAAGAAATCAATCTTCTCAGAAAATCCGACCCCAAGGCGAAAGCCCCCCAACCCATTGTCCGCTGGCTCGGCGCAACCCTCGCAAAGAAAGGCGAACACGCCCGCGCCTGGCCCTTCTTAAATCACAGCCTGAAGGACCCGAAGGATGCCACTCCGCTCATGTGGAAACTCTACTCCGACACCGCGCTCGAAACCGGCCACCCCGCCGAAGCTCTCCGCGCCGCTGACGAGCGACTCAAGCTCGAAACCCATCCCTATCGCAAGGCTGAGACTCTTTTCCAAAAGTCTCTCGCCCACACCGATCTCAAGCAATTCAACGACGCCCGCCAAGCCGCCTCCGACGCTTTGGACCTCCATCCCAAAGGCGAACTCAATCTCGACCTCCGCATGCATGCAGGAGACATCGACATGGCCGCCAAGAAGCCCCAAGAAGCCCTCCGTCACTATGTCGTGGTAGAGAGTCTTTACGCCAAAGAGCGCGACCGCAAAATCTCCGCGACTGAAAAAGTAATCGCCGCCCTCCAAGGCATCGGCACCCCCGACGCGATCAAGCAGATCCCAGAATACCGAGCGAGCCTTGATAAGCTCAAGGCGAAGTAACCAAAAATAGCCTAAATCGGTTTCGTTATTAAAACTGGGGTTGCCGCAGGCTACGCTAGGAATCATCCTGCAAAATCCCCCAACCCTAACCGAGGTTGTATCCATCGCCGACTCCCTCTTTTAATTGGCCCCACCCCAACGGGGTTCCGCATTTCAGCCCGGGGTGCAACCGCGGAAATAGCAACCGCACAATGACCCCGTTCTGAAGGAACGGCGCATCGATGGCGCTTCAGCACGGATTACCCATTCCACAAAATACAGCGTTCCTTCAGAACGTGTGAATTGATGAATCGGGTTACCCTGGGTTTCACCCCGGGCTATCATGCGGAGCCCACTTCGGGGCTACGGGAAAAGCTAGGTTGCAAATACCTCTTTAGGCTAGAAACAAATCTGCTCTCAGTTTACTCCCGCTCAAATGCCCCCTTCTGATCGACCACGATCGTGTCCTCCGCCTTGAGCTTGAATTGCTGAGCTTCCTTTTTCCGAAGATCCAGCTTCCAAGCCTGCTTGCCTCTAGTCAAAAAGATCCGCTTCTTCGTCCCGAATTGATCCAGATCACCCGCCGCTTGAATCGCCTGCAGAAGAGTCATCCCAGGACGAAAAGGAATCGGTCCAGACCGGCGAACCCGGCCCCCGACGCTCACGATTTCTCGGATACGGGCGGCTATAAATTCCCGCCTTTTTAAAAGCATTCTCCACCGAGCGTGCGAGCTGCTCATGCTCCAGACCCCGGGCCTTCACCATGACATCTGCGAGAGGCACTTTGATCTGGCCGTCTTTCCCCACCACGTATTCACCTTCGATGGTTCCTTTTTCAGAAACAGGAACCCCCTTAATACTGAGAATCAACACATCCCCAGTTTGAATGACGGCGGAGGCAGAAGTGATCGACAAGAGAAAGAGCGCGAAGAGGAATTTTTTAATCATAAAACAAAGACAAGGTCTCGCTCTCTAAGAACAACCGAAGCGCCATTCCGTTCAAATTTTTCAGTGTTCATCATCCAGCCCAGCCTCCACAATCCACGAATGCTGACGCGCTTGCTCCGCCCTCTTTCCGCGCTGGCATCTTGTTTTCTCCTCGCTCACTGCACCTCATCGCTCGCCGTGCCTGACTCCATTCGACTCGAAAAAAAATCCCTGCACAGCTTCGATGGTGACGTGCTCCCCTTCACCGAGTGGACACCTAAAAGCGAGCCTGAGCTCGTCGTGATCGCCGTCCATGGAATCTCCGGAGCAGCCTCCGATTATCGACCCCTTGCCGAGCATCTCCTCACCGATCTCCCCCGCACCGCCGTTTATGCCGCCGAGACCCGTGGACAGGGAAACGAGCCCATCATTTCCCGCCAAGGTGACATCTGTCATCGCAGCGAGTGGTTCCGAGATCTCTACAGCTTCACCCGGCTGATCAGGGAGAAACATCCTAAAGCCAAAATCGTCTGGTGCGGCGAGAGCATGGGCTCCCTCATCGCCCTCCATGCTTACGCCGCTACCGATGACCCGCGGAACCACTGCGACGCCCTCATCCTTTCCTCGCCCATCGTCGCAATCCGTGGCGACTTCCCTTCGTGGAAGGAAAAGCTCACCCATTTTCTAGCCAAGCTCATGCCCAGCTACCGCGTCTCACTGGAGGGACTCTCCGGTCAAAAGGAAGTCGAAGTGGTGAAGGGCGTCGTTCACGAGGATCAAGCCACACAAAATTCCTACCACGTTGAGAGGCACACCCTTCGTCTCCTCTCCACCCTCGGTGACATGATCAGCAAGGCAGGCAGCGCTGGCCGAAAGCTCGATCTCCCAGTCCTCCTTCTTCACGGAGGTAAGGACGTCTTTTCAGAGCCCAAAGACGTTGAAAAATTCGCCTCCCGTCTCCCCCATCCCGCTGAGGTCACACGCAGGTTCTACCCCGAGAGCTATCATCTCCTTTTCTTCGATCACGAGAGCGAACGAGTTATTTCTGACATCACCGCCTGGCTCAAAAAGCAGAAGTGATTCCCACGATTCCGCATTGTCAGCGCCCCCACTTCCTTTCAATCTCCTTCCACACACCATGACGATTCGTAAATTCCTCACGGCAGCCCTTCTTGCCGCGCTCACCCTCCTCACCTGCTCTTCCTGTGCGCTGGAGTCAGAGAAAGCAGCAGCAAAAGCGAAGGCCGATGCCGAAGCGGCCGCCGCCCGAAAAGCCGCTGCCGCAGCGGAGGCTCTCAAAAATCCGCTTCCTATTATTAGCGAAACACTCCCATCCGTCCCTGAACCTGAGCCCCTCGATTTTGCCGATCCTGACACCACCAAGGAACTCATCACCGCTGAGACCACCAAAACCGTCACCGGTCCCGCCGTGAAGAAGGAGGATGCTCCTGACGAAGGCAGCGTCATCAATGTCGCCCCCCCTCTCCCGAGCCCCCAGCTCCCCGAGCCAAAGACGAATTAAGCGATGTCCACCGTCTCTCCTCCGAAAAAGTTCAAGGCCGATCCCTATGGGTTCCACCAGATCGTGGAACTCGAGATCGTCTCCCTCTCCAATCTCGGAGCAGGCATCGCCAAGCCCAATGATTGGGTCGTCTTCGTCCCCTTCACTCTCCCCGGCGAAAAAGTCACCGCCCGCATCTGGCGAAACGAGGGCAATTGCTCGCACGGCGATCTCGTAGACATCCTCGAAGCCTCACCCGACCGCGTCGAGCCAAAGTGCCACCTCTTCGGCAACTGCGGAGGCTGCCAATATCAGCACCTCAGTTACCCCAAGCAGCTCGAGTGGAAGACCCGTCAAGTCGCGGAACTCCTCCCACGCATGGTCGGGATCGATGCGCCCGTAGAACCCGCCATTCCCTCGACAAAAGAATGGGGCTACCGCTCAAAAATCACCCCCCATTTTCAAAAGCCCCAACACGGCAAGCCCAACCCCATCGGCTTCCTCCAGCACAACCGACGCTCGCTCATTCTCGATGTCCCCCATTGCCCCATCGCGATGGATGAGATCAATGCCGACCTCTCCCGTGCCCGCAAGGAAGTCCGAGACAATGCCAGCTCCTATAAAAAAGGGTCCACCCTCCTCCTCCGCGCGACCGATGGCCGCGTAGAGACCAACCACCGGAACCCCGTCTCCGAACAAGTCGGCGACCTTAAGTTCAACTTCCTCGCCGGAGACTTCTTCCAGAACAATCCCTTCATCCTCCCCGCCTTCACCGCCTACGCTGCAGAAGAAGCCGCCGGAGAAGGCCAGCGCTACCTCCTCGATGCCTACTGCGGCTCCGGACTGTTCGCCCTCAGCCTCGCCAAGAACTTTGAAAAAGTCGTCGGCATCGAGCTTGCCGAAACCTCGGCCGACTGGGCCCGCCGGAATGCCAAGACCAATGGTATCGAGAACGCCGAGTTCATCGGAGCCTCCGCCGAAAAACTCTTCGCCGACATCAAGTTCAAGGCAAAGGAAACCTCCGTCATCATCGACCCCCCGCGCAAGGGCTGCAGCGAAGACTTCCTCACCCAGCTCTTCCACTACGGCCCCAGCAAAGTGGTCTACATCTCTTGCAACCCCTCCACCCAGATGCGGGACCTCAAGAGCTTTCTCGAAAACGGCTACAAGATCGGAAAGATCCAGCCCTTCGACCTCTTCCCCCAGACAAGACACCTCGAGTGCGTCGTGACGCTGAACAGGGCGTAGGATAGGCGTCCCGCCTGTCTTCCCAACTGTAGCGGCGCTCTATGAGCTCGCAATTTCCCCGCCAACCCAAGACAGCCGAGATGGCTATCCTACGATCCCATTTGTCATCTCGGATTCCGGCCTTAGCGATCTTGCATGAATTCTGTGCAAGCTGGATATCTCGGATCTCTCAGAGCGGATGCCTTAGCGCTGCCCGTGCACTGGTATTATGATCGGGATGCACTGGACCGCGACTATCCGATTCTCGATGGCACCCAAGATCCGCTCCCTCAGCACCCTGATAGCATCTTCTGGCGCTCGGAATATGAGGTCACCTGTTCAAAGGATGACATTCTCCACGATCAGGCACCTTTTTGGGGAGTGCGGGGCGTCCACTACCACCAGCAACTCAAGGCAGGCGATAACACCGCAAATTTCCAGCTCGCCCGGGCGCTTCACCAACAGATCAGCTCGGACGGAAAGTATGATGCAGCCGCGTGGCTCGAACTCTACATCCATGCGATGCTCACTCCCGATTGGCACCGTGACACTTATCTGGAGGAATATCATCGCGGCTTCTTCAAGCGCTATGCTGCGGGTAAGGCCCCAGAGAAGTGCGGTATCAAGGACGAGCATATCGGCGGCCTCGCTCAGGTTCCTGCGCTCGTAGCAGCCCTCCCCGAGTTCCCCATTGATGAAATCAAAGCGATCGTGAAAGAGCACGTCGCTCTCACTCATCGGCACTCGAATGTCCTGCGCGCGGCGGATTGTCTCACGCGCCTCCTTCGGCTGATCGCAGATGGCACACCTCTGCGCGAAGCACTCATGAACGCGGCGGGCGATTGGTTCTCTACCCGAAAAGCGACGGGCTGGGAGAAACGACCCGATCGAGTCATTATCGGCACAATTTTAAGCCCAGCTTGCTATATCGATCAGGCCTTCCCGGCTGCGCTCTATCTCGCGTGGAAATACCACGATGACCTAAACGCCGCGATTCTCGCAAATGCCAGAGTGGGCGGAGACAGCTGCCACCGGGGCGCTGTCATTGGAAGTCTTGTGGGCGCGAACTGTCATCGCGCCGCAAGCGACTAGTGGGACTCTTCTTTGTGCTCTCCGCCGTCTTTTTCGACAGGTGCGTGCTTAAAGAGCTCTTCAGTGCCGGGCTTGCCGGGCTTCGACTCCCAATCGTGACGTTCACAGGAGCTGAGACCGAAGACAAGAAGGGAAAAAACGAAAGGAAGAAATTTCATTACAGGGATTGGTTAAGGCAGGATTGGATAAATGACAATCACCTTTCGTCACGAGCTTAGAATTCGCCCTTAAACGAGCAGCGGGCAGTCGGAGTTTCGTAGATGACGATCTCGCAGAGGCCGGGAAGGTCGGGAGCGAGTTTTTTCCAAAACCAGCCCGCCATGATCTCAATGGTGGGGCTTTCGAGCCCCTCAATGTCATTGAGGTAAGAATGATCCATCATTTCGAGGAGTGGATTCATGGCCTGAGAAATGCGCTTGTGATCGTAGACCCAGCCGACGGTCATATCGACTTCGCCCTCGACGTGGATCTCGACCTTGAAGCTATGTCCGTGCATCTGCCGACACTTATGGTCTTCGGGAAGACTGGGCAAAGTGTGGGCAGCTTCGAAACGGAAGTCCTTGATGAGTCGGGCGCGCATGATTCTAGGATGATAGCGGGTTTGTGGGGAATGAACAAGATTTTGGGGTATGCGGAATTTGAGCTTCGAGTTGTTAGCGATTTGCTTTTAGCCCTTTGCAGTGGGCGGGGAAGCTAATGGCTAAGAGCTAATTGCTAAAAGCCAGCTCCGCAGGCCTTGGAGACCGCTTCTCCCCTATTGGGCTTGTCTCTTCCTTGAACTCTCGGCAAGTTCTCGGGAAGTCATGGCTAATCGCATCGATACCACTTTTGCTCAACTCCGGGAGTCTTCCACCAAAGCCTTCGTCGCCTACGTCTGCGGCGGTGATCCGAACTTTGATCGCTCGCTGGAGATTCTCAAGGCGCTTGCGGATGCTGGAGCGGATATTATCGAGCTAGGAGTCCCCTTTTCCGACCCGATGGCAGACGGAATCGTGAACCAATTGGCGGCCTACCGCGCGCTGAAAGCCGGGATGAGCACGCCGAGGATTCTCGATCTCATCCGCGCCTTCCGCGAGACTCACGAAACTCCGCTGGTGCTCTTTACCTACCTGAATCCGATCTACGCCTACGGTTATGAGAAGTTCCATACCGATGCTGCGGCAGCGGGTGCCGATGGCATTCTCCTTCTTGATCTTCCACCTTCAGAAGCAGCCACCAATGCTGACTTTGCAAAAGGCGAAGGGCTTCATCACATCAATCTCATCGCCCCGACAACTCCCGATGATCGCCAAGAGACGCTCGCTAAGTCTTCGCAGGGCTTCATTTACGCCCTCTCCCGAACGGGCGTTACAGGAGGACATTCCGCGCCTTCCGAGACAATCGGCGAACTCGTAGCGAGCATTAAAGCCCATACCGAGACGCCGATTTGCGTCGGCTTTGGAATCAGCAATCCGGAACACGCCGCGATGGTGGCGGAAAAGGCGGACGGCGTGATTGTGGGATCGGCCATCGTGAAGACGATCGAGCTGAATGCAGATTCGCCCGATGTCGTGAACAAGCTTCTCGACTTCGTGACCCCTCTAATAGAGGCCACTCACAAGGCTTAAATCCGACTTGCGAAAGTCCTCATTTCAAACGATCTATCCCTCATGACGCTGAATTTCACCAAGATGAACGGAGCCGGAAACGACTTCGTGGTCATCGACAACCTCGGGTTTGATCGCTCGCTCTCCGGCGCGCAGATCGAGAAGCTCTGCGATCGTCATCGCGGGGTGGGAGCCGATGGACTCCTCGCGGTAGAACCCGCCGAAAAAGGAGCAGACGTGAAGTTCCGCTACTACAATGCCGATGGCGGCGAAGCGGAGATGTGTGGAAATGGCGCACGCTGCTTCGGCCGCTACGTCTCCCGCCTACTCGATGGTGACAGGAGCGAGCTGACTTTTGAAACGATCGCCGGGACTTTGCGCGCGGAAATGATCGGCGAGGAAGTCCTCATCGAGATGTCTGAGCCCTTCGGTCTCGAGATCGAGTCTCCCGTGGCAATCGATACGCTCGGAGTGCCGGTCCACAATCTCAATACCGGCGTGCCTCATGCGGTCGCTTTTGTCGAAGACGTGGAAGCTACCGAGATCGTGAAGAATGGCGCCGCCATCCGCTATCACGGGCATTACGAGCCGAGCGGCACGAATGCGAACTTCGTGCAGCTCCTTTCTCCCCAGCATCTTCTCGTACGCACATACGAACGTGGAGTGGAAGGTGAGACGCTTGCTTGTGGCACCGGGATTACGGCATGCGCGCTCATTCACCATCTCCTCACCGGAGCCCCCTCACCCATCAAGGTGACGGTGCGAGGCGGAGACGATATCAGCATCGGATTTGAGACTCAAGAGGACCAGAAATTTGCGAACGTCACGATGACTGGGCCTGCTGACTTCGTTTTTGAAGGTGAAATTGAGGTTTAAGAGCCTTTTACCGAGCAGATTGGCCTTTTCACAGGGCCTACGCTGTGTTTATTTAAAACAACTTAAATTTCATGGAACTCGATTTTACCGACAGCCCGGTTGATACCAAATTTATCAAGCCGCACGAGATTGAGGAAATCTTTGAGGATCCTTTTGCGATTCGCTTGCTTCCCGATGTTGATCGTGAGGATGGCGAAACCCGCTACTATCTCCTCGGCTGCACCATTGGCAACCGTTCACTTTTCCTCAGCTTCTGGGGCGATGGCAAGAAGGCCCGCGTGGTCGCCGCTCGTGAAATGAGCACCGATGAATCCGCTTATTACGAGCGCAAGTTGGCCGAAATCAAATAACTCCCCCTTCTGATGACCACTATTTCTGCATGGACCGAGATCCCCGAGTTTGAATCTGATGAGGACGAATCCGCATTCTGGGCCAAGCACTCGCTGGACCCACGCCTGATCAACGCTTCGATCCACTCGCCCGACTCCCGTGAGTCGACGACGATCACCCTGCGCTTCGACCCGCGGATGCTTTCGCGCATCAAGCGCATCGCCCGCTCACGCTTCCTGAACTATCAGTCGATGATGAAGCAGTGGCTTGCCGAGAGAATGGAAGAGGAAATGCGTCGCAGTGGTGACGCTGAAGAAGAGAAATGATTCGCTTTCACGACCGCTACCGCTCGGCCCGCTTTTGGGCTATCAGTCTCCTCTTTTGGTTCATTGTCCTGAACCTACTTTCGCACGGGGATAGATTTCACCCACCGGGAGCTTTCGCTTTCGATATTCCTCATTTCGATAAGGTCGTGCACTTCGGCTACTTCTTCGGAGGTGGCGGACTTTTTGCCGCTTCGCTATTTTTCAAAAAACTGAAGCCCAGCTGGGGTCGCATCATCCTAACCGTAACCGTTGTTCTCTCCGTCATCGGTATTTGGGATGAGTTCCACCAATCATTCTTTGCAAATCGCACAGGTAATGATCCTGGCGACTGGAGCGCTGATACTCTCGGGGCGCTTTCCGGGGCCCTAGTATTTAAAAAAGTTCATCGGGTTCTGCTTCCACCCGCCAGAGAGGAAAGCTAGATTCCGGCGTGATCTTTGAAGCTCGAATCCTAGAACTCCGCGCGACACTCGAACGCCACAATAAACTCTACTACCAAGATGGCACTTCCGAGATCAGCGATGCTGAATATGATCGGCTCTTTCGTGAGTTAGAAGACCTCGAAAAAGCGAACCCGGAATATCATGATACCAATTCTCCGACCCTCCGTGTCGGGGGCGCTCCGCTCGATTCCTTCGTCACCCGCCCGCATCTTTTACCGATGCTTTCGATCGATGACGTCTTCGAGGAAGCCGAAGTGATCGCCTTTTATGACCGCCTTGAAAAGGCACTACCCAACGAGAAAATCACTCTCACAGTGGAGCCAAAGATCGATGGCGTGGCCTGCTCGCTCGTCTACCGCGAAGGAAAACTCGACTACGCGCTCACCCGTGGCGATGGCACTTCCGGTGATGATATCACCACCAATGTCCGCACCATCCGCTCGATCCCCCTCACACTTTCAGGCGAACGAGTCCCCGAACTTTTCGAAGTGCGCGGGGAAATTTTCATGCCCTCCGAAGGCTTCGCAAAACTGAACGAGCAGCGGGAAGAATCTGGGCTCCAGACTTTCGCTAATCCACGCAATGCCACCGCTGGAACTCTCAAGCTACTTGATCCAAAGGAAGTCGCAAAACGTCCTCTCGAGTTCCTCGCTCACGGGCTGGGCGATCACCAAGGAGCAGAGATGGAATCTGAGAAAGACTTCCATCATCTTCTGGACGGCTTCGGCATCCGACGGAATGCTCCGATCTGGGAAACCGACTCTCTGGAAGGGATTTTAAAGGCGATCCAGGAGCTTGATGAAAAGCGCCATCATCTCGGTCACGGAACCGATGGAGCGGTCATCAAGGTTGTTGATTTCGGGCAGCGCGAAACTCTCGGATTCACTTCGCGTGCTCCTCGCTGGGCGGCGGCCTTTAAGTATCCGCCCGAGCAAAAAGAAACCCTCCTCAAGGCAATCACGATCCAAGTCGGCCGCACTGGCGTCCTCACGCCCGTCGCCGAACTTCAGCCCGCCTTTGTTTCAGGAACCACTGTTTCTCGAGCCACTCTTCACAACCAGGAGGAGATCGAGCGCAAAGATGTCCGCATCGGCGATACCGTGCTCATCGAGAAAGCGGGTGAAATCATTCCCTCGATCGTGCAGGTTGTCATGGCCAAGAGGCCCGCTTCAGCACAGCCCTACGATCTCCCTTCGATTCTCAATCACCAGTGCCCTTCTTGCCATGGGCCTATCGAAAGCGAAGAAGGCTTTGTCGCATGGCGATGCACCAACTTTGCTTGCCCCGCGCAGGCCGTCACCCGTATCAAGCACTTCGCACAGCGCAAGGCTCTCGATCTCGATGGCCTCGGCGAGTCAGTTGCGATCAAGCTTGTCGAAACTGGACTCGCCTCTTCCCCCCTCGATCTTTTCACCCTCACGGAATTCGATCTCGCGGGCCTCATGCTCGATCCGGCCAAGTCCGACAACGGAGTCGCAATTTCCAAAGAGCGCCGCTTTGGCGAAAAGCGCGCCACCACTCTTTTGACTTCAATCCAGCGAGCGAAGGAAGAAATGCCGCTTTCCCGCTGGCTCTTCGCGATGGGCATTTCCCATATCGGCGAATCCTCATCTAAGGAACTCGCCCGCCTCCACGAAAGACTCTCTGCGATTCCTAACTCCCCCATCATATCCTATCTCGCAGGTCTACCCTACTTTGAAGAACTCTCAAAATCGAAGCGAAAAAAGGAAAACCATCCAAGGCTCGCCGAGTTCCAGATCGATGACAGCCTCGGTCCCGTCGCAGCGCAGAGTCTCCTGACCTTCTTCCTTTCCGAAGCCGGCCAGACAGTTCTCACCAAACTTACCAATCTCGGGATCGACCCAGTCTCCGACAACTTCGCCCCGCGTCCCCAAACTGAAGCCTCTGAGGAATTCCCATTCGTGGGAAAAACTTTCGTCCTCACTGGTTCTCTTTCCACTCCTAGATCTGAATTTAAGAAACTCATCGAAGCAAAAGGCGGAAAAGTCTCTGGCTCCATCTCAGCCAAGACTGACTACCTCCTCGCTGGCGATGGCGGTGGATCGAAGCGAACGAAAGCGGAGTCCCTTAAGGTCGAAATCATCGACGAAGAAGCTTTCCGAAAACTCATTGGTTAGCAAGCCGACCTAAATTATCTCACGAGTATCGAGATAGCAATTCGCGAGCGCCACGGGGAAATTTTTTGCTCTCGCATCGAGGGTCACAATCCCCTCGCCCCTGAGACGGGACAGAGTCATCTCTCGCTCTTTGGCGTAATCCTCGGCTCCGAGATAGCCCAAGGCATCGTCAAAATTTTGCACCTTTTTATCGAGAAGATCTCCGATTCCCTCTTCTCGCAAACTTGCCAATACAACAGGATGTTTTTGACGAAGTCTCCTCAGTGGCTCGCTGAGTTCACTGCTATCTTCCCCTCGTAAATTTGTCAGGATCACTACCAAAGCACGGCGCTTTTGATGACTCAAAAGTCGCTCAGCTGCTTCGCTAAAGTCACTTGGAAAAGGCGCCGTCTCGTAATCGTAGAGATGGTTCAGCACCGTCGTCATGGAATCAGCCCCTTTCACCGGAGCAAGCCAGCGGTCCGTTCCTCCGAAGCTTAGCACGCCGACGTTATCTCCCTGACGAAGAGCAATATAGCTCAGAAGAAGCATCGAGTTGAGACAGTGATCGAACTGAGAAATTTCACCATCGAGCGTGCGCATCCGGCGGCCACAATCGAGCATAAGAATGACCGATTGATCACGCTGTTCTTGGAAGTCGCGACTAATGAGTGTCTGTCGTTTAGAGGACGCTTTCCAATCGATCTGCGCCAAAGAATCTCCCTGCTGGTAATCACGAAGTTGGTGAAAGTCGCGACTGAGACCTGCTCGATTTTTCCGCACGATACCACTTTGCTCCTGTCGATGCGCCATTGCCAAAAGGGCATAACTGAGAACCGGCTGATAGTTAGGATAGACCTTCGTCGCCCCCTCCTCGCCGATGAGCGAATTCCGCGACCAGAGATGGAGAAGCGAGCTTTCCAAAACATGCACTTTTCCAAAAGTGGTTTCTCCACGCTCATTGAGAGCAACGGGATAAGTCACATCGAGATACCCGCCCTTCTTAACCCATCCGGTCCAGGGAAGAAGTTTACAATCGCTCGCCTCCGGAACTCCATCAAACATCGAAAGATGAATCGCTCGTCCACTTTTATTGAAGAGGCGAACCGTCACATCTCCCTCGACACCGACCGCAAAACGTCCGGGCAAAGTCCGCTCAGCATGAGGCTTCTTCGCAGTCAACACAACGAGTGCATCGAACAAAGCAACCCCGCTCAAAATAGCCGCCATTAGCTTCCACGCCGGAAAAGCGGGTGCCCTAAAGACAACAACCAGACCCAATAGAGTCCAGAGGATCAGGAGGCGCACAAGCCACTTTGTAGGACGCAACGGCATATTCTAAGTTCGCGGAGCTTCGACACTTTCCAGCGCCTTGATCAAAAGATCATCGACATTCTGCCCGCTGATCGCGACTTCTGGAGCCACCTGCACGCGGTGACGGAAGACTGGGAGCGTCGCGCGCTTCACATCATCAGGAATGACATAATCGCGCCCAGCGATGACCGCATAGGATTTGGCAAGCTGCACCAGACTGATCGCACCTCGAGTTCCAGCCCCCAAGCTGAAACCGGGAGCTTCACGAGTGTAGCGGGTCAGGCGGATCGCGTAATCAATCACTTCTGGCACCACTTTCACCAAAGCCGTGAGACGCTGCGCTTCAATGATAATCTGTGAATCACAGACCTGCTCAACACGTTTAGGATCGACTCCTTTTCCACCCGCTTGAGCGGTGACCTCCGAGACAACTCTAAGTTCATCTTCGAGCGTGGGATAATCGATCACCACCTTAATCAAAAAGCGATCCAGTTGGGCCTCGGGAAGCGGGTAAGTCCCCTCTTGCTCGATCGGGTTCTGCGTCGCAAAGCACATGAAAGGCGGAGCAACAGGAAGTGATTCACCATCGATCGTGACCTGCTGCTCTTGCATTACCTCGAGCAGCGCTGCCTGTGTCTTGGCTGGAGCGCGGTTGATCTCATCGGCAAGAAGGAGGTTCGTGAAGACCGGCCCCCTGCGCGTCTGGAAGGTCTGGCTCTTCATGTCGAAAAGGGTAAAGCCCGTGATATCGGAAGGCATCATATCTGGAGTGAACTGAATCCGTCCAAAGTCACCACCGAAGGTGCTCGCGAGCGCTAAGACCATGTGAGTCTTTCCAAGTCCGGGCTTTCCTTCGAGCAGGACATGGCCTCCAGCCAGCAGCGCAGCCACGACTTGGGCAACTGTTTCATCCTGACCAAAGACGACCCGCGAGACTTCTTCACGGAGTCGATTGGCGAGCCCCGTGACGGCGACAAGATCGGGAGTTTCGGTAGGCGGGATTTCTTCGTTTTCTATCATCGTTTCCTGAGGAGTTGAAGTTTCTGCACCATCCGCGTGACGGTGCCTGGGTCTTGAAAGTTTTCTGAAGTGAAGGCTTCGATCACCTCATCAGTCGGGAGCTCTGCTTCTGCAGCCATCTTTTCATAGAGCGCTCCGGCTTCACCAGAATTCTCACGCTCGAGCTCGGATCGGAGAGGTCGGATCAAGTGCCCCAGCGCCTTCTTGCGCCAGAGGAATTTCGCCGAAGCTTTGAGCCCTTCTCCATAAGGGACTCGGTAAGTATGCTCGTCTTCCCTGAGTGGACCAAAGCGCGGAATGCGCATCCAGAGCCAGGCGAGTAAGAGCACTAAACCTGCCACAACGACCTGCCATGCGTGCTGCCACAGAAGATCCTTGAGCGAAGTCCCCGAACCGTAGAGGAAGATGATTTCACCGTCGTAATGCCAATCCGCCACAAGTTCCAAGAAAGTCGCATGATCGGCCCGGCCGAGATATGGATTCCGAAAAAGACGTGCGTGAGAAAGGACCATCACCTGACCATCTCCGTGTGGAACGGTGACCATGCGGGAGGTTCCCGGCACATCCCATTCCTCGCCACGAGGTGCACTCATTGCGAGGTCACCCTCGAACTCCAGCTTCAAATCATGGTCGTCTTCACCATCTACAACTCCCACTTCCGCAACACTCCATGACGTCTTGAGATGCCCTCCTGTCTCATCCTCTCCCCCTCCGACTTCGTCAAAACTACCCTCTTCAAGTGTGATCTCGAGTTCCTCCAGGAGATAATCGAGTCCACGAAACTCTTCTTCGGCAGAAAGGTCTCTCCATGAATTTCTATTAAAATCATTAATCTCAGCCTCTCCGCCACTGAGAGTAATCACCAGCATTCCCCCCTCGTCCACCCACTCCATGACCCGCATTCCAATCCCCTTCGTGGAGAGGAAAGAACCCGGCATGATAATCGTTGCAGTCTCATTTCCATAGTCGCCCCAGAGCCGAGAACTCTTGGCGTCCCAGCCTCCTTTTTTCAAAAAGCGCTCGGCTGCGAGATAGGGATTTACTCGAGCAGGCCCTTTGTAACCCGTCTCGATAACGGTCTCAGTATATTCGTCCTTCTTTTCTCCGCAGCCGAAGAGAAAAACAGTCACCATCAGGAGAAGAAATCTCACAGCTTCCTCCTTCCTTTAAAAGGCCACTCTGCACAAAGCTGGTCCATCGTCGCTTCATCGGGCGTGACCTTGGCATAAGCCGCGCTCATCCAGGCATTCGTAAGCGCAGAAAAGTAAGCCAATTCAGCTAGCTTCTTCCCACCGAGTCTGCGGAGGCAATCACTCTCGGTATCGGATTCTTCGATCTCTACGAGATCTTGCGAAACCAACGAACTAATCGCCGCACGATAGAGAAGTCCCAGCGCTGCCTTCTTTTCTCCAGTAGCCCAAAGCTTGCGAGCAGCAGTCAGGACGTCATCAGGTAGGCTCTCTGGAGCGATTTCCATTCCAGCCAAAGTCTTGATCTTCTTGTCCGGACCCGCGTCCGTAGAACCACCTCCGCCGAAAGCCTGTAAATTATGAACGATCACCCAGATGATTCCGCCCACCGCAGCCACCACCATGATCCAGAAAAGAACCACTCCCAACTGCCCGAAGATCCCAGCAGCCATTGAGCCCCCATCATCGAAGCTAAGCTCCTCCTCACGCTCCCGCTCAGCCCTCGTCTGCACGTCGAAGTCATCGCTCTCCATCACCTCCTCCATCTTGCGCTGCCGCTCAATCCGTGTTCCCACTTCGAAATCTTCACCCGCCAAGACCTCCTCGACACGGTCGTTTGATGTCTGCGCCTGAAGCTCTGGAGTGATGGAAAAGAAGCCCAACGCAAGAATGACCACGGCAATCCGCTGTCCCAATCTTTTAAAAGCCAACTCGATATCCCAGCCTTCACTCCACGTTCTGCTGTTCACATAGAGCCCGAATCCTCCACCGGCATAAAACCATGAGGTCAGTGTCATCGCAGCCCAGTATGCGACAGCGATCACGACCATCAGCCATTGTGGAAAGGCATCCGAATCCGTTTCGAAGAAATCTGCCAACACGCCGAAAAAGCTATATTCCGTCCCCTCCGGCACCATGAGCTGAAGGAAAAAGAACTGACTGTAGAATAAGCCATATTCCATCAGTAAACCCGTGATCGTGAGACCGAAGGCAGCACCAGAACTCCGGCGGGAAAGCAGAGAAACCCGCCCGCTATATTGCGCCCCTTTTAGGCCTTCTAAAAAACGCACGGGGAGAACAAAGGAGCGGTAAATTGACGAGCGGTAAAACAAGAGGCCCAGCAAGGTCAGCCAATAAATTGCGGTGAGACCTTTATTTACATCCTCTCCATGAATAAAGGGACCTAAGCCTGCAAAAATCACTCCCATTAAAACCAGCAGCCAGTTCTCCTTCAACTGCTGAGGAAGCACTCGAATCGTCGCCCGTATGTCCGGCTCTTCCCCAAAGAGATTCCTACTCAGAGGAAAAAGCGCCACCCGATCCCAGATCGGCTTGAGCCACCAGATGAGAAAAATCCCCCAGCCCAAGCTCTTAAAAAACACCGCTAGGATTAGGATACTCATTGGAAGCACTGTCACCAGCCAAGCCCGCCAGAGCGTGCCCAGATGCAGCCGCGCGAGACTCACCCCGAGATCGACCGCTTCCCAGTCACTGCGTGGGCGGATTTCCGCTGTTACTTTTTCAAGCTCCACGGAACCTCCTGCCTACGAATAAGAAGTATGCGAGATGGGCCACCCAGAAGAAAACCCCCACCGCATACTTGGTATTGTATGGAACCGGTTGTGCGGACCAAAACCCCTCCACCACCGCCGCGAGTGCCGTCATCGAAGCCCCTCCGATCAGAAGCGGAAGAGCCCCTCTTCCTGCCTTGGTCAGTGCCTGAGTGCGGCTTAAGCGCCCCGGTGAGAGCATCGAAAAGCCAATCTTTAGCCCTGCCATTCCCACCACAATCATTCCCAGAAGTTCGAAGGAAGAGTGCCCTGCTACAAAGGAAAGTAGTTTCTCCTGATCCCCCGCATAACTCACGTAACCAAAGGCCGCGCCAATATAGATCCCATTAAAGACCTGAAAAAAGATAGTTCCTACCCCAAAAAGAATCCCTCCCGCGAAGAGCTTAAAATCGATGCCCACATTATTGCGAATGTAGTGAGCAAACATCAGAAAATTCGCACCCGGTTCCTGCCTCTCTTCGATAAATCCCTCATCACTTTTTCCATAGCTGTCTTCGAGACCCATCATCGCCTCCGGTCCAAGCGTCGCCTGCACCCACGCAATCTCCTGCGAGGCCGACCACCACATCAGAAAAAACGGCACCCAAAAGAGCAGCGATGACACCACAAAAAGCTTCCACTCCCGGCGCAGCGCATTTGGAAAGGTGTTGAAGATAAAACGAATCATCCCTTCGCCAAGGCCCCCCTTACTAGAGTGAATGAGTCGATAAGACCGCATCGCGAGGCTATTCAGCCGGTCACAAATCCGGCTACCATACATACGATACTGCGCGAGCGAGAGATCATGGCAGACCCGGCGAAACATCCCCGGGATCTTCTCAGGCTCCACCCCTGTGTGCTTCCCCTCCAATCCTTGGACGCGTAGCTCCAGATTAGCCCAGTCAGCCGCTTTCCGATTTTCAAATTCCTGTCGATTCATGCGTGGTCTTCCAGCCAGCAGGCCATACCGACAAGGGTGGAGACACCCTTAGGACCGGCATGTCCTGTTAGAGTGCTGAGATGGTTTACGAGTTCCGCGCGCCGCGCTTCCGACCAATTCCCCGAGCGATGACGAAAGGAAATGATCGCGGCACGTTCCTCACGAGTGAGCGAGATGTTCACGGGAATCGCATTGAGCGTCGGAGGGGCAGAAAAAACAGGGTCAATTCGGGGACGCGAATAAATCACAAAAGTCCCCGCCGCTAGATCTCCTAACCGCTGAAAGCGTGGATTTAAAAAGGCCGCAAGCGGAAGAAAGGAAATGAAAATTTCCACAATCCTAATAAAATTCCGCACCATTGAAGTTCCCATCGTAATCGTGCCACCCGCCTCATTCACAACCCGGAGCCCTAGCGCCATTTTCCCCGGCGTCGCACCCTTCCTGCTCACTTCGAAGAAGACCGGATAGAACCAAGCAAGCGTGAACCAGAGGAGAAAAAAGATCCCCATAGCGATATTTGCGCCG
The DNA here is from genome assembly GCA_039769075.1 of Akkermansiaceae bacterium. GTDB lineage: Bacteria > Verrucomicrobiota > Verrucomicrobiia > Verrucomicrobiales > Akkermansiaceae > SW10. The sequence goes on along the minus strand of JBDMZE010000027.1, from coordinate 26,009 downwards.
AGGCCCGAAGCTAAAAGAGTCACCACAAAAAGGAGGACAAAGGCACTCGCAATGATGATCAGAAGATCCAGCAAGAAGGCATAAAACCTCAAAAAGGGTCCCGCAACCCGAAGGTGGACTTCCATCCCCTCGGCCAGCTCTACCGTCTGCAGAGTATCGAGTCGCCGTTCCACTTTCGCCATCTTCTAAAGATCAGAAACCTATCAGCCCTAAAGACGGGGTAAAGAACTCAGACCTCAAAAAAGACAAAAAGAGGGAGTGGAGCCAGCTGTCGGATTCGAACCGACAACCACTCGATTACAAATCGAGAGCTCTACCGTTGAAGCTAAGCTGGCTGGTATCTCTTGCGAGACGGCGGGAGGATACAAATCCCGAACCCTCTGGCAAGTTTTACTGAGAATTTTTCAAAGCTCGCCGATGACTCATGAGCGCGGGGGCCAACATCGCGGTCGCAATAAAGATCAAAGAGCCCCCCAAAAGCCCTACCCACATAGGACCCACCGTCGAAGCCATCCGGAAGGCGATGAAGGGAGCGATCACTCCCCGACACCCCGTCAGGAAGGTGTGCACGCTCATGTATTCCGCTACATTTTCCGCCGAGGCAAACTTTGTCACCCAGAGGCTCCAGGCGATATTGCCACCCGCGCGCGCCACGCCGTGCATCCCGATTCCGATGTAGAGCGGCCAGAGACCATCACCGAGAAAGTAAAAAAGAATGCCCACCGCAAAGATGACATTGATGAGACAGCGCAGAACATAAAAGTTCATCTTATCAAAGAGCCGCCCCCAAAAGAGAATCGAAAGCACGAACAGCGACTCCGGAATCACGGTCGTGATGATACTCACGTGACTCTCGCTGAGGTCGAAACCGTATCGCTCGTTCGTAATATATTCCACGAAGAGTGAAAAGCAGAGCAGGTTCCCTATTCCTAGGATCATCCAAGAAATGAGAAGCTTCCTGAAGGCGTGATCCTGTCCGGTGTGACGAAAGGCATCGAAGAGCTTCACCGAATTCGATCTCCTCAGCGTCACCTTCTCCATCGCGAACACACAGCCTGCCATGATTAGGCAAGCACCTGAATAAACCCGTAGGAGCACCAGAAAATAATCGAGCGATTTGGTCAGCATCATCCCAAAGAGAAGGGCCGCCAAAATCGCAAAAACCTTCCTCACGAAAGCGGTGATTGAGAAGAGCTTCCCCCGCGATTCATCGGGATAATGGCGACGATAGATCTGGGAGAAGAGCGGGATATTCAGCGTCACCCCGATCATTCCCATCGACATCCCCATGAGGTAAACCTCGAAGCGATCTCCCGCGAACGACGCGATTCCAAAGCCTGCCGCGGCCAGAGTAAAAGTCGCCAGCAGTGCCGCATTCACGGAGATACCAGAACGGCGAACCCCCTGCACCACAAAGAGGCTCAGAAGGAGCCCCATACTAGGAATCGCAACCAGCGCCGCCTTTGACCATATCCCCGCGTCGAAAACCCGGTCCGCCAGCAGAATTGAGAAAGTCGTGCTGACCGTCTCGATCGTTCCAGCCGGAATCGAACGAAAGTTATCAATGACGAAGGTGCGGCGGCGAAAGCCATTATCAGGCACGTCGGCCTCCTTGATCTGCAGCAAGCCACCAATAAAAAACGAGGCTTACCAGCACCGAGGCGAGGCCAACATGAAACACCTGCACCACCGCATTGATCTCGATGTGCGTGAAAACGATCCCCATCAGCATGAAACCGAAGACGATGAGAAGAATCGCCCTAGGCACCCTTCCCTGCCATCCGCATTTCCAAGCTGCGAAAAGAGCAGCAGCAAAGATGACCCAAGAAAAACTACGATGCACCAGAAAGACGAGTGAGTTCTCAATCTCCGCCACCCAACTTCCCCGCGACTCCGTGCCGAACTTCATCTGAAGCGCATCTGTCATCTCCCGCAGCTGCGATCCGAGCAGACCCTCAATCAGCACGACCGCGAGAAGAATTCCCACTACTCCTCTGCTTGCCCCAGGAATCATCGAGCGCTGACTTCCCTTCTCCACTCCTGCCCAGCGAATATAAGTGAGAACAAAAAGCAGTAAAAAGGCCGCCGCTAAATGAGCAGTAATGATCCCAGTATGGAGTCCGCTAAACACGACAACCGCTCCCAAAACGGCATTAAAAAGGACCAACAAGACACTCGCCACCGAGCACTTGCGCACCGCTCCCGTGAGGCTTTTTTTTCGAAGCGCCACCACCATGAGAGCGAGTGTCGCAAGCGTTACGGGAAGAGCAAAAAGCCGATTGATAAACTCCGTCCATGTCTTCACTGGATCGAACTCACTTTTAAGAGACTCTCGGGTAATCAGGTCGGGGTCACGCCCCATGCGCTCCGCCTTTTTCTTGAAAGTCGCCAGTTTTTGGTCGCTAAAAGACGCGGGATCGACCTGCTCCATCTTCCATGGCGGAATCAGCTTCCCCCAGCACGTTGGCCAATCAGGACAGCCCAATCCTGATCCTGTCACACGCACTACCGCACCCGCAAAGACAAGAAGGATAACACAGCACAGGCTCACAAAGGCCAGTCGTTGCACAGAGGTCTTTCGCACGGCTGGATGCTAGCTCCTTTCCGGAGAGTTACAAATCTTAGCTCCGCGTGCTTTCTGAAAAGCGGTCCGCAAGCCCCATATCGCCATCGAGCATCGAGCTATCGATCACGGAATCCTCGTCCTCTTCAGGAACAAGCATCGGACGTCTCTTTTCTTTCGTGATCGCCACCGAAAGCCAGCGCAGATCATCGCTATTATCGAGCATCACCTTAAGAACCATCGTAAGAGGCACGCCGAGAAGCATTCCCACTGGACCCCAGATATAACCCCAGAAGAGCACTGAAATAATAACAACCAGAGTGGAAAGACCGAAACGTCGGCCCATGAGCATTGGCTCAAGGAAATTTCCCAAGAAGAGATTGATCGAAACAAAACCCACCGCAATTGCCACTCCGCTCGGCCCGCCATGCACCAAGAGTGCTAGGAAAAAAGGTGGCACCCCTGCGATAATCGAGCCCAACACCGGAATGAAATTGAGGGCAAAAGCTAAGATCGCCCAAAGAAGAAAAAAATCAAGATGAGCAGCCCAGCAAAGGAAGCCCGCGAGAACCCCCGTCGCCAGACTCACGAGCGTCTTAATCGCGAGGTAGCGTTGAATGTCCGAGGTTGCCGAGAGGAAGCGCTGAAAGTTCGGCCCACGTGCCTCCAAAATCGCATCCGCTCTGCGCCCAAACATGCGCGCCTCACTCAGCATAAAGACAGTCAGGATCAGCACCAAAAAGACCGAACCAAAGAAAGATACCACCTTCCATGCCACATCAGTTCCGACGTTCAGCACCTTCGATAACGAGAAATTGTTAGTGAGCTGTTCTTGGATGCTGGATGGACCATAGGCCTCGACTTTGGAACGAGCATCCGCGACCTCAAATTTTTCAAGGACCACCACAGCTCCTTCCGAAGCCTCATCGATCCGCTGGGTTAGTGCGTTGTAGTAGGTCTCATTCCATTTCGTCTCTAGATCGCCCACCAGTGAGATACAGATCAAAACAATCCCGATTAGGAAGGCGAAGTCCACCAACACGGTCAGAAGAACCGCAAAGAAGCGCGGCACCTTGTGCTTCCGCAACCAATTTGTGATAGGAAAACTGACCGTCGCAATGAAAGCCGCAAGCACAATAGGAATGAAGAAGTCTTGGCCGAACTTGAGACCAGCAATCAAGACGATCGCACTTGCCACCGCAAATAGCATGCGGACTGCATTCGTCTTCTCCTTTGAATCATTCATTCCCTCGATGCGAGCGGTGAATATCTCTCGCTAAGACACTATAAACAGGATTTGGCATGTGACCAAAAGAAAACACCTTTAATCGTCTTACTTTTAAGTCACCTCTCATCATTTATCTTACATCAACTCCCAAGCACCGAAAATCCGGGCCGCTTTTTAAGATCGCGCAGAGCCCCGCCATTCGCAAAATGGGATCAGATCCGATGAGGGCAACATGCGACAATCCGAGACAGCCCAACACCATGAGCCATCCGAAAAAGCGACGTAATTTCATCGACTCCAGCCGCGCCAGCAAGCGTCCGGCGAGCAATCTACCGAGGAGAAGGAAAATGATTCCCGTCATAGCGCTACTCCATTCCCCAACCAACCGAGGTTCCAAGCGACCGTCATTCCAAAGACAAACACAAGCCCAATGAAGAGGAGCGTCAGGAGATGCTTCGCCACTTTATTAGCCAAGCAATCTCCCACTTCATCAAAATCAAAGCCGAAGAACTGGAGGTAGAGTCGCACACTCCACCACAGGCAGATGAATCCCGCGAGGCTCGCCGCGGCCGGACTCCCGCTTAGAAACCAATCCGTCTGCGTCAGCGCCATCACCGCGAAGAAAATGTGACTCGCCCAGATATAGAGTGAGTAGGTCCAGAAGAGTTCCCTCATCAGCGGCGTGAGACTGACAACCTTCTCCTTCCAGCCCAGCACCTTGGGAATCCAGATGCTTCCGATGCAAAGCAGCACCAGCAACCAGCCCGACACCTGTAATCCTAATTCGAGTAATTCTTTCATAATGCTCCAAGAATAAAAACGATGGCGAGTGCGAGAAAGACACCCAGAAAAAAGAGATCCCAGCCCCGCTCTTTCGCGCGGAGCTTCTTATCGTAATAAGTCAGCTGCACCACAACTCTGGTTCCCCAGAAGATTCCAAAAAATCCGCTGACCACCCGCCCCATGCCATCGGCAAGGAGAAGCTCCGGCCAACCAAGACAGAGAATAGCGAGCCCTGTGATGATCATCACGATGTAACCGCAGTGCACATAAAAGATCTGCCGCACAATCATCTCCGCCTGCACGAGACTCGCCGCGTAGCCTAGCCGCTTCGCGCCGATGAAGTTCGCCACGATGAGGCCGAGGCACATCAGACCTGCGATTCTAAAGAGTAAAATTTGATCTAAGTTCATTGTTCTAACATTTTTCTACGTGCTCGGATGACGGCGAAGGCGGTGATCGCGCCATACCCCCCACCGATCAGCAGAAAAGGCATTAGTTCGGGATTTTCGTCTCCAGACAAAGTAGGCAAGCTAATACAAACGACTGCACCTATGAGAGATCCTGTTGGTAGCGCTGCCCAATAGCTCCAAAGTAAAGTATTTGGATGCAGAAAAATAAATACGAACGGCGCCGCCGCTAAATAACTGATAAGACGAATAAACAAGGATACTACGACAGTGAGTATAAAGACCGAAACATACGAGTGATTGAAGATCATCGCACCACACTAGATCAGGCATGGAGTGAGAAGAGCTACTGGCAATGATCTAACGAGCACTCTCGCTCTCGAAATCTCTTCTTTCTTCATCTTGTTCTCCTTTTTCGTTTAATCTCCGAACATCCACGTCAATCGACGATGGCGCTTCGGGGTCGGTCTTAGTTTGAGTAATTTTTTCAGAAGTGCTTTCATTGTATCAGATGGTTAGGGGCGTGAGTGGTGGTGGGATTTTTCTAGGAGTTTCCCGAAGCTTGCTGAAGATGAAGAGGTTCATGAAATGCATCGCCCCGAGGACGAGCAGGACAATTCCTAGCTTTGTGCTCAGCGCTTCGAAGATCCCCGTGACTTCCTGCACCTTGCTATCAATCTTCAGGAAGAGGCTCACGAAGCCGATGTTCACGAGGTAGAATCCCACCACTAAAAGGTGGTTCACACTGTCCGCCATCTCACTATTCCCGCCGAAGGTATCGACGAGGAAGACGCGCCTATTTTTATGGAGAGTCTTCGCCACCCAGATCGTGACAGGGATAGCAAGGTAGAGGCTGCAGGCTATCGCAGTTTCATTCATGGTTTTGTTTTTTGGTTAGAGATTCACATCAGTTCGCCGCGCCAGCCGTCTTGATCAGCGTTGCAAAATTCTCCCGCACAGGCGGGCTCGGCAGGTTCAGTCATGGCGTGGAGCTCCGCTCTCACCTCACGATCCTTTCTTCTAAAGAAGACCTTGCTCAGCGCGTGGCGATTCGCCGCGAGAAGATGGCAGACCTTCACCGCGATCGGGAGCAGCGCCGGGCTGCCGAGTCGACGAGCCGTCTTGCGATAATGCGCGCAGCTGTAGAGACACCAGACCCAGGCTTCCGCGCCTCGAAAAGTTCCGCCCTCGCGTGTCCGCACTACCATTTCCCGAGCGGGGTCTAACTCACCGATCCCAGGGAAGCGCGCCTCGGCGTCCTCCGCTTGGTAGGTAATAAAACGCACTTCAAAGGCCCTCTTCTGGCGGTTGATCCACTCGTGAAAAGTGCAGCACATGCCACAGCGGCCGTCGTAGTAAACCTCGATCCAGTTGGTGTGTAGCGGGAGCCTCATCCTCTTTTTTGTTTTGTTTTTTCAGTAATTACTGAAAGTTATTTGCAAGTGTCTGAGTGGTTGATAATTGAGACTTTCTAGCCGAAGAGCTTGAAGGCGAGTTGCATCGCCTTGCCGTGCTGCATCGCTGCGACACGATCTGCCATCTTCGAGGCGAAGCTGACGAATTCCTCGAGCTCCTTCATCTGTTCGTGGAAGATCTCGGCATCCTTACCGGTCATATCCTTTGTCTCCTCCTTACAGCGCTGGAGGACAGCGAGCGCAGGGTCGATCTCACGGCGCTTCCGCTCGATGGCGATGCGTCGGAACATTTCCCAGACGCCTTTTTCCGACTCGAAGAACTCTTTGCGCTCCCCTTTTTTCGTGATGATCCGGACGAGCCCCCAACCCACGAGGTCCTTCAAATTAGTGTGAGCATTTCCACGACTGATCTCAAGAGCTTCCATCACCTCATCGGTGCTCAGTGGCTTAGCGCTTGTCATCAGAAGAGCATGGATCTGAGCCATCGTGCGGTTAATCCCCCACTGCGCTCCCATGACACCCCACTGGGCAACGAACTCCTCGCGGACCTCGGCTAACTTGGTGGACGTGTCAATCATCTCTTTCAGTAATTACTGAAACTTCTGATTTTGTCAATGCTATCTTTAAGATTCTTTTCGGCAAGATCGCTATCTTGCGCTATCGAAGCGCGCGCCTCACGAGATCGAGTGCACGCTGGCTGGACTGGTCCTTAAAGTCGGCTCGGCTTCTCGGGTGGCATTCACGGTAAGTTTCCACTCCTTTTGAAGTGGCGATACCGAAGCAGACGGTGCCGACGGGCTTCTCTTCGATGCCGCCCGTGGGTCCGGCGATTCCGGTGATACTGACTGCGATGTCTGCTCCGCTGACCTGCAGCGCTCCTGCGGCCATTTCTCCAGCGACTTCCTCGCTGACTGCTCCGTGCGCTTCGAGAGTTTCTGCTTTCACTCCGATGAGCTGCTGCTTCGCTTCATTCGAGTAGGTCACAAAGCCGTGCGTGAAGGCTGCGCTTGCGCCGGAAACATCCGTGATTCGACTCGCGATGAGTCCGCCGGTGCAGCTCTCGGCTGTGGTGAGGGTCTTGCCGGTTCGCGTGAGTAACTCTACGACGACCTTTTCCAAAGAAGAGCCATCATCGCCGATCAAGTAGTCGCTGAAGGAAGCTTCTGCGATGTCCCTCCCCTGCTGAATCGCATCAGGAGTGCCGATGAGCCGGAGGTCAACCTCTCCAAGGCGAGCGCAGTAACCGACTTCAAGTCCATCGATCTCGGCAAGCTTGGCATCGATCCCCTCGTGGAAACTGCTTTCTCCAATGCCGACGAATTTTAGCTCCGTGACTTCAGAGATCAGCTCAACTCCGGCAAGCGCCTTGAGGCGTGGGGTGACCTCGGCATGGAACATCGGGTAGAGTTCCCGCGGAGGTCCGGGAAGTAAAAAGAGCGCGCAATTGGCCTCTCCGCTCAGTCGTGGTGGTGAGTAGATCCCGGGCGCGGTGCCATTGGGATTGGGGATCACGTCTGCTCCTACGAGCACTTCCGCTTGCCGAAGGTTGGCTTTCGCCATTTCATAGCCTCGCTTTTCAAAAAATTCGTAAAGCGAGCGCTTGCCCGCTTCGTCCACGATCATATCAACTCCGAGCGCCTTGGCGGCAGCTTCTCGGGTGATGTCATCGCTCGTTGGCCCAAGGCCTCCAGTCACGAGCACGACATCGCTGCGGGAAATGCACTCGGCGAGGGCCTCTTCAATGGCCACCCCATCAGGAACGGTGGTCTGGCGCTGGACGCGGAGCCCGAGCTTCGCCAGCTCCTGGCCCATCCAAGTTCCGTGGGTGTTTACTGTCGAACCAAGGAGCAGTTCACTCCCGGTGTTTAGAATCTCAATCTTCATTTTCTTCTTCCTCTTCGGGGCGCCAGACGAGTTCCTTGGCGTCTCCCCAAAGATCCTCGAGCGCATAGAGCTCCCGCATTTCAGTATGGAGGACGTGGACCATGACATCGATGAAATCGAGCACGACCCAGCGAGTAGCTGCTTTCCCTTCGGTGCGGAAAGCACGTTCGCCTACGATCTCATCAACCTTCCTCTCGATATCGCGGCTAATCGCCTTGAGATGAGGCATGGAAGCGCCGGAACACACGATCATGAAGTCGGTGATGGTCGAAATGCCGCGGACGTCAAAAATGCGAATATCCTCCGCTTTGGTCTCATCGGCAGCGTGCGCGCAAGCCAGCGCTAATTTTTCTCCTGCATCACTCATACTTTGTTTTGAAAAGGTTTTGGCGCTTCTACAAAGCACCTTCGGCCTCGCTAAAACAAGGGATGCAAAAACCGGATGGTCTCTCCCAGTCTTCCGATTCGCCTATCTGGCGGGAAAACTGGTGGAGCGTAGCGGATTCGAACCGCTGACCCCCTGCATGCCATGCAGGTGCTCTACCAACTGAGCTAACGCCCCTTTACCAATGTTTCAGGACGGCGGACTCGTAGTAGTGGAAGGCCGGGCATGCAAGGAGAAAAAGAAAGGCCTTTCGATTACCGTTGGCAGTGTCAGGCTCCTATCTTAGAGTAATGGATCGTCGAGGCTGTCAATCACAGGCTCTTCCAATTTCCAAATGATCGCTTGGCTCTCAATTATCGCTGGTCTCACTCTGCTAGCAATCGGTGCCCGCGCACTCCCCACCCCACCGGCGAGTCCAGAGGAAGTGAAAGCGACCTCAGCCTCGCTCGCACTCTTTTTTGGTGGAGCCTACGTCATTTGTGGCATCTTTTGCATCAAGCTCGGAAAGCATGGCCGCGTCGCGGTTGCTCTACTCTCAATCGCAGGAGTCGGGGTCGCTCTCTACGAGCTCGTTCCTCCGATGCTGCGTCACGAAGCCCTCCCTGCCCCGCTCGTTCATGGCGGACTCCTAATTACCTCGATGCTGATCATGGCCAATGCGGTGATCGCCTGGAGACGCGGACGCGGTGTGCGCGGCGCATAAAAAAAGCAGCAGCCGCTGAGGACCACCACTTTTAAAAACTTATTTTGAGTCTAACTGACTCAGAGTTTATCCTCAGCAGTTGCCTGAGTGAGCCTGAGGACCACGTCCCTTGAAGGTGAGTTCGGCGATGCCGGACTTATCAAGCTCGCCAAGACCAGAGGTGACCATCTTGTCATACTGGGCCTTGGTGGCATCATTAACCGGAAGGCTGAGTCCCAGTTCTTTGGCGATATCGCCAGCGATCCCAGAATCCTTCGCAGCATGCTCAGCGGAGAACCAACACTCGTGATCGCGGTCGATCATGTCTTCCGCATCGGTCTCAAGGACGCGGCTGTTAGCACCGGTCTGGGAGAAGATGTCGCAGACCATCTTGAGGTCGAGTCCGAGAGCGTCAGCGAGTCCGAGTCCCTCAGCGAGTCCTGCGGTGTTGATGTTCATCACCATGTTCACGAGAGCTTTCACTTCTGCGGCTTTTCCGATGGGGCCACAGAGGCTCAGGTTCACGGAGAGCTGCTCGAGGATTTCTTTGTGTGCGTTGAAGACAGACTCATCGCCACCAATCATGAGGAAGAGTTTTCCTTCACGAGCTTGGGAGATGGAAGATGCCATCGCTCCCTCGAGGACGTCAGCACCGGCTCCTTTTCCAGCGGCGTAGACTTCCTTGTGGATACCTGGAGAAAGAGTCGCGCAGTTCACGAAGGTCTTTTCTTTTGAATCGGTGAGGAGGTTGTCTCCCTCACCGAGAAAGATCGCGCGCATTGCGTTATCATTGGTGACAACGGTGAAGATGATCTCAGCCGCTTCGGTCACTTCCGCGAGAGTCGCGCAGTCCTTGGCACCGAGCTCGGTGGCGATCTCGGCTGAGACTTCTTTATTTACGTCAAAGATGGCGGTGACATCGTATCCACAATCTAACTGAAGGTGACGAGCCATATTGGCTCCCATGCGGCCTACGCCGACAAATGCTACTTTACTCATAGTGATGGTTATTTGAATTCTGGATAGAAAGGATTGTGAGCTTTTTCTTCTCCCACCGAAGTCATCGGTCCATGCCCGGGGCAAAGGACGGTCTGATCTTCGAGAGTAAAGATCTCAGCACGGTTTGTCGCGAGCGCGTCGTGAAAAGAGATCACCCCGCCGCCCATTGATTGTGCGAAAATAGCGTCACCAACAATGGCAACCGGACGACCCAAGCCATGAACCACGTAGGTGGTTCCCGCTGGCGAGTGCCCCCAAGTCAGACGAGTTGAGACACGGAGAGTGCCTACAGAAAACGAGTCCCCTGCTGCAAAGCGGGTCGCGCCATCCACCGCTTCCATGCCATTGATGTAAACATTGATACCGGGATTTGCCGCGATGACCTTATCACGATCGATGATGTGATCAAGGTGGGAGTGCGTGAGAAAGAGTGTCTTGATTTCAACGCCGATCTCCTTTGCAAAGGCGAGCGCTTCATCGGCGTTCGCGCCGGTATCAAAGAGGGCGGCCTCTTTCGTCTGCTCATCCCAAACAAGGTAGGCATTCACCGTCATGGGATCCTCGGGATCGTCATCGAAAAGGGTATTGAACTGCTTGAGGCCGGTCAGCTCAACGACTTCCGGACGCCATGAGCGGCCAGCGAGTTCTACGAGGCTATTTCCATCGAGCCCCAGAGCAGGAGCGATCGCGCGCACGGCGGCTTCATCAAAGTCTCCGCCCTTCAGCTTTTCAATGACATCTGTCTCAATTCCGGTGAGGAAGGAGAGGACGCCGTCTGCCATGCCCGTGCCCCGGAGGGTCTTACCGATCACATCTTCAAAGTAATCTTCGAGTTCAATCATGAGTGTATTTTTGAGAATTATTTCGTGGGGTAAAGCGCGACGATCCGGCCGACTTTACTGTATTCCGTGACGTAGATCTGCCCCTGCTGTCCCCACTTAATCCCGTGAGGTGCGGAGAGAGCGGAGTCACGGAGATCGTGTGCCAGGATGCCATTCGTAGCCCACTTCTTTTTGTTGGGATTATCGAGAAGGGTCGAGACAATCTTGCCTTCTTTGTCCATCAGGACGGCACGACCTTCGAACTCCCGGACGACGGCATAATCCCCTCGCACATCGACATCCGCCGGACGGCGCAATGGCTGCGGCCCATAATGACCAATCCACTCCAAATCCATGCTGATATGCATCATGCGGCGACCGTCACGATCACAGACGAGAAGGCGTTGCGGATCAAAGCGACCATCAATCGCCGCTCCGTGGCAGGCCTTGAATTGCATCTCCCCCGTGCCCTTGCCCCCGACTGTCTTCACAAGAGCGCCATCGGGTTTGAGGCGGTGAATCTTCTTAGAGCCGTAGCCCATGAAAAAGTAGATATCGCCATCAGGGCCGACGAGAATTTCAGTCAGTCCACCCATTCCACCCTCGAGCGCGCCCGTCTTTTCGTTCGGGAGTGTGGCAACAACGTTTCCTTCGAGGTCGAATTTCACCGCGCGATTCGCTTTGAGCTGAGAACCCCAGATGAACTCCTTTCCATCTTCTTCCACCGTGGTGAGCGAATGCATCCCCTGAAGTCCCGGGCGCAGCTTGGTCACGAATCGACCGAAACGGTCAAATTTCACAACCCCGGGATTCCCAATCGTAGCGGCATAAACATTTCCCTCCTTATCCAAAGTGAGGTCGCCGTGAAGTCCTCCGATCGCCTTCCCGTCCGACATCGCTCCCCAACCGGGAATCGTCACGTAGCGGTGACCTTCCGAACCCGTAACCGTAGCAGTAGTTACGACAGTCCCGACGCCTTCAGTATGATCATGCCCCTCATGAGACATCGCAGAAAATGGCAGCGATAGAAAACCGAAGAAGATAGGAAATCTCATGACCCAACCATGCTGTCCGACAGCAACTAAGGGGAAAGGAAAAATAGTGACGAATTTTGGCGACACCTTCCCCCACACCTTTAATTTAGCCACCTAGCCTATCGCTCGCCTCACGCCGAAAAATCAAAACTTCTTAACCCTTCTTTGGATCCGACAATTAAGATGAAAACACACCATCAACTCCTCTTGAGAATCCGCTTAAACTGTCTCACTCCAAGACGATTCTGTTTCCTTAATTGACGGTCTCCTGTGTGCCTCAAACCAGCGGAAGAAGCGCCTCGATTTCCTCAATCAAATCCCCCATCGCCACAGGTTTCGCCAAAAAGCGATCTGCTCCGGCGGCGCGCATCACGCTCTCATGATCATCGGTGCTGAATCCGATGACCGGGAGAACGGGGCAAGCCTTCTTGATGATTTTGATCGCCTCGGCCCCTAAGATCCCAGGGAGCTGATGATCCATGATGACGAGATCCGGCTGGGTCTGCTCGACCAGCGCCAGTGCGCTCTCGCCATCCTCCGCCCCCTGCGTTTCGTAGCCCTTCATCGCGAGCACTTCCAGGAAGCTCTCGCGGAGCGATTCATGATCATCCACAACAAGGATGAGGGGACAGCTGCGATTCATGGAACTTTACTTCGCAGAAATGATGACACTTTGTGATTCCCTGTGGGCTAAGGACTTACCGAAAAATCGATAATATTTCGCTGTCTTACTTGCCAACAAGTTGCCAAGAGGCTTTACATTTTTCCAGATGACGCGCCCCCCTCCTCAAATCCCTTTTTGCGGGGTTTTGCGGATTTATCGGGCTCGTTCTCATCGCCGGGACCTACCTTGCGATTCAGTCAATGGGCCAGATCAATGAGGTCGAGGAAGCCTCCGATGACCTCGATTCACGTAACCTGCGCTTCACAACGAAGTTCCGCTCGCAGATCTATCGCATTCAAGGACTCGCCTTCCGCAGCCGCATCACCGGTGATCCCACTTACCTCACGCGCTATCAGGAGCAGGAGCAGGAACTCCGCCGCTTCTTGAATGAGCGCCGTGAAATCTTTGATTCAGCCGAGGAGGCCGCACTTTTTCTAAATCTTGAGGAAAAGGTCGCGACCTATCTCGCCGAACTCAAACCGGGAGAGCACAGCACGCTTGGGGAAGATGAAAGCCCGCTCCTTTCCGCCCTGCAAGAGCGAGTCTCGGGAATGAGCGAAAGCATCCAGCGTCTCAGCGATGCCCTCCCCTCTCACGAACTCCGCTGGCAGCTTCAGCGCTCCTTTGCCAGCCTTCTTCTGGTGCACTCCGCAGGGAACGCGCAACAGGAAGCCGCCTTCGAAGAGACCCTTGAGGATCTCCGCGCAACGCTCGCAGAAGTGACCCAAGAGATCGGAAATGAAGACGAGCGCAAGGCCACTGCTCTCACCAACTTCTCTGAAAAGCTCAGTAAATTTGAGACCGAAGCGAAGTCTGCGACAACCCGCTGGGTCGAAAAAGGCACGACCTCCAAGCGCTTCGAGCATCTTGAGAAGATGGAAACCTCCCGCAATGAGATCTTTGAGATCGCTCAGGAACTCGGTGCCTTCCGCCGCAGCGATTTCCAGTCATCGCTCACTTCCTACAAGTCACAGGTGCAAGCGATGCAGTATTCCATCTTCATCGCACTCGGAATGCTCTTCATTTCACTCTTCGCTGTCGCCTGGCTCGCGCACCGCGCCTTTCTCAAGCCCATCGAGGTCAGCCTCGCCGAAGCGGAACAGACTGCTTCGACTCATGAAAGTCTCGCCACCATCGGAACGCTTGCTTCCGGAGTCGCGCACGAAATCCGCAATCCCATCACCACGATCAAGGCTCGTCTTTTCGCGCTCAACGAACTGTCACGTGAGAACGAATCGATGAACCGCCAAGTCAGCGCGATTCAGGAAGAGACCGACCGCATGGAGCACATCGTCTCGGATTTCCTGAGCTTTGCGCGCCCCTCGGAGGCTGATCTTGAAAAGGTCAACACCTCTGAATTTCTCGATGAAATCCACGCCCTTGTCCTCCCCGAGATGCAGTCGCGCGGCGTCGCATTGGAGATGGACCGCACCGTGGAAGCCACCGCCCGAATCGACTCCGAGCAGCTCCGCCAAGTCTTTCTCAACCTCATCAGGAATGCCGCTGAGGCCTGCCCCGAAGCCGAGGGCCGCGTCACCCTTTCCTCCACCCTCAAGGAAGGAAAACTCCTCCTCATGGTCGGCGCTAATGGCAGCGGCATCCCCGCCGATATTCAGTCACGTATTTCCGAACCCTTCTTCAGTAAGAAAAAAGGTGGCACGGGGCTTGGTCTCGCGATCTGCCGGAATATCGTGGAGGCTCACGGCGGCACGCTCACCTTCACCTCGGAGGAGGGCCACGGCACCACCTTCACGATCACGCTTTAATTCATGTCCCAGAGTCACATTCTTCTCGTCGATGACGACGCCGGCCTCGCCGAAGCCGTGCAGGCCGTTCTCGAAAGCCGTGGTTATCAGGTGACTCATCACGATGATGGCGAAGTCGCGCTCAAGGCGGCAGAGGACGGCGACTTTGATCTCGTCCTCACCGACTACCGCATGCCCGGCATGGGTGGCATGCAGTTGTTAGAGAGCCTCCAAGAGAGTGCCCCAAGACTCCCGGTCATCATGATGACGGCCTTCAGCACGACTGACCGCGCTATTGAAGCCACTAAAAAAGGAGCCTTCGATTACCTCATAAAGCCCTTCGAGATGCCCGAGCTTCTCGACCTCGAGCAGATGATTACGGACGAGTCTTTCCGTCAGGACCTCTTCTTCCGGCTTAATGCCTCCGTCATCAACCTCCCGCCCCTCCGCGACCGGACCGACGACATCCCCGCCTTGGTAAACTACTTCCTCGCGAAATATTCACGCGAGTTCCAGACCGAGACGCCCTCGATCCACAAAGACGCCCTCGCATGCCTCAGCAAGCAGCAGTAGCCCGGCAACGTCCGCCAGCTTGAAAATGTCGTCCGCCGCGCCCTGATTGACGCCCGCGGCTTCACCATCACCCAGCGCATGGTCGAGGACAGCATGGCCGTCTCCCCCGCTGCCCTTGATGATAAAGGCGACCAAGGAAGCCTCGCCACCCACGTCCAGAATCGCCTCATGGCCGCCAGCAAGGGCGACCTCCCCGATGGTGCCTTCGCCGCACTCTCGGCAGATCTCGAAGAAGAACTCTACCGCCAAGCCGTCGCCCTCTCCCACGGAAACCAGAGCAACATTGCAAAATGGCTCGGCGTCTCCCGCATGACCGTCCGCGACAAGCTGGACAAATATGACCTTTTCCCCAAAAGGGATCGCTAGAGCGTGTGACCTAAGAGGCCAAGCGATTAGACAAAGTGTAAGGCACCGAGTCACCACCACAAGCGGGCGAAAGCATCTTTCCCCGTAGCCGCTTGCCTTTCACACTTGGCACAGCGTGAGCAAAAGAGTCTCTTACCTCCTCACATTTCCCGTAATTTCTTCTCATGTCTGACGCAACTCCTCTCACCCTTGGCTGGCGCGAATGGGTTTCCCTCCCGGAAATCCACATCGACCAGATCAAGGCCAAGATCGATACCGGTGCCCGCACCTCCTGCCTCCACACTGCGGAATACGAGATCTTCCAAAAAGACGGCCAAGACTGGGTTCGCTTCACCGTCCACCCCGTCAAGCGTCACCACGAGATCGAGACCCACGCCGAAGCTCCTGTCTCGGATTACCGCGTCGTGCGCGACTCCGGTGGCCACGAGGAAAAACGTCCTTTTATCAAAACCTTTCTTGAAGTCCCCGGCCACCGCTGGGAGATCGAAGTCAGCCTTTCTAACCGTGAGAACATGAAGTTCCGCATGCTCCTCGGGCGCACCGCCCTCAACCACGGGCTCCTTGTTGACCCCGCCAAATCTTACCTCACAAAACAATCATGAAAATTGGAATCCTCTCACGCAACCCCCGCCTCTACTCAACCCGCCGTCTCGTCGAGGCAGCCAAAGAGCGCGGCCACGAAGTCGAAGTCATCGACTACGTCCGCTGCTACATGAACATCACCTCAAAGAAGCCCTCCATCTTCATCGGCGATCTAGAGCTCAATGACTTCGATGCCGTCATCCCCCGCATCGGCGCGTCCCAGACTTTCTTCGGCACCGCCGTTGTCCGTCAGTTTGAAATGATGGGAACTTATTCTGTCAATGAGTCCGTCGCCATCTCCCGCTCCCGCGATAAACTGCGCTCACTCCAGCTTCTCTCTCGCAAAGGCGTCGGCCTCCCCGTCACCACCTTTGCGCACGACACAAAAGCTACAAAATCTCTCATCAAGCTCTGCGGCGGCGCACCCGTCGTCATCAAGCTTCTCGAAGGAACCCAAGGCGTCGGCGTTGTCCTCGCTGAAACCACCAAGGCGGCCGAGTCTGTCATCGAGGCCTTCCGCGGTCTCAATGCCAATATTCTCGTCCAGCAGTTTGTCAAAGAAGCAGGCGGCGCTGACATCCGCTGTTTCGTCGTTGGAGGAAAAGTCGTTGCCGCCATGAAGCGCCAGGGAGCCGAGGGCGAATTCCGCTCGAACCTCCATCGCGGCGGAAATGCCACCCTTTGTAAAATCACCCCAACCGAGCGCGCCACTGCCGTGCAAGCCGCCAAGATCATGGGCCTCAACGTTGCCGGTGTCGACCTCCTCCGTGCCAACAGCGGGCCCGTTGTCATGGAAGTAAATTCCTCTCCTGGACTCGAGGGCATCGAAGTCGCTACCAAGAAAAATGTCGCCGGCAGCGTCATCGAGCGCATCGAGAAAAACGTCGCCGCTGTCGCAACTACCAAGACCCGTGGAAAAGGCTAAGTCAACGCGCGCTCCCAAGCGCGAACCATTTTTACTCGGTGGCGAAAGCATCGCCGCCGGGACCCAGAAGCTGGTAAACTTGCCCGTCGGTGTCTTTACCAACAACTCGCAAGTCGATCTCGGCGTGGTGGTGCATCATGGCAAAAAACCGGGCCCCACCCTCCTTGTCACCGCCTGTGTGCATGGCGATGAGATCAACGGCCTCGAGATTATCCGCCGGCTCCTGCGAAGTTCCTCAATGAAATACCTCAGAGGAACTCTCCTCGCGGTTCCCATCGTCAACGTGCCAGCCTTCCTGAATCGCTCGCGCTATCTCCCAGACCGCCGAGACCTCAACCGTCTCTTTCCCGGTTCCACCAAAGGCTCCCTCGGAGCACGCCTCGCAAACATCATCTCAAGCGAACTCGTGCCACGCTGTGACTTCGTGGTAGACCTTCATACCGGAGCGGTGAACCGCGCAAATCTCCCGCAAATCAGAGTCACCGCCGGAGATGAACAATCGCTGGAACTGGCGAGCATCTTCGGTGCCCCCGTGGCACTCAGCGCCAATCTGCGTGAGGGATCCTTCCGAGCAACCTGCTTTGATCAGGGGAAATCGACCATTCTTTTCGAGAGCGGCGAGGCCCACCGCCTTGACGCCCCCTCGATCAAATTCGGCACCCAAGGCGTCATCTCCGTCATGCGCCACATGCACATGCTCCCCTCCCGGCGCTCCAGCGCCAAGAACCCGCGCTCTCGCAAAACGCACACCGTCATTTGTAAAAAAAGCTACTGGGAAAGATCACCCGTCGGCGGCGTCTTCACCCCACTCGTCGCCCTCGGCGCCACTGTGGAAAAAGGCGAAACCATCGGTTTCGTAGCCGATCCCTTCGGTGGTGACGAAACCCAGATCACGGCAGACCAGCAGGGCATCATCATCGGCCGCACTAACGAAAGCCTCGCGGATGAAGGCGACGCCCTCTTCCACGTCGGACTCTTCGGAGATCTCGATACCGCACGCGACAAAATCGCCCTCGCCAGTAGCACCCTTCCCGGCCAAGAGGATCATCCGGTCCCCTACAACCCCTTCACCGAAGAGACTGATTAAAGCCCTCAAAGTTTCTCATCACTCGCTTCCGAATCGAGTTGAATGAGAAGATGAATGCGCTCAACGCAAGTGAACTTAAACTCCCTCGACCGCTGAGAGGTGAGGAATTCCAAGTGACTGGCCAAATCGATTAATGCCGCTCGAAACATCCAGTCCTCGGACAGATCGAATCCTCCTTCGCGCAAGCCCACTTCAAGATCCTCCATCCATTGCGGAGAGAGGTAGCGCATGAGATTTCCTATATCCATGTAGGAGCAACCCGAGTGAGCAAACTCCCAATCCAGCATCCCGACAATCGAATCATTGGAGACCAGAATATTATCTGATCGGAAGTCTCCATGGACAAGATTTTGACAGCGATCAAACGACTTCAACAAATCACTCTGACGCTCCAGCAAATTTGCCAGCTCAGTTCTTGTAGCTTCATCCAAATACTCCGAAACCGCAGGAAGAGATAAAAGCGACAGGAGGCCTTCCTTGTAGGAACTCCACCCTTCCATCTCTTCAACTTCCCCATCGGCGGTCAATTGACCTGAGCGACTGAAGCGAATCTTTGATAAGCGTCCAATCATTCGCCCTGCCTCGCGAACGAGATTTTTGGTGGGTTCAAAATGTGACCCTTCGATAAATCTCATCACCGAGACCCCATCGCCCACCCAGAGATACTCAGGGCTTGGAACTGCCCCCTTCATGAATTCTTGAATCCTACTCTCAACCTGCGGATTCCCCCGCTGGTGGATTCGGCACACGAACTTCTCGCCCTGTGATCGCACAAGATAATTACTATTGCAGGCCCCACCGCTCAACAGCTCCACTTCCAGAGAATCCACCTTGGCTCCGAAGAACCCTGAGAACTGGGTCGCGTCGAATTCTGCGATCGGAAACCTTCGGTCCATAATCTCTTACTTTAGCTCCAAGGAACCTGCCTTTGTTTCACTCTGAATCGGCTTCCAGCGATACCGCCTTTTGCGAAACGATCCCCTCAAAATATGAGGATCACCTGCCGGGTTGGGCGCCAAGAGCGCGCGAGACTCAGAGTGATCACGGTCTCTCGCGATGGGCATGTGGGCTGGACGAGGATTCGCTAGGCTGGGGTGAAAGAAGTTTCTGTGAGTGAATTTATTTCATGGATGAATGAGGTTTTGGAGGAAAGTTGGTGGGGTGCGGAGAACGAAGCGGGACGCTCTTGCTTCTTATTGGTTGGGGGCTTGGTTTCGGGATTTTTTAACCGCAAATTGGGATGATTTTCGTAGATTAATTGAGGGTGGGTAAACCTTGAAACTTATGGGGTGAAGTGGTGGTTGCGGGGCTTGGTTGGGAGCTGGGAAGACAGCCGAGACGACTATCCTACGCTCGCAGATCTTGGAGGGCCTTTCTGTATTCCTCTTCTTGGGTGTTGGGATCTTGGATTCTTAGGAGGTAGCTGGGGTGGACGGTGGCGATGACTTTTGGGGCGAGGTCGGGGCGGTTTACGACTCCCCTTTCCTCGGTGATCTTGAAGCCAGGGCCGATGAGGGATTTTGCGGCGGTGGCTCCGAGGAGGATGAGGACGTCTGGCTTGATGGCATCAAGCTCGGCCATGACCCAAGGGCGGCAGGCTTTCATTTCGGGGACGCTGGGGCTTTGGTGGAGGCGTCGTTTTCCCTGTTGCTTCCATTTGAAATGTTTCACTGCATTGGTGAGGTAGGCTTCTTCGCGCTTGATTCCGGCGTCGATCAAGAGGCGGTCGAGGAGCTGGCCTGCGGGGCCGACGAAGGGTTTTCCGCTAAGGTCCTCGCGGTCGCCGGGTTGTTCGCCTATGATCATGATACGAGCGTCGGTGGGTCCTTCACCGAAGACGGTGCCGGTCGCTTTTTCATAGAGCGGGCACTCTTTGCAGCAGCTCGCGGCTTTTCGAAGAGACTCGATATTCTGACCAATAAGACCGGTGGTGGTTGAAGGTTTTTCGGCGACCTCCGTCATCTCGGAGAGTTTTCCGAGGTAGGAATTTTTGATTTCTTTGGCGGGTCGTTCTTGGGTTTCCATCATGCCGGAGACGCGGTCGCTGCCCTCGGCGATGAGTTCCTCGATGAGTCCGGCTTCGGGGAGATTTTTCCAATACTTCTTGGGCATCTCGGCCTGCATCGCTTTGACCTTGATGCGAGCGGGATTGAAGATGCTTTTATAGTAGGAGCGCCAAAGATCTTCGAGTTCGACATCATCGGGCGGCGTCATGGACTCGACGCCGGGGGCGAGTTCGATCTTTTCGCCATCCCAATGGGCGGAGCCGGTGGGCGTAAAGATAGACCAATCCATACCCGCGAAGCGCTTGCGAAAGAAGCCTGCTGTCAGCGGCATGATGTGATGGTCCGGCTCGAACCAGGCCACGAATTGCTCGCGGCCCGACTCGGAATTTTCACCCACTTTCTTGAAGCGAACAAAGGCGTGCATCTTATGAATGTCCCGGCCGATCTCTTTTCGCATTTTGAAAAGACGCGCCATCGTGGCGTCATTCGGAAGACTCAGGAGATGGAGCTCCTCTCCCCAGCTGAGGCGAAAAAGCACCTCGTAGAGGAGGCCCCATCGATCCGCCGAGGCGTGGTGCGCCACGGTGTGTGCGAGCTTGAGAAACTCCTTGGTGATACGGGGAATTTTTTTCTGCGGAATTAAGTCAGCGGGTTCCTCGCCGAAGAGGGAGTCTGCAGCCACTTCTTCCCAGAGAACCTCAGCGGGAGGAACGGCAGCGGCATGGAGCGCGCGCGCCTTTTCCCGCCACTCAGCGAAGCCTTCAGTGATGACGACCGTCCTCATCAGCTCATGACCTGACCCAGCGGCGAGCCAGTGAAGCCCGTGGGCGCTTCCTCGACTGTGGGCGTGAGGAGATTAAACTCCATCTGCTTCGGCTTGTGAGCGTAGCGGGCGCGGAGGGTTTCGCTGGAGACCTCGAGCTTGGCGGGGTTGTGATCGGCGGCGATGATGAACGGGAGAACTTTTTTCAAAGAGACGCGGAGTTTTAGGAGGTCGGCGAGGCGGACTGCGCTGTAACGGCGGATGTTGACGATGCGGTCGGCATTTCGGATTCCGAGACCGGGGATGCGGTAGAGGAGGGTTTTCTCAGCGCGATTGATATCGATGGGAAACATGGTGCGGTTCCGGAGCGCCCAAGAGAGCTTGGGGTCGAGTTCTAGATCGAGATTGGGCTGTGCGTCCGAGACGACTTCCTTGGCATCGAATCCGTAGAAGCGCATGAGCCAGTCGGCTTGGTAAAGACGATGCTCGCGGATGAGCGGCGCGGCTTTGAGCGGGAGAATTTTGGAGGGCTCTGGAATGGGGCTGAAGGCGGAATAGTAGACCCTTTTTAAACGGTAGTTTCCGTAGAGGTCATCGGCGCGGCTGAGGAAGGTTTGGTCAGTGGAGGCATCGGCTCCGACGATGACTTGCGTGCTTTGTCCGGTAGCGAACTGAGCTTTTTTGGCCTTCTTTCCAGACTTACGGGCATCCTTCCGCTGATCAAAGGTGTCCTCGATCTTATGCCGGATCTTCCCCATCGCCTCGCGGGTGCGACGAAGATTCTTTTCAGGGGCAAAAATCTTGAGGCTTTCTTCATCGGGCAGCTCGATATTGATACTGATTCGATCAGCAAACTCCCCTGCCTTCTCGATCAGCTCGACCGAGGCCTCCGGGATCGTCTTGAGGTGAATGTAGCCTCGGAAGTCGTGATCCTCCCGCAGGGATCGCGCGACCTCAATGACCTGCTCCATGGTGTAATCTGCATTGCGGATAATCCCGCTGCTCAGGAAAAGTCCCTCGATGTAGTTCCGCTTATAGAAATCAAGCGTCAGCTTCACCACCTCCTGCGCCGAGAAAGCCGCGCGCCGGACATTGCTGGAGCGGCGGTTGATGCAATAATGGCAGTCGTAGATGCAGCTATTGGTGAGGAGGACTTTGAGGAGAGAAATACAGCGTCCGTCCGGGGCATACGAATGACAGATCCCAGCCCCACCGGTGGAGCCCACGCCTTTTCCCCCGCTGGAGTCCCGACGCTGGGCCCCGGAGCTGGCGCAAGAAGCATCGTATTTAGCGGCATCGGCAAGGATTTCGAGTTTCTGCTGCGTGTTCATTCGAATCAAATGAACACTACTCTTTTGAGTGATTTTTTCCACCTTTATTTGGGCGAAGAGATGATTCGGAGAACTTTATTAGCGAGGCGCCTCAGCTCTTCTCGTGTTTCGTGCCCTGGATCTTGGGAAAGGTGACCGTCCAGACGTTCGGCGGGACTGCCAAGTGAATGGACAGTTATTTTTGGGATGGTTGAGCCGAGACCTTTGTTCTGTTAGGAATCGCGAGTTGTCACGATCCGCGCAACGAAGATGCCTTTTAAACCATGACCGAAGAACTTGTCCCCCCACCCGAAGAGGAAACTCTACCGGAAGAGGAAGCACTCCCCCGCTACAAGCGGCTTGCTGAAGCTGTCGAAGCAGGTGATGAAGAAACTGCGCAGGAGATTATTAGCGAAGCATCTGCCGACGATCAGCGACGGATTATCGCTCAGCTAGACCTCGGAACACGCGAGAAGCTCTGTGAGCTTCTTCCAGCCGATGAGGTGGCTGACCTTCTAGAGAACCTTGCGGAGGTGCAGGCTGTCGAGCTGCTGGAGGAAATGCCAGCGGGAGTTGCTGCGGATGTGGTGGAGGAAATGGATGCCGATGTCAGTGGCGACCTTCTCCGGGAGCTGGATCAAAAAGATAGTGACGCTATTTTGGCGGAGCTTGATGATGCCAAGGAATCGAAGGAACTCCGTGAGCGGGCGAGCTACGAGTGGGATAGCGCAGGAGGGTTGATGTCCGATCAGGTGGTTTCGTTCCGAGCAACGGCGACGGTTTCCGATGTTCTTGCGGATCTCGATGACAAGGCGGAGGAATACTCGGACGCAGACGTGCAGTATTTTTTTGTCGTCAACGCGCGAAACAAGCTCACCGGAGTCTTGGCGCTTCGCAGTCTGGTGCTGGGGCGTCGTGCCACCCCAATCGGTGATTTAATGCGGAGCGAGGTTCTGTCGGTCAATGTGGATACGAAGTTGGACGAGCTTGAGGACATCTTTGATGCCAAAGCTTACCTCGGGTTGCCTGTGGTGGACTCCGAGGGGTGCCTGCGTGGAGTGGTGACGAGACAGGCGATCGAGGAGGCGCTAGCTGAGCAACAGACCGAGGACTACCTCAAATCCTCCGGTATTGTGGGGGGTGAAGAGCTGCGCTCGATGCCTCTCAAGGATCGCTGCTTGCGGCGGCTTGCTTGGCTGGGGCCGAACATTTTGCTCAATCTTTTGGCGGCGAGTGTCATCGCTTCTTATGAGGACACGCTTCAGGCGGTGATCGCTCTCGCGATCTTTCTCCCGATGGTCTCAGACATGAGCGGCTGCTCGGGGAACCAAGCGGTCGCAGTAAGTATCCGTGAACTGACACTGGGCGTGATCCAGCCTCGAGATTTCAAACGGGTCATGATTAAGGAAGGCTTGCTGGGTGTGACGAACGGGATTGTGCTGGGAATCGTCCTCGGCACAATCGCGGCGGTCTGGAAGGGCAGCATTTTCCTGGGACTCGTGATCGGCTCGGCTCTGACGCTGAACACGATCCTCTCGGTTCTGCTCGGCGGTCTCATTCCGCTGGTGCTAAAGCGCTTTAAAGCGGATCCTGCGCTCGCTTCGGGACCTATTTTGACCACTTGCACCGATATGTGTGGTTTCTTCCTTGTGTTGAACCTTGCAAGCATGGCTCTCTCCAGACTCTAAACACCTTAATGGATCTTTCCATCTACGTCACCTACCTAGGCATCCTCGTCTGCATTCTCCACTCGGCGATGTTCTCAGGAGCGAACCTCGCCTTTTTCTCATTGGGCCGGATGCGCCTGGAAGCGGAGGCGGAGAAAGGAAGCAAGTCGGCGGCTAAGGTGCTTCGCCTTAGGATGGACTCGAATCTCCTCCTCTGCACAATTCTGTGGGGGAACGTGAGTTCGAACGTGTTGCTTTCCCTTCTAAGTGAAAGCGTCTTCGCAGGACTCGGCGGCTTCCTCTTCTCGACAATCGGAATTACTTTTTTCGGTGAGATCATCCCACAAGCCTACTTTTCTCGGCACGCGCTGAGGGTAGGCGCGCTGCTTTCTCCTGTGATGCGCTTTTACCAAATCCTGCTCTACCCGGTAGCGAAGGCCTGCGCCTTTATCCTCGATGGCTGGATCGGACCGGAAGGTCCGGTGTTTTTCCGCGAGCGCGATATCGAAATTATTCTTGAAAAGCATATCAATGAGTCCTCGTCTGAAATCAGTGCCAATGAAGGGCAAGGTGCTCTCAACTTCCTCGATCTCGACGACCGCCAGATCTCGGGGGAAGGCAGCGTGATTTCTGGCGAGACTTTTTACCGGTTCGAGACCCGCCTTGATCTCCCGACCATTCCCCCGCTCGATGAGCCGGATGGGCAAGCCTTCGTGGACTCACTCAAGAAACATCCTTTCGCTTGGGCAATCATCACGGATTTGGACGACCACCCCGTGCTTGTGCTCGATACGACCAGCTTTCTGACCTCGCTTTTCGTCGAGGGTCCCCAAACCGATGTCTATCAACACTGTCACCGCCCAATCATCGTGACAGATGACAACACGCACCTTGACGTGGTCTTGGGTGACTTCGTGGTAGAGGCCGAGCATAAGGATGACCACGTGGTGGATAACGATGTCGTCCTCTTTTGGACCGAGGACAATAAGCGGATCATTACAGGTGCCGACATTTTTGGCCACCTGCTGAAAGGCATTGCTAAGCGGGTGCCATCGAAGGTCTGATTGCAATGTAGGCTCTCTGAACAGCTTAGAGAGGTCACTTTGCAATTTTGAGCGCAAGCAAGCTTCGTCTCTAGGAGACAAAAACCCCGAAATCTCTTTTAAAAAAAGGGATTAGGAGTCCTTGCGAAAAAGTTGGCATCCTACGAGCAATGGTATTCCCGCAAATCAGCTCCTCACAGGAGCTGATTATCAACTCGGGGTCCCCCCGTCCCAAAACTACTAAAATGAAAAACACTATTATTACGAGCATCGCCGTCACTGGCTCACTTCTCTCAGTCGCTTCCGCAGGAACAATGATTCCTGACGACGGAAGCTCAGTCGCAATTGCAACCGAGCAAAGCATCGGCAGCAAGCCCCTCTCTACCCCAGGCCGTGTTCTCAACGTCGGCGACAGCCTTCCTCCAATGCTTGCTGAAGGGCACCCAAGAATTCGGTGTCTCCGGTAGCCTCAACTACGCTGACGACATCGACTACAACCTCGAGCTTTCCTACGGTTGGCTTGTAAAGGACCAATGGGAAGTTGGTTTCGTCGGTGGTGTTCAGGGAACGAACAGCGACAATAACTTCAGCCTTGGTCTCTTCACCGAATACAACTGGGCGATCGACGACTCCAAGTGGGTTCCTTTCATCGGAATGTCCGCTAAGTGGGCTTCGCTCGACTCCGGCGCATTTGACGCAGATTCCATCGCTCTTGGCATGGACATCGGTGTGAAATACTTCATCCGTGAGAACATCGCGATTAGCTTCGCCCTCGGTGCTGAGTATGCGTGACGATGTCTTCCCAGGCAGCGACGACTTCGCGAAGCAGATCAACATTGGAACTCGCTTCTACTTCTAGGTCGACCTTCGTGAGAGATCCCATGTCTTTTTCATGACGATCCCATTTCTCCCCCCCGTGGAGGATTTCGATTGTCCGTGGGATTTTCTCACTTTGCCTTACAGAACCTGAAGCACTTCGCTTTTTGCAAATGAGATCGTCATAAGACGGCCTCATTTTTTTACGTCTAGAACTACCGAACTGCTGACTTGGCTTTTGTCCCATTCCCAGCAACGATT
>JBDMZE010000026.1:0-25294 GCA_039769075.1 Akkermansiaceae bacterium | reverse complement strand
TCTCCTCGATCATCCTGACCAACGAGACGACCTTTTCGGATTTCGCTAGTAAGCACCGCGCCTCCACCTCTCAGCTCAACGCACTGAATGGCTGGAATCTCCCGAAAGCCACCGTCCTCGCACGTGGCTCTGAGATCTACGTGCCAAAGTAGAACAACTTCCAAGGCAAGGCAGGGCGACACCCGGTGATTCTTTCGAGAATCCCGGGTGTCTCTTATTTTAGGGGAAACGGTTTTTCCGCACTTTGTTTTCTCGGCTCCCTTCAGGAGGTTTTTTCTCTAAAGCCCTCATAACCGGTATTGAAATCCCGAGCTTTGGCCCTTGGCCCTTTCAGGAACGGCTTGCCGAATGATCACCCCGCTCTCACTGCGAAGGATTCACACTCACCTTGCTCTGAATTTATGACGACGCTGGCCGTCCCGTAAGCACCCTGAAAGGACGGCGGAACAAAGCACCAGACTTCCCAGTCCGAGGTTCCGGGCCGAAGAACATGCGTGCCCTGAAGAGCCACTGGAGCATCCACGATCACTCCTTCGGCTTCTTCCGGAAGATGCTCTGAATGTCATCTAAGATAAGATAAAGTGACGGAAGCAAGATCAGCGTAATCGCCGTCGCGAAAAGGATGCCAAAGCCCAGCGAAACGGCCATCGGGATGAGGAACTTCGCCTGCATATCGGTCTCCAGCAACATCGGCATCAGTCCAGCAAAAGTCGTCAGCGAGGTCAACAGAATCGGCCTGAAGCGTCGTGCGCCCGCTCGCGTAGCGGCTTCACGAACCGAGACACCCTTTCCGCGATGGCGGTTCACGTAATCGACCAGCACCAACGAGTCATTCACCACCACACCCGCGAGCGCCACGATGCCGCACATCGACATGATACTGAGATTGAGCCCTAGTAAAATATGACCCGCAATCGCGCCCACGAGCCCAAAGGGAATCACGCTCATCACGATCAGCGGCTGGATGTAGCTCTTCAGCGGAATCGCCATGAGAACATACATCAACATGAGAGCGCCCACGAAGCCGATCATCATCTCGCGCACGCTATCGCGCTGGTCGCTTTGCTCGCCCTCATAAGTGTAGCGGACGCCCGGGAATTTTTCGCCGATGACATCGAGAACTTCCTCAGTGAAGCGCCCTACGATTTCGTTCGAGTTGTAGCCCGCTGCAAGATCGACATCCCCCTTCAAGCTAATCGTCCGGAAACGATCCACCCGCGTAATCGTCGCGGGACCGCGGCCGTAGTCTGGCTCAACGACCTCCATGAGGGGAACTTCTCCCCCCTGTGGGTTACGGAGTTTCATTTGCTCCAGGTTTGCCAAGGAGCGGCGCTCTTCCTCGGGATAGCGCACCATCACCTTCACCTCATCACGGCCACGCTGGAGGCGCTGGACTTCATTTCCATAAAAGGCGTCGCGGACTTGGCCCATGACATTGGCGAGGTTAAACCCGAGCGCTTTCCCCCGCGTGGTGAGATCTCGCACGATGAGTTCCTCACGTCCGCGCCGATCCGAGTTCGAGACCTCGATCACGCCCTCGTAACTCTTCAGCTGCTCCGTCGCCCAGTTCGCGGCCTCTCCGAGCTGTTCGCTATCGCTTCCGGTGAGATTAATATCGATGGCATTTCCGCCGCCAGCGGTCTCAGAAGTGAAGCTCAGCGCCACCACTCCGGACAGATTCCCGACGAGTTCTTGCCATTTCACCTTTAATTCCGCTGAGGAAATTTGACGATCTTTTGCAGGTGCCAGCTCAAGAGTGACCTCGCCCAGATGAGTGCCTGTCGCCGGACCACCGGGCGAAAACCCTCCTTGAAAAGGCTGCATCCCGGAAGTCGCGAGGGCATTGACGATCACGGGATTCCCTTTCGTATCAGAAATTTCATCGCCGAGCTGCAGCGCCGCCTCTTCGAGCTTCTTGATGACACGCTGGGTTTCAGAAAAGGGAGCGCCGAGCGGCATTTCGAGTTTCGCCGAGAGAATTTCGCCTTCCACTTTTGGGAAAAATTCGAAGGGGACCCAACCCGTAATTGCGAGACTCAACGCGAGAATCACGAGCGAACTAAACGCCACAAGAACGAGGTAGCGGAAGCGAAGACAGAGCGCTAAAAAAGGCGTGTAGATCGCATCAACAAAGCGCATGAGCCCCGACGAAATCGCATTCTGAATTTTAGAAAGTGGATTGCGCTTCGGCTCGCTCGAAGTCGGCTTTAGAAGCGCGAGGTGGGCCGGCAGAACGAACTTTGACTGTAGGAGTGAGAAGCCGAGCACGGGGATCACTACGAGCGGGATATTAGGCCAAATTTTTCCACTCACCCCGCTCAGTCCAAGCATGGGCGTGAAGGCAGCCATCGTGGTGAGGATGCCGAAGATCACGACGACTCCAACCTCGTGCGTTCCCTTCCAACTTGCCTCGCGGGGATGCTCACCGCCTTGGATGCGGGTATAGACATTCTCGCCCACCACAATCGCGTCATCGACCACGATCCCCAGCACGAGAATGAAAGCGAAGGCGGAGATCATATTAATCGAGATCCCCATTTGCGGCATGAGCCAGATGCCTCCCGCGAAAGAGACGGGAATACCAAGCGCTACCAGAAGTGCCAGACTGGGACGCAGGAAAAGGGCGAGCACCAACAGGACGAGCACCAGCCCCCAGCCAATGTTCCTTTTCAACAGATCCAAACGCCCCTTAAGCATGAGGCTCGTGTCATTCCACACTTCCAGTTCCACTCCGGGGGGAGTCTTGAGGTTTGCGAGATATTCCTTCGCGAGCGCGGCGATGGTGAGAGTGTCCTGCTCGCCGACACGGAAGACGTGAAGGACGACGGCAGTGCGTCCATTAAAAGTAGAAGTCAGTTCGATGTCCTCGAAGCCGTCGATCACCGTCGCGACCTGATCGAGGCGAACATCGGAACCGTCGGGTAGGGTCTTCACCACGATATTGCGAAAGTCCTCACCGCGATAGCGCTTTCCGACCGCGCGGACCACAACTTCGCCAGAGACCGTCTTGACTGAACCACTCGGGAGGTCGAGTGAGGTGCGCCGCACCGCCTCGGCGACCTCGCCAAGAGTGAGGCCGTATTGCCGGAGGCGATCTTCTGGGACTTCTATGGAAATTTCAAAAGGTCGTACGGAGGCAAGTTCGACCTTTTTAATCTCAGGGGCACCTTTGAGCGAGCGCTGGATTTTTGCACCCATGCCCTTCGCTTCCTTACTCTCGTAATTCAGGAGCCCATCGCGGATCGTCTCGGCATATTCGCGCAGGCTCGCTTCATCGGTATCGGCGCTGAGCGCGATGCTCATGATCTGGCGGTTCACGATGAGTTCTTCAAGAATCGGTCGCTCGGCATTCTCGGCGAAGTTGTCGATGGCATCGATCTTCGTCTTCACGTCGCCCATGACATCGCGGGTGTTGTAGCCGGTATCGACTTGAACAACGAGCGAACCAGCATTTCGATTGGCATTGGAAGTGACGCGCTTGATCCCCTCGACATCCGCGATGGCTTCTTCCATAGGAATAATGACGCCATTGGTGACCTCCTCAGGCGTGGCATTTGGGTAAGGGACGCTCACCACCACGGCATCGAATGAGGTCTCGGGAAAGATCTCCTTGCGCAGCTGAAACCACGTTACAAAGCCCGCCACAATGACGGCGAGCATGAGAAAGTTGGCCGCGACGTGATTGCCGCTGAACCATTTAATCGCTTTTTTCATGGCTTAGGGTTGTTCGTCAGTTTCGGGAGCAACAGCGAGCTTCATGCCCTCGACCGGGAGTTCCAGCTTCGTAAGAATGACGCGTTCGCCCGCACTGATCCCCCCGGTGACAAAGACATGTTCCGCTGAGCTTCGGTGGATTTTCAGGGTGCGGAACTCAAGTTCGTCATCAGCATTGAGAACTGTAATTTGGTCACGACCACGCACTGCGCTGCGCGGCACCGAGACGACATCACTGAGCTTTGCCCCAGTGATCTTCGCTCTGACAAACATCCCGGGAAGCGGCGTCTGAAAACCCTCTGGGGCTTCGGGATTAGGCTCGACTTCTGCGATGATAAAAGCTGAGAGAGTCGTGCGATCAATCCCGCCCTCGCTGCGCGTCACCTTGGCATTCCAAGTGTGCTCAGCACCGCCGAGGGTCGCTGAGACCGTCACCTTCCCATCCTCAGGAAGCTCGGAAAAATCGCTCAAGGAAAATGGCAGACGAACCTCGAAGCCATCGGTGTCGTATACTTCACCAAGCTGGGTTCCGGTCACCACCGTGGCGCCGAGATCAAGAAGCGCTTTGCTCACGCGACAGTCGAAGGGAGCACGGATACTCGTTCTCCTCAGATCTTCCTCGGCTTTTCGCAACATCGCTTCGGCTGAGACGAGTCTGGCTCGGGCGCTCTTTAAAAAAGGAACCCGCAGGACCATCTCGCTCGCGGGCTTGCCATTTCCGATCTTGCGCCAATCGCGAGCCGCTTGTTCTCCCCTAGCCTGCTCTTGCTTCACGGTGAGTTGGGCATCAGCCACGCTAGCCTCTGCTTGCGCAACGGCGGCCTCGTAGTTCACCCGGTCGAGCTGAAGAATGACCTCGTCGACTTTAAAAGTGCCCCCGACTTGGAAGCGCGCATCAACAAAGATGATACGACCAGTGACTTCAGCCGTGAGCACGGTGTCACGGCGAGGAGAAACAAGACCTTCGCTGGTGAGTTCGAGAGGGACGTCGCCGCCTTCGACTTCGATCACTTCGACGACGAACAAGGAGACTTCAGCCTCTTTCTTTTCAGCCACGGGGGCGAATTTTTTCAAAAAGCCAATCAGTCCAAAAGTAGTTAGACCGATCGCCAGAATGGCGATAAGAGAGATATAAACGACAGGTTTCATGGGGGATTATTTTCCTACGCGGTAGTCCCCGCCGAGCGCGAGGTGGAGGCTGATTCGGTTATCAAGACGGAGGCGGCGTAGCGTAACGAGTTGGGACGCGAGCGTGATTCTGTTAGACTGTGCGGTGATGAGCGTGAGCGCGTCTCCAGTGCCGCCCGCGTAGTCGAGATCGGCAGATTCAGCGGCATCAGTGGCGCTCACCAGTGCTGCGAAGATCGACTTCTCGCGCTGCGCTAAAAAGCGGTCCGCCATCAGCGACTGCTCTACTTCTCCAAAAGCCTGGAGGACCGTGGACTGCAGCGAAGCCAACGCGGCACGGTCATCTGACTTGATCTTAGAATATTCCGAGCGAATCGCGCCACCCTTCCAAATCGGCTGGCTGAGCGCGCCCGCGAGGGACCAGACGCCAAACTGGGAATCGGCAATCTTCCGAAGCGAGTCCGTGGTCGTCCCGCCACTTGCGGTGATTTTCAGGCTGGGATAAAAGGCGAGTTTCGCCTGCTTCACGAGACTACCGGATGCAGCAAAGCGGCGCTCAGCAGCGAGGATATCGGGCCGACGCAGAAGAAGCTCGGAGGGCAATCCAGCAGGCGGCATCGGCGGGACGGAGGGCAGGGTTTCCGAAGATTTGATAGCACCTGCAGGATAGCGCCCGAGAAGAAGTTCCAACTGCCTAATCGCTTGCTCGCGCTCGCCCTGACGCTGAGCAAGTGTCGCCTTGCTGGTCTCGAACTGGCTTTCCGCGAGGCGAAATTGCGAAGCTGAACCACCTTCTTCAGAAAGCGCACTGGTGAAGCGATCTCGCACGATCTCCATTGTCTGCTTAAAAAGTCCGGTAGATTTTTCAGCGAGCGCGATCTGCTCATTCGACTCCCCCAGCGCAAGCCAAGCGCGGACGACTTGAGCCGCGAGCGAAGCACGAGCGGCCCGGTAGTTCTGACCTTCTGCTTGGGCATCCGCGATGGTGGCAGCCACCCCCGCTCTCGCGAAGCCCCAGATATCCGGCTCCCAGCTTGCAGTGAGATTTGCGCCGTAGTTGCTGGAGAGTGACGAGGGCACCCCGCCTCCGCCGAAGGGGAAACCTACGAAGACCTGCTTCGAGCGGCTCCCATTAAGCCCCGCCTCAATGCTGGGCTTCAGCGCAGCTCCCGCAGTGCGCGAATTGGCGATTGCGCGATTCACCCGCTCCGCCGCCATGCGCATGTCAGGGTTGGCCGAAAGGGCTTCATCGACCAGCGAGGCCGCACGACTTCCGCCGATGCGACTGACCCAACGAGTATCGATTCCGCTGCGCGCTTCTGGAGTCGCGGACCAGCGACCGGGCGCATCCTTTTGCGCGTCCGCCATCCGTAATTCCGGGACCGTGGCTGAGCAGCCTACAAGAATAATTGCGAGTGAAGTCGTGAGTAATTTCATGCTTTGCCTCCTTGCGTAAATCCTGCTTCACAAAAATCGATGACGCTCTCCATCGTGCGATCCAGCTCTTCGTCCCCGACCGCTCCCTCCGAGATCTTTTTCAAAAGATCACCATGCATGAGCGTGTGGGAGACGACTCCGAAGGAGAAGTGGATATTCCAAAAAATATCCCGCGTGGTGAGGTTCGGAAGCGCTTCTTGAAAGGCGGGCACGTAGCCCTTCGCAACTCGGCGAAACTGCGACATGACCTTGCTGGGAAATTGATAAGGCCGCTCGCCCACGAGACGCCCCATGAGCTTGCAGAAAAGTTGCTCGCTAAGATCGCTCCCCTTCACTCGCGAAAGCAGAGGTTGGTGAAACGCGCAGAGAAGATCCCGCACTGAGGGCGAGCCCTCCTCCTTCAGCTGCGACAGACGCTTGAGGCGCTCGACATTTACCGGCCCGATCATTTCCTCTACGACGGCATCCATGAGAGCCTCTTTGGAGCCGAAGTGATACTTCACCGAAGCAACATTTGCCTCAGCACGGCCCGTGATATCGCGCAGAGAGACGGAATCGAAGCCATGCTCAGCGAAGAGTGAGGTCGCCGCTTCCACCAGCGCCTTCTTGGTGCCTGCGAGCTCGGGAGTCGCGAGATTATTCATGTAATTTAAACGAGTGTTTAAATCAGATTTCTAACTTTTCAAGCGAGTGTTTGAATTTTTTTCATTTTTCTCACCCCACGACTAGCGAAGAGTCTCCATGTGATCGATCTCCACCAGCAAGACTGCCTCGAAGGAATGAGGTCGATGCCGGATGGTTGTGTCGATGTCGTAGTGACCTCGCCTCCTTACAACATCGGGATCGATTATGGGACCTACGATGACCGCAGGGACCGCAAAGATTTCCTCGCTTGGTGCCGCGAGTGGGCCACCGAAGTTCGGCGGGTGATGTCGGAAAATGGCTCCCTTTTTCTGAATGTCGGGGCCGTCCCCAAGAATCCCCTCCTTCCCCACCAGCTCCTCCTCGCACTCGTCGGAGAAGAGCCCCTTTTTCATCTCCAAAACACCTTTCACTGGATCAAGTCGATCAGCGTCGAGACCCGCGCGGGCGAAACTCACTCCGTGGGCCACTTTAAGCCAGTACACTCCAGGCGCTTCGTCAACGACTGTCACGAATACGTCTTCCACCTCACCAAGACGGGCAACGTCCCCCTCGATCGCCGTGCGGCGGGCGTGGAATATGCCGATAAGCAAAACGTCAATCGCTGGAAGACAACAGAAGGCATCGATAAGCGCTGCCGAGGCAATACCTGGTTCATTCCCTACGACACAATCAAGTCCCGCGACAAGGAGCGCCCGCATCCCGCCGCCTTTCCGATCGGTCTCGTGAAACAGTGCGTGACGCTACATGGACTTGACGAAACGGCTCATCTGATGGACCCATTCCTCGGCATCGGCACCTCGGCCTTGGCGGCTCGGGATCTCGGGATCGACTCCTTCACCGGATTTGAGATCGATGAATCCTACCTCACCATCGCTCGCGAGCGTCTCGCAGATGTCCCACTTTTAAAATAACGATCATGGAAGCTGTCGAAGAATTTACCACCGTCGAGTCGATCTTTCTCCGCGAGAAAAACTGCCTCCTTCTGCGCGCTGACTTCAGCCCGATCTTCACCGACTATTACCTCCATCTCATGGAGATTAAAGAACGGCACCCAGAAGGACTGGATACCACGTTGAAGGAGCTGATCGCTTCCCTCACCCTTCACCTCACCGCCCGTCCTTGGGCGGAGACCATTGCTTGGACAGCGAACCTGCGTGCGCCTCGGGCAAATTTTTTCGCCACGGGTTCCTCGACTGGGGAATACATCACTGGCCGCCTTTTCACGAAGGACGTTCGCGAGCCGGACCGCAACTTCCTTTACTCCCAAACCACCAAGCCCGGTGCCCAGCCGCAGCTCTCCACGATCGAGGTTGAGACAGCCTCGCCACTGGAGTGGACGAAGCATTTCTATGATCAATCCGAGCAACGCCCGGGAAAGATTTTTTCACTCTCCGGCGATAGCTTCGCAATGGTCGCCGCGCAGCCGGACTTCGACGAAGAGTGGTTCGCACAAATCACGGCCGAGGAACTCGAAACAATCACCGAGACCGCTCCCCACAAAGTTCTCGAGACCCGCCGTTTCCGCTTCGACTGCGGCTGCACTTTGGAAAGAATCCTCCCCACCCTTCGCGCATGGCGCGACAAGCCGGAAGAACTCTTCGGCAAGCAGGAAGCGATCTCGATCCAGTGCCCGCGCTGCGGGAAAAAATACACCGTGACGCGGGATGACCTTAAGTCTGAGGACTAACTCTCCAGTGTCCCGTCGATTACTTTGAGAACCGGAAGCTGCTTCTCCCCCTCCCACCAATCCATATTCGTGGTCGTAATCAGCTTCTGCGCATCCCCCGGAAGCTGAGCCATGAGCGCATTTCGGCGACCGGCATCAAGCTCTCCAAAAACGTCATCGATAAGATAGACCGGCTCACGATTCCCCCTCTCACGAAGAACCTCGCCCTGCGCAAGCTTCAGTGAAAGCGCAAGCGTG
The DNA here is from genome assembly GCA_039769075.1 of Akkermansiaceae bacterium. Taxonomy (GTDB): domain Bacteria; phylum Verrucomicrobiota; class Verrucomicrobiia; order Verrucomicrobiales; family Akkermansiaceae; genus SW10. The sequence continues at coordinate 16,446 of JBDMZE010000026.1, read as the reverse complement.
CGCTGCTGCCCCTCACTGCCATATTCGCGTGCCGATCGCCCCATGATGCTCAGTTTTAAATCATCACGATGCGGCCCAGCCAGAGTCACTCCACGCCGTGTTTCTCGCTCCTCGACATCGGCGAAGGCAGCCTCCAGATCACCCTTGGCCCGATCTTGATAGAGCATTCCTAACTCCTCGGCCTTCCCACTCACCGCTGCGTGATTGGCCGCAGCTCGTGGAGTCAGCTGCTCACAAAGCATACTGCGCCGTTTCACAATCTCGGTCCCATGCTTCACAAGAAGTTTTGTATAAGCCTGCACCTCCGGCTCGCGTGGCGAAAGGTTCTTCAAGTAGCGATTTCGTCCAGCGAGCGCTTTGCGGTAGCGCATCCAGTGCTCGCGATATTCCGGATCCACTTGCGAGGCGAGAAAATCAAGATACTTCCGGCGGCTCTCCCCTCCTCCGCGCACAAGGTCGAGATCATCATTTCCCATCCAGACCACGAGCCCACTTTCTTCGAGATAATCCCGCCGCGAAGCCGCCTCATCGCCATCGAGTTTTAAAGAGAGCCCTTTTTTATCCCCCCTGACCTGCAGCGACTGTCCGTTCACTTCACCAGCAAGTCCGAACCCAGCAGCACCCTCACGAATCAGCTGCCTCACATTCCGAGCCCTAGGAGATTGCAGCCTGAGGAGGAGACAAACCGCTTCCAGCAGTGACGTTTTCCCCTGTGCATTCTCCCCCACAAAGATTTGACCTTCCGCGGCCACAGGCAGCGAAACCTGCTCAAAGCAGCGAAAATCAACCAAACGAAGGCTCTCGATCACCCCGTCAATATCCTCCTCAGGGGATACTTTGGCAACGCGAAATAAAATCTTCTCTTTTTCTCTAAGAAAAAGATCACTCGGTCGTTCCACCCTGCACGAAGAGTCCCCTTTTCTTTTCTGGCCAAATCAAATCAATCCCTTAACTTATTTTGAACTAAGCATTCCTTCTATGAGTCTCCACGCACAACTCTCCCCCGAAGCCCAAGCCCGCCTTCAGGCACAGCGCCGGAATTCCACCATCAGCTCCCTCGTTATCGCCCTCCTCGTGATGGCCTTAGTCGCGGTGATTCTCCTCATTATCAGCATGGCAATGCCCAAGATCGAAATACCCACCATCGTCAGCTATAGTGCGGGTTCGGAAGCTGAAGAGAATCTTGAAGTGCGCAAGGTGAACACCAATACCCAGCGCAAGCCTTCCTCCCCTTCCTCATCCATGGCAAAGGTCATCGCGTCCACTACCGCATCGCCTACCGCGATTCCGGTTCCTGAGATCGATGTCCCCGACCCCAGCACAAACTTCGGTGACGGAGATGACTTCGGCTCTGGCTGGGGTGATGGTGGTGATGGCGCAGGCGGCGGATTCGGAAACATCCCCGTATCCATGAAAAAGCGCTGCTCACTTGCAGATCGCCTCGCTCGTCTTGATTCAAATGGCGGCACCAAGGAATGTGAAGATGCCGTCGTGAATGCTCTCCGCTGGTTTAAAAAGACTCAAAACAAAGACGGCTCATGGTGTGGTGATAAAAAGATCGCCATGACCTCCCTCGCTCTCCTCGCTTACCTTGGTCACTGCGAAACGGCTCAGTCGGAAGAATTTGGCGAGTCTGTTTTCTCCGCAATCACCTTCCTCGTAAACAAGGCGATGAAGAACAACGGTAAGATGGCTGACGACTTCAAGGACAACCACTGGTGCTACGAGCACTCTATCGCCGTCTATGCTCTCGCCGAGGCCTATACTCTCTGCGTGAAGTCCTTCGGTGAAAACATTCCTAACCTCGAAGAAGCAGTGCAATCGACTGGTCAATTCATGATCAACAGCCAGCACAAAGGAGGAGGCTGGGATTATGCCTACAGCGAGGACAGCAGCCGTGGCGGAGACACCTCTATCGTCGGCTGGCACGTGCAAGCTCTCAAGGCCTGCAAGCACACCGGACTTGAATTTAAAAACGTGGCTAAGTGCTCACGCATTGCCCTTGACTATATGGAGAGCAAACAGGCCAAGTCTGGAGCCATCGGATACTCCAGCACCAAGATTCGTCCTGGCGCGGATGGAACGAGCCTCGCCGCTGTCGGGGCGCTCTGCTTCCAGATGTGGGACAAGTCATCGCATAGTGTCGTCCGCAAGGCCTGTAAGTTGATCGACAAGGAAATGAAGTTTGAATGGGAAGGCCCCGACTCTGACATTTACGGTCACTACTATGCCGCCCAGTGCATGATCAACTACGGTGGAGACTACTGGAAGCGCTACAACAAGCTCTTCCGTGACCAAACCCTTAAGAATCAGCACAAGGACGGCTCCTTCAACAACGTCAACACCAATGGCAAAGGCAAGATCAAGGCTGTCGCCGCTTCCTTCGAAGGAAATGGTGGCTACTCGAAGCACTACCGCACTGCACTGGGCACGTTGATGCTCGAGGTCTACTACCGCTTCCTCCCTGCGAGTCAAAAGACCGGTGGTTAACTTCTTCCTTTAAGAATTTCAAAAGCCCCGCTGGAGTCATCTCCTCGGGGCTTTTTTGCAGCTCAGTTTTCAGCCTCTCTAAGAGCGCGAGCGAAGGATCTCAACAGCGATCCTCCGCGCTTCAAGGTCTGCTTCCACGACGACTTCCAATGCTTGAGAATCGACGTGTGGAACCCGCGTCATTGTTTCCTCTACCACTTCCCAAATCCCCGGAAAGCTGAGTTGACGACTACGGAATGCTTCATTCGCCACCTCATTCGCGGCATTGAGAACTCCGGGGAGCGTTCCTCCCTTTTCACCCGCCCGTCGGGCGAGATTAATGGCTGGAAAGTCATCCACACGAGGCGCTTCGAAATCGAGTCTCGCCAGCGCGGAAAAATCAAGCGGCGTGAGCTTATTCGCCAGCCTCTCAGGCCAGGCCACAGCATATTGGATCGGAAAGCACATATCGGTCGTGCTCATCTGAGCAAGGATACTGCCATCGATAAACTCCACCATCGAGTGCACGATGCTCTGCGGGTGCACCACGACATCGATGCGCTCCATCGGGATATCGAAGAGCCAGCGCGCTTCGATCATCTCCAAGCCCTTGTTAAAAAGAGTCGCGGAATCGATCGTGATTTTCTGCCCCATCTCCCAAGTCGGGTGCTTCAGCGCATCCTCTAGACGCACGTCCACGAGCTGCTCCTTAGGCAAGGTCCGGAAGGGTCCTCCTGAAGCGGTAATAATAAGACGACTGACCTCTTCCGGCCCACCACGATGACCCTCGAGGCATTGAAAAATAGCATTATGCTCACTATCGACCGGGAGAGTGGCGACGCCTTTTGCACGAGCGGCATTCATGACGACTTCGCCGGCCATCACCAGAATTTCCTTACTAGCAACGGCGATATCACAGCCAAGTTCGATTGCCGCAAGAGTCGGCCGTAATCCCCCGACTCCGACGATGGCAACTAGAACCAAATCAGGCCGCGTCGCTTCAATCAAATCTGTGAGCCCCTGCTCCCCCGAATAAACTTTTCTCCCCGCCGCAGCCAGCTCCCCCGCCCGAGCTTCATCAGCGATACAGAGCTGGCTGACGCCGAACTCCTTCGCCTGCTCTTCGAGCTCCTTCACCCGCGTTCCAGCGGCGAGTCCCACGATCTCCATCCGATCCGGAATCTGCCGTGCCACGGTCAAGGCGCTCGTTCCAATCGACCCCGTAGATCCTAAAATAACAACTCGTTTACGCATTAAATCAACCCCGTCAGGGTGAGGTAGAAATAGAGCACGGGCGCGGCAAAGCAAAGGCTATCGATTAAATCCAAAATCCCACCAATCCCCGGCATCCAGCTTCCTGAGTCCTTCACCTCAAGACTCCGCTTGAGCACCGATTCAGCAAGATCACCTGCCACTGCCGAGAGGGCCATCAGCACTCCGATGATTCCCACGTGCAGCGGCGGAATCCAAGTGAGCGATTCTCCAGCCAAAGCCCACACGCCCCAAGCACCCAACTGGGCGAAGAGATGCGCACCAAAAAAACCCTCCCAAGTTTTTGCCGGACTAATATGGGCCGCCATCTTATTCTTCCCGATCAGCGAACCGGTAATGTAAGCGCCCATATCAGTAAATTTTGCCGAGGCACACATCATGAGAATAAGCCAAGCCCCCCCCGCCATCGCCTCAGGCAGAAAGAGAACGCGCTGCATGAAGACACCGAAGAGAATCGGCACATAGAGGTAGGCAATCAGGGAGTCACCTACCGCATCCACGCTGTCACGATCTTTGATCCCCGTCAGGAAGCGCCAGCAAAAGGCACCCAAAATCGTGACCACCAGCCCAATCATCTCCCAGTCGTATCCGGGACGATTGAGCGAACCGTTGACCAAGCCAATCCCCAAAGAAATAGACACAATCAAACCCGCGATTAGGCCTAAATTGCGACAACCTTTCCCTGGGTGATTCCCAAAGAGAGATTTAAATTCCCCTGCCCCGGTAATCGTAAAAAAAGCAATCAGTCCAAAGAAAGCCCAAGGCTCTCCCGAAACAAAGACTGCCGTAACAATTGCCCAAATAAAGAGGGTGCTTGTCAGACGGGCTCGGAAGACCGCCGCTTTAGACTGAGGGGAAGTCGGAGCTGCCATTCCGAGTATGGAATCGACTCCGCCCAGAGACCGCAATGACAATCCTTTAAAAAAATCTGCAACCTTTCGAAACATCGGAAGTTTTATCCAGCGTCAACGGGAAAGCCACTCTGGCCGACCAATGAAACTCCAACTCAAATTATTAAAATGAAAGTAACTACCTCCACCATAGCCCTAGTCCTCGCGACCTCCATCTTCGCAAATGCCGAGCCTGAAAAAGGCAAAGAAAAAGGAAAGCGTCCAGGACCTCCTCCTGCATCTCCTGAAATGATCGCCAAGTTCGACACGAACAAGGACGGCAAGCTCGACAAAGAGGAGCGCAAAGCCGCCATGGAAGCTCGCAAAGCAGAAATGCTCAAGAAGTTCGACAAGGACGGCGACGGCGAACTCAACGACGACGAGAAAAAAGCCATGAGAGAGGCAGGCAAAGCCGCCATAATCAAGAAATACGACACAGACGGCGACGGCGTGCTCAGCGATGAAGAGAAAAAAGCAATGCCTAAGCGTCGCCGCGGCGGACCTGAAGGTCGCAAGCCAGGTGGTCCTAAAGGCGGTCCAAAAAGCGGTCCAAAAAAGGACAAACCAGCCGCTGAGTAAGCTTCCTTCTCCCCCAGTTGTTTATCTCTCCAAGGCAGGTCGAAAGACTTGCCTTTTTTTGTAGCGGCGGTCTATGACCGTCGGAATTCACCCCCCTTCTTTCCCCCTGCCAACAACCGGATTCGCGACGGCCACAGATTGCCTTCGGCTATCTGCGCTGCGCTTCGGTTGACGCTACAGACCCAATAAAAAAGGCAGCTCTTTCGAGCTGCCTTTTTGAAAAGTAGGATCAGAAGAAGAATTACTTCTTCTTTTTCTCTTCTTCGCGCTCCTTGGCATCTGCGATGACCTTCTCGGAGATGTTCCGTGGGCACGCTGCGTAGTGCTCGAACTCCATCGAAAACTGACCACGACCAGAAGTCATGGTGCGGAGGTCACCGATGTAGCCAAACATCTCAGAAAGAGGAGCCTGAGCCTTAATGCGAACACCACCTGAAGCTGCATCCTGTGACTGAATCATACCACGGCGACGGTTGAGATCACCGATGACGTCACCGATGTGATCTTCTGGAGTGAAGACGTCGAGCTTCATGATCGGCTCAAGGATCGTTGCACCGGCCTTAGGCACGGACTGACGGTAAGCTGCGCGCGCTGCGACCTCGAAGGCCACGGCGGAGGAGTCAACTGCGTGGAACGCACCATCGGTAAGCGCCACTTTGAAGTCCAAACAAGGATAGCCAGCAAGAACACCCTTCACGAGTGAAGTCTTAAAGCCCTTCTCAACAGCAGACCAGAATTCTTTAGGAACGTTACCACCGACAACGGTCGATTCGAACTGGAAACCTTCACCCGGCTCAAGCGGAGTCAGGGTGTAGTCGATCTTAGCGAACTGACCGGAACCACCAGACTGCTTCTTGTGAGTATAGCTGTCCTTGAGCTCTTTGGTGATGGTCTCGCGGTAAGCAACCTGAGGCGCTCCTACGATCACTTCCACCTTATGAGTTCTCTTGAGAATATCGACTTTAATATCGAGGTGAAGCTCACCCATTCCCTTAAGAATGGTCTCACCGGAATCAAGATCGGTCTCAACACGGAAGGAAGGATCCTCCTGGATCATCTTACCAAGCGCATTACCAAGCTTCTCAGCATTGGCCTTGTCGATTGGAGAGACGGCAAGCGAGATCACGGGATCTGGGAAAACCATAGGCTCCAGCGTCGCAGGCTTATCCTTGCTGCAAAGAGTGTGACCAGTCTGAACGCTCTTCAGACCCACAAGAGCGATAATATCACCTGCTTGGGCGCTATCGAGCTCGGTGCGGGTGTCAGCATGCATCTCTACGAGACGACCGACACGCTCAGTCTTACCAGTGAAGGTATTGAGAATGGTGTCACCCTTCTTAAGAGTTCCCGCATAGATACGAGTGAAGGTTAGAGCACCGAACTGGTCATCCATGATCTTGAATGCAAGAGCGCGAAGCGGTCCGTCAGCATCACAGAGCGCGAATTCTCCGGTTTCGTTACCTTCGTCGTCAAACTCAGGCTCAGGATCCACCTCAAGAGGAGAAGGAAGGTAGTCTACGACTCCATTAAGAACGTTTTGAACTCCCTTGTTTTTGAAAGCAGAACCACAGAATGCGGGGAAGAAGTCGAGTGCGATGGTGCCCTTGCGAAGGCAGCGCTTGATGGTCGCGATGTCAGGCATCTCTCCTTCAAGGTAAGCTTCCATGACTTCGTCATCTTGCTCAACCGCAGTCTCGATCATTTCATTGTGATAATGCTGCGCCTTTTCCTTGAGATCTTCAGGGATCTCAGTGATCTCGAAATTTTCAGGAAGACCGGAGTCATCCCAGACATAAGCTTTCATCTCGAGACAGTCGACGACACCGACGAAGGAATCCTCGAAGCCGATGGGGATTGTCATGATGACAGGCTTGGCACCAAGAACGTCCTTGGTCTGCTGGATCACCTTGAAGAAGTCAGCACCGACACGGTCGAGCTTGTTGACAAAGATGATACGAGCAACCTCAGAGTCGTTCGCGTAGCGCCAGTTCGTCTCGGACTGGGGCTCAACACCGCCAGAACCACAGAAAACACCGACACCGCCATCGAGAACCTTGAGAGAACGATAAACTTCGATCGTGAAGTCCACGTGTCCCGGGGTATCGATGATATTCATGCGATAGTCGTTCCAGAAACAAGTGGTCGCAGCAGACTGAATCGTAATTCCGCGCTCTGCTTCCTGTTCCATGAAGTCCGTAGTGGACTCACCATCGTGCACCTCACCCGTCTTGTGAATTTTACCAGTGAGCTTCAGGATGCGCTCGGTGGTGGTGGTCTTTCCGGCATCCACGTGTGCGAAGATGCCGATATTCCGGTATTTGCTGAGGTCGATCATAATAAGTTTCTCGGGAGAGGAGGCGGTTTATGCCCACGGGAGCACTTTTGTCGAGTGCAGAGGGAGAGTTTTTTTCACCCCTTCCCCACTCCGACGAGAGTTCTCTAGTCCGTGACCTTCAGCTGGATGTCCTTATAAAAGACAGTGCTCTTTGGGTCGTGTGCCTGAAATGCAATGGTCCCCTTCGCCAGCATCCGCCCGGTCATGTCCCCATTAGGGCCCTTCCAGTCTTTTGGTTCGGTGAACTCGACCGTGGTCTCACCATTCACCTTGAGGGTAATATTCCTCCCTTTTACGATAATGTGGTAGTCGAACCACTCGCCGTCTTTACTGACCGCTTCCTTGATTCGCAGATTGACCGAGCCGTCCTTCATTTCGATAAAAGGAGTCTGCTCCTGTGCGGGGTCTACCCAGAGATTGACCACTCCGTAGAGGCTCCCCGTGCGCTTGGGATCTTTCTGAGTCGAGTTGACCTGCGCTTCGTAACCCGCATCAGGCCAGCCTTCCTTCTGATACTCTGTCGCAAAATAGACACCGGAATTCGAACCTGCAGTGGTCTTGGCCTTCAGCTTCAACTCGAAGTTCCGAAAACCAGCCGCTCCATCCTTTCCGACGAAAAAGAGGTGCGCCCGATCCCCTGTGACTTTCAGCTCACCATTCGGCTCCACGGAAAAAGCCGCTGGATTATCCTCGCTGGATTTCCAGCCTTCCAGAGTCTTGCCATCGAAAATTGAGATGAAGCCTTCTTCGGCAAAAAGCGATCCCGCAGCACAAAGGCCGCACGCAATGATTGAAATGATTTTTTGCATCAGGAGGGAAATACGTTGCCCACCTAAACAAACAATCATGAAAAGCAGCCCAGCCGACTCTCCCTTCCTATCGCTAGGCCACGTTTCCTCTCGTCGAAAGAAATAATGCCGTAGTTACATTGTGAGTTCACCATTGACCGAATGAGACGCTTCCGATATCGATAGAAATCATGAGATCGGTTCTAATTCTTAAGATGACGGCCTTTAGAATACTGGCCTCTTCGTCGATCCAGCTCTTATCAGGACAGATCCCGACGATCGAAGTCCAGCCACTGAGCACGGGGGAATATGTCCTCACTCTGGATTCCCCCATTCTGTGGGATGCGGATTTCACCAACTCTCAGGAAACCTCGCTGGTGATTGATGGCGTCTTTGGCAGCGAGGCAGGCGAGGGATCCGCCTCCGCTCAAGCTCTGGGTGAACACACCCTTTTCGGTGTGAGCTACGGGCAGTCCACTGAAGTAGCTGGCCAAGAAGGCATTGTTGACAGAGCCGATTTCGTCCTTTTAGCAGGTGCAGATACCTTCTTTTTTGACCACGGCGCGCTGACGTCTGAACTCGGGCGCTTTCGCATCATCATCCAACCGCTTCCCGGACTCGATAACCTTTCCGGCGGACGCACCGTCTTTCTCTCTCAAGGCGAGGTCTCGACCGAAACGGTAGTTGTCAACTTTGTCCAGAAGCCCGTTTTGACCATCTCCCCCATCATCACGCCCGTGATCAAAACGGTAGACCCGAACAAACGGTTTCAAGACAACTTCCAACTTCAGCTTCAACTCCAACTCACAGGAAATAACCAAGACCTCGAGCTCCAATCGAGCACTGATCTTAGCACATGGTCTCCCTTGGGATTTTTTCTGCCGCAGGAGGACTCCATCGAGTTCCCGATCGTGATGGAATCAGATCACCTTTTCTACCGGCTCGCTCCAAGCTACTCCCGCGAGAGTCATGGGCCAGCAGTGACAGACATCCTGACCGTGTCGGGTCTAACCATCGAGACAGGACAGGAGGACCAGCACCTCTACCAATATCTGGCAGACGGAACAGGCCAGCTCGCCTACCTCTTCGGCACAGATGATGTGAGCTATCACTTATTCACGTGGACGGAGATCTCCGGACCTGGATACACCACCGTCTCCATCCAATTTCCCTCCGACGGAACACAGCATCACTTCATCCGAGCCTATCAGTCACTCGATCCAGAAGCGCCTGAGCATATTTACACCAACTATGTGTCAACTTTTGACGCGGAAGAAATCCCTGGAATTGGGGATAGCTCTACGAAGTGGCAAGCTCGTGTTTCTACGCAAACCCCTCCCAGTAGCGCTCTCGTCGGAAAAACTTGGACCCTGACCAGTGTAGACTTCGTCTCTATCTACGACTTCGAATCTGCCACTGAGCTTACCTCTCGTAATCCTGCGGAGGGACCGGATGGAATTCCTAACGATCCAGTTCACCTAAACTACGAATTTACGCCCATCAACGATACTAGCTCCGAGCTGCGCATCACTCACCCGAATGGAGTAAGCGGCACCTACTCGGTGACCTTTAGCTCGGCGACCAGCAACAGTGCGACTTACAGCTTCGAGAGCGATGACGGAGTCTTCGGAGATAGCGGAACGATCACGCAATCAGATTAAATCTATCCCTCGCTCTCAAAGCGGGCAGGGTTCTGCTCTTTCCAGAGCTTCCAGCAGGCTAGGAATCCAGGAGCGAAATTCTCGGGGACGACATTTACCCATTCTTCAATCTGCTCCATGGTGAACCATTCGCCGTATTCAATCTCGACGCAGGGGAAGCGGACTTTATCTTGGGCTAGGGTCGCGTAGAGACGCACGTGCTCCCAGCCGGTATTGGCGTGCGCTCCGAGCTTACCGACTTCTTTGACATCGTGATCCTTCAGGCCGAGTTCTTCAGCAAGTTCGCGGGTGGCGCAGGTTGCGTAGCCTTCACCGGAGTCGACGTGACCCGCTGCGCTGGAGTCCCAGAGGCCGGGGCATTTATCTTTAAGACGAGAGCGCTTTTGCAGGAAAATTTCACTGTGCTTATTAAGAGCAAAGATGTGGACGGCACGGTGAGTCAGCTCGTCACGGTGAATGACATCGCGGCGCTCGGCACGGATGACTTCATCGTTTTCATCGACGACATCGAGCATCTCACCTGCCCCCTGTCCTTCTTCTCTTTCGAAAAAGGGATCAGCCAAACGAGTGAGCGCTACCCAGTCGTCAAGGCTCAGCTCCTCGGCACGCGCAGTTGGACTGAGACTGAGTTCCGCCGTCGCCGCTTCCCAGTCAATCCCATCGGGAAGATTTTTACGAAGCTGCTTCCGGCGCTGGGCAAAGCCACGGCGGACGAGTTCATCGAAGAGCTTGCGATCATGCACCGGAAGCTCCGCCTGTCTCGGCTCAAGGATCATCACCGTGGAATCGATGAGTGGCTTTGGGTAGAAGCAGCTCGGAGGAACGACCTTTGCTCGATTCCCCTGCCATTCGCACTGCATCCGCAGGGTAAGCACGCCGTAATCCTTACAGCGTGGTCCGGCTAGGATGCGGTCGATCATCTCCTTCTGCAGCATCAGCACCGCCTTTTTAAAAGGTGAGGGCCCCTTGAGAAAGTTCCGCAGAATAGCGCCACCGGCCGAATAAGGCAGATTCCCGAGAAGCTTGATATTTTCATGAGCAAAGAAAGGCCGCACATCAATCTTCACTGCATCCTCACAAATGACGGTCACCTCGGGATGATCAGCGAAGCGCTTGGTGAGATACTCCGCCAACCGGCTGTCATACTCGACCAAGATGACGCGGCCCACTTTTCCGATCAGATGCTCGGTAAGCGCGCCAGTGCCGGGACCGACTTCCACGACGGTATCGTCCGGCTGCAGGTCAAGCAGATCGACAATTCCTGCCGCCGTATTTTGATCGACGAGGAAATTTTGTCCCAGTTTCCGCGAGGGTGTAACCCCGACTTCGTGGAGGACTTCTTTCAATTCAGTGAGCGTCACGCCCTTCCTTTCAATTGCATGAGGCCCTGATGTCCACTAAATTCATCATTCAAAGATGACCTACGCGACTCTCATCACACTGCTGCGCCTCTTCATGGTGCCGGTGTTCTGCGTGCTTGCGATCCGATACGGAGATTCGGTAGCGGCTGGAGATCCTAACGAAAAAGTGCGCTGGTTTGCCGTTATCACCTACATCACCGCAGCCGCACTCGATGGTCTCGATGGCTGGGTGGCTCGTCGCTTTGATCAAAAATCTCTCATGGGATCGATCCTTGATCCTCTCACAGACAAAGCTCTCCTCCTCACAGGACTCATCACCCTCACCCTCGTCGACTGGGGACAAGACTGGCACCTCCCAATGTGGTTTCTCATTCTTGTGATTCTAAGAGATACGGAAATCATCGTAGGAATCTGGATTCTCTACTTCATCAATCGTCGCGTCCCCATCAGACCGCACTGGTCAGGAAAAGTCTGCACCGTAACTCAAATGATCGCTCTCGGATGGGTCATGTTGAAACTTTTTGATCTCTCCCCGATCTATCCCGTGGCAATAGCCACAGTATTTACCCTGTGGTCCGGCGTGGAATATTTCCGAGAGGGACTGCGACAACTCCGCGAGATTAAGCGGCCCGGAAGATAGCCACTTGTAGTTTTCAAGCAGCTTTCTATGATCTCAAAGCTCTTCAGCCAAAGGTTTGGAAGAAAATTCCCCTTTCGCACTCTCACTGGGAACACCGCCGAAGCTCTTCATGACCCGATCACTATTTTTTATCCTCCTCGCGCTCATTTCTCTTCACCTTTTTGGCCAGGATCCCTTTGGAGTGAAGCAGACCAGCGCGCGCGTGACTCCTGCTGTCTCCGCAATTGAACCCGGTGATTATTTCCGTATCGCCTTCACGCTGGATCACGAAGAGCACTTCCACACTTACTACAAAAACGGCGGAGTCGTGGGATTCCCTCCCTCGGTTGACTGGGATCTCCCCGAAGGGTTTACCGCTGGCGAACTCATCTTCCCGCAACCCACCGCGCTCAAGACGAAGGCCAGCATGGTCAACGCCACCGCCTACGGCTACGAGGGAATCGCGACCTTCATCGTAGAGATCGAAGCATCAGAAGATCTCAAGATCGGCGCTGAGTTTGACCTCAAAGGAACCTTCGATTGGCAGGAGTGCAACGAAAGCGCCTGCATCCAGGGAGAGCACGACTTCGCTTTCAAAGTGACCGTCGCCGAGGAAACTCAGCCAATTGAGCCAAATGAGGAGTTCTTCGAAGAAGCCCGCGCGAAGCTCCCGCAAGACAGCTCGTCATGGGGTGCGCTCGCCAGCAATGATGGCGACTCCGTCACTCTTGAGGTCATCTTTCCCGAAGGTCTCGAAATCAATGACCCAGTCTACTTTTTTTCCCATGATGGTCAGATCGATTCCCAAGCTCCGCAAAAAGGGGGACTCAAGGGCGACCGCTACCACCTCACTCTCAAACGAAACCTTGGGAATAAAAATCTCGGAATCACCGCGACCGATGCCGCGGAGGAACTCCCGGGGCTCTTCACCTTCAATGACGGCTTCGGCCCCGCCAGTGTCGAACTCAAAGCAACGGTCACCGGTGAGGCGGACGCAGCTGCAGGTGTCGGCCACACCGCCTTCGTCCCCGCGACCCCTGCCGATCGTGAAGCCGGTCTCGCGGTCTATGATATTGACACCCGTCCCGAAGCTGTCCTTCTCGGTGGCGCCACCGAAAAAAAGGTGACCTTCTTTTCTTCTCTCGGTCTCGTGTTTCTTGGCGGCCTCATTTTAAATCTCATGCCCTGCGTCTTCCCGGTTCTCGGGCTTAAAATCATGGGGTTCGTCGCTCAAGCAGGCGAAGACGAATCGAAGATCAAGATCCACGGAATGTTCTTCGGCCTCGGCCTCCTCATCGCGATGTGGATTCTCGCTGCCGTCATTATATCACTGAAGCTCGACTGGGGGCAGCAACTCTCAAATCCCGTCTTCCTAGGAACGATGATTATCGTCTTCTTCCTCATGGGGCTCAATCTCTACGGCCTCTTCGAATTCGGCTCCAGCATGACCAGCGTCGGCGGAGAGCTTCAGTCGAAAAAGGGCTACTCCGGTTCCTTCTTCTCCGGCGTGCTTACCACCCTCGTGGCCACTCCTTGCTCCGGCCCCTTCCTCGGAGCCGTCATGGCCTTCGCACTCTCGCAAGACAGCTACGCGATCCAATTCGCGATCTTCACCGTCTTCGGTCTCGGCATCGCCTCGCCCTACATCATTCTTTCTCTCTTCCCTGCTCTGATTAAGAAGCTCCCTCGCCCCGGCGCGTGGATGGAGACCTTCAAGCAGGTCATGGCCTTCTTCGTCTTCGCCACCGTGGTCTTCTTCATGAAAGGCTACCTCAAGTTAGTTGGTGACGATCACTTCAATATCTTCCTCTTTGCCCTCTGCCTCATCGGACTCGGTGCCTACCTCTACGGACGCTACGCCACTCCGGCAGCCTCCAAGACCAAGCGCCTCGTCACCGGCTATGGCCTCGCTGGCCTCATGCTCGTTGGCGGAATCACTTGGGCTTACTCCACCGCAAAGCCACCAAAGCCAGGTCTCGCGTGGAACGAGTGGTATCCAGGTATCATGGAGCTCTCACGACCGAAAAAACGAATAATCTGGGTCGATTACACCGCCGATTGGTGAGCGACTTGTAAAGTAAATGAGAGCCGTGTGTTCTCTAACAAAGAAGTCCTAGCTAAGCTTGAAGAGCTCAATGTTCTGCTCATCAAGGCCGACAACACCAAACGCCTTCAGTCGATCAATGACGACCTCAAGCGCTACGGCCGTGCAAACTTACCCGTCAACATCATCGCCCCGGCTGATCCAGACGCCCCGGTCATCCTTATGCCGGAGTCCTTCGGAGCCGCCGAAGCTCTGGAAGTGCTGGAGCAAGCGGTGAATGCTTCGAAGTAAGTCCGCACCTCTTCGCTTGTCATCGCGATTATTCCTTCTATTTTCTCGCTGTGGCCTTCCTAGAACTTCACGACCTCAAGACGCATTTCCCCGTCCGCGAAGGTGGGCTCTTCTCAAAAGAGACCTCCTTTATCAAAGCAGTAGATGGCGTGACCCTCAAAATCGAGAAAGGATCAATCCTCGGTCTTGTCGGTGAGTCCGGCTGTGGCAAGTCCACTCTCTCGCGCACCGTGATGCAGCTTCAGCCCGCGACCGCCGGACACGTCATTCTTGATGGAGAGAATCTCACAGCCCTTCCACGACACGAAGTGCGGACCCGCCGGCTCGATTTTCAAATGATTTTTCAGGATCCCTATGCGTCACTCAATCCGCGCATGACTGTCTTTTCCACCCTCGCCGAAGCGATCTACCAACGACACCCCAACCTTAAGAAGGACAAAGCTGCCCTCACCCAAAAGGTATCCGAACTCATGGCCACTGTCGGCCTCGACTCGCGCTACATGCGGAAATATCCCCATGAATTCTCCGGCGGTCAGCGCCAGCGCATCGCCATCGCAAGAGCCCTCGCACCCGAACCGAAACTCATCCTCGCAGATGAACCAGTCTCTGCTTTGGACGTTTCAATTCAGTCTCAGATTCTCAACCTCCTTCTCGAGCTAAGGGGCAACTTGGGACTTACCATGATTTTCATCTCGCATGACCTATCGGTTGTGCGCTACATCGCCGACGACATCGCGGTGATGTTCGGCGGTAAGATTGTCGAATATGGTGAAGCGGAAGAAGTCTTCCACAATGCCAAGGACCCCTATACCAAGAGGCTCCTCTCCGCGATTCCTCACATCACAGCCACCGCCTAGCCCCATGGACCCCTCGACTTATAAGATCATTCACCTCATCGGCCTGATGGGCCTCTTCTCAGCCCTCGGCGGACTTATCGGTGCTGACGTGCGCAAGCCCGCAACTCTTCGAGTTTATGGAATGATCCACGGCATCTCGCTTCTCGCCCTCCTTGTCAGCGGAGTTGGAATGCAGACTAAATATTTCTACTCGATGGGTTCTCTCTGGATCATCGGCAAGATCGTCATCTGGCTTTTTCTGGGAGCCTCAATTGTGATCCTCAAGCGCCGTCTCATGCCAGTCGGAGCCGCTTGGGCACTCATTATTGTGCTGGGTGCTGCCGCAGCAATTCTCGCGATTCAGAAGCCAGGCCACAAGGCGAAGGAGATCAAGACGACACAAGTCGATACCTCACTGATCACTAGGTAGCCTCTTTCTATTTGATCTGCTGCTTGGCCGCTTTGGTAAGGAGCGCCTTCATTGCTTCAGGAAGTTCGTATTTCGGAAGCTCCGTGAGGAAGGCCTTCCAATCGCGATCCATTCCTGAACCGAGATAAGCATTCAGTCGAGTCGCCACGGTAGAATCGGCGAGACTCTTGGCATCCGGATAAGATTCACTAAGAAACTCACGGATATCAGAATAGCGCGTGAGATAATATTTCTGATGGTATCCCTCCGCGTAGGTAAAGGTCTTCATCGGAAGAATCTCGGTCTGCACCGCAGAAGATTCAATCCCCCGCCGGGTCGCTTCCTTCGTAAGTGAAGCCTCTGCGATCTTCTTCTGCGCATCATCGCGGTAAAAGACGGCATTCATATACTGACGACTACTGTTGATCTGATCACAGCGGTGTCCTTGCCAAAAGTGGCCCAGCAGATCTTCATAGCTGAGCACCTTCGGATCGTAGTCGATCGTGATTGCCTCGGTCTGATCACCCAACGTGTAATAAGTCGGATTCACCTTCTCACCGCCGCAATAGCCAACACGGGTCCGCAGCACTCCTTTAAGACTCCCAAACTGGGAATCAGGACCCCAAAATCATCCCATCCCGAAGGTGGCAGACTCATACTTCTTTTCAGCCACCTCAACATCAAGTTTGAGCGTCTTGGCGGCGATCTTGCCATCTTCCGTGACAAGTTTTTCTGAGGCGATAGCGTGGATTCCAGTCATAGCTAAGAGGGTTCCGAAACCCAGGGTGGCGATTGTTTTAAAACTCATCATCTTCTGTGGTTATCGGCCGTAAGATATCGTAGGATGCTTTTTATTCCAGCGGAGATTAACTACTTCCACTCCCGCTCAATC
>JBDMZE010000025.1:0-222506 GCA_039769075.1 Akkermansiaceae bacterium | reverse complement strand
TTGACTGGTGATTCGTGGTTCCTTTTTTTCTTGGGATTCTTCACGAGGGCTGACGGAAGTCGCGCGGGTTGTGATGCGTGATTCTTTCGCCGAGGAATCCGGAGCTTGGACTACCGCAGGGGTTTCTGATTTCGCGGCGGCTTCAGTGTCAGGCTTGGCGATCCATGCGACGGCGAAGCCAAGGGCGATTCCGATGACAGCAACGAGAACGGTATTTTTCATAAGCTTTTTTTAGTTAAAAAGGGAGCACTTGGCAACATGGATGAAGCGCTCTTGAAAGGGAAGTTTGCCAAAGCGGGTAGAATCAGCAGCCAAAATTACTGCTTCTCATGGTCACTCGATTTCTTTTCCTCCTCCTTTTGCCCTTCTCGCTTATCCGTGCCGAGGAGGATGCGCCGTTAAAAATGGTTTCCTACAACATTCGCCATGGAGCTGGGATGGATGGGAAAATCGACCTTGCCCGCCTCGCGAAGATCATCGCGAAGGAAGATCCGGATCTTGTTGCTCTGCAGGAGGTGGATCAAAATTGCAAAAGAAGTGGTGGGCTCGATCAGGCGGCTGAGCTAGGTAAGTTGCTGAAAATGGACCATCGTTTTGGAAAGTTCATGGATCTCCAGGGCGGGGAATATGGCATGGCTGTTCTTTCCCGCCTGCCGATTCAGGAAACAACGAGGCACGTTCTGCCGGTAGGTGCCGAGCCTCGCTGTGCGCTCGAGATTGTCGTGCAGCCGAAGGGTTGGGAGAAGCCGCTCTCTTTCATTGGGATTCACAATGACTGGACGAAAGAAGAGATCCGCGTCCGCCAAGTAAGCGATCTTTTGGCGAAGCTGAAGAAGAAAGGGCACTCGGTCGTTCTTGCTGGTGACTTTAATGCTCAACCCGGAAGCGATTCGCTGAATCTTCTGGTGAAAGAGGGCTGGAAGACGCTGCGGAAGAAACCTGCTGCGACATTTCCATCGGAAAAACCGAGCGTCGAGATCGACTTCTTCATCGCTAAGGATTTCCCGCCTTTTACTTATCAGGATAAGATCATCGATGAGCTGATTGCCTCGGACCACCGGCCGATCACAGTCGAGATTTCTATCAGCCCTTCTCAAAACAAGCAGTAGAACTGAAGTGAGATTTTTCCTTCTCGCTTTTCTCGGTGCGCTTCCCGTTCTGGGTGTTACCCCGGTGCTTAATGATGGCTCAGTCGTGCAGGTGCTTTCTTTTCGCGCGCCGACAAAAGCGCCTTTGACCACTTTTACAGAGGTCAGTATCTCAGTTTCAAATCCCAGAGATATTATCTCTCTTTCTCTCATCCATCATCGGCACGGAGGGAATCGTCCATTCTCCGCCACCCAGGAACTTGCGAAAAAAATGACACTTCAGGGCAAGCTCGATTTCCCACCCGGAAATCATTTGTTCCTAGTAGAGGTGATCGCCAAGGAGAACACCCACTTGTCTAAGCGTCTGAAAATCACGGTGGATTGGATGAGGGACTCGACGGGTAAGAAGCATGAGATCACGGATGCGACGGCAAACCTCCGCTTTGCATATCCGATTCATCATCGGGGCCAGTTCGGATGCCATACCAATCGGATTCCCGGGATCGCGAAGGCAAAAGACGGTTCCCTCCTGGCGGTCTTCGACATGCGCTATCGATCGAGTCGGGATCTCCAAGGTCACATGGATATCGGGCTCAGAAGATCGACCGACCAAGGGCAGAACTGGTCCCTACCACGCCCGATCATGGACATGGGAACCTACGGTAGAAAAAGCGAAGATGAGAATGGCTGCTCGGATCCTTGTATTTTAGTCGATGAAAACACGGGGGAGATCTTTGTCTTCGCGGTCTGGACCCACGGCCGGCCTAATACCCATCAATGGGTTGGAAAAGGATCAGCTCCCGGACTAGGTCTCGAGACGTCATCGCAGCTGATGGTGGTGCAATCTTCCGATCACGGATTGACCTGGAGTGAGCCTAAGAATCTTACCAAGGAACTGAAGAACCCTGAGTGGTATCTTTTCGCACCTGCTCCGGGGAACGGCATCACGCTGAAGAACGGGATGCTTGTTATTCCCAGCCAAGGTCGCGACGCCAAGGGCCTTCCCTTTTCAAACATCACCTACTCGAAGGATCACGGGAAGACCTGGCAGCTGTCTGCGCCTGCCCGGACGAACACAACGGAATGCGCGGTGGTGGAGCTCTCCGATGGATCACTCATGCTCAACATGCGGGATAATCGGAACCGAAAACATAAGTCCGCCACAAATGGCCGCGCGGTGGCGGTGACGCGTGATCTCGGAGAGACCTGGGAAGTCCACTCTACAGATCACTCGGCTCTGCCCGAGCCGGTTTGCATGGCCAGCTTGATTCGGCACAAAGCCCATCTCCTTTTCTCAAATCCCAATCATAAATCTTCCCGCACTAATGTGACCCTGCGGGCCAGCAGTGATGATGGCCTTACCTGGCCCCACAAGATTCTGCTCGATTCCGCTGGATCTGGTTATGGTTACTCGTCCTTGGTGATGGTCGATGAAGACACGGTCGGTATTATTTACGAATCCTCTCAAGCGGACCTCATTTTTCAACGCATCAAACTTAAAGAGCTCATCAAACCATGAAAATCCTCGTACTTCTTCACCTCCTCATCTTTCCGCTTCATGCTCAGGAACTTCCCCAGTGGACTTCACTATTTAATGGAAAAGATCTGACGAGCTGGGTCGATGTGAACACTTCTCCTGAGACGTGGAAAGTGAAGGATGGCCTCCTTGTCTGCACCGGAAAACCCATCGGGGTCATGCGTTCCGCGAAGCAGTATGAGAATTTCATTCTTCACATCGAGTGGCGTCATATGGAGGCAGGAGGAAATTCTGGTGTCTTTGTGTGGAGCGAGGGCACGACCCCAAAAAACCGACCTCTGCCCAAAGGAATGGAAGTGCAAATGCTAGAACTTGAATGGCCAAAAATTAATGCCAAAAAGGACGGAACTCCCCGTGATATCCGATACGTTTCGGGAGAGCTTTTCGGAGCGAATGGGCTTACTGCCACTCCTGATCACCCGAGAGGAAGTCGTAGCTCCTCTGTGGAAATGCGCTGCAAGGGGAAGGGCGAGTGGAACACCTACCAAGTCGTCTGCGTCGATGGCACGGTGAAGCTTTCGATCAATGGAAAGTTCGTCAACAGCATCCGTGATTCCTCGGTTCGGAAAGGTTACCTGTGTCTGGAAGCCGAGGGAGCAGAGATTCACTTTCGGAATATCAAGATCATGGAACTCCCGGGGGGAATGGTGACTCCAGAGCAGACGGTACCTGTGGTGAAGTAATTCCTTTTGATGAAAAAAAAGCCCGCACCTCTGAGAGGGCGGGCGATGATTTGAATCTAAGAAATTTTTACTTTGCAGGAAGAATGACGGAGTCGATGACGTGAATGACGCCATTGGTTCCAACGATGTCGGTTTTGACGACGGTTGCCTTGTCGATGGTAACTTTGCCATCGGCGACTGCGATGGTGACTTCGGCACCGTTGAGAGTCTTGACCTTGCCGGCCTTGACGTCTGCGGCCATGACCTTACCGGCGACGACGTGATACTTGAGGATGGCCGCAAGTTTCTCTTTGTTTTCAGGTTTTAGGAGCCCAGCAACAGTGCCTTCCGGGAGTTTGGCGAAGGCCTCGTTGGTGGGCGCAAAGATGGTGAAAGGGCCCTCACCAGAGAGTGCTTCGACAAGTCCGGCTGCTTTGACAGCGGCGACTAAGGTTGAGAAGTCTTCGTTGCCGACGGCGATCTCGACGACTGATTTCTCCTTTTTACCATGATGATCGGCTTGCGCGGTGATTGGCAGAAGGAGAGAGGCGGCGACGAAGAGTGCGGTTTTGATTTTCATGACGTTGGTTTCAGGTTTTGGTTTCTGTGGTGTGTCGAATTGCTTCCGACGGCAGAAGGGAACACACATTTTTCATTCTGCTCGAAAAAAAATGAGTACGGAAAATTTCGTTTGCGGGATAAAAAAGCGCCCCTAATTCACTCCCTTTTTGCGCAAAAAGAGGGAGGATTTTGGAGGGGTTGAAGGGAGCGCAACCCCTTTTACTAGGACGTTTTCCGAGAGAATCAGGGATAGAGTTCCGTAGATTTGTCATGCTCTTTCTCCGCTCACTACCTTTCTTTTTATTTCTATTTTCTGCAGGGGGTCAGGATTTGCCCACGCTGCCTCAGGGAACTAAGAAGCCTGCTACATTTAAGGAGCTTCAGAAGCTCTATGCCGAGCAAGGGGTGAAGCTTAGCCATGCGAGATTGCCCAAGCCGGAAGGAGTCGAAGTGAAGAAGGATCTCGTTTATGCGAACCGCGAGACGGGTCCCCTGAAGGTCGATCTCTATCTCCCCAAGTCGGACAAGCCGCTTCCGCTTGTCATTCTTGTGCACGGAGGTGGATGGAAAAAGGGATCAAAGGATAAGGAGGATACCCGAGCTCATTGGCTGACGGCGCGAGGTTATGCGGTGGCTGCGGTGCAGTATCGTTTGTCGGGTGAAGCGAGGTATCCTGCGGCCCTTTACGATGTGCGCGATGCCATCATCTGGCTTAGGAAGAATGCCGAAGAATACAATTACGATCCTGAGCGCTTCGCCACCATCGGGGGCTCGGCGGGCGCGCATTTGAATGCGCTGCATGCCACGGCAATTAAGGATCCGGCTTCGAAAGTTCACGCGGCAGTGATCATTGCGGGTCCAACCAACCCGACGGATGAGCAGGCCGCGAAAAGCTCCCGCGATCCTGCTTCGAACTATCGCCTCTTCCTTGGAAAATCGATCGACGAAGCTCCCGAGCTTTATCGGGAGATTTCGCCCTTTCATCAGGCTCATGGGGGGACTCCGCCTTGTCTCATGATTAGCGAAAATTCTCCCGAGCGTGACTCCCTTTTCGTCAATAAGCTTAAGTCTCTCAAAGTCCCGGTAGAGCATCTGACTTTCCCTGATACTCTGCACCCATCTTGGCATTGGGAGCCGTGGTTCACGGTCACGATGGAGAGGTCGCATCGTTTCCTTCAGGAGCACTTGAAGAAGTAGATACTAGCGAGGGGTGGGCGACCCGGGTTGAACGTCGCTTGTGGCTGGACCTTACTTGGCTTCTCTCCTCATCGGAGGGCAACTCCGGTGGGATCACAATCTCGAATTGCTTTCTGAACGGAGATCCTCCTTCTGGCTTCGGAGAGTTACTCAAATGAAGTTTCTTTTCTACTTCACCGAGCTTGCCTTCAAGGAGTTGGCGAAGCCCGCTAGGCATCTGGGAGAGGTTTATGTGGAGGTTTACGAGGTCCACCCAGTGTCATGCAGAGTATTATCCGGCCTTTGAAAGGGACAGGAGTCGAGGAGGGGGACTTTATTCCCAAATCATCTAAAAATCTAAAACGCACTCTCCATCAGTGAGTTAATAATCATTATAAAGCGGTGTGATTCTAAAAACTTCCCTTGCGAAACGCCGCGGCTGTCATATTATCAGATCGTTATGAGAGCAACTATTCTATTCGGAATGGTCTGTGCTTTCGGTTCAGTCGGTTCAGTCGCATTTGCGGCTGATGCTGTTGAAGCCGTAGCAGCAGACAAGATCGCTGCTCACTCCGTCTCCTTCAGTGGTGGCGGGTGAGGTGCTGCAACCAAGGCCCGTGCGGCCTTGAGCAAGATGGAAGGCGTGGACAAAGTCCTCGTCTCTGGAACAAACGCAATCGTGATCCTCAGTGGGGACCGCGAAGACCTCAAGAAAGCCGAAGTCCGCAAGGCCTTTAAGGACGCAGGTCTCAAGCTTGAGAATCTCACCAAGGATGAGCTGGATAAGCCTGAAGTCGGTTACCGCTTCGTAGGGTCCGGCGGCGGATGAGCAACCACCAACGAAAGAGCGCGTGTCGCTCTTACCAAAGTTGAAGGTGTCAGCTTCGCATTCGTGAACTCTAAGTCTGTCGAGGTCCTCCTCGGTGATGCGGATAACTACGATAAGGAAGCCATCGAAAAGGTTCTTAAGCGTGCTAAGTTCAAAGTGACTGAAAGCTCTAAGATGAGCGCTCTTCCACTCTAAGCTCTGCTAGAAACTAATTTAATCTGAAAAGGCTCGGCGCAATGTGCGTTGGGCCTTTTCTTTTTCCCAGAATTGCCGGTGTCGTTGAACTGGAAGAATTAGAAGGATTTTCCGGTAAAAAATGATGTTCACCCTCCCTTTTGAGAACCCCATTTTTAGTTCGTCCGGGCCTTTTTGAAAATAATCCAAGATCGATGTCACAATGTGAGCCTTTAGAGTCAATACCCTCTGTGAACTCTCTCGCAATGTCCGCTACCTCCGATCCCACCCCCCGCCAGGCCTTCTCGGCGCTCGCCCGTGAGCACCATCGCATGGCGCTTCTTTATGCCCGCACGCTTGCTGGGGAGGAGCACACTGCCCGCGACCTCTCGCAGGATGCCTTTCTCCTCGCTTGGCAGAACTGGGCCCGCTTCGATGTCACCCGCGATTTCGGCTCCTGGCTTCGCGGGATCATCCGGAATAAATGGCGAGAGCACTGTCGCAAGAACTCCCGCCTCAGCTCGTGGGATGATGAAGCGCTCTCTCAGCTCGAGGATACGATCAAAGAACTGCCCGAGTCCGGATTCTTCGATCAGCTCAAAGACTGCCTCGATCAACTTCCCGAGACCCTCCTTGGACCGATCCTAGCTCACTACTACCAAGACCTTTCTACCGCCGAAGCTGCCGACCAACTTAACACCTCGGAGGCCGCCACCCGCAAGCGCCTCCAGCGCGGCCGCGCCGCCCTCAAATCCTGCCTCACCACCAAAACCTCTCACGCCTAAGACCCATGAACGACGACCAATTTATCGACCAAGCCCTCAAGGAACACGCCCGTCTCGAAGGAAAAGACGACCAGGCCTTCCTCGACCAACTCGAAGAATCCCTCGACCAGCATCCCGTCAAAAACGAGGAGACCATTGAAAAAGAAGAGCGCAAAAGACGCCCCGCCTTTTCCGCAATCGCGGCCCTGTTCCTTGTCACCGGCACCGCTGTCGGGATCTTCTTCATCACCGAAAAAGCGAAGCAGCGCTCCGGCGATGATATTGCGGTTCATTCTTCGGACGGATCTGAGATTGCGCCTCCCTTTCCTCCTCAGGCTGAATCTTCTGAGGCGAGTTCGTCAGACGTCGTCGGAAAATTGAGAGAGCAGTATCTGGAAGATAAAAGATCCAAGACTCCCTCCGACGATTTAGCGGTAGAAGTTCCGATGGAGAACAGTGAGCCTCCTGTCGCCAAAAAACCGCAGTCCCCGTCTTCCTCGATGGCCCGCGTGATATCATCTTCAGTGGCATCTCCCACAAGCGTCCCAGTGCCCGTGCCTGCTCCCGTAGATGCGATCGTTCCCACAGAAAGCACTCGTTACATCCCCGAGCCAGGTTCCACCTCACCTCGTCCAGCAACTCAACCCCTGGCTAAGGTGTCTAAGAAAATGGGCCCCCAAACGAGAGGAGTAAACCACACTGCTCAGCCGCGCTTTAAAGATGGTCGAGGTAGAGATGGCCGCATCCAAGATTACAGCACCTTCGGACGTCGTTTTGAAGAAGCTCCCTCTGGAGAGAAATACGGCCAGCTGATCGAGACCGGCTTCCTCTCGCCGCTCAGTGCGCCGCTTTCCACCTTCTCCACCGATGTTGATACTGCGTCCTACACGAACATCCGTCGCCACGTGCAGAATGGCCAGGCGATCAATCCCAACGCCGTCCGCATTGAGGAAATGATCAACTACTTCGACTATTCTTACCCGCAGCCGGAGGGCGCGCATCCCTTCACCGTCCAAAGCGAAGTGGCCTCCTGCCCGTGGAATGAAAATCACCGCCTTGTCAAAATTGGCCTGCAAGGAAAGTCCGTGAACCAAGGCGAGCGCAAGGCAGCGAACCTCGTCTTCCTCATCGATGTCTCCGGCTCGATGAGCAATGCCGACAAACTCCCGCTCCTCGTCCAGTCCTTCCAGCTCCTGCTCGAAGAGTTGAATGAAGACGACCGCGTCAGCCTCGTGGTCTACGCCGGTCGCCAAGCGGTGCTCCTCGACCCCACTGCCATCGACGACGGTGGCCGCGCCAAGGTCGCCAAAGCCCTCCGAAATCTCTCAGCGGGAGGTTCTACCCACGGCTCTGCCGGAATCACCACCGCTTACGAGCTCGCTCGCAAGGCCTTCATTGAAGGAGGAGTCAACCGCGTCATCCTCGCCACCGATGGCGACTTCAACGTCGGCGTCACGAGCAACAAAGCCCTCCTAGAACTCGTCAAAAAACAAGCCGACGGCGAGATCTCTCTCACCGTCCTCGGGTTTGGACAGGGGAATCTTAACGACGCCCTTCTTGAAGAACTCACCAATAAGGGCGACGGGAATTACTACTACCTAGACTCCCTCCGTGAGGGTCGAAAAGTTTTCCAAACCGGTCTTACTGGCACCATCCAGACGATCGCCAAAGACGTGAAAATCCAAGTCGAGTTCAACCCCGGCAAGGTCGCACAATACCGCCTCATCGGTTACGCGAACCGTCGCCTGCGCGATGAAGACTTCGCGAATGACAAGATCGATGCTGGAGACATCGGAGCGGGCCACCGTGTCACGGCTCTTTACGAAGTCATTCCCATCGGAGCCGAGGAGCCTGTCCTAACTCCAGGTCTCAAATACCAGCAGGAAGAAAAGCCCGTCGAGCCCGAGGTGAAGATCGTCGACTCGCCCGAACTCCTCACAGTGAAGCTCCGCTACAAACAGCCCGATGGACAAGTCTCTACCGAACTGAGCCAGCCTCTCACCGATGAGAACGGCAGATGGCAGCAAGCGAGCGAGGACTTCCGCTTCGCCTCTGCCGTGAGCCTCTGGGGAATGCTCCTGCGCGATTCCAAACACGCTGGAAGTGGGAACTCAGAACTCGTCACGACCCTCGCCCTCAGCGGAAAAGGCGATGACGAAAAAGGCGAGCGCGTCGAGTTCATCGATCTTCTCCGCCGCGGGGCGGGCCAGCGCTAAGCGATCTGAGCCCGTTCCTTTCTAGCTTGTTTGTTAGAGGGAGCGGGCCTCTAGTGGGTGAGTGAAACGTCTTTTAATTGGAGCGAGCCTCTGGCCCACGCTGGCTTTTGCGCTGCCGCTGAATACTGATGTCATTTCGATCCATGATCTTACCGAGGCTGCTCCCGCCACCGAGGTTCTCTTTTTCGGCTATCAGGAGAATACCCATCACAGCCCGAGTGGCTTGCATTCCGTGCTGACTGCTCCGCTGAATGCCGGCGGGATTTCGATGACTTTCACGACGAGCTTGAATGACCTCAGTGATGCCACGCTCGCGAACTATGACGCGGTGATGATGTATGGAAATGCCCGCTCTTTTGGTGACTCCACTTCCGCGCCGCAGGTGCCGGCGCTCGTCCGCTATGTCGAGAGCGGCGGCGGTTTGGTCGGGCTCCATGTGGCGAGTGCCTCCTTCCGAAACAACACCCAGTTCGCCGCTTTGCTGGGCGGCCGCTTCGACTTTCACGGGGCTGGGAGTTTCATTCCGCTGGATGCTTTGCCAAATCACGCGCTACTCAAGGGCACGCCGCCAATCGATTCCTTCGACGAGGACTATCGCTTTAAAGAAATGAATCCTGACGTCACCATCATCCAGCACCGGGATCACTGGAGTGGGGCCTTTTTTCCATGGTCTTGGGTGCGGACTCAGGGAAGCGGGCGCGTCTTTTATTCGGCGAGTGGCCATCTCGCCGGAAATCAGGACACGAGTCTCTTCGATACCTCCACAAAACCAGCTTATCACGAGCTTGTGTTGCGAGGGGTGCGGTGGACCACGAAACGTCACTTTTCAGAAGTCGGAGCGGTCGCGCTGAGCGAAGCGGGAATTCTTTTCGGAAGCGCGGATTATCTTGCGGATGACAAGGCGCTGGTCTGGCAGGGTGATCTTTCGGGGCCGGAAATTTTTGCGACAGCCGATGATGTCATCGCGGTGGATGGAGTGGATTACGAGTTCTCGCCCGACTCGGCGGGAGGCGTGATTCCATGCCCCGGAGCAGGTGGTGAAGTCGTCTTTTTCCGCAGCGCGATTGAAGATCCGGTGAGCACGCGACAGGGAATTTGGCGAAAAAATGCGAGTGGTGAGCTGGAAGCGATTGCGCTGGAAGGCCGCGCCCTTTCCGCAAGTGAATCAGCTCTTGTCACTGGGTTGGACGGCGTGGTGGGCGATGACTTCGTCGCGAATGGCGCTGGCGAAGTGCTCTTCCGGGCGCGCACCACGGCGAGTCATCTTGTGGTGGCCAGCGAGGGACCCATTGCAAGCGAGGGGGAAGGCAGCCCGGCGATTCCGGTGGGGGTTACCTTTGGAAATCTCGATGACGGTGCGCTTTCGATGAACCGCGCGGGCGACTTGGGATTCGCGGCTCAGTTGGCCGGAGCTGCCACCGCCACGAGCGATGAAGCGGTCTTTTATCGCGGGAGTGCAGGACTCACGCTCGTCGCACGTGAGGGCGATGCCGTGCTAGGACTTGCGGGAGTGACTTGGGGAAGCTTTGGAAAAATCCGGATGAATGGAGATGGAGAAATGGCCTTCGCCGCGAGCTTTGCGGGAGCAGCGATGACGGACGACAGTGCGATCATGATCTATGACCCTGCAACGGGAAGCATCACGGTCTCCCTTCAAGAAGGAGGGGCCGGAGGGGCAGGGGAAGTTGATGATCTTTTAGCGAGTGACTTCGTCCTCGGGAATTCCGGAGAGGTGGTTCTCATGGCTCCGCTGAGAGGCCCCGCGATCACTTCGGGAAATGACGTCGCTTTGATCAGAGCCGGAGTTACTCTGCTGGTAGAAGGCGGAAACCTGCCGACGATCTCAAGCACTGCCACGATGGGGGCGACTTTTGGGGCGAGCCCAGTGAGTATTTCACCGAATGGGAGAATCGCCTTCTTGGCAGATTTTCTGGAAGGGGCTGTCAGTAAGAAGGCCCTTTTCCAAATCGAAGAGGGAGTTGTTTTCGAGCTTGCGAGAGAAGGAGAGGCAT
Source organism: Akkermansiaceae bacterium (assembly GCA_039769075.1). Taxonomy (GTDB): domain Bacteria; phylum Verrucomicrobiota; class Verrucomicrobiia; order Verrucomicrobiales; family Akkermansiaceae; genus SW10. Next base: position 211,487 of record JBDMZE010000025.1, on the reverse strand, counting down.
TGGCGGATGGTCCGGGGGCCGCCTATCAAATCAGCTCGATTTCATCGCTCTTAAGCGCGGGGCCTGATGATGGATATCCTTCCTCTCTCGGAGCGCAGGATGACATCGCGGTGAGCTTTGAAACAGGTGGTAGTCAGTCGCTCACGTCTCGTCTCTATGGCCTCGATGATCTCGATGGAGATGGTCTTTCAAATTTGATCGAGGCGGCGATCGGTGGAGACGCACAGAATTCGGCGGATCATTTGACCCAGCTTCCCTCGCTTCAGGAACTGAGCGGGCAGAGGCACTACGTTTTTCATCAGCCCACCGTAGCGGGTCTCCCGGCAGTCGTTCTTGAGGAATCTGCTGATCTTGAAAGTTGGTCTACCGTGATGGGCAGTGCCACACCGACGGCTGACCAAAGTGGAGTTCCCACGGGATACGAGCGTGTCAGCTACCCTGTTTCCTCAAGCGCGGTGAAGCGGTTCCTGAGAGTGGGGGTGCAGTCTTCTGCTCCTTAAAATCTCCTCATCACCGTGTCCTTTTCGAAGCGCTCTTCCGTGCCCGGGTAGTCCAAGGTGTGGTGGGAGCCACGGGATTCTTTTCGTAAAATGGCGGAGTCGATGATGAGGCTCGCAGTCGCCACGAGATTGCGCAGTTCTAGGATATCCGGCGTCACGGTGTGGCCCCAGTAAAAGTCGCGCACTTCGCGGCGGAGGTTTTGTAATCGGTTAGAGGCTCTGCGGAGGCGGTTGTCGGTGCGGACGATGGAAACGTAGTCCTGCATCGTGCGGCGGAGTTCATCCCAAGCGTGGTAGATGTTGACCAACTCATCGGGCGGCGCGGCATTGCCACTCTCCCATTTCGGGATCTCGGGGGCATCTGGGATGGGTCTGCCGGGCGGGAAACGGCGCAGGATTTGTGTGAGGGCACGACGGGCCATGACATTTCCCTCAAGGAGGCTATTAGAAGCGAGGCGATTGGCTCCGTGGAGGCCGGTGCAGGCCACCTCTCCGACGGCGAAAAGCCCGCGGATGCTCGTCTTTCCATCGAGGTCAGTGACGACACCTCCGCATTGATAGTGCGCGGCGGGGACGACGGGGATGGGCCTTTCGAGCGCGTTGTGTCCGTAGCCGAGGAGGGTTTTATGGATAAAAGGAAAGCGCTCGGTGAATTCATCGCCGAGCGGGGAGGCATCGAGATAGACGCAGGGTGCGCCGGTGCGCTTGATCTCGGTATCGATCGCACGGGCCACGATATCCCGGGGCGCGAGAGAGCCTCGTGGGTCGTGGTCATTGACGAATTGATGGCCCTCTCCATTGACGAGGACGGCACCCTCGCCACGGACGGCCTCGGAGACGAGGAAGGAGCGAGCTTCCGGTCCTGTGGCGGCCGGGTTGTAGAAACAAGTGGGGTGGAACTGAATGAACTCCATATTCGCGATCTCTGCTCCGGCGCGCCAGCACATCGCGAGACCATCGCCGGTCGAGGAATCCGGATTCGTGGTGTAGAGATAGGTCTTCCCGCAGCCTCCGGTGGCGAGAATGACACGGGGGGATTCGATCGGGCTGACTCTGCCTTCTTTAATATCGAGCACGTAGGCGCCGAGGATACGATCATCGGTCACCGCGCCGAGCTTCCCGGTGGTGATGAGGTCGATGGCGTAGTGATCTTCGAGGATAGTGATGTTCTTCGTCTTCCGCATCGTCTCCACCAGAGAGGTAGCGATCTCGCGGCCGGTGGTGTCTTTTGAATGAAGAATGCGGCGTTCGGAGTGCCCGCCTTCTTTGCAAAGAGAGTAGCGCTTGGGATCATCGTGATCGCGGTCGAAGTCCGAGCCCCAAGCGACGAGTTCTTCGATGGTCTCAGCAGCTTCGGCAATGATGACCTCCACGGCGTCATCGTGACAGAGTCCGCCTCCGGCATCGAGCGTGTCGGCAATGTGCTTTTCGCAGTTGTCCTCTGGATCCCGAAGTCCGGGAGGAAGGACGGCCGAGATTCCGCCCTGGGCCCACGCGGTGTTTGATTCTAGGAGCTTGCCCTTGGTGATGATAGTGACGCTGCCGTGCTCGGCAGCTTTGATCGCGAAGGAGAGGCCGGCGATGCCGGAGCCGATAACGAGGAAGTCGGACATGGTGGAAAAAACAGGGTGCCAAGATCAGCAGACTTGGCAATGAGCTTTTGAAGGTCTCGCCATCTTGGAAGTTGGCTTGGTATGAACAAAGCGGTAGGATTTGGCTAAGATGATGAGAGCTTCGATTCTTTGCTGTGCGTGTGTGTTGGTTTCTTGTGCTGATCCAGAACCTATTGTGGCTCCCGCACCGAGCCCGATCTCTGTCGTTCCGCCAGAACCTAAGATCGAGGCCAAACAGGTGACCAAACCTTTGGTCGTAAAAAAGGAAGTGGTGGAAGAAGTTCCCGCCCCTGAGGTGGTGCCCGCATCCCCAGCGGTAAAAAAAGGTGAGATCACCTCGGTGGATTTGCCCCGCTTATTTGATATGCGGGTAAATGACTCCTGCCTCTTGATCGATGTGAGGCCGGGACTCATTCATTCGATTGGGCATATTTCCGGATCGATCAGTCTTCCGAAAAAATCCTTTGAGGCAAAGTATCCCAAAGTGAAGCCGCAGATCGATGCAGCATTGGCGGCTAAGCAGACTGTCGTGCTTTATTGTGCAGATGTGAACTGCCCAGATGGTTATGCCGTCGGCAAGCTCCTCGCGGAAAAAGGTTACTCGACTTCGATCTACAAAGGAGGCTGGGACGAGTGGAAGGCTGCAGGTGTGGAGTAGAGCGAGTTAACTCGGAAGATCCTTCGCAAGCGGGGAAGCGCGGATCACTTTTTGCGAAAGGGTGACTTTTGAGAATCTCGGTTCTCCGATCTCGTAGGTCACCATTTTATAGAAAAGCATCGACGTCACCTGGGAATTCCGGAACTCGCTCCAAGGGATGAGCAGCGGCTTGTGTGCGAGGCGAAAGATGAGCCATGGGCGAACGAAGAGGCCCTTCTCACTCACGGTCATGGTGAGGCAGTTGTTGTAGCCCATGAACATCCCGATGCGGAGGCTCTCCATTCCAAATGTCGTTCCGGCTGGTCGTGTGGAAGTCTGGTAGCGGCTCGCGAGCTTGCTCCAGCCGCAGCGGGAAAGGATGAATAAGACGAAGGACCAGAACCCGACGAAGATGAAGGGAAACACGATGAAGAAAGGAGCGACGTCTTCCATGACGGGCGAGTCTAGGTTGCTCCCGAGCTGATTGAAAGTGAGGAGACATTTTCCTGAAATTAAAGACTAGAACGAGAGAACTTCGCCGTATCATAAGCGCGATGAGATTGATTTCCGGAGTTCTGCTTCTGCTGACAGGTGCGGCCTGTGCAGATGTCGTTTTCGATCAGGAGATTAAGCCGCTTTTGCAGGATTACTGCTTTGATTGTCACGGCGATGGCTCGGCGAAAGGCGAATTCTCGATGGACGAATACCCTGACGAGGCGAAGCATCTCAGCGATGTGAACCATTGGCTTGCGGTTTGGCGGAATGTGCGCTCGCAGATCATGCCGCCTTCCAAGAAGGACCAGCTGATGGATGACGAAAAAAAGAAGCTTCTCAGCTGGATCGAGAAAGATGTCTTCAAGCTCGATCCGAACAATCCCGACCCCGGTCGTGTCACCATCCGTCGTTTGAATCGGCAGGAATACCGATACGCCGTCGAAGACCTTCTCGGGGTGGACTATAACACCGAGGAAAATTTTCCTGCGGATGATACCGGATATGGCTTCGACACCATCGGGAGCGTGCTCACCATTTCGCCTCTCTTGATGGAGAAGTATCTCACCGCCGCTTCGAGCGTGATGGATATGGCTCTCCCAGAAGGAGCTGCCTCTTCGGTTCCAGTCCGCGAGTTTTCTGGAAGTCGTTTCAGGAGAGAGGAAGATAAAAATAAAGCCTCCGACTGGCTCGCCTTTGCCCGCCAGCGCGCGGTCCAGCTTACAGCCGATGCTCCGGCGAACGGTCCTTACGAGATTCATTTGAACTACGCTGTCCGAGGAGCCGAATCCGCCACCGAGCAGACCGCCCACCTCGAGTTCCTCGTGAATGGAAATAAGGTTGCCGAGCGCACTGTGGGCTGGGATCAGGAGGAAACAATCCTTCTCAGTGGCAAAGCAAATCTCGCGAAGGGTCAGAATAAAATCGAAGTCCGCGTGACCCCTCGTAATGCACCGGACGAGGGTCAGGAGGAGCAGTTTTTCAACCTCCAAAAGGTGACCATTAAGGGGCCGCTCGATGGGAGTTTCAAAGAATATCCCAAGGGCTACCAAGCGATCATGGTCGATGGTCCTGCGCCAAAGGAAATGCGAGATCGCGAACTTTATGCGCGCAAGATCATGCGTAGCTTCGTGAGCCGGGCGTTCCGCCGTCCGCTCGATGGTGGCACCGTCGGCCGTCTCGTAAAAATGGTCTTGGAGGTCGATAAGCTCCCGGGCAAGACCTTTGAGGACGGCATCAAGCACGCCATGACGGCCGTGCTCGCTTCGCCACGCTTTCTTTTCCGTGCAGAAATCCAGGCCGATCCAAATAATCCCGGCAAGGTTGTCGATCTCGACGAATATGCGCTCGCCTCGCGGCTTTCATTTTTCCTGTGGAGTTCAGTGCCGGACGATGAACTTTTGAGTCTCGCATTTAAGAAGGAGCTTCGCAAAAATCTCGAGGCTCAGTTTGACCGCATGCTCGCGGATCCTCGAGCGGCTCGTTTCACCGAGAACTTCGTCGGCCAGTGGCTTCAGGCTCGGGACGTGGAGAACTTCCCCATCGACTCTTGGAAAATTCTCAAGACCCGCGACCGCCGTAAAGCGAGCGAAGTTTTTAATCACCGCGTCAGAAAAGACATGCGCACTGAGACGGAGATGTTCTTCGATTTTGTGCTGCGGAATGACCGCCCCGCCGAGGAACTCATCTCAGCTCGCTATAGTTTTCTTAATGAGCGACTTGCCGAGTTCTATCAAGTCGATGGAGTAAAAGGAGACAAGCACCGCCTCGTAGACCTCACCGAATATCCCGAGCGAGGGGGCATCCTGACTCAGGGGACTTTTTTAATAGTCACTTCTAATCCCACTCGGACCTCGCCCGTGAAGCGTGGGCTCTTCGTGCTTGATCAGATATTGGGCACTCCCGCCCCTCCCGCTCCGCCAAATATTCCCGAGCTGGAGGAAGTCGCCCATAAGAGTGACAAACCCCTTACGATGCGGCAAATGATGGAAGTCCATCGTGAGAAAGCTCTCTGCGCTAGCTGCCATAAGCGGATGGACCCCATTGGGTTAGGCTTGGAAAACTTCAATGCCATCGGGCAATATCGCACCAAAGAAGACGGACAAAAAATCGACACCGGCGGCCAGCTCATCACGGGCGAAAAGTTTGATAACGTCTCTGGCCTCAAGGCAATCCTTGCTGATAAGCGCCGCGATGATTTTTACCGCTGTATTGCAGAAAAACTCCTCATCTATGCCACGGGTCGTGGGATGGAGTATTACGATGCCCCGACCATCAACCTCCTCGTCGAGCAACTCCATCAAAACAAGGGCAGCCTCAAAGGGCTCGTCCTCGGAGTGATCGAGAGTGCCCCCTTCCAAAAGCGCCGTGGAGATGACTAAGCTTGGCTCCGGCTTCCAGTTCATTAAATAGACAACATAAGAAATTATGAACGAAGTATCCCGTCGACGAGCGATTGCCTTGGCGCCCACTGGATCCACCCAGATAGGCACCCTTGCAGGGGGGCGCTCCGTCCCGAGTGAGATCAGCGCTTCGGCAAGCCAAAGATTTTTCGATGTTAGAGATTACGGAGCTAAAGGCGATGGAGTCACTGACGATACGGCGAGCGTGCAAGCTGCGATCGATGCCATCCCAAGCTTTACAAAGCCCGGTGTTAGCCGGGGCGGCGTGCTGTTCTTCCCGACCGGCGTTTACCTCCTCAAGTCACAACTTTTAATCTCCCGGAAGCCAATCAGTATCGTGGGAGAGGGTAAGGCGCACTCTATCCTGAAATGGGATGCAAAGCGCGGCGGGATTCATTTCAAAGGCAGTGGGGTGGGATCGAATGACATCACGGTATTTGATATTCGGCAAATGACCCTCACCACGGCTTCGAAAGATGGAGGTGGCGTGGCGCTTCGCCTGGAATGGCCCGTGATGAAAGCGAATCCACAGAAGAAAATGTCGATTTCCCAGGTCGAAATAAGAGGCTGGGACCAATACTCAAAGGCAGACACTGAAAACTATTGGGAGAATGCGATCTGGATTACTAATTCTGGTGGGCTGGACATATCGCACACCGACATCATGGGGAAGATGCACTCCTCGGGACACGGAATTCGCTGCGATAGTCCGCCTGGATCCAGCCCCATTCGACACTTTCTCTCAAATCTCTATGTTTTAGGATTTGAAACAGGAATTGGCTGGGAAGGGCCAAACGAGGGAATCTATCTGAATAATTTTGAGATCGTGAACTGCCGCACCGGATTTTCCGCAGGTGGTGGTGGACCGGTATATCATTTGTCGAATGGCCACTTTGACTGCTGGCTAAACGGGGCGAGTTTTCAAGGAAACAACGAGGTCAAGCTCACCGCGATTGCATTTTACCACACGCCGAAACTGAGAGGGAAACCCCGCCTTCCGGGTAACCTCCTTTCACTCGAAGGGTGTCGTCGATTTACCGTTTTTGGATGTTCCTTCTACGGTCATACTCCCAATCCCCCCGATCTTGATGCGCAGAACGGGATCATCGTGAAGGACAGTAGCGGGATTATCATGGGCAATCATTTCGATGCTATCCGGGACAAAGCCGTCCTCTTCGTGAACGGTCGTGACCAGTGTCAGACGAGCGGAAATCGACCAAACCTCTGAGGTCTCAAGAGAAAGGCCCGACGTATGACAGAGGGACGGACTTTCTATTGCATGCTCCCTTTCTGAGGACCGGGCGATGGCAGATGCCGCTACTTGCCGCGAAGGCGGTTGAAGAGATTCTTGACTCGAACTTTGAGTTGCGGGTGATCAAGCACGAACCCGAGGGTTCGGCTTTTTACCCATCGTTTGAGGGAAGAGCTTTTGCGAGAAAAGAGGTAGTGATTCTCGAAAATCTCAAAGTCGTATCCATAGCTAGCGAGCAAGTTGAGGACGTCTGATGGACCATGAGAACGTTCTTTGTCTCCCCATGGGGCAATTTCGAGAAGGAGTCTCATGTCGCATCTTTCCATGGTTTTTTTTGCCCCGACCAATGCGCGATATTCAGCCCCTTCGACGTCGAGTTTCATAAAGTCGATGTCAACGTTTTCAAACATGGAGTCGATGGTGAGGGCCTCCACGGTGACCTTCTCCCAGTCTCCATCTGTTCCTGGAATGGGGAAGAGGGCTCCGCTTGAAAGGTGGTTTGCGGGAACAAAGAAGGTGATTTCTTCGGACTGGTCGGATGCTGCTTTTTCGACAATCTCGAATTCGTTTTTGGTGTCTTCGGCCCACTTTTCGGTGAGTTCACGAAGACGAGCGGCTTTGTAGGGATCGGCTTCGACACAGTAGAACTTAGCGTCCTTCAAGATCTTAGAAGAAAAGTAGGAATACTGGCCCAAGCTTGCACCGACATCAACGAAGCACTTCACCCCTCCCAATATCTTGTGTAGATTATCAATCTCCGCGCTTTCGTGCCTGTTTGGTCCAAAGTAGTTGTTTTCGAGTTCTTGAAATACCGAGGGTGTGGGCTTATTCATGGGTGATTATCGGAGAGAGACTTTCCTATTGTTTTGTTTCAAAAATGCACTTGGTGCGTAGTTTGAATCACGTTTTTCTTGGAACTAAGGATCAGCGAGGATAATTGGGTCTATCAGTCTGGCCAATGAACGGCAAAGAAAAAAAGAAGCTCGGTCAGGGCCAAGGCGATTGGCTAGAAAGCTGATTAGAGAAAGGGTTTTGCTTTGATGAGCAGATTGAGATCTTAGGTAAGATAGGCGGTGTAGTAATCAAAGGCGGCGTTGAGTGAGTCGTGGGCACTCAGTGCCATTCACGTCTGTCACACAACAAGCGAAAGCTCCCTCAATCCCCTTATCTCTAATGGTCCGATGTCGGGAAGGTGCGGATCAGAATTGCGAAGGAGCCGCATTCGAAATAGAGCCTCCAGAGGAGGGTTCGAAAGGGCGGAGCGAAGCTTATTTTGGAGGATTTCGATGCTGTAAAGAGAGGGCAATTGGTTCATTAGAATCTCACGATAAAAAGATGCGCTAGACCTTTCGAGAGTTGAAATATCCTGTGTGATTTTTTAAAATTAAGCGTATTAGTTGTCATGAGTTCATCAAGTCCTCTCAATCGCCGTGGGTTTCTCCGTGGCCTCGGTGCAGCAGTGAGTCTTCCTGCTCTCGAATCCTTCCGCCCACTCATGGCGGCAGGCCCGAGCGCGATTGCTCAGACAGCTTCTGGAGCACCCCTCCGGATGGCTTATCTGACCGTTCCCAACGGGGTGAATCTCGAGCATTGGGGACCCAAAGGCACGGGGTCGGGTTACAAGCTTGGAAAAAGCATGGCTCCTCTCGAAGGACTCAAAGATCAGTTCCAGGTCTTCACCGGATTCTCCCACGAGAACGCCACTGCTGGGCGCGATGGAGCGGGGGATCACGCACGCGCGAATGCGACCTTCCTCACCGGAGCACGCGCTCGTAAAACCTCCGGCTCTGATATCAAGGTCGGCGTCTCCGTCGACCAGATCGCGGCCCGTGCCGTCGAGAGCCACACCCGTCTTTCTTCCTTAGAACTCACCTGCGATGGCGTCCGTAAGTCAGGGAAATGCGATTCCGGTTACTCCTGCGCCTACCAGTTCAATCTCTCATGGCGCTCGGAAAACCAGCCGATGACCCCCGAGTCGAACCCGCGGCTCGTCTTTGAGCGCCTCTTCGGCGGAGGGGCCGGAAAAGACCGCGCCGCGGGCATGAGGAACCGTCTCGCCACGCAAAAATCGATTCTTGATTTCATCGCCGATGACGCCAAGGCGATGCACAAGCACCTCGGCCGAAATGACCAGCAGAAGCTCGACGAATACCTCACCGGCGTCCGCGAGCTGGAGCAGCGGGTCGAAAAGGCCGATTCCTTCGGCGATCCCATCGATCCCGGTGTCGCTGCTCCGAAGGGCCAGCCTGGAAACTACGGCGAGCACATGCGTCTCATGATGGACATGATGGTGCTAGGCTTCCAGACCGACTCCACCCGCGTCACGAGTTTCCTCATGGCACATGATGGCTCGAACCGGAACTTCAAGGAAGTTGGCGTCAGCGAAGGACACCACAATCTTTCCCACCACAAGAGTAAGAAGGAGAACTTGGACAAGATCCAGAAGATCGATCAGTTCTATCTCACCCAGCTCGCTTACTTTTTCCAGAAGATGAAGGACACCGAGGATGTCGACGGTAAGTCACTCCTCCACAACTCCATGATCGTCTACGGCAGCGGGATTTCCGATGGCAACCGCCATAATAACGACAACCTTCCCATCATTGTGGGCGGCGGCGGTGGCGGTGCTTTCACCCCGGGTCGACATGTCGATCTTCGCGAAGAAGTGCCACTTTCAAACCTCTATGTCCGCATGCTCAATGAGTTCGGCGTCGATGATAAGAGCTTTGGTGATTCCACCGGGGCACTTAAGAAGGTGTAAATTTTCTCTATTAAAAAAGCCCGCTCCTGGAGTTCCGGTGAGCGGGCTTTTTGTGAAAATAAGAGGCGACCTAAGGGACGATGAAGATGTCGTTGCTACCCGGCACACGTGCCCGATCACCTGACTTAAGGGCGCTCACATTGACTTCCGCATAGGGACGGTAGGGGCTCTTCACGATCCCAGGGCGATTCGTAGGAGTCGCTACCTTGTAGGAAGGAGCGGCGGGGGCTACGGGAGGTTGAGCGCGGTAATCGCCGCCGGTATTATAAGCACCAGCTTGGCGCTGTTGATTCTCCTTATAGGCGGCTGTGCCGACTCCGGCTGCCGCACCGAGCGCGGCACCTTTGACCATGCCGTCAGTGCCATCGATGATGGCACCGGCTGCGGCACCTGCGGCAGCGCCGCCAAGGCCATATTGTTGCTGAGTTTGGGTGCAGGAGATCAAGGCTCCGCCCGCGAGAAGGGTGACGAGGATTCGGGATGTTTTCATCAGTGTAGTAACGATTATAAAGTTCGATCTATTCAGGAGATTAGCAAAATAAAAAGGCCGCGCCATCTCTAATTGCTATTTTTGTGGCATTTATCGCCCCGATTCGGGTGGGGCCGTCCTCATCGTAGCCCCCGCCCGCGAGGGGAAACCGCACTTCCACAATCCTAAAGAAGATTTCCCGCTCATGATGCGCGAGGGCAAGCTTGATGGCACCACCCAGACCATGACGAGCTTCTGGATTGCCGCCCTCGGCGAAAAAAGTCCGCCGGTCTCGCCTTAGCGACAGCCAAAGCCGGCCTCGCTGACGACGCAAAAAAATCAGCGACCTACCACCAAGGAATTTGTGAGCTCAACCTCCTCGGCGATCCCACCTTATCGGTGAGATAGGAAAAAGAGGGCGCTATTTTCGCGGAGGGAGGGCGTCGTAGGCCGTCTGCTCTTCTTTACTCCATTTGAAGGGCTTGAGCTTGGAGCGGTCGAGGTCTTTGAGATGGGGCTCGTTTTTGCGCGAGGGATGATCGGGGCGCTGGTAGACCCAGTCGTTTTCTCCGAAGACTTCTGCGCAGAGTTTGGCGATGGCGGGGTCGTAGGCGATGAGTTCGGCGCGGGTGTTCACGTGGTTGTGATCGTGGTCGTCCTCGCGGTTGGTGCCGAACCAGGATTGGACGGCTTCGGCCCAATATTCGTGGTGGTTGGTGGCGGCATACTTCTCGGCCCAGAGTCCTTTGGTCATCGCGGATTGATAGGTCGCTAGAAGGCGCGGGTTAAAGGTGGGCTCGAGTGTCTTGAGCGCGGTGTCGTGGATGGCGTGGGCGAACTCGTGGACGCAGATGGATTCGGTGGGATAGGGATCACCGGGGTTGGCGAGGAGATTTTCAGTGCCACAAGAGACCGAAGGGCGCTGGGGAGTGGAGCCGAGACCGCGGGCGCGCCGGTTCCAGTAAGTCGAGGGGGTGAGATCGGAGTGCTCGGGGATGTCGCAGGTGCGCTCATCGATGGCCATGATAGAGTAGCGGATCTTATTCTTCCCAAGTTCGCGGAGAATCTCGGGCCGATTCTTCAGCATCGCCTGGATGATATGGGCAGCTTCGTAGAGTGACGCGTCAGGGACTTTTTCGGAGGAGAGGATGGGGAAGGACTCGATGACGAGGGCCTTTTTATAAAATGGCTTAAGCTTGAAACTTTCACGAAGTTCAGCGGTGATTGGGCCGACTTTTGGAGTAAGTGGGATTTCGATCAGGCTGAGGGCCGTCGCAATGGAGACCAAGGGGGCGAGAAGTACGAGAAGTTTCATGGTTGGGCGGGTGCTAAAGACCGCGGGCGAAGACCGCTTCGCGCTCGTCTTCATTGAGTTCTTTCCATGTGCCGAGTGGGAGGTCACCGAGCGGGAAGGCGCCGATGCCCTCGCGGATGAGGCGCAGGGTGGGGTAGCCGGCGGCGGCAGTCATACGGCGGACCTGACGGTTCTTGCCCTCGCGGAGTTCGAGTCGGATCCAGGAATCGATGATCTTTTGGCGGACGCGGACGGGTGGGTCACGGTCCGGGAAATCGGGTGCTTGTTTCAGAAGCTTGGCCCGGCAGGGGAGGCAGCGGTAGTGCTGGATTTCAAGGGTGCCACCGCGGAGTGTCTCTAGGGCCTCTTCATCAGGGACGCCTTCTACGAGGACGAGGTAGCGGCGGCGATGCTTGTAGCGTGGGTGGAGGAGGCGGTTTTCGAGTTCCTTTTCATCCGTGAAAAGGAGGAGTCCCTCCGAATCCATATCGAGCCGCCCAAGCGGGAGACATTTAGGCGGGAAGCCGAATTCCGTCAGGGTGCGCTGGTCGTCCGCATTCGGGTTCGTGTTGAACTGGCTGAGGACGCCGTAGGGCTTATTGAAGGCGATGAGCATTTGATCGGAAGGCTGAAATCTGACTTCCGACCTCTGTTCTCCGTCCTAAACGAGCATGAGAGCTGGATTTTCGATGAGACGCTTGATTTCGCCGAGGAACTTGGCTCCTACTGCTCCATCGACCACGCGGTGGTCGCAGCTGACGCCGAGGTTCATGCGGAGGCCTGGGACGATTGCGCCGTCTTTGACAACGGGCTTTTCGATGATGCCACCGACGCTGAGGATCACTGCCTGCGGCGGGTTCACGATGGCGTCGAAGGACTCGATGCCCCATGCGCCGAGGTTAGAGATGGTGACGGTGCCGCCATCGAACTCATTTGGCATGAGTTTTTTGTCGCGAGCACGCACGGCCATTTCCTTGATCTCTTTCGAAATCTCGAGGACGGATTTTTGCTCGGCATTTTTGACGACGGGAGTGACGAGGCCGTCGTCTACTGCGATGGCAACGGAGATCCCGACGTGGGCGAACTGGACAATGTGGTCGCCATTATAAGAAGCATTCGCTTCCGGGACGGCGACGGAGGCATTGATGAGCGCTTTGACGACAAAGTCATTCACGGAATATTTATTACCGTGGCTCGCTTCGGCTTGGGCATTGATCTGCTTACGCAGGGCCATGAGCGGGCCGGCGTCGACCTCGAGGTGGAGGTAGAAGTGCGGGATGGTCGTCTTGGAAATAAGAAGGCGATCAGCGATGATCTTACGCATCGAGGAAAGCTCGATTCGCTTGTCCTCTCCGCTGGCAACGGGGGAGATGGCGACGGGTGCTGCCTTGGCAGGAGCGGGTGCGGGAGGAGTCGCTGCTGCGGGGGCGGCGACTGGGGCAGCAGCTGAGCCACCTGCAAGGTCGGCTTTGACAATGCGCCCGCCCGGGCCGGTGCCGGTGATAGTTGCGAGGTCGATGCCTTCTGCTGCGGCGATCTTACGAGCGAGTGGGGAAACTTTCAGACGTGAGCCATCATTTGAAACAGTGGCGGCGGGAGCGGGAGCTGCAGCGGGCGCTGCTTCTGGGGTGGCAGGAGTTTCAGCGAAGGGTGCAGCTGCAGGCGCGGTAGCAGCTGCGGGTGCATCGCCAGCGGATTCGCCGTCTTCTAGAAGAATTGCGATCACGGAGCCGACAGGAGCTTTTCCACCTTCAGGCACAGAGATGGAAGAGAGGGTGCCTTCGTCAAAAGCTTCCATTTCCATGGTGGCCTTATCGGTTTCGATCTCGGCGATGATGTCTCCGATCTCGACTTCCTCGCCCTCCTTCTTAAGCCAGCGAACGACGGTTCCTTCCTCCATGGTGTCGGAGAGCTTGGGCATTTCAATACTGATAGGCATAATCTGAAAAGGTAGAGGTGTGGTGAAGTGCCCAGTGGGGCGGGGGAGGAATAGCGAGGAGACGGCCTTTTTAAAAGGTGAAATCGACTCAATTACTGGTGTGGCAGTATCGATCAGGATGACTAAGCTTATCAAAGCAAGCGCTTTGCTAAGTTAGTCGTTCTTCCGCGCTAGTCTTTCGAGAAGCTCGCGGGTCTCGCGTGTTCCGGTCTCAGTGAGCCGGAACGACTTGTGAGCGTGTAGGCTATCGCCCTTAAGAACCTCCATGTGGCCTTTCTTTTCGAGGTTTTCCACCGTGGTGGTGGTGTTCGAGGGCTTACGACCGTAACTATCGAGCGTGATATTCAGAGCGCGGGTGTCGAGAGCTTCCGCTCCTTCAAGCTGCTTATAAAAGGCGGCGACTAGGACTGACTCGGGCCCGGAGAGGGAAATATTAGTGTCCTCTAAAGTGCGTCTAATTTCGCGAAGATCATCCGCTGCGGCGCGATCATGGGAAACGGCGCTTCCTTCCTCAGCTGAGCGCAGAGTGCTCTTTGTTTCGAGAATCTTAGAAACTACGATACTAAAACCTTCAAGCTCTTCCACACTAAGTTTCCACAGCTCGTCTGCGAGATTTGATAATTTAGAGGACTGCGCCATGCCGGAATACTAGATTTTTTAAAAAATAGCGCAAGTTTAATAAACATCGCTTAAATTTAAGGGGCTAAAATTAGAATTAAACTAAAACATGCTTGCGGATCGCCAAAATTTTGACTAACTTTTAGCTAGTACTAATTCAGCACTGACCAAAATCAAAATCGAAACCCCGATGAAGAACCCCAATTCTCCCTTCTCGCTGTCTCAATCCCCTTCTTCTCACCAAAGCCCCTCCTTCAATGGGGAGAGTGAGATTTCGCGTGTGAGCACCCTTACCGAACGAATGACCGCGAGCTTTTCTGTTGAGCCCGCCCTTCCGGCGCGTGCTTGTGATGAAATTCCCGGCCGTGCGCTGATGACCTGTCTCGACCGCTGCCGCGATGTCATTGGCAATGGTCATATCGGCGAGCGTGAGTTCAAGCTCGTCCAAGAGTGTCTCCACGAGAATCTCACCGGGATGAACTCACTCAAGTTGGAGCTTGCGGATGCCGAGAAAGAGCACGCGCGTCTTAAAGTCATGGCCGAGCCCTTCTTTGAAATGATGGCTCCTCTTTTAGGTGAAGATGACAAGCCGCTTTCTGGTCTAGATGCCAAACGCATGGCCTCCCTTCAAGAAACTCTCACCGAGCTGGTGCAGGGCTTGAGCTTCGCAAAATATCGCCGTGACAATCTTCTCGGTCGTCTCGAGGCACTTGCCAGCTATGTCACTGATCAGGTGGTGGAGGAAGTGCAGGCCCGGAATCTCGGCAACCCGCATCTCCCGCAGATCCGGAAGCAAGTCTGGCTCGCCATCTCCAGTCTGTAGGTCGGAATGTTTGGTAACCCTCGTCTCGTGTTTATCGGGGAGACGAGATTTGGATTACGGATCAGCGAGGATCGCTGGGAGTCCGAGGAGGATTTGGGGAGCCAAGGTATCCAGAGGTTAGGAGAGTGAGCATTGCCAGAGATCACGAAAGGCGATCCCCGCGTGCTAGTTTTTCTCATAAGCAGCCTTCACGCTGTCGCGGCAGAGCACGATGAAGGTGCAGACCGCGAGCGCGACACCGGGGATTCCTCCGAGGCAGTTCATTCCGGCGGTGACCATCGAGAAGGTTCGCTTTTTTCGCGCCGTGAGATAGCGGGCGGAGAGGATATTCAGGACGATCAGTGCAAGTCCCACGAGGATCAGGGAGCCGTAGACAGCGCCCATGATGGGCACGAAGACTTGAATAAACTCATCGTTCTTTCCTTCCTTGATCACCTCGGGGTTCATGAACACTGCGGACATAATAGCAAAGTGTAGGATGATAAAAAATAGCCCCAAGCCATAGAGCCCAGCGATGACGTAGTGACAAATGACCAGTGTCTTGAGGTGGCTTTTATCCTGAGGAAAAAGAGGTGGTGGCATTACCTAAGGAGAGCAGAAGCTCCTTGTTCTGTCACTAATTTCGTTTTTCCTAAAGTGAATCAATTTTTGCATTCTTAACGAAAATAAACTATTCTCACGCCATGCAAATCTCTGCGAAAGTCCTGATCTCATCTCTCATCACCGCTCTGACTCTCTCTTCCTGTCAGCAGACTACGAATGCTTACACCGGAAATTCCCAACCATCTAAGACGACCAATGGCGCTGTCATCGGTGGACTTCTCGGAGCGGGAATCGGCGCCCTCACCGGAGACGGTGGCACGGACAGCCGCCAGCGCGCGCTCATCGGAGCGGGGATCGGCGCCCTAGCCGGCGGCGGAATCGGGAATTACATGGACAAGCAGGAAGCCGAGCTCCGTCAGGAACTCCAGGGAACCGGCATCAGCATCACTCGTCAAGGTAATCAGGTGATTCTCAACATGCCTGGCGACATCACTTTCCCGACGGGCGAGTCCCGCATCAGCCCCGACTTTTTCCCGACTCTGAACTCCGTCGCGAAGGTCGTGAACAAGTATAACAAGACCCTCGTCGATGTCGTCGGCCACACTGACAACGTCGGCGACCGTAACTATAACTACCGTCTCTCGCAGACCCGTGCCGGAAATGTCGCGAACTACCTTCAAGATCGTAAAGTCGATTCCCGCCGCTTCAATGTCTCGGGACGTGGACCTGATGAGCCCGCCGCCAGCAATGGCAGCTCGAGCGGTCGCCAGTTGAACCGCCGCGTCACGATCCAGCTTTCTCCGCTTAGAGGCTAAAATATTTACCCACAAAAAAGCCGGTCCCGCTTTGGCAGGACCGGCTTTTTATTGAAGTGATTGTTACTTAATCGCGATCAGCTCGACATCGAAGACGAGCAGGCCGCCGGGGCGTCCGCCGCCGGGGCTATTTCCGTAGGCGAGATCGGCAGGGATCCAGAAGCGGCGCTTCTCGCCGACTTTCATGAGCTGGACGCCTTCGGTCCAGCCCTTGATCACGCGGTTGAGCGGGAAGCTTGAAGGGGAGCCGCGCTTTACTGAGCTATCGAAAAGTTTGCCATCGGTGGTCCAGCCAGAGTAGTGGACGGTGACGGTGTCGGTGGCTTTTGGCTTCGCGCCTTTGCCAGCTTTGAGGACTTTCGACTTCAGGCCGGACTTGGTCTTCTCGGCTTCCTTCGGGGCAGCGGCGACATCCTTCGGAGTGGCCGGGGTTTTTTGGGCGTGAGCGGGGAGAGCCGCAGCAAAGAGAGCCGCGCAGGTGGCGATCAGAAATGAATTCTTGTTCATGATGTGGAGAGGTTTACGAAGGAATCTTCACCCGTCTAGCGATTATGACGAGATTTATTGTCTCCTCATTCGGTGCATTTAGCGGAAGTTCGACTGCCTTCAGGTCTACTGGATGGTGACGCCATCAAGGAAGAAGGTCTGCGGCTGGCCTGTCGAGCTCGTGGTAAAGTAGAGAGCAGACTTGATCCGGGTGAGGTTCTTACCGGTGAGATCGATCTCAAACTCCTGCCACTCGGTGCCGAGGGTGAGCTCTTTTTTGTCGGCAAAGGTGTCGTGATAGACCTTGTCGTTCCCGATGTTCCCGATCCCGATCGTCACCTTTTCTCCACCGGCATTTCCGCGGGCCCAGAAGCTGAGCTTGGTCGCGCCGGTGAGATCGAACCCGCCGGGAGCATCGCCCCAGTCGCCCGAGGGGTGCTGCCAGACCACGCCCGCCCAGCCGGAATCACTCTGGAAGCTGACCTTGGTGCATTCTTTTCCGACCTTTGGGTTTTCGGTCCACGCTTCATCCATTTTCAGCTTTTCAGTGTTCCCCATCCACCCGCTCGGCGCCCAAGGCCCGTTCACCGCAGCACCGGTGATCTCTACTGGGGTTGCTAATTCTTCGGCGGGGATAGGCTTGCGCTCGCCCTTGATTTTGATGGAAATATTTCCGGTCGCGGCCGAGCCTTTGCCATCGCGGATGAAGGCGTAGATGCGGTAAGTGCCGCCGCCACTGGGCAGCTTGATCTTGGCTTGCTCGTTCGTGGAGTCCGGCAGGATCGCTTCGGGATATTGGGGAGGGGAAGCGCGGAAGTCGCCGCCCTCGGCCACTTCTTTCCAGTCCTCGGTGAGGATCCACTGAACTTCGAGCGGGTCATCTTCTGGGTCTGAGACCTTGAGGTTCACCGTGATCGTCGCGCTAGGATCGAGCTCTTCATTGGGAACTCCCAGTTCCAGAGATTCGATGACTGGGCAGAGATTTTCAGCGGGCTTCCCAGTCCAGAGCTGAGTGAGTTCATCGACGGCGGCGACTTTCTCACCCGTAGAAAGAAGCATCCCGAACCACGTCGCGGAGGCTTCCTGCTTGGTGCCCCACATGAAGGCGAAGCTGCCGAGGCAGAGCGGATCGGCGGCGAAGGCTTCGTAGGACTTGCGGTAGTCGGCAGCTTTCTCGGTGCTCGTTCCCTCGTTTGGCATTCCCCATTTGTTATCGGGACGTTCCCAAGTTCCTGCGGGGCCGAACTCGGTGATCACGTAAGGTTTCACTCCGCCACCTGCCTTGTAGCGCTCGGGGATCGAAGGTCCGCCGCCGTAGGAATTGATCCCGTGGATATCGACGCTCGGGCAGAATCGATTGAGTCCCTCGATCTGCTTCTTTCCGATCTCGGCCGTGATGGACATAATCGGGTGATCTGGATCGATCTCCTTCACCTTACGGGCGAGGTATTCGATCTGGGTGTAAATGGCGGGGTTGGAGGTCTCCTTGAAACCCTCCATCTCATTTCCAAGCGCCCAGAGAAGGACGGCAGGGTGGTCCTTGTGCTTGCGGACCGCGGCGAAGAGGTTCTCCGCTTGCGTGATGTTTGAGTCCCAATCGGTGTAGCTGAAGCCATGGCGCTCGTGGCCGAGCCAGAAGCCGAGCGCGACTTTGATTCCCTTTGCTTGCGCTTCATCGAGAAGTGCTCCGGTGTTTTCATCGATTGCCCAAGTGCGGATGGCATTGCCTCCGCTCGATTTGAGTTTTTCCAAACTTCCGCCGCCGCCCACTCCGTGGATTTCGAAGGGCTGGCCATTGACCAGAAGCGCGGCCTTACGGCCTTCTTCTTTTTGAAGGGCCACTTTTTCTGCCAGTAAGGGCGCGGCAAGAAGGAGAGAGAGGGTGAGTAAAGAGAACGTTTTCATCTGAAATGTTGAAATTGTGTGCATATAATTGCACTGATGAGTGAGAGCTGTCATTCATTAAATAGAGCGCTTTTCCCCATTGGAATAACCGATTTCTAATCGAGCTCCTGAGACTTTACCACGGCTTGATTACGCTGCCTGATTTTTGCGTCAATGCTGACGAATGGGGATCGGGGGCGGCATGATCGTCTCATCGTGATCTTTACGAAGAAGTCGGAATTCTCTACCAAATCCGGACATGAAATCGCTCATCCTTTTCGCATGCATGATCCTTCCGGCTTCCGCCTTGGATTACAAACGAGATGTCATGCCGATTTTTAAGGAGAAATGCTACGACTGCCATAGTGACAAGGCCAAGAAGGTGAAGGGCGGCCTTCGCTTTGATGACGAGGAGCATTTCTTCAAGCGCTTCGCGAAAAATGACGTCGTAATTCCTGGCGACTGGGATGCGAGTTATCTCTTCGTCACGGTCGTCTGGCCCGAGCATAAGAAAGGCGCGATGCCGCCGAAAAACAAAGGCGAGCGGCTCACGGAAAAAGAAATCCGCACCGTG
This sequence comes from Akkermansiaceae bacterium, assembly GCA_039769075.1. Taxonomy (GTDB): domain Bacteria; phylum Verrucomicrobiota; class Verrucomicrobiia; order Verrucomicrobiales; family Akkermansiaceae; genus SW10. The sequence continues at coordinate 192,385 of JBDMZE010000025.1, read as the reverse complement.
GCGCAGTGGATTCATGAAGGAGCCAAGATCGATGGTGAAAAAGGAAAGAAAGGATCTGACGAACTCGATCCTGAAAAGATTCTCAAGTTCAAGGATGGCCGTCTCGTCACTGAGCAGTTCGGCCCGGCTCCGAAGGTGGTCGAGCCGGAATGGGAAGAGTGGACGAATTCCAAAGGCAAGGCCATCACGGCTCGATTCCGTGGGCTCGCGAAGGGGAAGGTCACTCTTGAGTTAAATAAGACGGGCAAGCGAGTGGCTTATCCGCTAGATCAACTTTCCAAAGAGAGTCAGGAAAAGGCGAAGAAACTCGGAGCTGATTCCGAGATGATGATGGGAAACTAAGTTTCGAGGTTACTCGATGTGGTGCTGGGACATCTTTTGTTCGAGCTCTTTTAAGACGGATGCGTGCTCGGCATCCGGAGCGAGATTGTTCCACTCATTTGGGTCAACTTTGTGATCGTAGAGCTCCTTCGAGCCGTCGCCGTATTCGATGTAGCGGTAGCGATCGGTTCTGAGTGATCGGGCGCCGTCTTTCATGTAGGTGAGGGCGGGGTGATTCCAGGCGGCTTCTCGGTCGAGGAGGAGGGGCTTGAGGCTGCGGCCGACGACTTTGTCATTGGCGGGGAGGCCGCAGAGGTCAACGAGGGTGGGGTAAATGTCGATGAGGCCGACGACGGCGTCTGTTTTTCCACGATGTTTTTCGCCCTGCATGCTGGGAGGGAGGCTGATGATGAGAGGGGCGGAGGCGGAGCGGTCCCAGAGAGTGTGTTTCTGAAAGGTATTTTTTTCACCGAGGTGGTAGCCGTGATCGGACCAGAGCACGACGATGGTGTTGTCGCGGTAGGGGCTCGCTTCGAGGGCGTCGAGGACTTGGCCGACCTTGGTGTCGACGAAGGTAATGCTGGCGAGGTAGCTTTGCACGATATGCTTCCACTGGTTTTCTTTCACGGCCCATTCGGTGCGCGGGTAGCCGTCGTTGATGGTGTCTTTCGCGGCTTGGGGGACGTCGTTTAAATCGTCTGTCTGGTAGGGAGGCGTGGTGATTTTTTCCCGATCATACATGTCGAAGTATTTTTGCGGGACATGCCAGGGGACGTGAGGGCGGAGGAAGCCGACCATCAGCATGAAGGGTTTGGTATGCTTTTTCTGGAGTCGCTCGACGGCCCAGTCGGCGGCTAGGCTATCGCTCATTTCACTTTCCTTTCCTGCATAAGGAGCCCAGTCAGTGAGGGTTTTATTGCTCTTCCAGTTGGTCTCGACCTGCTTGCCGTCTTCGTCCCGGTTGTGGTTCCATTTTCCGCGACCTCCGGACATGTGGAGGTTCTTTTTGGGGAGATGTTTGTGAAGGACTTTACCCACGGCCATGGTTTTGTAGCCGTGTTTTTTAAAGTAGCCGTGGAGGAGTTCGGAGCCCATCGATTGGACTTTGTCCTCGACGTATTTGTCTTCCGCTTGGAGTTTTTTGGATTCCAGTTGATGGTAATAAAGCCCGCTCATCACGCTGGCGCGGGAGGGGCCGCAGAGCGGATATTGGCAGTAGGCTCTGGAAAACCAGGTGCTCTTTTTGGCCAAGCGATCCATGTGGGGCGAGATGACTTGGGAGTGCCCCCGGTAGCCCGCCCAGTCGTTGAGGTCGTCGACGGAGATGAAAAGGATGTTGGGTTTTTTGGCGAGGCAGGGGGTGCCGATGAGAAGAGCTTGGAAGATGAAGAGAGTGATCAGTTTCATGGGAAGTGGCGCTGCCGTGTCGGAATTTCGGCTAATTTTTCTCAAAGGTCCAATTCATATCGGGATGAGGTAAAAGCTCAAGTCATCAAGCAGCCGAACTCTTACTTAGACTCCACACTTCCTCTCCCCATCTCAGTCTGACATTCTTGCGATGCCATTTTATGACACGTTCTCATCTCTTCCGCAGCCTCTGTCTTTTCGCGCTAGGATCGACAGCGCTTGCTAAGCCTCTTCTTCCGACCCCGGCTGATTTTCCCATCCTCGGCGAACTTGAGCCCCTTCTCGTAAAAGAGATCTACGATTCAAAAGATCGGGGTGCCTCTCTCTCCGTAATTGCGAAGAACCCCGACTACCTCGCTCTCCTAAAAAAGCACAAGCTTACCCTTCTCGGAGGCCCCGCTCTTGGACAACTCAGCCCCTCTTCCGTCTCGGTCTGGTTTCGCACTGCCCAGCCTGCTGACGTCACCATTATCCTCGCCGATGGCACGAACTTCGGGCCCGCCCAAACCACCTTCGACAGCGATCTCACCGGCACCATTTCTCTCACTGGGCTCAAGCCTGACTCGTGCTACGCATACCAAATACTCGTCGACGGAAAACCAGCCTCACCCACGCCCAAGAGCCTCACTTTCCGCACCGCACCTGAAGCTGATTTCAAAGGGAAATTCACCGTCGCCTTCGGGGCTTGCTCTCGCTACGTCCCTGAGCGCGAGGATATCTGGAAAGTCGTCGCCGCCCAGAATCCCATCGCCTATCTCACCTTGGGTGACAATCTTTACATCGATCAGCCTAAGGAACAGCAGAAGCAGCGCGTGCATTATTACCGTCGCCAATTTCACCCGGCCTACCGCAGCCTTACCGCCACTACTCCGATCTATTCTATCTGGGACGACCACGACTTTGCGGCAAACGATGACGAAGGCGGGCCCGAGCGCTTCAAACCATCTTGGAAGGTGAAGAACTTTGAGGTCTACGCCCAAAACTGGAATAACCCGCCCTACGCCGGAGGAAAAGAGAACCCCGGCACCTTCTTCGACTTCGTCATCGGAGATGTTCACTTCATCATGACGGATGGCCGCTACTACCGCCATCGCAAGAGCAAATCCATGCTCGGCGATTTCCAAAAGAAGTGGCTCAAAGAAACCCTCGCGAACTCAAAATCGAAATTCAAAGTCCTCTGCTCCGGCACCCTCTGGACTGAGCACGCCGACAAAGGCGGCAAAGACTCCTGGCAAGGCTACGCCGCCGAGCGCGACGAAATCTTCTCTCTCATCCGCGATCAAAAAATCGGCGGCGTCTTCCTCCTTTCCGGAGATCGCCACCGCCACGAAATGTTTAAGCTCGGCTTCGACGTCGGCTACCCCCTCTACGAATTCGAAACCGCCAAAGTCACAAACATCCATACCCACGATGCCAATCCCCACTCCCTCTTTTCCTACAACGCAGGCAACTTTTTCGGCCTCCTCGACTTCGACTTCACCAGCGACAACCCTGCCGTCACCTACCGCTGCGTCACCCAAGAAGGCAAAAAGCCGGAGCACCTCACCTTCAGCATGACGCTCCAGGATCTCACTCCAAATTAAAGGTTCACTCTTCTCCATTCGCCCTTCATTCTTCTCGAGTGCAGGATGACCGATTCTTTCAAAAGAACCACGTCGAGAACCACCTTGCCTCAATCTTTGACGATCTCCCCGGTTTCATCTACTTTGTCAAAGACCGTGACCTCCGTTACGTTGCCTACAATCAGCGACTTTGTGAGATTTTCGAAAACCAAGACATTCTCGGAAAGAAGGACGACGATTTTATCCCGCCCCATATCCTTGATGACATCCGTAAGGACGACATTCGCATTCTAGAAACAGGGGAGTCTATCATCAACCGCGTGGAACTCGTCCCGCGTGGCAGTGGCTTTGTCGACTGGTCCACCACCACCAAGAAGCCGCTCCTGAACAAATTGGGAGAAATTTGTGGAATCATCGGCATCACTCGACCCTTCGACCAGGGGCCTACCTCGCTAAGTAAGAATGACGAGTTAGGCAGTGCTCTCCAGCTCCTCCACCAGCAATATCGGGATAATGTCGCGGTCACCGAGCTGGCGAAAGCTGCGAATCTGTCTCTTTCCAGCTTCCTGAGAAAATTCAAGGCCACCTTCAGCATGACGCCCAAGGAATACCTCCGCCACCTCCGCGTCCAAGAGGCCTGTCACCTCATCGTGCGCACCACGCAGACATTTGCCCAGATCGGACATCACTGCGGCTTTTCTGATCAATCCCACTTCTCGCGCGAATTCTCCCGCATCATGAAGGAACCTCCTTCTTCTTACCGCTCCCGCTATCGCATCTAGAAGAAGAGCCCTGAGCGTGGATGCCAAAGACGACCAAAATGCTGGAAGAAAGCTGCAGGATTGGGTCGTCTAAAATGATATCGTCAAATTCGATTAAATTCGTTTCTTTGAACCAAATTCGCTGATGAATATTTTTTTATTCATTGTGCCATTTATTTACAGGACGATCGAAAATCGATGTGCTAGATTCATGATTGTCATGAGTACACACACACGCAATTTCAGAAAACTCCCGCATTTGCTGTTGGCGGGATTTATTTTCTCAACCACAGCACAGGCCCAGCTTACAGACGGCCTCCTCAACTACTGGCCTCTCGAAGGAGACGCCACTGACGTCGCTGCCACCACCCCCGATACTGCAGGCGTCACTGCTGACAATGGCACGATCAACGGCGGAGTCACCTTCGTAGATAATACCGATCCTGCTGCCGATGGCCTCGGCACCGGCTTCGGAATGGCTGCAAGCTTCTCTGGCACGACCGGAGACAACATCACGATGGCTGATAGTGCCGCCTCCGCCGCCGGTGGAGTCGCAGACGACATCGACCGCACTGGTTCTGATATGACGGTGTCTGTTTGGTTCGATGTTGCCGCTTGGTCCACAGGCTGGCAGGCCGTTCTCTCTCACGGTGAGCAGACTGACTATCGCATCGCACGTAACAGAAGTAGAAATACCATTGCTGGAGTCGCCGGAACCGGAGACATGCAGCCTGGCACGACGGTTTCTGCAGCAAGCGGCTGGCACCATGTCGTCCTCACAACCATCAATGGTGGAGATTCCATCATGTATATTGACGGAGTAGAGGTCGCTAGAAATACCAACGGCGCTGCGATTGCCCAGAGCGACGGCAACAACAACCTTCTTTGCATTGGCTGTAATCCAGACAATGGTCGTGAGTTTAATGGTGTCATCGATGACATTGGAATGTGGGGCCGCGCGTTGAGCTCCACTGAGGTGAAAAATATCTATGATGCGGGAATCGCAGGCAACGCTCTGGGTTCACTTCTCGATAATGGCGATGATGACAACGATGGACTCCCCAACATCTGGGAAGAAAAATTCGGTCTGGATCCAAATAGTGACGTAGGTGACGACGGCGCGGATGGTGACCCTGACAACGACACTCTCAGTAACCTCGAAGAATTCTCAAACACCGAAACCTCCCCCATCGACGCGGACTCGGACGACGACAATCTCAATGATAATATCGAGACGAACACGGGAATTTTTAATTCTCCTACTAATACCGGAACAGACCCGAACAATCCTGACACAGATGGCGACACCTTGAATGACGACATTGAAAGTGGCAGCGGAACCTTCGTCGACGCCACCAACACAGGCAGTGACCCAAACAAGGCCGACACCGACGAAGATACCATGCCTGATATTTATGAGGTCAACAACACGCTGGACCCCAATTTCGATGACACTCTTCTGGATGCTGATAGTGATCTCGTAGATAATCTTACCGAGTTCACCAATGGCACTGACCCTAATGACACTGATTCTGATGACGACACCTTGACGGATAACATCGAAACCAATTCTGGAGTCTTCGATTCCGCTGCCGATACTGGCACTGACCCTCTTGATCCTGACACGGATAAAGACGGCCTTTTGGACAATGTCGAAACCGGCACTGGAACATTCAATGATCTTACTGATACCGGAACCAACCCTGTCTTAGGAGACACAGATGATGATGGCACCAGTGACGGAGCCGAGATTACAGCAGGCCGCAATCCTCACGTGGCTGATGGTCTCACCGGCGGTCTTGGGCAGCGACTTGTCGCCTACTGGAACTTCGACAACAACCTCGATGACATTGGGCACAACCTCGCAGGTGAGAGCGTAGTGGCAGACAATGGAGCATTTACCGGACCTGAGACTGATGTCTTTTATGCAGCCGACGGTGAAGGAAAATTTGGCAGCAGTGCCCTCGAACTCAACGGAGCAGCCGGATGGGTCACAGTCCCTGCAAGCTTAGACACCCTGCGGGAGGCTGAAAATGCCGTGACTGTTTCTGCTTGGGCGAAGGTTCCAGCCTTCACGGCCAAATGGCAGTCCCTCATCTCTCACGGAGAAGGTGCCCAATGGCGCATGGCTCGCAGTAACGCGACAACCGGAGTCGCGTGGGCTGGAGGAGCTGGAGATCTCAGTGGAGGTGAACTTGCCGATGGAGAATGGCACCATATCGTAGGGATTTCTGATCCTGACGATTTCTCCACAAAGCTTTATGTTGATGGAGTGCTGATTGCAACCGGCGCTGCCCCAGAGATTGTAGACGCCGGTAACGCAATGACGCCTGCTGACCTCTTCATCGGATCGAACCCGCAAGGTGCAAACCGTGAGTGGAATGGTCAGATCGACGACGTCGCCATCTGGGGACGCGCTCTGACCGAAGAAGAAGTCTTTTCCATCTGGGCTGAAGGAAATGGCGTAAGTATCGAGAATCTTCTCGGTGGCGATGGGCCTCCGGTGATCACTGACGTCACCTACGATTCAGACTCCGATGAATTCACACTGACTTGGAGCTCTCGGGTAGGAATTAGCTATTATCTTTATTCCTCCTCTGATCTGATCGACTTCGGTAATGAACTCGCTGATGACATTGCTGGCGAGCCAGGCAGCACGACCAGCACCATCGCTAATCCAGAGCCAGGTCTCGATAAGCTCTTTTTCCGGGTCGAGGAAGGACCTCGTCCGATAGAATAGCCAGAAACAAATCTTTTAAGATCAAGAGCGGCGGCAGCGATGCCTCCGCTCTTTTTTTATTCTCCCTCAGGCTTCGTACGTGCAGCACTAGGCTTCCATCGGGGCTCTTCCAGCCCATTTTTCTAGTGGCTTAACTTCTTCAGCACCTCTTCCAAAACCATTGGATTCTTCGCTGCGAGATCATTCGCCTCACCCACATTTGACGATTTTATTCAAAAAACACTTCATTTTCTTCAAGACGATTCATCTTCCATCATGTATTCCTCCTCGTGATGAAAACCGTTGCCATTCTAGCCACCCTCGATACGAAAGCTGCCGAGGCAGACTTCATGCGCTCCGAGATCGAGTCTCTCGGCGGCAAAGCGCTTCTCATCGACCTCTCCCTCGTCGGTGATTCAGAGATCAAGGCTGACATTACCAAACGGGAGATCATCTCTGCCGGCGGCGGCAATCTCGACGAGCTCCTCGTCAAACCCAACCGCGAGCGATCCAACCCCTTCATTGTCGCCGGAGCGACCAAGATCCTCGGTGAACTCCACGCGGCGGGTAAGATCGACGCTGCGGTCTCCCTCGGCGGCACCCAAGGCACCTCGACCTGCGCCCCCATCCTGCAAGCCCTCCCTTACGGCTTCCCGAAGGTGATGCTTTCCACCGCCGCATCCGGCGACACTTCTCCTTTCGTTGGCATTAAGGACATCACCATGATGTTCGCCGTCTCCGACATCCTCGGGCTCAACGTTTTCTCCCGCAAGATCCTCGCCAATGCAGCAGCAGCAGCATGGGGCATGGCTCAATCCGAGCAGTGCATCACCAAGTCTGTCGCCAAGGGCGTCATCGGCATGTCCAATCTCGGCGTTCTTACCAAAGGCGCGATGCACGCCATCGAACTCTTTGAAAAGGCGGGCTACGAGGTCATCACCTTCCACGCCATCGGAGCCGGTGGCGACGCGATGGAGCAGATGATGAAAGAAGGAATCATCAATGCCGTCTTCGACTACGGCCTCGGCGAAATCGCCGACGGAGTCTGGGGCGTCCTCCGCGCTGGCGGGCCAGAGCGACTCACCGTCGCTGGAAAACTCGGCCTTCCTCAAGTCATCGTTCCTGGCGGATCCGAGCACCTCGGCATCCTCGTCAACAAGCCCAGCGTCGTTCCTGAAGGCTGGACCAAAAACCAAATCACCTGGCACTCGCCCTACGTCTTTGTCCCGCGTCTCAACGCCGAAGAACAAGGCCGCGTCGCAAAGGTCATTGGAGAAAAGCTCGCACACTCCACCAAGGACACTCTTTTCCTGATGCCTCTCAAAGGAGTCTCCAGCTACTCAGCCGAGGGTGGCGAACTCTACAATCCCGAGCTCGATGCCGCCTACTGGGAGTCTTTGCAAAAGGAGCTCCCCGATACTATCGAGATCGAATCGATGGACGTCACCGCCGAGGACCCTGCCCTCGTAGAGCGCGCCGTGAACTACCTCATCAATAAGCTTGAGAACTAAACTCTTTCCAAAAAACCAACCTACTAAACTACTACTACCATGGCTGACTTAGACGACATCAGAGACGGAGACAACTTCGGTCTCAACACCCCCGCAGACACCTCTTCTTTTTACCTCAAAGGCATGAACAGCGCCTCATGGGGAATCAAGAACCGCATGTCCCGCATCTTCAACCCCAAGTCCGGACGCACCGTCATGCTTGCTTTCGACCACGGCTTCCTCATGGGACCGACTTCCGGTCTTGAGCGCATCGACCTTAACATCGCACCACTTGCTGAAGAAGCAGACTGCCTCATGGGTTGCCGCGGTATGATCCGCACCTCCATTCCTGCAGAGAACACCAAGCCAATCTGTCTCCGCACCGACACCGGCACCACCATCCTCACCGAGATGAACCACAACGTTCTCATCTCTGAGATCGATGCCATCTCCATGAACGTCTCCGCCATGGCAGCCATGCTCGCCATCGGTGACAAAGACACCGAGGCAATCACCGTTGCTAACTTCTCCAAGCTCGTCGACATCGGCAACAAATACAGCATCCCCGTCATGGGTGTCACCGCTGTTGGTAAGGACATGGCTCGCGACTCACGTTACTTCGGCCTCGCTTCCCGCGTCTGTGCTGAGAACGGCGCCTCCATCGTAAAGACTTACTACACCGAAGGCTTCGAGAACGTCGTCGCTGCTTGCCCCGTCCCCGTCGTCATCGCCGGTGGTAAAAAGCTCCCTGAACTCGAGGCACTCGAACTCTGCTACAACGCCATCCAGTGTGGCGCATCCGGAGTGGACATGGGCCGCAACGTCTTCCAATCCGACAAGCCGCTCGCAATGATGCGTGCCGTCAAGGAAGTCGTTCACAACGGAGCTAAGCCTTCCGAAGCGATTGAGATCTACAACGCCGGATAAGCGTGGCGGTGGCTTCCAGCCGCCTAGCCAAAACAACTTCAAAAACCCCGGAGCCTCCCAAAAAGAGCTCCGGGGTTTTTTCCTCTCTAAAAAAACCTTCGCGTCATCGCGACTTAGCGGTTCAAATACCCCCAACCTTTCTCTACCCTCTATCACCATGACACGCGCTGAAAAAATCGACCTCATCCGCAGCCGCCCTCAACTCTCCGTCGCCACTCTCAGTGCCGACATGGGCAACCAAAACGCCGCCTTACAAACCCTGCAAGAAAACGACGTCAATCTCCTCCACTTCGATGTCATGGATGGAAACATTTGGCCAAACATCACCGTCGGCTCCCCCTTCGTCGCTGGACTCAAAACCGAGCTCCTCAAAGACGTCCACCTTCTCATTAACAAGCCGAAGCAACACATCGACGCCTTCGCGAAAGCCGGTGCCGATCTCATCTCTTTCTCAGTCGAATACACCGCTCACATCGACGACACCCTTGCTCGCATTTCCGCGCACGAGGACATCGTCCGCGGGGCCTCCATCAACCCCGGCACCGCCCCCAGCTTCATCAAAAAATATCTCGACCAGATCGACTACGTCAATCTCCTCGGCGTCGGCCCCTACTCCGGCAAGGAACTCTTCCTCGATGATATCCCCGCAAAAATCGCGACCCTCCTTGAGTGGAAACCCGAGCTCCTCATCTGCATCGATGGCGGCGTCAACAAATCCACCATCCCCCAGATAGCGGCCATGAACCCACACTTCGTCGTCTCCGGCTCCGCCATCTTCAACAACGAAGACCCCGTCGAAAACCTGGCCTTCTTCAACAACGCGCTCTCCTCCTAAACCAAAAACCTCGGCGTCTCCGCGACTTTGCGTGAGCCTCCAATATTCCAAATATCATGTCTGATCAAATCCACGCCAATAAAGTTGCCATCGTCACCGGAGCCGCCGGAGGAATCGGCCGCGCCACCGTCGAACGTCTCCGCAATGACGGAGCCACCGTCGTCGGCCTCGACATCAACCCCGACGTCGTCACCAACCTCACCGGCGAGCGCCTCACCGGTATCGTCTGCGACATCACCGATGACGCAGCCATGAAAAAAATTATCGATGACACCGCCGCCAAGCACGGCAGCCTCGACCTCATCGTCGCCAATGCCGGCATCTTCAAATCCGGCGAATACATCGACGCCCTCGAAGACTCCTGGGACCTCCACCTCAAGATCAACCTCACCGCCACCCAGCGCTTCCTCAAGTTCTCGATTCCCTACCTTAAGGAGAGCAACCTCTCGGCCAGCATCATCATCATCGGCTCGCGGAACTTCGCCGCCCCCGGACCCGGCGCCTCCGCCTACTCCGTCACCAAAGCCGGAGTCACCCAGCTCGCCCGCGTCGCGGCTCTTGAGCTCGCGCCTCACGGCGTCCGCGTCAACATCATCCACCCAGATGCCGTCTTCGACACCGAGATCTGGTCCCAGGAAGCTCTTGAAAAATCAGCCAAGCGCTACGGCATGACCGTCGAGGAATACAAAACGAAAAACCTCCTCAGCACCGAGATCACCTCCCCCGGCGTCGCCGCCATGGTCTCCACCGTCGCAGGTCCCGTCTTCTCCGCCACTACTGGCGCCCAGATCCCCATTGATGGCGGAAACGACCGCGTGATCTAAGCCGATCTAGATCGGTCTACCGCCAAAAGCCGACTCTTCAAACCACCTAGTAGATGCTTAGGTGGTTTTTTGTGCGCACCTTTCAGCTTAATCATAGACTTCAATTGCTTTGATCATTGAGTCCCCATATGATATCGGGATTAGATGAATCGGAAGATTTTCGCTGCCATCTGCTCCTGCTTGGTGGCCCTTCTCAGCGGCCAAGTAGTCATCAATGAGATCGTTGCCGATAACTTCTCGAGTGATTTTAAAGACAAGCGTGGCACCACCCCAGACTGGATCGAACTCCACAACCAAGGCCCTACCGAGATTAATCTGTTCGATTACTACCTGACAGATGCTTCCGAAGAATTGACGAAATGGAAATTCACGGAAAATTTTGTGATTCCACCTGGAGGGCATGCCATCGTCTTTGCTTCCGATCAGGACGAGTTCTTCGAAGGAGAAGCCCACACTAATTTCAGACTCGGTGCCTCAGGTGAATATCTCGCCCTTGTTGCTCCTGATGGAGAAACCATCGTTGATGCTTTTTCTCCAGAGTTTCCAGCCTTGAAAATGCTGCAATCTTTTGGCCGACCTGATGATGTAGCCGCAGCAGACCTTCTAGATCAACCCACCCCCGGTGCCGCCAATTCCCCTGCCGCGGTCCGTCCCCAAATCGTCAGTTTCAACAGCTCGGTCGAATCCATCGCTTGGGGGGAATCCGCCACGCTTAGCTGGAATGTGGAAGATTCAGACACCATCTGGCTCCAGTCATCTATCAGTGGCGACTATAACTACTACCGCCTCCACAATCTTGAAAAGAACACAGGAAGTATCACCGTTTCACCAAACGTCACCACCTTTTACCGTCTCCTTGTCTCCAACAAACTCATCGATACCGTCGAAGCTCTCGAAGTCAACGTCGCCCCCGGAATCAGCGCCTTGAATGCCAAACCACTCACCCTCGTCCCCGGAGGAACAACCGTCATCCGCGGGGAAACCCATGGTAGCAGTTTCCTGACTGTAGATGATGGGTTCAATAGCCGTTTCGAATCAATCAACGATTACCCCTCAAGCTTCACCTACTCCCCGTGGAACTCTCTGCTTTTAGAAAAAGAAAGCACTTGGAAATCTCTCGCTGGATTTCTTCCCGAAGGATGGACCGTCCCCGACTTCGATGTTGATGCCTGGGCTCAAGCAAGTGGTCCATTTTCAACCACCGAAAATTTAGCACTTAGAAAAAGTTTCAACATCACAGACCCGGCTCAATACCGCGGAATGGCTTTGCGAATCGCAGGTCGACCCGATGAAATCCATCTCAACGGTCAGTCCCTTGAGCTTCCCTATTTTTCCAATGCTCAGACTGAAGAGGGACTGAGTTACGTGAGCTTAAAAATCCCCGAAGGACTTCTGCTTGCCGGACAAAACCACCTCGCCGTTTTTATCAACGAATGGAACAACCGGAATCGGGTCGTCGATCTTGCCATCACTGCTTGGGAGCTACAGGCGGAAAGCCAAACTCACGTGGTCGAGTTCGTCTCCACAAATGAGGCAGGAGAAGATCGTGAAACCATTGCCTTCGAAATCTTAGCAAACGAAGAAGACGCCCCGCCGCGCGCTGATCTCGTCATCAGTGAATTCTACTGGCACTACTATGGCGCCGCTGACCCCTCGGCTCATCGCTTCATTGAACTTCATAACCGTGAAGAAGAGAACCTCGTGATCAGCGAGTATCAAATGATCGGGAATCATTCTGTAGACTTCGCTCTCGCTACCCCAAACGTAATCGAAGCAGATAGCTATGCCCTAGTGGTCACCGATCCCACGACCTTTACTCAATGTTGGCCGGGTGACCGCCCCATCATCACCACCTTTGGTCCCGGAACAGACTCTCTATTCGATCTCAACCTTTCTCTCCTCGACCCCTACGGGAGGGAGTTCGAAAATATCCAAGAAGGGTATCCCGAGGTCGATTACGCAGTTCCAAGACAGCGACTTGATGAAACTGCCCCGCCGCTCATCCCGGGAAATTTCGCGCCGATCCATGATCACGACTTCTGTGGCGGAAGCCCCGGCGAAGCCAACTTCCGCTTCGTAAGTCTCACTTTTGATCCACCAGTCGCATTCCCCGGTGAAGAGGTCACGCTCCGCTGGGAAACTTCACGTGACGTCACTCTTAGCATCAGTGGTGTCGGCCCTGTCAACTCCCATGTCGGTGAACACCGCTTCACGATGCGCTCCGATGGGCGCTACTCGCAGACAATCAACTTCGCAGCAGAGTTGACCTACGACACTCGATCCATCAGCACCGAAATCAATCCCGCAGCCGTCATTCATGACCTTCAAGCCAATCCTGCAATCATAAGCCCCGGACAAGAAGTCACCTTCCGATGGAACGTCTTCGGTGGAAACTATCCCTTCACCCTCAGTGATGACCAAGGCTTCACGGTCGACGTCAGCGCTACCCAATTCGCACACATCCCCCAAAATGTGCAACCCGGTGAGCAAAGAACCTACACTCTAAGCATCACCGACGAACGCGGAACCACTTCCGCTCAAATCTCAGTCCTGTTTGGTGACCAAGGAATCAACTTCGCCGCTTGGGAACAAGAAAACGATCTCCCCGCGGAAGATGGAGACAGCGATGGCCTCGATAACTTCCTCGAGTATGCCCTCGGGTCTGATCCGCGCATCCAGACAGACCCACCACTCACTCTGACGCGCGATGATGCCGGTTTCTTAAACCTGCACCATCCTCAAAATCTCGTGGCAGAAGGAGCGCAGCTTATTTTAGAAACCTCCTTCGATCTCGTTTCGTGGAACCCAATTTTTTCCAACCTCCCAGTTTCTTCCAACTTTCGCCTCGTTGAACGTAAGCTTCCCCCGGGAAGCTTGATCAGCACGAACCACTACCAGAACCTCATTCCGACGCCTTTGAAAAATCACTACTTCCGCATCCGCGCCAAGGAACCAGAGTGATCCAGTCCATCGATGGTAGTAAAAACCGCCTGCTTGAAGCTCGCCTCCGTTCTTTACTCGGAAACTTAACCAATTCGAAAAAGATTTCTATTGGCTCAGATCCCCATCGCATTGTATGGCCTCTTCGCTCTCGCGATGAGAGCAAGCGGGTCGCTCACGCGATTTACTAAAATACAGAAAAGACTGACCAATGGCATTTACACCAAGCAAAGACCACAAACGTCGCGAACGGGAACAGAAGAAGCTTGATAAGCGCATGGCTCGCGATGCTGCAAAGGCGGAAAAGAAAGCAGAAGACGAAGCTGCCGCATTGGTTGCCGAAGCAGAAGCCGCCGAAAAAGCCCGCTGGGACGCTTTGACTCCTGAAGAGCAGGAGTTTGAAACTCTTCTCAAAGAAGAGGAAGCTGAGAAAGAGGCCGAGGAAGCGAAGTAAATCACCTCCATCGCCCTTTCTGTATTTCTCGTAGGACTCTGCGGATCGGAGTTCCGTTGCGCATCAACCTCTCGCGCAAACTCGAAGAGCTGACTCAGCCATTTCAATGGCAGCCCTCACATGGGCCTTGGGTCTAGTGGTGAGTCAGAGAAGCTAGGGCGATTTCCGCGCTCGGATCATCGACTTGATCAGCCTTGTTCGCGGTCCGTAAACATCACGGAGGAAACTCCTTTTCCATAAAATCGGCGCATGAGCGATGTTAATAGATCGACAGTCTTCACTAATATAGTTCTAACCCAAAGCCTCCAGACACTCGTCTTTCAGCCTCCCTCATGATCTCCCTTTCCCGTTCTCTCCCAGTCTTTCACACGATCCTTGCGATCGCCACTAGCTTCGCCCAAGCAAAGTCATCTCCAAACGTGATTCTCATCATGAGCGATGATCAAGGCTGGGGCGATGTCGGCTTCAATGGGCACTCCGACCTCAAAACTCCCCATCTCGACGCCATGGCCGCAAATGGCGTGAAATTCAACCGCTTCTACGCCGCTTCCCCCCTCTGCTCGCCCACTCGAGGGAGCTGTCTCACCGGCCGAAATCCCTTCCGCTTCGGCATCCTTGCCGCCCACACTGCAGGCATGCGCACTGGCGAAATCACGGTCGCAGAAATGGCGCAGTCGAAGGACTACAAGACTGCCTTTTTTGGAAAATGGCACATCGGCTGGGTTGAGCCCGACCTCCTCAGCTCGCGCGGTCACTACTCCCCACCTTTTCATCATGGTTTCGAGAGCTGGTTCGCCACCACCAGCGCCGTTCCCACCTGGGATCCCACCATCACCCCGGACGATTGGGACAGCTGGGGAAATAAACCCGGAGAGCCTTGGAAAGGCGGAGCTCCCTACCTCCAAGACGGCACCCCCGTCACCGAAAACATGAGCGGCGATGACAGCCGCATCATCATGGACCGCGTCATCCCTTTTCTCGAAGCGCACAAGGATGAGCAATTCCTCGCCAACGTCTGGTTCCACGCGCCCCACGAGCCCGTCCTCGCCGGACCAAAATACCACGAGATGTATTCCAAGCACGGCACCAAACGACGCAACTACTACGGCTGCATCACCGCCATGGACGAACAAATCGGCCGCCTCCGCGACAAACTCCGCGAGCTTGGAATTGAGAAAAATACCCTCCTCATCTTCTGCAGCGACAATGGCCCTTCGGACGGCCTTGCCAAAAAAGGCATCGCTTCTGCAGGTGACTTCAAAGGTCACAAGCACCAGATGTATGAAGGCGGCCTCCTCGTCCCCGCCTGTATCGAGTGGCCCGGCACCGTAGAGCCTGGCACCGCGACCAATGTCCGCTGCTCCACCGTCGACATTTTTCCCACCGTCGCCTCCGTCATCGACTACTCCTTTTCTTCCAAAAACAAGCGGCCCATCGATGGCATCGACCTCATGCCTATTATCAAAGGCGAAGTTACCAAGCGCCCCAATGACCTCTTCTTCGGCTACCGTCGCCTCTATCAAGGAGTCGATGGCGCCGCCCTCATCCGAGGAGATTTTAAAATCCTGAGAGAAGCCAAAAAAGACGAACGCACTCGCCTCTACAACCTCGCCGACGATCCTTACGAGAAAAACGATCTCTCAAAGGACCAGCCGGACCTCCTCAAGGAAATGTCCCGCGCCCTCGCCGAGATCGACAAAAGCTGCCAACTCAGCCGAGACGGTAAAGATTATCGCTACTAAAAATCCTACTGCTGGCGAATCACAGCCCGGTAGAAATTTTTGGTGTTCGTTTGCGAGATAGGCATGACGAAATCGAGGACGCCGCCGTTGCCTGCCTTTTCTGCTCCCACATTGCCCCAGTCACCTAATTCCAGACTACTGCTTCCCTGAGCTTGATACATGTGGCCAAGCTCGGAGTTCATGATCGAGAAGAGGAAAGAGTTGCCATTATTACCGAAGCTTATCTGCCCAAAGACGAGACTCTCCGGTGAGAGGGGATTGGAGGGCACGGCTTCAATCGCAGCAGAATCGGCGCTCTCAAAACCGCCACTGTAGCGGGTGACAATAACGTAGTAGTAGGGAGTTCCTAGAGTGAGCCCCGTATCAATGAAAATCGTGCCTGTGGCGGTATCGTTGACGACGCTGTATGGCCCCCCTTGCGTAGTGGAGCGTTTCACAGTGTATCCGATGGCGTCGGGCACGGCATCCCAAGTGAGCCTAACCGTTGTTCCATTGATGAAGGGCTCCTCAGTGAGATTGGTGGGCGCTACGGTTGGGTTCGAGGGCACGGCTTCGATCTCTGCAGACTCCTCACTCTCAAAGCCGCCACTGTAGCGGGTAATAATAACGTAGTAATACGGGGTGCCCGTAGTGAGCCCCGTATTGACGAAAGCACTACTGGTGACGGTGTCGCTAACAATGCTGTAAGGGCCGCCTGGCGAAGTAGAACGCTTCACGGTGTAGCCAATTGCGTCGGGCACGGCATCCCAAGTGAGTCTGATCGTTGTTCCGTTGCTTAAGGGCTCCTCAGTGAGATTGGTGGGCGCTTCGGTCGGGTTCGAGAGCACGGCTTCGATCTCGGCAGACTCTTCACTCTCAAAGCCGCCGCTATAACGGGTGGCGATGACGTAATAGTAGGGTGTGCCCGTAGTGAGTCCCGCATCGACGAAAGCATTACTGGTGACGGTATCGCTAACAATGCTGTAGGGGCCGCCTGGCGACGTAGAGCGCTTCACGGTGTAGCCGATTGAGTCGGGCACGGCATCCCAAGTGAGCCTGATCGTTGTTCCATTGCTTAAGGGCTCCTCAGTGAGATTGGTGGGGGCCTCGGTAGGAGGCCCGTCTGAAACGATCTCGAACCAGTTCAGGTTAAACATCGCGCCGGAGCCATTTTGATTAGAGCCTGCTTCCGTGTAAACGAGATAGAGGTCATGCGTGCCGGATGTGGCATCAAGAGGAGTTTCAATCGTAAGCCACTCTTGCCAGTCTCCGGTAGCGGGGATCGCAGTGCGTCCAATGACCGGGCCATTTTGGCTGCCCGTGCGAATCTCAATCTCGCCGTCTGGGTTTCCAGATGGAGTCGCAATGCGGAAGCGGATATTGGTCGCATCTGATAAGTCGATATCCTCGTAGGAGGTCCAGTTTCCGTCATTGATGTTACTCAAGTTCAAGCCCGCTCCGGCATCGGTCGTGGCTTCAGTGGGATGTGATGCAGGGCCGCTGCTGTCGTAACCTTCTGCTTGGATGCGTGCGTAGTTTCCAACTTCGGGCTCCAAAAGAATCTCGAAGCAGTAGGCCGAGTTATCCTGGGCAACGGCAAGGACAGAAGTATCTGTCTCAGCTTGAAGAGTTTGAGTTTCCCCTTCGACCGAGACACCATCGATCTGACTCCAGCGCGTGACCTTGATGGGATCATCGCTAATTGTTCTCCCCGTGGGATTGATGGTGATCGGGTAATCTGTGTCAGAGTGATTGAGGACCCAAACGGTCATTAAGTTGCCGCGGATCAGAGCGGAAACGGCAGAATCGGCATCAGCTTGATCCGGATCTGAATCCCAATACACCTTAAATTCATCAGGCTCATTGACCTCCAAGGCGTATCCTCTATTTGAAGTGTTGGTGAGCTTTTGGAACATGTAATATTTCACACTGCGCTGATTGTTGACGATGTAGCAGTGTCCTTGATTGCTAAAGCCGACCGCCAGCCAGCCACTGAGACCCGAGAATCCAGCATTGATACACTCCATCATATAGGCGTAGGTGAGAACTTCATCGGCATTCGAAGTGCTCTTCCACCCGTGAACCTCGGTGTTCCAGATTTCCGGGACATAACCATCACCTGCATAGATTTCTTCAACTCGGTCGGTGACGTCTTGTGCGGTTCCCCCTTTGTCAGTGTTGTGACTTGAGGCGATATCGACCGCTTCTCTTCTTAAGCGAGAAGTGAGACCGTTCATCCACGAACGGCCTTGGGTATAGCTCCAAGCTGAGGCACCGACTAACTCGGGAATATCCTCAGCGGTGAGCGTGACGGTGGGATAATCAGGATGAACGACGGGTTTGGCATTTGCAGGCGCATCCACATAGTCATCGAACAGAGCGCTGATGTCTCGGTAGTCGGTCCCCGTGACAAAGTTCCATTCATTAGTGAGGTCCATGTAGGAGATTTGGAAACCATACTGCTTCATGAGGATCAGGTAGCGGAGCAGATATTCTGAGCATTTGACCTCGTCGAAACTGAAATTGCTGTTGTTCCCGGAGCTCCCGGTGATCCACTGAGGGTAGGGCTGCCAAGCGACTCCGGACACCGCTTCATTCAATGGACGTGGCGATGCGAAGAACTTGATGTCCGGGTTGGCTGCCTTCATGTCCTGCATCATTGGAATGATCCGGTCGTTATTGCTGCCGCCACCTTCGTTGTCGTCGTTGTCGAAGTAAGCGTCTTCCTGCAGAACGCCTTCGGTCAGCTCGTATTTGGAGTTGATCGCGACACGCACATAATCGACATCGCAGTCGGCGACCGACCATTCAGCGAATCGGTCTCTGACAGATGCGGATCCCTGCCAGAACCAGAGGCGCTCGTAATCGATTCCGTAGCGCATCTGTTGCTGTGGGGTATGGCCCACTGTTAAGGTTAATGTCGGGGTCACTCCGGGCTCTTCAACGACTGCGATTTGCAGCGCATTGATCTGAGCCTGACTGCCATTGTTCCAAGTGGCCCCGCCATCGCCGGTTCCGCGAATCGAAAATGTCTGGGTTCCTGCCGTGGCGGTAAAAGTGCCCACAATGGAATCCCCGGATC
Organism: Akkermansiaceae bacterium; assembly: GCA_039769075.1. Lineage (GTDB taxonomy): Bacteria > Verrucomicrobiota > Verrucomicrobiia > Verrucomicrobiales > Akkermansiaceae > SW10. Next base: position 173,342 of record JBDMZE010000025.1, on the reverse strand, counting down.
GATCTGCATCATCACCATTGTTCAGTTCCGCGAGACCTGCCGTGCCTGCCGTAATGCTGTCGGCATGGCTGAGTGAGCCATCACCGAAACCAACCTTAAAACCGGAATTTCGACTACTCCGAGCGTCATTGGTAAAGGCCTGAATTTGATAATTCGTGCCCGGACTGAGCCCGGATATCGTAAAGGTGTTGAGGGCCCAATGTCCGCTCGCGATGACATTGTAGATGTCCGGGTTACCATTAAATCCGCCGTCTTGGAAAGCGGTGACACTCTCGCTTGAAGTCGCCGCTTGAATTGAGATGCCGCTGTTGGCATCGGTGTAGCCGGCATTTAGGGTCGCTGAATCGATACTCGTGAACTCCACGTTATTGAGTGAAATCGTTGGGTTGTCAGCCGCTCCATCGGTCGTCGTCGCGTTGTAGGCGAGCACGGAAGTGGTGGACCAATCGTTGACAAAATTCTCAGTTGTCGAACCCGAGTATAAATCAACCGAAGGCTGCCACTCGATAAATGGTTCAGAAAAACGACGGAGCTGAATCGCATTGAGGTGCGTCCGCCCGTAATTGTTGGTCCCATTAATTCTTCCAGAAACACTGATCGATTGAGTCTCGGCATCCGCCGTAAAAGTGCCGACTACAAATTGACCGGAGTCGGGATAGTCGGGATCATCGGTGTCCAACGTCAGGCTGGTTGAGCCATCGAGAACTGTTAGAAAGGTTGGATTCCGGGCTGCGTCTTGGACCCAATATTGGATCAGGTATTCTTGACCGACGATGAGCTGATTCAACACAATTGAATCCGTGGCGAAGGCCGGTGTTTCGCCATCGATTGATTCGGCGCCCTGCCAAAACCCATCATCGACAATGCCGCCATAGTCGGAACTCCCACCTCCGAAGTTCGCGCTATTACGAAATTTACTACTAAAACCGAGAATCCCTTCGGCATTTACCGGATCGTAGGATTGGAACACGACTTCAGCGCCATTTTCACCAGTAACCGTGATAGACGAGGTCCCGTCACCACTGCGACTGGCATCAATCGCGTAAACTAAGACACCCTCCGTCTCCACATCTGCTGCCGCAGTGGTAATGGTCTGTGGGATGCCCCAGTCGACGGTCGCTGCATTGGTGTTTAAAGTCGCGAAAAACGATGTCACCGCAGTGAAAAAAAATCGCGCAAATCGAGCGATATTCTGAACGGGTCGGGGGTGATTTTGAGGGGTCATGTCAAATGCAGGTAGTGAGGAAGTCGCAGCGGGAAGGCCCACTTTATAAGCTTCCTTTGTCTATTCTCACTTGAAGCTTAGCTCGACCCCCTCAAGAACCGGCTTTGACTCGTTCTCAGTGGAGTCGGTCAGCTTAATTTCAAATTGGAATCCGTAACCTTCGGGGAGGGCTGAAAGATCTAGCGAGGCAGGTGTCTTTTTCACCTGCTTCGCGAACCCTTCGATGTAGTCGTAGCTCTCTTTCACTTGCTGCCAGTCTGACCACTTGTCGGACTTACCATCGTTGTCGGTATCGACTCCCACTCTGACTTCCGCTGTTTCCACCCAAGGTCCTGAGCTGACGTAGTCCGTCTTCATTTGGGTCGCGAGGTAGAATTGACCTTCGGCGAAGACGATGTCGGGATCAGGGTGGCCTTTGCCGATGTGGCTGCAGAATTCGAACTTTTCATCGATGCTCTCCGAAGTGAACCAGCAGACGCTCATCGCTTTTTTACCGTGAGCACCAGCAGGATCGTAGTCGCCGAAGAGGTAGTAGCGGCCTCCGATGGAGATCGCGGACCAGTCGCCATAGGCTTCTTGCTCGGGAGAGTGAATTTCGTATTCCGCGACGCTAGTTTTGTAGTTTGCGGGATCTTCTTTGACCCAGTGGGGGTGCTTGTAGGTGCCGATTTTTCCAGTGGGCTTGGTGCGCTCGTCTACCGGGGGGGATTGGGCGACGAAGTTGTCGATCCCATTCTTGCTGACGAAGTGTCCGGCGAGGGGGGAATCCCAGGAGCGCTTGTTGGCGGAGATGGGGCTCCAGTCCTCGATGATGCAGTGGAAGTTTCCGTCGAGGTCACGGATAAAGCCAGCGTCTGATCCATGTGAGGGATCTTTGACGGCCATGCCTTTGTCGGCGCCCATTTTTCCATCGAAGAGATCGCTATCGACAATGACGTGGGGGTCTTGGTCGTTGGGGTAGTCGTAGTAGAAGTAGGCTTTGCCATCGGCATATTCGGCATTGGTCATCCAGCGGGATTTGTTCGTGCTGATGGAGCCGTGGTGGACCCAGTTCTTCATGTCGTGGGACTGCCAGGCGTGGTAGCCGCCGAGGCGCTTGCTGGCGGCTCCGGGGGCGTCGTATTGGTCTTTGAAAGGAGTGGTTTTTAAGGGGATGTCGAAGCCTTCGAGGGTGGCGTCTTGTGGCTTGAATCCTTTCGAACTTTTTCCTCCGCCGTAGCGGCCGAACATCCAGTAGTTACTAGGTCCAAGTTGGAGGAAAATGGGTGAGTCTCCGAGGTTTGCAGGTCCGATATTGGGAACGGGGGTCCAGTTGAGCCAGAGGGGAGACTGCTTCAGGGTGATCGCGCCCACCGATCTCTTTTTATCGAATCGTTTTATCACGCTCTGAAATGTTCCCGTCTTCTCTGCCGGAGAAATGGCGCCCTTTTCCACCGTAAGCCCGCTTTGTGAAGCCTGTGCCTTCGCCCAATCCTCTTGGGATTCTACGAGCCAAGATTCGTTTGCCGAGGCAGAGAAGAGTGAGAAAGAGAGTAGGACGATGTAGCGAAGTTTCATTTGAGTGAATTTTTACGAGAGACTAGGAAGAGAAGTATCTGGGAATGATACGACGAATCGGTTTGCATCATTTCAGATCTTGAAGGGAAATCCAAAGGCAATCACACCGAGTGGCCTATTTCTCTTTCGCTCTCTCGTTAGGGCGCTTCGACGTGGACGCGGCTGAAGCATTTCGCGATGATGCCGGGATCGAGGGAGATCTCGACGGACCAGGAAATGGGGGCTCAACTCGACCGCCTTGTCGTGCAACGTGGAATCCCTCAGTTCATCAGATCGGACAATGGACCGGAGTTCGTGGCCAAAGCGGTTCAGAAATGGATAAAAGACCGAGGATTTGAAACCCTGTTTATCGCACCTGGAAGCCCTTAGCAGAACGCATACAGCGAGAGTTTTAACTCTCGCTTCCGAGATGAGTTCTTGAATGTGGAACTCTTCACCAGTCTGCTGGAAGCCAAAGTGCTTGGCGAAGAGCACCGATACAAATACAACCATCAAAGACCGCATTGGCGCTGGAGGATTTAACCCCAGCGGAATTTGCGAGTCGCTGTCCTTCTCCGCTGCGGCCTCCGGCCTTCGCTACGAAGAACAGCGACGACTCAACCCCAGTGAAACTCTCATAAGAGGTGGATCAAAGAACGGGGGCAGGCCACCCCTTTGTAACGCGAAGAGTCGGTTGAGGGAGGTCCTATTGGGAGAGATGTGGGAAGCCGGATGGGGTTAGCGGTAGAATAGGGACGCAGAGGCGTGGGTGTCTTCATCACTGATGAAGCGGATCCAGTAGGCTTGGAAGTTGTCGGGGAATTCATGGCCAATGGTGTGGGAGGTTTCGAGAGGCCATGTTTTGTAGTCGACCCAGTCACCGTTGCCGGAGATGTCGATTTGGGCGGTGATATTTAGGGAGTTGTTTTTGGGGTCATCGAAGCGGAGTTGAAGAGTTTTTTTATCGTAGCCCGTCATGAGGTAGGGGTCGGAGGGAACGCCTTTTTTGATGAATTCTCCACTCCAGGGGCCGCCATCGCCGATGGGTTTTCCGAGTTTCCAGAGGTCGTCGATGGTGCCGAGCCAGAGGGCTGCTTTGTGATCGTCTGATTTCACGATGTGGGGGTTTCCTTGGGCGGCGGCGAGGTTGATTCCGGAGAGGACGAGCATGCCGCGGTAGCTGCAGAAGTCGTGGATCTGGAGGTCGTGGCTGGCGACGGGGCGGACGCGGGCGAAGCCGAGGGCGTTCTCGGCGGGGAGTTCGTAGAAGGTGCCGTGGCAGTTGAAGAGGTCGCGCTCGGTGGCGACTTCTCGGCAGAGTCGGCTGGCGTCTTGGTCGAAGGCGGCGGGGCCTTTGGGGAGGCGGAATCGTTTTCCTTTGTCATCTATGTAGAGGACGGAGGCTACGTCGACTTGGAGGACTCCTTTGCGAGATGGGATGGCGACGTTTTGTTTGATCCAGGGGAGGGCGGTGGAGGCTTTGTCGACGGCGAGCTGGGCTCTTTCGTCGAGGGTGTAGACTGCGGAGTTAGTTCCGAGGTGGAGGGTGCGCTTGTTTTTATCACGGGCGCGGACGAGGCCGGAGGAGGTGTTTTTTTCGTTGTCGCCGATGCGAGCGAGGCCTTTGAAGAGCGTGAGGTCTTGTTTCTGGGGCTCGCCACCGTAGGTGAACCAGGCGGTGGCTTTTTTCAGAGAAGCGGATGAGGTGAGGCGGATCCAGGTGCCGGCTTGGTCGTCGGGGAAGCTGAGCCAGTTGTAGCGGTCGAGGGGTTCTTTTTTGAGGAGTTCCCAGGTGCCGTTGCCGAGTCGGTCGATCTCGATCGTGATTTCGGTGGGGGTGTCACTGGTGAGGTGGAGGGCGCGGCGCTTGAAGTTGGCGAAGAGGAAGGGGTCGGAGGGGACACCTGCTTCGACTTCGTCATTGAGCCAGACTGAGCCGCGTCCGTTGGCGGGGCCGAAGTGGTCGAGCTGGTCGGGTTTGACGAACCAGAGGTTGGATTGGGATTGGGGGGCGGCGACGTGGCCTTTGGCTTTTCGCTTGTTGAGGAACTCGGAGTTGGCGGTGTCATCGCAGCCCATGACGACGTGGTCGCCCCAGCGGGCGAAGTCGCCGATGACCTTGAGGTAGGAGGAGCGGGGGGCGATGCCGGCGGAGTCTTTTGCGGAGAAGGTTTTGGGGAATTTCCAGAACATGCCGTGCATCGTCATGAGGAAGTCATCGCCCTCGCCGATCTCGCGGATGCGGGGCCACTCGGTGTTCCAGCCGTGGGCGCCATCGTAGCTGTGGCTGGCTTTTGGGAGGCGGTAGCGGTGCCACTGGCCGCCATCGAGGCACATGAGGATGAGGGAGCGAGCGTCCCAGCCATTTGACCAGACAGGGTCGGTGGTTGGGTTTTCGGGGCCGTAGATTCCGCCGGGTCCGGTGACTTCGGTGAATTGTTTTTCAAGAACGGTTTCGAAGGTGTTGGCTTTTCCATCCCACTGGGCGAGGACGCCGGATTTGGTGAAGGGGTTGGTTTTGGCGGCATTGCCTCGTTGTCCGTTGTTGGAGTAAACGACGCGGCCTTGGCCGGAGTAGAATCCTTTTCCGTGGTAGCCGTGGAGGTCGGATTTTGGGGAGCCTTTTTGGGCTTCGTCGTAGAAGAGGGTTTTGACGTCGAGGGTTTTGACATCCACTTCGTAGAGGCCTTCTTCCATGGTGGCGTAGTAGATTTTATTGGCGGGGTCGGTGAGGTGACGGGCGTTCCCGGTGTGGCGGCCGAACATTTTTGAGTAAGGGATGGCTCGTACTTTGCGATTTTCATCGATGGCGTAGGGCCCGATGAAGAGTTGGTTCGACTCGCGGTGGATCATGCGATTGGCGGGGGTGCCGCCGATGCTTTCCTCGCGGATGATCATGTTGAGGTCTTTATCGATCTCGTAGAGTTTATCAGATGACCCGGTGGGCCAGTGGGGCGCGTAGGTGACGGCCCAGAGGCGGTCGGCGAAGGGGACGACGGCGCCGGTGCCGCATTCTTTCTCGTTATTGAAGAAGGAGAGGTGGGGATAGATGCCGCTGAAGGAGGGTTTTTGGGACTGGGCGAGGGAGAGAAGGGGCAATGAAAAGAGGGTGAGCAGAGGGAGAATTTTCATGGGATCAATGAAGATGCTTAGGGTGTCTTTCGGAGGCCGATTTTTGAGAGATCGATCGCTTTGATTCCGAGCTTGTGGGCGGGGGAGTCGGGGTGGAAGCGGAAGTCGCCATTGGCGGGGTCGATGAAGAGGGGGTCTTGGGCGAGGCTGTTTTTGTCGACGCCTTCTTTTTGTTTTTGGCCGAGGAAGGATTGGCCGAGGGAGGGGTTGCCGGCGCAGAAGTAGATGTTGTGATCGGTGTCGGCGTCTTTGGCGAAGGCTCCGATGGGGACGCGGAAGTTTTTGGTCTCTTGATAGAAGACGACTTCGTCTCCGGGGTGGTAGAAGATGTTGCGTTGGTAGGCGCCGCCGGTGAGGGGGCCTTCGTAGAGTTTGAGGAACATGGGGGTTCGCTCTTCGCCTTTGTGGGTGCCGGGACGGATGTCGGCGATGATGTTGTTGATGCAGCGGTTGTTGAGTTTGATCTGCATTCCTTGGGCCCGGCAGCGGTAGATGAGGTTTTCGGTGATGAGGGTGTCGCGTTGGCCGCCGTCGGTGCGGATGGAGGATTGCATGACGGTGGGGGCGAGGAGGTCGTGAATGTAATTTCGGCGGATGATGTTTCCGGCTCCGCAGCCGCGAATGTAGATGCCATTGCCATCGTTGAGCTGCTGCATGGCGTGGTGGATTTCGTTAAGTTCGATGAGGTTGTCGTGGGAGTGGAGGTAGGGGCGGACGTCATCGATGGTGAGTCTTTTTCGCGGGAGGTCGACTTCGCTTCGGCGGATGGTGCGGACGAGTTCGCGGCTGTTGCTTCCTCTTGAGAAGAAGTCGGTCATGACGCCGGAGATGATGATGCCGGCGTAGGGGGTATGGTGGATGAGGTTGTTCGCGACGCGGTTTTCGCCGCTTTGCCAGAGGAAGATGCCGGGGCCGTGGGCGTAGATTTCGCCGACGTTGTGGATGTGGTTGTTGAAGACGAGGTTGTGGTGGGTGAGGTCTTTGGTGCCGGGGCCGTAGCCGGAGATGAGGATGCCAGTGGCGCCGAGGTGCTCGAGGTGGTTGTGCTGGATGCGGTTGTTTTGGCTGTGGAGATCAAGGCGGATGGCGGTGCCGCCGCTTTGGGTGAAGTGGCATTTTTCGATGAGGCAGTTCTCGGTGCTACGGAGGCGGAGGAGGGCGTTGGGCTTGTCGTGCAGTTCCCAATCGTGTTGAAGGCCTTTGTCCTCGGGAGTGATGCGGTAGGTCTCGCCGTGGGTGAAGCTGAGTCCGCGGAAGATGAGATTGCGGACGGGGACGTCGGTGGGGGCGTCGATGTCGACTTGGCCTTCGACGCGGATGAATTCGCGGAGCTGGGGTCGCATGATGCCTTCGGGCGGGCCGTCGGCGCGGGGCCAGAGGTAGAGTTTTTTCTCTTGGGTGTTGAGGACCCACTCGCCGGGTTGGTCGAGGGAGTCGATCACGTTTTCGATCCACGCGGATTTGGTGTTCGGCAGATAGTGGAGGGCATTCATGCCGTAGCTTGCCGGGATGGAAGTGGTGGCGGTCTGCTTCTTGGGGTTGACCGAGGAGAGCGGGAGGATGTTGAGGACCCAGGCGTGGTTAGGGCGGATGATGAGGTCGATGTCTTCGAGATTGGGCCAGTTTCTTAAGGTGCCGGGAGGGCAGGTGAGTCGGTCTTTGGTGGCTTTTTTGGCACTTTTTATAGGGATGAAACCGTCGGTCCGGGCGCGCGGGAGGCGGCCTTGGGAGTCGTAGAGAGTGAGGAATTTTTCGCTGACATCGGCGACCCAGACTTTGCCTTGGGCGGCTTTGGGGAGGTGGGGGATGGGGGTAGCGGGTTTTTGCCAGTTGGTGATTTCGACGTCGGAAGTGAAGGTGGGTTTTTCCTCGGGGTAGGCTTCGTAGGTGATGGTGGCGTCGCCTTTTCCTGAGTCTTGGACGCCGAAGACGATGGTTTTGCTAAGGCGGTAGTGACCGTCGCGGAGTTGAACGACAGTGTTTTGCTCGGACTTGAGGTCGCGGATGGCATCGCGGGCGCGCTCGACGGACGCGAAGGGGCCGTCGGATTTTTCCTCGTTGGGCTCGGCGAGTTTTCCGGACCAGGTATCGGAGCCCGTTGGGGCAACGTAAAAGTCGGCAGCGGAGCTGAGGAGGACGCAGCTGAAAAAGAGGGCGAGGAAGCGAAGCATGAGCAACGGTGTATTAATCTTACTCACTTTTCCAGAGTTTGATTTGGTCGACGTCGGAGATGCTTGTCCTTCTAGGAAATATTCTTTGTTGCAGACAAAAGCCCCCAGTTGAAAATTTCTGCTTCACTAGGAAAGTTCCCCTATTTCTTTTGCGTATTGAGTGTCATAATTGTGCACATTCTTTCCAAGATCTTCATCGGGCTTCTTGCCATCAATCTCCTGTCCGCAGCCCCGATAGAATTCGACCACCCTGGCGTCTACCACAGCCAAGAAGGGATCGACTTCGTGAAATCAAAGATCGCCGCCAAGGCCGAACCTTGGTCGGGAGAATGGGAAAAGTTAAACGAATCTCGCTACGCCAGCCTGAGATGGCGAGCCGAGCCTGTCCCTGACGTTGAGCGCGGACCTTACAACAATCCAAACATTGGCTCCTCCGAATTTTCAAATGACTCCCGCGCCGCCTACACCCACGCCCTCCATTGGGCGCTCTCCGGTGAAAAAGCGCACGCGCAAAAATCCGCTGTAATCATCGACTCTTGGTCCGCCGAACTCAAGACTATCACCAATCATGACGCCGCCCTCCTCATTGGCATGAGCGGGCAGAACTACGTCATCGCCGCCGAGCTTCTTCGCCATACTTGGGACGGCTGGCCGAGGGAAAACCAAGCCCGCTTCGAGAAAATTCTCCGCGATGTTTTTTATCCCGTAATAAAGGACTTCTATCCCTCTGCAAATGGGAACTGGGATGCCTCGATGCTCCAAACCATGATCGCAATGGGCGTCTTCCTTGAGGACCAGACGATGTTCGACCGCGCCGCCAACTACTACCTCAAAGGCAGGGGCAATGGAGCCATCGGAATGTATTTCAAAGAGAACGGCCAATGCCAAGAAAGCGGCCGCGACCAAGGCCACACCCAGATGGGCCTCGAGTTTCTATCAAACACCGCCGAAACTGCCTGGATTCAAGGCGTCGATCTCTACGGAGCCCTCGACAGCCGCCTCCTAGCAGGTTTCGAATACACCGCCAAATACAACCTCGGGAACGATGTTCCCTACGTGCCTTACAAAAGTTTCGAAGGTCGCTACCATTACAAGAAAATCTCCGACGATTCCCGAGGTCGCCTCCGTGGCATGTATGAGCAAGTCTTCAATCACTATCACAACCGCCGGGGCCTAGAAGCGCCCTTCACCAAACAAGCAGCCGAAAAAAATCGTCTCAAATCCTCCCGCCGGGGCCCCGTTCCCTGGGCCACCCTCATGTTCTTCGAGCAGCCTTTTCCGACGGTATCTAAGAAATAGAGGGTCGTGAAATTGACCTGCCAATTTCCACTTTTTTCTTTCGTTTCGAGAGAACTAACGTTCGTTTAAGGAACGTGGACATCGCTCTTTTAGTTACCTATCTCCTTATCGCTCTCGTCTTCTCCTTCCTCTGCTCAGTTTTTGAAGCGGTCCTCCTCAGTGTGCGCCGTCCCTACATCGAAACTCAGAAGGAAGCCAACCCTCGCAATGCCAAAATCTGGGAGAGTCTTTCGAACGATATCAACCGACCTCTCTCGGCCATCTTGATTCTCAACACGGTCGCGCACACCGTCGGGGCTGCCGGAGTGGGAGCACAGGCGATGAAGATTTTTGGAGACGCGCCACTCACCACGGGAATCATTTCCGCAGTTCTCACACTCTTAATTCTTCTCCTCTCCGAAATCATCCCGAAAACCCTCGGCGCGGTCTATTGGAAGCAGCTCGCTCCCGCCACGGGTTTGATGCTGAGTAAATTCACCCGCTTCATGTCTCCACTCATCTGGATGACTGAAAAAATCACCAGCGGAATCTCCCATGGTCAAAAAAAGGGGGCCTATAGCCGTTCCGAATTCATCGCGATGGCGGATATCGGGGAAAAGGAAGGAGCGATCGAGAAGAACGAGGGCCGAATCGTCAAGAATCTCTTCGGCCTCCGCGACACAATGGCCAAGCATGCCGCCACTCCCCGGACTGTTGTGTTTTCTCTGCCTGAATCCACTACCGTCGCCGAGTATATGAAGGAGCACGCGAATCGCCCTTTTTCCAGAATTCCTATTTTCAAAGAGACCATTGATGACGTCGCGGGCTTCGTCCTGAGGGTCGAACTTCTCCAGGCTCTCGCTAAGGGAGAGGAGGATGCCCCACTGAGTAAATTTAAGCGCGCCCTCCACACGATCCCGAATACACAGAACCTCTCGGACCTCTTCCGCACCATGATTTCTGACCGAATTCACATCGCGGCTACCATCGATGAATTCGGATCCTTTTCCGGAATCATCACCCTTGAGGATGTCATTGAGACGATGCTGGGGACCGAGATTGTCGATGAGGTAGACGACCACGATGACATGCAGCAGCGCGCCCGCGACCTCTGGAAAAAACGTGCCGAGAGAATGGGAATTCCCTACTCAGATTTAGAAGCGGACGAAGAAAGCCAAGCCGCTGATTCCGAGCATCATTAAATCTGCTCCTGGCCAACGCAGCGTTCATCCTAGCGAACCGAAAAAATTCTACATGATTGAGTGATCTGCGTAGAATCGACCGTAGCTAGAGATCCTCGTTATCAATGAACTCATTTTCCCGCCTCAAACTCCTCCTTGTTTTTCCATTCATCTCGACTGGGTTCGCTTTCGAGAAGCTTAACGTCCTCTTCATCGCAGTCGATGACCTCCGCCCCGAGCTGAATTGCTACGGAAACGATAAAGTCCATTCTCCAAATATCGACGCCCTCGCTGCACGCGGGACTCTTTTCGAAAGAGCCTACTGCCAGGTTGCCGTTTGCGGAGCATCCCGCGCCAGCCTCATGACCGGCCTCCGCCCTGAGACCACCCGCTGCTGGAATTTCAAAACTCCCATGCGAGAGAAAAATTCCGACGCGCTCTCCATGCCCCAGCATTTTAAAGCGCAGGGTTACCAAGCGCTCTCTATTGGCAAAATCTACCACGCTCACAACGACGATTTTCCGCAGGGCTGGTCCGAGGAACCCCTCCGAGGCCTCGGCAAACAATACGCCTCACCCGCAGGAATTGCCGCTCAGAAAGAAGCGCGCCGAGTTGAAAAAGAAACCGGCGTCCGCACCAACGGCCCCTCCATTGAAAACGGGGGAGACGTCAGCGACGACATCTACAACGACGGAGGAGTCGCCAAGGCCGCCGTCGCGCGCATGCAAAAGCTCGCCGCCAGCAAAGAGCCCTTCTTTCTCGCCGTCGGCTTCAGCAAGCCGCACCTCCCCTTCAATGCTCCGGGGAAATACTGGGACCTCTATGATCGCTCCAAGATCAACGTCCCCTCACGCGACAAAGTCATCAACGGGCTTCCCTACGATGGCTCCACCTGGGGCGAGCTGAAGAACTACTCCGACATCTCACTCGACGCCAAAGTCCTTGATGACGCCAAGACCCGTGAGCTCATCCACGGCTACCGCGCCTCCGTCAGCTACATGGACGCCCAAGTCGGCCGCCTCATCAAAGCGCTCGATGACACCGGCCTCGCCAAGAACACCGTCATCGCCCTCTGGGGTGACCACGGCTACTACCTCGGCGACTACGGCGAATGGTGCAAGCACACCACCTACGAGGTCGCGGCTAAAGTCCCCCTCATCATTTCCGCTCCGGGCCTCCCGAAAAACCAGCGCACCAAAGCCCCCACCGAACTCGTCGACCTCTTCCCGACCCTCTGCGACCTCACCGGAAACCCCATCCCCGAAAACCTCCAAGGCCTCTCCCTCAAACGACTCCTAAACGACCCCGCCGCCAACTGGAAAGCGGGAGCCTTCAGCCAATATTTTAAGAATAAGAAAGGCACCGGAAAAGTCCTCGGCACCAGCCTCCGCACGGACCGCTACCGCTACACTGAGTGGCGCAAAAATGACCAAAAAGGAAAAGTCGAAGACCTCACCCTCATCGACTTCCAAGGCGATCCCAACAAAAACGTCGCAGCCGATCCCGCTCACGCCTACGCCCTCAAGGAACTTGGCGAACTCATCTCGAATTCTGGTATCGGCCTCAAACCGTAGGCGTTCGGGAAAAAATTACGGTCTGTCCTAGCCAAGCGATTTGATCTGCTCAGCTAAAACTCCGCCATTTAATCCCCAGACTTGAGCACTTTAATGAAGGCATCCTGCGGGATGTTTACCTTACCGAAGGCTTTCATCTTTGCCTTACCCTTTTTCTGCTTCTCGAGGAGCTTGCGCTTTCGGGAAATGTCGCCGCCGTAGCATTTTGCGGTGACGTTTTTTCGCATGGCGGAGATGGTCTCTCGGGCGATGATGTTTCCACCGATGGCGGCTTGGATGGCCACGGTGAACATCTGGGTCGGGATGACTTCCTTGAGCTTCGCAGCGAGCTCGCGACCGCGACCGATTGCTTTTTCGGTGTGGACGATGGTGGAGAAGGCTTCGACGGGTTCGCCGGCGATGAGCATGTCCATTTTAACCATCTTAGCGGCGCGGTAGCCGGCGTGCTCGTAGTCCATGGAGCCGTAGCCCTTGGTCATGGATTTGAGGCGGTCGTTGAAGTCGACGAGAATGTCGGCGAGAGGGATTGTCGCGGTGAGCATGACGCGGAATTCGTCGATGGTCTCGGTGTTCTCGAGGTCTCCACGCTTTTCCATGATGAGCTTCATGACGTCGCCGATGTAGTCGCCGGGGACCATGATGAAGATGCGGACGATGGGTTCTTTGATTTCCTCAATGGTTTGCTGCTCAGGCAAGTAAGAGGGGTTGTCGATGATGAGTTCTTCGCCATCGGTCTTGGTGACCTCGTAAATGACAGAGGGGTAGGTCGAGATGACGTCCATGTCGAACTCACGGCGGAGACGCTCCTGAATGATCTCCATGTGAAGAAGGCCGAGGAAGCCGCAGCGGAAGCCGAATCCGAGCGCGGAGGATGATTCGGTCTGGAAGGTGAAGGCGGCGTCGTTGATCTGGAGCTTGCCCATCGCGACCTTCAGTGCTTCGTAGTCTGAGGTGTCGATGGGGTAGATGCCGGAGAAGACCATGGGGCGGATTTCTTTGAATCCGGGAAGGGGCTCGAGGCAGGGCTTATCCTTGTGCGTGATGGTGTCACCGATCTTGACTTCGGCGGAGGACTTCATGTTGGCGATGATGTAGCCGACGTCTCCAGTTTTGAGGCCGTCATTCTTGGTCATCTTGGGGGTAAAGATTCCCGTCTCCTTGATCTCGTAGTTCGTAGGAGTGTGGAAGAGCTTGATCTTGTCGCCTTTCTTCACCTCACCGGAAACGATGCGGACGTAGGAAACGACGCCGCGGAATTGATCATAGAGCGAGTCGAAGACGGAGGCGCGCAGGAGGCCATCCGGGTTTTCCTCAGGGGGTGGGACAAGTTCCACGACCGCTTCCAGGATGTCCTGAATGCCGATGCCATTTTTCGCAGAAGCAGGAATGGCGTGTTCACCGGGGATGGCGAGGATGTCCTCAAGCTGCTGGCGGCAGCGGGGGATGTCGGCAGCGGGAAGGTCGATCTTATTAAGGACGGGGACGATCGCGAGCTCCTGCTCCATCGCGAGGTTTACGTTCGCCATGGTCTGGGCCTCGACGCCTTGGGCGGCATCGATGATGAGGATGGCGCCCTCACAAGCCGCGAGCGAGCGGGAGACCTCGTAAGAGAAGTCAACGTGGCCGGGAGTGTCGAGGAGGTTGAGCTTGTAGGTCTTCCCGTCCTTTGACTTGAAGGAAAGGGTGACAGGGTGGGATTTGATGGTGATCCCTTTTTCCCGCTCAAGATCCATCGAGTCGAGGTGCTGGGCCTGAGACTCACGCTGCGTGATCGTTTGGCAGGTCTCCATGAGACGATCGGACAGAGTCGTTTTGCCATGATCGATGTGGGCGATGATGGAGAAGTTGCGAGTGAGTTCGACGGACATGGTAAGGGGCTGGCGGGATGTTAACCGCAGAGGCGCGAGGGTGCGAAGGGTTATACCGCCCCTCGCGCGCGGGAGATAAGGGGGATTAAGGGAAAATGGAAGGGTGGAGTGGCGGGAAAAGGGGCTGGGAGATTTTTTCAGGAAAGGCCCAAAGGGCTGCGACTTCTCAGCCTAGGTCGGAGCGAGGAACGAGCGCAGGCCTGGGTTCGGGGTCGCAAATGTCACGGAGCCCTGTGAGGGCGAGGCATTCCCAGCGTCTAGTCCCAGACGTATCGTTCATCGATGGTCATGTGATACCGCTCGCACAGAATCCGGAATTCGTCTTTGAAGCTGAGCTCTTTGTGATGGTCCTTTTGATTTTTCACGTAGGCGATGACTTGCTCGCGCTGGGACTCGGAGATGGAAAAAATCCCGTAGCTGGATTGCCATGTGAAGGTCGAGACGCCGCCACTGGACTTCATCCATTTTGAGGAGGCTGTTTTGCATTCCTCGACGACTTTAGCGATGGTGATAGTGCGGCCGAGGGCGAAGAAGAGGTGGGCGTGATCATCGACCCCGCCGACTTGGAGAGAGGTGCAGGAAATGTTGTCGAGGGTGCCGGCGAGGTAAGCGTGGAGCTTTGGTTGGATTTCCTCGGAGATGACCGGTTCGCGATCTTTTGTGCTGAAGACGAGGTGGACGAGGACCTTGGCGAGCGACTGAGGCATGGTAGAAAGGATACCAAAAGATATGCGAGGCTGAGAGGATTGTTTCGCCCATACAGGGCTGAATTTTTGGGAGGCGGTAGACCCAGGCCTGCGCTCGTTCCTCGCTCCGACCTAGGCTGAGGAGTGGAGGCCCTTTGGGCCGGGGGATGAGGAGCGATTCTAGGATGAGGAGCGGGAGCTGTTGAGACTGAGGGTGAGCTTGCTTCTTTCTCAGCGCTTCCGAGTGATTTGATTTTGTTGTTCGGAGGACAATCCACTGGTGGGCAGCCAGGCGGCGGCACGTTCGGGATCCTTCCGGTAAAAGGTGCGGCCGGTGTCGACGAGGGCGCGGCCTCGGGCGTCTGGATTGGAAATGGAGGCGGCCCATTCGACGCCGGTGGCGGGGTCATCGTGGACTGCGCGGAGAGCGTAACCGTAGCGGGCTGCGTCTTGGTGGTCGGCAGGGATTTTGTTGATGGCTTCGGCGGCTTGTTCGGGGTTTCGGCTGGCGTAAGCGTAGAAGGAGCTGCCGATGGCGTGATTTTTACCATCGCTTTCGGGGAGGGAAAGGGCCCAGTCGATGGTGCCATTGGGATCGCTTTTTGCGAGTTCGCTGGCGGCGTGCTGGTGGGCTTGGAGGTTCATTTCGCCCTCGGGGACGTTGGAGAGGAAGTTGGTAATTTCTTCGCTATCGCCGGAGCGGAGGGCGGCTCCGGCGGCGATGCGGATCATCTTTCCGGCTTCTTTGTCGCCATTTTCGAAGCGCTCGATGGCGAACTCAGCGGCGAGTTGGGGATCGGCATCGGCGAGGCCAAAGGCGGCTCCCCATTTCATGTGGCTGCCGCCACTTTGGGCTTCGGGTGAGAGGGTATCGAAGTAGGCCATGGCGGCGGCGGGATCGGTGGCGGCCCATCCTGCGAGAGTGGAGGCCATGTCGCGCTTCGGGGTGTAGGCTCCGTGGATGACGGCCTCTTGGCCGGCCATCGAACCCCACGCGTAGTGGAGCTCGCGGAATTCTGCGGAGTCCTGAGGAAGGTGGGCGATCTGCTCACGGAGGAGGCGCGCATTTTCAGGAGTGAGATTTTTGAGGATCTCGGAAAAGGCAAGGCGTCTGGCGATGGGGCCTTTGGCTCTGCGGAATTCCTGGCCGAGTTCGAGAAGGTCGGCCTCGCTGAGAGTGGGTGAGTTACTGGAGCGGGTGTTGTTTTTTCGACTCGCTGAGGAAAGATCTGCTAACGCCACGCTGCGCTCACTCAGACGGGAGGATGAAGTCTTAGTGGAAGCCTCCTTGCTGGTGCTGGAAGATTCTAAGGGAGGGGAAAACTTTCCCCCAAGGATGAAGGCGCCGAGTGCGACCATGGCCCAGAGAAGGTTAAAAATAAGTGGTTTTTTCATCACAGAGCAGTGGAGAGGGTAGCGTAAACGAAGGGCGATTAAAGCTCAGAAAACATTGGTCTGTGGGCGGTGATTTTGGCTAGCCTCTGCCCTCATGATAACGGGACCCCGCTACCACTTTCTCGATGGCCTCCGAGGCGTCGCGATGCTGGTGGGGATCTTCTTCCATGCTGCGATGTCTTTTATGGGCTACCCGGGCTGGTGGGCGGTGGATGTGCGGGCTGATCCGGCGAGCTTCGGGGTGTTGGTGGATCTGGTGCATGCTTCGCGGATGCCGCTCTTCTTTCTGGTGAGCGGATTTTTCACGGCGATGATGTGGAAAAAGCGCGGGCTGGGCAGTCTGGTGAAGCAGCGCCTTTTAAGAATTGGGGTGCCGCTGCTTGCGGGGACCATTTTGCTGACGCCTATGATGATGGGACTGGGGGTTTGGTCGGAGGCGGTGAAGCGGGACCAAGCTGCCGCCGAGTTGCCTCTAGGAGATCTGAGTAGCGCGGTGATCGAGAATGATCGGGAAAAGGTGGCTGCGATTCTTGAAGAAGGAGGCGATCCGGATGCGCGTGATGTCTTCGGCAGTCCGCTGCTGCATCTCGCGGCGATCTTCGATCACGGGGAAATGGCGGAGCTACTTCTGGAGGGGGGAGCCGAGCTGGAAGGGCGCGGAAAGGATGGCGGGACGGCGCTGATGACGGCGGCATTTTTTGGAAGCGAGGAGTGCGTGGAGGTCTTGCTGGCAGCGGGGGCGGACCCGGAGGCAAAGAATCATGCTGGAGGCACCGCGCTGGACTCAGCGAGGCTGGAGATGGAGGTTGTCGAGGCGATCGCAGTCGCCCTTTCCATCCGACTCGATGAGGGAACGGCTGAGCGGCGCGAGAGAATCGCGCAGCGCTTGGGCGAGATGGAAGCGGGTGTTGAGGCGGAAGAAGAGGGTGACGTCTTTTGGTGTTGGAAAGGGGTTTTTACTCCGGTCTTTTATCACCTCTGGTTCCTCTACTACCTGCTCTGGCTTCTTCTCATTTTCGTCCCGGTGGCGTGGTTGTGGCGGAAGATAGAGAAAAAATTTCCCACTTCTCTGGTGAAAACGCCTTGGTGTTTGCTCGCGCTGGTGCCTCTCACTTTTTGGGCGCAGCTAGGGATGCCGGGTTCCTACGGGCCGGGGACGGCGACGGGAATCTTCCCTTGGGGCGCGAAGTTGGGCTACTACGCGATCTTCTTTTTCTTAGGCGCGCTCGCCTTTGGGCGTGGCTGGTGGGAGGAGAAAGCGGGCACCCGCTGGTGGCTCTGGTTTCTCGCGGCGCTTCCACTTTTTCTGGTCACGCGCGCCTGGATCTACACGAATGATCACTACTACGCGCAGATGGGCGTCTCGCTGATGACGTGGCTGCTTCTCATTGGGCTCTTCGGCTTTTTCCGTCGTTATCTAAATGGCGGCCATCTGGTCGTGCGTTATCTCTCAGACGCTTCCTACTGGCTCTATCTTGGCCACTTCCCGCTCATCGTGGCGCTGCAAATCGTCATGCAGGATTGGGAGATCTCGGCGTGGCTAAAGTTCTCGATCATGGCCTTCGGCGTGACGGGAATCTTACTCGTGATCTACGAATATGGGGTGCGCTACACTTGGGTGGGCGCTCTTTTAAACGGGAGGAAAAGTAGGGCTACTCCTCCGCTGCTTCCGTGAGGCGAAGCTTCTTTCCGGTGGCGCTTTATCATTAATTCGATGAAATCACTCTCCCTCAGACTCCTCAGTGCGCTGGCGCTAACCCTCTGTTCCTGCACGGTCTACGTGAAGGCTCTATTTTGAAGCGGACTCGGTGACTTCGATATTTCGAAAAGAGATCTCCATGTCGTTTCCTGGATGGAGCTGGAGGCCAAGCGGGCCTTTTTCGATGGAGCTGTCAGAGACGTAGGTGACTCCTTTGACGCCATTGAGCCAAGTCGTGTAGGTGTTGCCTTCGACTTGAATTTTCAACGTGTTCCAGCCCTTGGGCTTCACGGCGGCGATGGCTTCCTTTCCTTCGACTGGATAGCCCTTCTTTGGGATGTAGGGCGCGGCGGTGAGGTCGCGCTTGAGTGAGCCGGAGATTCCGATCTGGATTTGATCGTGAGCGCGCTTGAGCATGACGCCGGAGTCAATTTTTCCTTCGCCGTTTTTGAAGTCGAGGGTGAGGGTGAAGTCGCTGAATTCTTTTTTGGTCCAAAGAATCGAGCCTTTGTTTTTTGGGCCTGACTGGCAGTGGATGATGCCCTCTTTGACGGTCCAGTGTGGGTGGTTGGACTTGGAATCGACGCGCCAGTTGGAGAGGTCCTTTCCGTTGAAGATTTTCTCGGTGGGAAGGTAGTTGATTACGCGATCATTGGGGACGTTTTCACCAGGTGTGGAGCGGCCGGTGGTGACTTGTTCGTCGAGAAGAGCGAGAAGCGCTTTTACTTTTTCTGGGTGTTTCTCGAAGAGGTTGGTCTGCTCGCTGGGGTCGTCTTTGAGATCGAAGAGTTGCATGGCAGGGAGGCCTTTCTTTTTAGCATCGTCTTCTCTGGGTGAACTCCAGCCGCCGCTTCCACGGCAGAGGCAGAGTTTCCAATCGCCCTCGCGGATGGCGAAGTGGCCGCTGATGGAGTGGCTGATGATGCTCTTGCGAACGGTGCTTCCTTTTCCTGAGAATTCAGGGAGGAGAGAGAAGCCGTCTTCTCCGCCGAGGGGCTGGCGCTCTTGGACGGTGATCTCTTCAAGGGTGCTGTAGAGGTCGGTGAGGCAGGCGATCGAATCAGAGGTGCGGCCGCCTTTGATCTGACTCGGCCAGCGGGCGATGAGGGGGACGCGGTGGCCGCCTTCGTAAATGTCAGCTTTGTGGCCGCGGTATTTTCCGCTGGGGGCGTGGCCGAACTTGGCGAGGACTTCGAAGTTTGCCTCAGGCGAGCAGCCGTTATCGCTGGTGAAGATGACAAGGGTGTTGTCATCGATGCCTGCCTTCTTGATGGCAGCCATGAGTTCGCCCATGTGGTGATCCATCTGCATGACGAAGTCGGCGTAGGGATTCATCTTGCTGGCGTCCTTGAAGGGGGGGACGGGGACGATCGGGGTGTGGGGGGCAGGGAGGGGGAGGTAGATGAAAAAGGGTTCTTCTTTTTTTACGCGTTCTTCGATGCGGGTGATCGTTTTTTGGAAAAGGTGGGGAAGGACTTGCTCGATATTGAAGTCGGGCGCGATGGGGCCTTTTCGATACCAACCGTAGGGATCTTCTTTCTTGGTGACGCCTTCTTCGCGGGTGGGGATGGCGGTGGGCATGCCGGTATCGACCCAGACGTAAGGTGCCATGTCGAGCGAGCCGCAGTGCCCGTAGTATTGGTCGAAGCCGTTGATGTCGGGTCCGTTGAGGACGGGCTTGGAGAAGTCGATTTTCTTACCGTCTTTCGCCCAGTCCCATCCGAGGTGCCATTTTCCAATCATGGAGGTGTGGTAGCCGGCGGATTTCATGAGGTGACCGAGGGTGGGTCGGTCAGCGGGGATGAGGTGCTTGCTGACGCCTGAGAGGACGCCTTTCCCCATGCGCGAGCGCCAGTTGTAGCGACCGGTGAGGAGGCCGTATCGGGTAGGGGTGCAGACTGAGCTGGGAGTGTGTGCGTCGAGGAAAGTGAGGCCTTGGTCTGCCATCTTTTGCAAATGGGGCGTCTTGATTTTGCATGTAGTGCTGGTGGGCGAGATGTCGCCGATGCCGAGATCGTCAGCCATGACGATGATGACGTTTGGCTTGGCCGCAGAGAGGGCGACCGAGGTGGCGAAGAAGGTGAGAAGGATCTTTTTGATCATGGTTGGATGAGGTGGGTTGTGGGCGAGAAAGTCACGTTTCGGGGAGAATATGTGAGCTACTCAAGCCGAGGGTGGATCATCGGGCGAGCAGAAAAGGAGTTCCGATCCGTAGACAGAAAGAGAAAGTTCGAGCCTTAGATAAGAGTGAAGTCATCAAAGTGCGCCCCGAAGATTTGGGTGATGATTCCATTTGTCATCGTCGGGGCTGGTCTGGGAGTGTGCGGTTGCGGTTATTTCAGTAGCGCCAGTCTTGTTTTTACGTTTCCTGGATTTTTTGTTGGAGGCCTATTTTTTGTTGGAGGCCTATTTTTCTACGGGAGCGGTAAGAGAATCCTGAGCTCCTATGCTTATTCGATGGATGGCATTTTTTCGATTCTCGGACTTATGATTCTCACTTGGCTGCTGGTGAAAAGCTGCGCAGATATTCTCTGGCTCAGCCGCGGCGCAATTTTCCCGTTGAGTCTCTGGTAGCATATCACACCATGGGGGTTGAGATGGATCGCTCAGATTCCACTGCCACTAGCCTGATGAAGACACTTTTTTTCCTGCTCCTCACCCTCGCTCCCGCACAGAGCGACGAGTTCCCCACACCTTATAACAGCGAGAAGGACAAAGCCGCGCAGCCGCCTTCGGCAAAAGAGGCCACCGCTTCCTTTCAAGTTCCTGAGGGTTTCAAGACGACCGTCTTTGCCTCCGAGCCCCAAGTCCAAAACCCCATCGCGATGGCTTGGGATCACAAGGGCCGTATGTGGGTTGCTGAGAATTTCACCTACGCTGAAAAGGGCAAACGATTCGATCTCAAGCTCCGCGACCGCGTCATCATCCTCCATGATGAGGATGGCGATGGCGAAGCCGACTCCCGGAAGGTCTTCACTGACAAAGTCCAGATGCTCACTTCTGTCGAAGTCGGAAAAGACGGCGTCTGGCTGATGTGTCCACCTCAGCTCCTCTTCGTCCCCGATGCGAATCACGACGACATCCCCGACTCCGAGCCCCAAGTCGTCCTCGATGGCTTCACCGTCGCCCAGAGCAACTACCACAACCTCGCCAATGGCCTCCGCTGGGGACCCGATGGCTGGCTCTACGGGCGCTGCGGCGGATCGTGCCCCGGAGAAGTCGGCCTTCCCGGAACTCCTAAAGCCGAGCGCGTTCCGCTTCGTGGCGGTATCTGGCGCTTCCACCCCACTCGTAAAACCTTCGAGGTCATCTGCCACGGCGCCACCAATCCTTGGGGCTTTGATTGGGATGAACACGGCGAACCCTTTTTCATCAACACCGTCAACGGCCACCTCTGGCACGCGATCCCGGGCGCTCACTTTGACCGACCCTTTGGGCGCTCCGCAAACGATCTCATCTACGAGCCCATCCAGATGCACGCCGATCACTGGCACTTCGATACCGCTGGCTCTTGGCAGAAATCTCGAAATGGCGCGGCCAATGACTTCGGAGGAGGCCACGCCCACATCGGGATGTGCATTTACCAAGGCGGCCACCTCCCGGATTACTGGGATGGCAAACTCCTCACCTGGAATCAGCACGGCCGCCGACTTAATGTCGAAAAACTTAAGCGCCACGGATCCGGTTACCTCGCCAGCCACGAACCCGACGCTTTTCTCTCCGGCGACGAATGGTTCCGCGGCCTCGACATCCGCACCGGCCCCGAGGGCGCCCTCTATGCCCTCGACTGGTCAGACACCGGGGAGTGCCATGACCACACCGGAGTCCACCGCACTAGCGGAAGGATTTATCGTTTTTCAAATGGCAACCCGGGAAAGCCTGAACTCGACCTCCTCCAAAACATCACCCCCGAAAAACTCACCAAAATCATCAAACACCCCAACGTCTGGTTCCTCCGCCGTGCGCTCACTCAACTTCAATTCGAATCGACCTCCGATCTCATCGCTACCTCGAGAGGGCTCCTTGAATCTCCAAACACAGTCATTCGCCTTCGCGCCCTCTGGGTTCTTCATGCAATGAATGTAGCCTTCTCTGACCTTGGTCTGTTCACGAAACTAGCATCCAGTGAGGATGATTATTTGAACGTCTGGATGTTGCGACTCCTCACGGATTCAGCTCCTATTGATCACGTCCACGGACCTCATCCTGCCATTCTCGATGAATTTGATATTCTTGTTACAATTCTACAGCAGCTTTCAGAAGGGGGAGTTTCTCCGAGAATTCGACTGGAAATCGCTTCAACCCTCCAGCGTCTTCCACTGTCCTCACGACAAGCGGTAGCGAGTTCATTAGTTCAAAGGGGAGACCCCGCTGACCACAACATCCCTAAACTTGTCTGGTTCGGCATCGCGCCCCTGCTCAAAGATCACCCAGAAAGCTTGAGAGAAATAGCTCGGTATACCGAATGGCCCGACCTCCTCCGCTATATTTCCCGAGCGCTTGCTTCTCAGCCCGACGCCATCATCGACCTCGCCATTTCTCAGCCAGAGAAAGCCCCCCACATTCTCAAAGGCCTCAACGAAGGCTTCAAAGGCTGGCGCAAAGCCCCGCTTCCTAAGAACTGGGACAAGGCCGTAGAAACCCTCTCGAAAGAAAACCCCGCTCTCATCCGCGAGCTTTCCGCCCTCTTCGGCGATGGCCGCGCACTCGACTCCCTCCGGGAAATCGTCTTCGATGATAAAGCCACACTGCCGATCCGCGAAAAAGCTCTTCAAGGTCTCATCGACGCCCGCCCTGACGACCTCCGCAGCATCTGCGAGAAACTTCTCAAAGTCCGCACGCTGAACAAGATTGCGGTCGGCGGCCTCGCCTCATTTGATGATCTCGCAATCGCGAAGAAGCTTGCCACCAGCTACGCCTCCTTCAAGAAGGACGAGCGCCCGTCGGTGATCGATGCCCTCGCCACCCGACCCGCGTGGGCAAACATTCTTCTCGATCAAATCGCGGCGAAGAGGATTCCTCGTGCCGCCGTCACGCCTTACCATGTTCGCCAAATCATCCTTCTCGGTGATGAAAAGCTCACCGCCCGCCTCACGGAAATCTGGGGGAGCGGCCGCGAAGTGAGCCAGTCAAAAAAACAACGCATCGCTGAGCTCCACAGAAGCCTCACTCCCGAAGTGCGAGAAAAGGCAGATCTCTCCGCGGGCCGCATCCACTTCCAAAACCTCTGCGCTTCCTGTCACGTCCTCTACGGCCAAGGCGGCAAGCTCGGCCCTGATCTCACCGGCTCAGGCCGCGCCGATCTTGGCTACCTTTTGGAAAACATCGTCGACCCCAGCGCCATCGTCCCCGCCGAATACCGCATGACCATTCTTAAGCTCAAGGATGGCCGCTCCCTCTCTGGCGTCATCGCCTCCTCTACCGAGCAGACAATCACCCTCCGCGCGCTCAACGAAGAAACTACTCTTGAAAGATCAGAGGTGGAGACCACCACTACCCTTGAAAATTCCGTTATGCCAGAGGGCCTCCTCCACGCTCTGACCTCCGAGCAAACCCGAGACCTCATCGCCTACCTCATGCATCAAGGGCAAGTGTCTTTGAAAAAGTAAAATTTCCGTTCTTGTTTCCCCCTATCTTCGTAAATACGACACTCTAAAAATCAACTAGATCATGGCCGCAGACTACATGATTTTTGCAAATTGGCGGGATGCTGGATTTGCAGACTTTGAAGTTCTCTCAAGGGGTGCTAAAATGGTTGCATTTGCTCGCATCCTCCAGAAATTGGGAGAAACAGATCCAATTCTCTCACAAGACTTTTACCTTCATTACCTCTATCGATCAGTCTCACACGGCTCTCCTTTTATTGATTTGAGTAGATGTAGCGATTCGACAATCTCCCAGATTACAAAATACCTTCTAGCCCGCTCAAATTCCCAACATCCATATTGGGAAACTTGGTTAGAACCGCTAAATATTCCCATGATTCATCCTGAGATGGATGACGATAACCTTAGGTGTATCCTTCGAGGGGAGGGGCGCGAATGCCACAGCCCGGAAGCTTGCGGGCACGAAGGCTGCCAAGTGAAGCGCTAAGGAAGAATGGAGGCGACTTGGTAAAGATTGCTCCCTTTGGGGTGTTTGCTAAAGTGACTTGCTATGATTCGCCTTTTCCTCACTTTCGCTCTCTCCGCTGCTTCTCTTTCCGCAGCGAACCTTTTGTGGGTTTCCGCTGGCGATGGCGTGAGTCTTTTCCAGGAGGAAAATTGGATTGATGAAGAAAGCGGAGTCACCGCTGAGGCGGGCGCGGTGGATGGTAATGTCGCGCTTGATCACTCGCTCATCATTCGTCGGGGAAGTCCCGGTGGAGGGTCGGGCGCGGGTGGCAATCTTCTCCTCGGGAGCGGGCAGCTCTCGGTGAGTAATGCCACCCTAAGAATGAGCAAGGGGAGCGCCGCCGGGATTGATCTCGGAGCGACGAATCAGGAGTTCACCATTCAAGATTCCCAGGTTTTGACGGACCATCTCATCTCGGCAAAGGTGACGATGAAGGGGCGCTCGGAGCTCACTTTTTATGGTGGAAATCCGCTGACGGACACGACGATCGATCTGCAATCATCGGATTGCTTTGTTTTCTTCCTAGATCGCCTGCCGACTCAGATCGATGGCACTTATCTGAACCAATTCACGGTCGATGGTGCGGCGGCGGTTCTCAATAATAACGTCGAGATTCGCCAGTTTTACAATGGCGCAGTCCTTCGCCGGAAGCTCTCGTCGGGCATTGCGATGAAGGCCTTTGCCGAGAAAGATTTTCTGGGGCAGCGCTGGAATTTCAATACGGGCTTTAAGGGGACGGCCGGGCTGGGGCTCTCGTCATTTGACTCCGGCGTCTACACCGTCTCCGGCTGGGGGGCGGACATCTGGGGGACGAGCGATGAGTGCCATTTTTTGTATCGGGAGCTCACGGGGGATGGCGAGATCGTCGCAAAGGTCGATAGCGTGGGGGATACGAATTTTTCGGCCAAGGGCGGGATCATGATTCGGGAGGATTTTTCCGGCGAGTCGCGCAATGCCTATATCTTCCAGCGGCCGAATAAGACGGTCCTTTTTCAATCCCGAGCAGAACCGGGTGCGACCACGACATCGTCCTCCGCTCAGGGAGGGACGGACGCGGTGAAGTGGCTCCGACTCACCCGAGTCGGTGATATTTTCACGGCTTACTACTCGCTCGATAGCGCGACGGGACCGTGGACCCAGATCGCGAATCCCAAGACGATTGCGATGAATGCCACGGTGCACTTCGGCATCGCAGTCACGAGTCATATCGGCGGTGAGCGCACGACGGCGAAGTTCCGCAATGTTTCGATGAAACGGGGAACCACGACGACAGCGAACCGCGAGATCGGAATCTTTGATGCTACTCGCGAAATCGATACGATCTGGGGTGCGGACGATCAGATCAGTTCCTTTCTCCTCAAAAAAGGTTATATGGCGGTCCTCGCGACCGAGGCCGGGGGTCAGGGATTTAGCAAATTCTACGCTGCGACTGAAGCCGACCTGATGGTGAATCTCTCGGATGACCTCGATGACAAGGTCTCCTTCATGCGAGTGCTGCCGTGGCGTTGGATCTCTAAAAAGGGCTGGTGCGGAACGAATAATGATTTTCCCAACACGATTCAGGCTCACTGGAAATACGAGTGGGAGCCGACGGGTGCCTCGACGCTGAACTGGGAGTTCATCCCGATGATCCGGGGGCGCAGTCAGGAAAAAGATTTCCGTTGGGAGGAAGTGCGGGTGCGCGGTGGGCAGACTCACTTTCTCGGCTTCAATGAACCGGAACTTGAGAGCCAGGGGAACCTCACCGTCGATGAAGCGATCGCCCTTTGGCCGAAGGCCCAGCAGCTGGGACTGCGCCTCGGAAGCCCGGCGCGGACTGATGGGGGCAATGGCACGGCTTGGCTCGATGACTTCATGACGAAGGCGGAAGCGAAAGGCTACCGGATCGATTACACCTGTGTTCATAATTACAACCGTCTCAGCGCAGCGGCTCTAAAGAACTTCCTCGATGCCGAGTTCGCGAAATATGGCCGTCCGATCTGGCTGACGGAATTCCAACGGGCGAAGGGTGATAATCCTGACGCGACGGACCATCTTGCTTATCTGGAGGGCGTTCTTCCGATGCTCGAGAGCCTCCCTTATCTGGAGCGCTACGCTTACTATAATTTCAATATCACCGGATCGCCGAACTCGAGCGCGTCACTTTTTAATGCGGATGGCACCGCGAACGAGAAAGGGGTGCTCTACCGCAATCTTGTTTCGAATCCCGCTTATGAGAACACTGGTCAACCCGCTTGGGCAAGTGCGAGCGTGGATCTTACGAACAACGAAGTCGTAGATCTTTCTGACGACGGCGTGATCACTTCTGAGAGTTCGCTGGATGAATCGCTCATCACCAGTGTGGAGTTTTTTGCGAATGGGATCTCGCTCGGCAGTGATGCGAGTCCGCCTTTTGAAATCTCTTTGAGTAGCTTGGAGATGGGCAGCCAGACGATTCACTCGGTCACTACGACAAGTCTTGGAGAAGAGGTGGTGTCGGCAGCGCGGCAGATTTTTGTTACCCGTTTGCTCGTGACTACGAATGCGGATGGGGTCCTGACTTGGAATGCTATCCCAGGTGAATCCTACCGGATCGAGACCAGCCCGGATTTGGAGGATTGGACCTTGGTGAGTAGTCAGACGGCGACGGGATTTATCGAGTCCGTCACTCCGCCAGATTGGGCAGCGGAGCCTCAGGGTTTCTACCGCATCGTGTGGGAGTAGGATTTTTTAAGGGTAGCATTTCAAAAACATGTCTATGGTTTGCCTCGCCATGCCCTTTACCACCTCGCACAAGTCCAGCGACCGCCTCATGACGCGGGTGACGCTGCTGCAGCGGGCGCGGGATGAGAGGAGCGACCTGGCGTGGCGCGAACTCCTCGGCTACTACGAGCCTTTTATTTCAAAGGTCCTGGGGAGTATGGGATTCAGGGGTGCGGATCTCGATGACGCCCGGCAGCAGGTTTCTCTCCGTCTTTGGAAGGGGCTGAAAACTTACGAGCGCGATCCCGAGCGCGCGAAGTTTCGGACTTGGTTCGCCCGACTCATCCGGAACACCGCGCTCAATATCATTCGTTCGAAAAAGCGTGAGCCAACGGGAAGAAGTATCGATGACGAAAGCGCACCTCTGCAGGAGCTCCTCGCGGATACCCCGGAGATCGAGACCCGTGTGGAGAAAGAGTGGCAGCAATATGTCGTGGATCTCGCGCTCGACCGCGCGCGCGAGGCTTTCTCTGGAAATGCGGTGGAAGTCTTCACGATGTCGTTGAGCGGCCACTCGGTAGAGGACACCGCCAAGCAGCTGGGGATCAAGACGAACACGGTTTACATTTTAAAACACCGCGTGAAGACGATGCTTCTTCGCGAGATCCAGATTCTCAAACGTGACCTCGAAACCTTTGACAAAGAGCTTCCATCCGCATGAGTTTACTTCCACCGGATTCTTATACGCAGCTTTATAGCGAGGCGGACGAACAAGCTCTGCGAGCCTCGGACGAGCTGACGGAAGAACTCTGCCCGCTCTACCACGCGCTTGGCCGGATCGAGACCCGCTACACCGAGTCTGAAACGATCGGGAAAGGGGGGATGAAGGAGGTTTACCGGGTCTATGATGAGCGAACCGAGCGCCATGTCGCCCTGACGCGGCCGAAGAAGGGAATTCCAGTCGCGCGCTACGATGCCTTCCTCCGCGAAGCCCACATTACGGCGCGGCTGGAGCACCCAAATATCATCAAGCTCTTCGATATGGGGATCGATGATCATGACGGGCCGTTCTTTACCATGGAGTTGAAGACCGGTCCCTCGTTAAGAAAAGTCCTTTCGAATCTCCGCGCTGGAAAAGACATCGAGAGCTACCCCTACCAACGACGTCTCTCGATCATCCTCCGGATCTGCGAGGCCATTTCTTATGCCCATTCACAGCGGGTGCTTCACCTCGATCTCAAGCCGGAAAATATTCAGATCGGAAATTTCGGAGAGGTTCAGGTTTGCGATTGGGGGATGGGTCAGATCGAGCGTGGCGATACCGAGGAGCATCTCTCGGTTTCTCTTCTCGACCCGGATCTCTACGGCGATCAGCTCGAAGCGGTGGTGAAGGGGACTCCCGGCTACATGGCTCCAGAGCAAGAGGATCCGCGATCTACCAAGACCGCTCAGACCGAGATCTATTCGATCGGCTGCCTCCTCTACGAACTCGCCACGCTCGAAAGACCGAGCGCTCGTGAAAAAAATCCTCCCGAGTCGCGTGCCCTAGCCGCCATCGTTGAAAAAGCCTGTGCGCCTCTTCCGCACGATCGCTATCTCAGCGTGAATGCGATGCAAGAAGACATCCGCCGCCACCTCGATGGCTTTAGCCCGCGAGTGGAATCGACAGGATTTTTCCGCGAAGCGCGTCGTTTTTATCGGCGGAATCGCCAGCCCTGCCTCCTCACGTTTTTCTTCTCATCTCTTTTGCTTATTGCTGGTATTTGGTTCACCCAGCAACTTCGTGAGAGCTATCGTGAAACGAGCGAAGCGCTATCGCAAAGCGAACAATCTCTCAAGCGCACCCAGATCGCGCTGACGAACCTTGAGCAAGAGCGCGTCTTTTCATCCGTCCTCCTCGATCAGACAACCGGGGATGATCCTGGAGATGCCATTCTTCTCTTTCACAATCTCATGATCGATGAGGCGATCACCGAAAATGCCATTGAGAACTCGCTCGAATTCATGGATCGCTCGCTCCAGAAAAACCCCAGTTCCGAAAATCCTCTTTGGACCCAAAAAGGCTTCATTCTCTTTATCACACAGCGCTTCTCAGCAGCCGAACCCTGTTACCAAAAGCGCCCAGGAAACCGGAGAGATCTTATGGAAATGATCCCTGATTTTTCAGGACTCGTCCGAGAAGATGGCCTCCTTCCCGCGCCCGATCTCATCCGGCTTCTTAAGCGACTCGGAAGCGGCGAAAAAACCCGCTCCGAGCTTATCGAAAAAATGGTGATCTACGATTGTCTTCATCGTAAGTCGCTCGTGGACCAAGGGGAGATCATCAAGGCCGTCCTCATGATTTCGAATCCTCAGTGGGAGAAGCCCATTTTTACATATAGCCCTCAGAGGCGGCATCTCCGCATCGGCGGCGAGGGACTCAAGACCCTTTATCGACCCTTCGGAAACTTAACTGCTGAATCGCGCGGACCCGCGCTTTCTCTTCTCAGGCTCCTCAATCTCCGCTCGCTTGATCTCCGTGGGAGCGAGCTGAGCAGCATGAATGAGCTCAATGGCATGGTGCTTGAAATCTTGGACCTCAGGAAATGCCCGATTTCAGAACTTCCAGCTCTACAAAAGATGACCTCTCTCCGCGAGCTAACGGTCGAGCCAGAGAAGCTCAGCAAGGGACAACTCAAGATGATTCCAGAATGGGTGGATTTAAAATTCGAGGATTGATACCAGGAAACAAAGCAAACTGAGGGAATGATCAATACTGAAAAGAGATTGCCTCGCGGTCATTGCGGACGAGGAGAATGCGGCCTGCGAGGACCGGGTGATTCCAAGTGCGCTGGTCGAGCGCATCGAGTTCTTGGACGACCTTCTCCTCTTCGGGTGATATTTCAAGAATGGAGATGCCGCCTTGCTCGGTCTGGAGAATGAGGTGATCGCCGACGCCTAGGAGCTGGCCGTGGCCGAAGTTTGCGCCGCGCCATTTTGCTTCGCCGTCTTCTAGGTTGAGGCAGACGAGGCGACCGTCGTTGAGGCCGTAGAGGTGGTCGTCATGGATGACCATATCGGCGAATTTTGCTTTGAGCTTCCGGCTGTGCCAGAGTTCTTTGGCTTCGAAGCCACCGGTAGTTTGGCTGATTTTTATGCGGTGGGTGCCGTAGCCGTATCCGCTGCTGGTGATGACGGTGTCGCCAAGAATCAGAGGGGAGGCGCAGTTGCCCTGAGGGTTCCCGACGGGGAAGGACCAGAGAATTTCACCAGACTCGATATCATAACCGTCGACCGATTTTTGCTGGAAGGCGACGATCTGTCGTTTTCCGGCGAGAGTCGCCAGGACCGGAGAGGTGTAAGATGAGCTGTAATCTCCGGAGCGCCATTGCAGTTCTCCGGTGGTGAGATCAAAGGCAGCGAGGTTTTCTCTAGCCTCTTTGCCGAGGGTGATGATCACTTTTCCATCGACGACGAGGGGGCTGCAGCTCTTTGCCCACTTCGGGACATTTTGATCGAACTCGATGAGGGTGTTTTTCCCCCAGAGTTGTGATCCGGTGCGGGCATCGAGGCAGTTGAGGATGCCGGTGGCACCGAGCGAGAAGACTTTGCCATCGGCGACAGTAGGAGTGGAGCGGGGGCCATCCGCGCCCATAGATTCTTCAAAGCGGACGTCTTCTTCGTGCACCCAGACGGCGTTGCCAGTCATGAGCTCGTAGCAGATCGTGGTCTCGATTTCCCCCCGCTGCTCCATGGTGTAGGCGTAGCTTCCGGCGACGGAAAATGAGGACCATCCTTCGCCAATTTTCTTGCGCCAGAGTTCCTTGGGTTGGGAGGCATACCATTGATCAGGGAGGAGGCCATCGGAGACCCAATTTTTCATTTCCGCCCCGAGGAAACGGGGAAAGTTTTCCGACCCTTGAGTGGCAATGACGGTGCCTTCCTCGGCGACTTTTCCGGTGAGCTCGGGGATTTCGTGAGCGGATTCCTTGGACCAGCGCCAAGAGAATTGCGGGAAGAAGCTGCCAGTGTGGCCGTCCATTTTCACCAGTCCTAGGGCGGCAAGTGCAACAGCGAGGCTGATGAGCCGGGTCTTCCAGCGGAGGCGGCTGAGAAAGAGGAGCCAGATGAGGGTCGCACCGATGAAAAGGAGGACAAAGAGGAGGTCGACCGCGCCGCCTGCGCCCTTTTCCTCAATGACGGGAACCTTTTTCAGAATGATCCAGAGGATGAGAAGAATGGCTTCGATCCAGATCAGGAGCTTCCAGCGGGGACGCTTGGTGGGAGATTGGCTCATGTGGGGAACTTAGGGCAGGTTTGCGTCGGCTCAAGCTCGGTTCCATGTCTGCTATACGACCTGCATTAGAAGTGCTGCTGATAAGAATCAGCCGCTCGTGGGAAATTTCCTCCCCGACAATGTCGTAAAAGTAATTCGCTGAGAGGAACTCTGGAGCGGAAGTTTCTCTACTCTGCTCCCTCATTTGACAGGCTTGGGGAGAGTTAACTTAAAAATAGGGTTAACTTTCCCCCTCAATGGCAGTGGTGACATGACCAGTGCACATTCTAAAAGTCTAGGGGATGTCCCCCTCGGGTTTTCTGACTGACAGCATCTCGCGGTCAAGATAGGCTCGCCCACTGCCTGCCACACACAGAAAACAAACTCCACACAATGAACTCCTCTCTTAAAAGCCTCCTCTTTTTGAGTCTATCGGCGGTCCTTCCGATCAGTGCTAAACTGACTGCTTGGTATCCTCTCGATGAATCGTCATCTGCGACGGCGCTGACTGCCGTTGAGAATATCGCTGGAAATGATGCGACCGTCGTTGGTTTCGATGCCGCTGATCCTGCTGCTGGCTCGATCGAGCGCGGGCATCCCTCTGCTTTTCAGCGACTCGGTACCTCTTATTTGCTCAACAGTGGTGTCAATACGGGCGGAGCCTTGGATCTGGGCACCGATACCGCTATTCAGCCGACGGATCAGTTCACCTACACCTGCTTTTTTCAACCCAGTAATTTTAGCGCATATGACCGTATTTTTGAGTCCCTCGATGGAAACGTTGCGGCCCAAAATGGGATTCGTATCGACCTCGGCGCTCAAGGTGACCGTGTTCGCTTTCTTGTCCGAGATGGCAGCGGTGGCACTTCACAATACACCCATCCGACGGTTCTCAAAAACGATGGCTCCTGGTATTTCTGCGCCTTCCGCTATGATTCTGCGAATGTCGATGGTGCGGCTCTTCGGGTCACCCTCCTAGAACTCGATGGCTCGGTGATCGATGAGGCTGCGATTACGGCTGCGACGAATGGACCTGCTGCGATCAATACCGGGTCTCTGTCAGCTCCCCACGGTCTGAGCACCGTGATCGGGTCAGGTTCACCGAACGGCGGCGCTTTCGCCCTCGAGGGTGCGATTGATGAGCTCGCCTTCTACGATAATTCGGATTCGAATGGTGTTCTCTCCGATGCTCAGCTTTCCGGTGCGGTGAATTTTGGCCCTTCGGGGGTTGATGTGGTGCCCGCCTTTTCTTCTGATACTCAGAGCGTCGCTCCGGGAACCGCGGTCAACCTGTCATGGACGATCAATGAGCCTTTTGACACTCTCACTCTCGACGATGGCCAAGGAAACATCACTGATCTAGCTCCACTCACGACGGCGGGCACGGGTTCCACGATGGCGACGCCCAATGGCACGACGACCTATTACCTCAAAGGAGTCAGTGGAGAAGCAATCAACGTCCACGCTATCAAGATTCTTTCCGGTCAGGCTCCGGAGATCTCAAGTTTCACCGCCTCCGCTCCGGTGGTCTCGACCGGATCTACCGTTGATCTTGCTTGGAGTGCGATTGCAGCTGATTCCTTGGTGCTTGATCCGGGGATGCAGGATGTCACGGCGCTCGCGATGTCTACCGAGACGGTGACTGAAAATACCACTTACACCCTGACGGCGGCCAATGCCTTCGGTAGCACTACCGCAACTGTTATCGTGAAGGCGTTCGATGGAGTGGTGCCGGCCCACTTTTACGTCGCCGGAAGTGAGGCGAATACTGACAACACATGGGTTGATGAGGTCGCGGGGAAGAATGTTAATATCAACGGAGTCTTTCGCGGTGCCCCTCTTGCTACGGCAAGCCCCAATACGAATATCACCGGCGCTTATACCTCAGAGGGAGGTATTGTAGGAGGTTCGGTCGGAGCGTTCCAGTTCCCAGACACGACCTTCGAGATTTGGCTGCGCCCCGGTGCCATTACGGCAGACCACGGAGTTATTTTTGAAACCGGTGGAGGTCAGAATGGCGTGGCGGCATTGCTCAATGAAGACGGCCTCCGCTTCATCGGAAGTGCAGGGAACGTTCGGACTCTTGATGTTGTCGTTCCAATGACGGGGATGAATCTGGAAGACTTCATTCAGGTCGTTTTCTCTAACTCGGTCGACACCGATGCCTTCGAAGTATCGGTGCGTGATACCTTTGGAATCGTCCACACCGCTTCGGAAGTGGCCGATGTTGTCATGGGTGGAAATGGTGCCGTTGTGTTCGCCTGGGGAAGTGGCGGAGTGGGAGGGGATGAGATCAATCTGGGCGGCCGCACGGAAGTGGCAGATACATCGCCTGCGGGGCTTACGAGCTTCGTGGGAGAGATCGGCCTCATCAATATTTACGATCAGATTCTGGATGCCACACAGATCAAAGCCGCCTTCGATTCAGTGGCGACGACCACTAGTCCTCCTTCGGGAGGGCCCAATGCGGTGACCGCAATCAGTTACGATGGCACTAATATGGTGACGCTGACTTGGAACTCAGTGTCCGGCACCACTTATGATGCTGAGTTTTCTGCAGATCTCGATAATTGGTTCCCTCTGGAGCAGACAATCGAGGCGACTGCTTCTGAGACGACCAATGGCTTCGTTATTCCTGCGGATCGTCCGGAGTTCTTCCTGCGAATTATCGAAGTCACCCCATAAACCTTGTGGTCTTTTATCTCCCCCACCAAAACAGAACCCTGATCGGTGGAGCTTCCGTAGCACTGATGCTTTGCGGAAGTTTCCCAGCGCTTACGGCTCCTCGAATCACGGAATTCGTGGCGATCAATGCGTCTTCTCTCCTTGATGGGGATGGAAATGCCTCAGACTGGATCGAAATTCATAATCCGGATGGAGTTCCACTCGATCTCGCTGGTTACCAGCTCACTGACGATCCGGAAGTCCCAGCTAAGTTTACTTTTGCGAATG
Source organism: Akkermansiaceae bacterium (assembly GCA_039769075.1). Classification (GTDB taxonomy): domain Bacteria; phylum Verrucomicrobiota; class Verrucomicrobiia; order Verrucomicrobiales; family Akkermansiaceae; genus SW10. The sequence goes on along the minus strand of JBDMZE010000025.1, from coordinate 139,594 downwards.
GAGCGAGCATTCCCGCCGGAGGGTATCTTGTGGTTTTTGTGTCAGGGAGACCGGAGGCAGACTACGTGGATGCAGGAAGCAAGCTGCATACGAATTTTTCTCTGAGCGGAAGCGGAGAATACCTTTCCCTACGCGCGCCGAATGGGACGCTCATTCAGGAATTTGCGCCGAGCTATCCGCCCCAATTTGAGGATGTCTCGTATGGTGAGGGCACTTCTGCACCCACCCTGGATTTGATCTCGCAGGGAGCTGCGAGTAGCTGGCTGATTCCCGATCGTGATATCGGAGACACTTGGCAGACTCCGGGGTTTGACGATTCTTCTTGGGCTGCTGCAGAGACGGGAATCGGCTATGGCAATGACTACGCGGATCTGGTCGGTCCAGGAGGAAATACCAGCGCGATGTTTTTCGGGAATCCTTCGGTTTATCTTCGACTTCCTTTTGAAGTCGCCGATCCGGCTAATATTGCGAGTCTTTCTCTCAAGATGCGGTTTGAAGATGGCTTCGTAGCCTATCTCAATGGAGTGCGTGTGGCCTCTGCGAATGCTCCTGACGAGGCGTCTCTTTTGCATGATTCCACCGCCACCGCGATTCATCCTGATGAGGAGGCAGTGGTTGCGGAGGTTTTTTCGATCCCTACCGGATCTCTCGTTTCGGGAACGAACGTGCTGGCTATCCAAGGGCTGAATTTTACTTCAGCTGGTGCAGACTCAAGCGAGTTCCTAGCCTTGCCTGAGCTGAGCGCGATCGAGAGCGGAGGCCAGTTGGCTTTTGGCTACTTCACTGAGCCTACGCCTGAAACTGCGAATGGACCGATTCCTCTTTTGGGATTTGTAGAAGATACCACCTTTTCGGTGGACCGCGGTTATCACAGTGCGCCTTTTGATCTCGTCATTTCTTCGGCGACGCCGGGAGCGACGATTGTCTACACCACGGATGGCACGCCTCCTTCAGCGGAAAATGGCACGACGTATTCCGGTCCGTTGACGATCAGTGGGACGACCACGCTTCGAGCGATCGCGATGAAGGACGGCTTCCAGCCGACAAACATCGATACCCAGACCTATCTCTTTCTAGAGGATATTTTGGAGCAGACCCGCCCTGCGGGATACCCGACGACTTGGGGTGGTGCTCCAGCGGACTACGATATGGATTCAGATATCGTGAATGATCGCGCTTACAAGAATGAATTCGACAAAGCCTTCGCTGCGATGCCGACCCTTTCGCTCGTTTTTGAGCCGGATGCTTTCTTCCATTCCAGCACGGGAATTTACCAGCGCCCTGGCTCAGAGGGTAGAGCATGGGAGCGTCCGCTTTCGGCAGAATTTTTCGTGCCAGGCGGTGCAGAATCTGGCTTTCAGATCGATGCGGGAGTTCGTATTCAAGGCGGCTCTTCGCGTAATGTCGACACGCCGAAGCACTCGCTCTCGCTACGCTTTCGCTCGGAATATGGACAGGGGAAACTGAACTATCCGCTTTTTGAAAATTCGCCCTCCGGGGAAACTGCAGTGGAGGAATTTGATGCTCTTCAGCTGCGCCCGGAATATAATTTTGGATGGATGCATCGGCATTTTTTCCAGTGCGATTATGCTCTTTATGGCCGGGATCAGTGGACCAGCGATATGTTCAACCGCATGGGGCAAAATGGTGCCCATGGTCGCTGGGTGCACCTTTTCTTAAATGGCACGTATTGGGGACTCTACGATCTCCATGAACGCCCTGATGCCGATCACATGGCAAACTACTTCGGCGGTGATGATGACGATTACGACACCGTCAATTCGGCAGTGGCCACGAATGGCGATCTTGTCGCCTATAATGAAATGATGGATCTTGGTTACGGCAGCATTCAAACCGCTGGAACCTATGCTGCGATTCAAGAGTATCTCGATCTCGACGCCTTCATCGACTACATGATGCTGAACTATTACATCGGAAATCGGGACTGGGATTTCCACAACTGGCGTGCGGCTCGGAAGCGCGAGGCCGGAGCGCCGTTTCTATTTTTCCCTTGGGATAGTGAGTTTGCGGCGTCTCACGTTGCGGGCGGAGCCTTCCCCAATGTGGAGTTTTTTAACACTGCGCTGGCTACGAATATGCTCGGGAGTAACCGCAATCGTAACCCGACCGGTCTGCAGCAGCGGTTAGAGACCAATGTAGAGTATCGCCTCCGCTTTGCCGACCGCGTCCGTAAGCATTTCTTTAATGGGGGCCCGCTGAGTTCTGCTGTCTCTGAGGAGATTTGGACCGAACGTGCAACCCCAATGAAAGAGGCAATCATCGCTGAGTCTGCGCGCTGGGGAGACTTCCGCCGGGATGTCAACGAGGGGCGCTGGGAGCCATCAGACTTCGATCTCTATACCCGTGATGAACATTATCTGCCAACAGAGGCTTGGCTTGTTGATGCCTACATTCCACAGCGCACTGATATTGTCTTGGCGCAGATGCGTGCTGCAAATCTTTACCCGGACACGGACGCGCCGGACTTTTCTCAGTATGGAGGAACGGTTCCGCTTGGTTCTTCGGTAATTCTGACAGCCCCAGCAACGATTCATTACACCACTGATGGTTCTGACCCGCGCCTGAGTGGTGGGAACGTCAATCCATCAGCCGCAGCAGTTGCTTCTGGAGTGGCACTCATGCTCAATCGATCGACCCTGCTGAAGGCTCGAACTCGGGCTGGAAATGGCGAATGGTCCGCGCTCACTGAGGCGACTTTTACAATCGGAGCGAGCGATCTCGTGATCAGCGAGCTGATGTATCAGCCTGCTGGTGAACCGCTGGCGGAATTTCTGGAAATTACAAATACCGGAGCGGCTACTGTTTCGCTGACAGGTCTTCACTTTAGCAACGGAGTGACTTTTGACTTCGATCTGAATTCTTCGATTTTCGAGCTTGCTCCCGGAGCCCGTCTTTTGATCGTGAGAGATCTCATCGCCTTCCAAAGCGTCCATGGAAATGTCTACGATTCTATTATTGCGGGATCATTTCAGGAAGACACCGTGCTCTCTGATAAGGGAGAACGGGTCACAATTTCAGATGCCAATGGCACGATCATCTTTACCGTCCGTTACGATGATGAGGATGCTTGGCCCGAGGAGCCGGATGGCGATGGCCAATCGCTTGTCTTCACCGGAGGAGAATCGGAGCTGGCTCAGAACTGGCGTTCGTCTGCGGCAATCGGTGGCAACCCAGGTGATAGCGACGCGACGCCTTTCACCGGTGGTTCGTTTCTCGACTACGCCCTTGTTGGAGAGCCGATTCTCGTTCCGAATGGAGCTGGAGCAACCTTCACTTACGCGACCCATCTCACTTCCGATGATGCAAGCGTCAGCGTAGAGCACTCAGCGGATTTGCTGGTCTGGCAGACGATCGATTTGGCTGCACAGACTCAAGTGATTGGTTCTGGAAATGCGATCCGCATCTTCACCCTTGAGTTCCCTTTAGGGATTACCGGATTTGCACGCGTCGTTGTTTCAGCGAAATAGGGCTGTCCCCGAAATGGGGACATGCTTTCCTTGTAGCAAGTGAGCCAGAGGCGGAGTAGTTTCCATTTGATGAAAATTTCTGCGGCGCTTCTTCTCGCCACTCTTCCGATCTTTGCGGAAAAGGTGACTCTTGAAGAGGCATATTCGGTCCTCGCTCCGGCGGCGACCACCTCGAATGACTCGGAGAACCCATCGGGTATCAAAGGCCGCGTCATGACCGGATATCAGGGTTGGTTCCGCACCCCGGGCGATGGAAGCGGGATGGGATTTTATCACTACGAGAAGGGGAACAAGTTTGAGCCGGGCCACAGCACCATCGATATTTGGCCCGATGTCTCAGAATATGATGCAGACGAGAGGCACGACACGCCTTTTCGACTTGCCGATGGCACTCCGGCCCAGGTCTTTTCCTCGCTCAATCCCAAGACGGTCAGTCGCCATTTTAAATGGATGAAGGACTACGAGATCGACGGAGCCTTTGTGCAGCGCTTCGGACTCGTAGGTGCAAAGGAGCATCGCTCATACAATCATCTCAAGTCTGATAATAAAAAGCTGATCAACTGCCGAGGTGCTGCGAATACCCACGGTCGCGCCTATGCCCTGATGTATGATCTTTCGGGATTAAAGAGCGCCGATTTTCCTGCTCTGATGCGTGATTGGAAAATGCTGCGCACGGAGATGAAGCTCGGCACGGATCCCAATGATCGAGCCTATCTCCAGCTCGATGGAAAGCCTCTCGTCGCGATCTGGGGCGTGGGTTTTGATGACGATCGCGGCTACTCGCTGGAGGATGCCGAAGAATTTATCCGCCTTTTAAAACACAATCCCGAGTGGGGTGGCTGCAGCATCATGTTGGGTGTTCCTTATTACTGGAGGACTCAGGAACGCGATACTACGAAGGATGATCGGCTTCACGACGTGCTCAAGCTTGCCGATGTCATCAGTCCGTGGGCGGTCGGCCGCTATCATAAGGTGGACTTTGCGACGGGTAAGCACGTGGCACGACTGGTGGAGGATCGGAGATGGTGTGAGCGGCAAAAAATCGACTACCTACCTGTTCTCTTTCCGGGGTTTAGCTGGCATAATATGACTGGTGAGAAGGTCGATTTTATCCCGCGTCGCAAGGGGCGCTTTCTCTGGGATCAATTTGTCGCTACTCGGGCTGCGGGAATTGATTCCGCCTACATCGCGATGTTCGATGAGGTCGATGAGGCGACCGCTATTTTTAAAACAACCGACAATCCGCCTGTCGGCGAGGGTGTCTCCTTCCTCACGAATGAAGGGCTGCCCAGCGACCACTATCTCAAAGTGACGCAAAAGGGCGCGGCTCTTTTAAAGGGCGATCTCTCTAAGGAGTGAGCTTCTCGTAGGCCTGAGTGAGGGCGTCATCCGAGCCGACGTTGCCCGGGAAGATGACGTAAGCGAGGCCGGGGTGGCGGGTTTCATTTCCGAGAGTCCAGACCGGAACGCCGGGGAGAATCTGGCCGAGGGCCATAGCTTCTTTCACGCCAAGGGCATCGGTGGCGATGTCTGAGGCGGTTTGACCTCCCTTGGCGATGAAGAAGCTGGGGCGGGCGATGACGGATTGGACGAGTGAAACAAGGGCGCGGGAGATGGTGTCCGAGAGGGCTTGGCTGGAGGCGTCATCGGAGGGAGTGATGCTGTCTCGGGAGGTGAAAAGGAGGGCCGTTTTTCCAGACTCGATGGTTTGGTTGAGCTTTGCCGAGAGGGGAAAGAGGGTTTCGTCAGGACTTTCTAAAAGGGCAGCGACGTTGAGTTCGAGTGGAACTGTGTCAGGCGCATTCTTTAACAGATGCGTGAGCTGCGCGCTCGTCTTGGGGACGTTTGAGCCCACGACGATGAGGCCGCCATTTGGATTGGGATCGAGGTCTTGCATCTGCCACGCGTCCAGCGGGGGGCGGGAGACGATTCCAGCGAGCGACTGCACGAAGGAGGAGCCGGAGCGGATGATGAAGCGACGGTCACTTTTTAAGAGAGAGAGCGAGAGAGCATTGAGGTCGCGGAGCGAGGCGGCATTAATGAGGCAGGTGGAGCCAGCGGGGAGGGAGGCTAGCTTTTCCGCGGGGTCTCCGGTGCGGAGATCTTCGATGGAAATGCTCTGGAATTCACGATTGGGTAAGGGAAGCGGGGTGACGTCCTCGGCCTCGATCTGGTAGTGAGTGTCGCCGATGGTGATTTGGTTCTGGGTCTCGCAGAAGGGGATGAGAAGGGTGGGGGCGTCTGGGATTCCAAGGGCTTCTCGCAGAGTATCGGTTAGGGGCAGAGAGGAGCTTGAGCGTGAGATGACGATGATATCGTCCTCGAATTCCTTGAGGGTTCCGCTGAGTTCTTGGTGAAGAGCTGCAGAGGCCTCGGCGGTGAGGTCGCGTGAGTTGGTAAGGAGGAAGATGACGGGCGGGGCTTCGTCGATGGCGTCACGAATCGCTTGAGGAGAAAGGTCGGTGATGACGGGGACGTCGAAGACGCTTTGGGTGCCGCTGGGATCTTCATCGAGGACCACGAGGGTCTTCTTCGACTCGCGGAGGAGGTCGTGGATCTCGGAGACGAGGTCCTTATCGGGCAGAGGAGGGAGGTTTTTGAGGAGTTCGGAGAACGTCATGGGAAAGAAGTTTTTTCTGGAGATCAGTCTCTTGCGGTCGTGATGATTCTTAGAACGGAGGGTGAGTAAAGAATCCTACTGAGTCTAGCCATGAGAATTCCAGCTCTGCGCTTTGTGAACTGGGGCTGAGTGAAATGATGCGGAGGTGCTGGTTATTCCCGAGTGAGTAGCTGTTATCGGATCTCTTGGGATTTATTTTCTGAAAATCAGTGGTGTATTTTTTGCCTTCGAAGATCTTGGAAAGTGATATGCCGTCTGGGCGAACTTTTTCCAAAGTGCGGCCGCGATAGCTTTGACCTTTTGAGAGTTCAACAGTTTCGGATTTATAATCGTAGCCACAGGAAGTGAGCAGAGTAGCTGAACTTAGAGCGAGTACGATTTTGCTGAGTGAAGTCATCGCGCGATAGATTTTTCTATTGATGAGAAGGGCCATTTTTTAAGCTAGGGTCTGGATTCTGACGAGGCTGCGGAGGGGGAGGATGCCATCGTGGGCCCAGCCGAAGGGGGGAGTTTGTGTTTGGCCGAGGGGGAAGATTCTCGGGGAGGGGAGATCGGTTCGCTCGCGGAAGGGGTGAAGGGCGATGCCGGAGAGGTGTTGGGTGCTGACCTTTGGGAATTGGTTGAGCGGCTTGAGGAAGACGGTGCGGTTTCCGGGTGAGGGTGTGAGCTCTGGGCTGTCTTGATGGATGATGGTCCAGTGGGTGGATTCCTCGCTTTGCCAGAGGTGGTGCTTGTCGGGCTCTTGGGCTTGGAGGTAGCGGGTCTCGTGACGGAGGTTGGAGATAGCGCCGTGATCAGAGGGGGTGAGTTCTCTTCTGGGGTGACTTTTCTGGAAGTCGCTGAGTGCTTTGGCGAGGAGGGGGGCAAAGGCTCGGGGGTCTTCTAGGAAGAGGGTCTGGAGAGAGAGGCAGCCGCTTTGGTCGAATTGGCAGATGTCGCGGGCGGCGAGTTGAGCGGCTTCGGTGCTAGGCTCATCTATGATCGCGATGCCGATGCGGTGGCCGTGGGCGATGAAGGGGATTTCGAGAGGCGCGAGCTCGCGGAAGTGGCGGATGGTGGCATCGCTCCCGTAGACGATGAGCGCTCCGGCTTCGTCGATCCAGTGGCTTGGAAGGGTGCGAGAAGTTTCGATGAGGTCGCGGAGGGTTTGGGGGAGCTGGGCGATCTTTTCTTCGAAGTTAGGGAGGCCCTCGGAGGGGAGTTTGAGGCGGTTTTTTGTGCCGAGAAGGAGACCGTGGAGGAGGGTCTGCCATGCGGCGTGCGTGGTGTTTCCGGAGATGATGTGGACGATGTTTTCCGGAACAAGAAGACGGGTGCCGGGCCGGGTGGGGAGTTCTTCCGCGAGCCATTTCTCGAGCGCTTCCTGATCAAAGGAACCAGTGAAGGGCGTGAAAAATTCTGCCGCTTGGGCGATTTCGGGAAGCGGTGAGCGCATGACGGGAGCTTAGTTGCGAAGTGCCTTGCGGCGAAGGACTTCTTTGACGGCGGCGTAGCAGTTGATAAGTCCGTGGCCGGTTTGGGGGTCGATTCCTTTGGGGCCGACGTCGGTGGCGGTGCTGGTGATGATTTCCTTAAGGTCCCAGGGGAGGAGGTCGGGATCGGCGGAGAACATGAGGGAGATGGTGCCGCAGAACATGGGGCCTGCGTAGGAGTTTCCGTTGAGCATTTTTGGGACGATTTTTCCGCTGGGGAGCTGGCAGACGACTTGTTGATTAAAGGCGCAGACCTCGGGTTTTTGGAGGGTGCCGTCTTGGTAGTGCTGGGTGTTCCAGGTGACGGGTCCGATGCAGGAGAAGGTGGTGCGGGAGAGGTCTTGTTGGACTCCGGCGGCGGCAAAGACGGCTTCGGGAATGTTTTGGGGGATGAGCATGGCGTAGGGCTCGGGGAGGTGTTTGCGGACGTTGCCGGCGCCGGAGACGAAGAGGAGTCCGCAGAAGTTTCCGTGCTCCATGACCTTGCGCCAGTGGGATTTGTATTCGCCGAAGCCGGAGCGGCTGAAGCTCATGCTGTAGGTGTCGGCTCCTTGTTCGATGGCCCACTCGACGGAGCGCTCGATGCCGCCTTGATTGATGACTCCGGCCCAGCGACTGAGGGGGGCGATGCCGAAGGCGGGTCGCTTCTTTCCGTCGCCGGAGCCACTGACGATGTTGGCACAGTTAGTGCCGTGGAGGACGCGGCGGTCTTTGGGGTCGCCGGAGAAGGGAGCGGTGTAGAGTTGGTTGGATTTGAGGTCGAAGTTGTAGCCGTGGAGGTCGTCGATGTAGCCGTTGCCGTCATCGTCTTTTCCATTTCCGGGAATCTCCATGGCGTTGCGGTAGATGGTGCGCTGGAGGTGCGGGGAGATGATGAAGTTTTTGTCGTGGATGACGTTGAGGGTGCCTTGTCCGGCGACGCCGAATTCTTGCCAGACTTGGTCGGCTTTGAGGCGAGTGGAATACGAAGGGAGGTCTTTGAAGTCTGGTTTGGTGGGTCGCTCGACGACGGGGACGGGGGGCATGGGTGGTGCTTCAGCGGTGGGTCGCTGGCGGGCGTCGCGGAGGAAGATGTTACGGACGCCGGGGATTTTTTTAAGTTCTTCGAGGCCTTCTTTTTTTGTGACGCAGGTGAAGCTGTTGACGATCCAGTGCCGGTCGATTTTTCCGATGAGGCCTCTTTTTTGTAATTTTCCTAAAGCGGGTTTTGCTCTCTCGTAGGAAGCTTGGCTTTGTTTCTTGAGGGCCTTGATGACGGCGGTTCTGAGTTCGGTGCGGCGGGTTTTGGCGAACTCTTGAGCGCGGCGCTGGTAACCGACTCCGTCTCCGAGGAATTGTTTCTCGAACCAGATGGTGACGCGCATGGGCGCTTCGCCTTCTGGGTTTTCCTTGGGGTAGGGGGAGAGCCAGACTTCGGACCCGGGCAGGGATTCCATCTGGATGGGCTTTGGCTCCGCCTGGGTTCCGAGGAGGCTTGTGGCCCAGATGAGGATTGGAAAGATGCAGAGTTTCACTGAGTGAGGCTAGGCTAGGATCGTGGACTTGGGTATCCTGAAAAAGAGGCTCTACTTTTTCCTTCGCGGGGTAAGTTTGGCTTCGACGATGGGCCAGTCGTCGGTGCGGAAGGAGGAGGCGGGAAGGCCTTCTTTGTTAGTGAGGTTTGGCTCGTCGTCGTTTCCCCAGGCGTAGCGGAGGGCGAGGGGGGTCGAGACTTCCTTGCTGGTGACGTGGACTTCGTTTCCGACGATGCGGGCTTCGGCGGGGTGGAATTTTTGGTCTTTGCCGGCGATGGTGAAGTGGCTGGGGTGCTCGTCATCGCGGGTGGCGAGGCCGGAGCCTAGGTGGGTGAAGCTGAGGCGGATGATTTTTTTCTCAGTCTTGAAGGATTGGAGTTGAGGGCCGGAGGAGACGAGGTCGGTCTGGCCATAAGTGCGGGCGAGGGCGAGTCGGGCGAGGCGCTCGGCGACGGGCTTTTTCTTTTTGGGGTGGATATTTTCGGGGTTGCCGATGTCCATGGTGACGACCATTCCGGTGTTGGGGAGGGAGAGGGTTTGGAGCTGAGCCTCGCGGAGGAAGGCGGCGGGGTAGGGATCGGTGCGGTAGTGGTAGGGAGCGATTTGGACGTAGTAGAAGGGGAAGTCGCCTTGGTTCCACTGGGAGCGCCAGTCGGTGATGAGGTCAGGGAAGAGGGTGCGGTATTGCTCGGGGCGCTTGATGTTAGATTCGCCCTGATACCAGATGACGCCGCGGAAGGTGAAGGGGATGAGGGGGTGGATCATGGCATTGTAGAGGCCAGAGGGGGAGCCGGGCTTGAGGGGCTTGGGCGGGCGCTTGGAGCGGGTGTGGAGGTCGCCGTGTGCCTCGCTAAGGGCGGGGTAGGTGGAGAGGACCTTTTCAAAGTCGGGGTATTTTTTTCCAAGGAGGTCGGAGCTGGTCCAGGCTTCGGCGGTGGTGCCTCCCCAGTTGCTGGAGATGAGTCCGATGGGGACCTTGAGTTCGCGGTGGAGTTGCTCGCCGAAGAAGTAGGCGACGGCGCTGAATTGGGAGGCGGAGCGGGCGGAGCAGACAGACCAGTTGCAGGAGAGGTCGTCTTGCTCGCTGAGGGCGAAGATTTGGGCGACGTTGCAGAGGCGGATCTGGGGGAGGTCTGCTTTTTCGAGGTCTTCTTTCCAGTGGTCTTTTCCGAAGCCGACCATTTTCCACTGCATGTTGGACTGGCCGCCGCAGATCCAGACTTCCCCGATGAGGATGTTGGTGAGGGTGAGTTTTTCTTTACCGGCTTCGACGTTGAGGGTGAAGGGGCCACCGGCTTTTGGAGTGGGGACTTTGGTGAGCCATTTTCCGGAGGAGTCGGCGGTGGCGGTGAGGGACTTGCGGGACCAAGAAGGGGTGAGGGTGACTTTTTGGTCCGGGGTGGCTTTTCCCCAGATACTGGCCTCGCTGTTTTGCTGGAGGACCATGTTGCTCTTGAAGATGCCGGCGAGCTGGAGGGGGGCGTCTTTTCCATGTGCGCCGTGAGCGGTGAGCAGGAGAAGGGTGGAGAGGATGAGGATTTTCATGCGTTGCAAGGGTTCGGGCGCTGCTCCTTTGGGAAAAGGAAATGAAGTTGGCGACAATTTGCAATTTTGTTTGTGGGAGCGCGAAACTTTTCGCTTTCTCTGGGATTACATCAAGGGATGAAGCTTCTATTATTCACGATCATTTTGGCGCTCTCATTGAGTGCACAAGGCCAGCAGGAAGACAATGCACCGAAGGTTGGCGAGGCCATTCCGAAAGTCAGTGCGCTGACCTTGAAGGAGCAAAAAAAGGTGGATTTGTCTCAGCCGGAGAAGGTGACGGTTCTCATTTTTGGATCTCACACTTGAGGACCTTTCATGAGGCTGGCCGGGCGCCTGCAGGAAATTTACAAAGAATACGGAGATCAAGCTGACTTCTGGTGGATCTATACCCAAGAAGCTCATGCGACCGACGGTCGTCGACCAAATCGGAGCGTGAAGGTCGAAAGCCATAAGACGATTGAGGATCGGAAAACGGCGGCGCAAGGGTGTGTTGCTACTTCGGTTCTTAAGGTGCCGGTTCTCCTTGATGACATGAAAGATTCGGCAGCGGCGGCTTACTCGGCGATGCCAGAGCGGTTTTTCATTCTCAATCCGAATGGGAAAGTTTCGTTTGCTGGGGGGCGCGGTCCTCGTGGGGTGGATCTAGATGCTTTGGAGGAATCTCTTAAAGCGCTAGTGAAGGAGTCTGAATAGTCAGAGTGGTAAAGCGAGAGGTCCTATCGGTAGGGAAAATTCGTTGTCAGTCCACATGAGGACTTTCCTACTTCTTTTTTGACGACAGTCGGAATGGAGAGAGGTTAGTCTTCCTTCTCTCAACTGCTTGATTCGCGGCCAAGCGTCCTTTTATTAGACTTTTTCAGAAGATTTTGGTTTTTCGGCTGTTAATACTATCATGAAACTTAGTGCTCTCTATTCTTCATTGTTTCTTTGTGCAGTGTTTCTTCAACCCACATTCGCTCAGTCTATTGGGTTGAATTTTGGTGCGGGTCGCCCTGATGCGGACCTTGCTGAGACGGATTCTGCGGGTGTTATTCCTCAAACTAGTTGGAACAATCTCGCTGGAGGAACTGGCGGATCAGTTGTGCTGAACGACAGCGGTGCCACAGCCACCAGTGCGTCAGTCTCTTGGGCAACCAATGAACAGTGGAGTATCGCCGAAACTGCGGCGGATCCGAACGGGCGCCTTTTCAAGGGATTCATTTCTGACAACAATAATGGTGGAACGGATTCCACCATTACGATCACGGGAATTCCCTATGTGACCTACAATCTCTACGTCTATGTGAATCACGACCGAGTTTTGGAGGATGTCATTATCAGTGAGGCGAATGGGGCGTTCCCAGATTTCACGGCAATCGAAAACGACACCGCGATTGATGTCGCTCCGGTTGAGTTTGTGCGGCAGACGACGACCGGAGGGGCCCCCGGTAACTACGTCATTTTTGCCGGTCTCACGAACAGCAGCCTTGATCTGATTCTCAAGGCGGTCGATATTGGAGGGGCAACAGAAGGGTCATTGGCACGCAATGCGATTGCCGCGATCCAGATTGTCGAAGTGGTCGCAGATGACCTTGATGGGGATGGCCTAGATGATAATTGGGAAACTCTCAATGGACTCGATCCAAATGACAACGGGCTTGATCCCAATAACAACGGCGAGGCAGGAAATCCAGATAATGGAGCGGATGGAGATCCCGATGAAGATGGTTCTCCGAACTCGCGTGAGGAAACGCAGATGACGGACCCGAATAACGAGGACTCGGATGGTGATACTCTGCTCGATGGCGTCGAGGACGGTGGGGGCGTCTATATGAGTGTAGAGATGACCGGAACCTCGCCGTTAAGTCGCGATTCCGACGAGGATGGCCTTGATGATAATGTTGAGGATAACGGCGGGGTTGTTGTGGATCCAGTGACGACAACCGGAACAGATCCGAACGACCCTGACAGTGATGACGACACGCTTCGTGATGGCTGGGAAGTGGCGAACATGTTTGATCCTCAGGATGACGGTAGCGGCTTGGTCGAGAACGGTCCGGCTGGAAACCCAGATGACGATGGCTCGGACAATGCCGATGAGCAGGAGCGTGGGACCGATCCTCGGGACGAAGATACTGATGACGATTCTCTTTTGGATGGCGTCGAGACTGACGATGGTAATTTCGTAGACGAAACTGCGACGGGCACTGATCCGCTTGATGCGGATACCGATGGCGATTTTCTTTCGGACGGGGTGGAAGACAATGGCGGTAGTTTTGTAGATGCGAATCAAACTGGCACCGATCCCACCAACAAGGACACGGACGGTGATGGCCTCCGTGATGATTTTGAAATTGCGCAAGGGGGAGATCCTTTTGATACGGGCGATGTTGTTTTAAATGACGGAGCAATCGCTTTGAACTTTGGAGCGGGGCGTGCCAATGCCTCCCTCCTCGCGACTGATATCGCTGGGGTGTTTGCGCAGGCGAACTGGAACAACATCATCGGTGGAGCAGGTGGTCCTTTGGCGCTCCTTGATGACTTTGGCTCTGATATTGGGGCGAGTGCGACTTGGGAGTTCGATGAACAGTGGAGTGAAGCGGGCCCGGCATTTGATGCAAATGGGGTGATGTTCACCGGATGGGTTTCTGCCAATGCGGGGGCGAATAGTGACACGGTAGACATTACGGGTATCCCTTATGGAATCTATGATCTGGTGATTTATTTTAACCACAACCGAGGAAATGATGATGTGGTGATCTCTGAGGCGAATGGAGCATTCCCTACCTTCATCGCGGAGGAGAATGATCCTGACATTAATGCTGAGATCACTTTTGCGCAGCAAGTCTTCAGTGAGGCGGATGAGCCTTCTGAAAGAGGGAATTTTGTGATTTTCCAAGGACTTTCAGGTGCGGCTCTAAATATCGAGCTTGCGAGTGGAACTGCGTCGGGTGACCGAGGTGCGATCACGGGTCTTCAGATTGTGAATCGGGCCAGAGCGGAGCTTAAAATTACTGATATCACGGTGGATGCTGATGCAGGTGAAGCGACGATTACGTGGGACTCACTTGTAGGACGTCTTTACTCTGTGGATTTTGCAACGGATCTTTCAGATCAGACTAATTGGCAGGAGCTTGAAGATGGGATCCAAGCGATTGGCGGGGGCACGAGCTACACTGAATCGGGAATCGATTTTTCGGGAACTACGAAACGTTTCTACCGGGTTCGTTTACTGCCGGCGGAGTAATTCTTAGGCTCCGGCGCTACGAGAGACTTTGCCGATCTTTCACCTTCTATTCTGGGAGGTGAAAGATTGAGTTGTGAATCACGCGGGTAAAGTTTTTCCCGGCCTGATCGGTGAGCTTGAGCTCGATGGACATGCCCCAGCTGGGTTTTAGGTCGGGCATGGTGAGGTGGATTTGGTTTCCTTTGAGGGTGGCGGCGGTGACTTTGAGCTCGCGTTCGTTATGGTGCTTGGAGCCGTAGTTTTTGGTGCGTTTTAAGTCCCAGGCTTTAATCGTGAAATTTTCAGGCTTCACGGAGGTCGGATCAATTTGATCAGAGAGGGTGATGTTTACGCCGGTTCTGGTGGCGTTGATTTTGGTGGGGAGATGGGCTGGCTTTTCGGTTTTGCGGATGCGGTAGAAGCCGCCGGGTTTTTGTTGGGTGCCGGCCCAGGCGAACATGCCGCAGCCGTAGAGTTGGCCGTCTTCGGGATGGAAGCGGCCGCGCATGATGCCGGTGGGGAATTGTTTGAGGGGGAGTTCGCAGAGGCCGCCTTGACGTTGGCCGTTGATGGTTTCATGCGGGACGACGTGGATTTTCCCGTAGCCGTACGAAAGATTTAAGAGTTGGCCGTTGAGGGGGCCCCATTTGGCGTCCTTGGGAACCCAGAGGAGTTCGGAGGGGCTGCGGTCGAATTTGTTGGTGATCCAGCAGAGGGGGTTGCTCATGGCGGAGTCTGCGGTGTCGGTGACGGGGGAGTGGCCGTAGATGTTGCCGAAGAATTCGGTGGGTCCATCGCCGTTGACCCAGTTGATACGGTTCTTGGGGTTCCAGTGGCCTTCTTGGTCGGTGACGATGAAGGTGCCATCGGGGTTGAGGCAGACGCCGTTGGCGGCGCGGAAGCCGGTGGCGAGGATGTCGGTGCGGGAGCCGTCGGCCGCGACTTTCAACAAGGTGCCGTGGTGGGGGACGAGGGAGTCTTTGGCGTGGCGGGCGGATTTGGCGTAGTAGAAGTTTCCGTCGGCGTCGGTCTGGAGGCCCATGGCGAATTCGTGGAAATGCTCGGTGACTTGGTGGTCGTTGTTGAGGCACTCGATGAAGTCGATGGTTTCGTCGCCGTTTTGATCGTGGAGTTTGGCGAGTTGGTCGCGACAGGTGACGTGGATTTTTCCGTCTACGATTTTGAGGCCGAGGGGTTGGAAGAGGCCGGAGCAGATGCGCTTCCAGGTGAGGGTGCCTTCGAGTTGGTCGATGCCTTCGACGATCCAGACGTCGCCCATCCAGGTGCAGACGGCGGCGCGTTTTCCGTCAGGGTAGAAGTCGAGGCCGCTGAGGCGCATCCAGGAGTTGTGAGGATTTTGTTCGAGGTGGGGGACGGTGAGGGTGTCGACGGCGAAGGGGGCGGAGGGGTCACCGGGTTGGATTTTGGTGGTGACGGGGATGGGTTGAATCTTGTGAACTTGTTGATGGTTCGAAATAAACTGTTCCTCAGTCACTTCGCCATTATTTGAATAGAACAGGAAAATAGTTCGCCCTTCCTTTGAGGGTTTGAACACTCGGCACAAAGCCCCATCTTCTACTACGAAATTATCGTTATGAGCAGCACCACTGTGTTTTTTTATCCTTAGCTTGAGATGCTTTGTTGAAGGTCCAACAAATATTTCACGAATGTGGCCTTCATTGTCTGAGAAAAGAAATCTATCGAGAATGAGAGTTTCTCCAACTTTGTAACTCAACCATCTGCCACCAGGGTTTACTTGGGTTCCAATAAACTTCACCCAGTCCTTCGGCAGAGGGCCAAAGAGACGGCCGTCTTTTCCTTTGGTGCGGATGGGTTCCCAGGATCCGGTTTCGGGATGGGCCCAGCCGGGGCGGTCGGGGTTGGTGAGGATTCTTTTTCCGACGATGGAGGTGTGGGTGCCGTGGGAGCCATCGAAGTCGATGCCTTTCCAGTCGACGAATTGGTCGCCGGTGTAGATGGCGGCGAGGCGCATGGTGTCGTGATCGTAGACGGCCCAGGAGTTGCCTTTGGAGATGCCGCCGGGGCCGGGGTCGAGTCGGATGGCGATGCCTTTTTGGGCGATGTTGACGTTTTCATCGATAGGGCCGGGTTCGATTTTGTAGGTGCCGAACAGGACGTTTCCGAAGTCCATCTGCTTGTAGGGCGGGATGCGCTCGATAGTTTCTTTTTCTTCGATGAGGGAGTGGCCGCGGGGGAGGTTGTGGAGGTAGGTGTCGGTGATTTCGGTGAGTTGGGTGGGGTTGTTTTTTTTGAGGAATTCTTCGCGGATGTAGTGGATGACGTCGTATTTCTGTCGGGTGGTGAATTGGGGCATGGGCATCATGGTGCCGTAGCCTTTGGTGAGGGTCTGGAAGAGGCGGTAGGGGTCGGCGCCGTTCTTGAAGGTGCCGCTGTGGAATTTGAGGGAGAGGGGGATGGAGCCTTCTTTTGTTTCGTCGCCGTGGCAGGTGATGCAGAGCTGCTGGTAGATTTTTTTGCCGCGCTGGAGGGAGTCGGAGTTCCAGGTGGAGATGATGGCTTGGTGGTCTGAGGTTTGGAGGGGCTGGGTCCAGGCTTGGTGGAGGGTGAGGTTTTTTGGGAGGGTGACTTGGGTTTTGAAGGGGTTTTTAACCGCAGATGGATGGGATGGATGGGATGGATGGGATTGGGAGGGTTTTTTATTTTTCCAGTGGAAGTCGGGGGTGTTGAGTTGGACGACTTCGGTTTTGATTTCCTGAGGGGAGAGGTTGCGCTTCCAGAAGAGGACTTGGGAGATGGTGCCGTCTTTGAAGTTGCCGGCGAAATCGGTGGCGGTGGAGCCGATCTTGAAGAGGTGGGTGGGGTCGTCTTTTGCAGTGAGTTTTTCGGCGGCGGCGATTTTTTTGCCATCGAGGTAGAGGTGGACTTTTCCGTCGCCGGTGGAGGTGAGGGCTGCGAGGTGCTCTTTGCCGTCGTTGACTTGGGGGCCGCCCTTGAGTTCGCCGACCCAGCCGATGTCGTAGTGGAGTTGCCCGTTGCGAAGGAAGAGGGTTTTGCCCTTGGGTTGCCATTTTCCGGTGGCGGGGGCGCGGGCGGCGAGGGTGCCATTTTCTGCGGTGGTTTGGAAGCGGACCATGAGGGTGAAGGTCTGGTCCATGGGGAAGTCTTTGCCGGGGAGGGGCTGGAAATTGGCTGGGGAGCCCGAGATGGTGGAGTCGGGGATGGTGATGACCTGGGCGCTGGGGTCGCTGCTGGTGCGGAGGTGGATGGTTGCGGGGTGATTATGGCCGTGCTCGAAGGTGAGATCGGCGCTGATGTTTTCACCGGAGGGGAGCGCGACGGGGTGGTCACCGAAGTGGATGGTGGGTGACTTTTCGGCGGAGTAGTTGAGGAAGAGGCGGGAGTTGCTGAGGGTATCGCCGGAGGTGAAGGGGGATTTCGTTTCCTCAAGGGGAATGGAGGTGGGTGGGGTGACCTGGGCGAAGACAGGGGAGAGAAGGAAGAAGGGGATGAGGAGAGATTTCATCAAGGGTGAGGGTGTCAAGGGGGCGGATCTTGTCGAGGAAGAATGGGATGGATGGTGGAGGAGACTCACGCAGAGCAGCAGGGCAGCGGAGGGAGGGGTGATGAATTGAGAGAGATTTGACTTCGAGTTTTGATCAGCTGGGATGGGGAAGTGCGGGGAAATGTTTTTTCGCAACTTCTTGAGGGTTGGGCTGTTGATTCTTTTTGAGAACCCATGTTCCGATGTTTCGTGGGGCTCGCTTAGAAAACTTACGATATGAACAACTCGACACTTCTTCCGCTTCTTCCGCTTCTTGCGGTGACTGCTTCCGCTGCTTTTGGTCTGGGTTGGGTCGTCCGACCCGCTGGCGATTCAGGTTCCGATGATGACTCGGCGGGGAAACGAGTGAGCGTGAATTCTGGGACGCGTTCTCCAGCGGCTTCCCGTCGCGAGGGAGTGGATCAGGGTGGTCCGGAGAAGGATTTTGTGGCTCGTTATATGAAGGACGGAAGCATTTCTGCAGAGGATATGAAGGCGGCGATGAAGGCCTTGTCCGAGGTGAATGATCCCTTGCTGAGGCAGAAGATGCTGGCGGCTTTGATCGAGAATCTGACGGCTGATAATGCCAAGGATGCCTTTGTGGCTCTGCGTGAGAATCGGGGAGGAAGAGGATTTGGCCGTGGAGGTGATGCGGAGCTTCGCCTTTTAGCAAATGCTTGGGGGAGGGTCGATGGTCCCGGAGCGGTGGCTGCTTTGAGAGAAATGGCAGAAGCTGCTGGAGAGGATGGCCGTGGCCGAGGTGGTCGTGGCGGTGAGGGTGAGCTTTTTGGCGAAATCGTGGGTGCGTTGGCCGGTTGGGCGACGGTTGATGGGGCTGCTGCGACGGCTTATCTGGATACGATCGAGGGTGATCGGGAGAAGGGTATGGCCGGGTATGGCGTGATTCAGGGTTTGTTGGTGAATGGCGTGGATGAAGCGATAAGCTTTGTGCAGAACATGTCTACGGAGGGAGGTCGGGCGCAGGAGATGTATATGGGGATGATCGCGGGGGAGATGCTGGAGCAGGGCGAGGATGTGGCAAAGAGCTGGGTGAACTCGCTGACAGATCAGAATTTAAAATCAGGGGCGCTGACTCGGCTGACGATGGAGTTGATGCAAGACGATCGTGACGCGGCGGCGGAATGGCTGGTGACGTATGGCGACGATGATGCGGCGGCGAGTGCCGTGGATCGCTTGGCTGATTCTTGGTCGCGTGAAGATCCCAAGGCGGTTCTTGAGTGGGCAGATCAGTTGAGCGGAGCGACGAAGGCTGCGGCTTACGAGGAGGCGATGCAGTCTTGGGCGCGTGAGGATCCGACGGCGGCAGGGGAGTATTTGGGCACTTTAGCGGCCTCACCGGAGCGGGATGCGGCAGCAGGAGCTTATGCGGAGAGAGTGTCACGGGAGGACCCGGTGACGGCAATGGATTGGGCCCAGACGATTCAAGATGATTCGATTCGTAACGAGACGGTGACGGAGGTGGCGCAGGATTGGTATCGTATCGATCAGGCGGCAGCGAAGGAATGGATCGCTGGGAGTGGCTTGTCCGAAGCGGCGGTAAAGGAGATTACGAGTCCCGAGCGTGGTGGTGGTGATCGACGCGGAGGCCCCGGTGGTGGCCGAGGTCGCTAAGGTTTCCTTTTAGAAGAATCGCTACCTGCTGAGTGAGTCGTCACTTGAGCGGGAGCAGCCTCGGGGCAGGGCGCCGGGGTCGCGGCCAATGAGGGTGAAGGAGCCATTTGGGTGAGAGATGGCGAAGTCTTGAGTGCGGATGGCTGCGACGCTGTGGAGGTTTGCGAGATCGTGGAGCTGGAGGTAGCCCAGTTCACCACTGGGGAGCTCTTTTCCGGTCTCAGGGCAGATGATTTGGTGGCGACACCAGTGAGGGAAGCGGTGGGTGCCATCCGAGCCGCTGGCGTAGGCTTGGGAGGAGAGCTCGGTCATGCCATATTCATTGTGAATGGCGGCATCCGGGAGTTGAAAAAAGTCACTGAGCTGGCGGTAGAAGTCGGGCTTAGCGATGTTACGATTGGTTCCCTTATAGCCGCCAGTTTCGAGAAGTAGGGATCCTTTTGGAAGATTGATGGTGTGGTGGCCCTCGATGAGGTGAAGGAAGGCGAGGGCGGTGCCGGCGAGAATGATGGGCTGGTCGAGACTTGCGAGGGGGGTGAGATTAAATTTGGAATCTCGAAGTAAAAAGGAGGTCACTTTATTTGAATTGCCTAAATTTAGTGAGCGATCCAGATGGCCGAACATGTGGGTGAGGGATGAGTGCGGCGCTTCGCTCGGTGATGGGGAAAGGAAGTGAAGAGGAAGATTTGGGAGGTGGTCTTGCCAGTGGGTGAGAGCGGCAAGATCGTAAGTGTGGGTGTCGGGGAAGTGGTGTGCGCCCTTGGTCTCGGTGGTGGTGCCGGAGGTGAGAAAGGTGATTTCTCCAGAGGAAAGGGGGAAGTTGGGGAGCTTGAAGGCGCTGGTGGGGAGCGCGGGGATTTGTTTCCAATGGGGGAGGGACTCAGGAGTGATGCCCAAGGATTTGCAGAAGCGCTGGTAGGGAAGGTTGTTCTGAAGGTGGATTTCAAAGAGTTCCCTTGCGAGTGTATTGAAGTCAGCGCTTCCCTGCTTACGGATAAATCGCTGTATTTGACCCTCAATAAGACGAGCGCTCTGGGTGTGCTGGCTTGACATTTTTTAAAAATCCTATGAAGAGTGCGGCGTCAGTTCACCCCGACGCCTCCTGAATTAAAATTACTACTGACATGAAAGCCATGATTTCCTTCCGCAACCTCTTTTTGATGCTCCTTACCGGAGTGTTCTTTGTAAGTTGTGCTCCCTACCCGCCTGAAGGCCCGCCGAAAATTGCTGAAAAGGTGCCCGCTGGTCCTTCTGCAAATCCTGAAGAAAAAAACCCGCAGACCGAAGCCCAAAAGCAAGCGGAAGCGAACCGTCAGCGTCTCGCTGCGAAAAAGCAGGCGGCCCAGAAGAATGAGTCCACCACTGCCAAGCTTCCTGTGGTCGAGCCGAAAAAATCAAAATACCCCACCGCTTCCGCAACTCGCAAAGGCTTCGTGAAGAACCCCTATACCGGCAATGAAGTCGATGTTCGCGGGATTCCAGGTGGTCGTCTCGTGGTCGATCCCGAGGACCCGAATAAGTCGACGAATAAGTTCCGAGTTCCCTAAGCGGCCCGAGTCATATATCTTCCAGCCACGCCTTCGAGAGAGGGCGTGGTTTTTTTCTGCCATGACATTTAAAAAAGTGACTATCTTGGGACCGGGCTTGCTCGGCGGGTCGGTCGCGCTCGCAGCTCAAGAAGCCGGGCTGGAGGCGATCCTCTGGGGGCGAAATAAAGAACGGGTCGAGGCGACCTGTGCACTGGGTCTGCGTGCTACGACAGATCTCGCGAGTGCTGTCGCAGAGGCTGATCTTGTGATTCTGGCGGTTCCGGTAGGGGCGATGGCTGTTTTGGTGGAAAAGATGCGGCCGCATTTGAAAAAGGGCTGCCTTGTGACGGATGTCGGGAGTGTGAAGGTTCATCCGCACGCCGAGGTGGGGCCGCTTTTAAAAGAATCTAGTGTCAGCTTTATCGGGAGTCACCCGATGGCGGGATCCGAGCAAACCGGGATCGAAGCGGCTTCCGTGGACCTTTTCCGCGAAGCGGCCTGCGTCCTCACCAATGACGATCACGGAAGCGCGGGCGAACTCGCCGCGCTGGAAGAATTTTGGAAAAAGCTCGGTTGCCGTGTCTGCTACCTCGACGCCGAGGAGCACGATCGGGCGGTGGCGCGGATCAGCCACTTTCCTCACGCGATGGCGGTGCTGACTGCCGAAGTCGGACTTTCTTTAGGAGATCCCTTGCGACTCGCTGGAGGAGGCTTCCGCGATACCAGTAGAGTAGCTTCAGGCGATGCCGCGATGTGGGCTGAGATCATGATCGAGAACCGTGAGGCGCTCGCAAATGTCCTGCGCGAGGCTGAGCAGTCCTTACGTGATATGCTTGTTATTTTGGAGGAATCCGACAATGAAGGGCTCCAGCAATATCTCGCTAAGGTAAAGGCCGCGAGGGACGAGGTGAGCTGATTTTTTTTGACCATGAGCGACACGATTAAGGTAAGCCCGATCAAGGCCATTACAGGAGAGCTGGCGGTGCCGGGTGATAAGAGTATTTCCCACCGCGTCGCGATCCTCGCCGGGCTGTCCAACGGGACTTGCCGGGTAGAGAACTTTCTCCCCAGTGAAGACTGCGTGAACACTCTCCGTGCGATGGGTCAGCTTGGGGTAAAATATGAAGTCGATAGCGGGACTGAAGACGCTCCAGTGGATCTCACGATACACGGCTGCAATCGCAAGCTCCGTGCGCCGTCGGTAGAGCTTGATTGCGGGAATTCAGGCACTGGAATGCGCCTTCTCGCCGGGGTGCTTGCTGCGCAAAAATTCGATAGCGTGCTCACGGGCGACGCCTCCCTTTCCTCTCGCCCGATGGGCCGGATCATGAAGCCGCTGGAACACATGGGCGCGAAGCTCGATGCTCGTGGCCTGAAGCCCGGCTGCGCGCCACTCCACATCACTGGCGGCGAGCTTAAATCGATCACTTACGAGATGCCCATGGCGAGCGCGCAGGTGAAGAGTGCGGTTCTACTAGCGGGGCTTTTTGCGGCTGACAAAACGACTGTCATCCAGCCTGCCACCACGCGCGATCACAGCGAGCGGCTCCTGAATGCCTTTGGCGTCACGGTCGTCACCGATGAGAACACCATTTCTCTCTACGGTCAGCAACGGATCTCCTCCTGCGATGTCGTAGTCCCCGGAGACATATCCAGCGCCGCTTTCTGGATCGTCGCTGCCGCATGTCGCCCGGGCTCGAAGCTTCTTGCCACGAATGTCGGCCTCAACCCGACCCGCACCGGCCTTATCGATGTCCTCATCCGCATGGGAGCGCACATTAAAGACGTTGTCCTTCACGATGACGGCGGCGAGCCACGCGGAAATATCGAAGTTATCGGACGTGAACTCCAAGGCGTCGAGATTCGCCCCGAGGAAATCCCGAACCTCATCGATGAAGTCCCCATTTTAGCAGTCGCCGGTGCTCTCGCTAAAGGCCAGATGACCATCCGCAATGCCGAAGAGCTGCGCGTGAAGGAAACCGATCGCATCGAGACGACCGTCACCAACCTCCGGGAAATGGGAGTCGATGTTGAAGAGTTTGAAGACGGCATGGCGATCCAAGGCGGAGCTAAATTGAAGGGCGCGGCGCTCAAAAGTTTCGGCGATCACCGCATCGCGATGGCCTTCGCGATGGCGGGTCTCCTCGCCGATAGTGGCACGACCACCATCGATGACACCGCCTGCGTGAACACTTCCTATCCCGGCTTTGCCGCTCACCTAAAAGACATCCGCAAACGATGAGTTCTTCCCACCGCGCTGTCGCAATTGATGGCCCCGCCGCTTCCGGAAAAAGCACCGTCGCCAAGCGTCTCGCCGATTCTCTCGGTATGGTCATGGTGAATTCCGGTGCGATGTATCGCGCTGTCACCTGGCAGGTTTTAAAAAATGGAGCTTCACCACAGGACGTGGACGCCGTCATTAAGTCACTCAATGAAATGGAGATCACCTGTGGCATGGAAGAGGGCCGCTCGACGATCGCGATCAATGGCCAACTTTTAGACGAAGAACTCCGCTCGGAAGCTGTCAATAATGCCGTCTCCCACGTCGCCGCCGTTCCCCAGGTCCGCGACCGTCTCGTTCAGCTTCAGCGCGACTACCTCGCCACGAGTGATGTTGTGATGGAAGGTAGGGACATTGGTTCGGTCGTCTTTAAGGACACGCCCTACAAGCTCTATATCGATGCCTCCGAGGAGGTCCGCCGTGCCCGCCGCGCTGCCGATGGTGAGGCCGATGCCGTCGCCGCACGCGATGCGCAAGATAGCCAGCGCAAGACAGCGCCGCTAAAGATTTCCGATGGCGCTATCGTAATCGACTCCTCCGAGCTACAGATCGACGAAGTCGTGGAAGCCGCACGGCAAGCTCTCCTTAAACTCGGCTGGCAAGATCCCTCATGAAGACAGTTTACTGGGCAGGCGTGACCCTTTTTCGCGCAGCGACCACCGCGCTCTTTGGCTATCGTGTTATTGGCCGTGAGAAGCTCGTTCAAGAAGGCGGCGTCCTCATCGCCTCGAATCACGAGAGCTTTCTCGACCCCCCGCTGATCGGCATCGCCTATGATAAAGAGGTCTATTACCTGGCTAGGAAGACTCTTTTCAAAGGATTCTTCAAATGGCTCTACACGAACTGGAATGCCGTTCCCGTCGACCAAGATCGGCCGGACATGAGCAGCCTGAAGCGCATTATTAAAATTCTCCGCAGCGGCGAGCGCGTCGTCGTTTTTCCAGAAGGAGCGCGCACCCTTGATGGCGAGCTCGGGCCTGCCGAAGCTGGCATCGGACTCATTGTCGCGAAGAGCAAGGCGACCGTGCAGCCCATGCGTCTTTTCGGTCCCCGCGAGTGCCTCCCACGAGGCAGTGGCCGCCTCCGTCTCCGGCCCATCACCATTGTCGTGGGCGACCCGATTGAGTTCACCGCCGAGGAGCTGGCCGCGAAGGGCCGCGATGGTTACCAAGTCCTCTCAGACCGTATCATGGCTGAGATCGGCAAGATCGAGCTCCCCGGTAAGCAGAAGCTGTCATAAAAAACTCAATCTTTTTTTGAACGGAAAGGTTGTTAAGCAGGACTACAAGGGAGAGACTTCCTTTAGCCTAAAGTTTCCCTTATCGAATGAACCTTCAGATCCAGTGTCCCGCCTGCGAGCGCCGCTTCCGCGCAAATGATGACCTCATCGGAAAAACAGTCGAATGTGGAGCCTGTGATAACCGGTTCAAGGCGACCGATAAGACCATCGTGCACGAGAAAGAGCGCTTTTACCCGGGTGAGCATCAGGATGCGTTGCTCGATCGCCTCGGCCGCACCCCAGTCATCGAGGATTCTTCGGTAAATTTTGAGCGCGCCCAATATACCCCGCAGGTGGACGCAGACGCCATCATGCCCAGCACTCCGGCCCAGACCTTTGCTGCTCTTAGCGGAGTCGCGCTAATTCTGCTTTTTGCGGTCGTCTTTTTTCTAGGATCCGGCCCATCAGGGACCTTTCAAGATGTGGACCTGAATAAGCGTCTTTTACTCGGGTGCTTTGTCTCTCTCATCGGAAGTGGCTTGATCGTCGCGGGTGCCAAGAATTGGCGGAATCGGGCCATTTTATTGGCTGTTGTGCTCTTCGCCGGTGTCCTGGCTCTCATCCTCCTGACGCCTGTTCATCTTACGCCGAGGAGTGGTGGAGATTTAACGGCTCGCACAACAACTCCTAAGGTGGATGAGCCAGCGGGCCTTCTCGAGACTGAACAAGACGTCTACCTTCAAAAAATTGGTTATGACGCCGTCGAGCGGGCGATGAAGAAGGAGAGCGATGTCGAGAAAGGAATTGATGGGAGAGACAGGGTTGTCGCAATCTACCTGAGTCCGATCACACCGAGCTACATCCCTGATATCGAAAGCTTTTTCTCCCGCAAGCTCTTCATCCCTCCTACAAAATCTCTCGTGGGCTATGAGAGAGAGGGGACAAATGCGCGTCTCATCGTCATCCCGGGCATCCCCAAGTCCTTCGACGAAATAGCAGAACTCTGCGCGGAATTAGGAAAAGTGGACACCCTTCCTGAAAAGCGGGTCATTAATGTTCAAGTCACGACCTCTCTTTTCTCCGGTCCCGGAGCGTCCACCCACAAGCAGCTGAGCGACCCCTACAATGAGCTTTTCTGCGAAGCGAATCTCAATGAGCTGACCCATATCAGCGCAGAACGCATCGAAAATGCGGTCCAGCGTCTCGGCGCGATGCCTGCTGATGCGACCAAGCGTCACAAGCCTGATATCCTAAATAAACTCATCTCCCTTCTCGGTCAGCCTGAGACTGGTGATGTCTTTTATTCCTCCGTCGGACGTGCCCTCGCAGCTTGGGCTCCAAAGGATGAAGAGGTTGCCGGGAAAGTCGGCGCCATCGCCACCAGCTGGAGCGAGAATAATAAGGAGATTCCTAAATCGATCGTGGAATATCTCATTTCAAACGGCTCTCCTGAAGTGGCGCTAATCATTGATAGCATGTGGATTAAGAATCCCGAGACTTGGTCCGAGCAGTATCAATCATTGGGTGCCGAAGCTGAGACCCGACTCATCTTTCATGTTGCGGACTCGCCAGTAGCCATCAAGAAATCCGCGGCGGGTCTCCTGCGGAGAATAGGCACCGCAAAGAGCCTTCCAGCGCTGAGAGCGGCGAAAGGGAAGGGTGATGCTGAGCTAGATCAGCTTCTGAACGTTGCGATCACGACGATCGAGTCACCCTAAGCTTGCGCCCGTCGCTCCGCTCTTATAAGTCACTCTCCGTTGGTTGGAAGCTACTTGGCACTCAACCTCCAGTCTCTCTATAAAATGCCGCCGTGGCGGAATTGGTAGACGCTGTGGATTTAAAATCCATTGACCCTAGGTCGTGCGGGTTCGATTCCCGCCGGCGGTATTTTATAGAGAGAACCCTAAAAAAGCCCCACTTCTTAAAAAAGCGAGGGCTCATGAAGCTGAAGTCTGCCTTAGCGACGGCGCCGCAGGAGGCCGAGGAGGCTCAACCCGCATAGAAGAGCGGTCGATGGCTCAGGGACGGCGTCAAAGCTGATCTCCCGAAGGGCGGCGCTGCCATCCTGTAAGGTGGTCTCGAATTGGATGATGTAATCGGTATCCATCGACGGGTTGGCGACTGCGATAACATCAAAATCATCTCCGAAACTGAAGCCGACGTAGTCGAAATCGATATTAATCGCAGTTGGTCCATTAAAGCGGACGGTCACCGAGTCTTCGTCGTCAAACTCAAGTGAGTTTATTGCGGTGGTATCATTCGAGAATGACTGTCCGAGAGCAAGGGTCTTTCCGGAATTTGCTAATATGGTCACTGAGCCGTAGCCCGGGACGAGGATCTCGAAACGATTCAGTTCGCCGGCGGCGGCAGGATTTTGAATGGTCTGACCGACGAGGTCGTTAAAATCGACAGAGAATGCCGATGCGCTCAGGGAAGTTGCCGCGAATAGGGCGGAGGTAAGGGGGTAAGCTTTCATGAGCATCTCTATTTTATTTAAAAACTTTTTATCATCAAGGTTGTTTCATGAATTTGACGGCGAACCGTCATCTGATTTCTCCGGAGGCTCTTTCTCAAGATCAGGTTCGGCCGGAAGGGTAGCCGCTGGTGTCGCTTCAGGGGCGGTCTCCATCACCAGTGGCTCGGGTTCAGGCTGAGGGAGAAGGTTGAGCTTTGTTTGGCGGACAATGCGAAGCGGGAGATCGTGGATGAGGCGATTGATGGTGGTATGGTCTTCTCGTTCGGGAAACGTGGCTTGAGCGTGGATCTGTTGGCGCAGGCAGTGAAGTTCGGCAGGGCCGTTGCTATGATCAAGAAAAGCGGGGAGGAATTACTCGGGGTGGAGGCTCCCCCAAGTATCGAAAGGTCTCAGTGCGATGGTGGTATCATCCTTAATAGGGGGATGTTGGCTTGAGGATTCGACAAGTTGGCGGAGGGTGATCTCTTCTGCGCTGCGGGTGACTTAGAAATAATGGGGCTGGAGGAGTTGGCCGGTGAGAGCGGACTCGGCGGACTCGGCAGGGAGCCCGCGCAGGAGATGCTCGAGCGGACTCATAGTCTCAAGGTGGTCAACGATGTTACGTGATCGGCCTTGCGGGGATGAGGGGCGCCGGGCAGTATTGAGGATGGCGACGTGAAGGTCTTTATCCGGCACGCCTCCGGCGATGGTGTCATCTCGAGTCTTCACGATCTGGATCCTCGAGGTGAGTTCGGGGCGGGGAAGGGTTTTGGGGGGGGATGTAGGCGGCGATGATGCCGTCAAGCTCTCCTGCGATTGCTGGATCGAGATCAGTGTTGGTAAGTTGGCGCCCCGTAAAAGTGATTTTTTCATGAGAGAGGCTCCGCTTAGCGAGGATGTTCTCAACTTTTTGAGTGAGGTCGTCTTCTACCGCCTTTTGGTGATGGTTCTCGAGATGGGAGCGCACAGAGCTGCCGAAGCGGGGAACGCCACGATGGGAAAGAATAATTTTTCACCGTTCAAGGAGAGGGTGTAGATTTCCTAAGATAGAAGGAAAAAACTATCAGTAAGAGGATTAGTCGAAACGAGGGGCCTGAAGAAAGGACAAACCAGTCGGTGAGGTATCCTGATAAGAAAAAGCCTCTCCTTTTTCGTAAAAAAGGGGAGGCATACGATCAGCCAGTGATGGCTGGGCTGATAAGTGAAGCTGGCTTACATCACGGCAAACTTAAGCTCAGCGCTAGAGACGATCGTGCCATTGACCGAGCAGGTGGCGACCGCTTGGCCAATGTTGCGGCGCATTTTGGTGATTTCAGCGTCGATGAAGAGGGTATCACCGGGGACGACAGGCTTGCGGAATTTCACGTTATTGGCGCTGAGGAAGTAGCCGATTTTTCCTTGGTTGTCCGGGAGGCGCATGATCAGGATCGATGCAGTCTGTGCCATCGCTTCGAGTTGAAGAACTCCGGGCATGACGGGATGGCCGGGGAAGTGACCCTGGAAGAATTCCTCGTTCATGGTGAGGTTTTTGATCGCGGTGCACTTCATTTCTGAGGAGAAGCCGGTGACGCGGTCGATGAGGAGGAAGGGATAGCGGTGCGGGAGGATCTTAAGGATATCCTCTGGCCCAAGGACCGCTTCGCCCTCTGGGAGCTTGAGCGGGGGAACCATCGAGCGCATCGCGGCATATTCCTTTTTAATAGCGGCTGCCATCCCGGTGTTCGGTCCGTGCCCGGGGGCGACGGCGATGACGTGGCCGAGGAACTTTTTGCCGGAAAGCATGAGGTCGCCGATGAGGTCGAGGGCCTTGTGGCGGGCAAATTCGTTGTTAAAACGCATCGGCTCCTTGGACATGATCTCCTCGCCACGGACGACAACGGCATTTTCAAGCGAGCCGCCTTTAATAAGCCCTTTGTCGAGGAGGGGCTTGATGTCCTCGTAGAAAGTAAAGGTCCGGGCGGGCGCGATGTCCTTGATGTAGGTCTCGGGATTCACTACGGAGGAAAAATATTGCACGAAGCGGCCGTCTTTTCCGACGTTGGTGACGGAGACGCGGAATTCCTTGTCCGGGACGATGGTGATGAGGGAGCCGTCGCCGACTTCAAGATGAATGGGCTCGCGGATCTCCCAAATTTGACGGGGGACGCTTTGCTCAAGAAGGCCCGCTTTTTGAATCAGTTCCACGTAGGGGCGAGAAGAGCCATCGCCAATCGGGGGCTCATTGGCGTCCATTTCTACGAGGGCATTATCGACGCCGAGGCCGACAAGAGCGGAAAGGACGTGCTCCACGGTGTGAACCTTGACCGAACCTTCTGCGAGGGTGGTGGCCCGTTCGACGGTCTGGACCTTTGAGACATCGGCATCGATAAAGGGCTTGTCGGGGAGATCGACGCGGCGGAACTTGAAACCATAACCCTCTGGGGCCGGCTTCAGGGTGAGGGTGACTTTTTCACCAGTGTGTAAAGAGGTGCCTTCGAGCGTGGCTTCGCTCGCGAGAGTGTGCTCCATGTGGGACATGGCGGGTTTTTAGATTGGCGAGGCGGATCGGTCGAGGGATATTCGCGGAGTGACTCCTCTCATTGCGCCCCGCACCGACTTCAAGGTGCTCGCGAGCTCTGATGACTGGTTGGTTGTCGATAAACCAGCGCCGCTGATTGTGCATCCTACGAATGATCGGCCTGAACGCACGCTTTTGGGAGAGATGCAGGCTCGCTGGCCGGGCGAGGAGTTCTTTATCATTAATCGCTTGGATCGCGAGACGAGCGGCTGTGTTCTGATCGCACGGACCCGTGAAAGCGCGGGAGCTCTCGGAAAAATGATGATGCGAAGAGAGATTCAGAAGAGCTATCGAGCAATCGTCCATGGCTGGCCCGAGTGGAAGGAGAAAGAGGTCGATGCTCCGCTACGCCGAAAGGGTGAGGTGGAGGACAGTAGGATCTGGGTTCGGCAGATGGTTCACCAAGAGGGGAAGGAAAGTACGACAAAATTCGTAATTGAAGAGATCTTCTCGAGATTGGGAGAGAAATTTTCTGTCTTGAATTGTGAACCAGTGACAGGACGCACTCACCAGATCCGGGTGCATCTGGAGCACTTGGGGCATCCCATCGTGGGTGATAAAATCTATGGAGGAGATGGTTCCTCTTATCTGGAGTTTGTTGAAAATGGGTGGTCTCCTGCTCTTGAGAAAAAGCTACTTCTAGATCGTCAAGCGCTTCACGGGAGTGGAATGAGCTTCACTTGGAAGAACGAAGTGGTCGAAGTGAGTAGTGGCTGGCCGAGGGAGTTGGCAGACTTTCGAGTTGGCGAATGAAGGCTCCGGTATTTGAATTAGCCCATGGCTAATTTGGATGAAATTATTGAGTTCCTAGAGGACGAGCTCCGCACGGATGAGATTCCTGACTATGGAGGAGCACATAATGGTCTTCAGCTTCAGAATGAAGGGAGGGTGACTAAGGTTGCAGCTGCTGTAGACGCGAGCCTTCCAGTGATCGAAAAGGCGATCGCGGCTGATGCGGACCTGCTCATCGTGCACCACGGGATGTTCTGGCAAGGTGTCCGTCCCTTTATTGGGCCTACTTTTAAAAAAATCAAGAAGGCCATGGATCATGGTCTCGCGATCTATAGTTCACACATTCCTCTCGATATTCATCCGAGCTGGGGGAACAACGTTCTCCTCGCAAAGGGCTTGGAGCTGGGGGAAACAACGCCCTTTTTTGACTGGAAAGGGGTGATGTTAGGACGCTCGGTGTCTTCTGATCTTGGTCTTGCCGAGCTGGAGGAGCGCCTATCTCTTCTTCTGGGCGGCCCCGTCTTAGCCCAAGGTCCGGGAGAGAGTGGAGTTGGGAGGATCGGAATCATCACAGGAGGAGCTGGAAGCAAGGTTGAAGCCGTTGCGGCACAGGGCATCAATACCTTTATAACCGGAGAGGGCCCCCACTGGAGTTCTCCCCTGGCTGAGGAAATAGGGATCAACCTTCTCTACGGCGGGCACTACGCTACCGAGACTTTTGGGCCTAAAAAGACAGCAGCGGAAGTTGGACGGGCTTTTGAGGTTCCTTGGGTTTTCTTGGACCATCCTACTTGCCTCTAAATCTCTTTTAGGGATAATATTGATCAATACAGGCCGCCTGTCAGGATGGCATTGAACCCTAGTAGCTTTCACGAAATTGCATCCCGCTCGCCAAATTTCCTTCTTAAATATCCCAAAAAAGACTTGCACGGCTTATGCTGGAGCCGTAAAACAACTCCAATAGTCGCGGGTATAGCTTAATGGTAAAGCTCCAGCCTTCCAAGCTGATCATGAGAGTTCGATTCTCTCTACCCGCTGTTAATAAAAGACTTAGAAACAATTTTTCACCCAAAGAAAGAACCCAAAACAATGAAAAACACGCTGAAATTCGCGCTTACAGCACTGCTCTTCGCAGCCGCTCCACTCGCTCAAGCTGACACTATTGACTGCGTCAAGGTGAGTAACTCCGTCAAGGCGGCTGTTGCTGCCGATGTGGACAAAGTCCTTGAGATCGTCACAACCCAGATTGCTGCCAACGAGTCCTGCGCTTGCGAGGTCGTGAAGGCTGCTATCCTTGCTTCCAATGCTGAGAAGAAAATGGTCGCTCAAATCGTTGATGCTGCCATTAATGAGGCTCCCTCAATGCTTCGCATTATTGCTCAGTGTGCAATTGCTACTGCCCCAGATGCAGGCGCAGATGTTCAGGCGGTTGTTGAAAAGTATGACTTCGCCGGTGGTGATGGTGGCTACTCCGAAAAAGGTGGTCTTTCCAAAGGTGTCATCCCAAGTGATCCGGTCGCTAGTGCTAACCCGCTCGACTTCCCAAATAATGGCAATGAGAATCCAATCGGTCCTCGTCCAGGAAGCCCAGGTGGATTCCCGCTTCTTCCTCCAGGTCTCCCTCCTACATTCCCGCCCGTTGTTACGCCGCCGACCGTTTCGCCTACTGACGAGGATTAGTGGTGTCTCTTCAATCTGAAATACGACAACAAAATTACTTTAATGAAAAAAATTACTGCAACTGCAATCGGATTACTCTCTGCGAGTAGCCTCTGCGCTCAAACCCTCTTCGACCTTGCTCCTTCTGAGGAAACTTCCGAGTCGCTCCCTCTTACATGGGTGGTCGGAGCGAGCATTGGTTATGATGATAACCCTACTCCAATTGGTAACGATTCTAACGAATCTGTCTACGCTGTTGGTTACGTTGGTGCTTCCTTCCTCAGCGAAGCCCCCCAAGATCGTGTCGAATTCTCCGCTCAAGTAGGCTATGTTCACTATTTCGACGATCTCGACTACGGAGTTGCTCCTAACAGGGTTTCTGTTGATCAGTCTACGCCTACTGGTAACCTGACCTTGAACTGGACTCGTCGCGTTAGCGACCGTCTTCGTTTCTCAAGTCGTAACTATGTCGGTTTTGAGTATCAGCCTGACTACTCGGTCGGAACTACTGCCGCTCGTCAAACTGGTGCATACCTTCGTTGGAGTTCCGATAATAGCGTCGGCTACCGTTGGAGTGAGCGTCTTGGAACATACACTGGAGTCATTTTTGACGGTATCACTTATGATGATGACAACACTGGAGCCAATGATGTCTCGGGTTTAACGTTTTACAATGACTTCCGTTACCAGCTCTCTCCACAAACTGTAGCGACACTTACCTATCGCTACTCGGAGAGGGACATTGATAATTCAAGCGCTGATAGTGAGAATCAATTTATTCTGGCTGGTATCGAGCACCGTTTCAGCCCTAATACTGTCGGTATCTTACGAGGTGGTGTCCAAATCCGCGAAGTTGATGGTTCAGCCGACGGTAGTTCGACAAGCCCGTCCTTTGAAGCAGCACTGAATACTCAAGTGAACGAGCAACTTTCCGTTCGTGCCTATGGTCGCTATTCTGTCGAGGACTATGCCCGTAACATCGGTGGTGTGCTTTATGACGATGCAAACACACTTCGCTTCGGAGTAACAGGTAATTATCAGGTATCTCAGGACCTCTCGCTCCAAGGCGGTATCAATTACCAATTCTTAGACTACTCGGACGATGTTGCGCCCGGTATTGACGAGGACCTCTTCAATGCATTTGTTGGTTTTAATCTTCAAGTTGCTGAAAACGTTTACCTCAACGGAACATACAACTTCGAGGACCTTGGCTCCGATAACAATGCCCGTGAGTATGATCGTAACCGATTCTCCCTTGGGGTTCGCGCGACCTTCTAAATTTTTCAGAAAAATCTGAACAAAACAGCTCCTGCAATGTCTTTACATTGCGGGAGCTTTTTTTTGCTTGAGATCAATCTTGTAGTAAGCTCCCTTTTAGACCAAACCCCACTCTTCAATGCAATCAAAGCCCCAACAACAAGCTGAGACAGGCGGTAGTATCGACTACTGGCAGGTGATCAAGAATCGCTACGGCGTGATTCTGTTAACTTTCCTGCTCGTCTTCATGACAGCGGCAGTCATTACCTCGGTAATGCCTCGTAAGTTCCAGAGTTCGGCAGTGGTTCAAGTTCATCCTTCGATGATCGCAATTGCACCGAGACCCGGCGGATCGCAGATGAGCGCTGGTTCGTTTGCCACTCGTAACTATATTGAAAACGAGTTCGAGACGATTACTGCTGCTCAGACTCTCATCGAAGCAGCTGAAGCTCTTGATTTGGCGACTCGCTGGGATATGGATATCGAGGAAGTGGTCAAAACACTCTCTCAAATTGTGAATGCAGAACCAAAAAGGGGAACCGACTTCATCGAGATTTCAGTGCGTCATGCCAATGCTGAGGATGCAAAGGACATCTGCAAGGCGACGACGAGCGCATACATCACACGCCGGAACAGAACCGAGATGGACCGAGCAGAGAAGGCCTTGACAGCTTTGGATTCAGAGCTCCAGAGCCATGGTGATCTTGTCAACGAACGTCAGAAAACACTGACTGTTTTGATTCAACAATATGGCATTCCTTACTTTGATGGTCGGAGCGGTAACCCGGTTGGTCAGTCAGAGGAGCGCATGTTTGAGCAGGCAAACCAGAGCCTTGAAAAACTCAAGCAAGATCGTGATCGGCTTAAGATTCAGATCGATAAACTGGTGAAAACAAGTTCAGAGGAGATGATACCGACAGCGGCGGGTCTTGAACTCCCTGAAAATCAGGTGAGTGTTTTCTATGACCAGTATCTTCAAGCCAATCGAGAGATGGATGACGCTAAAGCACAGGGATTGGGACTGAACCATCCTTCTGTAACCGGTCTGCGGAGTCGGGCAGCGAACCTGATGCGGGATGCGGAGTCAGCAGTGACTTCATTGAAGGATGTCTTAACGACACGAATTAATTTGATCGATCGCCAAGTTGAGCGGATGCAGCAGACTGTTGATGAGAAAAAGGGTGACACCGTTAGTCTCTCGATTCGACAGCACGAATACAATTCTGCCAAGGACGATTATGAGCAATCGCGGGAACTTCTTCGGGCAATGAAGGTCCAGCAGCAGGAGCAGCGAGTCCTCCTGAGAATGCCACGGACCCCAATTACTCCCCACGAACTTCCCAAGCTCGCGAAAAACCCTGTTTTTCCGAATGTGACTTTGAATTTGGTCCTGGGTGCCGGTGTTGGCCTTATCTTCGGAATCGGTATTGCCTTTCTTCTGGAGCACCTCGATACCTCGGTGAAGAGTCTTGAGGACGTCGAGCGCTACCTTCAGGTTCCTGTTCTTGCGGTGATTCCAAAAGACGTTGGAGTTCTCCACAAGCAGAGTGGCATGAGCCCCGACGCCGAAGCTTATCGAATTCTTCGGACAAATATTGAGTTCAACCGAAAGAATCCAGAGGACAACTCAATCACCGTTGTCTCTGGTGGTGCAGGTGAAGGTAAGTCCACGACCTTGGTCAATTTGGCCTATGTGTGTGCTCAAGGCGGTTACACTACCCTGATGGTCGATGCCGACCTTCGACGTCCGCGTCTCCACACTTTCTTTGACATCAATAACTCAGTTGGCTTGACCAACTACCTCACGACGGACCTCGCGCTTGAGGATGTTATTCTTCAGACTCCGGTAGATAATCTCTACTTCCTTCCGTCTGGAATCCTTCCTGCCGATGCTGCCGGAATTCTGAATTCCCGTCGTATGTCTGAGCTTCTTCAAGATGTGAAGCAGCGCTTTGACTTGGTCCTCGTCGACTCACCACCAATTCTTGGTGTGAGTGATGCGGCCGTGCTGGCGAGTGAAGTAGATCTCACCATGGTTGTGGTCCAGCACCGTAAGCTTCCCCGTAACATGCTGCTTCGCGTGAAGCAGGCTGTGGAAAATGTGGGTGGTCAGGTGATTGGAGTTGTCTTGAATAACGTGGATGTCCGTAGTGATAGCCAGTATCAATACTACACCAGTTACTACACCTACTATGCGCCAAGTGCGATGGATGAAAATGCGGCTCCCGCAACCTCTGCTCCCATCGAGCAACCAATGAATTCAGGAGCGCCTCGCTCTTCTGATTCAAAAGAAGACCTCTACTAGGCAAACCCCAAATTAAAAATATGAAATCATTACTTATCTCCCTTATCGGATTTCTCCTCGTCAATTTTGCGAGTGCGCAGATCACGGTCAACCAGACATTGAGCATCTCGGTAACAGGTCTCCCTCCAGCAGAACAAAGTCGTCTCAATAGCACCTATCAAGTGTCTAGGGATGGCACGATTAGGATGTGGATTATCGGAGCTGTTCGTGCAGCTGGTAGAACTCCTGATCAGCTTGCCCAGTCAATTGCCGCATCTTATCGGAGTGCTGGAATTTACACGAACCCCAGTTTTTCTGTGATTGTTCCGACTGATACTCAGCTCGCAGCTAAGACCTACACCGTTGGTGGTCAGGTCAAGGGTGCAGGAGCAAAGCCGTGGATGAATGGGATGACCCTTTATGGCGCTATTCAAGCAGCTGGAGGCGAGACGCCGTTTGGCGCGATCACGCGGGTAAAGCTCTATCGGGCTGGTCGAGTCTTCAACTACAACCTCAAGGAGGATAAAGCGAAGGCGATTCAGGTGAAACCTGGCGACATGATCGAGGTTCCTCAAAAAGACTGGAAAGGTCAGTAGGGGAAGCTCATTTTATTTTCAAAAGCTGTCACCCTTTGGGGTGGCAGCTTTTTTGTAGCATTCTTGTCTCGCGAAAGGCTTGGACAGACCGCGTATTTTGGTGGACTTTGCCGTAGACAATTCCGGTGAATTGCGGATTTTTGATTATGAAAACTCTTCGTTGGGCCCTTGCTCCCTTTGCTGCTTTCTGGCTTCTCCCAAGCTGTAGCTCCCAAGCTGCCGATTTTGACCTCGTTGGCCAAGAGGTGATTCGTTTACTTCAGAATGGGCACTATGCTCGGATGGAGTTCGACCAAAAGATGAGTGAGCGAATTTTCGATGACTACATCCATGATCTCGATCCTTCCCGAATCTACTTCGTTCAGGGTGATATCGACGAGTTTTCAACGAAATATCGGAGTAAAGTGGTAGATCTCATTATCAGCAAAGAGGCCATCAGCATGGCTGAAGTCATTCACAGGCGCTATCAGGAGCGGGTTAAAGAGCGGGTTGAGGCGATTAAGGCACTTCTTAAGGACGGAAAATTTACCTTCGAGAGTGATGCTGTGATTATGAGGGACCGCGAGGAGGCTCCATGGCCCGAGGATTCTGCTGCCGCAAATACGGTGGTGAAGCTCCAACTCGAAGCTGGTCTTCTCTCCGAGCAAATCCGCCGTGACGATATAGAGGCACGGGCGAAAGAGCAGGGGAAAGAGAGCCCACTTAAGGATGAGCTTCCGGCTCGAGAGAAGCTGGCCCAGCGCTACGAACGTTTTCTTCAGGGGATCGAAAAAGCTGATGCTGAGGATGTTGCGAACTACTTTTTAAGTGCCGTAGCTCATTCTCAAGATCCGCACACCGAGTATTTCAGTGCTCGTGAAAGTGAGCAATTTAATGTCGATATCAGCAACAAGCTCGTTGGGATTGGTGCTCTCCTAAGAGCGGAGGACGACGGCGCGACGAAGATTGAGGGGATCGTCAACAACGGCCCGGCAGACAAGGCGGGTGAGCTTCAGCTCGGCGACCGTGTCATTGCAGTCGATTCGTTGAACGATGGGAATTGGACCGATATTATGTTCCTCACCATTGATAAGGTGGTTGAAAAAATTCGCGGTGAAGAGAACACAGAAGTAGCACTCAAAGTTGAGCCCGCTGATGGAGCGGCCGGAGAAACTCGAGTGATCGTCATCGGACGTGAACCCGTCGATATGAAGGAGGAGCTGACCGCAGCTGAGATCTTCGTTTATAAGAATGGTGATCAAGAGATCAAGTTAGGCGTCGTTAAGATTCCTCAGTTCTACTTTGATCGCGATGACCGCTCGCGGAATGTCTCAGTTCACGTTGAGCAGCTTGTCGAGCGCCTCAAGAAAGAGGGCATCGATGGCCTCGCGCTTGATATCCGCGGAAACGGCGGTGGTTCCCTCGATGAGGTGCGTCGTATGACGGGCTTCTTCAATGGCTCCCGTAGTTCGGTCGTTCAGATTAAGCAGACCGGTGGCCAGACTGAATCACTTAATGCAGGATTCCGTAAGCCTCTTTATGATGGTCCGCTCGTTGTTTGGACTGACAAGGGAAGTGCTTCGGCCAGTGAAATTCTCGCAGGGGCGCTTCAAGATTATCATCGTGGCGTGATCGTCGGAAGTGCGAGCACCTTCGGAAAAGGAACGGTGCAGCAGATTCTGCCAATCGGTCGTTATCTCCCGGTGTGGAGTGATCGAAACCGTGCGGGAGGGTTGAAGCTTACGATTCAAAAATATTACCGTCCTTCGGGGAGCTCTACTCAAAATGACGGAGTCGTGCCTGATGTTCACCTTCCTGCGATCACTGATGTATTGGAGGTCGGTGAGGCTCATGCTCGCCACGCGCTTGAGCACGATGTCATTCCCCCCGCTTCGAGGTTTAAGCCTCTTCCTAAAGACAACCTTCCGATCAGTGAGTTGACGAAAAGGAGCGAAGAACGCCTTAAAGACAGTAAAGACTTTCAATACGTTCGTGAGGACATGACTCGCGTAAAGAAGCGCATTGATGAAAACAGCATCTCACTCAATAAAGTGAAGCGCCAAGCCGAGACAGAGGAAAACGAAACCCGTCGGAAGGCACGAAATCGTGAACGTCGTGAGCGCTTTAAGGCGATCGGAGAAGCAGACAAAAAGTCCTTCAGCATTTATCGTCTCACTCTTGATGATCTTCAAAAGGAGACTTTGCCGATTGTGAATCACGATGAGGACGATCAGCGTCATATGCGCCGAGCTAAAGATGACATCGGAGACCTCGATGATACTCCGGAATGGCCGAGTGGGATCGATGCGGTGAAGCGCGAAGGTCTGCAAGTGCTCCGCGATCTCATCTCGTTGAAAAAGCCGTGAGCCAGATCTCCGAAAACCTCACGCAAGTCCGCGCTCAAGTTCTTTCGGCAGCGCTGCGCTCAGGTCGTAGTGCGGAGGAGGTGAAGCTCATGGTGGTCTCTAAAACTTGGCCCGCTGAAGTGGTGCAGGAAGCGGCGGATGCTGGGCAGGTGGTTTTTGGGGAAAATCGCCTTCAGGAAGGAGAGGAAAAAATTCCAGCGATGTCTCCCGAATTAGAGTGGCACTTCATCGGCACCCTTCAGAGTAATAAGGTGCGTAGGGTTCTCCCGCTCTTCCCAGTGGTGCATAGCATTTCCTCATTGAAGCTGGCTCGTTTTACCGACCGGGTTGCAGGCGAGTTGGAGCTGAAGCCTCGTGTTTTTCTTGAGGTGAATCTTGCGGGAGAAGAGAGTAAGGGCGGCTTTTCAAAGGAAGAGCTAATCGAAAATCTCGACGAGCTTTGTGGCTTTGGAAACTTTTCCTGGCAGGGACTGATGTGCATCCCGCCAAGAGTAGAGAGCCAAGAAGAAGCCCGACCTTGGTTTGCTAAGATGCGAGCGCTTCAGGAAGATCTGCGCCAGCGCTCTGGTTTGGCTTTGCCCGAGCTGAGCATGGGAATGAGCGGTGATTATGAAGTTGCGATTGAGGAAGGCTCGACCATCGTTCGCGTGGGCTCGGCGATCTTTGGTGCGCGGGCTGCTTGGAATCCCTCTAAAAAATGACTCCTGTTACTTTAAAAAATGCCGTCGTGATCGGTGCGGAACTGGCACTCGCCTGGGGCGATGGTTCCGAGAGCTATCTCGCGCTAGAAGCCATGCGTAAGGACTGCCCCTGTGCCGCTTGCCAAGGAGAACCAGATGTGACAGGGAAAGTTCTCGTGCCAAAGGTCACGCACGATCCTGCTCGTAGCTTTTCACTCGTGAAATACCAAGTGGTAGGAGGCTACGCCCTACAGCCCTTTTGGGCAGACGGGCACAGCAGCGGGATCTACTCCTTTGATCTCCTGCGGAAGCTCGGTGCCTAGGTTCTAGCGCAGCACCTGTGCGGCCCTTGCTTGGGCCTCTGCCAGTGGTAGACCAGGCTTTGTGCCGGGGCGCTTGTGACCAATGTGGCTGAGCCATGCCGGTGCGAGGATGCACTGGCGGCTCGTGATGTATTTTACAAGGTCCTCAGGAAGTTCCGGAAGAGGTTTTTGGAGGAGACTTTTATAAATGGCAGAAGCGAGGAGGCGGTGACCGGCGCGATCGATATGCACGCCGTCGTTTGAGAGGGTGAACTTGGGATCCGTTTTTCTCTTTTCGATGTGGTAGGCATTGATCGGGCTGTGGGCGTCGACCACGGCGGTGACTTGATCTCTCTGTGCGAGAATCCAGCGAGCGTAGGGCGCAATGACATCGCGGTCGTAGTGCTCGTAGACTTGGGTCCAGTTGAATTCTTTCGCGCTGATGGGAACGAGGTTCTTTGCAGCTTGCGGATCGAAGGGTGGGGGAGTGACGAGGATGAGTTTGGCTCCGGAAGTGGTGACGTCATCGATGAGATGCTGGATGCCGTTCTGGTAAGCGGCGAAGCGCTCGAGCGAGAAGGGGTGATAAATGCCGTCATTCATTCCATAACAAGCGATGACCAGATCAGGTCGCGCCTTTTCGAGTGCGCGAGCGAGGCGCTCGTGGGCATTGGGGCGGGGGAAGGGGTGCTTGGGCTCAGAGAGGCCGGTGACGCCCTCGGAAGGGAGTCCGGAGGAGATAATCTCAGGGGCGTAGCCTTCCAGGTGGAGCGCGGCCTGAAGGTCGATGACGTAGTCACGTGAGGCAGTGATGGAGTCGCCGAGGAAAAGGATGCGGTTGGAGGTGAGAAGGACATTCTTGGTTTTCTTCACGCCCCAGACTTTTTCGAGAACAGGAAGAACCTTGGGATCCATCTCGCGGAGTGAGGCGCGGTTGTAGGGGGTGATGTCATTTTCGACAAAGTAAGCCTCAGTGGTTTCGGCGAAATATTCCATCTGATTGGTCATCGCGTAGGTCGGGCCATTGCTCTTTTTGAGCGGATTTTTGGGGTCGCCAGTGCGTTTGGGAAGGTTGTTGAAGCGTCCGGATTTTTTAGCGGCTTGGTAGGCCTTTAAGATCGCGGGATGGTCATCGCCGAGGAGGTGATTGTGATAGGCGTGAGCGAGCTCATGGAGCGCGAAGTTCGGCATGCGCATGGTCTCGCGCTCGAACCTAAGAATGTTCGAGAACTCGACGGTCTTCGCCATTTCCACGGGGAAGTTGTTTTTCTTCAGCCAAGCGGAGCTGGGATGGTGGCAGGCTCCACCGTGGCCATCGGCCGAGGGGGAGAAGTAGAGGGGGACTTTTTTAAGGTAAGCGACCGCGGGGGCGGGGACTCGGTCGATAATGTCTTGAAGTTGATCGCGGAGTAGGTGGACCGCGCGCTGGGTTTCGCGTGGGTGATTTTTTAGGAGGTCGCCGTGGATAAAAAGCGACCAACCGAGGTGGTCTTGGTGATTGTATCCCTCGGGCGCTGGGAAATTGGGATCACCGGCTGCGAGCAAGTTCGCGGCAAGGGTGTCGCGGTAGGAGATCAGCGCCTTTTTTTCCGCAGGCTTGAGGCTTTTGAGAAAGGAGCCATCGGTGATCAGGGCGTGGGCCTCGGCAGTGGAAATCTTATCGGGGAAGAACTTGTGCGCGGGGTGAGCCGGGTGGCGCTTCGTGAAAAGGGTGAGCGGAGAAAGTTCTGCGGCGAGAGTTGGCAGTGCGAGGCAGGCGAGAATCAGAAAGGCGAACAATTTCATCGAGGCTGAGCATGCGCTGATATTCTTTCCGAGTGGAGCTGAAAGTCAGAGCAGTGTGATTCCCGTCGACACCTGATTTCTAATTTTTAGACTACTGCCTGATGTCAGAAGGTCCCGAACTCAAGGCGCTGGAGCGCAGGAATGGTCGACTGATTATTCTCGGGCAGACCAGCAGCAAGCTTGGCGATCTTCTCTGTAATGCGAAGACGGTGCTCACGTGGCTGATGGGGGTGGTGGGAGCGCCTCCTTTTTTGACAGCTCTCTTAGTGCCGATTCGGGAGTCAGGATCTATGCTCCCACAGGCTTTTATCTCGGGACTTGTGAAGAGGGTGCGCAGGCGAAAATGGGTCTATATCGCGGGAGCGGTGGGGCAGGCACTTTGTTTGATGACTATGGGTTTCGCCGCGCTCTTTTTCGAGGGGGTGGTAGCGGGTTGGGCGATTCTCATTTCGCTGATCTTCTTTTCCTTGGCTCGATGTCTTTGTTCGATCTCTGCTAAGGATGTGCTCGGCAAGACGGTGCCGAAGGGGGCGCGAGGAGGGATCACGGGGACCGCGGCCGCCATTTCAGGCGTTCTTGGTTTTGGAGCGGCCCTTTTTGTGTTGCTGGGAGTTGATCAAAGCGCTTCCAAGATGAGCTACGGCTGGCTGATTCTGGGAGGTTCGCTTTTGTATCTCATCTCGGCATTGGTGTTTTTTTTTATGAATGAGGAAGAGTCGCAAAAGGTGACCCTGGATTTGGCTGGGGATCTGAAGGGGAGGTTGAAAATGGTGTGGATAGATCGGGTGCTACGGAACTTTGTGATTACCCGGACGCTCCTGTTGGGCTCGGCGCTTGGTTCGCCTTATCTGGTGATTCTTTCCCAACAAGAGGGCTTCGAATTACGATCGCTGGCGGCTTTTGTGCTGGCGGGCGGGTTTGCTTCAGCGGTGAGTTCTCGGATTTGGGGCAGCATGAGTGACAGATCGAGTCGACTTGCGATGGCGATTGGAGGGATCATCTCTGGAGGAGTCGGCCTGCTAGGGGTGCTGGTGAGCGCGAAGCTGCCGTCGTTGGCGGCGAATTTATGGACCTGGCCGGTGCTGTTTTTTCTCCTGAATCTAGGTTATGCGGGAGTGCGAATCGGGCGAAAAACTTACGTGATTGATGTGAGTGGTGACGAGCGAAGGACGGACTACGTGTCTGCGAGTAACACTGTAATTGCAGTGATGATCCTTCTTTTGGGGGCGTTAGGGTCGGCTTCCCAGTCTCTGGGGACTACGACAGCTCTCGCCTTTTTTTCCCTCCTTTGTCTCGTGGGGAGTGCGTCTGTGAATCGGCTTCAGAAGGTGGATCACGGCTAGGTTACGATCTTTCGATACACTTGTGGATCGTCCCGCGTATTGCTTGGATGCAGTTTTCTAAAATAGCGTGCGCAGGTTTTTTGCTCGCCTGCCTTTTGGCTCCGCTCAACGCGCAAAAAATGCCTCGGGAAGACGTGATAGAGGTGCCGGCTGTCAGCGGTGGGCTTTCGATCCACAACCTCTTTCAATCGAACATGGTGATTCAGCGGGATAAGCCGGTGGCGATCTGGGGTTGGGCTGAGGCTGGAGAGGAAGTTGTAGTGACATTGAAAGGGGAGGTGCTGGCGACGAAGGCTGCTGTAGATCGCTCGTGGAAGGTGACTCTTTCCGCGCTGCCTACCAGCGACGATCCGCTTACCATTTCGATCAGAAGTGGAGATAAGACAATCACCCTTGAAAATGTTTTGATGGGGGATGTATGGGTTTTAGGGGGGCAGAGCAACATGGAGTTTCCGCTCTCGAAGGTGGAGAATGGCAATCTGGAAATTGTTTCCGCGAACTATCCCAAGATTCGTATTCTCACGGTTCCAGTTGCTGCCGGTCCGGAAATGACGACTTCGTTTGCTCGCTTGC
This sequence comes from Akkermansiaceae bacterium, assembly GCA_039769075.1. Taxonomy (GTDB): domain Bacteria; phylum Verrucomicrobiota; class Verrucomicrobiia; order Verrucomicrobiales; family Akkermansiaceae; genus SW10. The sequence continues at coordinate 96,998 of JBDMZE010000025.1, read as the reverse complement.
ATGAGTGGAGTAGCTGGTCCGGTCGCCATTTTCGGAAAGGGGATTGGGATGTCTGCTCGCCCGAGGTGGCACGGGAGCTTTCGGCGATTGGTTACGTCTTTGCGCGGCGTGTTCACACGGCAAGCCAGGTGCCTGTCGGCGTGATCGATATCTCCCGAGGAGGAACGACGGTGGAGACGTGGACGCCCGATCTGGTGCTGCGAAAGATGAAGAACGATACCGTCAAAAATCTTCTTACGGAATGGGATCAGAAGGTGGCCGATTGGGATGCCAAGGCGGATTTGAAAAATCGCATCAAGAAGCACCATCAGTGGGTGGAGCGGATGACAAAGGAGGGGAAGAAGATCCCAGCGGATCGGACGATGCCAGCGGATCTTAAGCCTGGACCAGCCTTAGATCATAATCGTCCGGGGAGTTGCTATGCGGGGATGATTGGCCCGGTCAGAGGGCTGGCAGTCAAGGGAGCGATCTTTCACCAAGGCTATAACAATTGCTTTCAGGGAACCGAGGGGATCAAGATGTATCGAGCTGTTTTTCCGAAGATGATCGCTGCGTGGAGACAAGCCTTCAACGACCCCCAAATGCCCTTCGGGATTCTCTCGCTCTGCACAGATGGCACGAAGCAGACACTGGAGAATTACAGTGAAATGATGGCCAATGCAGGTCCCTTTCTTCGGGAGGCGCAGTATCAGACCTATCTCGATCTCGTCAAAGCGGGGGATGAAAACATCGGCTTCAGCAGCACATACGATTTGAGACGTCGGTGGTATCACCCTCAGCTCAAGATTCCAGCAGGTGAGCGCATCGCGCGATGGGCGCTCGCAACCGAATACGGCATGGAGAAAGATCTCCGCTGGAATCCTCCGGTGCTTCAAGAAATGAAGCGAACTCAGGGAGGCCTCATTTTAGAAATGAATGAAGAGGTGAGTGGGGTGGATGATGGAGGAGTGATCGAGGGGTTCGCGATCGCAGGTGTGGATCGTAAGTTTCACCCTGCGACGGCCGAGCATCTGGAGATTCAGAAAAACGGACAAGGGAAGCCTCAAAAGCAGAGGGAGATGATTTTGCTGAGCAGTTCCATGGTTCCTGATCCGGTACATTTTCGCTACGCGTGGGGCCGTAATCCGATGGGAAATCTGCAAGCTCATCATAACACCGATATTCCTTTCGCGACGCAACGGAGCGATGATTGGCCGATGGAAGAAGTGCTCGTGGTGGCGGAGGATGGCAAGGCGAAGTTTGAGCGCTTCGAGGGGAGAAAGTTGAGCGGGGTTCTCAAGAAGGAGGATCATCGGCGCCTCAAAAAACTGGCTAAAGATGAGCTAGGAAAAGAGGTGAAATAGGATGCTCTTTACTCCTCGGCTCGCTTTAGGAGATCATCGATCTCCCGTCGCACCGCTCGGGTGGAAATACCACGGACCTCAATGAGAAAGGGTTCCAAGACGGGACCGAGCGGAGTGGGGGGCTTAAGCATGTTCCAGAGTTTTTGGCTGGCTTTCATCGCGCGTGCTTCCTTGTGAGAGGCCAAGTCCTGCATGAGCTTCTGGACAGAGCGCGCTTCTTTTTCTGCGATGCCGGCTGCGGTCCAGTCGAGCTTGCGGAGGCGTTGCCAAAGCGGTGAGTCCATGGCGATGGTTGTAGCTGACTTCTGGGTAAGAAAAAAGGCGGACCTGCTGGAGGTCCGCCTTTGGTTGAATTTTTTCCTTCGTAAGAAGAGAATTAATCAAGTCCCATAGGAGCTTTGACGTCTGGCTCTTCGTCATCCCAAACACTCTTGGGGCCGTCATCGAAGAGACCAGAAAGGCCGCGCCCCTTGACGAGAGCTTTGCCGGACTCTTTTTGGATGTCTCCCGTTGCTACGGAATTATCACCGCGAAGGTAGACATAGGATCCGGAGTAAGGATTGTCATCGAAGACAGGATTCTGTCCGCCGCTCTTAAGTGGAGCGACGATGAGTGGAGTGGCACTTTCACTGTAGCTGGAGGAGAGAGCCTGTGATCCGGAAAGCATCACGTAGCCGAAGCCATTCTCACCACGCTTAAGGATATCGTCACGGGTGTCTTTCACCCCGTCACCTTTCTTGGTGCCTTTGACACCTTTAGCGTAGAAGATCTCTTCACTATCAGTCGAGTCGGACACGATGAGCTGAGCGAGGTAGGAATTGGCGTCATCGCCGCTTGGAACTTCCAGCCCGATTTCTTCGAGTTGGATACGAGTATCCTCCGATGGGTAGCTATCATATTTTGAATCGAAGTCAGTCATCGCAAGGCCAATTTGCTTGGCATTGTTAATGGTCTGAACTTTGTCAGCGTTCTTCTTGGCTTTGAGAATCGCCGGAGTCGCGAGGCCTGCGAGGACCGCGATAATGGCGATAACAACGAGGAGCTCCACGAGAGTGAAGCCCTTGCGCATCATTTTTTTTGTTAGTTTCATTTTTTGGTTATGGTTTGGGTAGGTTCCGAAAAAGCGCCCCGATTTTTTTATTGGAGGAAGACGCTAATGCCTTTCTCACAAACAGAAGTTACGCCCGAGGAATGTCACCGCAAGAGAAAAGGGCTGAATTGCCTACTGAAAGGCGTCTTTGAGAGAATCGAGGTCTGCCGCGCCCGCTTGATCGGCGGCGATGATTGCTTCCTTTTGGAGAGTCACGATGGATTCGATGCCGTTTTTCGAGAGTTCGAGCATCTTTGCCATCTCCTCAGGGGTGAAAGTGGACTCTTCACCGCTGCCTTGGAGTTCAACGAATTGGCCGTCTTCCGTCATGACGACGTTGAAGTCGACCGCGGCATCGCGGTCCTCGGGGTAGTTAAGGTCGAGGATTGCCTCGCCTTGGTAGATTCCTGCGCTGACAGCTGCGACGAGCTTCTTAACAGGGAAGTCCTTAAGTTTGCCCTCGCCCATGAGCTTATTCAGAGCGATTGCGACAGCGACCATTCCTCCGGTGATTGAGGCGGTCCGGGTGCCGCCATCGGCTTGCAGGACATCACAATCGACCCAGATGGTGCGTTGGCCGATTTTTCCAAGATCTACCACGGCGCGCAGTGAGCGGCCGATGAGGCGCTGAATCTCGGATGAGCGGCCATCGAGCTTGCCGCGGGAGATGTCTCGCGACTTCCGATCGTGGGTTGAATAGGGGAGCATGGAATACTCGGCGGTGAGCCAGCCACCCTTGACGCCTTGGTATTTCATCCAGCGAGGAACAGATTCCTCAATAGTTGCCGCGCATATTACGCGAGTATTTCCAAAGGAAACCAGAACCGAGCCATTGGCATGCGGAGCGACGTTCGGAGTGAAGGAAATAGGGCGAAGATCAGTAACTGTGCGGCCATCGGGTCGTTCCATGGAGGCGGGCATACGTCGAATGAACCCTTTCAAGCAATGCCAAAGCGGGTTGGATGAAGAAATTTTACAATTTCGACTTGCTTACGGGTCTGAAATCGATAGTTCTCTCCGTCCCATGGCAAGAAAATGCTGGATTGAGCGCAACAAGCGCAAAGCTAAAACCGTTGCAAGATTTGCAGACCTTCGTCATCAACTGAAGAAGGAGAAGGACTATGTCGGTCTCTCAATGCTTCCTCGTGATGCAAGCCCCACACGTTTGGTAAACCGTTGTGAAGTAAGCGGCCGTCGCCGTGGCTTCCTTCGTCGTTTCCGCCTCTCTCGGATTGCATTCCGTCAGATGGCTTTACACGGCCTTATTCCCGGAGTGACAAAGTCCTCTTGGTAGAGTATCGCATGGGGCGTCTGGATTGTTGACGTGCCCAGCACGGCCATTATTCGGCTCCGCCCATGCCTATCTACGAATATTTATCTGAAAGTCCGGAGGACCCGGACTCTAGTTGTAGGATCTGCTCGAAAGGTTTCGAGCTTTTCCGCCCTATCGACCGTGAGGCACTTGCGAAGTGCCCGATGTGCCGCAATGCAGTGCGCAAGGTGATTTCTAAGGTGAATTCACCAAGGACGACTCCCGCGAAGCCCTTTTCTAACTCGGATGCCAAGAAGGCGGGTTTTACCGTTCTTCATAAGAAGGACGATGGTGTTTACGAAAAAATGTAAGCGGTGATGATTGATCTCCCTTTCATATTGGCTTCGGCCTCGTCGCCGCCCCCTACCGAATATCCAACTTGGGGCGAAGCAGGGCTCTATCTTCTCGGGATTTCTTTTTTCCTCCTCCTGAATGCCTTTTTCGTGGCTTCGGAGTTCGCCATTGTCAAAGTCCGCCCGAGCCAGATCGAGGCCGAGCTTGAGAGCAAGCCGCGCAGGGCAGGGATTGCTAAATTCGTCGTGGGTAATCTCGATGGCTATCTTTCGGCAAATCAGCTGGGAATTACCATCGCCTCTCTGGCCCTCGCATTTTTGGGTGAACCCTTCATTGAGTCGCTCGTCGCGCCTTCTTTGTTTCCCTTGGGGCTTTCCGAGAATTGGGTCAAAGGAATTTCGTATGTCTCGGCGATGGGGTCGTTCACCTTTCTCCATGTCGTTATTGGAGAGCTTCTTCCAAAGTCGATCGCGATTCGGAAATCTCTGGCGACGAGCCTCGTCATCGCGCGGCCACTGCATATTTTCTATTGGTTCTTTAGGTTGCCTATCTTCTTTCTCAATGGCACCGCGAACCTTCTCCTCAAGCATATTTTCAAGATCGACCCTGTGTCGGAGGGCGAAGCGGTCCATAGCTCGGAGGAACTTGCTATGCTCGTTGAGCAGAGCGAACGTGAGCAGGAGGTCACCGAGACCGAGCGTGGGATTCTCATTAATGCTTTGGAGCTTAACGATATATCGGTAAAGGACGTCATGACGCCTCGGAGTGAGGTCATTTTTCTCGATATCGAGAAGCCCTTCCCTGAAAATCTTGAACACGCTATCCGCGCGACCCACACTCGGTTCCCTCTGGTGAAAGGTCACCTTGATGAAACTCTCGGCCTGATTCACATCAAGGATGTGCTCAAGCTCATGCATAAGGACGACCAAGATCTGATGCATATCAAGCGCGAGCTAAAGATTGTCCCTGAGATCATGAAGCTGGATGATCTTTTGAAATTTTTCCTCACCGAAAAGGTTCATCTCGCTCTGGTCGTAGATGAGTTCGGTGATCCGGCAGGGCTGGTCTTCATGGACAACATTATGACCGAGCTAGTGGGGAACATTCAGGACGAGTTTGATGTCGATGAGGTCAGCGATTTTAACCGTCTCAATGCCGATGAGTTCAACGTCGAAGGCGGCCTCACGCTGAACGAGCTTTCTGACCACGAACCCAATCTGGATCTTGATAGTGGCGAGGTATCCACGATCGGCGGCTACATTGTGCAGCAGCTGGGGCATCTTCCTGATCCGGGCGAGACAGTCGAGGTGGAAGGCTTCGAGGCGACAGTGACCCGAACTGACGGTCGCCGTATCGAGGAAGTCAATTTCACACGTCTCCCTGAGAAAGAGGACGCAGAGAAAGAGGCTTAAATGGTCTCAATTTTCACACTGGTATTTTTGTGAAAACGGGGTAGTCTGAAGCCCTGCGACGGACATCTCATCTTATCCTCGTCGCTTTTTCACTAACACACTATTTATGAACCTTCGGATTCCTTTCCATCGCGTCAATTGGGTGAACACATCTTTCCTCTTCGTGATCACCTCCATCGGGGTCATTGCGGCACCTATTTTCCTTTTTTTCAACTTTAGCGGTGTCACCCCGTTGGTGTGGGGCATGTTCGCTTTCTACATGATTGCGACTGGTCTGAGCATCACGCTTGGTTACCACCGTCTTTTCTCTCATCTCTCCTTCAAGGCGAAGTGGCCTGTTCGACTCGCGGCTCTCGTCTTTGGCGCCTGTGCTTTTGAAAACTCCGTCATCCACTGGGCTTCCGATCACCGTCGCCACCACAAGCATGTAGACGAAGATGAAGACCCCTACGATATCTCCAAAGGGTTCTTTTGGGCGCACATCGGATGGATCCTCTTTAAGCTCAATGCCGAGAAGCCGATCGATAATGTCAAAGATCTGCGCCGTGACGCGCTTGTTCGTTTTCAGGACAAGTTCTACGTCTGGATTGCAGTGGGTGCGGGACTCGTTTTTCCTGCCATTGTTGGTTACATTCAAGCTGGGCCAGTCGGCGCGTGGGCTGGCCTCCTAGTGGTCGGTGCGCTCCGTGTCGTCCTCGTTCAGCAGTGCACCTTTTTCATCAACTCACTCTGCCACATGGTAGGAACTCAGCCTTACTCTGATCGCTGTAGTGCGCGTGATAGCTGGGTGATGGCGCTCGTCACTTATGGTGAGGGCTACCACAACTATCACCACGAATTTCAGCACGACTACCGCAATGGTGTGAAGGCTTGGGCCTTCGATCCTACCAAATGGTCCATCATGATTCTGCACAAACTCGGCCTCGTCTCCGACCTCCGCCGCGTCCCGACAACCAAGATCGTCGGAGCTGAAATGAAAGAAGCCAAGCGCAAGGCTGAAATCCGCATCGCGGAGCTCTCCCAGCAGGGAACTCTCAGCGAGCAGGCAGTTGGCAAGGTCAACGAACTCGTCGCTAAGCTTGGTGCAAACCTCGAAGAACTAGAGCAAGCGGTCTCTCAGAAAGTCGAAACCTCCCGAGAGAAGATCAAGCAATGGCGGAAAGAGACCCGTGAACTCACGTCTCAGCTTAGTAACCTCCCCGCCTAATGTCTGAAGATGAACGCGATCTCGGGGTTCAGCCTCTCGACACTATTCTCGATGGCTGGAAAATCACGAACCATCAGGTCGTCGATATCTCTCCCGAGCAACTGACCCACAAGCAGGTTCAGAGAGCTCGCTCAGGACGTAAGCTCACGCTTAAGATGAAGCAAAAGCTCGCCCGCTCGGTGAACTTCGCCGTCTGGAGTCGCCTCAATAATGGAGAGCGCGAAAGCTATGTAGAATATTTCCCCAAGCACTTTTTTTCCTACAATAAGGGATACGAGGCGGATGCGGGGGATCCAAATAAAGGTCTCTACGATGATCTAGGTGCTCGCAAAGTGCGCCCTGATTTCCTCAAGGAGCTTGATGGGAAGTAGCTTTTGTCTTTTCCCAGCGGCGCTCTATTTCGTGAAAAGATGGATCGCGACGCCGATGAAGGCGATTGGAACCAATAGAAGCACGTATTCTCCATTTGAGATTTTTGCCTCCAAGAGACAATCATCTGGCTTGAGGGGATTGTAGCAAACATCGACCTCGCAGCCCATATGATAGCGGTCGGTGATACTCTGGGCGTCTCCCTCGGTTCGATGGCCTTTCGCTCCTCCGTCAATGTCGTTTCCTTCGTAGGATTTTCCGTGGACCTTAAATTGGTAAGCGATTTTCGGGAAAAAGCTGATGCGGCCCTTGTTGGTTTTTCGACTGCTGATTGTGCACGCAGTGATGCGTCCTTTCGTCTTAGGCCATGTCGCAGCTTTTCTCTTCCGTAAAATAGAGTGGCCTATTCCCCAGAGCGCAATCGTTCCGAGTGCGAAAAAGATGTAGGGAGTAGGGTTGTCCATCCTAATTAGCTTTCTTGATCAATCTACCGCTGCTGGGCCTTCGCTTGTGGAAGGAAATCTTGTAGTGCTTTGATTCGAGTTGAGCTGACCGGATGGGTGCTCAGGAATTCGGGAGTGCCGCCACCTCCTTGCGCTGCCATGCGCTTCCAGAGCTCGACGGCATCCTCCGGATTATAGCCAGCGCGTGCCATGAAGATGGTGCCCACTTTGTCGGCCTCAAGCTCCTGGGCTCGGGAAAAAGTGAGGCCGAAGGCGATGTTACCCACTTTCGGAGCGAGCTGCCCGAGGCCGCTTTCGCTTCCTAGAACGGCTTCCAGAATGGCGCTGCCGACAGCGATATTTTGGCTGTTTTGGATGCGCGCTTGAGCGTGGTTTGATGTGACGTGGGCCATCTCATGCGCAAGGACAGCCGCAAGTTGTCCATCGGTCACCGCGACTTTGAGAAGGCCGGTGTTTACTCCTACTTTTCCTCCGGGCACGGCAAAGGCATTCGCGCTCGAGTCATTGAAAACTTCAAACTCCCAACTTGTTCCGGGGAGGTTGACGACTGGCTTGAGGCGATTGGCCACTCGGTTCACTCTTGAGCGAGCGTAAGAATCGGTTGAGATAGGAGTCTTTTTGCGATGTTCATCAAAGGCCTCGCGTCCCGCTTGCTGGATACTTTGAGAGGCCGGAGCCATTGCTACGGCGCCGGTTTGATTATTGAAAGCGGCTGGCGCGGCACAGCTGATGATGGCGATGGGTAAGAGGATCGTGGCTGACTTGCGGAGGGGGATTTTTTTCAAGATCTGCTTCATGCGTGGAAGCCTAGCATTCCTTCTAAATCACCTCCACAGAGAATTCCCTATTCAGTCCGCCCCGTGCGGTGTTGAATGGGCCCGAGCGTGAATCTTCCCAATTCTATCACCGTGGGACGCCTTGTTTTGACGGGTGTCTTCATTATTGCTGCGAGCATCGGAGGGCTGACGGCGCACATCGTGGCGCTCGTAAGCTTCGTCCTTGCGACTATCTCGGATTGGCTCGATGGCTACCTTGCCCGAAAGCTGAATCTTGTGACCTCGCTCGGGAAGCTCCTTGATCCACTGGCTGATAAGATCCTTGTCGCAGCAGCCTTTGTTTACCTCTCGTCGAAAAATCTTTGCCCGGTGTGGGTCACTTCAGTGATCATCGGTCGCGAGTTTCTTGTCACTGGCCTTCGGCAAATCGCGATTGAAAAAGGGGTCGTCATTGCCGCGGACAACCTCGGTAAGTGGAAGACAACTTTTCAGCTCGCCTTTGGAATCACTGCGATGGTCTGGATCATCTTCAATCCTACAGCACCCCACACCGGGCTCGGCGAGTTGCTGCACACGATCTCGAATCCCGAGGGTTTCCTCTTCCGCTTGTTCCTTTGGGGTGCACTCGCCTTGACCTTGCTCTCTGGCTTTAATTATCTCAAAAAGTCCCGCGAACTTCTTGTTGATTAATGATTCTGAGCAACGCCCATCTCATCTCACCTGGTTTAGAAATTCCGGAAGGATTTCTTCAAATCGAGGAAGGTGAAATTTTCGCCCTCGGACCGATGTCCGAGCTGCCAAAGGATGATCACGTCATCGATCTTGCCGGCAAAAGGCTTCTTCCCGGTGGGATCGATATCCACTGTCACGGTGCCGATGGTGCCGACACTTGTGATGCTTCGGTGGCGAGCCTTCAGCACATCGCTGAGACTAAATTGAAGGAAGGAGTCACCACTTGGCTTCCGACCACTCTCACACAGCCAGCAGAAAAGTTGGTCGATGTCGTCAGCACGATCGCAGAGTGGGCTCCTCATGCTCCGCTCTCGGTTCCCGGTTGCCACTTAGAAGGCCCCTACATCAATCGCGAGCAAGCCGGAGCGCAGAATCCTGAATTCACCCGTCTCCCCGACCCTCTCGAACTGCGGGCGCTCAATGAGCTCTTTCCTGCGCTCATCCTTTCGGTCGCACCCGAACTTCCAGGCGCACTGGAAATGATCAGCGAAGCCCGCTCGCTCGGCATCACCCCTTCGGCTGCACACAGCACGGCGGACGCTGCCACGATCGGAGAGGCGATAGGCTTTGGTCTGACGCACCTCACTCATTTTGGAAATGCCATGACGGGCTTACATCATCGTGAGATTGGAATGGTGGGATCGGGCATCTTTGAGGAAAATCTTATGCTCGAGATCATCGCCGATGGAATCCACCTCTGTGACGACATGCTGCGGCTCCTTTTAAAAGTGGTCTCGGTAGAGCGCCTCATGCTCATCACTGATTCAGTCGCTGCCTCCTGGCAACCTGATGGTGAATCAAGCCTTGGTGGGCTAGAGGTCATCATCAAAGACGGTGAGACAAGACTCAAAAGAGATGGATCACTGGCAGGTTCAATGCTCCGCTTCAATCATGGGCTGAGACGACTTGCTGATTTATGGGAGGGCCCACTTCATGAGATCGTGGCTGTCGGTGGGGCAAACCAAGCACGCTCATTGGGCCTCTGTGACCGTGGTCATCTGGAAATAGGTAAGCGTGCGGACCTTGTTGTCATCAATGATGATTTCGAAGTGCTTCAGACCTACGTCTCTGGTGAGCGGCGCTACTCATCAGCGCCCGAGACATAATAGAAACGTTTTGTCCCGAATGGGATGGGATCGGTCCAAGAATTTCGTTTCCCGACAATGTATCTCGGCCAAGTGATGAAGTCGGTCGTCACTTGCGTAGCCTACGGTGTCGGCATAGCGGGCGATATCGAGCCACATCGCGGTCATGTGTTCTCCGTAGGCGGGGGAGGCGAGGGATCGGTCGATAGCGGCTTGATAATTTGCCTCGGATGGATCAGCGGCAAAGGCTTCCACTTCTTCTAGGGTTGGCGGGAGTCCGGTGAGGTCGAGCGAGAGACGGCGAAGGAGAAGGTGCGGGTCTGAAAGGGGAGCTGGTTTCAGGTCAAGCTCAGCGAGGTTCTCGGCGACGAAGTGATCGATCGCATTCTGGGGTGAAGGGTGCGTGCTTGCTGGTGGAGAAGCTGCTTTGGGCTTTTCGAGGGACCAGTGGCGCTCGTATTCGGCTCCCTCTTGAACTCACTGGCGGAGGGTTTCGATCTCCTCGGCTTTGAGTGGTTTGCCATGTTCCGCCGGAGGCATGACGTCATCGGGATCGGTTGAAATGATTCGCTGAATGATCATGCTGGCTTCGGGGTCGCCCGAGACCGCGCCGGCCTGGCCATCGTCATTTTTCTTGGTCAGTCCGGCGAAGGTATCGAGATGGAAGTCCGCCTTGCGATCTTCCTCGTCCGGTCCGTGGCAAGCGAGGCAGTTCTTCGAGATGATAGGACGGACATCTTCATTGAAGCTCACTTTGGCAAAAGTCAGCGAGGGAAGAAGGAAGAGAAATGAGTAGCGCACGGCGAAGAAAAAAAGAGGCGGCCTTGAAAGCCGCCCCTTTTTGGAAAAGTGATCGATTTAGGTGGGGATTACTACGGTTTGTTATCGTAGTTTTTATCTTTTACGGTGGTCAGAAAATCAAAGACGCCCGCTCTTTTAAGGAGGACATTACTGTAGATTCGGACCGAGCCATCGATCATGCAAACGTTCACTTGGTTTTTGTAGCTTCCTTGGGGAGCGGAGGACATGTCATCGAAAATCCAGCCTGCTCTTTCGGATTCATCATCCGACTCGCCGAACCAGATGGTATTGGTGGCATCCTGGATTTGAGTGTCTCGCACGACGAAGGCACCTTCGGTCTCGCCACCTCCTCCGGCATCGTCACCGAGCGCGCCGTTGTAAGCGAAGCCGCCGTGGCTATCCGAGGTGCTGTTTGAGAGGGAAGTCCACTGTTTACGATTTCCTCCGAGCTTGTGCTTCGAGAGGGGGTTTTGGAAGACGGTTTCGCTGTGAGCCTCGATCCACTCGTAGGTGTTGCCGCGAAGCTTGGCGACGCCCATTTCTTCAGCGCAAAGATCCCACCAAAGGAATTCGGTGCCCTGTTCGTCATCCATCGAGCCGGAGGCTGGGGGGAAAGCACCCGGATTATGGTTCCCGGTATCGACCCCATCCGCTTGCAAGGAGACGAGGGCGACGTGGATGTTCTTCATGTTATTACCCACTTTCGTAGCTTTAGCGGCATTCATTGCGCTTCTGGAACCTAGGAAAGCGAGGCTGGCAAGTGTGGCGATAATGGCAATGACAACGAGGAGCTCGACGAGGGTGAAACCCTTCGTGCGGCGTGGTGAGACGGTTTTCATAATATGCTTATAAGCTTGGAGAGATCGGGAGGGGCTGTGAAGAGTAAAAGTTTACTTGAACTTGATCTTGAGGCGGTCGGTATACTAGCCGGGGAATTTGGACTCTGTTGAAAGCGAGGCTTATGCTTCTTTTTCGAACTTCGAGAAGGTTCGGAAGCCGTAGATCGCGATTAAGACGAAGCAGATGACGGGGAGCCAGAAGGAGGCTCTGATTCCTGTGGAGTCGATCAATCCTCCCTGAAGCTTGGTGAGGACCGCTCCACCGACGATGGACATGATCAGGAAAGCCGAACCGAGTTTTGACTCTTCTTCCTTCATGCCGTTGAGCGCGATTCCATAAATGGTGGGGAACATCAGCGACATGCAGGCTGAGACCATGACGAGACTGAGAAGGCCGATGTTTCCAGCAAGTTGAGGGCCCATGAACTCGTGAAGAAAGGAAGGGAGGGTGATAATGAAGGTATCTCCCTTGAGGTAAATGGCACCGATAGTGAAAGCAATTCCGCATAGGGCGAAGAGGAAGAGGAGGCGACCGGGGCTGACGTAGCGGAGGAGAGCGGTGCAGATCCAGCGGCTGCTTAAGAAGATCACCATAGCGACGATATTCCAAGCCTGTGCCTGGCCAAGACTGAGACCGACCTGCTCCATCCCGTAGTGGACGACGAAGGTCCAGCACATGATCTGGGCACCGACGTAGAAACCTTGCGCAAGGACGCCCTCGCGAAAATGGGCGCGCGAGAAAATCCGCCCGCAAATCTCGCCAAAGGGCGCATCTTTTCCAGCTTCCTTAAAGGTGGGCATCTTCGCGAAGAAGAAAATGATAAGGAAGACAATGACGACCGAGGCGACGATGATGTAGGGTTCCTTGACGCTATTCAGGTCTGTCGATTGCATTTCCTTGAAGCCCTCGGGATCATTTGCGCGGAAGCTCTTGAGGGCGTTGGGCATCGCTCCATCGAGCGCGCCTACGGTATTCGTGAAGTCAGGGAGCTTATCGTAGATCTTGACTTCGGTGCCATCGGAAAGAGTGGTGGTGGCATCAGCGGCTGCACCTTCTTCGATGACAAGATGCTGGGTATACTCAGGATTCTCCGCACCCAGTTGACCGCGAAACTCTCCGGTTTTGAGGTTTGGCGCAAGCACGAGAGTGGCGATCGACATTCCTACGAGCGAGCCGACAGGATTAAAGGCTTGTGCGAGGTTGAGGCGCTGGGTTGCGGTCTCGCGAGGCCCCATCGAGAGGATGTAGGGATTGCAGGCAGTTTCGAGGAAGGCGAGGCCGTAGGTGAGGACGTAGGAGCCGAGAAGAAAGAGGCCAAAAGTAGCGGTGGAGGCGGCGGGGATGGCGAGGAGCGCTCCGAGAGCATAGAAGGCGAATCCGACCATGATGGCAGCTTTGTAGGAAAATTTGCGGATGAAGAAGGCCGCAGGAAGGGCCATGCAAAAGTAACCGGTATAAAAAGCGAACTGGAGCCAAGAAGCTTGGCTTGTCGTGATGATGAAAACGTTCTCGTAGACCTTCACCAGCGGGTTGGTGAAGTCATTTGCAAATCCCCAGAGCGAGAAACAGCAAGTGGTCAAGATGAACGCGAGGAGGTATTTCTTAGGGACGACGGCCGGTTTTTGGGAATCTTGATTCACGAATGTTGCTAAGTGGTTTCTGCCCTTGTGCGAGGGCTTTGTAGAAACTGTCTTACGGGGGACTCTTTGTGGAGCTGAAAATGTCAGTCTCCTCGCTGAGGAAGATCCATTAACAATAAGTGCCTTCTGGCTGAGGTGCTCGGTGGCAAGTCTACGCCACCAGAAGGGAGGTGGACAAAGTGCCCCTATCTACCTATTCTTATGCCATGAAGGTCGCTCCTATTCTAGGCATAGCCTCCCTCGCCCTTGTGCTGACCTCTTGTGAAGAGGATAGTCGACAGGCTGAGGTTGGGCGCTTTGCGCTTGAGCTGGGGGAGAAGCGCTTGGCCGATGTCGATCAACGTCTCGAGGTCTTTCACGCTCGGGCAAGTAAGCTCAAAAATGGCTCGGAAGAACTCCTCGCCGCTCAAGCGAATCTCGCGAAGGTAGAGTCAAAAACCGCCGCTGTGGTCTCTGAAAAGATGGTCCTCGTCGCTCAGGTTGAGGCCCAAGTCACTGCCAATCAAGACTATCTTGATGATGCTCGCATGTCGAATCGCCTCGCTGCTCGCGGTGAGAAAATTCCGCGGCTCGCTCTCAATTCTGGTCGCACTTATGACGATCTGACCATCACCAAGGTCACTGATGTCGGTCTGGAGATTCGCCACTCTCTGGGCGCGGCTCGCGTGCCCTTCAATGAGCTTTCCCCTGCGATGCAGGATCGTTTTCTCTACGATCCGGAGGTTGCTTCTCTCGTGATCAGCGCGGAGCGCGAGCGTGCCGCTCGCTACGCTGTTGTTGCCGATGCTGCTTATGCCAAGGTGAAGGCAGAGGAAGCGGTGCTCTCGGAAAAACGGGCGGAGCGCGAGAGCGAGTTGGCCCTTGCTCGACTTAAGGCCTCTACTGCCATCGCGAGTAACACATCACGAATCGAATCTTCCACCTCGCGGCTGGGATCTTCTTCGTCGACCACCTTCCGAGTCCACACTCGCCGCTCAAGCGGCTATTATCGCCGCAGTAATTACTACTATCCGTCTAGGAGCTACTACAATTACCGTCCGACGACTCCGACGTATCGCCCCGCGGTTCCGACTTACCGCCCGACCTATAATGGGTGTCCGACGGTCCCCCAGTAGTCTTAGTTCTTTCGGCCCCACTGTTTGAGGAGGCTAAGGAAGCGCTTTTCGGTGGCTTTTGCTCTTGGCTTGCCTCCGTAGGTGATTTGATAGTGGTAGCTGAGGAGTTCGTCGCCGATTTCAGGCAATTGGCCTTCAGCACGTAAGGCCGCGAGCTGCTGTCTTAGGGTGCGGCCAGGGGGCATCGGGAAACCAAGCGTGGCGGAGGCGCGGCGGAAGGCGACGAGGTAGTTCAACGGGGTGGGGAGAAGTCCCGCTCCAGGACGGTGGTTGGCGTCCTTCTTCTCTGGGCGCTTGAGAAAAAGGGAAAGGAAAAAGGCGAGGATGCCAGCGCCTCCGATGAGCGCCGCGAAGTTCCGTAGGGGCGCTAGCGGCGGGAGAGAACTATCCGCCGAATCGAGATCGCCGAGGTCGAGATCCAGACCATCGGGGACTTGGGGGATTTCGTTGTTTCCGGCGACGGTGCTATTTCCCTCGCTGCGATCCGGTGGGGTGGCTTCAAAGATGACCCACTCGCCGGATTCGACCTGAACCTCGGCCCAAGCGTGGGCTTCCTTGGCGCGAAAGACGAACATGTTGGGCGCTTCATAGTAGCGTCCGCCGGACCAGCCGTAGGCGACCCGCGAGCCGTAGCCGATCTCGCGGGCGAGAAGGGCCGCGGCGGTGGCGAAGTGCTCGCAGAAGCCGCGCCTTTTTGTGACGAGGAATTCCACGAGGGGATCTTTTCCTTCATCGAGTTTGGGATCGAGCGAATATTGGCAGCGCTCGGCGAGAAGATCGCGGATTTGGGTGAGGCGCTGACCGGGAGTGCCGGAAGTGGAGGCGGCGAGCTCGATGATGATGGGATCGGCGCTCGGGGCGAGGTCGCCTTTCGCAGGGAGAAGATCAGCGGTGAAAAAGCGAGGCGCAGAGCGGGCGCGGTAGCGGTAGGCGCTGGAGTCAGCGGGCAGGGAAGGGAGGCGGTAGGTGTCGGGCGCGATGCGGCGGAGCGAGGTGGTCTCGACCTCGATGAGATTGGGCAGGGTGACGGCGAGGCTTTGGCCGAGGGTGTTTGGGCCGTGGTAGATTTCGTAAGCGAGCGTCCGAGGCGGGGTTGGAGCGATGTTGACGACCCCATTTTCCGAAGGAAAGCTCTTAGGTGCTTCGGGGAGGGCGCTCCAGACGCCGTCTTGATAGGCAGAAAGGGTGAAGGTGCGGAGGTAGATCTCGCCGGAGCGGAAAAGGCGGGCGTCATCGGGCCAGAGGTAGACCTCGGGGCGGTTCGAGGGGCGCACTTTTCCCGAGCCACCGAGCTCGCGGCGGCCGTTGTTTTGCCAGAGCCAGTTCCCGGAGGTTTGCAGTGGGCCCGTTTTTTGAGGGCCGTCACCGGAAGGGGAATTGCTCTGATAAGCTGCGGGATGGAGTCGCTCATCGAATTCGCGCGCAAGATCCTCGGCAGCCTCGGGCGCACTGGCGAAGAAGAGGAGAAAGAGAGCCTCGATGACTAGAATCGCGAGTCCCATGCTGAGGAAGTCGAGCCAGCGCGGCGCGCGCTCCGGGGTAGCGATGGTGGACTTCGTAGGGCGGCGCTTCCCCCAAATGGCAAGGCCAAAGACGAGCACAAATACCGCAATGCTCACGCGCAGAATGACGTGCCAGCCCTCAGGAGAACCACGCAGCAGGAAGTAGGCTGCTACTACGGTGAGGACGAGGACGAACGATCGCACGGCCTCACGCTACGCGAAAGATCACCCGCTTACAACTTTCCGGGACCGGTATTCCAGAGGAGGTGGGCTTCCTCGACTGAGGGAACTTTGAGCGGGCGGATGATGCGGAAGCCGAGCCACGGAGTATCGGTGTGATACCAGACGGACTTGGGTTGCTGGGGGTCGGTGACCTTCCAGCCCGGGTTAGACTGGGTGCGAGCCGCTGAGCGGAGATCCTGTGGGTCGGCATCCCAGTGACCGCCGCGCGTGATGCGAGGGTAGCGCATTGGCGAGAGAGAGAGCGGGTTTTTCGCGCCGTCCTCGATGGCGGCGTAGTCTCCGATGTGGGCATTCAGGGTCCATTCGGTGACATTTCCGTGCATGTCGTAGAGGCCCCAAGGATTCGGCTTCTTCTGGGCGACAGGGTGGTAAGTGTAATCCGAGTTATCGATGAACCAAGCATACTCACCGAGTTTTGAGGCATCATCGCCAAATGAATAGGCGGTGGTCGTGCCGGCGCGGCAGGCATATTCCCACTCGGCCTCGGTAGGGAGGCGGTAATAGTGGCCGGTTTGGGCGGTGAGCCATTCGCAGAACTTGGAGGCGGCGTGCTGGGTCATCCCAATTGCGGGAAGATCTTTTCCGTAGCCCACGCTGTCCGCCATATCGAAGTGCATCGGCATGTAAGGTGGTGTGGGTTGGGAAATAGCGTCGATCATTTCTGGTGAACTCTGCATGGGAGGCTCGGGTGAGTAAATGTCGCCATCGAGATTGAGCGTGCCGTCTTTATTACGAGACTGTCCGTTTTCCATGAAGCGCTGGTAGAGCGCCCAGGTGGTCTCGGTCTTGGCCATCCAGAAGGGCTCAATCGTGATCTTCTTTTGAGGGCCTTCGTCATCGGCACGGCTGGCCTCGGTATCGGGCGAGCCGATGGTGAAGGTTCCACCCTTAATAGGAATCATTTCAAAGGTGGCGTCATCGCCTGAAAGGGGCGCGGTCTCGGTGTAGGGAGCCATTTCCGCTGGAGCGTCTTTGAGAGCGGCGAAGATTTTTTCCGTCACTGGCTTGAAGGAGGGATTTCCATCCGGTTGCTCGCCGGGGAGAAGATTTACCGAGCCTCCTCCGTCCAGATTCACTGGAGCGGTGGCCTTCGGCGCTTCAGGTGCCTTGGGAAGTTTGACGGGATAAAGCTCACGCTCACAGCTGCTGATCAAGACGAGTGAGGAGAGGGCGAGGAGAGTAGATCCAGAGCGATTCATCGATACGGAAAAGAAATACCAAAAAACGACCAATGACAAGAGACGTTCGGTATTGACGGATTCGGAATGGAGGCCAGCCTCTCTGAACCATATGAAGAAATTTGGATTTTATCTCAGCACTCTGGCTCTCGCGGGAGCCGCTTCTGCACAGGACAGCCTCGCTCCTTTGACTGTTGTCGGAAGTCAGATCGAGGAAATCGAGGGACTCAGCGCTGAGGAGCTGGCCATCTTCCAGACCCAAAAGGTGAAGCAGCTTCTCGGGCAGGTTCCAGGTTTCGCTTCCACTGCTTCCGACTCGGCTGGCTTTGGTGACTTCATCGGGGTGCGCGGCACTGGAAATGTCGCCTTTTTTGGTCCTGCTGGTGTGGCGATGACGGTCGATGGCGTCCCTTACGGCGATGCTTACACCTATTCAACGGACTTTTTCCAACTCGAATCCGCCCAGCTTCATCGTGGGCCTCAAGGAGCTTTCTTTGGCAGAAATGGTGCAGGTGGATTGCTCGAGCTCAAGACTCCGGGGCCGACTGCGGATCCCTACTTCCGCCTTACCACTGAGTATGGAAATTACAACGCCTTCGGTGCTAAACTCCTCGCGAGCGGCCCTCTCAGCGAGAAATTCGCTTACACCTTCCAAGCCTACTACAACGAGCGCGAGGGCTACATCGATAACAACGTTCTCGGAACGGATGTCGATAGCCGTGAGCGCTTCGGTGCCTTGGCAAGAATCTACTACCGTCCCTCTGCTGACCTAGAGGTGAGCTTCCGTGCGATGGTTGAGACCGCGCGCGATGGCGGTCAGCGCCTTTCGCTGATCCCAGGCACGGTCAGCCCCTTCGGAGTTCCTGGTGGTGATCCTTTCCAGACAAGCAGTGATATTCTTGGTCAGACGGATCTTGATCGTCACCAACTCTCTCTTCATGTGACGAGGGATCTTGGCTGGGCGACTTTCAAATCGATCAGCTCTTATCAGAAATGGAGTCTCGGACCGAACTTGACGGACCTCGATTTCTCGCCTGCTGGGCTTTCTACCTCGGACATCCAGCAGGAGCAGGATTATGTCACGAATGATTTCCGCTTGATCTCAGACGAGACACAGGATTTTCGCTGGCAGGTGGGCTTGTTCCGCTCAGAAGCAGACACGGATGGCGTCGCGACGCGGGTGGTGCCTACTCCTGGTGGGCCGTTCACGAATGCGACCTCTTTCAACTCAAAGCGGGAGACTTACGCTCTCTATGGAAACGTTGCCAAAGATGTGAGCGATCGTCTGACCTTGGAAGCGGGCGGTCGTATCGAATATGTCGATTCTGAGCTCAGTCGCTCCAATGTCCTTGCCGCATTTAGTGGACAGGTGGATGATTGGTATTTCTCGCCAACTCTGGGTCTTACCTACGAGGCTTCAAATGACGTTACCCTTTTTGCTCGCACCTCTATCGGGGTAAAACCGGCAGGATTTACCGCCTTCTCGGATGTCGCCGCGACCTCTGCCTATAAGGATGAGACAGCTTGGGAGACAGAGGTAGGAGCCCTCATCAGCTTCCCAGATGAGGATTTAGACCTCGAGCTGCGCGCATATTACAAGCAGATCGATGACTACCAACTCAACCGCTCGACCGCGACGGGTAACTTTATCATCCTCAATGCCGAGGAAGTCCGCGCCATCGGAATCGAAGCCGAGGCGAATTGGCGTCCCTCCGATGCTCTTACCATCTCCGCGAGCGCAGGCTTGAGCGAGATCGAGTTTGAAAAATTCAATGATGGAGCAACTGATCTCAGTGGAAACCGTGTGCCTTTTGTCCCTGAGTTTACCGCTGCGCTTGGCTTCCGCTACAACCTTGGAGAAGGCTTCTACATTTCCTCTGCTTACCGCGCAATTGGCTCGGTGAATTATGAGGACAACGGAAGCTCGACCTTCAAGCAGGAGAGCTACCAAATCCTGGATGCCCAGATCGGCTATGAGGCAGAAAACTGGAGCGCTTCGATCTTCGGACACAACCTTCTGGATGAGAACTACTACAGCTATATTTCTCCTCAAATCTCGGCCGGTGCTCCCGGCACTCCTGCACTCTACGGCGTGCGCATGAGCGTGGAGTTCTAAGCGAGGCCTTACCGCCCTTTTTCAAGAAGCAGAGCTCTGGAACGTCCGGAGTTCTGCTTTTTTCTGCCCAGAAGGGGACTCAATAGGTTTTGCGCTTGTCAGAATGGGTGATTTCTGGTTTTTGAACCTTCCCCACGGGTGACTTCTCATCCGTGTTGAAACTGAGGACCCATGGACGCCGATAATATTATCCCATTTGACGCACCCGCACCACCTCCTCGTCCCAGCGCAGCAACCATGAAAAGCACTCTCGTCGAACAGGCCTCCGAAATCGTCAGCGACCCACTCGTCCTGATTAATCTCGTCTCCAAGCGGGTCGATCAGCTCAATACTGGTCGTTCACCTCTCGTGAACGCACTTCCCAGCACTGGCTTTGCTGACATTGCTCTCATGGAAATCATCGAGGGTAAGATCAAGCTTCGCGAGAACTAGGAGATCTCAAAGACTGACCGGCTGTTGATAGAAGTCCGGTCCCACCTCGATGGCACAAGACTCCGTCACCAATAAGCGCGCATACCGCGATTATAACATCGAGAGCACCCTCGAAGCAGGGCTCGTCCTTGTCGGCACCGAGGTGAAATCGATCCGCGAGGGGAAAGTGAACATTCGAGAGGCATTCGCGCGCATCGAAAACAATCAGGCCTTTCTCTACGGCTGTGACATCCAGCCCTGGCAGACCGCAGGCGAGTGGTTCCAGCATGCCTCCAAGCGCCCCCGCAAGCTTCTCCTTCATAAGAGCGAGATTCTCAAGCTCGCGATGGCGACGCAGCAGAAAGGCTTCACCATTATCTGCACTCGCCTTTATTTCAAAGGCCGCCGCGTGAAGGTCGAGCTCGGTCTTGGAAAAGGAAAAGGGCACGCCGACCAGCGCCAAGATCTCAAGAAGCAAACTGAGCTTCGCGAAGCGCAGCGCGAAGTCGCCCGTTTCAATCGCCGCTAGATTCTGTTAGCATCGCGTCATGGGACCTTTCCTTGCTCTCGTCATCATCGTGCTGGTCGCACTCATGCTCGTGCGTCTCGGCTCCAGTGCGCTCCAGCTCACTGGGATGTCTAAGCCCGTAGCGCAGTTTCAGGCCGCCTCGGCATTTTTTGGCGTGGGCTTCACTACTAAGGAGGCCGAGCTCGTGGTCGATCATCCCGTCCGCCGCCGCATTATCCTGCACCTTATCATTTTTGGAAACATCGGCCTCACCTCCGCGCTTGCCACTTTGCTGGTCACTTTTATGAGCAGTGGGGACCGGGGGATTGGCACTACCTTCGCCTGGCTTGGGGTTATGGCTGTGGGGATTTTTGCGCTCGCGGTTCTCTTTAATCTCGAAGTCGTCCGAGGCCCGCTCGAAGCACTACAAAAGCGCGCTCTGCAGCGCTTCGGCATCGAGCACATCCGCGATTACGATTACCTCCTAAATCTTCGCGATGGATACGTCGTTTTTGATAAGGAGATCTCAAAGGACCACCCTTGGGTTGGGAAAACCTTCGCGGAATCCCGTCCTTCGGATGCTGGAATTGTCGTGCTCGGCATCTATCGCGACGATGGCGATTTTCTCGGCGCGCCAGACAAAGATAGCCGTGTTGAAGAAGGCGATGTTCTGATGGTGTATGGACGTGACGAAGATGTCCGCCAGGTTTTCGAGTTAAAAAAAGACCAGCCATGAGTCTCCTCCTTACTCTAGAGTTCATCGCTGTCGCCGTCTCTGCAACCTACGGGATTCTCTTGGCTGCTCGCCAAGGAATGGACTTTGTCGGCGTCTTTGCGGTCGCCTTCGTGGCTGCTTTCGGTGGGGGAACTTTGCGTGATCTCTTTCTCGATAGTGTCCCGCTCTTTTGGGTCGCGAACCCGCATTATGTTCTCGTTGTTTTAGCGCTCACTTTCGCCTCCGGATTCATCGTTCGACTTTTGCCGCGCATCAAGCCACTTCTCCCGTTTCCTGACGCGATTGGCATGGCCCTCTTTACTGTCGTAGGCACCCAGATTGCGATCGACGAGGGCACGACGTGGTACCTCGCTGCGCTCTTCGGCGTCATCACCGGAACCTTTGGCGGCGTCCTTGCCGAGATCGTCTGCAATGAGATACCGACCCTTTTTAAACCAGCTCCGCTCTGCGCGACCTGTAATCTCACCGGAGCACTCCTCTATCTAGGGGGCTTAGAGATCGGCATCGCCCAGCCGATTCTTTTGGCGGTAGCAATCATCGTGATGGTCGTCTTCCGCCTCTCGGCTCTCCGCTGGAATCTTACCCTGCCAGCGCTGCGGGGTTGAATTTACTTCATCGGCGGCGCTTCGTAGTGCTTCCTGAGCCGATGGAACTCTGCCGTGAGCTCTTTTTGAAGGTCGGCGTAGGCAGGATCCCCGTAGACGCTTTTCATTTCCTGCGGATCTTTGATGAGGTCGAACATTTGCCATTCATTGGTGCCGGGGAGGTGGAAGAGTTTGTGGGTTTCGGTCCGGACTCCAAAGTGTTGGGGCACGTTATGCTCTCCTTTTTCGTAGTAGGAATAGTAGAGCGACTTTCGCCAGTTTTTGGTCTCGCCCTTGAGCGTGGGGACGATGGATTCCCCTTGGATCTCAGCTGGGATTTTAATTCCGGCGGCTTCTAAAAAGGTGGGCGCGTAGTCGATGTTCTGGATCATTTCCTGCGGACGTGACCCGGGCTTCGTGACGCCGGGCCAGCGGATGGCGAAGGGCATCTTAAAGGATTCTTCAAACATCCATCGCTTGTCATACCAGCCGTGCTCGCCGAGGTAGAAGCCTTGGTCCGAGGCGTAGATCACGATCGTGTTTTCGGCTAAGCCATTTTTATCGAGGTAGTCCAACATGCGGCCCACGCTATCATCGACCGCCTTCACGGTGCCGAGGTAGTTCTTCATGTAGCGCTGATATTTCCACTGGACGATTTCCTTGTGGCTCATCGAGCCGACCTTTTTCATGAAGGCTTCATTTTCAGGTCCGAAGTGAGCATTCCACTCTTTCTTTTGAGCTTCATCCATGCGGCTGTATTCTGTCGCTCCATAGCGATCAGAACCGGGAAGTTCGATGCCATTGCGCTCGTCTTTGCGGACCTTCGCATCGTAGGTCCAGTCAAAGTGGCGGTCGATTTCCATCTCGTTCTCCTTAAGGGTCTTGCTGCGTCCGGTGTAGTCATCGAAGAGGCTGGGTGGCTCGGGGATCGTGACACCATCGAAGGCCTTAAGGTGACGCAAAGCCGGGGCAAAGGTCCGGTGGGGTGCCTTGTGCTGGCACATCAGGAAGAAGGGTTTCTCTTTATCTCGCTCATCAAGCCACTTGACCGCCTTGTCAGTGGTGATGTCCGTGCAGTAACCCGGGAACTGTTTTTTGCTCCCATCCATCTGCAGGAAGACGGGGTTATAGTAGCTGCCCTGCCCAGGGAGGATCTCCCAGTAATCAAAGCCAACGGGATCTGAAATGAGATGCCATTTTCCGATCACTGCGGTGTTGTAGCCTGCTCCGTGAAGTGACTTGGCGACCGTCCATTGCGATTGATCCAAGCCCGTGCGAGAGTTGCGAAGAAAGCCGTTTTTATGGCTGTGCTTACCGGTCAAGATGGTGGCGCGTGAAGGACCGCAGATCGAATTCCCGCAGAAGGAGTTTTTAAAAATGGCCCCGCTAGCGGCTAGGCGGTCGATGTTTGGGGTAGGGGCGACTTTCGCGAGGTCGCCTCCGTAAGCCGAGATGGAACGGAGCGCGTGGTCATCTGAGAAGAGGAAGAGGATGTTTGGTCGCTTCGCCTGAGTGAGCGAAATCAAGGCAAGCGAGAGGAACGTGAAAATGGGCAACTTCATGGTAACGACGTGAGGGATATCGAAGAGGCTCTTCAGTTTGAAGGGGAAACTTTAAAGAGTCTCGCTCTCAGGAAAACGAGGATTGGCCTGTCGTCCCTCTAAGGACACAATCCTGTGCGGTCAAAGCCACCATCGCTGCTCTTGATGCTCGGATGAGTCAGCCTGAAGGTAATGAAACATCGCCATCTTCTCAGCAAAAAATAATGAACTCTCACCTGCTTCACTGTCGCTTATCACACATGGCGACCCCGGTGTAGTAGGCGAACTCCGTGCCGTGACGGCTGTTACTTTGGTTCCGAACCCACATCGGTGGATCGGTAAAAAGTTCTGGATTCGCAAGTGGAGTGGGAGGAGTCGGGATCTCGACGTCGTCATACTTGAATGCGTGCTGGTTAGGTGGGAGGAAGTCGGCATGGACCCCTTTGTGAGAGACGTAGAGGAGGAAGGGTTTTTCGTCGGACTTCTCCGCGAGCCAGTCTTCGGCGAAGCCGGTGAGTTCATCAGTGATGTAGCCTTTTTGCGGAACCTTCTTCCCATTGATGTTGAATCCTGAGTTCGTCGCTTGCGGAACGAAGCGGCCCTTTGCTTTTAGCAAATTCGGATCGGGAACGTAGACGCCTTGGCCCTTGAAGCTGATCCAGTGGTCGAAGCCACGCTGCTTTTTATCACTATCTCCCATATGCCACTTCCCGATAAAGGCAGTTTGGTAGCCCTCTTTTTGAAGGACTTGAGGGAAAAAGGTCAGGGACTCGCTCACTGGATTGTAGTTATCAACGACCCGATGATTGTGCGCATAAAGTCCAGTAAGGATCGAGGCCCGGCTAGGGAAACAGAGCGAGGTCGTAACATAGGCGTTCTTGAAATAGGCACCTTCAGCGGCAAGGCGATCGAGATTGGGCGTCTTTAAAAAAGGATGATCAAGAAAGCCCATCGCGTCGTATCGATGGTCATCGGTGAGGATGACGAGGATGTTGGGCTTGGCATCCGCAGAGAAGAGCGGAGCGCAGAGGAAAAGGGAGTGAAGAAGTCGGGCGATTCTCATGAAGCCGCTCCTGACAGCGTGAGAGGGGATGACAACTTCTCAGAGAGTCAGATCCACAAGGTTCTCACCCTACTTTTGAGCCTTCTTATTTTTTTTCAGAAATGGAGACCTCAGCAGCGTAGCGCTCGAGACCGTGGCGCGCATCACGGAAGGCACCGATGATTATGATATCGGTCTTGATTGTCGCGCCGCTATCTACGGCTACTTTTCCATAATCGCAGCGAGGCTTAAGAACAATTTTCCCTCGCTCAATCCCGGTAAAGAAAATCCCTGACGCTTTTTCCTTGGTTAGCCATCCGCTGACGATCCCCGTGTGGGTGGTGGGGTCAACGATGGCTTGGAGTGTCTCCCTCCCTTTTTTCTTAGAGATCTCAGTCAGGACTCCGGTGCCGAAGGCTCTGAGCTTGGGCGCTTTGAGGTCGAGGACGTTGAGGGTGAGAGGGGGGAAGCCGAGGCGATCGAAGTGGAGTTCGTTTGGCGTCGAGTTATGGATGTGCCGCTGGACGTGGACGAAGTCGCTCTTGGTAGGAAGGCTGAGCTGGAGGGCGTCGGTTTGGAAATTGAGAGTGAGGGAAGATTCCGTGAGGACGACTTTTTTGACATCATCATTTCCGAAGATGGCTCGGGCGAAGGGCTTCGCGGAGTCCAGGCGGGTGAGAGAAAGGGCGCCGGTTTCGTCGTCGTAGGTGACGCGGTTGGCCTTGTTCTTAATCTCAAAAACTTCGGCGCAGAGAGGCAGGGCGAGCAGGGTGAAAAGGCGAAAAATCATGGGCTTTTTCTACTGCACGGTCTTCCACTTTTCTTTCGTGAGCCACTGGTGGATCACGTCGTCACTGCGGCTGATATTTCCGGTGACGCGATATTTCGACTTACGAAGGGCGTGTGCTTTGCGCTGGTCTTGATCGACGACGCATTTTGCGGCTCCGCCGGAGGAGTGGATGAAGCGGAGTTCGCCGTCTTCACTGACGACGATGAAGGCGACATGGCGGTCGAGCCCCACGATGTGGATTCCGGGCCCATGGGATTTGAATTTCTCAAGAAAGCGATCGTAGCTCAGCCCCGCTTCGATATGCATCTGATGGCGCGGGAGGAAGGTGCGGATGATATTTTGCGAGGGCTGCTGGGCGAGGTGGATGCGCTCGACCTGGAAACCGGCATCACGCATGACTGTGGAAACGAAGTAGCCACAAGCGATCTTTCCTTCGCCGGGGATCTGCGCGGTGCCATTGAAGTCCCACTCAGTGCCAAGCCAGCAACGCATCATTTCCGGCAGGGTGGCTTCGAGGGTTTGTTTGGCTTCGTTACGGACATTCTGAATCTCGCCCGCAGTGCGAGCGGATGCGTAGCGGTGAGCGAGACCGGAGCGCTTGAGTTCAAGTTCCTGCTTGAGAACTTGGTAGCGCTCGGGGTTCGGCACGGCTTGGGCTTCTCCGACTGTGCTGACTTCTCGATAAGTCGCCACCAGCTGATCACGAAACCTCCATCCTCCGTAGGCAAGGCCTGCGGCGATCAAGAAAAGGAGGAAGCGCTTCATTTCTCCTCAATAACGACAGAGAATGGGGGGCTTGTCCATCCGTCTCCCGTTACTCCATACTTTAAAATAAGAGAGTGGTGCGCCGAGTGAGCGATTGGGACTAGCTTACTCCGGTGACGTGCTCGTAGAAGTCAGGTCCGAGATCTTTGAGCGGCTCGCGGAGTTGATCGAGTTCCGCCTTTGGTCCGTGGACTTCCACGCGGATGAGTTCTGAAAAAGTAAGCGCCTCTTTGATACAAGCTCCTACATTTTCTAAATGAGCCAGTAGCCCGGCCGCTCCGGCATAAGCCTCCCGACAGAATACGACGTTTCCACAGACTGTGAAGTCGTAATAGTGGCAGCCAGCCTCGGTCTTTGTTTTCGTCACAAAGCGATTCATCAATTCCTTGAAGGAATCGAGTTTTCCCTCTTGGACCTTAAAATACGGATTGATGCTAACGGCTTGTGAAAGTGCACTCATGGAACCGAATCTCTCCCAACATAGAATCGATTCAAGCAGGAAAAAGTAACCGGCTTGGATGGCTAGGCTATTTGAGCTGCCAAGTGCGAACCCAGTCGTATTTCGTGGTCCGCTGCTCCCAGTTCCCGCTCTTCACCATTCCGCCATCAGCGGGGAGGGGATTCCAGTCATAAACCTCGATCGCCATTTGGATAAAGGCGGGGACATCCCAGTCGACGCTCGGCTTCACCGAGTAGGTGTGTTTTCCATCGAGAAAAAATTGAATCTCATCTTTCGATTTCCACCAAGCTCCGTAGACGAAAAAGCGCTCATGGTTCTTCACGTTCGTCGCCACTTGGTTTTGCTGCTGCACCTGCTTCGGGTTATGGCGATTGGTGCGGTGGATGACATTGGAGTGAAAAACCTGATCCCAAGTGCGCGCCCAGACTGCTGCATCTTTACTTACTTTTCCGACACATTCCTGAATATCGAGTTCCAGTTTCTTGACCGGGTGCCCCTTTGTCATGAGCCAGAAGGTCGATGACATCTCGGTGGCATTCGCCTTCATGCGGCACTCGTAATACCAGCTCGGCTGACCTGCGTGGAGTGAGCGCACGATTGCTCCTTGATGCGTGAAGGTGTGACGTCCTTTTTTTACGGGTGCGGGCAAAGGGCTCACGGTCACGTTCATATTGCCATCTTTCACCGTGACATTTTCTGCGCGGAAAAGCCCTGGGGGACGTCCATCCCAAGTCCAGCCGTTCCCCTTGGGTTCAGCTTGCCACTTCTTCAAATCGAGACTTTTTCCCGTAAACTCATCAGACATGTGTGGGACGGGAGTCCATGTTTTTCCCTCCGGTTTCGGATCATGATTTCCTACGAAAAAAGGAGAGGCTTGTGCAAGCGAGGTAAAGAAAATGAGGCAAAAGAAGAAGCGGCGGTTCATAAAAAGTGATCAGCGGATGTTGGGTTCCACCCTCTACGGAGAAAGTCTAGCTCCTCGTGCATCGTTTTTTTGAAAAGGTAAATTGAATAGGCTACCACTCGAGCCCTTTCCCTGCGTTGCTTTCCAAGACGGATTCTGAAAAACTGAACCCGCAGAAATTTATCCTATCATGAAGTCCACCTCCGCCCTCGCTTTTCTTTTCGCCAGCCAATCCGTCATTCTCGCTGAGGTTCAATTGGCCTCTCTTTTTCAAGACGGTATGGTTCTCCAGCGGGAAATGATCGTCCCAATTTGGGGTCTCGCAGATGCCGGAGAAGAAGTCACCGTCTCCTTCGCCGACCAAAAGAAGAGCACGAAGGCCGATCAAAGCGGAAAATGGTTCGTCCGGCTCGATGCCCTCAATGGCTCCAAAGAAGGCAGCGAACTAAAGGTCTCAGGCGCAAACCAACTCACTCTAAAAAATGTCGTCGTCGGCGAAGTGTGGATCTGCTCAGGCCAGTCCAACATGCAGATGGCCTTCAATGGGATCCCCGAGATCAAAGCCCTCGTCCCCAAAGCGAAACAGCTCCGCACCTTCGAAGTGACTCGCAGCGGTGCCTTTGCCGAGCAAGACCAATGCGGAGGCCAATGGAAAACCGAAGCCCCTAATAGCGCCGTCGCCTTCTCCTTCGCCCACTTCCTCCAGCAATCCGCCGACCTCCCCGTTGGCATCATCCTCGCCTGTTGGGGAAGCTCCTCCCTCGAAGCGTGGATGCCGCGGGACATGACCGCCACTGTCCCTCACTTCGCCACCATTATGAAGGAGTTCGATGCCGACAAAGAAACTCGTGACGCTCTTCAGGCTTCCTTTGGTGGACCCAAACCCTGGTCTCGAAAAGAAGACGTCTTCATCCGCCGACAGCCCAATATCCTCTACAACGCCATGATGAAACCCCTCGCCCCCTTCGCCTGTCGTGGCCTCGTTTGGTATCAAGGCGAGCGCAATGCCCAATCGATGGAAGGCATGGTCACCGACCCTTGGTTTGGCCGCCACTCTGGAATTCTGCGCTACGGCGACACTCTTAAAAAATGGATCCAGCGCTATCGCAAGGAGTGGAATCGCGAGGAGATGGAATTCGTGATCGTTATGCTCCCCGGCTACGGCAAGACTGTAAAAGGAGGACCTCAAGACCCCAACGCCCACTCTTGGGCATGGATGCGCGAGTCCCAACTCCAAGCCCTCGAGCTCCCCCACACCGCCGTCATCAACACCATCGATCTCGGCGACATCAAAAACGTCCACCCCAAAGACAAGCTCCCCATCGGAAAACGACTCGCCCTCACCGCTGCGAAAAACACCCTTGGGAAAGACCTCATCTCAGACGGACCCACCTTTAAAAATGTCACCATCTCAGGAAAGAAAATAACAGCCCACTTTGATCACGCTGAAGGTCTCACCACCACCGACAAGAAGGCCCCCAATGCCTTCTGGATCGCCGATGACTCACAAAAATGGACCCGCGCCGAAGCAAAAATTTCCGGCCAAACTGTCGTCCTTACTTCTGAAAAAGTCTCCTCACCAAAATTCATTCGCTACGCCTTCGCCGGTCTTCCTAAGGTCAATCTCATTAATGCCGCAGGCCTCCCTGCGCTTCCTTTTCGCACCGACTCCTTCCGCCCCTAGGCCGCATCATTTAAAAAGGGGGTTGATGGTAAAATCTTCGTGCAGACTAGAGAGTCTAAAGCCTACCGGGCCGCGCCTTCACGCCGATCAGATTTTTGAAATTTCCTCTTCATCTTAGCCGTTTATCCTAATCCAACTCACGCCGCATGACCAAACCGCTCTTTCGCATCGCCCTCTTCTTTTCGATCATTTCTTCGCTTGTCTCAGCTCAATCCAAAGAAAGCGGTCGGCCCATCACGATCCGTGCGGTCGAGGGACTGCAGTTCGACCCTCCTCGTGTCAAAATGGAACCCGGCCAAACGATCCGTTTCCGTATTCTCAATCGCGACCCCAACGATCTGGTTCACAACCTCGTCCTCATCAAGCCTGGCTCTCTTGCCGAGATACAAAAAGCCTCCCTCCAAGTCGATCAAGCAGCCATCGACCGCGACTACATCCCAGAGCATGACGCCGTCCTAAAGCACACCAAATTACTCAATGCGGACGGAGGCGATGACTTCCTCTTCACCGCCCCCAAGGAACCCGGCATCTACCACTACGTCTGCACCTTCCCCGGACACGCTACCCTCATGTATGGCGCCCTCTACGTCGGCGAAAAATGGGGCAGCTTTGCGAGAGACCCCAACATCCCGGAAATCGCTCGCAACCGCGCCAAGGAAATCGAAGCCGCTAAGGAAAAAACTCAGCGTCCGACCGTAAAACGATTTTTCCTCGAGAAGTCCGGCCCCGCTGCCATCGCCGTCGCCTTAGAAAACGACCTCAACTATTGCTGGGACGCGGGTAACTGCCGCCTCCGCTACGCTTGGTCTGGCGAGTTCTTCGACTTAGGAAACAACAGTCGCTCCAACGGCAACCGCCAGCTCAAACCAAAGGGAAAAGAATTCTGGAACGGACAGGGCGATGAACTCGCCTACACCATTAAAACCGACGACTCCTCCCTCAAGCCAGATTTCAAAGGCTACCGCCTTATCAAGGGCCAACCCGAATTCAAATACCAATTCGGCGACCTCAGCGTCACTGAGTTCATCACCGGAAGCTCCGATGCCCTCCTCCACGAGATTAAAATCTCCAATGCCACAGCGCCCGTAAAAATCTACGCCAAAGGCAAGGTTACTTCCAATGTCGGCACCCGCGACGGCGACTACTTCGTTGTCCCAGTTAAAGAATCCTCACACATCAAACTCTCCATCCCGACCAAGTAATCGCATGAAGAACATTTTTACTTTCCTATCCGTCCTCTCGACTCTGGCCTTCCCGCTTCTTGCCACGGCGGCCAAGCATCCCGCTTTCAAGGTCGACATCATCCCGCTTGGCGTGGGAAAGGATCCTCAAGTCGGTGGACTCACCGTCCTCTCCGACGGAACCATCGCCGCCGTCTTCCACGAAGGTGAACTCCGCCTCTACGATCCCGCGAAAAAGACCTGGTCCGTTTTCGCCTCCGGCCTCCACGAACCCCTCGGCATCGTCGCCGAAGACGACACGACCTTCGTCGTCATGCAGCGCCCCGAACTCACCCGCATCTCCGATACCGATGGCGATGGCGTCGCAGATCTCTACGAGACCATCTGCGATGACTTCGGCATGAGCGGCAACTACCACGAATTCGCCTTCGGCCCCGTGCGCGATGCCAAGGGCGACTACTTCGTTTCCCTCAATGTCGCCTCCAACGGCGCCCCCATCCGCAAAGAAATCCGCGGCGAATGGCTCGACCTCGGCCTTTCGCGCGAGGGCTTCAACGTCTCCAGTCAAGAGTGGAAAGACGGCGTTAAAAAGAAAGCCGGCCGCATGTATTCCCGCGTCCCCTACCGTGGTTGGGTCGTCAAAATCGACGGCAAAACTGGAGAAATGACCCCTTGGGCCTCCGGCCTACGCTCGCCCAACGGCCTCGGCTTTGACGCCAACGGAAAGCTCTTCGTCTCCGACAACCAAGGCGACTGGCTCGGCACCAGCAAGCTCCACCACATCCAAAAAGGAAAGTTCCACGGTCACCCCGCGAGCCTTCCTTGGACCGAAGGATATGAGGGCCCTCCCAGCGTCGATCTTGAAACCGCCGAGCTCGAAAAACTCCGCACCCCGGCCGCCATCTGGTTCACCCAGAGCACCATGGCAAACTCTCCCACCCAGCCCATTCTCATTCCTGATGGCTTCGGCCCCTTCGGCGGTCAGATGCTCATTGGTGAGATGAATAGGCCCCGCATCGTCCGTCTCATCACGGAAGAGGTCAACGGCGTCACTCAAGGAGCCTGCACCCCCTTCATCGATAACAACGGCCTCGACATGGGAATCAACCGCTTCGCCTTCGCTCCCGATGGCAGCCTCGTTCTCGGCAACTCCCACCTCTCCTGGGCCGGCGGAGAAGGCATGGCCCGCATCACCCACCACGGAAAAGAATCCTTCCAGGATGTCAAAAACATCCAAATTACCTCCGATGGTTTCCTCGTCGACTTCCTCCAAAAAGTCCACGACGCAGCCGCCCTCGCTGACGTCACCCTCGACCGCTACACCTTCGACTACCACGCTGCCTACGGCTCCAAGCAGCAGGAAAAAGAAAACGTCGCCCTCAAATGGACCCCGCACGGAGACTCCGGAACTCGCTTCCAAGTCACCCTCGAAAAGCCTCATAAAAAAGACTTCTGCTACGAGTTCAACATCCCCATCTCGCTCAACCCCCTCCTCTGCTACACCGTCCGCGAAATCCCCACCAAGGAAACCGCCAACACCAGCGACGACCCCAGCGGCAACTTCGAATGGGTCGACCTCCTCGCCGGAGACAACCTCGACCTCTGGCGCAACGGCTCCAAACACAACCGCGAAACAGTCACCGAAATTGGTGAACTCTGGTCTCTCAAAGATGGAGTCCTCACCCTCGACAAAAGTAAAAAAGGACGCGGCGGACACGTTGTCACAAAGGATCACAGCTACTTCAATTTTGAGATCAAGTTCGAGTTCATCATTAGCGAAGAAGGAAACAGTGGCATCAAATACCGCGTCACTCCAGAGACCGTCGGACTAGAATACCAAATCTACGACGATGCCGTCTCAAAGGTGAACAAGAACAGCCTCGCCTCCCTCTACAACCTCAAGGCCGCCTCCGCCACCAAGAAGGCCAAGACCCCCGGCAAAGAGTGGAACAGCGGTCGCATCATCGCCGTCGGCAATAGCCTCCAACATTGGCTCAACAGCGACCTCGTCCTAGAAATCGAATTCGACTCCGACGAATGGAAAGAAACCTTCGCCAAGAGCAAATACAAGGAAGACCCCACCTTCGCCCGCTCCCCCGGCCCCATCCATCTCCAAGACCACGGCAGCCCCGTCAAATTCCGCAATCTCTGCATCCGAAAAATCATGGACACCGAGTGACCCCCTCCCGTCCTCCAGCCGCGCCAACTCCCTCCGCACCTAATTCTTGCTGCCGAATCCACTGGTGTCATCGCCACCACCGGTTGGGTAAACGTGCAATCAAATACCCCGGTGACCAATGCCGGTAGTTCCGGAATCAACATCACGACCTTTGGCTCGCGCGGCATCGTAAACACCCTCCGAGACACTGGAACGGGCGATGGCACCGATGGCTTTCTTGCTCTTTATGAAGCGGGTCTCCGGGACAGTACGGGAGGCACTCAAACTGACACTGGAGTCACGATCACCGGCCTCAGCCAATTCATGACGGCTGTGAATGCGACCGAGTATCGGATCATCGCCTACTACAAGTTACCCGTCGCGAGCGGCAACCGGATCTTCGAGATTGGTGTCGATACTACTTTTGTTACGACAAACACCCCCGATTACAGCAACATCAGTGCGAGCGATAGCTTCGTCGAACACGGGAATACCGACAATAACTGGATGGAATTCACCGGTCTCACTGCCGACAGCACCACCCTTTATGTCAATCGCGGTAACCGTGATGCGCTCCTTACAGGCTTCCAGATCGAAGCGGTCCCCGAGCCCTCGTCCGCAGGCCTGCTCGCCCTTGCCGGCCTCCTCACCTTGGCTCGTCGCAAGCGCGCCTAGAGAAGTCCCTTTTCTCTCAGCCGGCGGCTCCCTGACCTCGTCGGCTTTTTTGTGAAAGGCCGCCTTTCGCTCCGATCTCTGTAAGCTTGGATTTGCGGGGACCCAGAGAACGATCGTTGGTCATCCTATGGTGAAGCCTAGCTGGAGTTCACTTTTTTCGAATTTTCACTCTACGGCGGGGGGGAGCCTACATGGAACTGCCGGGGATGGCTTACGGGTTTGCCGTTTAGACTGACTCCCAATGTGAAAATGTCGCGGCTTGGCCCGTAGGGGTGCCGTCTGGATCACTGAGATTCCAGACCGTTGCCTGTTTGATACGGAAACGTTTTCCGCTGCTGGAAATACGGACACCGGAGTAATTGTCGATAAAGCCGTTCTCAGTCACTTCGGCGAGAAGTCGGGCCCGTTCCTCGCGATTGGGCGCTGCAGCGGTAAAGCGTGAGGGAGTAGAAGTGAACTGCTCCCAGGTCATTTCAAAGAGTTCCTGAGCAACACGGCTCCCGCTTGATTGAGCACCTCTTCAGCCTACACAGAGGAGATGATGCCTTTTCCCAGTAGGCTGTGCTACAATCTCCAAGAGCGCGACGTGCCTAAGGACGGATCCAGAGAGCGGGAAGAGTATGATATGATAGAAGGGAACTGACAGACTTGGCCGAACAACTTCGAGAAGTCATGGCCCCAGTAGCCAGAAAACTTGCGATCCAACTCAATACCATTCACGGCTTTTGCGAGGCGCTAGAGTGGGTAGCGGGTGAGGTTGGGTAGGCGCCTGTCTCTTAGTCTTGGAGTTCGTAGCACATGAGGTGGTTCTGCTCGCGGAGGTAGAGCTTGCCGTCTGAGATGACGGGGTGGGCCCAGGACTCTTTTTCTTGGTGAGCAGGCATGAAGGAGCCTTTGAGTTGGTAGCCTTCTGGGGTGGCTTTGACTAAAGCGACGTGGCCGCTTTGGTAGCGGTAGATGAGGTGACCATCGATGTAGCTGACGGCTGCTGACCCGTGGCCGACTCCTTTTTCGGGGCCCCATTTGACTTCGCCGGTCTCAACTTCGACGCAGATGGGGTCGCCGCCGTTGTGCTTATGGGCGCAGTAGATGTGGCCATCGACGAGGACCATGCCGCCGTGGTGGTTCTGGAGGGTTTTAGGCTTGAGGAAGTAGACTTCCTCGGCGGATTTTCCATCGAGCTTGAGGAGGGCGGAGCCGGTGCCGTATCCGGTGGAGCCGAAGACGTAGTCGCCCATCGCGATGGGGGTGGGGATGTTGGCGGTGGAGTTGGCGACCTTATCGTAGTTCCAAAGGAAGCGGCCGTCTTTGGCGCGGATGCCCATGAGACCGCGTCCGGTCATTTGGACGTATTGTTTCACGCCGCCGCCATTTGAGATGACGATCGAGCCATAGCCTGCGCCGTCTTTTCCTTTTTTACCGACATCGCCGAGTTTGGTTTTCCACTTGGTGGCCCCAGTCTTTTTGTCGAGGGAGACCATGAAGGCTTTGTCGCCGCCGGGGGTGCAGACGACGCGGTCGCCATCGACGAGGGGGGACTCGGAGAAGCCCCAGCCGGACATCATTTTCCCATCCCACTCCTCTTTGAAATCTTTGGACCAGAGGACTTTTCCTTCGGTCAAGAGACAGGCGATGACGCCATTGGAGGCGGTGATGTAGAGGCGGTCATCATCGACGGTGGGAACGGAGCGGGCACCATCGTATCCGTGTTTGGGGACGTGGTCGGTGATAGCGGTTTGCCAGAGGAGCTTGCCGTCTTTGGTGGAAAAGGCGGCGACGCCTTGGCCATCCTCAAGGTTGCCGGTGGTGTAGATCACTCCGTCGGCAACGGAGACGGAGGAGAAGCCTTTGCCTGCGCCTTCGACATTCCAGAGGAGCTTGGGAGGGGATTTTTCCCAGTCAGTGTTGATACCGGTCTCGGCAGAGCGGCCGGTGCGGTCCGGGCCGCGCCACTGGGGCCAGTCTTTGGCTGGGAGGAGAGAGGGGCTCGCAAGAACGAGGGCCAGAGAAATTGAGCGGGAGGGGAATCTCATGACTTTTATTACGGCAGGGAGAAGGGGGTTCTACGATCAAAAAGTTGGTCCTTTGGGCACCCCTTTTAAATGATTACTTAATTTCGGATTTCTCCCAGACGCCGTTGCTGTTCTTATCGCGGCGCTTGAAGAGCTTGGTGATGGTGGGGACTTTGTCGCCGGTTCTTCCTGCGATGAATTCTGCGAGGGTGACTTGGCCGTCTTTGTTTTTATCGCGGGCCTGGAAGAGTTTTGCTTCTTTGCCGGGAGCGGCTTTCGGTGGGGCGGGGCGATCCGCTTTGGCGGGGCGATCCGCTTTGGCGGGGCGGGGTTGGAGTTTGCCATCGAGGTAGTGATCGAAGTAGATGTTGCCTTGTTTTGAGAGGGTGGACTTCTCGGGCGTGGGGAGGGTGGCTTCCCAAGTGTCGAGAAGCGCTGCGAGTTTGGCCGCGATTTCGGGCTTTTGTTTGATAAGGTTTTTCTTCTCTTCCTTGTCGGTGGCGAGGTCGAAGAGGTAGGCGCGGGTGCCCATGCGGAGGAGTTTCCAATCGCCCTGACGGACGGCGGTTTGGCCGACCCAGCGCCAGTAGAGGGCTTTGTGTGCGTCGTCTTTTACGTCGCCTTTGAGCTGTGGCAGGATGTTGCGGCCATCGAGATCTGGGATGCTTAACCCCGCGAGGTGGAGTGCGGTGGCGGTGGCATCGAGCGCGATGATGGGGCGGGTGTAGACCTGACCTGCTGAGATGGTGCCGGGGAAGCTGACGAGGAAGGGGACGCGGATTCCGCCTTCGCTGAGCATGCCTTTTTCGCCGTTGAGAGGTTCGTTGAGGGAGCCGTCCCAACCGGGGCCGCCGCCGGGAGCATCGATTTTGTGGATCTTGAGAGGGGCGCCGTTATCGCCGATGTAGAAGATGAGGGTCTTTTTGGTAAGGTTAAGCTTTTCCAGCTCGGCGGTGATGGCACCTACGCCGTCGTCCATCGAGGCGATCATGGCGAGGGCTTGGCGACGGCGTTCGGGCATTTTACCCGGGAAGCGGTCGAGGTGTTTCTGCGGAGCATCGAGCGGGACGTGGGGCGCGCGGTAGGCGAGGTAGAGGAAGAAGGGATTGTCTTTTTGGGCGCGGATGAAAGCGAGGGCATGGGCGGAGCAATCGTCGAGGTGATAGGTTTTGTGGGGGAAGGTTTGGGTAGAGACTTTTTTGCCTTCGAGGGTGAAATTGCCGGGGGCGGGGCGGTTGGCATTTTTATTGTAGAAAAAGTCGAAGCCGTGTTGGTCGATTTTGTTTCCGTGGCCGAGGTGCCACTTGCCGATTTGAGCGGTGGTGTAGCCTGCTTTTTTAAGGTGGTCGGCGACCGTGGTTTCTTTGTTGAAGGTCTCCATGCTGGAGCCGTTTGCGGGGACGCCGATTCGGTTTTGATATTTCGCGGTCATGAGGCCCGCACGCGAGGGGACACATTGAGGGGCAGAGGAGTAGCCATCGGTGCAGCGGACACCGGAGGCGGCCAAGGCATCGAGGTGGGGTGTTTTGAGATCCTTGTGGATGCCTGCGGGGCCGACATCTGGCCAGCCGTGGTCATCGGTGTAGATGAGGATGACGTTTTGTCGCTCGGCGCTAGTGCTCGGGGAGTCGTCAGCAGTTGCGGAGTTGAAGAAACTCAGTGAGGCGGTGATGAGGAAGGAGGAAAGGAATTTCACAGGTGAATAAGAAACCACTCTTAGTGGGTGAATCTTTCCGAAATCGCACTGGAATGGCTGATGGGTCTGGGCCAAGCTCAAGAGCGATGCAACTTGCGATAGGAGATATTCACGGCTGCCTGATTTCACTGGAAACAATGCTCGATTTGATCCAGCCCACGGCTGAGGACTTGGTGGTGACGCTGGGGGATTATGTGGATCGGGGGCCGGATTCAAAGGGGGTGATTGATCGGCTCCTAGAGCTGAAGAAGACGCACAATTTTATCCATCTGATGGGGAATCATGAGATCCAGATGATCCGAGCGCTGGAGACGCGTCAGGATCGGGAGCGCTTCCTGAGCGGGCTTTGTGGAGGGCAGGACACTCTGGATTCTTATGGGGGAAGCTTTGAGGATGTGCTGGAGGAGCACTGGGAGTTCATGCGCTCGGCGGCTCTTTATCACGAGCTGGAGGATCATATTTTAGTTCATGCCGGAGTGGAGGCGGGGGTGGCGCTGGATGCGCAGGATCGAGAGACCTATTATTATCAACGATTCCACAGTCAGCGGGCGCATGTCTCGGGAAAGACGGTGGTTTGTGGCCACACGATCCAAGGGGATCTGCCGACTGATTTAGGTTACGCCATTTGCCTCGATACCTGCGCTTATGGGGGCGGGTGGCTGACGGCGCTGGATGTGGATTCGGGCCAACTTTGGCAGACGAATGAGCGCGGTGAATCACGGGAGATACACCGAGAAGATCTGGCGGCGAGTGGATGAAAATTCCCCAGTATACCCTGTGATGTTTTCTACTTGGAGGCTCAGGGGGCGACCAATATTCCCCTCACTCGTAGGAAGATGTAGTCTGTCGGTTCACTAGTCGTCGCGGTGACGGTTGTTGTTGTGCCAACTGTGTCGGGTGAAATTGCGACGTTGGTTCCGCCAATCGGCCCATCAATGCCATCGCCTGCATACCAGTTGGTGAGGTTCAGCGACCATTCGTAGGAGCCGCTGATGCCCGTGGGTGGCGTCTCGTTATTGGGGTGGGTGAAGGTCGCGGTTGTGCTGTCGGTGGTGAGGGCGGTAGGCCCCGGATTGAATTGCCCGGGGTGGGTGCCGAACCAGGCTTCGAGCCCGTTGGGAAGGTTGTCCCCGTCCGGATTGTCGTCGAAATTTAGTTCAGCAGGATTAAGGCCGAAGCGACCAATCCAGTTGGCAAAATCAGGGGTGAATGTCAGGTCTAAGCCATTGATGGGGAAAGTAGATGTGTTGCCGCTCAGATCTTGGTTGTCGTATGAAAAAGTGATCTCGTTGGTGCCATCTGATTGAATTTTTGTGGAGAACACCACCGGTGCCGTCGCGGGGCTACTGCCATATCCGGAGAGCAGGTTGATCGGGGTTCGGGATCCATTGGAGTCGATCAAGGTCATCACCGCGTCCGCAGCTGAGGTTCGACTCGATTCGTGATGATACACTGTGATGTCGTATGTCCCTACGGGAAGGGTCAAACCTAACACCGCGGTTTGCCCATTTTGCGGACCGCCAAAGTCGTAGAGCAAATCACTCATTGCGACGGCGCTTGCATCGCCGCTAGTGTTGGCAGTCCGAGTCTTCCATCGGTCTGCATGGAGTCGCACTGTAGCGCTCGCACCT
The DNA here is from genome assembly GCA_039769075.1 of Akkermansiaceae bacterium. GTDB lineage: Bacteria > Verrucomicrobiota > Verrucomicrobiia > Verrucomicrobiales > Akkermansiaceae > SW10. The sequence goes on along the minus strand of JBDMZE010000025.1, from coordinate 58,701 downwards.
TCGCCAAACACATCGACGTAGGTTTTTGATAGATCAACTAAGCTATTGGTGGCGCCGCCCAAAAATAACTGGTATCCGGCCTGTGTTCTTCCGGTGCCAGTGGTTCCGGTGACATCCACAAAAAGTGTCGCCGCAGAGGTCGGGGGCGATGGTGGGTCTACTGGGCCAAGTCCGAGATCTCCCTGCGGCGCAGCGGTATTAGCTATCGCCTCATCGAAGAATAACTCAGCAACCCCAATGGCCTCTTCCCCTCTCCCTGTGTAGAAAAGATAGAGGCGATCGTCGGCAAGATCAGGCGTTCCCATCGTATCCTCAAACACATAAGGATCACGTAGCTCACGCACTCCGACCGATCCCCCGTTTTGCGAAGGGGCGATAGGGAGGTCAACACCCTCCCAGATCAGGTCCGGCTCTAGGATGATGCGCTGCCCAATGGGGGTCCAATCACTCGGGTCCGTGCTCCCACCATCAGTGTCGATCACGGTGAGGAAAATGCTCTCGGGTTCATCGTAACGAGACGAGTAGAAGACATAGACGTTTGTATCGCTCGGGTCACGGTGCGTGCGAGTGTAGGTGCTGAAATGCCGAGGGTCGTTGATTCCTTGACCGTTTTCAGAGTAAATCGTTTCGATTGGATTACTACTCAAGGCCATCTGCTCCCACCAGATCTCTCCGTAGGTGTGAGAGGGGCTCGGGTTCCAGAGCCCGCCCTCGGTATCAGCATTGGAGAGGGTGTTAATTTCCCTCGCATCATTCGTCGCCGGAGCCCGCCAGAGTTCAGCAACATTCGAATAACCAAAGGTTCGGCCTCCGACTTGAAAGACCCGAAAATAATACTCGGCGACAATGGTGTCACGCATGCCCTGCCCTGCCCTGGCTCTCCACCCTCATGAACCGGATTGAAATTCAAGCCAAAGGCGGAGGTCGCGACAAAGGTTTTCTGAACTCCGCGATGGTTACTGTTGCCGTGGAAATACATAACAATGCGCTGATCAACGTCATCCACGATGACGTCGGGCGATGCGATGTGGCCCCAGGTTCCGATGATGTTGCCATCCGGATTAACACCGTTGGTCGAAGCCGCGGTAAGGGTTCGCCCTAATCCAGGAAAGGAAGGACCAAGATCAATATCGAGCACTCCGTTCCCGGGAGTTTGTGTGCCGCTATTGTTCCCACCAGTGCCCCAAGCGCGGTCTGGCGCGGTGCCACGGTTAAACAGCGTCCACGTGCCCGTGAGGGAGTCAGACCACGCCAAACGAATGTCGTGGCCAGTATGGTTCGCAAAATACATGTAGTAGACTGCGGAGGGGTGCACTCGCTCCTCGGCGGGAATCCAGTCTGGCAGTCGAATGACGCTAGGGCCGTCGATGTTTCCACCCGCCGAGGCACCACCCACCGCGCTGAAGGTTGAGAGATCGACTAAGGGGTCAGAGACGCGCGTCGCCGGCCGTCCATCAATCCGTGTCGCGTTGAAAGTCTGAGCAGAGAGTGGGACAACGCTGAAAAAATAGGTCGCCGCGAACGAGCAGAAGATTGCTGTGAGCTTATTTTTTCGATCCGACATTCTTAAGCCACTATCGTGCAGGGTTGGAGGGGAGGCAATGCCAATCAAGAAGGAGGCCGGCTGCCAATCGTCCTGCGGAGATCGATCTCTGAAAAGACGTCTAAACGATCAGATCATTCTATCACGGGGAACCTTCAAGAAGGCTGGATTACGCAATTCAATTTCGCTGATTTTGAAAAGTAGAGTTCCTGTAAAGAAAGAGCTCAAGACAAGAGTTTAAGGCAATGTTACCTTGTAGCAGATTACTTTCTGATCTGTAGACACTGACACGTTACTCAAGAACCCATGAAAAGAAATCATCGCAATCCCATCGTTAAAACTAGCGCCGTTTTGGCAGTTTTAACCGCTTCAGCCTCCGCCCAGCTCACGTGGACCCCCGATACAAATCTTCTTTGGGACTTAGCGTCAACGAATTGGGCTGATGCCGCCTCCCCGCCCTCTATTATCTGGGACAACACGGGAGCCCAAGAAGCCATTTTTACTGATGCTCTCGGAACCTCTGTCGAGGTGGCAGACGGGGGAGTTACCGTCGGGGATTTGACGACTTCCGGAGATCTGTCCCTCAAATCTGTGACTGATAACCTCGGGCGCATTTCGATCAAGGCGGGAGGAGCCACTTGGAACACCGGTGGTTTCGAGATTGAGTTCGTTAATGATCTCATCAACGACACTCCTCTTTCAATTGCAACGGGTGACACCTTGACCATTGCAGGTGGCGGCATCTTCGACGCCGGTGAAAAGCCCGGCGCTGACAATGCCGCTAATTGGGTCGCCGAAGGTGCCTCTCTGAGTGTCACCGAAGCCACGATTGTGCGCGGAAACAGTCGAAGCATTGGAAAATTTGGTGCGGTGAACCTCATCGATGGCAGCACTTACATTCACGAACGTAACTCAGATGGAAACTACGCTACGGATTGGACGCTCGGCACTGGAACAGTAGTGTTCGGCAACCGCTTCAATCGTAACTTTAATCTCAATGGCATCGTGAGCGGTGAGGGAGCGCTTCATGTTCTCAATATGGGGAGCCGACGCGTCCGCTTGAACAACGTCGCCAACAGCTTTTCCGGCGGCCTCATTGTAGATAGCACCAACAATCGCTCTGAAGTCTTCGTGCAAGGGCCGGCAACAGACGGTGTGCTTACTGGTGGCGACGGGGTTCTCGGAGCTGTCCCTGCGACAGTCGATCCTGATAACATCATTCTCCGCGAAGGCGGTGAGATTAAGTTTCTCAACATGGTTTCGATCGACTCAAATCGAGGAGTCACCCTCGATGGCGGAATTACCGAAGGCAAACCAAGCGTCATCGCCGTTTCAGGAAACCCTGTCACCTACGGCGGCACCATTACCGGAACCGGTGGACTTCAGATCGGCTCTACCGTTGGAAATGATGCCAATGGCCTTGTTCTGACGAGTGACACTCACGACTACACGGGCGGCACCTTTATCCATCAGGGTCGTCTCAGCGTTGGAATCGATGAAGTATTGCCTGCTGATACCGTCCTCACCATCGGGGGGAAAAATAACTCCCTCTTCGTGGTCAACGGCTTTATTCAGACTCTCTCCGGTCTCACTACTGCAGGAAACAATACCCGCCAAGTCATCAACTACGATTTGGTATCCTCTCCCTCAGTTCCGACCACTGCGGGAACCGTGATCTTGGACATCGCGGACCAAGCCGATGTTGATCAGGAATTCGTCTATGGTTCCGCATTCGGAGTCGATGAAACCACTGATGCAGGGAACTTGAACATCATCAAAAATGGCGGGGGTTCCATCGTTTTAGGAAACGTGAGAGTAGCCGGGACGGTTGAGGTCAACACGGGCACTCTTCAGATCGGAAACTCATTCGGATTTAGTGTTGTCGGAGATATCACCAACAATGATTTTCTGATCATTGACGAAGCGACCACCGCTAATTCCTTCACGGCAGAAGCAGACAGTGAGGTCACTTTTAACTGGGAAGTCTCTGACTGGACCGGTGCTGCAGGAGCAGGCTACACCCAGCTCACGATTCTCGGAGACGCCACTCTTCACGAGGACAGCACTCTCAACATTGTGGTGGAAGAAGCAGCGGACTTGATGAACTTCAACGAGAGCGCTGCTAGCTTCCAAATTACCGTCGTAGGAGGAACAACGACCCTCACGACGGACGTGAATCTCGATACGTCAGGCTTCACCTCTGGAACCGGAACATGGGCTCTCCGCCCTGATGGGGAGAATCTCTTCCTAGACTACACCGCAGGTGCCGGAGACGGATCCTACGCCAGCTGGGCCGCTGGATTTCCGGCCCTCACCGGCGGCTTTGATGCCGATGATGACAACGATGGCGTCAGTAACGGATTGGAGTATTTCTTTTTCAATAGTGACCCTACCGCTGCCGGTAACTTAGGCGCTGACTTGATCCTCGAGAGCGCTACGGGTTCCGGAAACATTGTCTTCACTCACGACCGTCCTATCGGTGCGACAGATGTCACCGTGACCTATGAGTGGTCGACTACCCTCGATGGAGACTGGACCCTGAGTGGTGGAAATAGAGGCGGAACCATCGTCACGATCACTCCTGGAGTGGCCGTCCCTGCTGCCACAGGTTACGAGACCGTCACCGTGTCCGCCTCCAGCACTCTCGCGATCCCGGACAAGGTCTTCGTGCGAGTTTCCGTGAGTATGCCTTAGTCATTTACCTTTCAAGGAAGCCTTAGGAGAGATTTGCTTCTAAGGCTTTTTTTTGTAGAAAATTCGCAGGCTATTGGGCGCGAGATTTGGAGTTCCGTGAATTTTACTGCTCCCAATGAAGAGATGGACGTTGTGCGGTAGACGCTGATTGGCGACTGTTGGAGGCGTGTTAACATCCTTTGAAGCTCTTCAGCTGTCGCCCGCTCTGATCGCCGTTATTCGTGACCTTGGTTACAGCGAGCCGACGCCGATTCAGGTTGAGGCGATTCCGGCTTTATTGGCGGGGCGGGATGTCATCGGGCAGTCGCAGACGGGGAGTGGGAAGACGGCGGCTTTTGCGCTGCCGATCTTGCAGGGGGTTGAGGTGGAGCAGCGGGAGTTGCAGGCGCTGGTGCTTTGTCCGACTCGGGAGCTGACGGCGCAGGTGGGCCGCGAGATGCGGAAGCTGGGGCGGGATTGCCACGGGCTCCAGGTGGTGGAGCTGGTGGGTGGGCAGCCATCGCGTGCGCAGCGGGATGCGCTGGGGCGGGGGGCGCAGGTGGCGATTGGGACGCCGGGGCGGGTGCTCGATCTTTTGGAGCGGGGGGCTTTGAAGCCAGGATCGATTAAGATGGTGGTGCTGGATGAGGCGGATCGGATGCTTGATATGGGCTTTGGCGATGAGGTGGATGAGATCATCAGTCACTTGCCGAAGGAGCGTCAGACGGCGCTTTTTTCGGCGACTTTTCCGGGTGCGATTGAGGCAATGAGTCGAGAAGTTCAGCGAGATGCGCTGCGGATTACAATTGAGCCAGCGGAGGAGGATTTGGCTGATATCCGTCAGCTGAAAATTTGCGGCGGGGATGACGATAAGCTTTTGGCGCTTTGTCGGGCCTTGGAATCTCAGTCGCAGGGGTCGGCTCTCGTTTTTTGTAACCAGAAGGTGACGGTGCGGGAGGTCTTGGAGCGGTTGAAGCGCGGGGGCGTGAGCGTGGATCGCTTTGATGGGGATCTGGAACAGTTTGAGCGGGATCAGGTGCTGGCTCGGTTTCGGAACGGGAGCGTGCGGGTCCTTATTGCAACGGATGTCGCGGGGCGCGGGCTGGATGTGGAGGGCTTGGACCTCGTGATCAATTATGATCTACCGGAGCAGGCGGAGATTTATGTTCACCGGATTGGGCGGACGGGCCGGGCGGGGGCGAATGGGGTGGCGATCTCGCTGGTGGAGGCTGAGCGGGACTGGCAGCTCAAGGAGATCGAGGAGTTCACGGGGCAGAAAATTGGGCTCTTGGACCATTCTGCGAGTGAGGGCTTGGGACTTGATGAGTTGCTGAAGCAACTGGGAGAGGGGCCTAAGATGGAGACAATTTTAATCTCGGGCGGACGGAAGAATAAGGTGCGGAAGGGGGATGTCCTGGGAGCGCTGACGGGTGATGCCGGGGGGTTGAGCGGGAAGGATATTGGGAAGATTGAGGTGCAGGATAAGCTGTCTTACGTGGCGGTCTCACGTGGGGTGATTGAGGATGCGGTGGCTTGCCTGAATAAGGGACGGATCAAGGGAAAGAGATTCCGGGCGACTTGGGTTGGGGGACGTGGATGATGATTTTTTAACCGCAGATGGATGGGATTAATGGGATTCTGGGTTGGGGGGATGGCTCACGCAGAGTCGCAGAGACGCAGAGTTTTTGTTGGTCATGGAGGGGCTCACGCGGAGCAGCGGAGCAGCAGGGGGAGATTTAGAGTTTCTTGATTTAGGATTTAGGGTTTTGGTTTGGGAGGTTTAGAGTTTCTTGATTTAGGGTTTAGGATTTTAGTTTGGGACCTTTAGGCGCTGTCGCGGAAGGTGAGGTGCTCGTTTCGGTCGTGGAGGCCTTTGACGAGGTATTGGGCGGAGAGGAGGACGACCCAGTTGTCGTCTTGGTCGCGGGCGACGACGCAGCCGGAGGGGAGGGTGACTTCGGGTGGTTCGCGGTCGCTTCGTCCTTTGTCGGGCTCGTTTTCGCTGAACCACTGGACGGCGGTCCAGCGGGGAGGATCGAGGCGGGTTTCGACGTTGTATTCCGAGAGGAGGCGGGCTTGGAGGACTTCGAACTGGAGGGGTCCGACGGCTCCTAAAAGCGGAACGGCTTGGGCGCTATTGTGGACGTGGTAGGCTTGGGCGACGCCTTCTTTCATGAGCTGCTCCATGCCGGAGCGGTAGCGCTTAATGTTAGCTGTGTCGCTGTTGATGATGTAGGTGAAGCACTCGGGGGTGAAGCGAGGCATTTCCTTGTAGATGACGTTCGGGTCGCTGGTGAGGGTGTCGCCGATGAGGAAGTTGTAGTTCCCGACGAGGGCGAGGATGTCTCCGGCGTAGGCGGTATCGAGGGTCTCGCGGTCCTGGCCGAAGAGCTTTTGGGCATTGGCAAGGCGGACCTTTTTTCCGGTGCGCTGGTCGATGACTTGCATGTCGCGCTGGAAGACGCCGGAGACGATGCGGACGAAGACGGCGCGGTCGCGGTGGCGCGGGTTCATGTTGGCCTGGATCTTAAAGACGAAGCCGGAGAAGTTGTCGGTGGTGGGTTCGATGAATTCGTCTTTGCTGACGCGACCGGTGGGAGGGGGCGCCATTTCTAGGAAGCTCTCGAGCATGTTCTGGACGCCGAAGTTGTTCATCGCGCTGCCGAAGTAGATGGGCATTTGCTCGCCTGCGAGGACGCGCTCGATGTCGAGGGGTTCGGTGAGGCCGTCGAGGAGTTCGACCTCGGAGGTGACGGTTTCGTAGAGTTCTTCGCTGAGGGCTTCGCGGATTTTAGGGTCCTCGATGCCGGCGACTTCAAGGGGGGCTTTGAAGGCTCCGTGGGCGGTTTTTTCGAAGAGGTTGACCTCGTCTTTTTTACGATCGTAGACACCGCGGAAGCGGGGGCCGTCACCAAGGGGCCAGTTGACGGGAGCGGGGGCGAGCTTGAGGACTTTTTCTAACTCATCCATCAACTCGAGAGGTGGACGCGAGGGGCGGTCCATTTTGTTGATGAAGACGAAGATGGGGACGCCTCGCTTACGGCAAACATCGAAGAGCTTGAGGGTCTGGGCTTCGATTCCTTTACCGGCATCGATGACCATGACGGCGGCATCGACGGCGGAGAGGACGCGGTAGGTGTCCTCGGAGAAATCGTGGTGACCGGGGGTGTCGAGGAGGTTGACGCAGCAGTCCTTGTATTCGAACTGGAGGACGGTGGAGGAGACGGAGATGCCCCGCTCTTTTTCCATGGTCATCCAGTCGCTGGAGGTGGATTGCTGCGCTTTTTTAGAGGTGACGCTCCCGGCTAGGCCGATGGCTCCGCCGTAGAGGAGGAGTTTCTCGGTGAGAGTGGTTTTTCCGGCATCGGGGTGGGAGATGATGGCGAAGGTGCGTCGGCGGGAGATCTCGCGGGCGGCGGCGGTGGTGACTGAATTGCTCAAGGGTAGAAGGCTGGTGGAAGGGGACGTGGTAGCTTGACGGAGGTGATTTAACAACCTTGGGGGTGGATTGGTTGAGAGGGGGCTCACGCAGAGGCGCAGAGACGCAGAGGTTTTTTGTTGTTTTTGAGAACCACGAAAGATGCGAAAGGGATGAAACTTGGTTGAGGTGGTTTTGAACGCAAATCTTGCGAATTTTACGAATTTTGGTTGAGGGGCTTGGTAGAGAGGAAGGTTCACGCAGAGCAGCAACCGGAGCAAAGCAGAGATAGCCAAAGGCAAAGCAGCAGAGGGGGATGGTTGAGGGAGCGGGGAATGGTGCTTCGCTCCTTGATTTGGATGGCGTGCCCTCAGCTCAAGCCCCTCTAAGGATCTTCAAGAATCCAGATCAATCCTCATGAATCTGTGTCAAAAACTCCCCTTCATTTCTTAAATAAGATCATAAATCACCTTCAGCTCTCCCTAGATTTTCAACACAGATTCATGAGGATTAAGAAAAATTCATGAAGATTTCCCAAACCCGAACCCCGCCCCACTCCCTTTCGGGAGCCTCACCACAAGGAAAAATCACTCGTGAATGATACCAGTTTCTTGTCACTCTCGGGATAAGGTGAAGAATGGCGAGGAGCGTAAGAATTTTCACCATGGCAAAACTCTACTTTTACTACTCCGCGATGAATGCGGGCAAGAGCACGAACCTCTTGCAATCGAGTCACAACTACCAAGAGCGCGGGATGAAGACGCTGCTCTTGACTCCTGGAGTTGATGAACGGGCGGGCATCGGGAAAATTGCTTCTCGAATCGGCCTTGAGGCTGAGGCCCAGACCTTTCATCAGGACGACGACTTGCATGCCCTTGTTGAGGCAAGAGAGGATGATCCGGCTCTTTCTGGTGAGGCTGGGGTGGCTTGTGTCCTTATCGATGAAGCGCAGTTTTTGACTCGTCCGCAAGTGGAGCAGCTGGCTCAGGTTGCCGATGACCTATATATCCCGGTGCTTTGCTACGGGCTACGGACCGACTTTCAAGGGAACCTCTTCCCCGGCAGTGCCGCCTTGCTCGGATGGGCCGACAATCTCACCGAGCTTAAGACGATTTGCCACTGTGGCTCCAAGGCCACGATGAATCTCCGCACGGATGAGAAGGGGAAGGCGATCAAGGAAGGCTCTCAAGTCGAGATCGGCGGGAACGAGCGCTATGTCTCGATGTGTCGAAAGCATTTCCGCGAAGCGATGAGCTGAAGCCCACTTCGGAGTGTTGCGCTTTGCTTTGGGGCCGCGGCGCGGGCACAGAGGAGGAGAAGGAGGGACGAGGTGAAAGTCTCACGCAGAGCAGCGGAGCAGCAGAGGGGGGATGGTTGAGTGGGGTAGGGAATGGTGCTGTGCTCCTTGATTTGGATGGCGTGCCCTCACCCATGAAGCATCTCTCTCTTCGGTCCCTTGTTTCATCTTTTCGTTACCAAATCAAGAAGGTGCTCGCATCACCTCGATTTTGCATATTCGTATAAGGGGCTGCAAATTGCTAGCAGTACACGATAGCGGAGTGTCGCTTCCTTAATAGATGAAGCCGCTCGCTCTGCTCGCTTCCTCATCATTCCACCCGATTCTGACGGCACTCTTCCCGTTTAATTTCCCGCACTAATTACAAAGATCACGAATCTTGGCGTCCGCTCAACTCAGACTTCCGCCTTGTAGAGAGTCTACTTCCTGCTGGGTCAACAATCAGTATGAAGCGTTACCGAGCGCTTGTACTATCGCCGCATGTGAATCGTTATTTCCGAATTCTAACCGAAGAGGTGGAGTAGTTTATGCAAACTCTCAAGTGCTGCAGTCTTTTATCTAGAAAAAAGGAGTGAAGAGAATCTGTGCTTTAATTTTTTTTTACAAACTAGGCTCAAAATAATCATCGTAAGCGCACTGCAAGCCTGACGAAATTTCTTGCTCCACCATTCATCGGGAATGACCAAGTTTCCATCTGGACTGAGCTTGGTGCTTGGGTCGCTGAGATGAGAACTGGAGAAGTAGCTGGGATTCTCCAGACTTCCAGGTCTTGAGATACTGGGTCACCTAGTCCCCCGGCGCTGGGGTTCTGAGAAGTGCCGGTGAATTGGCTGGTGAGAAGAACCGGGGAGTCCTGTATGTCTTGGGTCGGGATCGGCCCGAAGCTGGGGTCGTGGTAGCTGAAGCCACCAGCGAAGGCTTCTGGCGCGAGACGAAGGTCTCCGATTTGTTCGGCAGCGAGTGGTTGCAGGCCTGTGAGGGGCATGAGAGCCAAGGCCGCAATTCCTGAGAAAATTTGAAAGGATTTCATGGATAAATTAGGAAGTAGATGGCGATGGTTTTGAGAAATGAAGGTTAAGACGAGTCGAGATTTGAGCACTCTGCTTAATGATAAGTAACGAAAAATATGGGCGGTTAGGTCTACTTGAGTTGGATCATGAGCGATTTTAGGGGGACGGTGAGTTTGAAATCTTTTTCGTAGTTGCCGACTAGGCCGCCGGTGTCTTGGCCGAGTTCTAGGACGTCGAGGGGTTGGGCGGTGAGGAAGGCGTCGTCTTTCAACTTTCGAGAGCTGACGATTTGGTTGTCTGCGATGAGGGTAAGCTCTCGTTTTTCGACTTTGACTTGAAATAGGCCAGTGAAGTCGGCATAAGCTCGGGCGAAAAGGTTGAGGGCCTTTCCGCCCTGGCGAACGGTGAAGTAGATTACGCCGTTCTTGATGTAGAGGGACCAGCCGTGGTTGGTGCCGCCTTGGGCTGCGATGACTCCGGTGGCGGGGAAGCTTTCGAGTTTGGCGGTGATGGTGAAGGGGCGGTTGGCGATTTGTGGAGATGTTTCAGGGGTGAAGGTGTCGCCGGGTTTGAGGTTGAAGATTTTCTTGGTGGAGGCTTTTGATTTGCCTTTACCTTTCTTTTCTTTTTTCCAAGAGCCGAAGGGGACGACGCCGCGCTCTTTGGCCCACTGGTCGTATTGGGCGGCCATCGTTTTTACGCGGTCGGGGTGGGTGGCGGCGAGGTTGTTCATCTCGGTGCGGTCGGCGGGGATGTTGTAGAGTTCCCATTCGCCTTTGACGCTTTTTGCGACGAGTTTCCAGTCGCCATCGCGGACGGCGCGGTTGCCTTCGTGTTCCCAGTAGATGGGCTTGCCGCGCTTGATGGATTGGCCTTTGAAGATGGGGGCGAGGGAGACACCTTCGACGGGGATTTTATCGGCGGGGTAGGTGGCTTTTCCAAGGTCGAGGCAGGTGGCCATGAGGTCGATGAGGTGGGTGGGGTCTTTGGCCCAGGTGTTTTTAGCGGCGATGCCTTTTGGCCAGTGGGCGATGAGGGGGGTGGAGATGCCTCCTTCGTGGACCCAGTGTTTGTATTCGCGGAAGGGGGTGTTGGAGACGTTGGCCCAGTTTTCGCCGTAGCCGATTTCGGTTTCGGGTGGTCCGGGCATGACGCCTTTTCCTCTGCGGAGCGGGTAGCCATCGCGGGACTGGGTGGGGACCATTTCGGTTTGGAGTTCGTCCTTGCCCATGGGTTTGAGGGTGGGGGCGGAGGGGCGCTCGAGGGGGCCGACGAGTTTTCCACGGCCGAAGGTTTCGGCGCAGCCGCCGTTGTCTTGGAAGAAGAGGATGAGGGTGTTGTCGAGTTGGCCGGTTTCCTTGAGGGAGGCGATGATGCGTCCGATGCCTTGGTCCATGTTATCGACCATGGCGGCGTAGACTTCCATGCAGGCGGATTCCCATTCCTTGAGTTCGACTTTGGACCAGTCACCGATGGGGCCGGGGATTTTCCAGGCGGGGTCGATGAGGCCGAGGGACTTCATCTTTTCGAGACGGGCTTCATAAATTGGAGCATAGCCTTGGTCGTATTTTCCTTCATACTTTGCGATGTCCTGGGGGAGGGCATGCATGGGCCAGTGGGCGGCGGTGTAGGAGACGTAGTGGAAGAAGGGTTTGTCGCCGTGGTGCTGGTGGTGGTCGTGGATGTATTTGACGGTGTTGTCGGAGATGGCGTCGGTGTAATACCAGGTGCCCTTTGGTTTGTATTCAGGGTCGTTATCGGGAGTGATCTGGGTGTTGCCGCGGGTGAGGGAATTGGGGTCGAAGAGGGAGCCGGCGCCGTGGATGGTGCCGAAGAATTTATCGAAGCCGCGCTGGCGGGGCCAGTTGTCTTTGGGGTCGTTGGCTTTGACTTTAGGAGTGATGTGCCATTTTCCGGACATGTAGGTGCGGTAGCCGGCGGGCTTGAGGGCTTCGGCGATGGTGAGGCACTTTTTGTTGAGGTAGCCTTGGTATTGGGGGATGCCGTAGTCGCTGGTCATGTGGCCGATGCCGGCTTGGTGGGCGTAGAGTCCGGTGAGGAGGGAGGCGCGGGTGGGGCAGCAGCGGGCGGTGTTGTAGAACTGGGTGAAGCGGAGGCCGTCTTTTGCGAGGGCGTCGAGGTTGGGAGTCTGGATCTCGGAGCCGTAGCAGCCGATGTCGGAGTAGCCCATGTCATCGGACATGATGAGGATGATGTTTGGGCGCTCGGCAGAAAATCCTAAGTTAGAAAGGAGAAATACTAAATTGGGAAGGAGGGTGCGGAGAGAGATCATTTTTGGGAGGTTAGCGGATTGGGGTGTGAGGAAAAGGTTGAAAGTCTTGGTTGAGGGGAGGTCTCTCGCAGAGTCGCGGAGTTTTGGGACTTGGTTGAGACTTGAGCTTTAAAAAATGAAAACCCGCTTTGGTGAGGCCAAGGCGGGTTGAAGAGTGTGGATTTCAGGAAGGGTTTCTAAAGGTTACTCTGGGAGAGGGAGCGGAGGAAGAGGAGGGGCGGTGGGCTCTGGCTTGGTGATTTTTTCGTCGTCTTCCACGGGGGTGGCTTTGGGCGCTGGCTCTTTGACGGGCTTGGGGACTTTGATGGCCTTTACGACTCCGGAGCGGATGCGGCTCCATGATCTGGTGTGGAAGAGGGCGATGGGGGCGTCGGTTTGGTCGTGCTCTTTTCTGGTGGGGTTGTAGCGCTTGTTTTTCTTGGCGGCCTCGAGGGATGCGTAGGCGAGGTCGGGGCTGAAGTTGAGGACGTCTTTTGAGTCTTGGGTCTCGCCGATGGAGATGAGGCCGAGCTCGGTAAAGAGGGTGTTGACTTCTTTTTTGGCGGTGGAGCGAGAGGGGGAGTGGAGGAAGGGGTAGCGGAAGTAGCGGGGGCGCTCGGTGAGTTGGCGCTCGAGGAGGTAGGATTCGTCGAGGCAGGTCTCGATGTAGCGGATGCCGAGGAGGCAGACTTTGAAGGCGCTGGTGCCGGGCTTGAGGCGCTTCATGTCTTGGTGGAAGGCGGTGTGGTTACGCACTTCGCAGACGTAGCCAGTGTCATTTTTTATTCGGAGGAGCTGGCGGACGGAGGCCATAAAGATGGGCTTCTTGATATCGAGGAATTTTTTAGCAGTGGCTTCTGGGTTCTTGCTGCGGAGAATGAGGTTGAGTTGTCGGATGCCGTTGTCAGGGAAGTTGGCGAAGAATAGGCAGCGGGTGTTGAGTGCTTTGAGGTCTGCGGCTATTTCTAGGGCGCCGGAGTCGGTGCTGCGCTGGGGGACGAGTTGGTCGTCGAAGGTGAGGATCGATCCGTAGTCCGGGAGGGATTCTCCGGGGATGATGGTGCGCTGGACAAGGCGGCGATAGGGTCCGGCGGGGCTGTCTCCGACGCGGCCGAGGTCGTTTCCTTTGCGGTAGATGGGATCAAGGTGAGAAGTGGGGACCGGGACGGACTCGGGGACGTCCTTTGGGGGCTCGCTGGGTGTTTGGGCGAGCGAGACTCCAGTGAGAAGGAGAAGGCAGAGGGCTTTCATCGGGAGGGATTCAATATAGCAGAAGCTCCGGTTATTGGGAGGAGCTTCAAAAGAAACCCGATTTTGCAAAAATGGGGCACTAGTTTAGGACAGCGTGACCGGCGTTTAGGTAGGTCGCGTAGCTGACCCAAGCGAGGTAGGGGTAGAGGAGGATGGCGGCGAGGGGAGACACTTTTTTGAACTCCTTGATCGTGAAGAAGATCGCGATCCAGAGGAGGACGATAATGACAAGGGCGAGGGTGATCTGCTGCGCGCCGAAAAAGACGGGGCTCCAGGCGAGGTTGAGAATGAGTTGGGCGACGAACCAAAAAGTGAGGCTCGTCTTTCCGAGCTTATTCGGGTGGTCGTGCCAGATGAGGGAAAAACTGATGCCGATGAGGGCGTAAAGGGTGGTCCACACTGGGCCAAAGATCCAGTTCGGCGGGGTGCTGGGAGGATTGTTGAGGGTGGAATACCAAGAGCCGATGGAGCTGGAGGTCACGAAGCCTCCGATCCCGCCGAGCAGAATCATGATGAGGGCGCAGAGGAAGACTTTGGCTGGAAGAGAGTGGAGCATGGAAAATGCTTCGGTGGCGGGGAGCGGTTTCGCAAGTGCAAATTGAAAGAGGGCGGCCTCGGCTTGTCATTTGAGATCTCACAAGGGATACTTTCTTCATGAGTCGAAAAGTGGTCTGGGGATTTCTTGGCGCGGCCGGGATTGCAGAGAAGAACTGGGCCTCGGTCCGGCGTTCCGGAAATGGCGTGCTGAAATCGGTGGGGAGTCGCGATATTGCGAAGGCGCAGAAGTTTATCGAAAGCTGCCAGGCTTCGTTGCCATTCGAAGTCGCGCCCCAGGCAGTTGCTGGTTATGATGACATTCTCGCAGACCCTGAGATCGATGCGGTTTATATTCCGCTTCCGACCGGGATTCGGAAAGATTGGGTCATCCGTGCGGCCGAGGCGGGGAAGCATGTTCTTTGTGAAAAGCCCTGTGCGGTGTCGCTCGCGGATCTGGAAGAAATGACGGCAGTCTGCGAGGCGAATGGAGTGCAATTTATGGATGGGGTGATGTTCATGCACAACGCGCGCCTTGCTAAAATTCTGGAGGTTCTCGAAAAGGGCGAGGACTTGGGGAAAGTGCGGAGGCTGGATAGTTCCTTCTCCTTTCTTGGTGAGGAGGATTTTGAGGAGAACATCCGGCTCGATTCGCGGCTTGAACCTGCGGGCTGCCTTGGTGATCTCGGCTGGTATTGTATCCGGATGACGCTGTCGTGTTTCGGAAATGCGGTTCCTGAAAAGGTCCAAGGATTTATGCTTGAGGAGAAGGATGGGGTCCCAGTCGAGCTGAGAGCGAACCTTTCCTTTAGCGACGACCGGACCGCGTCTTTCCACTGCTCCTTCACGAGTGCGCTTGAGGAAACGTGTCGTATTTCGGGGACCAAGGGAGCGCTGAGTCTGGATGATTTCGTGCAGCCGATCGAGGGGCCAGAGACGAGTTTTCTGCTGACTCAGCTCGGGTCGAAAAACGAGGGTTGCAACTACTCCACTACGGCGACGCGGAGGGAGGTGAAAGTTCCCGGCCAAGCGACCAATCACGAAGGGTCGCAGGAGACGCTTCTGTTTAAGAATTTTGGAGAGCTCGTCCTTGGCGGGACACCTGATCCGAAGTGGCCGGAGATTAGCCTGCTGACGCAAAGGGTGATGGATGCGGTGCTGGAGTCCGCGCGTGAGGGTGGGGTGGTGGCGCTGGGTTGAGGGGGGAGTCTCACGCAGAGCAGCGGAGCAGCAGAGGGTTGGGGGCGAGGAAACTAGGCCCAGCTTTGTTGTCTGAGCTTGGTGGCGACCTCTTTATAGCAGTAAAAGAGTTCCCCAAAATGCCTCCATCCTTTTGCAAGGAGGAGGTCGAGGATTTCAGGAGGAACCTCAGGGATGAGAAAGGCTCCTTCGTCGGCAAGGGTGTCCATCATGGACTTGCCGGGGCCTTACTTATCAAAGTTGAGGCCGCGGAATTCTCCGGCGGCTTCGGTGACGGCGCGCTCGATGGGGAGGCGCTCGGTGGAGGAGCCGGTCCAGAAGCCGTGGCCGCTGGTGTGGTTGAGCATATATTGGGCGTCGGATGGGGTTTCCATGGCGGCGCCGTGGGCAACGAGGATGGTGTCGGGGCTGAGCTCGCGGCACTTTTGGTAAACTTTTTCGGTCTGCTCGGCGGTTTCCTCGATGGTCATGCCGTTGTCGTAACCCTTGATGCCGCCTTTTGTGGTGCCGGCGTGGTAGCAGAAGATGTGGGGCTTGGCTTGGGCGCAGATGTCGTAGGAGTCTTCCTCGGTGAAGGCGAGTCCGACGGAGACCATGTCCATTTCTTCTTTGGCGAGGATGAGCATGTCGATCTCGTTCTGAAGGGTGATGCCGGCGGAGGTCATGACTTTGAAGATCTCAGAGTCGTGATCGATGTAAGAGATGGAGGGTCCGATGTTGGAGACGGAGTTGACGCCCATGTCCTTGCACTGCTGGAGGACCATGCGCATGTCCTTGAGAGGGTCGTTTGCGTTGAGGCAGGCGCAGACGAAGGATTTGCCTTCGAGGGCGGGCATGATGTCCTCACGGGTGTAGTCGAGGGTCTGTTTGTTAGAGTCGAGGATGGGCCACATCATGGCCATGGTGCCCATGCCATTGGAGCGGAGGCGTGCTCCGGAGAAGGTGTTGATGCAGTCGGTGCCGGCGCGCTCTTGGAGCTTGGCGACGAGTCCGGATCCCGCAGAGGAGATCATGATGGGGATGCGGGCGTCGACCTTGGCTTTGAGGTTGGCAAGGATTTGTTCGGTGCTGATTCTTTTGGTGATCATTTTAGGAAGTTGTTGATGATGGTGTTGAGAGAGTTGAGGTAGGCTTCTTTTTCGTGGTAGCGAGCGGGAAGGATGTCGGTTTGGACGTCGGTGAGGTGGGCTGCGATTTGATCGGCAACGTGCTGGGGGTGGAGTTCGTCGCGTGGGGTTGAGAGGACGAGTGCGGGCGAGGTGATTTTTCCCAAAGATGCGAGGGATTGGAAAGGGCAATCGCGCCACATTTTTTCCAAGACGGAGTTGTCGGGCCGGTCATAGAGGCCGAGGACGGATTGGGCGACGGGTGGGTTGTCGCGGAGGAGGGCTTGGAATTCGGGGTTGGCCTGGAATTCGGCTTCGCTTTTCCAGCTAGGTTTGGCGGCGAAGGCGAGGTGGGCGGGTTCGGGGGAGTCGAGCCACGAGGGGCGGAGGAGGATGAGCTTGTTGACGCGCTCGGGGTAGCGGAGGGCGATGTTGAGGGAGATGCCGGAGCCCATGGAAATGCCGCCGAGGTGGGTTTTCGCAATGCCGAGGTGGTCCATGAGGGCGATGACGTGGTCAGCGAAGGTGTCGAAGGAGTAGGTGGTGGGATCAAAGCCCATGGAGTCGCCGTGGCCGGGCATGTCGGGAGCGATGAGTCGGGTGTTTTGGAGGTTGGGGAGGCTTGAGGTGCTCTGGGTTCTGCTAGCTCCCAGGCCGTGGAGGAAGACGAGGGTGGGGGCGGTGTCGGGGCCAAGGGTGTCGTATGAGAGGAGCATTTTAGGAATGAACGATGCAATAGATTGAAAATGATAAACTTACAGGTTCCTGTTGGAGTGTGGTGAGTATCGATTGGGTGGCCTTTGGGATCGAGGGAACTTTTACTGGTATGGTCGGGTGGGACAAGGCGAATGATGAGGAGGGGGTGGAACTCTATCTTTAAAATCCTAGATAGGCTCTTTTGGGAGAGGGAATTTTGTATTGGTTACGGGTTGACCAAGATGGTGATTCGCTCCTTGATGCAGTCTGTAAAAATCTTATGAAGAACGTAATTTTTGTGACAATGTTGGTGGGGAGTTTGGTGGTATCTGGACATGAGGGGCATGAAGGACATCTTCCTGCTGGAAAGGTGGCGACGAGTGCCCAGAAGACGGGGAATGGTCAGTTTGTTTTTGAGACGGTTCCGGGATTTGGCGCGATGCCGGATGGAGTCAATGTGGGGCCGACTCACGGCGGGGTCGCGGTTGATGGTGCGGGTAATATTTATGTGAGCACAGAAGCTGATCACGGGGTGGTGCAGTTCTCGGCAGCTGGTGCTTTCCAGAAAAGTTTCGGGGTGAAGACAAAGGCGCTGCATTCGCTGGAAGTGGTGACTGAAGGCAAGGCGGAGTTTCTGGTGGGTGCTGCGGTATCAGCGCAGAAGGTGCTGAAGCTTGATCTGAATGGGAAAATTCTTCTGACGATTCCCAATGAAGGGACGGGCGAAGTCAAAGGTGGCTTCAAGGGGGTGACTGGGGTGACGGTCGGTCCTGAAGGAAATTCCTACGTGGTCTGTGGTTACGGATCGAACCTAGTTCATAAATTTGATGCCAAGGGTAAGTTGCTAAAGACTGCTGGCGGCAAGGGAAAGGGCGACGGACAGTTTGTGACTTGTCACGGGATTGCTCTTGATACTCGGAGCGGAAGTCCGCTTTTGCTGATTTGCGATCGTGAGAATCGGCGCTTGGTTCACCTAGACTTGGATCTTAATTTTAAAGGGGTGTACTCGGAGCATCTCCGCCGTCCGTGCGCGGTT
Organism: Akkermansiaceae bacterium; assembly: GCA_039769075.1. Lineage (GTDB taxonomy): Bacteria > Verrucomicrobiota > Verrucomicrobiia > Verrucomicrobiales > Akkermansiaceae > SW10. Next base: position 40,665 of record JBDMZE010000025.1, on the reverse strand, counting down.
TCGATATTAGGAGATCATGCTGCAGTGGCCGAGCTGGAGGGTCGGGTGACGATCGTGGGTAAGAATGGCGAGCATCTCGCTTTCTTGGGTGACCAGCCAGATAGGAAGCTTTGGGCTAAAAAGCCGGTGCCTGAGAGTCAGCTCTATGATGGATTGTTCACGGCACCCCACGGTGTGAGTTGGGACGCTGAGGGCAACGTGATCGTGCAGGACTGGAATGTGACGGGGCGGGTGACGAAGCTGAAGCGCCGATAGCGCTGGTTTAATTTCTTTTAAGAACCGCGATGTCCCGGCAGGGGTGTCGCGGTTTTTTAGTCGGGGCGTGGGATCTCGAATTGATCGGCGGTGCGGGCATACCAATCGGGCGCAGCCATGCGGCCAAGGGGGTGGTAGGCGTCGGGCTGGAGGTGGCCTTTTTCATCGAGGATTCCATCGTGCGCATGGACGAGGTGGACGAGGCCGATGATGAGGCGGTTGCTGCCGATCTCGATGGTGGAGTGCTCGGTGCACTCGAGGGCGATGGGGGCCTCAGCGATGCGTCGGACGGCAACTTTTTCCGAAGGGACGGTGGTGAGGGGGAGGCCGGTGAGTTCGCTCGTGCCGTGTGGAAGGGTGGCGGAGGTGTCGACCATGGCTTGGCCGAGTTCTTCGGTGACCATGTGGACGACAAATTCGCCGCTGCGGCGGATGTTTAGGGCGGTGTCCTTTGGGGTGTCACGGTCCTTATTTCCGGGGGCGAAGGCGACGATGGGTGGGTTGGACCCGAAGACATTGAAGAATGAAAAAGGGGCGGCATTGATGCGGCCATCGGAATCGATCGTGGTGATCCACGCGATGGGTCGCGGGGTGATAAGCGAGGCGAGGATTCTGTAGCGCTCGCCGGGTGTCAGGGATTCGAGATCGAAGGTCATGGCCGATACGAACTGTGGCAGGATGGGGAGGTTTTTGCGAAACGTCTTTTTCTTGAGAGAACGGAAGTTGGAGAGTTGTATTACAGGCCAAGTTCTTATGTTGTTTCTAATCCCTTTTCGCTCGTTAAAAATGGCTCTCTTACTTTTTGCGGGGGTCACTTTTGCGCAGGCGCATCAAGTGGTAATGAGGCCGGGGCAGTCGGTTGTGAAGGCGCTGGCGACGCCGGGATTGACGAAGCTCAGCGTGGAGCCGGGGCATTATTTTCTGGAGGAGCCGATCGTGCTGGGGCCGAACCACAAGGGGCTCGAGATCACGGCTGATGGTGGTGAGGTGGTTTTAAGTGGAGGAACTCCGCTTTCAGGGTGGCGCCAGGTTGAGGGGGAGGAGAATTTATGGGCGGTGAAGAATCCGGTGGCTGGAGCGATCGTGAGGCAGCTTTTTCATTGGGAAAAGGGGCGGATGCAGCGCTCGCGAATTCCGAACGAGGGGTGGCTGCGGGAATCTACACCCTCGGGAGGGTGGAAAAAATGCGCATCGAGGAGAACTACGTCCACGATATTATCCGTGCTGGAACTGCCATCGCGTCGGGGAGTTCGGGAATCTTTTTTGATCAATATTCCGGCGGAACCACCACGCGGCGAAACGTGCTGCGGCGCATTGATAACTGGGGAAGCGGGTCATCCCGTGAACCTCACCCGATCAAGCACAACATGAATGAACCGAGTGAGCATCGTTTCTAGGACAATGATGCCACCGCTGGAGACGAGCCCGTCCGCCTGCTTGAGGTGGTGAAAAAAGCAGGACCTCGTAATTAGTCAGCAAGAGTCACTTTCAAGCGGAAGAATAACTTCGGACCGACCGGCGCAGCCAGATCGAGAGTGCGAGTGCGGGTGCCTGTGATCGGGGCGATCACGTTTGAACTTTCGACTGCAGATGTCACCTCACTCCAATTTGATAGATCGTCGCTTTGTTCGATCATTCCGCTCAGCCCTCTTCCGCTCAGATCAAGCGACTCATTGATGGTGAATTGCATCGCTCCGCTCGTCATTTGATTCGTTGAAAAGGGAGTGATAATATCCGAAGTGTCGCCTGCGCTGGAGCCTGCGAAATACTCCAGCAAGTTCGTCACTCCATCGGTATCGGCGTCATCGTTTGGGCCTGTCTGAGTGCTGATGCCCTCGTCATTCAGCCACGCAGTGAAGCGGGCGCCCGGAGAAAGTGCGGCATTGGTGATCGCGGGTTGGATGAGCTGATTGAGCTCAGGGATGAAGCTGCTGATACGGGTGCCGTAGCTGTGGGTCTTGTCGTAAAATCGCGAGTCGGAATTGTTTGTTTCGAACGACGTGGGGTTATTATATAAGGCATTGTTTGTCGGGATGAGCGTCCATCCGTCGACATCCGAGCCGAAGTAGAATCCCCGCGCTTTTGTCATCGCCCCGCGGACGTGAGAGTTGTCGCCTACGGTGTCATTTGAGTCCCGTCCGGCGTCCGCCGAAAATGTCACTGCGGCAAGCTTCCAGACTGGTCCGTCTTTGATGAACCAGCCTCCGCCCGAGTCGTTTCCAGTCGCTTGGCACTCGTGAATCCCACCGTTCGAGCGAAACTGCGAGTAGATCAAGTCCGCCCCGCTACCGGCGGTGTCCGTCGATAAAATGGTGCTCACGCCCCATCGATCGGCCTCGGTTGTGCCATCGCCCCATTCCCAGCCCACAGTTTCGCTATTGCGAATGAGCGCGTCCCCCCGACCGCGTCCTTTTCCAGTGATGACGAACTCTTTTCCGACCTCATTTGCGGAGGTGTAAAGCGGAGCGTAGCGATCAAAACTTTCCCAGATTTCAAAAACCGAGAGGTCTGAATCTTCGCCATTGACCTGAATGATCTCCCGCGAGTCTGGCTTGATCGTGAATGACTTTTCCGCGACGCCATTGAAATAAACCGGCTGGGTCACTGTCGTGCCATTGCCCAAGTGCGTCGCCGTGATGAAGTGCTTGGGCGAGATCATCGTGCCTTGGAAGTTCTTGAAGCGCAGCACGTGTTGCCAGCCTGAGTCAACGTAGGCACCGGTTGGCGCGGTCTCCTTGTTCGCTGGAGGTTCGTCCGCGCTCCAAAAAATAAGCCCGCTGCTCGGAAGCGAAGCCGAGGTGAATAAGGAAGCAAGCAGGCGGCGCATTTACAAAGACCTTACATTATTTCGAGATCTGTGCACTCAGGAATTTCACCATCGCTGCCTTCGGGCTTGAGACGTAGTTGTTCGTCATCAGCGTAAAGGCGTAGCGCTTGCCCGACTTCTTCGTGAGGTAGCCCGCGTAAGTTTTCACCCGTGACATCCCGCCCGACTTTGCCCGCACCTGGCCCGCGATCGCGCTGCCATTTCCAAAAGACACCAAGGTCCCGCTTCGGCCGGCCATCGGGAGTGACTTTTCAAAAAGTGCCCCCGTCTCATGTTCCTGCGCCCGTTTCAGGATCTCCGCCAGCTGCCGTGGCGTGATCGAATTCCTCGGCGACAGCCCCGAGCCATCGTGCAGCACCATCCCCGTGAGATCCACTCCCTGCGCCGCCCAATGCTTCTTCATCACCGACAGCCCGCCCAGCTCCTGCATCAGCGCCTCCGCATAGAGATTCACGCTCCGATGATTCGTCGCCGTCACTAGCTTCTCCAAAGACGGCCCCTCTTGCCGGTGAATCTCCTCACCCTTCCCAATCGAAATTTTCACCTTACCCGCCACTGGAAATCCCTCCTTTAAAAGATACCGCTTAAATCCCTCCCCGCAGCTCTGCGGGGGAGTCGGGAGTGCTCCCTTGATCGTGAAGGCACTTCTGCCGCCCGGCACCGTCGCCCGAAAGCTTACCACCTCCGCGTCCGGCCCACCGTAGGCATATCCTTGATCGCCTGACCCGGGAGAGCCCGTACGCATGAAGTTCTCAAAGCGCACTCCCGGCGGCTTCGGATAAGTCCCCACTTGCTTCGCCGGTGCTCCGTTCCCAGAATTTGCAGCGCCGTCACCGCCTTCAGCGTCGATGCTGGAATCAGCGCCAAGTCAGCATGATGCTCCATCATTCCCTCATCTCCTTCGAGCGGAACAATACAAAGCCCTACCGAAGCCGTCCTCAACGAAGGGCTTTTCAAAAAGGCCTCCAGAGCCACATCACCCTTCAAAGCAGGGGCTAGCCCCAGAAACAAAGTCAGTATTCCTCTGATCATCTCCTCTCATTTTAGGAAGACTGTGAATAGACACCATCCTGAAAGCTTGATGGTTAATTTGAATTAATTAAATTCGCAGTCTGATGATGCCTGCCACCTCACTCAGAGCCTTCCTCTGCCTCGTTTTTCTTAGTTCCTTCTCGCTCCTCGCAAAACCTGCGGCAATCGCTGCTCTCGCTTTCGTGCGATGCCCCCAAACCGCAATGATCACATGTTTGCTTCTTCTTCTTCTCGGATCAATGGCGCTGGCTTTTGTGGTATATGGCCCGAAGGATTACCTTCTTCGAGTTCCGGCTTCCTTTGTTAACGTCCTCCATCCTTGGATTCTTGGCCTGGTAGGACTGCTTTCCGTCGTAATCGGTGGAGGAGGATTGGCCGGATTACTGGTTCGACGACTGATGTGCAGATCAACTACAGCGTGATGAAGAAACCAAACAAGACGAGACAGACCGACGTCTCAGCTCATTTTTGAATCCAAGCTTTACGTTCGCCCGGGCGCGGCTGCTCTGATGCGTTCGATGAAAATAAATAATGCATGGCGAAAATAATATTCAACGTGGTTTGCTACGGCTTAAGAGGATTAAGGTGCTGTTTTGGGTCAGTTTCGCTGGGTTTCTTCCTTTTGGTATGTTGATGGGATTGCTTTTCCGTGGTTCATATTTTGGTGCTATTCCAATAGTAATTTATATGATTGGTTTGTTCGTTTTGGGCGTAATGGAAAGTTTGGCGAAGTGCCCCAACTGTTCTAAGTCATTTCATTCATGCCCTCTGAAGAGAAAGTTTGGGGGGAGCTTTCACAGCGGTCCCCATGTTTCACTTTGCAATGCACTGGCCCTTTCGAAACAGAGAGAATCCGAATGATCCGTCGTAAGCGGTCAACATCCTCTTCGCTTCAAATGTGCATCCTCCTCTGAGAAATGAGCCAGATAGAGATCCGACCACTCCGCTTGAGTGATTGCGAGAAAATCGGGCCCTTGCTGAGGGAGGTCTGGCTTGATGCTTATCATGGCATTCAGACAGACGAAGAGCTGCTGACTCAGTCACATCAAGTGCACACGCCCGAGCAAATCGCCGAAGAAATTGACGATCCCAACATCCGTAGTGTCATCGCGCTGAGTGATGGGCGACTGATCGGGCATGCGCGCAGCGATCTCAGGGAGGGTGTCGTTGAGATCTTTCGGCTCTACCTTTTGCGGGAGTTTTATGGGCAGGGGATTGGCAAAGCCCTTCTTCAAGAGGTTGATTCCTATTTCGATCCCAAATACGAGGTGTGCCTTGATGTCTTCGAGGAGAATCAGAGAGCAGTGGATTTTTACCAGTCACAGGGATACCAAATCATGAGACGGGCCACCGAAGTGCAGACCGAGGGCAGGGATGTTTTCGAATTTAAAATGCGCAAGCAGCGGACCGAGGTGTGACCGGTAAAACGATGGTGTCCTCGCGAAATCCCTCTGGGCCTGCTGGGTAAGAGCAAGTCCTGCGTGCTCAAGCCGACAGCAAATGAAGCGACCGACTGGTCGCGCAAAAGAAAGCCTTAGGCAGCCCACCTCATGGGATGCCCGAAGCGCGGGAAAAGCTCTCGATTTACTTCAGCACGAGACGTTCGTCAGAGCGAAGGGTCTCGGTAAGAGTCCCCCAGCCATCGGGGCGCTGGAGATTGAAGATGCTGAGGTAGAGCGTGATGAGCTTCGGGTCGTGTGCTCCCACGAGAGTGTCCACGGTGCTGGCGAGCTTGTCGGCCGCAAGTTCCTCAGGGAGGTCGCCTTCCACTTGGCCTTCGCCATCGTGCGGGATCTCCATGCCATCGCAGAATGCCTTGAGGATCTCCTGCTGGCCTTTCATGAAGTAGACTTGGAAGAGGTGCTCGCCTACCGTGTCGCTGGTGCGGAGCTTGAGGGTCTTGTGAAGCCAGACATATTGGTCAGCGGGCTTTTTCTTCTGAATGAAGATGGGGCGGAGCTTCCGGTCCGCAGCGAGACTGCCGAGGGCGGTGTTGTAGAGAGCTTTTTCGTTCTCACGGATCCACTCGCACATGTCGGTGACGAGAGCGGGCTCAATTTCTTGATAAATTTGGTAGGCGTTCACAGTTGTTTTAAGCTGTGGGAAGTCAACACTCCGCACCGGTGAAGGCAAGACGAAAGGCCGGTGCCGCTCCTTAAATAACAGCTTTCTATGAGTGATCTCAAATCATCGCCTGATCCGGCACCACGCCGGAAGGGCAACCGCATTCTCGCCTTCTTCATTGGTCTGACCATTCTCGCCGTCTGCGGGATGGCCGCTTTTTACTATTTCATCGGGAAGCCGGCCCTGTCTCCCATGGATCGACTGGCTGAAGCGCTGAGAAATGTCACGGAAAACGATGTCACCGTCAGCGGAAATAGCGTCACCCTTGCCAGAGCTGAGATGCGGGAGCTCGCCGTGGTGGAGCGGAAGGTCCAGAGCATGGTCAAGTACGAGACAAAGTGGATGGGCTCGGATAAAATGATCATCGTGAAGGGTGACTTCCTCGTGAAAGCAGGCTTCGACCTCACCGAATTCGATGGCTTCGAACTTGAGGGAGAAAAGGTGGTGGGCACTTGGCCTTCAGCGAAGGTCCTGAGCGTAGAGCAATTTGATTATGAGGTCTTTTTTTCTAAAAATGGCGTGATCAATAAGCTGAGCCAAGGTGACTTTGAGAACGTTTCCAATCTTCTCCAGAAGCAGGCCCGCACCGATGCGGTAGAGCATAGCGATATTCTGCAGGACGCAGAGCGAGTGATCCGCACCCGTCTTGAGGACCTGAGTGGCGGGACTTATCAGTGGGAGCCGAACTAGGGGGACGAAAGAAATCCCTTCCCGTGCGCAGACCAGCGGTTAGGGTTTTTAGTTCTGCTATGAAAATCGCGCCTCTCCTTTTCACATTTGGTATTTTTACTGCCTCTGCTCGCACCTGGACTTCGACAGCTGGGAAGCCCTTGGAGGCGACTTTTATCTCCGCTACCGAGACTGAGGTTACTCTCAAGCGTGACAAAGATGGCAAGGTCTTCACCGTCCCGCTGAATCGACTCATCGAGGCCGACCGCACCTTTATCAAGGAAGAGGCGGAAGCGCCCGAGCCTGAGGTTAATAAGATAGAAGGGGAATACGCCCATCTTGTCACGGGCAATTGGGTGCGCGCGGAGCATGGCGAGCTTCCCTACGCCTTCTATGGCGGTAAAGAGCTTGTTGGTTCCTCCAAGGTGCCGCTAGTGATCTCGCTCCACGGGAAAAGTGATAATAACGAAAATGGAAAGCAAATCGGCTTCGCCAAAAAATTCGCCGAAGCTGGGAATTACGAGGATCGCCCTTGCCTTATCCTGGCACCGCTTTGCTATCAGCCTCACGGAGGAACCGGCGGTGGTTGGGACGATGCACCGGGTGAGGAGACTCTCTCGCTGGTGAAGGACCTGTTGAAAAAGCTCCCCATCATCGATGAAAAGCGCGTCTACGTCATCGGCTACTCCATGGGTGGCTTCGGCACTTGGCATTTTCTCAAAGAAGAGCCCAAAATGTTCGCGGCTGGCGTGCCCATCGCCGGTGGGTCAAATGGCGTCGGCAAGCTCCGCGCGATGCCGATCTGGTCTTTCCACGGGGCGAAGGACGACGTTGTGGGCCCTGCATCCGCTCGGAATTGCGCGGATGAGCTTAAGCGCTCGAAGGTTTTCAAATACACCGAATATCCGGATGCCGGTCATGGCATCGCAGGCACCGTGACCGATGACCCCGAGCTCCACAAGTGGCTCTTCGAGCAGGCGAAAAAATAGCTAGTCGCTTGGCAGGATGCGATGCCACTGATTGATGGATGGTGCTTGAATCGTCTTTGTTTTCCCATCTGGCCAGCGGATCTCGACTGAGCGCACTGCCTTTTCTGACCCGAGTCCGAAGTGGACCGTGGATGGCTTTTGCGAGGCGAACGAGCCTCCAGTGGTGACGACTGCGGACTCGCGCGATCCATCCGCGCGAGTGAGAGTGACTCGAGCATTCCATGGGGAGGCAGTAGGTCCTCCTAGATCGATGCCGATCCAGCCAGTTTTCGCCTCGCCTGCGGGGATCGTGTTTTCATAGATCACGAGGCGGTGGGTGATCTCTTTCTTCGGCTCTAGGATGGTGGTGATGAGGTCCATGTCGCCGTCGCGATCAAGATCTGCCGAGACGACGACCCGGGAGTCTCCCTCGTTCGAGAGGCCGAGGAGGAATGAGAGGTTGGTAAACTTGCCGGGTGCTTGCTGGATGAAGGCGACGTTGTGCTCGTAGCCATTCCAAGAGGTTTCGTGATTTACGAGAGGCGCGAGCTGCTTGGCGAAGTAGCCTTTCCATGCTTGCCCGGCTTTCTTGCGGCTTGGGGTGTAAATGTCGTGCCGCCAGAAGGTGGAGCAGTAGTCAGAGGCCGATTTGCCGCTGACGTGGCCATTTGCGATGTAGAAATCGGGCAGGCCGTTGTTATCAAGGTCGGTGGCTGCGGCTCCCCAGGACCAGCCGGATTCAGCGAGATCATGACCGAAGTCTGGTTCCGCGAGGGCGTAGGAATCGCCGGAGCTTGCGAGGTAAATCCGATTTCCGTGACCCATCGATCCGCGCTGGGAGGTGATCTTTTTTTCCTCTTCCAAACCGAGATTCATGTGATCCAGCCGCCGAGCGGTGGTGGAGGCCATTCCGATGGCAAAGAGATCGGTAAAGCCATCGCGATTCACATCCTTCAGGACTTGCGTCATGCCAAAGAGGCGCGGTTGGTCGATCCAGCTTTCGCTGCGATCTTCGAAGTGGCCTTTGCCATCGCCCTGGAAAACATCGACCCCGGCGAAGTCGCTCGTGAGCACGAGGTCGAGATGGCCGTCTTGATCAAGATCGACAAAAGAGGCCGCGTAGTTCCGGCGGTGGCGCTTTTCCTCTAGTCCGCTGCCCACGGTGGCGTCCGTGAATCGGCCCTTGCCGTCATTGAGAAGAAGATAAGAGGGATAGCCGTCGTTCGCGTCGTAGAAAGGGTCCGGCATCGTTCCACCTTGGAAGGGAGGTTTATACTGCCCGAGGAAGAGATCGAGGTCGCCATCGCCATCAACATCTCCGCAGGTGATCGCTTGGGTGCCTGGGAGCTTGGGTGTAAAGCAGCTCTTTCCCTCGTTAAAATAAGGTCCCTCGGGTTTGGGGTCTGCGACCCCGGTGAAAAGCTGGAGTGTCCCGCTGAGAGCGTCGGTCGAGAGGAGGTCGGCGTGGCCGTCGCCATCCAGATCAGCCAAGACCGAGCCAGTGCTGATGGGGTCGGCATAGCTCATCAGCTTCCCGGGGGTGAAGCCGAGGTCGCCTTTGTTGAGGAGGAAAATATTTGCCCCACCTAAGCAGATATCGGGAAGCCCGTCGGCATTAAGGTCCTCTACGATGATGGGATGGAGGTTCCCGGGGCTGAGCGCGCTGATGTCGCTGGCATGCAGCTCCTTTTTGATTGGAAAGGGGAGAGTGCCAGAGCGCCTCCAAGACTGAAGTTTCGATGCGTCCGCCGTTGCCATCGTAGGTATCGCGCCGTCCTTCCAAGTGATATTGATGAGGCCTCTGAAAATGATTCGTTCCAATGATGGTTCCTTCTTCTCAAAGTGCAGCGTGATATTCAGAGTAGAACTCGCTGGTTTTTCGGGACCTTCAGCCTGTTCGAATGCGAGATGGTGCCACTCGGACTCGAGAAGTTCCCAACCCTTTGATTTCAATTCCTTGAAGAGTGCAAGTGCTTGGGGCTTCGCAAGCGTCGTGGCCTTGTTTGACTGAGTTCCAGAAGCTGAGATGGTTCCGAAAGGGCCTTCCCACGTTTCGGGGTAGGTGAGGGTCATAGGAAGAACGACCGATTCAGGGAGAAAGCGATCCATCACCGCTGGGTAGTCAGAGTCTTCTCTCAAGGCATCCCAGAGTTGCGTGATCACGTCTCCGTGTCGCCCAGCCTCCTCTTCCTCGGCAAAGGCGGTTGCGTCCAGCTTCGCTCTCTCTTCCGCAATCTCTTCTGCGGTCTCACTCCATAGCAGGGTGACTTGTAGAGCAGAGAGAAGAACGACTCCTAAACAAAGGTTGAACCTCTTAAAAGTTAAGAGAGTTGCATGATTGTGATATTTTTGGAACATTGTTGCTGACATTTAGTGTCAAAATTGACACTCTACCAAAATCTTTCCGTTTTTGGAAAGAAAATCCATACGCATTTTCATGAAACAAACACTACTAACCACAAGTCTCGCTTCTGCGCTCGCGCTCAGCAGTGCAAGCGCGGCTACCTCGTTTTACTCCGATACTTTTGGAGATGCAGATATCGCCAACAACTCCGATGGCACTGTGCCTGCCGGAGTTGACTCGACCTATTCAAACGTCGTCACGGCTGGTAATGGTTCTCTCGCCGAATCTGGTGGATCACAAACCTACAACGCAGGAAGTGACAACTGGGCGCGCACTGAGCTGCACCACAATAACGACTACGCAAATCCAGGTGCCGGAGAATCGCTGACCTACACTTGGACGATCAGCAACGTCAACATCACGACGGACCAAAATCCTACTTCAGGAGCAAACGACTACCGTGTTCAGCTCAACGCAATTTCAGCCAATCGCGCTCAGGGAACTGGTTCGGAGCGCTGGATCTACACCGAAGGAGGAATCAGCCTCGATATGTTCTTCAATGCGACTGGAGCAGACGGTCTAAAATCAGCTCAGTTCAACCCTCGCACCAAGAGCGATGATCAGCCAGCTGATAGTGATGGAACGGACTTTGGCTTCACTAACGTGACTCAAGCTCAGTGGGATTGGACGACGACAGCCAATACCATCACGCTCGCAATCACTGCTGACGGATACACATGGAGCGACAGCCTCGGCCTGCTCAATTTCAGCCAAAACTTTGCTGATAATGCTGACCTCGGAGCAAATCCTGCGGAGTTTACAAACGGTTACTGGGCCTTCCACTCTGGTCAGAACAATGACCAAGGCCGTGGAACTCACCTGCTTGAAGACTTCACTGCTACTGTTGTGACTATTCCAGAGCCTTCCGCGATCCTTCTTTCCTTGGTAGGAGCGCTCGGCCTTGGACTTCGCCGCCGCCGCTAGTCCTTGACTACGCTTATTTTTTCAAAACCCGTCCCGCAGCAATGCCGGGCGGGTTTTTCTTTTCTGAAAGGAAAATTTCCCCGTCAAATCCTGTTTCTTGACTGATGGGCGAGGAAAGATGAGAGTTTCCCTCTTCTAAGGCGTATGAAAAGACCCATGTATCTCCGCTCCCTCCTTCTCGGAAGCCTCCTCCTCTCCGCAAGTGTTCTCGCTGATCCTGTCAGCGGCTGGCTCAACTGGCGCGGGCCCGATCAAAACGGCACCACCACTGAGAAAAACCTCCCCTCAGAGTGGGAGCCCGGTGGTGAGAATCAGCTTTGGAAATATAACCTCAATGGTGCGGGCGCGCCCGTCATTGCCAATGGCAACCTCTACGCCTTCGGCTACGGCCAAGACGGTCCCGACCCAGCCGAGGACGTCCAAGAGATCCTTCTCTGCCTCGATGCCACTACGGGGGAAAAGAAATGGGAGAAGCGCTTCAGCGACTACATTTCAGACGTCGTCTATAATCGCTATGGAATTGGATCTCCTGTCGTCGATGCCGAGACCGGCAATGTCTACCTCCAGACCTCGAATGGTCGCTGTGTCGCCTTCACCGCCGATGGCGAGCCACTTTGGGAAATCTCCCTCATGGAAGAGCTCGCCCGCCTGACCTTCCCGAATGGCCGCACCGGATCGCCTGCTATTTTTGAGAACCTGGTCATCTTCCACTGCGTCACCGCGAACTGGGGAACCACTGGCCCCGCCCGCGACCGTTTCTACGCCTTTGATAAAATCACCAGCGAGCTTGTCTGGTATTCCAGCCCCGGCATCCGCCCCGTTGATAGCTCCTTCTCCATGCCCGTCTTCGGCGAGCTCGGCGACCAAGCCGTCTTTTATGCCGGCACCGGTTGTGGAAATGTTGTTTGCGTGAATGCCCGCACCGGCAAGCCCGTCTGGCGCTTCCTCCTCTCCCAAGGCGGCATGAATTCCCAAGTCCTTCTCTACGGAAAGGACAAGCTCATCGCCATCCACGGAAAAGAAAATATCGATGCCACCTCGAAGGGGCGCCTCGTCTGTCTCAAGATCCCTACCGAATATCCCAGCGAGCAGATCGTCCTCGGACCGGAAGCTGAGCTTTGGAGAAATGACGGTCACATCGCCTTCACCAGCTCCCCGATTCTCGTCGGCGACCGCGTCTACACCACGAACTTCACCGGAGAGCTCATCGCTGTCGATGCCAAGGACGGCAAGACCGCTTGGAGCACCAAGATCGCTCCTGACCAGATCCACGCCTCACCAATCTGGGGCGACGGAAAAATCTATACCCCTTGGTTTGAAGGCACCTTCGCCATCGTCGATGAAGCCGGCAAAGTTCTCTCCAAAGCCGAGATCAAGGACGCAGAAGGAAGCGGCGTGAAAGCTCTCGCCGCCCCCACCATCTGGGCCGGTAAAGTCTACCTCTCCACCCGCGACGGCCTCTACTGCTTCGGCGATAAGGACCGTGAGTTTATCGATAAAGGCCCTAAAGCTTACTTCGTGGGTGGATATGTTAAAGGGACTGAAGTTGCTCAACTCCAGATCGTCCCAGCCGAGTTCGCCATTTCCCCAGGCATGACTCAGGAATTCAAAGTCTGGGGCCTCGATAAATCGGGTCGCCGGATGAAGATCGTCACCGATGGCCTCTCATGGGAAAAGTTCATCCCACCCACCGCCAAGGTCAAAGCCAAGGTCGATGCCACTCTCGACACCAAGACCGGCAAGCTCACTGCCGCTCCAGAAGCCGCAATTTCCGCCGGTGCTTTAAAAGTAACCCTCAATGGCATGTCCGCCACCACTCGTGGCCGGGTCGAAGCCACCGTCGGTTACTCCGAGGACTTCGAAGCCGTCGAACTCAAGATGGAGCACAAGGGCGAGAAAGTGAACTTCCCGCCCCTCGCCTGGCTCGGCGCCCGCATCAAGTGGCACGTCCTAGAGAAGGACGGCTCAAAGGTCATTGCCAACCGCCTCGATAACCTCCTCTTCCAGCGCACGATGAACTTCTTCGGCGGCGAAGACATGACGAACTACGTTCTCCAAGCCGATGTCATGACCGATGGCAATCGCCGCATCAAATCCGAGGTCGGCCTCATCAATCAACGCTACCGCATCACCCTCGTCGGAAACAAAAACCAGCTCGAAGTCTCCAGTAACTACGAGCGCGTCCAGCAAGCCGTCAAATTCCCCGTCAAAGCCAACACCTGGTATCACCTTAAGACTGCTATCAAGGACAATGGCGACGGCTCCGGAGTCATTCTCGCAAAGGCCTACGCCAAGGGCGCACCCGAGCCCGCTGAGTGGACCATCGAGGTCCCCGTCAAGCGCCTCCACCCCCAAGGTGCCCCCGGCATCTTCGCCTTCTCGCCCCAAGCTCAGAAGCGCGTCTACATCGATAATATCAAAATCACCGCTGGCGAATAAACCCGCCTCCTCAACTCTTTAAAAATTACTGTTATGAAAACCACTACCGGCCTCCTTGCGATTGGCCTCACATTTCTCGCCTCCTGTAAAGAAGCGCCCAAAACCGACGCTGCACCCGAAACTCCAGCCGCTCCAGAAGCTGCCGAAGAAGCTGCGCCAGCCGAACAATCTACTGCCGCTGTCACCACCGAGTGGGGCATGTGGGGAAATGACGGCACCCGCAACATGACCGGAATTGCCAAGGATCTCCCCACCGAGATCAACCCCGGCGAGCTAGACGATGACACCGAAGCTGCCGTCCTCACCGACGCAAAGAATATCAAATGGGCCGCCAAGCTCGGTTCCCAAGCTTACGGAAACACCGTCATCGCCGGAGGCAAAGTCTACGTCGGCACCAACAATGAATCTCCTCGCGATGAAAAGCAGAAGGGAGACCGCGGAGTCCTGATGGCCTTCGATGAAAAAGACGGCAGCTTCCTCTGGCAGCTCGTCATCCCCAAGCTCGGCGCCGGTAAGGTGAGTGACTGGGAATACGTGGGTCTCTGCTCTTCTCCTGCAATCGAGGGAGACCGCATGTGGCTCGTCACGAACCGGGGCGAAGTCATTTGCCTCGATGTCAATGGCATGGCCAATGGCAATGATGGTCCCTACAAGGACGAAGCAAAATACTCCGCCGCGGAGGATGGAGGCACCCCAATTGAGGTCACCGATCAATCCGCTGACATCCTCTGGATCTACGACATGCGCGAAGAGCTTGGCGTCTTTCCGCACAACGTCTCTTCCTGCTCGCCTGTGGTCGTGGGCGACATGATCTTCACCGCCACTTCAAACGGCGTCGACTGGTCCCACACCAACATTCCAAACGAATCCGCGCCTTCTCTCGTCGCGCTTGATAAGAACACCGGAAAACTCGTTGGCGAAGAAGCAGCCGGCGTCTCCGAGCGCGTCCTCCACGCCAGTTGGTCCTCACCGGCCCACGGTAAGATTGGCGGAAAAGACGCCATCGTCTGGGGTGGTGGAGACGGATGGGTCTACGCCTTTGATCCCACTCCCGTTCCTGATGAAGAAGGCTTCGGCATCCTCAAGGAACTCTGGCGTCATAACTGCAACCCGAAGGAGTATCTCGAAAAAGATGGGAAGCCCATCAAGTATGCTACCTATGCTGGTCCCAGTGAAGTCATCGGCACCGTCGTTATTTCTGATGGTCTCGTCTACACCATGATCGGTCAGGACCCTGAGCACGGCGATGGCGTCGGCCAGATCATCTGCCTCGGTGCTGATGGAAAAACGGTCTGGTCCTCGAAAGAGATCGGTCGCTCCATTTCCACCATGAGTGTCGCAGACGGACTCGTCTACGCCGCGGAATATGATGGCGACATCCACTGCTACGATGCCAAGACTGGTGAGCAATATTGGGTCCATGAAACCCAGTCCCGCCTCTGGGGTTCCACTCTCGTGGCCGATGGCAAAGTCTGGATGGGCACTGAGGACGGTGAACTCCACATCCTCAAAGCAGGTAAGGAGAAGAAAGATCTCGGCCTCATTGAAT
Source organism: Akkermansiaceae bacterium (assembly GCA_039769075.1). Lineage (GTDB taxonomy): Bacteria > Verrucomicrobiota > Verrucomicrobiia > Verrucomicrobiales > Akkermansiaceae > SW10. Next base: position 25,474 of record JBDMZE010000025.1, on the reverse strand, counting down.
TCCCCGCTCCTATCTACTCCAGCGCTGTCGTTGCAAACAACGTCGTCTACATCGCGACCCAGACCCACATCTACGCGATCGGGAAGTAGTAGAGACCTCAAATCCATCTTCAAAAAGGCGATCCACAAAGGGTCGCCTTTTTGATGGGCAGATTCCATGGGTAAGGGCGCGTCCTACTTTCCATTTTTCTACTCTCGCTTCTTAATGAGCCACCCAAAAAAGAGCATCCCCAAGACCACGGTCGGGAAGATCACGAGCAGGCCTGCCTAGTCGTGGTAGAAGCGCATGACAAAGTCTACTTTCCCATACTGAACAAGTCCGAGAATGAACAAGATGCGGAAGCAGCCGGCGAAAAAGAGGAGAGGGAATGAAAGCGCAAAGAGAGTGACTTTTCTCCACCAACCTCTCTGGCTGTAGTTTGCGAAAATCGCGGAAGTGGTAATCGTGAAGGCGAATAGACGGATCCCAATGGACTCTCTCACAACCATTGTCTGATATTGGATGATGAGGGTAGCGCCTTCTCGGGTCAAATGCCACCCAAGGAATCTCCCAGTCTGATAGCAGACATCGGTTGTTCAATCGTCGACAGGACCGGTCAGCCAACTCCCTAAGCCCGGCACCGGAATTACGAACCAGAGGAAGAAAGCCGGAAAGAGCATCTGCTTCGCGATCTTCCTCCCGAAGAGATAATAGGTGAAGCCGATCACCAGCAGCGGGAGGCCTAGCAGTGCAAGGCGAGGCTGAATAATACGCATGGAGGCCCAAAAGAAAAGCATCCCCAGAACCAAGTAAATCATTCCCCAGTAGGAGGGATCGATGGCCTTCTCCTTATTTCGCGCCCACATGATCCAGCACATGATCGGAAAGGCGAAAAAGACGATCCGACCGTGGAGGAATCCATTCTCTGAGTTACAAGCGTGCCAAGTCCACCCCGCGAGGCTCTTGCCATCGATGGTGGGATAGGCGTGGTAGACGAAGAACATCACCAACAAAAGGCCCACCGAGGCCCAGATTATCACTTGAGAACATCGTGAGTAGCGCAGGATTTTCTCGCTGGCCTGATCATCACTGACACTCACACTCTATCAATGGCCTTTTCACCCCTGATACCACAAGACGATATTTCAAAGGGCAGAGTTTCTTCTACTTTTTTAAAGATGGAAGCAGCGTCACAGCGTGAGCATCTATCCGAGCTCGAAGTTCAGCGGCTCCTGAGACATATTTAAGAACGGTGCCTAAGGGGACGTCGTTGAGCTTGAGGGTCACTTTGGCAGTCGGGTCGACGCCTTTTGAGAGGACAAAATTGACTCCTTTTTTCTCCGCCGAAGCTTGGGTAAGCAGGAGGAAAAATGAGAGTAGCCCTGTGATCAGGGCCCGGCGTGCGTGGGTTCGATGTGGGATCATAGATTGAGGTGTGATCCTCAAGATATCCCATCACCCCCTGTGCTGGCGATGACATTGCGGGTGGCTCTCTCAGCATTTCCGAAGAAGCGTCAGCGCATTTTTTAATCGCGCTTCTTTGGCTGGGTAAGCTGGAAACTTTCTTCTTGAAGCTCCTTGGAGGGGGCGAGTTTGCTAAGAAGAACTTCGTAGTTCGAGTCTGGGTAGGCCTTCGCGGCGTGTCGGAGGTGAATATCGAGTTTGCCGGGATTGAAGCGGGAGATTTGTTTGTGCGTCCATTTTGACTTACCGGTGGCGAATGGCGTGAGCCAGTCGAGAGCGGTGCGAAGGCTGCTTTTTTCAACGGAGGGGTGGTTCCAAAGGTCGCTATCGAGATGCTCGGCGAGCCGAGCGAGGGTGAAAAATCCCCGGAGGTTCATGAGAGAGTAGTCCCAAGTTTTAGTGCGGCTAAGTTCGTGAGGCTGGGTGCCATCGGGTTCGATCTGGGAAGCAATACGCTTTTTTGTTTCGCCCAGAATCTCGCGAGCGAGGTCCTTTTTTCCGGTGTAGAGAGCGAGCGAAACGCATTGAGCATCATACCAGGTGCCGTGGTTGTTTTTGGTCGCCTTCTCTTCGAGACCATTTTTGCTGGTGCGCAGCCAGTGGAGATAATCGGCCATCCATTTGCGGAGGGCTTCGGAATCTTGTGCGGTCCATGCTTTCGAGCCTTCGAGAAGAATAGCGGAGTCAACGACTTGGATCAGGCAGAGGGTATCGATGATCCCGATCCCCCGGCCTTCGCTCTTGCCGGGGATGGCTTGACCGAAGTTCAGATTAGGATTCATGCGGGTTTTTGGATCGAGAAACCAAGTGCGCAGGAGTTTGGTTGCTTGGTCGGCGTAGCGGTCTTCACCGGTAAAATACCAAGCGAGGGCGAGGGTGGCGCTACCTTTGGCAGTCTTGCTGAGACCTACGTTATCGTAGTCCATGCGCTCGGGATTCACTTTGCCATCGCGCCGGATGTAGGGGAGTCCGTCTTCTTTTTTTGGATCGGGCCACCAGTAGGGGCCGACGCTCATGTAGTCGTGTGGATCGCCGCTAGGTGGAGTGAGTTTCTTCGAGACGACGGACCAAGGGCCTTCGCGGAGGGCAATTTTGGCGTCCTTTTTAAGCTCGGTGAGAGCTACTTGATGAGGAGATTCGGAGTCAGTCAAACCTTGGCGGACGAGCACCATGCCGAGACCATCATAGATCAACGTCTCAGGAGTAGCAGCGCAGGGAAGCGAAAGGAGAGCGAGGAAAAGGAACGAGATGCGCACGGCGATCTAGAGCTCTTTTACGAAGATATTCCGCCACTGCACGGGAGCGCCGTGGGTCTGGAGCTGGATCGGCCCTTCTTTCGGCAGGCCACCTTTTCGGTCGAAGTAGTTCGAGAGGACTGCCTGATCGACGACGGTCTTGCCATTGAGGATGACGGTCACTTTTTCGCCAACGAGTTTGACTGTCATCTTATTCCACTCACCGACGGGGTTATCGGCATGGACGAGAGGGTCTTTCCCGGGAGCACCTTTGGGATTATTCCAGAGTCCGCCGGATCCTTTTTTGGCACCGTGCTTCCAAGAGCCGCCCGCTTCGGTGGTGTCCCACAGTTGCACCTGAGGAATACCTCGGAGGTAAATTCCGCTATCGGCCTTAGGATCGAGTTTGTATTCGAGACGGAGCTCAAAGTCGGCGTAGTTTTTTTCGGTGGTGAGGAATTTACCGTGTCCATCGTTATGGATGATGCCGTCTTTGACGCTCCAGTGCGTGTAGATGTTGTGGAGGCTTTCCTTTTTCTTCTGCTCTAATTTTAAAGGGGGAAGAGCGAGGTATTTTGCAGGGTTCTCGGTAGATGCACCCCACCAACCGGAGAAATCTTTGCCATTAAAAATAGAGGCAAAGCCTTCGGGAGCCGCTGCGAGCGGGGAGATTAGTAGGGCGGAGAGGAGAAGAGTTTTCAACATGAAGGAAAGTTAGCCGCTATTCGGTTGTTTTGGCAGGATATTATTCGATACTGCTTTCATGGAAATCGAAGAATTTGACTACATTGTGATCGGCGGAGGAAGTGGGGGTTATGCTGCGGCGAGGACAGCGCGCGAAGTGGTCGATCGGGTAGCAATTGTCGACAGCGCGGAAGAACTCGGCGGGCTTTGCATCCTGCGTGGTTGCATGCCCTCTAAAACGTTGATTTATTCGGCGGAAGTTCTTCATCTCGCACAGCAGGGAGAGAAGCTTGGACTCAAGATTCCTGAGGCTTCAGCGGATCTCGCTTCGCTGCATGCGCGTAAGCTGGAGATCATCGGAGAATTTTCTGAATATCGGAGAGGTCAGTTAGAGAGCGATCGTTTCAGCCTCTTCCGTGAGCGGGCGACTTTCATTGATGAGAATACCGTCGAGCTCAGCGATGGACGCAAGTTGCGCGCGAAGAACTTCATGATCGCAACTGGCTCGGTGGTCTCCACACCACCGGTCAAAGGGCTTGCAGACGTGCCCTGTTGGACGAGCGATGACGTCCTCGATCTCGATTTCCTACCGGAAAAAGTGATCGTTCTCGGTGGTGGAATCGTCGCTTGTGAACTCACACAGTTCCTCTCCCGTGTTGGGGTTGAGGTGGTTCAGATTCAGCGCAGCGAGCACGTCCTCAGTGATTTTTCAAACGAAGCTTCGGAGGTGATCGAGGAACAATTCCGCTCTGAGGGAATAGCGCTCTTTACCAAGACGAGTCTTCAGCAAGTGGCTCACGATGAGAGCGGCTTCACGGTGACCTTCGACCACGACGGGAAAGTGATCACGGAAAAGGCCCCTCATCTCCTCAATGCCATGGGTCGTCGCCCGAATTCCAAAAACCTCGGCCTTGAAAAAGCGGGGGTGGAACTCAAAAAAAGCGGTCACATTTCCTGTGATGCAAATCAGCAAACGAGCAATCCTAAGATCTGGGCCAGCGGAGACGTGGCCGGGCCTCATGAGATCGTCCATATCGCGATCCTGCAGGGAGAACTCGCGGCCCGTAAGGCAACTGGTCGAGACGGAGAGCCAGTCAACTACGACACCCTCCTCGGCGTTGTCTTCACCGACCCACAAATCGGAACGGTGGGACTGAGCGAGAAGCAGCTCAAGGAGAGGGGAATCGACTATCTCTCTGCGGACTATCCCTTCGATGACCATGGTAAGTCGATCCTGATGGAAGCGAAGCGCGGCTACGTCAAAGTCTTTGCCGATAAGAAAGGAGTCGTTCTGGGAGCCGAGTGCGTGGGGAAAGACGCGGGGGAGTTGATTCACTCCCTCGCAGTCGGGGTCACTCTGAAAGCGACCGTAGCTGATCTCCTTAAAGTTCACTGGTATCACCCGACCTTGTCCGAGATTTGGTCCTACCCGCTCGAGGATATCCAGGAGGAGCTTTAGGGAGGGTAATGTGATCGCCTTGGATTGAGATTTCCACTATGGGTCAGATCAAAGTGCGGTGGGTTGACCACCAAGCAGGTTTGTTTGAATGAGAATTTGAACGAACTCTCCGGGGCATCCCCGGGGGATCGAATGACTGAGCATGACGTTTACGTAGTTGAACTTGATTGCTCCCGCTAAGCTCTTTGTGGAATACAGTTATGATCTCGGTGTTTTAGACCCATGGATTCGGGTGGAGGTTCCAGCCACCAGCGGCGAGGTGGATGATGTGACTTTCGTGGTTACTCCGAGCGATTCTTCTTCCTCTGTTTTGTTGACGATCGACGCTAATTCGGAGGCGGCGGGAGGTAAGTTGTTCGCTCGATTAGTGAGCGCGGAAACCGGAGAATAAGCTCAGGAAGCTGGGACATGCGCTTCGCAAAACCGACAAAGCAACCGAGGGGCTTTCTGATCGATGATGTTGTTTGTGTGTTCCCTCTAGCTGGTTGTGCTGGCTCTTGATGAAGGGCAGTTGGCGAGCAAGCCGTATTATTTTTTCGCGACGCGGAAGAAGAGTTTTTCCTCCGATGTCGCAGACGGTGGGATGTCGCTTCCTTGGTAGACGAAGCTGGCCCGGTTTCCTGAGGAGGTGATGTTTTCCGCGACGGGAGTCCAGGAGGGGGAGAGGAGGGAGGTCGATTTCTCAAGGCGGTAGCTCTCGCCTTGCCTCGTATTCCAGATGAAGGCGATGGAGGAGGGGGCTGCGGAGAGATCGGGGGCGAAGATCATTTCGAATGATTCGGGCCCGATGGCTTCAGCTTTGATGCGGTCGAGGGTCATGCTGACGGCGGAGGCTCCGCTGCGCTGGACGGTGGTGAGCATCCGTTCGTCGGTGCCGAAAAAATCGCTGTAGAAGGTGGCGGCTTGTGAGGCATCTATCCAGGCGCCGGTGCTGGTGAAGGTCTGCGCCGTGCCGCTGGCGTCATTGAGGCCAGTGAGGATGTAGGCCCAGCCGGTGGGGGTGAGATCGAGGGTGGCGGAGAAGCCATCGAGGAGGGAAGCGATCTGGAGGTCGGCGCCGTTGTTCAGGATGGGGCCTACCGGGTTGTCGCTGTCGTTGAGGACGAGGGAGAATCCGCTGGTGCTACCGGTGGCTGCTTTTCCGAAGAAGATGAGACCGATGTTGGCTTCGTTTCGGAAGAAGTTGGTGCCCTCGCTGATTCCAAGGAAGAGGCCGTTGGAGAGTGGTCGACTGGTGAGGGAAGCGATGTCCCAGGTGAGGCGAATTCCTTCGGGCGAGCCTACGAAGTCGATGGCGGGGGTGGAGGCTCCGACGTTTCCACTGGTGCCGGAACCGGTGTTGATGGTGAGTTGGCCGCTGGTCTCGCTGAGGCTGTGACCTGAGGCGACGGTGTTATTGACGAGGGTGAGTCCGCCGGTGGGGCTGGCTCCGGTGGCGGGGTCGTTGTCCTCGAAGGTGTCGAGGTGGAGGCAGTTTTCTTCGGAGCTCAGAGCAAGATCGGGGAAGGATGTTGCGTCTGTGGGGTCAGTGTCGAAGATTTTTTCGGAGAGGTCATCGATGCCGTCTCCGTCAGTATCGCGGAGGGTGGGATTACTTTCGCCGGTGTCGATAGTGCCGTTTTGATTGGCATCTTCTTCTCCATCAGGGAGGAGGTCACCGTCGGTGTCGGAGTTGGTGGGGTCAGTGCCGAGCTGGGATTCCTGGAGGTTGGTGAGGTTGTCGCTGTCGAGGTCTCCGGTAGCATCGTCGAGGTCGTCTTTGTCGAGGCCGTAGAGGTTTTCGAAGCCGTTTGACATGCCGTCGTTATCATCATCCTCAAGATCGGGATGGGGGGCGCTGCGAGGGTTGTCTCGGATGGCGTCAAGCTTGGCGTGGAGGTCGGTGACGATGGCTGTCTCTGCGCTGAGTTGGTTCTGCGCGAGGACTTCGGCGGGATTTGTGGCGAGGTCGTAGAGACGCTGCGGGGTGTTGTCGGTTTTGGTGTTGCTGCCTTCTCCTGCGGCTCCGCTGAAGCCTCCGGATCCGGTGCCAAAGATGAGCTTCCAATTGCCCTCGCGAATGGCGAACATGCCGTTGAGCGAATGGTGCACGATGGGACCGCGGATGGGGCTGGTGAAGGGGTCTCCGAGGAGCACTTTTTTGATGGAGAAGGAGTCAGCTCCGGAGTCGAGGTCGTATTCTTCGCCGGTGATGTCCGCGAAGGTAGCGAAGAGGTCGGTCATGCAGGCGGGTTCATCGCTGATGCTTCCGGCGGCGATTTGGCCGGGCCATCTTGCGATGAAGGGGACGCGGTGTCCGGCTTCGTGGATGTCGGCTTTTTGGCCGCGCAAAGAACCGTTGATATCGTAACCGAAGGTGGAGTTTTCATTGAATTTTTTCGAGTCGGCTCCGTTGTCGCTGGTGAAGATGACGAGAGTGTCATTGGTGATCGAGTCGGATGTGTCGCCATCATTATTGGGGTCCTCGAGTCGATCGAGGATGATGCCGACATGGGTGTCGATTTGATCGACGTAGGCGGTGTAGATTTGCTCAGGAGTGAGGCCGGTGGTATCAATGTCGGGGACCCAGGGGGCGTGGGGGCCGGGGAGGGGATGGTAGACGAAAAAGGGTTGGTTGCTGTGGTTAGCGACGTGGTCTGAGATGTAGTCTTCGACCTTGTCTCCGAGGCGAGCCATGAGTTTTTCGAAGTCGAATCCGGGGGCGATTTTTCCAGCGCGAATGAAGCGGGGCGAGGGGCTGGCTGATTGATTCGGCCAAGTGCTGTAACTCGGACTGGGGGAGTCATCGGTCATGTTGATGAGACCGCCATTGTTGACGATGGTGTAGGGGATGTGATCGAGAGAGGCTGGGATGCCATACCATTCATCGAAGCCGATGTCGTTGGTGCCGAGTTGGCGGTCGGGGGCGGTGCTAGTCTGATAGATATTGGTCAGGCCGTCATTGTTGGTCATGCCGAGGTGCCATTTTCCGACGCTGGCGGTGCGGTAGTTTTTTCGTTTGAGAAGCTTCGGGATGGTGTCGCGGGCAGGATCGATGAGGCGGCGGCTGGAGCCATTAAGCACGCCGCTTTTAAGACGGGTGCGCCAGGCGTAGCGACCGGTGAGGAGGCCATAGCGGGTGGGTGTGCAGACGGCGGAGTTGGTGTGGAAATCGGTGAAGCGCATTCCATCGGTAGCGAGTCCATCGAGGCGAGGGGTCGCTGTTTTAGCGGCGGGATTGTAGACGTTGATGTCACCGTAGCCCATGTCATCTACGAGAATGACGATGATGTTTGGCTCCTGAGCGGGGAGGAGCGAGGAGATGGCAAGGAAAAGCGCCGATAGGAATTTGATCATGGGAAGGGGAGTGTCGGAGATGATTCTTCGATTTGTGGAAAGGTTTTTAAACACTGTGGAAGACTTCTACGACTTCATTTTTGTGAGAGTCCGGTTCGTGGGTTGGTGTGGTGATCTTTCTGAAGCTTCCGAAATCCGAGCGAGCCGCCTAGGCCCCGCATTTTTTAAAGCTGGTGGAAAAACTCGACGACTTCGTTCTTCCGATGCTTCCACTCATCAATTCGCAGCGGGTAGAGCGGGACGCCGGAGCGCTGGAGGAGGAGAGATTTTGAGAGGCAGGTTGCTGCCGCTTCCTCGCCTGCGGTGCCGATGAGGTCGATGGCGATGACGCGGCTGCCTTTTTTGAGAAGGAGGTCAATTGGGACTCCGGCAAGCGAGCGCTGACCGCAGGGTTTCCAACCGATGGAGCTGAGGGTGGGGACGAGATCCTTGAGGGTGAGATCGATTGGTGATGGGTCACTTCGTTTCGCGCTTCCTTGAAGGATGAATTTTCGGAGAAGTGAATTTTGGAAGAAGGCTTTTTCATCAATCCTCGCAAGACCCGCGTGATGACTTACTCAACGCGGCAGCGGCTCGCAGGAGCGGTGGTGAATGAGCACCCGAATGTCTCGCGTCGCGACTTTGATCTCTTAAAAGCGATTCTTCATCGAGGTCCTTCGATGGATGAGAAAGAGATCCTGAGGGGGGAAATAGCGGCTGTTCAGATGGTGAACCTAAGGCGAGGAACGAAGCTGATGACGCTTTTTGAAGATGTGAGTTGGAAGTGACAGAGGCTTCCCGAAAATGGGAAATCTTGCAGGCGAATTACTGGCTGACAGATAGGCGGACAAAAAATTGACTGCTTATAGGCATTGAGTCGTTGGGAATCGTGACGGTGATGGTGTCAAATCCAGCATTGTTCGATACCGTGTAGGAGGCTCCCAGAGCACCAATTGGTCCACTGTTACTCGTGTTTTCAATCGCGATGTCGTTTGCGGGAGTAGAGAAAGAGAGATCTTCGGAGGTCTCGATGATCAGTCCTACCGCAGGGGATGTCTTGGAAACATCAGAATGTCGAAATGTTATTTGGAGGCTGGAATTTGATTCCGTGACCGAAAGCCCGATGTCATTCTGACTGATCGTGGGATCTCCACCGAGGACGAACTCAAGCAGGTTAGGAAGCCCATCATTGTCAGGGTCTTCTGTGGGGCTGGTTGAGGTGAAGGGGAGGGTGAAGGAACTTGCTGCCCAAGTGTCGTATGGATTGCCTAGGATTTCGAGAATTCCCGTGGCTTGGGCGAAGGTCCAGATCTGGCCTCCGGTATCCAAGGTCCACACTCCGCTGTTGTTAGTGAAGGCGCCCCGTGAGCTGTTGACGCTGAATGTCCCCGGGGCGTAACTTACGTTGAAGTTTGTGTCATCGATCAGGAGCCAGCTGTTCCCTAGGGTGCTGTCAGCGGTGCTGAGGTTGAGATTGATCTCGCCATTTAAATGGATCGTTCCGGTGCCGGAAGGAACACCTGTGAGTTGATTGCTTGTGCCATTGGCCGTCGGGATAAAGCTCAGGGAACTGCTGGCATCCAGGGTGAAGGTGCCTGCTTCCACAATGGTATCGCCGGTGTAGTTATTTGTGCCTTGGAGAATCACCGAGCCGCTTCCTGACTTGGTGATTCCATTGGTCTCGCCGATTTCCTCGGTAGTTGCCAAATCAAGAGTGAGGGTGCCGGTGCCGTTGTGAGCGAGGTCTAGATTGTCATTCAAGATGAGTGATGCGGCGGTGTCGAAGTCGCTGATGAGAATGTCGCCGCTTGAGCCGGCATCGACGCCGAGGGAGGCATTGTTTCCGCCAGCATCGAAGGTGAGGGTGCGCACGAAGCTGCTCGCCCGGAACACATTTAGGGTGAAGGAGTCATCGATTGAGTCATCGAAGGTCAGGCTGCTCAGTGAGTAGTCTGCGTAGGTGTTCGATGTCGTGGAGCCTTCGCCAGTGGAGATGATGATCTCAGGATGGGGCGTCTGAGAATTGGTAGGGGGAGCGGTGCCATTGACCCAATTGTCACCGACGGTCCAGCGGAGGTTACTGCCTCCTCCATCCCAGGTGAAAATGGCGGCCTGGGAGTTGTCGACGATTGCGCTCAGAGGAATTTCGATGGTGCTGGTGGTGACGTTATCAAGGGCCACCCAAGTGAGTCGGATGGTGGCGGTGGCGCTTTCTCCTAAATTGAGACCGGCGACGCTGTTGTCAAAAGTCACTTGAAATGGTGTGCCGCTGATTAAACCGAAGGTGAATTCTTCATTGGTTGAAAAGGCACCCGGGTGGGTTTCGTTGACGAAGTCCAGCGAAGTGATTTCAAGATTGTGGATCGCGGTGAAATCGACACTCGCGTTTCCAGTGACGCTGGTGGTGGTATCGGAGAGGGCTAGCTCAACGGGACTTGGTGGTTGAACGGTGACCACTTCCTGAAGGCGGGAGCTGGCATAGACGGTGTTTGAAAAATAAGTCGTCTCGCCGGGCAAGTAGGCCGTGGTCGAGATCGAGGTGTCGGCAGTGACGTTTACGAACCATCCGTTTGCATCGGAGGGCAGGGTTGCTGTGACTTGCCAAATACCAGAGCCCGGGGACGTTTCAGCGAAGCTATCGACGCTCACTGAAGGCCAGTCCATGAAGGTCGTCGATCCCATTTCATTGGTGTAGATGAGAGAGGCGCCTGTTAAGGTTCGTGTGGATTCAAACTCCACCATGATTTGATCTCCCACGAGACTTCGACTTTTTTCAAGACACCAGGGATTGTGGGTGCTGAGGCCGGTGGAGCCGCTGTTGTTGCCGACGATGCTGTCGGCAAAGTCATAGGAATCCGCTCTTCGCCAGGTGAAGATTTGGGAATGCCGCATGCCGGGAATCAGGCTGACCATGCGGGTGCCGGGTGCCTTGTGGTAGCTGTTTGCCTGGCAATCGACGTTGAAGTTATTTTCCTTGGGCCACGACAACCACATGATGGGCATGGTTGCGTTCTCGAGCCAGAGCATGGCATCCCAGACGTTCTTATAGTAGTCCGTTCCTCCGGCATCTGAGATGGCCTCCTGCCATTTTCCAAGGCCATCCCACATGTGACCGCAGCCGTAGGAGGGGATGGCGAAAGCGAAACGGCCATCGACCCCAATCACGGTCGAGGTGATAAGTCCGCCCCAGGAAATTCCGTGGATGCCGACTTTGGAGTCGTCGACAAAGGGGAGGCTGCGAAGCAGGGAGTTAGCAAGAATGGAACCAGCCGAGGCGTGGAACATGAATTGATCTCCGAGCGTGACATCGGATTCGTTGAAGACACCCGTTCTGCGCGGTCCTCCCTTGTCGTGGCGACCTCCGGTGTTTGACGATCCTTCGGTATCGATGGAGATCGCGACGTAGCCTCTCTCGGCCCACAAATTTGCCCAGGTTTCCTCAGCCCCGCCGCCGCCACCGTGGACGAGGACGATGGCTGGTAAAGGGGCATCGGTTGCCGGATCCCATGCGGGCATCCCTACCAAGGCATAAACTCGGGTGGCGTTGCCCAAGTAATCGACGGAGCCGAAAAAGATGCCCTCTAGGGTCTGGCTCGTTGTCGAGGGACTTAAGGTCGCGATTGTTTCGGTCGACTGGTAAACCGTATCGCTGGCATCCATCTCATAGATCGCGGGCGCCGATGTCAGATTGCCGAGTGCCGCAATGGCAGCCCGGTCACTCGCGTAGTCCGCAAAGGCGGGAAGGGAGAAAAGGCACGCGATTAGAATTGCGTGCGATGTTTTGAAAATATCCTTCATGCCGAGGTCTTGTCTAATTGGGATCTAGCTGAACTTCCAATTGAATAAATTTGAGAGGGGCGCTGAAGAGGGAGCGAGTTGTTAGTGTTTCAAAACGATCGCGTGGACTGCCTATCGTGACATCAAGGGAAGATTCCGCGATCAGTCGTTTTGCGAGATTTAAACTTAAGCATGGCATAAGGTAAGAGGCGCGTCATTCGTATTGGTGGACGAAAGTATACCGACTTAGCCTCTTCATAGGCGCTACTCACCAAGTTGATGCGGGAATAAGCCACCACAATAAATGAGTGCGCGCAGAGGGAAATCTGCGGTTGCTCGGAGGTTGGGAGTGAAATTTTGGTCGAGGGTGATGGTAACTTCCTCGCAGCAAGTCGAATGAGGGAGGGGATCACAGTGGTTTTATTGGTCTTTGAATGGTGAAGAGCCATCGGAAAATATCTATGTGAATCCTCATAGAAACTCCGAAAAGGACAATCGCAAGAATTCCCGTTCTGAGGAAGTCGCACTTATGCAATTCATTCTAAATAAGCGATAGACAGGCAGCGATCTGGATGCCTATGGTGTCCCAAGCATCCAAAAGGATGGGCTTTTTGCCTATGCCTCCCCCAAACGACGTTATGAAAAAAATCTCTCTCGCACTCCTTGTTTCCTCGATCATAGCACCTGTTGCATCAGGCGTGACAACTAGTCTCGACCTGCCAGGCGATGGCAACTATGTCTCGACCACCGTCTTGACCTCCCAGACGCTTAATGGAGCAACATTTGACATCTCTTACACCGTTTCCGCTGTCTCCAACGACGCCGGCGCTGTGGTGGGTGTTATTGGTCAATTGCTCGGTGTCGGCTCCGATAACGATGTCAATCCTCAGCACTTCAATACGCTGGAAGGGAATGGCGCTGGAAACGTCGGCGGATTACCAACCGGCGGTGAGGGGCTGGCATTTTCCGATCTCTCATTCACCAATTTTCAAGCAAATGGCACAGGGTATACAATCAGCTCCCTCTCGGACCTGCAGTTTAAAGGTCTTACCGTGAATTCGGTAGCCAACAATCAGGATGGTGCCAATATCTCGTTTACAGACTTTGGAGTATCTACCGCCAACGTGGACCTTGCTGGTTCAGGCACTGGAGGTCAGAGTTCTTACGAGATCCCCCTAACAGGTCTGTCAAATTTCAGCCCTACGGCCGATGCTCTCTACATTCAGCCTGACAATACCGCTTCCTCAAACCGTTGGAACGTCTCTGGACTCTCGGTGTCTTTCGTTCCCGAGCCGAGTAGCTCGGCACTCCTTGGTCTTGGATTTGCAGGCTTATTGCTCCGTCGACAGAGAGCCTAAGTTATCGGATTTTTTGCTTTCGATTTTAACGCGTAGGACAGGGTCTGTGGACTGTTGTTCTGCGCGTTTTTTATTCTCCGATAGATTTTTTCAGTCTCTACCTCCCACCGACACAAGTCATTTTATGAAACCTCAATTCACACACGCATTCTACTCTCGTCTCGTGCTCATTTGCTCGATGGGGCTTTTGCCTCTCGCTAGCTCCGGCCAATTACTGACTTGGGAGGGGGACCAAGATGAAAATTGGAATACCGACAATGCTGGTGACACCAATTGGAGCGCTGATTCATTGCCGATGGCAGGCAACTCTCCCGCCTTCTTGCCATCCTTCCGGCCCACTCCGACTCGCTGATAGCCAGGAAATTGTTTCTCAAGAAAGGTCACCTGACTCAATAGCGCTTCCTGAAGCCCGAGCACATCCGGATCTATCTTTTTAATGGTAGCCGCCACCAGTTCGCGTCGATTTTCCCAGCTCCTCTCGCTCTTGTCTCCCCCCTCAAAGCGGATGTTGAAAGTCGCGAGCCGGAGGTCTGCCGTGGCAGCCAGAGTGGTGAGGAAAAGAAGGAGAAGTTTCATGAGGTGTTATTTTATCTTCAGAAGAGCCCTTCTGGGTTACAGAGAAGCCGTCGCGATGCCAATCAAGAACCAATCAATCCACGAGGTCTTTGACCACCAGAAGGTGGACCTCCTTCATCATCTTCTCGAATCCACGGATGATCTGCACTGCGTGATCGTCTTTCTTAGAAGCCGCGATGGCGTCCACGCCCTCACCGCCTCACTAAACAACGCAGGGGTAAGAGTCGCCTCCCTTCATGGGAATAAGAAGATCGAGCTCCGCGAGCGCGCGCTTAAGGAGCTTAAGGATGGCACCATTCGAGTTCTCGTAGCCACTGAGGCCGTCGTCCGCCTTCTCGATATCTCGGGCGTCCGCCACATCATCCAGTTTGAGTTCCATGAATTGGGCGACGACTACCTCAAGCGCGTTGCCGCAGTAGAGCCACAAGGCGGAGAGGTGACCACTTTCGTGACTCCGGGAGACGCCAGCCATCTCCTGAAGCTTGAAGAATTTGTAGGAGAGGAACTCCCCCGCAAGATCGCCCCTGACTTCGTCTACGACGCACAGCCTAAGAAAGGAAAAATCCTCGGCGATGACTCGAACCGCTCAAACAAGACTAGCTCCAAGCCGCTTCAGCACAAAAAGCCCAAGCTGAAGAACAAAGGTCCCCGCAGAAAGACTGGACGGACCCGGAAAAAGTAAGCTGTAATATTTGCGGTCGAATGAGCGTTCTCTTAAGTCACACGTTCATGAAATTCCTCTTCTTCCTTCTCCTCACTCTTTCTCTGCCCGCCGCGAGCAAGCCGAACTTCGTCATCATCTTCACCGATGACCAGGGCTACGGCGATCTTGGCTGCTTCGGCTCTGAAACTATTAAGACTCCGAATATTGATCGTCTCGCGAAAGAAGGTCGCCGTTTCACCAGCTTCATGGTGGCTTCTCCGGTCTGCTCACCTTCCCGCGCCGCGCTCCTGACTGGCTGCTACCCCAAGCGGGTCGGGATGCATCAGCACGTCCTTTTTCCTCACTCGACCAAGGGGCTCAACCCCACCGAGCACAGCATCGCTGATCATCTCAGCGCGCAGGGTTATGCCACCGCTTGCTTCGGGAAATGGCACCTCGGTCATCATCCCGAGACCCTTCCGCAGAAGCACGGCTTCGATACCTACTTCGGAATCCCTTATTCCAATGACATGAACCACCCCGATAACAAGGGGAAACCAAAGGGCGGTCACATGGGCATGGACGCACTCTGGGCCGATCCCGAGTCCACCCTCACGCACTGGAAAACTCCCCTCATGGAGAATGAAAAGATCGTCGAGCTCCCCGTCGACCAGCGCACCGTCACCCGCCGCTACACCGACAAGTCGATCGAGTTCATTAAGGCGAATAAAGAAAAACCCTTCTTCCTCTACCTCCCGCACTCCATGCCGCACATCCCGCTCTACGTGCCGGATGACGTCCGCGATGCCGACCCTAAGCGCGCCTACATCAATGTCATCGAGCACATCGACTCCGAGGTCGGCCGTATCACTGATCTTCTTCGCGAGCTCAAACTCAGCGAAAACACCTACGTCATCTTCACCACCGACAATGGCCCTTGGCTCCAGTTTAAGCACCACGGCGGCTCCGCAGGCCCACTCCGCGATGGAAAAGGCACTACCTTCGAGGGCGGCCAGCGCGTCCCCTGCGTCATGTGGGCCCCCGGCCGCATTCCTGCCGGAACGACTTGCGATAGCCTCTGCGGCACCATCGACCTTCTTCCCACCATCGCCGCCCTCACCGAATCGGCTCTTCCAGAGGATAAGAAGATTGATGGCCTGGACATCTCCACGCTTCTTCACGGAGGGAGTGATTCCCCCCGCAACGAGTTCGTTTACTACTCCTCACAAGGCGCGCTCCAGGGGCTCCGTCAAGGCGACTACAAGCTTCTCATCAAGAAGCCGCGCAATCAAAAGAAGAACCCCAAGGCCAAAACACAGACCTTTCTCTTCAATCTTAAAGACGACCTCGGTGAGCAAAAAAATCTAGCTTTAGAAATGCCAGATCTCGTCGCCAAGCTCAAAGCCCGCATGGAATCCCTCGATGCCGAGGTCACCAAAAATGCCCGCTCGCCTTGGATTAAATAATCATTCTTGGATTTAAAACGAAAGCACGATGCACAGCTTAAAACTCCATCCAGATGATCTTGGAAAAACGGTCGATTGGAGTGAATGAGATCGTTATTTTGATGTCACGGCGGAGGAGCTCCAAAAAGTCACCGATGAATGTGCCATCAAAGATGACGGCTGAACCTAAGCAAAGCCGCAGCTAAAGAGGCTGCCGAGGTAGCCGATCGTCTTCCAGTCGGGCCGGGTGGTGGAGTAGGTGCTGGGGCAGGGGAGACTGATCGAACTTGTCCCTGAAAAAGAGGACGCTTTGTGAGTCGTAAAACTCCTCCTCGCGAGGTATCACTAGCCCTCATGTTAAAGCCGATAGCAAAGCTTCTATTCGGTATCCTCATTTTTCCGATGGTGGTGGAAGGGCAGCCCGTCGAAGCGTCAGTTCCGACAAGGATCGAGCAGAGTGCGGATGAGAACTCACTCTCCTCTCCAACTTTTCGCGTTCTTCCCCTCTCGGCACGGTTTCGCTATCGCCTTGAGGGACTGGATTCGGCTTGGAAAGAGCAGCCTGAGCAAATGAGCTTTGTCATCCGCTTCATGGGAGAGGGCAGGGTTTTGGTGGAGCGCGCCGCTTTTCCAGTTACTGGAGAGAGCAAAGGGTGGAATCATGGGGAAGCCCCTCCCGAGTTCATATCGAGAAGAGAAGAAGTGATCGTTCCCTCCAATACGAAATTAGCACAAATCACCTTTAGCTCGTCCGGGCCTCCTCAAGCCGTGGGAGTCTATCAGGTGCGGGATGTCAGACTCAGCACGGTAGAGGACCCAATCGATGGAAGCTCTGCGAAGAAGGGCTCCAGCACCAAGGTCCTTCTGCACACTTGGAATAAATCTGGCACGCGGCCAGGCATGGCACTCAGAGATTCGAAGTTCCCTAGCGTGCTCAAGATTGTAGATACCGATATCCATACCCATGCCGATTGGGCGAGCCTACCTTTCCCGATCACTGGGAAGAAGCTCATTATCGAGTGGTCCGAGGCATACAGCATCGGTGCAGGTGGTCTGAGAAATGTCTCCTACGAGCGCATCCCCCCAGGCCGCTACCGTTTCGAGGTCGAGGAACTGACCATTGAAGGTCTTCCTTCGGGGAAAATCACCTCTCTAGAATTCGAGGTGCCTCGCCCCCTCTGGAAAAAATGGTGGTTCTGGTTTCTCTGTGCGCTCGCCATCGCGCTTGTGATTTACCTCTTCATCCGTTCTGCAGTGCGCAAGAAGGTCCGCCGTGCCATTCGCTATGCACAAATCATCGAGAACGAACGTCTTCGCATTGCGATGGACCTTCACGATGACATAGGCACTCGGCTCTCACAGATTTCACTCATCGGCACCCACGCTCAGTCAAAGTCACCGGACCCTGAGACCAAAGACTCTCTTCAAAAAATAAGCTCACTCACCAGCGAGCTCGTTGGCTCGCTTTCGGAAACCGTTTGGATGCTGAGTCCAAAAAATAACGACCTCGAGTCGCTCATCGTTTTCCTTTGTCGCTTGTCCAGCGAGCTTTGTCGGAACACGAACATCCGTTGCCGAATCGACGCCGATCCTGTTGATGAATACATTCCCATCACCAAAGAGTTCCGCCACCACATCGTTCTTTCGGTTAAAGAATCGCTGAACAATGCTCTCAAGCATTCCCAGTGCAGCGAGATCCTCCTTAAAATCAGAGTAGAAGAAAGGATGGTCTTCATTGCGGTGATCGATAATGGCAAGGGCTTCACCCCATCAACTCAGATCGATGGCAATGGCCTTGCAAGCCTCAAAAGACGGATGCAGGAACTCAAGGGAACTCTCGATATTTCCCAGCCCAAATCCGGAGGCACTCAAATTTTGATGAAAGCTCCTCTGAAACAAAAACAGTATTGAGACCCGCCTGATGAACCTTGATAAAAAAACAGTCGTACTCGTTGAGGATGACGAACTCCTTCGCGAACAACTCGTAAAGATCCTCAACGAGACAAAGGAAGTCGAAGTGCTCATTGCCGTTTCCTCAGGAGAAGAAGCGCTTGAAAAAATCCCCTCTTATTCACCCGATGTCATCCTTCTCGACATCAACCTCCCTGGAAAATCGGGAATCGATTGCATTCGCGAGCTGAAGCAAAAGTGCTCCTCCACCGAAGTCATCATGCTCACTGCCTATGAGGAGGAAGATAACATCTTCAACGCCCTCCGTGAAGGCGCCAGCGGCTACCTTTTAAAAACAAGCACTCCGCAGGAACTCTTCGACGCCATCCGCGATGTCCACTCCGGCGGCGCCCCTTTTTCCAGCCACGTCGCTCGTAAAGTCGCGCAATATTTCCGCCAAGATCGCGAGATCTCCATAGAAAACGAGTCCCTTTCCCCCCGCGAGCGCGAAGTCCTCCAGCTCCTTTCCTCCGGTTACATTTACAAAGAAGTAGCCGACAAATTAGACATCACCGTCGAAACCGTGCGCACCTACGTGAAGCGGGTCTGCGCCAAGCTCCACGTGCGGAGCAAAGTCGAAGCGATCTTGAAGTTCCGGCATTAGCGAACTAATAGTCAGAGCCTGTCCCCCCTTTGGGGACTAGCGAGATCGGCCCTCACTCGGCTACTCTCACTCCTGACCATGTTGGATACCTCGGCTTAGGGCGGCGATTCATCACAGTCTTGGTTCGCTCAAGCATACACTTCGTCTCATGACTCCATCTCAACTCAAGCCTCTCGTTGTCTCTCTTTCGTTCATTGCTTGCTCTATCGCAGCTGGACAAATCGCCACTAATAACGAGTGGGTCGGCGGAACTTCCAGTGACTGGAATACCGCTTCGAACTGGTCTCTCGAAACCGTCCCCGGAGCGAATGACAACGCGGGCATCCCTGCCGGAACTCCCGTAGTCACCACTTCAGCGACAGCGGCAGCGGATCTCAGCCAGCTTCTTGTCATCGGAAACACCCTCGGCCTGAACCACAGCCTTGGAATCATCGGCACCCCGTTCATCGCCGGGGCTCCAAATATCCAGCCCACCGGCGGCTTTTACCTCGGCTCCGGTGGATCAACAGATCCTGCCATCTTGAACATTAACGCTGGCGGCTCACTGTCTGTCACTGATGGCAACTTCCGCATCGGTCGGGCTGGGAACTCAGCCACCCTGAACCTCTTCGACGGCGGTGAACTCACGGTTACCGGAAAGGATTTGGACATCGGCCGCGACAATCTCTCAGCATCAGTGCTCAATCAAACTGGGGGCACCTTAAACCATAGCGGTATTAACATTGGCGACTTTAAGGTGGGTGCCTTCGGCGGAACCGGAACCTACAATTTCAGCGGAGGCACTGCTTCTGTTCGCAATCTCCGAATCAACTTTGCTCAAAACCTCGCAGGTGACATTGGGAAAGGAGTTCTCAATCAAACGGACGGAGTTCTCTCCGCAGAAGCTGGATTTGCCATCGGCTGGGCTAACCGAGGAGACTCCGAATACAATCTTTCCGGAGGCGTTCTAAGCGTCAACGGGGGCCTTCGTATGGGAGTCGGCACCAATGCCGAATCAACTGTAGACCACACCACGACCAACACCTTCACTCAAACCGGAGGATCCGTTTTCTGTAATGCTCTCACCATCGGAGAAAAACCCATTCATCAAAATAGCTACTCCATCTCAAGTGGAACTCTTGAAACCAACGCCGCCCTCACCATCGGTGCCGTCACCGCAGGAGCGACCGGAGAAATGACCATCAGCGGAGACGCTGAGGTCACCACAAACAACCTCGTCCTTGGAATCGTAGATGATGCGATTGGCGTTCTCAATCTCAACGGAGGTGTTCTCAACGTGAACCAGATTCTCTCCGGCCAAACAAACACCCTTCCCCAGATCCTCAACCTCAACGGTGGAACCATCAAGGCGAAGCAAAACACCGGCAACCTCATTCACGGCGGCTTCGCTCTCGTGCCCGTCCTTCATGAAAATGGCATCACCATCGACTCGAATGGCTTCAACGTCTCGGTCGGAACCATCACCGGTTCCGGCCCTATCACAAAGGTCGGTGAGGGAACCCTCTCCTTTCGCCTCCCCAGCACCTTCATCGGCGACCTTGCCATCAACGAAGGCACCGTAAACATCACCGCAGCGGGCGGGCTCACCTTCAAGCCGGAAGCCAGCGGCGTCACCAACACAGTCACCGGAAATGGCACCGGAACCTTCAACTTTGTTGGAGACATGACCATTGATCTCACCGACACCGCAACAAGCGGCGCTTGGACCCTTATCGACGCAGGAAACCTGACCCTCGCAACCCACGCAGCAGGATTTGAGGTTGTCGGCTGGATCGATCAAGGAGACCAAACCTGGGCCATCACCGAGAATGGCACCGACTATGTTTTCGATGAAGCCACCGGACAACTCACCGCTGGAGCCGGAGCAAATTCCTACGACTCCTGGGCCGGCATCAATGGACTCACCGCTGCCAACAACGGCGAAACCCAAGATCCCGACCAAGACGGAATCCCTAACATCCTTGAGTTCGCCACCGGAAACAATCCTCTCACCACGGATTCAAGCATCTTCAGCTCAGTCACCTTGACCAACTCAAGCTACGACCTCGAATTCAACCGCAGTGATGAATTCGAGGCCCTCACCGATCTCGTTCTCCAATACGGATCCGACCTCGTTGGCTGGGCCGACATCCCCGTGGGAGCTGAGACTTCTACTGATGTAACTGTTGCAGAAAATGATGCCTCTCCTGACACGATTTTGATCTCCCTTGATCGCTCACTTGCCCTCGATGGCAAACTCTTCGTCCGCCTCTTGGCCGATTAATTTCCGCAGACGATAAGAGGTTTTAAATCTTATCTTAGTATCCAAAAGAGCCCCAGCTTCGTTCACGCGAAACTGGGGTTCTTCTCCATAAGCTTCCAGCTGTCTGATCATCAGCTTTGTGAAAAAAAGAGGAGCTCGCTGATAAAGATTCATAACTATACTGACACGCATCACGAATTGTGAATTTCACAGGACCATCCCGGATGGGATGACAGAGACTAGCCGGGGCGTGGAGCGTAGCGGAACCCCCGGGTACTCCCACACCCTCTTCGCGTCCCGGAGGGCCGACAGAAGTTTAAAACCAACTATGAAATCTTGCTTCAGGACAAAGCCTCTGCCGACCCTTCAGGGCGCTCGCTTGTCGGTCTTGCGTTCCCGGGGTTCCGCTCCCGCGTCGCTTCACCGCCGCGCTATTTTCTGACATCCCTCTGGGATTTGGAGACCTTCGAACCAAACGGGAAAGATCTTTTTTACCCTCTCCAAATCCACAAAACCTGAAGCTTGGCAGTATACCTTCCCCGGTCGACCGCTATTCGCTGATGCCCGGGCATAAAAAAGAGCAAAGAGGCACAGACCTCTTTGCTCCCTATAAAATGAACTGCAGCGACTAGCGACGACGAGCCATCAGACCCAATAAAGCGAATCCACTCAGTAAAGCAGTACTTGGCTCGGGAACTGGCGAAGTAATGTCGAACGTGAGTGCGTTTAAACGGTAACCTTCAGCTGGATCGCCAATCGCTTCTTCATCAAGAACCTCAAAGCGAAGGAAGCCACCAGTGGCGAATGATAAGCCAGATGCACTCGTATCCACTGCTCCTGCACCGTTGTTAAAGTAATTCATCGAAGTTGAATCTGTGGTGACTGTGGGGTCCGAATTTGCGTTGCCCGTGAACGTGAAGGCATCGAGCGCGGCTGCCACTGTTCCCGAGGTGACTGTGAAAACAATACGCTCAATATTTCCATTAGGTAAGGTCGCGCCGTCGATCACGCTGGCATTTTGACCAAAGACTCCAAGGGTGCCCCCGCCCTGAAGGCCATCACCGGAAATCCCAACGGCATCAAAAGTAGTTCCAGCGTCGTTCAGACGCTCGCCCGAGGCCGTTATCGTAAATGATGTCCCGAACAGGGCGGCATCGGAAATGATTCCCGCAGCGCCATCCCAACCATTCACCGTAGCGATGGAATCGGCATTCGCGCTCGGGGTCGTCGCATTCACAGTCACGTTGCCAGAACCATCGACCGTAAAATCGAAAGTGAGCGAATTCCCAAGATTCAAACGGGTTGGTCCTGCGAATGCAGAATTAACTGGGAAGGTAAGCGATACAGCTCCGAAGGCACTGCTCCCAACCCCGAGGGCAAGAAGTGCGATCA
Organism: Akkermansiaceae bacterium; assembly: GCA_039769075.1. GTDB lineage: Bacteria > Verrucomicrobiota > Verrucomicrobiia > Verrucomicrobiales > Akkermansiaceae > SW10. The sequence continues at coordinate 3,351 of JBDMZE010000025.1, read as the reverse complement.
TATTTTTGGTATAAGATGGTTTCATAATTTTTTCGTGGATTGACCAACGGAAAGGACTAAAAAACTCGCAGAAATTTTAGCGGAAATTCTTACCAACGTTGGATCTGGTTAAAGCGTAGTGATTGAGCCATTTTTCGGATAGTCCCCAAACAGGGGACAACCTCACTTCACGGTCGCCGTGATTCGATAGAATAGCGACGCGCCTAGATCGACCGGCGGCATCACCACCATCGTCACTAAGGAGCGCCCATCACCGAGTGGCATCTCTGATTCCAAGGTCACCCTCGAATCCTCTCCCCAGGTCACTAAGTCACTCGAGAGCTCCACCCCCAGCACCGCGCCATCCGCCGCAAGGCTTCGCGTAAAGGTCAGCGTCGGCAGCATCGTCGCCACGCCATCGATCACGTGAGACTCCTGACTGATCGATGGCTGGATCACCGGAAGACCCAGATCATTGCCTAGCACATAATCAAATAACCCTTCGGGAAGATTGCTCGGCAGGGGACGTGAATCTCCCAGTCCGGGAGCCCCGCCCAAGAAGGCACTACTGCGCCAGCTTGTGGGCTCCTCCAGGTCATCCTGATCTACCAGCACAAGACTATAACCCTGATCCGCCGCCATCGGCCATCCTTGATCATCCCGATAGCGGAACTCTGCAATCGTGTTGTTGAGCGCATCCTCAAGCTTCACCAAATCATTAGAATTACTCAGCTTGGTGTCATTTTGAAAGAGCCCCGCAATCGGCAGCCCGACTCCGTGCACAGCCTCGAAGGCCGAAATGTTACGCACCACCAAAACCCGCTCTCCCGGAAGCAGAGAGGTCACTGCAGACCCCGTAAAGTCAAACTCCACTCCCGACGTGAAACGAATCCCCGTAAGATCCAGAGCCGTCGTCTCACTCGTGTTTAGCAGTTCGATAAATTCCGCATCCCCGTCCGGCTCCGGGTGATACATGAGTTCGGAAATCACGAGGTAAAGCTGAGCATCGCTCGCATCCCCAGGGTAAGAAAAATCAGCATTAAAAACTCCCTCATCATCCCTCATCACAATCGTCTCACCCAGATTGGAAAGATGCCCGGAATAGCCTCCCTGCAGAAAGAGCCCCTCTCCGGCTTTCGGACTCGTTGCCCGCGCACGGAAGGCTCTGACCCTCGGTGAAACATAAAGGCTACCATTCGCCGGGATCACGGTCCCCGGCTTAAACTGGTGATCCACTGCACTGCTCAAGGTCCAATCAGAAACATCGATCGCCTTCGCATGAGGGTTCGTAATCTTAATGAATTCCTCATCCTGAAGGCCAGACGCCGGAGACGCCTCGACAGCCTCAATGACCAACTGAGGATTCACACCCTCACTCGCTTCAGGGAGATTCCCAAGCAGCTGCACCGTCATCACAAAGTCATCGTTATTCTTGCTTTGGTTAAAGCCATGAATCGCGAGCACGTTCGTCCCATTCTGAAGAAGCCCGATCGAGGAGGCGAGGTCGAACGAATCATAGAGCGCCGCATTCGCCTCGTGAGTTCCATTCGAGACTGAATCAAAACTCGGACTCTCCGGCGCGTTCACCTCTTGGACCACCACTCCGTTCAAATACACCACAAAGCCATCGTCATACTGCATCTTGAGCTCCAGCCCCTCCAGCGCATCTGTATCAGCCACCTCAAAAGAGACCCTCAAATACAAGGAGGCATTCTTAGTCCACATCGCGCTGCGAACATCCGTAGAAATGATATCGTTATAGCCGAACCCCAAATCATAACCGATCGCCGCCGTCCCGCTGCTCCAGCTCGCATCATCGAAGGGCTCACTCCCACCCGTCCAAGAAAGCCCCGCCGATCCATCAGTCGGAACGAGGTATCGCGACACGCTCTGACGCGTCACGAGATCCTCGGAAGAACCCGGGGCGAGTTCTTTCTGAGGCAAGGGAATCTCCCCCCCTTTGCCGACAATCTGGCGCTCATAAATTTCATCCCGTCGTCCCGCCAAAAACTCAGATTTATAGCGCCCGACCGCTTCCGCCATCGTCTCGACATCCGGATCATTTAGGGTGTAGGGGACCTGCACCCCACCTTCGCCACTCAGCCACGAACCCCACTTCTCGAAATCCAACTGCGCATCAGATTTCACATGCGTTGGGTCATCAATCAGTGCCAAGAGCTCATCAAGGCGTCGCTCAAAATACCGCTCCTCTAGCGGCGTAGACTCTTCCTGCAAGAACCGGTCATGCAAGGTCCGCATGCGACGCATTAGCATCTCCTTCATCTTTGGATTACTCCGAATCAGCGTGATCAAACGAATCGCACCTCCCACGAAAATCTTATCCTCAGTCAGCAAGTTATTGTCGAAATACTTGTCCACTTGGTTAAACTCTCTCCCCTGCGATAAATCGAGATCCCAAGGCAACATTGCCCACTCATCACTCTCTCCTGTATCGCGATAGAGATACCAATTCTTCCGCTGAAGATCGACATTCCGAATCACCGGGAGCGTCGCGAGATAGTTGATCGTGCTCGGCAGATCGATGTTGTCGTAGAGGTAGTTCTCCAAACTCGCCCCTTGCAGATCAAGCCCATCAATCAGCGACTGCAGATCAGAATTATCTTCCTCCTTCCGCGTCTTCTTCTGCATTCCCACTTCCGCCGTATCTCCTTGATCCTTATTCAGGCCCATGTCGTAAGCCTTATAGAGAACCCCCTCTGGATTCAGCCCCGCCCGCTCCAGATACGATTCATCGGCATCTTCCACCAAATCCGCCGTCGAAAAGAACGCCCCATTCTGGTGCACCCGCACCGTGTAAGCAAAGTGCGCCGCCACCCCCGCGCCGCGCATCACTTCGTAAGACATCGCGTGGCGTATCTTCGATTTGTCTGCCCAGTTCGTCAGCAGATCGATATCCGACACCCTCGGTGCCTCCGCGCTCCATTCAAATTTCTGCCCCTTATTGAAGTCGATATTGTAAGACTTCTTTGGGAAGGTCGACGTCGACTGCCCGTGCAGCTTAAAGCCCACGTTATCGTAAAACTGCCCCCGATAATAAAGCGCACCCGGCGCCCCTCGGTCGCCCGTGTCAAAACGCATCCCCGCTGCCTCCGGATCTTCAATGAACCAATGCAGCGTCGTCAAGTTCGACTCAATCGACGGATCAGCGCCCACCGTCCCGCAGTATTTCGGAGCATTCTCAGGATCATCGAAAGCCGGACTCGTCGTGACCAGCCCATTCGAATCAGACACCTCAAAGCGCCACCGCGTCATCACCCCCGGCCCAAAGGCGCTTGCCGGAATCGTCGCCGAATAAATCCCACCACCCAGCTCAACCGCCGCCAGCTCCACCTCGCTCCCAAAGCCCTCTCG
>JBDMZE010000024.1:0-19035 GCA_039769075.1 Akkermansiaceae bacterium | reverse complement strand
TTCGGGTGCGGCGCTTGTCGACCTCGAGGCCGAAGTTGGTCACCACGTCCGCATTATCGAGTCGGAAAATGGGGAGCTGATTGGCAAGTTCCGGGCGAAAGAGGCAGTCGAGAAGCCACTCGGTGGACTTAATGGTGAGGGTATCGCCACGGGTCTCGACCTTCATCTTCAGCGTGCCATGCAGCTGGAGCATCTGGAAGCGCGCGAAGGTAGAGAGCGGCTTGACGCGCCCGCCATCTTGGACAGGGATTTTTGAGGCAATTTCGATAACGTCTTCCGGCCATGGTTCGTAAGCTGGAATTTTTCTCACCGCTGTGGGCTGGATGCTTCCGCTGATGGCGTAGCCAATGAGAGCAAACTCGATGAGGAGAAAAACGATGACAAGGCTCCAGCGGAGAGCGAGATTCTTCGTCGCAGGAGTAGGAAGGATTGGTGAAGAGCTCATGACGCGGGAGTTTTGGGCTTACGGCCGCCACCCGAAGAATAACGAACAAGCATGAAGACAAAATGGAAACCTAAGGCGATGGCAGAGACATAGAGCGCATATTCAGGCCACTTGTCAGAAGGATTGTTCACGATAGCAAAGCCTGAGAAAGGGCGCCCTTGCGGCGCGTCCCAACGGGCTTGATAAAGGGTGAAGCCGCCGTGACGCATCGGCTCGTTCATCACGATCGCGTAGTCTTCGCGGGAGCCATCGGTGACCTTAGTGACGTCACTCTGGAACCAGCTGGCTTTTCGGGTGCCAGGGTAATATTCGCCGACCGTCTTGTGGAGCTCGACCTCGAAGGGCATGGGCCAAATTTTACGCGTCATCTGAATGCCGTAGCGGGTGCCGTCGACCACGAAGGAAATCGGATGCGGGTTGAGATTACAGAGAAGGAGTTCCTGCACGGGCGCGCCCTCTTTCTGAATGGTGACGTAGCAGCCGGGAAGGTTTTCTTCCTGGGTCGTGCTGCGCTCGACTTCATGGATGAAGAAGCCATCAATGACCCTGTTTTCCTTCGCAAGATCGGGTTGATTTTTCGCGAGCGCCATCGTCGAGGCGCTGAGGTAGCCCGTGAGCTGAAGATCAAAGGGGAGGTCGGGAAGATCGACGGAGAGAATGTCGTTCTCTTGAAGCGGATTGAGATGGTCAGAAGAAATGACGACGGGCTGAGTGCGGTCGCCATTTTCATCATAAGCGAAGATCTCGATATCAGAGTCGTGGTAGCTTTGAGCGAAGTCCGATTTTTCGCCCTGATAGATCATCATCATGCCCTCCTTTTTCAGGACGCTGGAGACAGCTCCGGCGATCAGCATAAAGAGGATGGCAAAGTGGCTCACGAGAACTCCCGCAGTGCGCCACCCTTTCCGCATGCGGACGATGCCGCCGAGGAACATGTTGATCGAGAGGACAACGATGACCCAGTAGGCCCCGGGGAGCGGGAAGAAAATGATCTTGTCGCTCGCATTGCGTGGGACGACGAGGAAGGAATCGATATCGAAGTATTTTTCGATCGCTTGGTAGAGGCCAATCCAGCTTTGCTCGATAGTGCCGAAAAAGGTGAGAAGGAGGAGGAGGGCGAAGCAAACCACCGCGATCTCAAATCCCGCGAGGACGCGAAAGATCTTTTGGCCAATGGTTCGTTCTTTTTTGAGCTGGCTCATGGGGTTTCGAGGATATGGGTGTCGATGAATTCGAGCGAGCTGACGTAGGCGAGGAAGGCCTCTTTTTGAGCGGCGACATCAATCGCAGAGCCGACCATTTTCAGGGTGATCGTTTCCTCGCCGCTCTGGCGAACGAAGCCGAGAAGGCCTTGATCTTTCGCTCCCTCATTCCCCATGCTGGCCTCGAGATCGCCGGAGGCTTCCACGATGTAGCCGTCCTTCCCGAGGATTTCTATTTTGGTAAATGAATCGAGTCCCGTGGCGGGATCGAGGCCGAACTGGCCGAGCCAGCGGTTGGCATTCGGGAGGACACCGCCGCCGAAGACCCCCATAAAAATCTCGACGGAATCATCGGGTCCCGTGACGTAATTCAGAGCTCGGTTTTCAGTGCCGGGGATGCGCCGCCACTCCAGAGGCGGGAGGTCTTTGATGTTGGCTTGATACTTTAGATCAAAAAGCGTGAGTTCGCGCGTCTCGGTGACAGAGATGGCACGTTCGCTTTCGTGACAACTCGTCAGCAGAACAGTCATGAGGGCGAGAAGAGCGGGAATTCGCATGGCTTAGGGAGACGTAACCCCGAAGGGTGAAATTTCAAATTTCAAAATCTCTATTTCGGGCCATGGTTCCTGCGTGGAGCAAATCAAGTATCTCAACCGCGAATCAGGACAGGTCGAAACCGAGCAAGTCTACGGCGAGGGCTTCCTGCGCTGGGCCTATGGGAACCCACTGGGAAAGCTTGCCCTACATAGCTTTGTGAAGCGTCCCTTTTTCTCAAAATGGTATGGCCGGAAGATGGATCAGCCAAAGACGGCTGAAAGGGTGGCTCCATTTCTAAAAACCTACGGATTGGGAGATGAGGATTTCATTAAAAAGCCCTCAGAATTCACCTCCTTCAATGACTTCTTCTACCGGAAACTGAAGCCGGAGGCGCGCCCGCTCTCGAAAGCTCCAGTGGTCTTGCCTGCGGATGGTCGCCATCTCGGATTCTCGAAGGCGAGCGAGATCGAAGGCGTCTTCGTAAAAGGACAAAAATTCGATGTCGCAGGGCTTCTCGACTCGGCTGAGCTGGGGAAGAAGTATCAAAATGGACCGCTTCTGCTCTCGCGCCTCTGCCCGGTCGATTATCATCGCTTCCACTTCCCCTGCGCAGGCACCCCGGGCGAAACGCGCGTGGTGAATGGCCCCCTCTTTTCGGTCTCCCCTCTCGCCCTGCGACAGCGCCTTTCCTACCTATGGGAAAACAAGCGCACCATCACCGAGCTCGTCACGGAGGATTTCGGCACCGTCATTTGTATGGAAATTGGGGCCACCTGTGTCGGGACGATCGAGCAGACTTTCACACCCGGTCAGCCGGTGGAAAAAGGAGCCGAGAAGGGCTACTTCGCCTTTGGTGGCTCCTCGACCCTCCTGCTCTTCGAGCCCGGGACGGTCAATTTTGATACCGATCTGCTCGAATCAAGCGCGAAGCAGATGGAGCTCTATGCCAAGGTCCGCACCAGTGCGGGCTCGCTCACATCAGATTGATCGAAGTGAAGCGCTTGAGCAGCACCACCATCGCCCAGAAGAGGATGATGGTCATCAAGATATTCAGTCCGAGTGCGGGATAAAAACCCCAGCCTTTCCGCAGCATCCAAGGAAGCACGAGAAACATCGGCATCGTGGGCAGGACAAACCAGAAGGTATAATAAGCGTGGTTTGCGATGCCCTCTCCGCGATCTGCGACTGACTTATCGTGCCACATCCAGATCATCGCGAGGAGCGACGTGAGAGGCAGGGCGATCAGGAGAGCCGAGAGCTTGTCGCTAAAAAGCTGCACTTTTGTCACCAAGAGAATGATCACGGCGGTGAGCAGGATCTTGATGACGTCGAAGAAACTGGGCGTGAGAACTTTGAGAAGATCGTTTTTGTCCATTGCGATGACGCGAAAATGGCGGCACTTTGTATTTCATGCAAGGAATTCGATTCTCCCTCACTGCTCTCGCCTTAGGTCTTGCACTCGCAGCCTGCTCCCCTACTCCCCCGGTCAGCCAATCCCCCTCCGGAGGCACCTACGCTGCTTCGCCCCAAGTTGCGCTCAAGCTCAGCGCTAGCCAGAAGTCATCTATCGGAAAAAAGATCTGGCAAAACGAATCCGGCGGTAAGGTCAGCGGCCTCACACACTGGAATGACGGCGAAGAATTCCCCTCCATGGGAATCGGCCACTTTATCTGGTATCCCAAGGGCTTCAATGGCCGCTGGACCGAGACTTGGCCCGAGTTCGTCCGCTATGCCACCAGTCAGGGGAAAAATGTTCCCGCCGTAGGAAGAATCGCAGACTGCCCGTGGCCGAATAAAGCCGCCTTCCAGCGCGACTTCAATGGCGCTCAACTTAAAGGTCTCCGCACTTGGCTCGCCTCAAATATCACGGTGCAGACGGAGTTCATTGCCTACAAATCGCGCGCCGCTCTACCAAACATTCTCAAAGCCACCCCTGCGGCACACCGGGCGCGCATCCAGCGAAACTACGATAAGGTCGCTACCACCTCGAACGGGATCTATGCGCTTGTGGACTACGTCAATTTTAAAGGCGATGGCACCAACCCGCGCGAGGCTTACGCCGGCCAAGGCTGGGGACTGATGTGGGTGCTCATGGAAATGCGTGAGGTCCCCAGCGGCCAAGCTGCTGCCAAGGAATTCGGCCAAGCCGCCAAGCGTCGCCTTGATCTCCGCGTGAAGAACTCCCCGGCCTCTCGCGGCGAAAAGCGCTGGACCCCCGGTTGGCATAACCGCTGCGATAGCTACGGACGCCCACTCTAGGCACAAAAAACCCGCCAGTCCCTTCGGACTTGGCGGGTGAAATTCGGTGAAGGAGCTTAGCGTCCCTTCTTAATCTCTCCGGATTTTTTGCGCAGCGCTTCCGCCTGCTTCTGGAGTTCCGCAGCCTTCTTCTCGAGCTCGCTGATGTCGCGCTTACGCTTCTCCATTGCTTCGTGATTCTCGATGACTTCCTTCATCATCTTGCTCTTCTTCGCAAGTTTGTCGGCGTTCTCTTTCGCTTTCTTAGCAGCTTCTGAGCGCTTCTTATTTCCCTTCTGAAGGGCTTCGATTTCCTTGGTGAGTTTGCTCACCTGCTGATCGAACTCCTTCTGAGCCTTCGCAGCTTTCTCTGCAACCTCTTGAGCCTTCTTGGCCTCGGCATCGATCTCCTTGGACTCCTCGCGGAGCTTCTTAATATCGGTCACCACGGCGACAGGCTTGGAAACGATCGGTCCGCGCGCCTTCTTCTTAGGAGGTCCGGCTTTCGCGGCGGCGGCTTGCTGTTCGTTGCGCGCCTTGATCCTATCGACAACACCGTTGTAGCGCTCCGCTGATTTTCCGAATTCGGTCTCAGGGTCGAGCTTTGCCATCGCATCGATGGCCTTCTTCGCTTCATCGTATTTCTTCAGACTGGCAAGAGCCTGAATGCCATACATCGCTACTCGCTGAGCGTCCTCGCCCTTCAGCGCAGCGGACTCCTTTTGAGAAAGCTTTACGACTTGGTCGAACTTCTCGCCCTTAAAGAGGACCTGATAGCGCTTCTGCTCTTGATCGAGTTTCTCCGCCTTCTCGATTTTAGCGACGAAGCCAGTCTCACCCTTGGGATCCGCATCGGCAATCATGACCAACTCATTGGCATAGAAATCACGCAAGATGAACTGCGGGAGAAGCTCAAGACCTTCGATCATGGACTTCGCTTTTTCCAAGCCCTTAAGCTTCTGCGCTTTCGCAAAAGCAGCATCGCGCTTCTCGCGGGTCTCGACATTTGCCTTCAGGCTTTTCAGCACAGCTTCATTTCCCGGACCACGGAAGTTGGCAAAACCATAGGGACGTCCTAGCGAATCGGTCTGAATGATGGCCGGGAGGCGGTTCACCTTATACCTCTCGCGGAGAGCCAGCAGGCCCTTGTCTGAATCCTTGGGATCCTTCGCAAACTCCATGACATGCGTCACGAAGTGCTTGGAGGTTTCCTTTTTAAAAGCCTCATCGTTCAGCGCCTTCGCCTTCACATTTTCACTCGCAGCATCCCAATCTCCTCCGATGAAAACGAGGAGGACATCCTTCTTTTCAGTGGCTGCTTTGGTCTGAGCATCTGCGATCTGGTGGGCGGGGCAATGCGCAATCGCCAGAGGCGAGAGGACAAGTGCAAGAAAAGTGAGGGGAATGAACGTTTTCATAGCAATTTTTAAGCTGTCAGAAACTCGCCCATTGAAAGGGACTCGTCGAGGGGAAAAGATCCCTCCTAAACGCGAATGAGACGCAGTTGAAAAAGCGCGAAAGCCAAAAGGTCCGATCTCGGGTCGTGCACCGGACATTCTTGGACGGGAGAGGCCTCCGAATCATCCCCCCTCACAAAAAGTCAGTCCCGATAAGATCTAGGCCGTGTGGACAAATTGATTTGCGGAGCGATGAGAGATCACTTTTCTCCAGACAAGGTGACAAGCAGTGAGTTGATAAGCATCAACGATCTGATTGCCAACGCAGACTGGGGGAAAATGAGCCGAAAAGCGGTTGAGCCCCACTGCCACGTCCCACCCAAAAGCCTACTTCTTCCTTCTGGTCGCTGTGTGAAGCTAGTTGTCCACACGGCCTAGGAGCCTTCTGACTTCAAAGTATCCAGAAGGTCGTCAAGTGACATGGCACCTTGGAGAATCAGATCAAAGACGCCTGATTTCGTGCCACACAAACTACCTATTAGGGACAGGATTGACTGCAGGTTCCATCAATTCCAACATTTGGACCTTTAGTTTGATACCCCCCTTAGGATCTTGTCGATCAGATTCATAGAAGTAGACACTCAACCTGTGTCTAGGGAGAAGCTTGATTCTGTTTTTAAACATTTCTTTCCAACCACCTGCTTTCTTGGTGGCGACGGCAACGTGATTGTTTCCCACAGTGAATCCTTCATCTGCTCCCATCATTTTCAAGCTTCCAGGATTAACTGAATATGCTTTACCGGCTTCCACCATCTTGATCGCAATAGGAACCCGGGTCATATTGATAAACCTTACTTTTCCCTCGGGAAAACTTCTCAGATCATCCTTGAACGCCTTCTGACCTACCTTGTCCCATGAGAGTTTTTTCTCTGAGCGATCTCGAAACAAGGCAACAGTCATCGGACTCACCGGTGCGGGAAGCTTAACCCAAGCTTTATTATCCGCTTGGATCGTCACAGGGAGCGCTTTATTGGCCACTTCGATATACTTTGTCATTCTGCGCACACGAAGCTTAGTGGTTTCTGGCACTTCAGCTCTCACTGTCGCACCTGAAAAAGAAACCTCCCGAGGCGGAACAGAACCCGCAGGAGCCTCTTGACCCACCATCACTCCGTTCTCTTCTCTGGCGACGAAGGGTGGCGGGTCACCCAAACAGACGACCCTCACGTATCCCTTCTCTGCGCCTCCCTCTTGCGCGTGAACAAAAGGTGTCAGCAAGACGGAAATCAGAATTATTAAATGCTTTAACATAAGGTGGTAACCGTTTCGTTTCGTAAGTGTAAACTCAATCACAAAGTCGTCAATCTGGATTCAATTCCCAGACTAAATCTCCTGAGGAGTCATCCAACGGAATCCGATGATCTTGAATCGACGCCCAAAGTCGACCTGATCGCCAGTCGGTGGCTCCGGGTTGATGTCATATTTATCCGGCACCACAGGCTCGGGTGTTCTCTGGACAGTGGCTTCACACCATGCCCGAGCGAGAATTTTTCCATTAATATCACGGGACTCACCATAGGTCCGGATCGTGAACGTATCTGAACGGGCCGACAAGGTAGAGCCGAGGACACCCAGCACGTCTCCCTGAGTTAGGTAGCCAGGAAGCCCCCAAGCTTGGGAAGAGGGCTTTAAGCGGTGATCAAGACGAGTCGAGTCCGTCATTGAATCAAATGAGATGTCTTTGAGATCCTCATCTCGTTCCGTGATTGCAAGACCCGGAGTTTCCATCTCGCTATTGACTCCCGATTCCTGCAGGGCGGCTTCGATTGCCCCTGCTCGAGAGATGTCCAAATTATTATCACCTGAAGCGAGACGGCGATTCACGAAGTCAGCCAATCCAAAGAACGGAGCGCGCTTCTTAACCTGAACGACAATCTGCTCAGCGAGGAGCTCAATTTCGTCTTCATCCAACTCCCGATTGCCAGACAAAGACTCTTGGGTAAGGCCATCATTCCCAGAAGTATCACCTGGGGGGTTGAGGAAGCGGGGGAAGACCGCGTCTTTACTATCTTTAAGCGTGATTTCCTTCGTCGCTGACAAGAGCGCCTTCCATGATTCCACGCTCGTCGAATTCACATCGAATCCACCTTCAATACTCAAGCGAGCCGCAGCACGGTAGAAATCACCAAGATCATCCACGATGTCAGTTTCGAGATCGTTTCTGGTAAAGAGCCCTAAGCGGCCGTTTGGAAGAGGATTTTCTACCGGATCGTCGGCAAAATTGAGGATCTTCTTGGATCGTTCACTCTCATCAGCACCTCCCACTGCAAGCATGTAGGTATCCCAGATATTATAGTTCGTCTCAAAACTCATGTCATAGACCACGCTATCAGTATCAGGAATAAACCCGATCAACTCCTTAATCAGGCCGGACCAATAGGGTTTTCCGTTTCGACCCCCGTTGGTGTCCCCCATGGTCTGACCATTCCAACCACCCAATGTGGTGAAGGGAGATTCCGAAAGGTCAGGAGCGCTATTCTCGGGCTTGCAACGAGGGTCGGCAAGTGAGTTACCGATCGCATAAGTGGGATGCCAACCGTACTCGGAGAGCTGAAGATGTCGTAGGTAGGCCAAGTTAGGAATCCCGATTTCATCAGTGGGAAGCTCAAAGAGAACGACGGGTCCCTGATTGTAATCACTATTAGGGGGACCGAATGGGAATCCTGTTTGTAAGCCGCCCGAAAGCTTAGGTCGCATGCTCTCCCAACCGACCTCGAAGTCCAGCTGATCGCGGGTGTAGTTCCCAAAGAAGTAAGGAGGCTGCTCCGTGACATTATCCCAGGGGTTTCTAATGTTGTAGGCGGAGCGGACGTTCCAGTTGCCGATTCCAGCAGTCTGAAAAAGCTGCTCCGTTTGCCCCCCTAGCTTAGGAGAGTTTTGCAAATTAGAGGCATGCTCTTCATACCAGCGGAGGCGGAAACCATCGCGAGTCAGCTCACTCGGGCTGCCATCGGTTCCAGCACGCTGGAGGGTGCCTCCCTTTCGACCCACGACATAGACCGGATGCGAGGAGCCACTCGGCCAGCGCAGAGGAAGCTCGTCACGTCCTCCGGCCTGGAGAGAAATGCTTCCCATTGAGATCATTGGGAATTCATGAAGATTACCGTCTCTGTCATTGCTACCAGGCCTACCGTGATGCCAGCCGTGATTTGCTCTCGACTGTCCCGAGGCGTCGAACAGTGCAAACTGGTAGTTGTCTCCACCACTTCGGCGAGCTCCTCCTGGATCCTCTCGAAAGGAAATCGGCTTAGCTACATTCACCTCTGAATTAGCGATATTAGGGCGATTTTGGTCATTTTCACGCACGACTGAAGACCATCTGCAATCGACACCATAGAATGCTCCAAGCGGCCCTGATGGATTACCCACATCAATAATTTTATCCACAAGAAGGTAATTGTCAGGGCTAATGTCATTATCATACGGTGTCATGAGGTTGTTCATGTAGTCCGTCTTACTGTAATCACGCTGAAGGTTTCCTCCCCGCTTCGATTTAGAGATATCAATGGTATAGACGACGGTCTCTCCTGCTGGGATCGTCACAAGATTCGACGACGGATTCCTTCCATCCCCTGCTAAGAGGAAGAAGTTATTACCATTACCTCCGTGATTACCGGCTCCAAAACCGAGATACATCCGCTCTTGCTTCCCGTCCTCATAAGTAACCCTCACCTCCTTGTTTCCATTGACGAACATCTGAATGATCATTGGAGGAACAGTCATCGGAACGCTATAGGGATTCCAAAGCGCTACTCTGGGGTAGAGGCAAATATAATCGACCCAGCGTTCTCTCCCATCGAATTGACCGGACCGGCGAGTAGCCAGATTATAATACAGCGAGGCTTCTACCACGACTGGCTTAAATGATGTCTCACTCAACTCGGAATGAACCGGAGCCCTGTTTATCGAACTCGAATTGTCTGAAAGTAGGCGGTCATAAACATCCCAACTCGCATCTTTCCGATACTCGGCCAACTCTGGGAGTAGATCCCGATCAGAGGAAATATCAAGTTCGGTCCCCTCGAGGCTGAAATTTTTAGATTTCGCATCTTCCAGCCAAGATTTGATAATTCCAAACTTGGGAGAACTCAATTCATAACGACCATTCCTTGCCCCTGTTAGATTGGCAATTCGTTGATTGGGAGAACCAACCAGGTTATCAGTGTCTGAGAGACCGACGTATTCCAGACGGCTTCCGTCGAGATCAGCAATATCCGAGTTCTCTGCCAAGTATACCGAGAGGTCCTTCTTCAGTCCTCCGTCACGGGTATTCGAGAGCACTGAACGAGACTGGGTTGTGATGTCGTGGAAGATTTCCTTCATTTCGTCAGCACTCGCCGAGCTGGCGAGTCTCAGAGTCGCTGGAGAGATGATTCTCTCAGCATCTGCCGTGGAAATTTTCCCGACTCCCGTAATGGCACTGGGGTCAAGACTCTGCGCGTGAAATACCCCTTCGTATCCAGACTCACTAGAAGGTGAAGGTTCTTCTTCAATATGCTTATTAATGACCCCCAAGTTGGCCTTAGCACTATTACTTGATACCCAATATCCGTAGCGACCAAGTGTCTTGTTTTCTGAAACCCCTGAAGGTCCACGGACAAATCTCTGCAGGCCAACAGCCTTTACCGTTACCATATCCTCGTCAGCTAACACCGAGCCCGTCGCTACGAGTTCAATCCTGTTTTCTTCAAATTCCTTTTCACCTTCCTTGGGCTCAAGAAAATCCCTACCGGACGCACGAACACTGTCTTGGCCGCCTTCATTTCCGCTCACGAGCCATGTCCTCACGTTGTCTTCCGGCTCCCACAAGCTTGGGGTATAGCGCCGATCAACTAAACCACCGGCCGAATCATCACGCAGCCATGGTGTCTGATCCTCTGGTGCATCCGACCCTTCACCTGCTCCACCTGAAGACTCACTCCAGTTCGCTGACCAAACTCCCAGCCAGTGCTGTTGATCAACATCTGACTTCGAGACCTCCAAAGATTCCGGAGTCGCGTCAAGAATCGTCGCCGCAACACTGACTCGCTGATCGGGGCCCATCTCGCGCTGAAGTTCGCCGAGGGCGATCATGAGGGCGAGGCGCGCATTCGAGTTGGCTTCTTCTTGCGCCATGTCGATGCGGGCGGTCTTGAGGCTCACGGCAGAGAGCGAGAGGAACGCGACTGCGATCATGGTGAGGAGCATGAGGACGGATATCGTCGCAATGAGGGCGAATCCCTTACTTGTTTTGAGAGGTAGCTGCGCTTTCATGATGAACACCATGTAAACACATTGTGATCTCATGACAATGCCGAAAAGCTAAAATTGGTGTGTTTTTTTTGCCTGTTTTCCCAATAAATAATCTTAAAAAACTAATAATAAGTGGCTTGTGAGTGTATTTACATTCGAAAACATGCACCTTTAGTGCTCATTTTTTACTCAAGATGTCTTAACTAAAGAGTCAAATGAGACATCACCCCCAAGATCCGGGTCTCAATTAGAAGAGAATTCCCTCGTGTTGAAGGAGCTTGAGCTTGAGATCCAGTCCCCCGCCATAGCCGGTGAGGGAGCCGTCTTTTCCAATCACTCGGTGGCAAGGAACGATGATGGAGATGGGGTTGACACCATTGGCAGTGCCGACGGCGCGGACCGCGCTGGGGTTATCGAGTCGCTCGGCGAGTTCGCCGTAGGAAATGGTTTCGCCGTAGGGAATCTCCGAGAGCCCACGCCATACCGCACGCTGGAAACTGCTGCCCTTCATGTCGAGTGGCACATCGAAAGTCTCGCGGTCTTTGGCAAAGTATTCCTCAACCTGGGTCGCCGTTTTTTTAAGAACAGAGTTCTTTGGGTCCTCGCGCGGGAGGGTTGTGGTCTCGATGCGATGACCGAAGTAAATTCCGGTGAGGCCTTTTTTTGAGGCGAGAAGGATTAGAGAGCCGATGGGGCTTTTGATGCGGAGACTCGCGGTAGAGTGCGCGGCAGCGTGGGCTTTTTTCTTTTCCTTATTCATCGGGGATTTCTTCTGTTGAGGACCGAAGTATTTCTCACTGCGGTAGCGGAGCCAGACGCGATGAGTCTCGGGGATGGCGTCTTTTTCGTCTTTAGAAAGGGTTCCGTAGAGGGCGAGTGCTTCGGAACGCATCTTGCGACAAGCGGCATTCTCATGAGCATCCCAGCGGCGGCGAGCCTCGCGGATGAGACGGGTCGTTTCCTTAATGCGTTCCGCCGAGGAGGTCATTTGGCAAGACTACCGCAGGCTGGAACCCTTGACAAATCAATGCCTGGGAAACTTTTCTGAAAAAAAGTAAACTTTCTTTGAACATTTACCTTCAAGGGGGGTCTATCCCTTTGAAACCGCGCAGTTACCTGCAAGTTTTCATTTAGGGTGAACAGCGATCACTTTATCCCCCACGAGTGTGGGACCAGGTAAGGATGATCTTTTTCGAGACCGCCGGAATTTATTCCGGCGGTCTTTTTTTATGCGCATCTCGCGAAGATCCGCTATTTCACACCCCATGGAGCTGGCGGGACGGTTGGGAAAAATGACGCTCAATCGGCAGGTGGCGACACTGGCGCTGTGGCCCTTTCTCGAACAAATTCTGAGCTTCTTGGTAGCAACGGTGGATCTGCTGCTCTCGACCCGGATGGCCGAGGGTGCTGAGCGGGTTGCGATTCTCGATGCGCTCGGACTCGGCGGTTATGTCATGTGGCTCATGATGATCCTCCAAGGATCGGCGGCCACAGGGGTGCTCGCAATCGTCTCACGCTCTGCCGGAGCACGAAATCCAGAGGAAGCTCAAAGAGGTCTGACGCAGGGGCTTTTCACCGGGCTAGCGACAGGAATCGTGTCGGGCTTCTTAATTCGTGCACTCCTTCCGCTCCTGATCAAGCTCTTCGCCCTCTCGCCGGAGGCGGGTGCGCATGCGATGTCTTACCTAAGTATCCTCTGCTGGACCTGCCCGATTCTGGGAGTGCTTTACACTGCGAACAATACGCTGCGCGCGATCGGAAACACGCGCACGCCTTTTCTGGTGATGCTGGCGGTGAATCTTATCAATGGCGGACTAAGCTGGCTCTTCGTCTTCGGTCCAGAGCCCTTCGGCGGGATGGGAGTCCGCGGCTTGGCTTGGGGAAGCGTGCTGGCGTGGCTGGCAGGAGCGGTGATCGTAGTGATGGTTCTTTTCAGAAAGGAACCTGCTGAGAGCGAGGAAATCCCGCTGAGTCTGCGCGGGGCTTCATGGAAGCCAGATCGGGTCATGATGAAGCGCATTGTGCGGATCGGGATTCCGCAGGGAACAGAGATGTTTGGGATGTGGGCAATCCATGCGATGACGCTGACCTTCATCACGCGCTTGCCATGCGAAGGAGTGCTGGGAGCGCACTTCATCGCAATCCGGGTGGAGTCGATGAGCTTTCTCCCTGGGTTCGCGATTGGGACAGCAGGCGCGACTCTGATTGGCCAATATCTTGGCGCGAAAAACCCTGAAATGGCGATGGCGGCGCTGAAGCGCGCGTGGCTTTATGCGGTCGTTTTTATGAGCGTGATCGGGGTGCTGTTCCTCGCGGTGCCGACAGCACTGATCCAGATCATCCTCCCTGCGAGCGATGAGCAAGCCGCGGGGATGATCGCCTTGGCGACACCGCTGGTTTTTCTCTGTGGCCTTTTCCAACCCGCGCTCGCGACAAGCTTGGTGATGAAGACTTGTCTGCGCGGCGCGGGGGCGACTGCTACAGTGATGAAGGTTTCTTTTAGCTCGATGTTCATTTTCCGCGTCCTCGCGATCGGGATTGGAGCGAGCTACTTCGGGCTAGGGCTAGTGGGGATCTGGACGCTGATGTTCTGCGATGTCACGGTGCAGGCGATCATCTTCAGCGTGATCGCCTTGAGAGGAAAATGGCGCGAGACGAAGATCTAACCCTGCTTTAGAAACAGAGTGGTGACGTAGACCGTCTCTCCATCGTGCTCGCCGAAGTCGTAGATCTCTTTCGTGACCTTCCAGCCCGTTTTCTTGAGCATTTTATTCAACTCGGTATCGACGAAGAAGCGCACACTTTGCTTCCGTTTTTCCTGCTTCAATATCTCGCCATCGGCCGACCGAAGGGTGTATTCGTGCTCGCGCTTGAGGAGGCTCTTCTTCTCAAGGATGACATGCTTGGTTCGCATCTCGCCTTTGTTTCCATCGGGTAGATCGAGTTCGCGATCAGGATACCACTTAGCCGCAGGAAGATCTCCGCTGAGTTCCGCCCAAGGGAAAAAAAGGCTCACGTATGCACGCCCCCCCTCCCCTACGACGTCCGCCATGCGCTGAAGTTCACGCCGGGGATTTTTAAAGAGCTGAAAGGTGAAGCCTGGTAGAAGAAGCGCCTTTTTTGGCTCAGCTTCATCTTCCCAAAGTCCTTCCTTCACCTCTGCTTCCGGCCAGCGCTCGCGGGAGAGGGCCACCATTTCAGCGGAAGACTCGAGCCCACTCACGGCGTGACCATTTTTTACCAACGGCCCTAAAAGCCGCCCCGAACCACTCCCAATATAGAGAGTCGGGCCCTCGACTTCTTTGAGAAATCCCTCGATCAGCGGAAGCTCGCTCGGGGCCTCTTCTGCTTCCCAAAAGAGGTCGTGCCACTTCGCTTCAAAACCTTGGTAAGATTGACTCATGCGCCCTCCTTTTCCATCACGAGCGAATAAATCTTCGTCGGTCCCTCGATCGTTTCAACATCTGAGACCACTGGACGCAGACCCTTCTCCTCGTCGTACTGAAAGAGAATCATCACGCGCTCGTGAGTCATACGGAAATCCTCCAGCGTGAAGACATCCGTCAAAAGAGTGACCTTCATCACCGCGCCGCGCCGCACAAAGGACTCGATCTCACGAAACTGCGGCCCGCCGAGGAAACAATAGCGGCCGCGCATGTGCGATGCCACCGTGCGGGTGTGGTGATCCGTGCTATCGGCCGGAGTAATCTGCCAAACATTTGCCTTTCCAAAGCGGTGCTGGAACTCGCGGCTCGCGAGCGAGTTCACCTCATCATTCGGCGTCACTGAGACCAAATGCCCCAAGCCGCCCAAGTCGAGTTCCTCCTCGGCATACTCCGAGAGAATATTCGCGCGCACCGCCTTGAGACCTTCGAGCCGAGCAGCTGCCACCTTTTCATAACGAGTGTCCAAAAGAGTCACCATGTGACCTTCATCGTGAAGCGCCTTCGCCACCACCTGCGTCCACGGTTCGCATCCTGCGAAAAGGATGCCATCGGGATTCTTGTGCGAGAGCCCCAACTTCCGAGCGAGCGGCGCAGCCAGTAGTCCATAAAATGCCACCGTTCCTAAGATCACGATGAACACCAGCGGGACCAGCTCCTTGGCCTGCTCCGCAAGAATGACGAGCTTCTCATTGCTGGGATCCTTTTCTGCAAAATGCTCTAGCTCCAGCGCGAAGACCGCTGTCACCGCCGCCGCCACGATTCCTCGAGGAGCCAGCAGCGCGAGGAAGAGCTGCTCTTTGAAAGTCGTCGCCTTCGACCCCAGATTCGAGAGGAAGATCGATGCAGGACGCACGATTAAAATAAGACCCGCTAGGAAGAAGAGCCCTTTCTTCCACACCGCCTGAATCTCTTCCATCTCGATCCGACCCGAGAGCATCAAGAAAAGCAGCGAGATGATGAGCACTCGCAAGTGCTCCTTAAACTCAAGGATGTGACGCACCGAGACCTTGTGCTGATTCGCGAGCAGCACCCCGAGAACCGTCACCGTCAGAAGACCCGACTCATGCGCCAGTGCATTCGACCCTGCGAAGCCAATGCACACGATCGCCAAGAAAAAGACACTCTCCAGAAAGTCAGGAATCCAATGCCGAACCAGCAGCACCTCCACCAGCTTCGCCAACGCCCAGCCTAAGCCTACTCCCACCACCGCCGTCTTTACGATGGCCCACAGAATATTATCCCAGCTATCACCCAAACTACCGGTCTGGATCACAATGAAGACCATCACCGCCAGCACTGCACCCATGGGATCGACCACGATGCCCTCCCACTTCACTATAGAGGCCACCTTTCGCTGCGGCTGGACCAAGCGCAGAATCGGCGCCACCACCGTAGGGCCGGTCACCACCAAAATCGCACCGACGAGCGCGCAAACCTCCCATTGAAATTCGAGAGTGAATCGCGCCACCACCGTCGTCAGAGCAAAGGCGATTGCCACCGCATAAGTGCAGAGCCTGAAGACGGGAGCCCCCGCCTCTCGAAGCTCGGAGACCTTCAACGTCAGGCCTCCTTCGAAAAGAATGATCGCCACAAAATAGCCCACCAGACTCAGCAGCGCCTCCTCATCCTTCAGATAATCGTCGATCTGCATTCCCGTGAATTGGGAAAGACCAAAGCCAAAAAGCAACAGGAGCAGAATCGAAGGTAACTTCAAGCGCCACGCCAGCCACTGCGCGATCACGCCGAGGCCGAGAAGAAATGCCAAATAGTTGAGAAGACTCACGGGCGAGACTCTAGCTCATTTCCCCATCCCGCCAAGAGCAGATCAGCAGAGACAAACTCCGCTCTCCGCCTCGTTCCTTTTGATATGCGCAACGTCTTACTCTTCCTCATCTGCATCCTCCCCCTTTCGGCAGCCAAAAAGATCCACACCTACGTCTGCCTCTGCGATAACCTCCACCAAGGAATCGTCCCCGTAGGTGCAAAAATCGGCCACGGCCTCGACCCCGCAAACAATCTCTATTGGGGCTGCTCGGATGGTCTCGCCAAGTATTTTCAGCGGAGCAAAAAGTGGAAGCTGATCGAAACTGCGAAGCCCAAGGACTCCCCCATCCTCGTCACCCTCACCTTCCAGCATCAGGCCACTAAGAGCAAACTCGTCGCCCACGCCTACCGCGGCGACCGCATGGAGAAATGCCTCGAAGACTTCCTCACCCAATGCCGCGAAGGAGGAAAAGACGACCTCACCGCCTTCCTCGGCCACAATGGCCTCATGGATACCCTACCCAAGATTCCCTCTCCGGCCAAAGCCGATGACGAAGCCTCGACCGCTATCGTTCTCGGCTGCCTCACCGACTCCTATTTTTCGAAGCATCTCAAGTCACTCAATACCAATCCCATCCTTATGACCCGCAGCCTCATGTATCCCGGCTCATTTCTCCTCCACGACGCCATTGAAATCTGGCTCAAAAAAGGCACCCCCTCCCAGGTCCGCGAAGCCGCCGCGAAAGCCTACGGTAAAAATCAAAAGATCTCCACCAAAGCCGCCCGCACCATCTTCACCGATCTCAAGTGAGAGAAATAAGATCTTCACAAGATCTGCGAGGCTAGCTTTCAGCGATTATCCGTCAGCTTATAGGGGATTCTCCAAGGTCGCACAGCCCAAGAGAAGCGATGCCATCTCCACGAAATCCTTGACCCGGCTCGCCTCACCTTTCATCTTCCATTCGTCTATGAAATTCATCCCACTCATGACCCGCAAGGCGATCGAGAAGGCCATCCTTCTCTACCTCGTTGCCCACATCATTTTCTTCCTCATCTACACCGTCAAAGTCGGGCAGATGATGGGCTTCTTCGGCGGCATGTAGTCGCAGGCCTTCCGGCTAGCTGCCGAAGTTGGTAAAGACCGCTTGCACGTCTTCATCGTCTTCCAGCTTGTCAACGAGAGACTCCAGCTCTTCGAGCTGCGCTGCCGTAAATTCCTGAGGGTTGTTTGAGATCCGTTCAAGACTCGCCCTCGTCACCTCGACATTCAGCTTCTCCATCACCGCGGTGAGATTTCCAAAGTCGGTGTAAGCGCCGTAGACGAGGCCCATATCGCCCTCTGCTTCCATCTCCTCGAGACCAGCGTCCATGAGCTCCAGCTCAAGCTCCTCGAGATTCACTCCCTCGGGGTTGAACTCGATCACACTCTTCCGGTCGAACATGAAGTCGAGCGAACCCGAGTTTACGATCTCTCCCGCGTTCTTATTAAAAATTGTCCGCACATTCGTAAACGAGCGGTTCGTATTATCCGTCGCGCACTCCACCCAGAAGAGCGAGCCGTGCGGGCCCTTGGCCTCGTAATTGATCTCGGTAATATCGGCGAGATCTTTGGCGGTCGCCCGCTTGATCGCCTTATCGATATTATCCTTCGGCATGTTCTCCGCCTTCGCATTCACAATCGCGGTGCGCAGCGTCGCATTTGAATCGGGGTCACCACCGCCGGCCTTTGCCGCCATCGTGATGCTCTTAGCCAGCTTTGGGAAAATGCGTGACATTTTCCCCCAACGTTTTTCCTTCGCTCCTCTTCGGATTTCAAATGCGCGTCCCATATCGTGTAGTTGCTGGCGCGACGCTAGCGGGAAGTGGAAAATGGCCAACTCCAAAGTGAGCTTCCCATCAACTCGCCCTTTCTTTTAACTCAGGCAAATGAAGCCTTACTTTTCCTATCTCACCCCTCTGCTTCTTATCGCGTGGGGCGTCTCCCTGATCTCTCTCTACCAAGGAGCTCACCTTATTAAGGCCGCTTCGGAAGGAATCGCCTCCCTCAACCCGATGTCCTTCGGGCCTCAAAAAAATGTGCCTGTCCCTGGTCTCTCCGCTCAAGAGCATCTCGTCCTCTATGGTGGTTCTTCTAAGAGTAACCCAGAGGGGCGATGGAAAGCACTCCACCTCAGCGAACCTCAGAATCCCTCCTACTATCGAAAACATCTCACTGAAGTGGATGACATTCCTGAAGACTTCGATGAAGTGCGCCAACGCATCGATCCTGACAACGGCTGGTTCCTGATCTGGGAGGCCGGCAAGCTTTCCAAAGAGTGCGTCTCCAAGGACTCG
Source organism: Akkermansiaceae bacterium (assembly GCA_039769075.1). GTDB lineage: Bacteria > Verrucomicrobiota > Verrucomicrobiia > Verrucomicrobiales > Akkermansiaceae > SW10. The sequence continues at coordinate 380 of JBDMZE010000024.1, read as the reverse complement.
ACACGCACACGAAGTAAAAAAGAAAAGGAGGAGAAAAAAGCACCTCACTTCATCATTGAAGATCCAGAGGTGCTTGAGAAAATCATTCAAAAGCTCGAACGAGCAGTGTCTCTCCCACGCTTCGATAACTACACCAACTCACTGACAAATGAGCAAATGAGTCTTCTCCCAGAAGCAAAAGACATCGTTGCAAACTACCGCAACCTCACAATTCTCGCCACGATAGACTCCTCTGTTCTCGAATGGAAATACAATACCGATGCGATCCGTGCCGCTCTGCAAGAAATCAAAACTCGAGACGAATTCAACCGACTCGAAAAACTCGCACTAAATCTCGAAAACAAGCACTTCTCACAAGTCACTTCCATGATCGATGGGCT
>JBDMZE010000023.1:0-71443 GCA_039769075.1 Akkermansiaceae bacterium | reverse complement strand
ATCGACTAAGTGGTCTCTCACTGGCGGCCGTTGCTTGCCGCAGCGCTACTCTAATGAAAATCCGGCTCACGTCAATGATTTATGATGCGACTTTTTCAGATGAGTTCAGCCTTTTTGAATGGTTCTCTTACCTACGGAGAAAAACTACCTTTGTTGACGCATGTTTTCTGTTCGCAGCTTGCTGCTTTTTTATTAAGATTCCTTAGAGGAATCTATCGATCAGGCGGTGAACATTTCTCTCACGACGACTGAGCAATCGGCAAAAGCATGGCAGGATTTCATCCCACTTCATGATCATCGCGTAGCTATGCCAGCGGGGCTGACCGAAAAAATCATTGAGATTCCCATCGTGCAGGATGACATCCTAGAAGAGACTGAATTTTTCACTCTATCGTATGACGTTCTGTCCGCGGCTTTCGGACGGGAGGGATTTTTGGGTCTGAACCGATTCCATTTTCTTTCTGATCAAGGTGCGAATGTGCAACACGTCGCGTTCACACCTCAACCAATAATGAGAGCGATTGGAGAGGTTCAAATTTCCGAAGGGCTTTTCCGACCGCAGGTCCAACTTTCATTGGTAGAGGCTGCTGACTTTGACGTGAAGCTTGAGGGCAGTGGAGGCAATGCCACCCCATCGGAAGATTACTCGGAAGTTCCTCAAGAGTTTACTATTCCTGCCAGCTCTAGCGAGGGACTGGACCCGCTACCGATTTTAGACGATGATAAGATTGAGCAGGAAGAAACGTTTGAACTTCGGATTTCCCGAATGGGAACCACTTTAGATACTGGGACCATTGTGATTCAAGATGATGAATTTCTTCCCTCGATCGGTGATTTTAAAAGTCCCGGGACATATGGAAGCACTCTCTTTGGGTTTAAGTTCGCGGTCGATGATGAGCATCTTTACGTGGGGGACCCCGTTCGCTTAAGCTTTGCTCAGCGGGACAATTTGCATATTTATGAACGAGCGTCAGGTAATAAAGAACTCAGTATGGGTTCTTTAAACCCTCAGCAATATGGCCTCTTTGGGTCGAGCATCGCGGTCAATGAAAATTGGATGGTGGTCGGTCAACCTGGTTTACAGAGTCAAGGTGAAGTCTTTCTATACAATCGGGCGACACGCACGTTGGTGAGGGAGTATCGCTTGGCGATCATCAGCTGATCGAAAAGGAAGAAAATGGGTCAGTAAATTTGACCACTCCGCTATTCAATAGTGGCGATGACCGGGTTTATTATCGTCTTCGAATTCAGGTCACTGAATAATAAGAGAGAGATTTTGAGGTGAAATAGGGCGTAGATGCGGAGCTTGCGGCGGTCAATGACCGCCGCTACAGAAGAGGCGTTGCACATCACTTATCCAGACCTGCCGGTTTCTCGGCGGAGGGAAGAAATTCTCGAAGCCATGCGGGCTTCGCAGGTTGTGGTCGTTGTGGGGGAGACGGGCTCGGGGAAGACAACGCAGCTGCCTAAGATGGCGATTGAGCTCGCGCGGGAGATGGGGGCTGAAGGGCGGATTGGCTGCACGCAGCCTCGTCGACTGGCGGCGACCTCTGTGGCGCGGCGAGTTGCCGAGGAGCTGAAGGTGGAGGTCGGTCAGGAAGTGGGCTGGCAGGTGCGCTTTACTGAGGTCTGCTCGAAGGAGACGAAGGTCAAATTTATGACGGACGGGATCCTGCTGGCGGAGACGCAGGGGGATCGTTCGCTGAAGCAGTATAATACGATCATTATCGATGAGGCGCATGAGCGGTCGCTGAATATTGATTTCCTGCTGGGGTATCTGAAGCAGTTGGTGACGAAGCGGCGGGATTTGCGGGTGGTGATTTCATCGGCTACGTTGGATGCGGGTCGCTTTGCGGAGTTCTTCGGGAATTGTCCGGTGGTGCAAGTCGAGGGACGGACCTTCCCGGTGGAGGACATTTTTCTCCCACCCTGGGAGGGCGGCGAGTCGCTGCGGGAGCATGTGCTCCGTGGGGTCGATTTTGTGACGGACCTCGATCCGGATGGCGATGTCCTCGTCTTCCTTCCCGGCGAGCGCGAGATCCGTGAGTGCGCGGAAATGGTGCAGGGTCATGGCTTCGTAAACACCGAGGCGGTGCCTGTCTTTGCGCGGCTCTCGCTGCAGGAACAGGAGCAGATTTTTCAACCGAGCGGGAAGCGGCGGATCTTCATGGCGACGAATGTCGCGGAGACTTCGCTGACGATTCCAGGGATCGTTTCGGTGGTCGATAGCGGGCAAGCGCGCGTGAGTCGCTTCCATCCAGATCGACAGGTGCAGAGCTTGCAGATCGAGATGGTCTCAAAGGCGAGCGCACGGCAACGACGCGGACGCTGCGGACGGGTGCGCGAGGGAATCTGCGTGAAGCTCTATGAGGAGGAGACGCTGGAGATGGCGTCGGAGTTTACCGATCCGGAGATTCGGCGTAGTGCGCTCTCGGGGGTCATTTTGCGAATGCTCTCGCTAGGGCTGGGCGATGTGCGTAACTTTCCTTTTCTGGATCCACCGTCGCCAAAAGCGGTGCGGGAAGGATGGAAAACCCTTGAAGAGGTCGGAGCAGTCGAGATCGGAGGACGGAAGTCGGATGGCAGAGGTCAGGCTCAGGCCGCGCAGAGCTTGACCGATACCGGTTGGCGCTTGGCGAAGCTTCCGCTGGACCCGCGCTTGGGCCGGATGTTGATCGAGAGTGAGAAGCGGGGCGTCTTTGAAGAGACCCTCATCATCGTGTCGGCGCTCTCGGCGATGGATGTGCGGGAGCGGCCACGCGGAAAGGAGGAACGGGCCGATGACGCGCAGCTCAAGTTCCTCGATGAGCGGTCAGACTTTGGGGTGTTCCTGAATCTGTGGCGCGGAATCGGTGAGTTTCGCGAGGGGAAAAAGATCCGCTCGAATCAACTCCGGAAGTGGTGTGAGAAAAATTTTATCAGCTATCGTCGCGTGCGCGAATGGCTTGGAGTGAATGCCGAAATCCGTCGCTCGCTAAGGAGTAAGGGCCAGGCAGAAAAGGAGCTGGCGACGCCGGGCGATGTTTATGCGGAGGTTCACAAGTCGATCCTCACCGGAGTGCCTCGACAGATCGGCGTCTGGGATAAGGAAAAGCGGACCTACCACGGCGTCTCTAATCTTAAGTTCGCGGTCTTTCCCGGTTCGGGGCTTTTCAAACAAAAGCGCGCGCTCTGGGTGATTGGGTTTGAGCTCGTGGAAACGACACGACTTTGGGCGCGAAAGGTTGCCGAGATCGATCCAAAGTGGGTCGAGGAAGTGGTGCCGCACCTTTGCCGGAAGAAATATTATTCGCCCTATTGGAATGAGCAGCAGGGTGCGGTCTACGGGCTGGAAGATGTTCTCCTCGGCGGGCTCAGTGTGGTCGAGGGGCGACGGATTTTCTTCGGGAGAGTGAATCCTAAGGCGGCCTTCGAGGTCTTCGTGCGCGAGGCCCTCGTGGAAGGAAAGATGCGAGGCAAGCATCCGGTGATTGAGAATCTCGCTTGGGTCAAAGAGGAAATTTTTAGCGCGGAGCGCAAGCTGCGACGAGTCGGCTACCTCTGGAATGAGGTCTCCGCTTACGACTTCTTCTTCGAGCGCATCCCCGCCTTCGTAAACACCACGAAGGCCTTCATGGATCTCACCAAGATCGGTGAAGAAGCTGAGAAGCTCATGGTGCGCTTCAGCGATCTCATCTGGGAAGAAGGGATCGAGGAAAGGGTGCGGCTTTTCCCTGATCTCGTGCACCACGGAGGGCGCGATTGGCCGGTGAGCTACGTGAGCGATCTCGAGGCCGAAGATGACGGACTCACCTTCGAGGTGGGAATTGAAAATCTGCTCCGCTTCCCGGACCACCTCGCCAGCTGGGGCGTGGCGGGGATTTTGGCAGAACGCATCGAGCTGCTCATCCGCAGCTTACCGAAGGACTGGCGGCGCGAGTGCCAGCCGGTCGCCGAGCGGGTCGAGGGCTTCATCGAGTTCTGGAAAGATTGGGAACCGCAGGGTCCCCTCGCAGATGCCGTGCTGGAATATCTTCGCGAGAACACCGGCCGACCGATCGAGGGCATCGAGGAAGACCGCCTCCCGGCAAACCTCCGCCCCAAAATCCGAGTGCGTGATGAGAAGGGCGAGGTCCTAGCCTTCGGCGAAAATGTCACGCTCATCAAAGAAGAACTTGCCGCCGAACTTCGGGCGCGTCGTGAAGCTGCCGCAAACGAAGAATGGGAAATGACCGGCGGCGAAGTCTGGAGCTTCGGCGAAGTGCCCGAGCAAGCCGATGGCGGTGTCTTCCCCGCGCTCGTGGACGAGGGCGAGACCGTCGGAATGCGCGCCTTTTTAGATCCAGAAGAAGCGAACGAAAGTCACCGGGCGGGAGTGGTGCGGCTCTTTCTCCTAGAGCACTACGAGCACGGAAACTACGTGCGGAAAAACTTCCCCCTCAAGATGGCGGGTCGCTTCATGTTACCGCTTCTGCCTGACGGAAGCGTGGAAGATTTTATCAGAGTCGCAGGAGAAGGAGCGCTTGGAAAAATTCCTCGCAACGAATTTGAATTCGCCGATCAGGCAGCAAGCGCACGCGGCGAGTGGTTCGGAGCCGCGCAGCACATCACTGAAGCGGTCGAAAGCATGGCGGATGCCGATGGCCGAGTGCGCGAGTGGATGGAGCGCAATCGCAACGACCGAAACCTCGGCGAAGTCGTCCTCCAATTTGAAGAACAGCGCGCCTTCCTCCTGCGCTCCGGCTTCGGCTGGAAAGCCGGCTTCGAGCGCATGAAGCGCTACCAAAAATACTTCCTCGGGATGGAAGAACGCATCGCCCGCATCGAAGCACAGCCCCTCATCCGCGATGAGGACAAACAGGTCCAATTCCTCCCCCTCTGGGATGCCTGGCAGGAACAATGGCATGACCGCCCGGAAGCAGTGCGGCTTTGGGAGATCGGCTGGATGCTGGAAGAGTGGCGGCTGCAACTCTTCGCCCCCGGTGTGCCGCACACTGGCAAAGTGAGTGCCAAGCGGATTGAAAAAGCACTCGGTCTTTAACTAAAGATATCGACGCATGTGATCGATACTGTTAGATCATCCGGAATGGATGATCCTTATCAAACTCCCATTACCGATCCCAGCCGACCGGGTCTCGAACCGCCCTATTCCAAGCCCACCCTCTTGTAGATGCTCTTTTCGTTCTCGGGCCGAGTGCCACGCCGCAGCTACTGGGGAGTGACACTTTTGGTCACCGTGGTCATGTATGCGATGATGTTTGGGATCTTTGGGATCGATGAAGAAAAGGGACCTTCTACCATCGGCCTCCTGATATTTCTTGCCCTTCTCGTCCCCTTTTTCTGGATCAGTTTGGCAATCGGAGTGAAGCGCTGGCATGACCGCGACAAGAGCGGATGGATGACCCTGGTAGGGATGATTCCACTTGTCGGACCTATCTGGACCCTCGTTGAGTGCGGTTGCTCTCGGGGCACCGTGGGACCCAATCAATATGGTCCCGATCCCACTTAGTGAGACAGGTTGCGGACCAAAATTAGAATCTCCGCTACCTTCCCACTCCCAGCGAAAAGAAAAGGCATCCTTAGGCTCCTGAGCGACAGCTCCGACAAAGCCCTCCCGCTTGCCTAAGTCCGAATGTAGCGTAGAGATACGAAGCGACTCCGCCTCACTTCCACTTATTGATGAAAGCAAACACTCCCCTCTCCCTCCTTCTTTCCAGCTCGTTCGCATTTGGACAAGGCGGCGTCGACCAACTGGAGGACCCGGATAAGGCCACGTGGCTCTTTGGTGTCCGCGTCAATTACCGAGAGACCGCCTATCGTGATATCGGCCCGGAATGGGGCATCCTCCCCTACGTCGCCTACCAGAAAGGCAAGGCCCACATCGGCTTCGATCGTATCACCTACGAGCTTGCTACCTTCGGAAACGAGGAGGCTAAAGGCAGCCTCTCTGCGATGGTGAGACCACGGACAGGTCGTCCCGACCCAAATGATGACGCCTTTTTCGGAGCAGACCGGGATTTCTCGATCGACGCCGGCCTTCGTGCCCGCATCGACTTCCCAAGCTTCTATTTCCGCTCAACCCTCCTTGCTGATGTCACCGGGAAATACGATGGCTTCTCGCTCGCAGCCCGCATCGGAAAAGTAATCCCCGTCGGTGAGTATGGCAGTCTCGATCTCTCGATCGGTGCGGCCTATTTCGACGAGAACCTCTCGGAATATCTCTTCGGGGTCAGCGCCGCGCAAGCGACTCCCACATTCGGAATCTACGATCCCGATGCCACTTGGCGCGCCACGGTTAATGCCCGCTTCATCCAGCCGCTCTCACAGACTCAGTTCATCGTCCTCGGTGCTTCGCTCAATCTCCTCGATAGCGGGGCAAGCAATAGCACCCTGCTCGATGATGACAAAGAGTTCAGCTTCTTCGCTTCCTACGGCTGGCGGTTCTAAAAAGCACGTCGCCAGAAAACAAAAACTCTCGCTGCACAACATTGCCACAGGGAGAGTGATTAAATTCAGCAAGAAGGTGCCTATGCTGGGCTTTTCTTCCCAGTGATGTAGAGGACAGCCGCTCCGAAAATTCCGGAAAGGATCGATCCAGCGAGGATTCCAATTCTCGCTTCAACATCGACGCCGTTTCGGACGGCGAGCCTGACGAGTTCTTCGCGCTCCTGCTCGGCGAGGTCGCGACAAAGCGCTCGTAAGTGTCGCTAGTTTCGACGAGCGGGTAGATCTGAGGCAGCGCACAAATAAGGAGGCACGTCTGAAGAGTCACCCCAAACTCAAGCGCTTCGAAAAAGATGAGAGATCCGCTCCGAGCATAAATAGCGCAGCCGCTTGCCTGATCCGAAACATCATCGAGGAGGTGAAGCTTAATCATGTGAAAAGGCTCCAGAACTGCTTTCTTCTCGTCACCATTGCAAGAGCGCACCAGTTCCTTCACCTGCAGCTCCAGCTTTTCAACAGAGTGGTGACGGGACTCGGTAAGATCGACAAAGCAGCTTAGCACTGGACTCTCATTCGGTGCGAGTTCCGCGAGACGATTCATCGCTTTCTTAAGACGGGCGGTAGCCCCATAAGAGGCTGACTTAACTTCGATACTTGCTTTTTCGTTCATGATGCCCTGCTGTGTCGCGAATCGGAAAACAAGTAATAAGAAACACGATATTTATTTCACGTTATGAAAGCAACCGAAAAAAAGGCCGCCAGTGCTCCCCTCTCCAAGTGGAGTTTCCTCACTAACCACACTCACGTTCTCGTCTGCCTGACCCGTGAAAAAGCCCTCACCGTCCGGGAGCTCGCGATCCAGATCGGGATCACCGAGCGCTCAGTGCAGCGCATCCTCAGCGAGCTAGAGGGAGACGGCGTCATCACGCGCAAGCGCGAGGGCCGAAATAATAGCTACGAGATTAATGAGAAGTTCCAGCTCCGCCATGCGCTCGAGCAGCACCACACCATCGCGGATCTCATCAAGGCGATCCTCTAGGGTAGCCTCGAGGCCTTGTGAGAGCCTCGCCACAATGGTATCTCATTCATCAGACATCTGAGACCAAGCGGTAAAGATTTCGATGTCTCACTCGGGGCGCGTTCGCTGATTCGCCGCCAAACTTAGCGGCCTGAAACCTCACGTGAGTTACTCTTCCACCACTGGAATTTCCTCCTCAAGAAGATCGAGGAGATAGCCTGGAGTGAGATTCGCGGGAGTGATGATGGGCTCGCCTTCTTTGGCAGGTGCGTAAAGAACGTTCACTGGGATTGCGGCACGGTCGAGATCGGCAATCGCTTTTTCGATCGCGGGATTGGCATTCGTTTTGTCGGCGCGGAGCATGAGGACATTGCGGTCCTTGAAAGCTTGTTTTACCTCGTCAGGATAGGCTGCTTTTTTATTCAACTGACAGGTGAGACACCACGTCGCGGTGAAGTCGATATAGACCGGGCGGCCTTCTGCGATCGCCGCATCGACAGTCTCTTGAGACCAGTCCTGCCAGATATCATCGCCTTTATTTGGACGCGAGGCGTAGAGACCTCCCGCGAGCAGAGCGACCGCTAGGAAGATGCCAATCCCCCGTGCGCGGGCACTCTTATGAGGGAGGAACCAGCGACCATAAATCCAAGCCGCGGTCGCAATGAGAGTCAGGCCTAAGACGATGGAAAGACCGTGGAAGGAATCATTCTGACCCATGTAAACCCACAGGAGGAAACCAGCGGTGCCGAAGAGAAGGAAGGACATTCCCTGCTTGAAGGACTCCATCCAAGCCCCCGGACGAGGAAGCTTCTTCACGAGATTAGGGAAGATCGAAAGAATCAGGTAGGGCGCACCGAGACCGAGAGCCATGGCAGTGAAGGCCATCATGAAGGAAACAGGCGGAAGCTTCACCGCCAGTCCGATCGCTGGCCCGAGGAAGGGAGCGGAACAGGGAGTGGCCACGACGGTAGCGAGCACGCCTGAAAAGAAGGTGCCGGAAAGACCGCTTTTCGCCTGAAGTTCAGAGCCGACACTGGTGGCTTTCGCACCGATCTCGAAAAGACCGAACATGCTGAGTCCGAGGACGAACATGATGAGCATGAGACCCCAGACCATATAAGGATTCTGGAGCTGATATCCCCAACCGACAGCTTGCTCGCCACTGCTGAGAGCAGCCTCGCGAAGGCCGAGTAGGACACCTGCAATGAGCCAAAATGAAACGAGAACTCCCACAACAAAAGCAAGACCGTGGATCACGATCTGGCGCTTGTCCTCGCCCGCTTGATTCACGAAGCCCATGATCTTCAACCCGATGACAGGGAAGACGCAGGGCATGAGATTGAGGATCATCCCACCAAGAAACATCGCACCTAGAATCCCGAGGAGCGCACCCAAAGAGACCTGCTCGTAGAGCTCGGAGCGATCGACTACGCCAATAGTGATACTCTCAACAGCAAGGGCCTTAAAATCTTCTCCATCTTCCCAACCACTCTTTGCGGTGAGAATCCCACGGAGGGTGGAGTAATCAAAATCCTGTAGAGCAGCGTCACCAGCGACCTTCGGGATGCTCAGGCGATAGCCCTTATCGGTCTTCTTAAGCTTCTGCGCTCCACCGGGATCAGTGAGCTTTGCGGTTGCAGCAAAGAAGTAGACCTCCTCAAGCTCGGAAACGGCGCCATCTTTTGGCAAAAGATCAAGCTGAAGCTGGGTTCCCACATTTCTGACCTCGATATCCCATGCCTCAGAGACTTGGGCTGTCGCGGCAAGGGCTTCCTCAATCTCTCCAGCAGCATCGCTTGAGACGGGAGCAGCTGAGGAAGAAAGGGAGATACTGAGAGGAATGGTGTTCGCTGGAGATGGCCCCGGCTCGAGAATGCAGTTCTGATCGGTGCAGATCTGCCAACGGGCTCCTGCTTTCAGCTCGATGGTGCCGCTCGCAGAAGCGGGTGGGGTGATCTGGGTCACGAAATGATTCGTCCCTGAGTAATCGTAACCGGCTCCGAGAGCATTCGGACTCAAATGCGGGACCGGGTAAATAAGGTTACCCGCAGTCCAACCCTCGGGAAGATCCCACATCACTTCGACAGGTCCGCCAGCGCTGCCTGAATTCGAATAATACGAGTGCCATCCACGCGGGTTGCTGAGCTTAAAGCTCAGGTGAAATGGCTCACCCGGTTTGAAACTAGCGACGCTACTAAGAACCTTGAACGTAGACTCGGCATCAGAAGGATCAACAGGACCGTCACCAAAAGTAGCGGAAAATGGATCCAGTTCCGATAATGGAGGAGTGGCAAATTCGTCGCTGAAGGGATCAACATCGGCTTTTAAAAATCCGCCCATCAGGACCATCACGGTCATCCAAATCACTGCTTTCATCGTGGCGCTCATGTAACACTTAGTGTCTCAAAGACCGACTTTATTCCCAATAACTGCCAGTGGATCTTCGAGACCTCATAAAACCAACCCGCAATATTGAGAATCACGATCAGAAAACTCAGACCAAACAGGAGGTGAAAGCGCTTCTGCGAAGATGTCATAACAGCCCAACCGAAGAGAAACAGCAGAGGGACAAAAATGATCGCAAGCTACAAGGCCATCGAGCTATCGAGCAAGGAGCGCCCTCTATCTGGGAGAAACGACATCAGACCCATCGGGGTAAAACTGACGACCCAGAGCAAAAGCGCGGGCAACATCAGCAAACAACGTAATCCCACCAAGCGCGGCTCTTTTTCTTCAATGGCTTTCATTTCTCTACTAAGAATCCTCTTTCTCAAAGCGTAGTGAGATCGTGTCCCGTCTCCTCATTTTTCTCATCACCGCCGCTTGCTCCTCTGCTGCCAAAAAGCCCAACGTCATCCTCTTCGTCACCGATGACCAATCCCCCGTCGCCGGCTGCTACGGAAACAGCGTCATTCAGACGCCCCATCTTGATGCTCTCGCCGCCAATGGCGTGCGCTTTACGCAAGCCTTCGCGACCACGGCCTCCTGCTCCGCCTCGCGCTCCGTCATTCTCACCGGGCTTCACAACCACTTCAACGGGCAATACGGCCACACCCACGCCTTTCACAAGTTCGAGTCTTTCCCGTCGATGCGCGCCTTCGCGCTCCCTCCGCAAATGGCACAAGCGGGATACCGAACGGCCCAAATCGCCAAGCTCCACGTTGCCCCCGAGTCCGTCTTCCACTTCGACCAATATCTCAATGGGATCCCTCGGAACACCCGGCAAATGGCCGATACGTGTCGCCCCCTCTTCGAAGAAGAATCTGAGCAGCCCTTTTTCCTCTACTTCTGCCCCTCCGACCCTCACCGCGGTGGCGGAGTCGATCAAACATTCGACGGTCCACACAAGCCCAACCTCTTCGGAAACCTTCCCAATAAAAAGTCCCACAAAGGCGTCACCGAGGTCTTCTACGATCCCGCCAAGGTCATCGTCCCGCCCTTCCTCCCTGATACTCCGGAATCCCGCGCTGAGATCGCGAACTACTACCAATCTTGCTCTCGGATCGATGATGGCCTCGGCCGTCTTGTAGAACTCCTCAAGGAAACTGGTCAGTGGGAAAACACCATCCTCATCTTCACCGCCGATCACGGCATGGCCTTCCCCGGCGCTAAGACCACAGTTTACGAAGCGGGCCTCCGCGTCCCTTTTGTCGTTCACGATCCTCGCTTAAAGGAGCGCGGCCTCGTCAATCATGCCTTCATTTCCCACGCCGATCTCACCCCGACCATCCTCGACATCGCAGGCGGCTACGACGCCAAGAAGAACGCCCCTAAAAAGCCAATCTCATTTGAAAAAGTCGGAGCTGGGGAAAATTCAGGCAAAGCTCCCAAGCGCTACCATGGTCGCTCCTGGCTCCCCATTCTCAGCGAAACAAATCCCAAGGGATGGGACAGCGCCGTCGCCTCCCACACCTTCCACGAGATCCAAATGTATTACCCCATGCGCTCCTACCGCGATCGCAACTACAAGATCATCTGGAACATCGCCCACCACCAACCTTACCCCTTCGCCTCCGACCTCTGGGTCGCCGCCACTTGGCAGGCGCAGTGGACCAAGGGAAAGGATGCCACCTATGGCAAGCGCACCGTCGATTCCTACATCCATCGGCCCGCCTTCGAGCTCTTCGATATTTCATCCGACCCGAACGAAACCCGGAACCTTGCCGAGATGCCGGAGCATGCCAATCTTTTAAAAAGCTATCAGGACAAGCTAAAATCCGCCCAAAAAGACACCGGCGATCCGTGGATCATGAAGTGGGAGTACGAATGATTTCTTATTCAATTGAAGGGAATGAGTTTCGTTCATTCTATTTTGGAGCTCTTCCCAAGAAGCGCCTTTGGCGGTGGCTCACCTTCGACTTGGAGTTCTTCTTAGATACTGTGTGTTTTTATGAGACTTGGAATACGGTTTTTCTTTGCTGTTGTGGCATCATCTTTTTCCTTTGGCGATAGTGGTGGACCCAAAGGCAGGTGATTCTGTTGACGTGGTAGGGTTGGCGGAAGGAAAAGCTCGACCTCTTTCGTTCTACGTGGAAAACGTGCCCAACGCTGTTTCTATAGATTCCAAGGGAAAACTTGTGCCGCTGCAGTGGAAGAAAATTGACTCGGGAACCCCCTATCCTTCGATTGAGAAATTGGATCAAAATCTGTTTCCAGGTGGTCTTTGTGTCGTGAGTTATCTCAGGCGGAATTCACTTGAGATGGGAGTCATTCGTAAGAACGGAATCCTGCTTTTGGCTCCGACAAGAGAGCGGCTTTTCCGGGTAGTATACTTCGCGGAGCAGGGGACGAGCTCGTTGGTAGAAACCTATACCGTGGAAACAACGCGGCTGCTTAATGAGGAGTCATTCCTCTCGGTGACCTGTCATTATTCGGGGAACGGGGGGCTTCTAGCTAGGCAGTATTTTCGATGGAAGAATTCCACGTTGGTAAGGCATGAGGTCTGGTCAGGGGACACAGCTATTTATGAGGAGATTGTTGCTGCTGGTTGGGAACGGCAAACCCGAGGTCATTGGAAGAATACTAAGGCAGGACACGAGTTTTTGGCGATGTATCGTAAGCACGAGAATGCAAACGGTGGGCGAGTGGGATTTGCGACGATCAGGATCGACTATGAATGGGTCAATGAGCAGCTTACACCGAAAAAGTGGTCTGTTAAGCCGGAAGGGGAAGATCTGGGCCGTTAGATTCTCGTGCACCGTTTGATCACGTCGTCTTGCGCTTGGAGCATTTAGGCGCTGCCAAATGAACAGGCTGCGGGGAGATTAAATTCGAGGTGAAGTGCTGGGCTTGCCGGGGAACCTTGCTGATGCGAAAACCCAGCCCTTCGGACTGGGCTGGTATGGGGACGACCCTTTGGGCCTTAAGACCTACCCTTCCACCACCGCGGGGTTTCCGGCTAGGACGGAGTAGGTCGCGTGCTTGGTTGTCTTGCCGCCGAGGCTGGTGACTTTATCGATGACCATGAAGTCGGTCTGATATTTCTCGGGGGTGAGTGTGCAGCGGAGGTAGCCGCGCTGGCTGTTGTTATATTTGATCCCGGGGTTGTAGGCCATGAGGGCCTCGATTCCCTTCAACTTTTCACTGCCATCTCCGCCGCTTGAGAGGGAGGTCGCGATGAACTCGGAGGCGACGATGGCTTGGTCGTGCTTGCGATCATCGAGGCGGAGTTCGTTCGCCCAGTGGCGGTGGACGTCTCCGGTGAGGACGATGGGATTTGCCACCTTTCGGTCGGAGATGAATTTTAAAAGGGACTCTCTTTCGGCGGCGTAGCCGGTCCAAGCATCCATGGAGTAGATTGCTTCGCTGTCCTTCTTGGCGTGGCCGTGCATCCCCATCATGACTTGCTGGGCGAGGACATTCCAGGTGCCGGTGGACTTGCTGAGGTTGTTAAAGAGCCACTGCCGTTGGGTGTCTCCGAGGAGGGTATTTCGTGGGTTGAAGGCGGCATCATTGAGCGGATCACGGCCGTCTTTATTCGGCTGATCACTGCGATACTGACGGGTGTCAAGGATGTGGAACTCGGCGAGGCGTCCGAAGGAAGCGCGACGATATAGATCCATATTCGGCCCATGCGGGAGCGAACTCTCACGCAGCGGCATCATTTCATAATAGACCTGATAAGCATTCGCGCGGCGGACGAGGAGTTGGGCGGCTTTGACATTGGTGCGCTCGGAGATGTCATTGGCGTAGTTATTATCCACCTCGTGATCGTCCCAAGTGAGGAACCAGGGGCAGGTGGCGTGCATCTTTTGAAGAAGGGGATCCATGCGAGCGATCGCGTAGCGCTGGCGGTAGTCCTCGATCGATTCTGTCTCGGGACCTTTGACCTTCCTGATCTGCCCATTGGTGCCCTCGCCATATTCGTAAATGTAGTCGCCGAGATGAAAGACGAGGTCCGGCGCATCCGCGATCATCTGCTCGTAGGCGGTGAAGTAGCCTTGCTCGTAATTCTGGCAGGAGGTGACCGCCATCACGAGCTTGTCGGGCTTGGCATCGGGCAGTGGCATGGTGCGCGTGCGGCCGACGGCGCTGGTGTGACTGCCACAGTGGAAGCGGTAGAAATACCAACGATCCGCAGCGAGGCCCTCGGGCGTGACGTGGACGCTGTGCCCCAGCTTGGGGGTCGCGATGCTGCTGCCGCTCTTGACGTTTTTTGAAAAGGCTTTGTCATCCGCGAGCTCCCAGCGGACGTCTACCGCGTGGGCTGGCATCCCTCCGCCATCGACAAGCGGCTCGGGGGCGAGGCGGGTCCAGAGGACGACGCTCTCGTGATCAGGATCGCCAGAAGCGACGCCGAGAGAAAAAGGATTATTCTGAAACTTCGGCGCGGCCTGAGTGGTCTCGCCGCGCCCGAGGTAAGGCATGGCAGCGAGTGAAGCGGCGTAGGTTAGGAAGAGGCGGCGATTGGTCATTTCAAGACCCTAGCGACTCGCCTCTAGGAGGCGAGCAGGATCATTTCTCCTTTGCAAAGGCGCTCGCGACGAGCTTCTTGAAATCGTCTTTTGTCTTCACCATATTAACTTTGGGGCCGGTCATTTTGAGGAAAACATCGCCGTTTTCATGGGGAATGATGGCACCGAGGAGGATGTAGCCTTCCTTGGCTGTCTTACGGGCCATGATGGGACCATCGAGAAAAGTGCCCTCCATCATGACGATCGCGACTTCCTGTTTGTCATAAGTCAACTTCTCAGGAGTGACCTTCACCTCGCCCTCGAACTGCTTCTTCCAGCGGGTGACATTTGCCTCAACTCCCCCGCCCTGACCTGGGCCGAAGTGGTAGAATTTTAAAAGAGGTCCCTCTTCGCCATACTGCGCCACGCCCTTCAGCATGTGACTCGGGCTGTCTTGGACGACCCAGGGCTTTTCCGGGGTGAAGACAAAGTTTCCCGCAGTGATGGACTCACCGGCGAAGAGGTTGCTGACGGCAAGGAGGATAAAAAGGCAGATCGCTTTCATGAAAACCATTGTAACCCGTTTTTCATTTCAGGCCAGTGAAGAAGCGCGTCCAGCGAGGTTCATAAATACCCGTCTTATCAAAGGACATCATCAGATCATTCTCATTGCCCGAGAGCTTCTTTCTCCACCACGCCCTCGCCCTGAACTGTCGCGTCGTCGTTATCGTTCGCGACCACGCAAACCCCGCGACCTCTCTCCAAATTAAGCGTGATGCGTGCGCGCCACATCGTGTTGGACCCATCGTGACCCAGTCGCACCGTCTTACCATCCTTCACTCGCACCAACCAACCCAAGGCGTAGTTGTTCAAGTTCACTTTGTGCAGCTTCGCGAAAGTCTCCGGCTTCAAAAGTCCCTCTCCCTTTAAATGGGCCTGCCCAAACTTGGCCCAGTCTTCCAAACTAAAATGCATCCCTCCGGCAGGCGCGTAGATCGCCGGGTTGTCTCCCTCGTAACCCTTGGGGGAAGCGAGGCGCTTTCCTCCTTCAACAACATGTCCCCGTGGCGACTTTCCATCGGGCGCCCCGAAGCCTGCGCTCTTCATTCCCAAGGGCCCAAAGACTTCCTTCACGATCGCCTTTTCAAAAGGAGTATCGAGGAGCTTCTCGATCACTGCTCCCACGATGATATAGCCTGTATTGGAATAGAGATACTTGCTCCCGGGCCCACTCGCGGGCGCCTCTTTGAGCATCACTTCCATCACTTCCAGACGTTGCTTCTCGATCCGCTTGGCTCCCAGCTCTTGGCCTTCAAGGACAAGGTCCCGATCGACATTCGCCGTCACGCCAGCTGTATGACTGAGCAATTGCTCAACTGTGATGGCCCGCGCATCGGGGGAAAATTTCTTACTCTCCTTCGGAAAAATTTCACTCAGCGGGCTGTC
Organism: Akkermansiaceae bacterium; assembly: GCA_039769075.1. Lineage (GTDB taxonomy): Bacteria > Verrucomicrobiota > Verrucomicrobiia > Verrucomicrobiales > Akkermansiaceae > SW10. Next base: position 55,663 of record JBDMZE010000023.1, on the reverse strand, counting down.
CCATTTCACCAAACCCTTATCGACCAGGCGCGCCATCAAGGTCGCGGTCATGGCCTTCCCATCCGACCCGATATGCCAAGGATCTCTCTTTTCAATGGCAGGCCTCTTTCCCTCTTAGCGGACCCCCGAAACCAACTCGGTGATGATCTTGTCCTGATCAAAAACGATCACCGCCATTCCCGGCGTGCCATTTTTTCCCACCTGCGTATCCAATGTCTCCTGCAGTTCCGCAAAAGCGAGCCCGACAATCATCCAGTAAGCCAATATAATCTTTTTCCAAGGATCCTATCACAGTCCCACTCCGACACCAAATGACCTTATGATGACCATTTCACCCCCGTCTTAGGAGGCTCATCACAACCCCGGTCGCGAAGCCCCCGATGTGTGCTCCGCAGGCGATGTTCGTCAGGTCCGGTCCGGTGACTCCCATGAAGTCCATCATGATTCCAAAGACACCCACGCCCGCGAGCTGGGTCGGACTCACGGGAGTCGCGATGGGCCAGACTTGCGTGTTCCCGCGCGGGCGCTTCACGGAGAGACCAAGGTAGGCTCCCATAAACCCCATCACGATCCCGCTCGCTCCCAACATCGGGATCGGGCTGCTGGGATCAAGCAGGGTGTGGCAAACCACCGCGCCGATTCCAGTCGTCAGAGCAATCACGACGAGCCAGCGCCAGCCTACGATTTCCAAAACGACCGCTCCGAAGATCCAGAAAAGGAGCATGTTTCCCAAAAGGTGATGCCCATCTCCGTGAAGAAGATTCGCCCCGATTGCGGTAGCCAACTCCGCGATCACTCCTTCGGAAAAGTTTCCCCCGAGGGCCTGGTCCCACGCTGCGGTAAGCTCGACCGGCACCGCCATCCACGAGGAGAGCCCGATGGTCCAATCGTAAAGAGTCGCTGAAAGGACGACGATCATCAGGATGATAATCGGGAGGCGCTCGCGGATTTCAGGATGCATCGTGGTAGGCTTCGCGTTGCGCCTTCGTCATGCTCTTGATGACAAGGTCGTAGGAGTGATCGATCAACTCGGTAATGAGCGGCGCGGGGACCGAGCCATCGAGCACGAGAGTATTCCAATGCTTCTTGTTCATGTGATAGCCGGGAATAATCGCGTCCCACTCGTCACGGAGCTCAAGCGCGCGCTCGAGATCACATTTGAGATTCATGCGGCCCACTTCATCCTGGAACCCGAGGGTCGCGAACATCTTGCCCGCCACTTTATAGACGAGAACATCGGGACCGAAAGGGGTCTCCTCGGTCACCACCGCTTTCGCAATAAGATATTCTTGGGCGTTGTCAGCTAGGAAGCTCATGGGATTCTTTTAAAACGTTCGACTTCTCCCGTGCAAGCACCGCGCTCACCCAAGCGACCGCACCCATGATCACGAGCAACCCCAGCATCCATCCGAGATCGAGAAAGCTCACCTTTTCACCCAGCAGCGGCAGCACCGCGATGGCTGAGGCGAGGGCTCCGATGCCAAGTCCCCAGGCGATGAGGGTGGCGACTTCCTTCATCACGATGCCCTTCCGAGCCTCTTGCGAAATCCCGAGGACGCGTAGGATCTCGAACTCGCTCCGGCGCTCGACCAAGTTCCGCGCGGTCACCACGCCGGCCCCGACGCTTCCAAGAATCATCCCGAGCCCGCCGAGGACGTGGAAGATCGCGATGTAGGTATTTTCCACTGCGTGAAATGCCGCGAGACGGTCCTGAGTTGAGGTGACTTTTCCTCCGAGATCGGCGGTGGCAGTCTGCAGCGTCGCCTTTGCGTTTTCATCCTCGACGAGGAAAAGAGAGTAGCCCCCAGCCGAGGGGTATTTTTCTAACAGATCGGCTTCATCGATGATCACGCTCCCTTGGAAGATGGAAGGCTTCACCACGCCCGCGAGACGCACCTCGAAGGGCTGGCCAAATTCATCCTCATAAGTGAGGACATCGCCGACCTTCATCTTGAGCACCCACATCATCGTAGTCTCATCGACAAAGGCGCGGACCTCATCCCCTTCCGCGAGCGCGCTCCACGGCTCGTCGGTTTTAAAATGATCCTGCAAGCGCGCCGGATCTACTCCGAGGAGGCGCGGCTGGCTCGTGGAGTTCAGATTGAAACAATCGACGCTATCACCCGATCCCACTCGGAAGGGCACGACCTCATCTTGCGGCAACCCAAACCAAGCGACGTCGCCTTCCGCATCTGCCGGACGATTCACGGGGTTCGTGGTCTCTACCCACCACGCGAAGCCGCCCGCGCCACTGGTCAGCTTTTGCCAATCGCCACCATCGTTCTTACGAAAGGCAGTCACGGATAGAACCAAGAAAACACCCGCTGCAAGAATCCCCACCACAGTGACGCTGCGCGAGGAACGGCGACTCAGGTTCACTTTCGCGAGCGCCTTGCCGCTGAGATCTGCGAGCGAAGTCGTCTTGGCCATCGCCATTCTGAAAATCCCAAGTCCCAGCATCAGCAACCCAAATCCACCGAGGAAAAAGGCCCCCTGCGGCCCGACCGCGACCCCCAATCCAATCGCGCCCAGCACCATCAAGATTCCCAACCCAAGAAAGACCCAGGTCCAGCGACTCCCATGCCCAGCTTCTTCCTCCGCGCCGCTCGCAAGCCGCACGCTCGCGCTCCGCTTCGACTGCCTCCAAAGCGAAAACCACACCGACAGAAGCGTCAACCCAAGGAAAGCCATGAACCCGGTGAGAAAGGTTCCCACGCCAAGGTGAAACGAAAAGCTGCTGCCCGCTCCACCCCAGATTGAGCCAATCACTTTTAAAACAATGAGACAGAATCCCACCGCGAGAATCGCCCCGATGATATTGCCAAAGAGGATCACAAAAAAGGCCTCGCCCATCCGCCAGTAGCCAATCTTTTTCGCCGGCACTCCCACCGCTGCCAGCAAGCCGCTCTCGCTCGTGCGCTGCTGGATATTGAAATTATAAAGCATCACCACCAACGCGATGGCCGCGATAATGAGGAAGAAACTCATCGAGATAAAAAGCATCCCGAAGTCCACCGGCGACTGCGCGGCGGCCTCCGCCTGCTTTTTAAAATCGCGCAACTGCATCCCTGCGATCGAGGGCGACATCACGCTCAGCACCGCTGCTTCCACCTCCGCTTTTTCACCGCCCATCACACGCAAGCCCGTCACCGCGCCCCAACGATTCTTCCACATCCCTCTGCCTGCCTCGTAAGTCACGAAGGCCTTCGGGGTGCCTTTATATTTCTCCCAGTAGTCGTCATCCTTATCGCGGATGCGCTTGAGATCGAGCGGCAGACCGGGCGACCAATCACGCGCGCTCTTCACATCTGCTACCCCCGGGAAGTCTGGCATCCACCGCTTGTCCGCCGCCGCACCCGTCATCGGAATGACCGCGCGCACCGTGAAGCTCTTGCGTTTTTCCACCAACTTGCTCCCGGCTTCCACCGTGAAGTAATCCAGCGAGAGTTCATCGCCTGCACCCGCGCTGAGATCTTCCGAGAGCCACTCGTTGATCACAATTTCATCCTCCTTTAAATCCGTCGGCAAAAAGTCCGCCGCGCCCGGCGTCACCGCACTCACCATCGAGTAGGGCGTCTCAGCCACCTCGGTCGCAAGCGTGTTCACGAGATAAGTCGTCACCCGCTCGACGGGCAGTTTTTCCGAAATCGCCGACTCCACCTGCGGGCCGATAAAGATGCGCGAGGACCGCACCGAAAACCCACCCGGAACCTCCTCCACGCTCATGCCATAATCAGCGAGGGTCAGCTGCTTCGGCTCAAAAGTGTCCTCATCCGATAGAGGAAGCAGGTTCGCCTTTTCCTCCAGCTCTAGCACTTCCTGCAAGCGAGCCAGCGGCAGAAAGACTGACGATGGCGCCACCTGCGTGCCCTCCAGACTGAAGCGCCCAAATTGATTATCTCTCACCACCCAAGAAACTTTCCCTCGAATTGCTGTCACCGTCTCGCCCTCGCCCGAGAGGGGCGCATCCCGCGAAAGCAGACCCGGCTTCTGAAGCCGCACTACCACCTGCGATCCCACCTCGAGATCGAGCGCCTTTGCCAGCCGCTCGCTCACGGCCACCGCTTCTTCATCCGTGCCGAGAAGCCCCTTCGTCGGCTCCGGCGCGAAGCTCCAGAAATTTTCCTCCACCCCCATCACCTGCACCTGCCCCTCGGCGCGGTCGCCCACATTCACCTGTCCCTTGAGATAGAGCATCGCCGCTCCACCCGTCCGTTCCGAAAGGGAGTCGCTAAAGAAGCGCTCGCCCCCCGCAAAAACCTGCTCGACCTTCCCGGTCCGGAGCGCCGCCGCTTCCGCAAGGCTTCCTTTTACGGAATCCCCCGCCATGAGCGCGCCGAGCAGGACCATCGATCCCACCGCAGCGCCCGCGAGCACTCCGAGGTAAGCCGCCTTATAATGCTGCACGCCCTTCAAAATAAATCCTCCGAAAGTCACAGCGGCACTCTAATTCATCCATGCGAGAGCGCGAGGGCGAAGTGTATTATGGGGGAGGGTGAAAATCAGGCGATGGGGTGTGCGGTATTTGAGCGGTTAGCTTTTAGCGGGTAGCCATTAGCTTTCTCGCAGTGGCGTCTCGGTTGCAAAACGTAAGAAAAATCCGTGTCATCCAGATCCAATCTTTTAAAATCCGTGTAAAAATTTCCCTTTCTCTTTCAAAACCCAGCCCAATCAAGTTTGAACAAATCACCATCTCAGGAGACTAATAAAGATAATCTAACCATCATTTTGATTCTCCGCCTCCTCACCCTCGCCTCTCTTCTCCTCCTCAGCGCCTGCGACTCCCGTCTCTCAGGTGACTACCAAAGCGAGGTCATTCTAAATGTGAACTCCAGGCTATTTCCGATCACCTGCTGGTCTCACCAACCAAGAAACTACATCGACGCCGAAATCGACACGATCACAAGTCACCCAATCCTCGAAGCTGCTTCAAAACCCTGCCACGTTGAAGGCAACGTCATCAAAAAATCACTCCCCATCGAACAGATAGAAGACACAGATCTTATCAGGATCACTGCGTTTAGTAATTATGGAAGAGAAGCAGAGAGGATCGTTACTGCCGTCGCCGATTCATTCATCTCCCACCGCGCCGAAATAGGGCGAGCACAAGCCGACATGGCACTCGAAGCCCTCGACTCCGAACTGGAGTCTCACGGCCAAGTCGTCGCAGAAAAAAAGAGGGCCTTTACTGCCCTTGTGGAACTCCAAAAGGAATTCGCTTCCGATAAAGAAATCTGTGTCAGCGTCTCCATGCAACAGCACGAATACAACTCCGCTAAAGACTACTACGAGCAAGCCCGAGACCTTCTCCGCGCGATTAAAATCCAGCAGCAAGAGCTACGCGTCCTTCGGAAAATGCCCCGCAATCCCATCACGATTCACCGCGCTGCCATCACCAAAAAGCGCTCCTGATTGAACACTTTCCCCCTCTCTAACCCACTACTGCCATTACCTATACAAAAGCTCCTCGCCACCGCGCTCGCTGCCTTACTTGCCCTGCTCCCCGCATTTGGGCAAGCCCCTGCCGAACCGACGGCCACGGCTGTCGCCCAGATCCACCGATCACCCGCGCAGCCGGATGCCCTTACTCCAAGACAGGATCGAGCCAGAGCGCCCAGTCGCCGCCGGTGCCGTCATTGGTGGGGTGGGTGAGGAGTTCTAGGGTTTCGATTCCGGTGAGATCGACGGCATAATTCGCGAGCTGGCCTTGCTTGAGGGTTTTGGAGCGCCACAGGGTTTTGCCATCGCCTTTGATTTCGAATTGGGCGCTGCCTCGGCTTCCGGAGAGTCCGGCGAGGCCGCTGAACTTGGTGAATTTTTTCCCAAGGTCGTAAGTGTGGCGGGCGGGTGCGTGGGCATAGATTCCGGTAGTGAAGATTTTTCCGCCGGACTCGAGAAGGAGGGAGGGATTTGGGAGATGGTTGTATGCGGGCCGGCCCCAGCCGATTTTTTCTTGGCTGGGTTTGAAGTTGGTGAGGGGGAATTTTTTGCCCTCTGCGTCGCCGGGTTGGGCGGGAGTTGCGACGGGTTGGGCGTCTTTGTTGATGAGGTTTCCTGCAATGACTGCTGCGCGGCCATCGAGCTGGTCTGCGAGTTTTTGGGCGCCGGTTTGGTCGCGCTTATTGAGGGCCTCGACGATGGGGGCGAGGATGGCTTTGAACTGGAAGGTGGAGAGATCTGGAGTGCCGTCTTTTCCTACGGAGTAGGGGTAGCGGAATTTGGTTTGGGACATCCAGCCGCCGGTGGAGCCATTGACATAGAGGGGGTGGAGGCGGAGTTCGCCGGTCTTTCCGGCGGGAAGGGCGTCGCAGGAGAGGGTGAAATTTCCATCGGCATCCGGGACGGCGGTGGCGGTGGTGGCATTGTAATCGGAGCCGCCATCGGGATCAAAGTAGGCGACGACGGCGTAGGCGGGGGGGTCGGCAGTGAGGGTGCCGGAGACGTGGATCGTTTTGCCTTTGGCAGTGAGCGAGAGGTCTGAGATTTCGGCTTTGACGGGGAGGTTCATCCCTTTTGTGGAGCCGGAGAATTGCGGGTGGGAGGCGAGGCGGAGGGCGTGGGCGAGGGTGAGGAAGGAGCCTTTTCCTTCGCCGCGGAGTTCATCGCCGTAGCTGCGGTTTCCGGATCCCATGAGGGCGGTGCCGCGGGCGGCTTCATCGGGTCGTTCTTTGCAATGCGGGAGGCCGAGGGCGTGGCCAAGCTCGTGGCAGACGCCGCCGATGAAGATAGAGTTGTGCTTGCCGAGGGAGATGCGGCCATATTGGCCATCGCGGATGATGGGTTCTTTTTTGGAGAGGTTGGTGACATCGAGCTCGGGTGAATCGAGTTGCCAGGCGGTGCCGCCTTGGTGATTGCCGCCGGCGTAGTAAGGGGATTTGTGGACGAAGGTGAGTTTTTCGGGGTCCCAGGTGGCGAGGTTACAGAAGATGACGAGGGTCTCTTTTTCGGCATTGATGCCGGACTCGCGGAGGACGGGGAGGCACTCTTTCCGGATGTCTGAACCGGAGTCCATCTCGTAGTGAGAGGTGGGATGCTCGCCTTTGATGAGGTGAATTTTGACGCCGCCCTCGGGATTTTTCGGGAGCTTGATGGAGCGGGGGCCGAAGCCGAGGCGGTCCATTTCCTTCCGGTAGAAATCCTGGATGTGCTCCATGATGCGGGTGAGGCGCGCCTGGTATTCGGCGGGCGGTTCGCGGTCGTTCGGAGTCCAGAGGACGAAGTGGAGGGTGCGCTCTTCAGCGCGAGGCGATTCTTGATGCCAGGAATCGAGGATGGCACGGGCGGCCTTCGCTTTTTCGGCTTCGCCGGGGATTTGGGCCTTGAGAAGAGGGGAAAGCAGAAGGGCGCCAAGGAGGATAAATTTCACAAAAACGACTACGGCCGCTTTTCGAGAAGTTTCTCAATGCGATCGAGTTTTTTGTCCATCGCGTCGACTTTTTTCTCAAGTTCATCGTTTTTCCCAGCGTTGCTGAAGAAAAGGACGATGAGGGCAATGATGATAAGGGTGCCGCAGCCCAGGGAGACTTTTTGGTCGGGGACGTCTGACATTCCTCAGAGTATCACTTTTGGTATTCCGCTACGAGTTCTTCGAGCGATTTTCCGGTGGTGATGGACCAGTAGCGCGCTTGGTATTTTCTGCGGCAGCTCATGGAGACCTGAGCGAGCGGGAAGGCTTCGTATTTCTCGATGACCCAATTTAGGAAGGCAGCGGAGGCTGCTCCACCGGTGACGGCATCAGACTTCTTGGGGGACTCGGGCAGAGCTTTTGTCCAGGCGGAGTCAGGGAGTTCCTTGGCACGCGTGATGGTGGTGAGGCCGGAGGCAAACCAGTTCGGGGCGCCATCGGCGTAGTTCTGGAGATGAGCGCAGAAGTAGGAGATGAACTCACCTTCGATTTCCTCGGGGGATTTTTTAGCGAAGTCATCGGAAGAAAAAGTGAGGGTGCCATCGCTGAGGGAGGTCTCTTTTCCAAAGGCGATACTGAGGGTGTCGGGAGTGCCGAGCTGACCGATGACGCCGAAGAAATTCCCGGCGCGCGGCCAGAGGGAGAAGTAGCGCGCGCGGAGGAGGCGGACCTTTTCACGGAACTCGGGATGGTCGGAAAAGTCACAGCGGAAGGTAATCTCGGCAGCCTGAGCTTCAGCTTCGGGTTGGACTGCGAGTTTGGGAAACTGCACGCGCCGGGTTTCGCTGAGCTTCACCGGGAGGAGCGGCTCGGAGAGGACAATCTCGTGAATGATGAGGGCTTCTTCCTGTGGGCCAGTGGCGCGGATGCGGAGGGCAATCGTTCCGGCGGGGGCATTGACGGTGGCGAGGCCATCGAGGAACTCGGCGAGGGCGTCCCATGTTTTGCCATCGGGGGAGACTTCCAGGACGCCATCGGCGAGGGCGGCGCCGTCATCCGAAGCATCTCCTCCCGTGGCGACCTCGATCTCACCGCTGATGGGGTGCGGGAAGGTGAGAGTGAGGTGGTCGTCTTTCTTAAGGGCGCGATCAGACCAAAAAATAGTCTCTTTTTTACCATCAAAGGCGAGCTCAGGCCAATGCTCAAGGTAGTGACCAAGGCTGGTGGTGACGGTGGTGCCATGAAGGGCGGCGCGGACGGGACGCTGGTAGGGCACGCCGTAGGGGATGCCGCGCTTTTTGTAGTGGGCAAGGAGAGATGGAAGACGCTCGGAGAAGCTCTCAGGGGATCGTTTTTCTTCAGAGGTCCAGTGGAGTTCGCTGAGGGCAGCAAGGCGAGGAAAGGACATGTAGCAGACTTTTCCAAGATCGTGCATGTAAGGCGTGGGAAGGACGGCAATTGCGGGCTGGCTTTGGTAAACTTCGCTGACAGTGAGGAGACCGCCTGCTGCTTCGCGCTCCTCGGCGGCTTCAAGTTCTTCGGCCTCGGGGCGCTGATATTGGTCAAGACGAAGGGTGGTCTGGGCGGATTCGAGGCGCGGGGTGCGCTCGAGTTTTTTGATCGTGGCGCTGGCGTGAGCGAGGAAGTGATCCCAGAGGGCGGCTTCGTCCGCGAGCTTGTTTTCCTTGAGGTATGCTTGGGCTGCGGGAGACTTTTTCCACTCGTCGAGCGAGGGTTGATGGTTATTGAGGCCGATGACAGATGAGGGGAAAAGCGAAGCAACTTCGGTGAGGATGTCATCAATGAAGGTAAAAGTCTCTATCTTGGGAGCGAGGAGGTGCGGCGAGTCCGCCCAATCACTGCGCACGATGGGAGGATCTCCCCCGAGGTCGCTATTTCCTAACTCGGGGTAGGCGGCAAGGGCTGCGGAAACGTGAGCGGGGAGAGAGATCACGGGGACGATTTCAATGTGACGCGACTTGGCGTAGCTCACGAGCCCGCGGATGATCTCCTGCGGGTAGAAGCCGCCATATTCCTCATCGTCAGAGCCGAAGCGATCACCGTAAGGAGGGGTCGAAGCGCGGACGGAGCCGATGGTGGCAAGCTTGGGGTATTTCTTGGACTCGAGACGCCAACCTTGGTCGTCATTGAGGACGAGGCTGAGGCGATTGAACTTATGAAGGGCGAGAAGATCGATGTATCGCTTGAGATCGTCATTGGGAATGATGCTGCGGGCGACATCGAGCTGGACCTCGCGGGGACCGGTGGGGGCGTGGTCCTTCACCAAACAGCAGGGCATGTTTAGGAAACCCTCGGTCCGCTCGGCTGGCATGAGCTGGAGAAAGGTCTGCACTCCGTGGAAGACCGCCTCGGCATCATGACCGGAAATGGTGGCACCTTTTGCTGTCACGAGCACCTGATGGTGACCTTTCTCCAAAGTGGAATCAGTCTTTAAAATAACCGCTCCCGGGATCTCATGACGATAGGTAAGCGGCATAAAAATATGCTCGTAGCCCGTCACTACACCAATCCCGGCGAGAAGGTAGTCGGCCTCAGCGCGCAGGTCGGGTGCCGAGCGCGCCGCGGTCTGAGCCCTCAGTTGGAGCGTGCCTTGGTGCATTTCCACCTCAGCAGGGAGAGGAATGATGGAATGCGGTGCCCCGGAGACCAAGGAAGTGAGAGCGAGCAAACAGGCGAAAATCTTCATGGGCGACAAAATGGCTTCTCTTTTGCCTCTGCGCAAGCGATCTACGAAAGGACTGCACTTTCTCCTCCGTATCCACTCTCAATCAATTCTTTCTATATGAAACGGCCCCTCCTTCTACTTCTCCTCTCCCCCGCCCTACTCCAAGCGAAGCTTAAACTCCCGGTCATCTTCTCGGATGGTGCCGTCCTCCAGCAGGAGACGGGTGCCAAGGTCTGGGGATGGTCCGATGCCGGAGCCGCGATCACCGCCAGCTTCGATGGTAAAAACCTCACCACCAAGGCCGCTCCCGATGGCTCTTGGTCGGTCACCTTTCCCGGACTAAAGGCAAATGCCACCGGACAGGAACTCAAGGTTAGCAACGGCAAGGAAAACGTCCTCGTAAAAGATGTCCTCGTCGGTGAAGTCTGGCTCGCCTCCGGCCAGTCGAATATGGAGTGGCGCGTCTCTAACAGCGATGGCGCAAAAGAAGAGGTCGCCTCTGCCAAAGACCCCCTCCTCCGCGTCTTCGTCTCGGCAAACGTCGCCACCGCGACCCCCCAGAATGACTGGTCCGGTAGCTGGAACCGCACCCAGCCTGACAAGACCGGAAACTTCACTGCGGTCGGCTACTACTTTGGAAAAAGAATCCGCGAGGAAGTCGGCGTGCCCGTAGGTATCATCGAGTGCGCATGGGGCGGAAAGCCTGTCGAAGCCTTTATCAGTGAGTCGGCCATGAAAGCACTTCCCGAGGCAAAAGGGCTCATCGAAAAGAAAGCAAAAGCCATCGCCGCCTGGAACCCCGAAGCTGCCAATGCAAACTTCGAGAAACAAAAGGCCGCTTACCGCACCAAGCTCGAAGCCTGGAAAAAGGATAAAAAAGGCCGCCAACCCCGTGGCCCCCGCAAGCCAGAGGATCCCGCCGTCAACTCCAGCATGCACTCCACCATTTTCAATGGCATGATCGCACCCATCGCAGGCTACGGTGCCCGCGGCGCGATCTGGTATCAGGGCGAGTCGAATGCCAATCACGGCAGCGCCAACGAATACGAGGAACTCCTCGGCTGCATGATCAAGGACTGGCGCACCCGCTGGGGCAGCGACCTCGGCTTCTACTTCGTCCAGCTCGCCAACTTCCGCCAACCCACCACCAAGCCCGGGATCGAGGATGACTGGGTCGTGGTGCAAGATGAAATGCGCCTCGCTCTCAAATCCATCCCCCACTCCGGCATGGCCATCATCAATGACATCGGCGCTGCCAACGACATCCACCCAAGGAATAAAAAAGACGTCGGCGGCCGCCTCGCCCGCTGGGCGCTTGCCAAGAACTACGGCAAGACCGGCCACATCATTTCTGGCCCGCTCTATTCTGGCGCTGAGAAAAAAGACAACACGATGGTCATCTCCTTCGAGCACGGCCAAGGCCTCAAGGCTAGAAATGGCGGCCCTCTCAAGCGCTTCGAGATCGCGGGCGAAGACGGCTCCTGGCAGTGGGCGCAAGCCAAGCTCCAGGATGGAAAAGTCATCGTCTGGCACGACCAAATTAAGACCCCTACCAAAGTCCGCTACGCTTGGGCCTCAAACCCCGAAGGCGCAAACCTCGTGAACAAAGCCGGCCTCCCCGCCAGCTGCTTCACCACGGAGTAAAAACGACTTTTAAGAGACAAGCCCCCACTGAGGCGTCGTTCTCCTTCTGATGAAGACGCATTCTCTCTGGGGGCTTTTTGTGGCCACCCCTTTCGCACTCACTTCCGCTTCGGCTCTCGAATTTGAAAAACCGGTCCGCATGATGGCTGGTGACCAGCCGGTAAAAGTCGCCTCCCCCGGTTACGCCGCGCCCGCTTGGGCCGAGAAGCAATGGGCAAAGAAAATAGCTGCCGTCCAAAAGAGGCTCCAAACCTCCGAAGGCAGTAAAGAAGAGCAGCAAAAAGTGATGAAGGAGTTCCAGACCCTCATAAAATCCCGCTCTGAGTTTCAGAAAGAAGAGCGCACCGGATTCGTCTGGCTTTACCTCGGTAAATAAATTTCCGCGCGCAACTTCTCAGACCTTCTGGAGTTTCATTCTCCATGAAGGTCTTTTTATTCCTCGCCCTCGCCACCCTCTCCTACGCTCAAGGTCCCCGCCCGACTGATCTCGGCGAATCGGACCTCCCTCTCGGCGATCCCGGGATCGCTTGGTATCCTGAGCTCGCCCAAGGCCTTGCCGAAGCGAAGCGCACGAACAAGCCCATCCTCTTCATGGCGGTCGCCTCCCAGTGCGGTGGCATTTCCGGCGTCTTCTGACCCGGCTACACCCACACGCAGAACCGTGAGTTCAGCGACAAAGAAATCATCGCAGCGACCCGCAAGTTCGTCTGCATCCGCATCGACTCCTACGGCTCCGAAGAGAATCAAAAAATCGTCCGCTCCTACCTTAATGGGAGCTTTGCAAACACCGCCTTCTGCATCCTCGCTCCAGATGGCAAAGAACGTCTCACCCGCAGCGGACGAAGCCCCAACCAAGCCTTCGGACGCGGTGCTGGCCTCGCCGATGAACTCAATGCCATCGCCAAAAAATACCGGGCGAAAAAAACCAAGACCCCCGCTCCCATGCCCGACTTCGGCACCTTCCGCATGGCGCTCAATATCGCCTCGGGAGACCAGCGCGTCCTCGTCCTCCAAGCGGGCGAAAATAAAGAAGCCAATGCAAACCTCTCAGCCGCCGCCTCATCTGATCTCATGATCGGCCGCTTCCACTACGATGTTGAAAAAGACGCAAGCAAGTGGAGTGAAGTCATCGAAGGTGAAAAATCCACCGAAGGAATTTTTCTCATCAACCCCAATCAATTTGGTCAAAAAGGCAGCGTCATCGCCCAACTTCCACTCAGCGCCAGCCGCCAAGAGATCGCCAAAGCGATGCAGGAAGCAAATGCCACCTACATCGAAACGACCGAAAAGAAAACCTACTCCGAGCACGTCAAGGCCGGTCGCCGCGCCGGCGTCTACTTTGAGATGCCCGTAGAATTTGGTGAAGATCGCGATGGTGACGGCGTCATCGACCACCGCCCCGGCAAAGGACGAGAGGGACGGAGGAAGTAAAAGGCCTTAGCTTGCGCTTTCCAAAACCCAAGCTCCTGCTCCGGCGGCGCGGAGGGATTCGGATTTCCCTTTCGCAGCAGGGAGCTTTTCTTCGAGCCAAGCGCGCTGGAGATTCCAGATGTCAAAAGCGGCAGCTTCTCCGGCAAGCGCATCACCACCCTCCTTCCGACCCAGTTCTCGTCCTCTACCGTTTCCCAAAGCCGCCTCCCCTCCGCGCTTAAAAAGAATCCCCGAAAACTAGCAACCCGCCAGCTCGTGACTCGAGGCGCTGCCAAGAAGTCCGTGAAGAAGAACTCCTTCTTCGGCATCGTGACGAAAAAATAACTCTTCCCTCGCGAGCTTGCCGCTCGCACATTCCGCGCGCTATGGGTCCTTCACGTCAATTCCAGTCAGTTATCGATACCTTCGGCCGCCAAGGGTGGCATTGTGAAACAATCGAGGGCCGCGAGGTCATCGAGACCGCCTTTGAGGCGCACCACACCCAGATCCGGCTTCATGCCCAGGTCTTTACGAACCTGAATGCGCTCTCGATTGTGGCGGAGACACCCCTGGCCTTCGATAATCTCCGCGAGCCTATGGGCCTCGAGCTTGTCATGCGGGCGAATAAGCAGCTTACGATCGGGAATTTCGAATACGATCTCGACCGCAGCCTCATCGTCTTCCGTGCCACGAATATTTTTGAGAAAGAACTCTATGATGGGGACATCATTTCCTCCCTCGTCCACTGCGCCATCGCCGAGCTTGATCGCATCGTCCCTCTCGCGAGCGTGCTGAATCAGACCTCCGATGATCTGCTTGATGATCTCTCAATCCCCCTTCTCCTAGAACGGGAAGATCTCCTCCCACCCGTCCCTGAATATGACGGTGAAGAAGAAGAACTTTAGGGCAGCTAAATTTTTTGAAAAAACTCCTCAAATGCATGCTTGACCCCTCGGGGGAGTCTGATTAGCGTCCCGCCCCCGCAACTAAACCTTAAGGGAATTTTTTTATGTCTAAAACGATACGTGGCGTTGACGTCAAAAACGGAGAAACCGTTGACCGTGCTCTCAAGCGTCTGAAAACCAAGCTTGATACCGAGGGTATCCTCGAAGAAATGCGCCGTCGCCGTGCGCATGAGTCCACCATCACCCGGAACATCCGCAAGGCCCGCACCGCTCCTAAGCGCAATAAAGTGCGTTGGAAGTATATTTCCCAAGGAACTGAAGCGAAGCGCGCTCAAGAAGCCGCTGCTCGCGATGCTTCCTAGGTCTCGCTAGCGATTCATTTTCTACTTTCCAAAACGTCTACGGGTTTATCCTGGAGACGTTTTTATGCGTCTGGAATGCTGGCTTTTCTACGAGACTGCCAGAACTGGAAGGCCACGGCGACAAGAGCGATAACCGCTCCGAAGAATTCACGACTGAGCTCAACCCGGGGGTCCTCGGCAGACATCGAGACTTGAGTCATCGTAAAGGGCTCCTCCCCGAAGAGATTATCCCAAAGCCCGGGGCCCGAGAGCGCCATTTCTGCGAAGCAGGCGATGACCGCGAGAACGAAATACCACATTGGGAGCTTGCGGAACCTGACTAAGACGAAGACGATCCCGATAATGAGGTAGAAGAGAAGCCACAGAGCCGCATCCAGCGATGACGGGTTCGTGTAAACTTCTGGGTCGATATCATTTCGCTGAAAATAGGCGAAGAGGACGAAGAGGATGGCGAGTGCGTAGTTGAGGAACTTCATCTTGTTAGGAATTGTGATTTATTAACCTACGCAGAAAGGGTAATCTCCTTTCATGTCTGAAGACACGCGCAAGGTCTTATTTGTCTGCACTGGGAATACCTGTCGGAGCCCCATGGCGGAAGGCATTTTCCGTAAAGCAGCGGAAGGGAGCTCTTATGAAGTGAGCTCGGCCGGTGTCGCCGCTCAGCAGGAAAGCTCGGCAAGCCGCGATACTCTCAATGTTCTTTCTGACCTGAATATTGGCCTCGAGGGCTTCCGCAGCCGGATGGTCGATGAGGAAATGCTCACCGAAGCCGAGGCCGTCTTCTGCATGACCGAGGGCCACCTCGAAATGCTCGAAATGATGTTCCCCGAGCACGAGACAAAATATCACCTCGTCTGCGACTTCGCGGAGATCGATGGGAAAGTAGGCGCTGATGTCCCCGACCCAATCGGGATGGGCCGCCGTGCTTATGACTCCGTCGCCAAGGTGCTCGATGAAGCGATTGTCGGAGTGATTGGCTTTCTTGATGAGCGCGGGAAGTAGCCCTCGATAACTTGACAACTTGTCAAGAAGGGCTAGCGTCTTAGTATGAAAACCATGTCCATCGGTGATTTCAAAGCGCAATTCTCTGCCGTTGTAGACGCGGTTGAGAATGGTGAAGAGATCATTGTTGAAAAAGGCAAAGGCCGTAAGCCAGTGGGTGTCTTCATCCCGATGGAGAAATATCAGAAGCCGAAGTCAAAGCGAAAGCTTGGCATCTTAGACGGGAAGGCGACCTTTAAAATGCGCGATGATTTTAAGATGACTGAGGAAGAACTTCTGGGTGAATGAAAGTTCTCATCGATACCCAGATCATCCTTTGGGTTCTCATGGACTCAGCTCGGCTCACTTCGCGGGAAAAGGAAATCCTGAACGATGAACAGAACGAGATCTTCTGCCACCCGATCTCATTTTTCGAGATCAGCCTAAAGTTTTCTCTGGGAAAGCTCGATCTCCAGGGGTGTGAGCCGCAGGGGATTCCTGCTTTGATGGAGGAGGTCGGTTTCCTTATCGAGGTCGCTGAACCTGCAGTTTTTGCCAGTTGTCATCAGCTCCCGAGAGGGATTCATAAAGATCCTTTTGATCGGCTCCTCATCTGGCACTGCATGAGCAAAGACTACCATCTGCTGAGCCGAGACCGCATGATGGGAAAATATGCCCAGCATGGGTTGAAGGTGCTTTAATCCACCTCGGTGGGAGGAGAGACCGTCGTTTTGAAAACAAATCACCCCGCACGAGGCGGGGTGAAGAAGTAAGCTCTTTTGAACCGGTGTTGGCTGCCTGACAGCTAGAAACGCGGCTTGAACTTCAAACTTTGTGAAGCCGTCAGCCCAACCCAAGAGTGTCGGCCCCTCAGATTTGGAATCAAGGCAAAGCGCAGAAGGCGCTCAAGCATAATCTTATTGGAGTGTCGGCCCCTCAGATTTTGAATCAAGGCAAAGCCTTACCATCGCACAAGCCAAGAATCGGAAGATGCGTCGGCCCTCTAATGTGCCGGCTCAAGATTGAAGCGAGCTTTCGCACGTAAGCGCTTGCCATTTCTACTAAGAAGGGCCACGGATAGGGCGTCCTTATGAGTGCGAATGCCATCCGAATTGCTGTTGGGGCCGATCACGGCGGAGTTGAGTTGAAAAACGCAATCGTGGAGGCGCTGAAAGGTGCTGGCCATGATGTTGTCGATTACGGCACGCATGGCACTGAGTCGGTGGATTACTCGGACTTCGCCAATGAGGTGGGTCGTGCGGTGAATGAGGAGCGGGCGGACCGTGGGATTTTGGTCTGCACTTCGGGTGTGGGGGTTTGTCTGACCGCGAATCGTTTCCGCGATGTCCGTGCTGCGAATGTCCGCACGGTAGAGGAGACTCAGACGATTCGTTCTCACAATGACGCGAACGTTCTTTGCCTCGGGCAGAAGGTCGTTGCTACGGATGTGGCTCTGGAAATGGTGACGGCTTTTCTTGCGACAGACTTTGAGGGCGGTCGCCATGAGGCGCGCCTTTGTAAGGCTTCTGGAAGTCGTCTCGCGATGACGGACTCGGAGGTTTTCGAAGCCATCGTGGGGGAGGAGAAGCGCCAGCGCAGTCACATCGAGCTTATTGCCTCAGAGAACTTCGCAAGCCCAGCTGTGATGGAAGCGCAGGGATCGCTCCTTACCAATAAGTATGCCGAGGGTTACCCGGGGCGTCGTTGGTATGGCGGATGTGAAAATGTCGATGTCGTGGAGGAGCTCGCGATTGCTCGGCTGAAGGAAATTTTTGGAGCAGACCACGCGAACGTGCAGCCGCACTCCGGCAGCCAGGCGAACACGGCGGTTTACTTCGCAGTGCTCCAACCGGGCGATAAAATCCTGACGATGGATCTCGCTCACGGTGGTCACCTGACTCACGGGCATCCGGCGAATTTTTCGGGTCGCCTTTATGACGTCACTCATTACGGGGTGACGGCTGAGAATGAGACGATCGATTACGATGCGCTCGAAGCACAGGCCAAGGAGGTGATGCCGAAGCTCATCACCTGTGGTGCGAGTGCTTACTCCCGCAAGATCGATTTCGAGCGTATGGGCAAAATTGCCAAAGAGGTGGGCGCTTATCTTTTCGTGGACATGGCGCACATCGCCGGTCTCGTGGCGGCTGGGGTGCATCCAAGCCCGGTCCCGCATGCGGACTTCGTGACCTCGACGACTCACAAATCTCTTCGCGGACCCCGTGGCGGCATCATTCTTTGCAAACAGAAGTATGCTAAGAAGATCGATGGTCGGGTTTTCCCCGGTGTTCAGGGTGGCCCGCTGATGCATGTCATCGCGGCGAAGGCGGTTTGCTTTGGTGAAGCGCTGAAGCCAGGCTTCAAGGAGTATCAGGAGCAGGTGATCACGAATGCGCAGGCGATGTCCGCGCGTCTTGAGTCACATGGCTACCGGATCGTCTCAGGCGGCACGGACAACCACGTCTTCATGGTCGATCTCCGTCCGGCGGGCCTGGATGGCTCAATCGTCTCCGACACTTTGGATAAGGTGGGCATCACGGTGAACAAGAACTCGATTCCCTTCGATGAAGCAGGCCCGATGAAGCCGAGCGGCATCCGGATCGGAACCCCAGCGGTCACGACTCGTGGCATGGTGGCAGCTGATGTGGAAAAGGTCGCCGATCTGATTCACGAAGCGCTGCAAGCGCGTGAGGATGAGGCGAAGCTCACTGAGATTAAGGAGCGCGTCTTTGCCTTCAATGCGGCATTCCCGATGCCTTGGTAAAAGGTTGGACCTACTTTCTAAAGGTCGTCTGTTCTGCAGGCGGCCTTTTCGTTTTTCGGAGGCTCTTTTTTACAGAGAGGAACAGAGGGCGCGGAGGTTCACAGAGGTTTTGGAGTCTGGAGATGGAGGGAGGTTTTGATGAGTGAGCGGCATGAGCCAAATTCACCGCTCCGCTATTGCGAATAACTCGAAAGAGTGGCAGGTAGGGGCTGTGAGTAATCCTTTCAGAGAAGACCTCGTCTCCCGTAATCGTCCTGAGGCGTGCACGGTTGTTATTTTTGGTGCCACTGGTGATTTGACGCACCGGAAGCTGGTGCCGGCCTTGTATAACTTGGCGGTCGATGGCGAACTCCCTCCGGGGGTGAAGATTTTGGGCTTTGCGCGCCGTGACTGGACCGACGATTTTTTCCGCGAAGGGCTCGAGAAGCTGAACCGTGAGGTTTCCCGCACGGGACATGATGATGAGATCTGGGCCTCGTTGGCTCCGAATATTCAGTATCACCAGAGCGAGTTTCAGGATGAGGAGGGCTACCAGCGCCTTGCCGATCGTCTCGATGCCATTGATGCCGAGCGGGGCGGAAAAGGGAACCGCCTTTTCTACATCGCGAGCGCTCCGGAGTATTTCGATGACATCCTTCTCAATCTCAAAAAAGTAGGCCTCAGCAATGAGCGCGAGGGCTGCTGGTCGCGGGTGATCGTGGAGAAGCCCTTCGGCACCACGCTTGCGACGGCACAGCATTTGAATGAAGTGGTGAATGGCACCTTCGAGGAGAAGGACACTTACCGCATCGACCATTATCTGGGTAAGGAGACGGCGCAGAACATCATGGTGCTGCGCTTCGCGAATGCGATTTTCGAGCCGATGTGGAATAAGCAATACATCGACCACATCCAAATTACCTGTGCCGAGCACCTCGGGATGGAGGGCGGTCGTGGTGGTTACTACGATAAGGCCGGCGCGCTGCGCGACATGGTGCAGAACCATCTTTTACAACTCCTGAGCCTCGTGGCGATGGAGCCTCCCACCGATCTTTCCGCCGATGGCGTGCGGGATGAAAAGGTGAAGGTGATCCGCTCGCTTCGCCAGTGGGACACCCCTGAACTGGTGGCTAAGAACGTCGTTCGCGGGCAATACACTGCTGGCAACATCAATGGCAACGAAGTCCCAGGATACTGTGAAGAAGATCGCGTCGACCCTGAGTCTGAGACCGAAGCTTATGTCGCGGTGCGCTGCATGATCGACACCTGGCGCTGGAGCGGAGTCCCCTTCTACGTCCGGATGGGTAAGCGCTTGCCGAAGAAAGCAACGGAAATTTCGGTTCACTTTAAAGAGATCCCGAACGTCCTTTTCAATGCTGCTCCGGGCGGAGTTCCTGATGGCAATGTCTTGGTGATTCGCATCCAGCCGGACGAAGGAATCTCGCTGCGAATCAACTCAAAGCTCCCAGGCACGACGCTGCGGATGGAGCCGGTAAAGATGGACTTCCACTACGCCAGCAGCTTTGGAAAAAGCAGCCCGGAGGCCTACGAGCGCCTTCTCCTCGATGCCATGGCTGGAGATGCGACGCTCTTTGCGCGACGTGATGAAGTCGAAGAAGCTTGGAAGTTTATCGATAACATTGAGAACGCCTGGCACGAGAGCGAGAACCCGCCTCCGATGGCAGAATTCCCAGCAGGTTCATGGGGACCGAAGGAGGCCGAGGAAATGCTTAAGGGCGAAGGACGGAAATGGAGGAGACTATAATGAGCACCACTATTTCAACTGAAGGGCTCGGAGTTCCCGTCAAGATTTCGGCGATCGATGGCGAGCTGAAGAAACTTTGGGAGGTCGATGAAGCGAGCACAAATGCTTCGCTGATGAACTTCCTCGTTTACACCGAAGATCCTTCGAAACTCGCGGCAAACTCCGAGATGATTCAGGAGTTCACCCGGGAGAATGCCTGTCGCGCGGTCTTGATCGCGATGGATCGTAAAGCGCCCGAGCCCTCGGTGCAGGCGTGGATCACGGCGCATTGTCACTTGGCTCACGGGAAGAAATCGATTTGCTCCGAGCAGATTTCCTTTCTGCTGAGCGGCTATTCCTTTGGGCGCCTCAGAAACACCGTCTTCGCGCATTTAAATAGCGACCTGCCCCTCGTTTTTTGGTGGCAGGGTGAGATCTCCGATCTCTTTGAAGAGCGGCTTTATAGCATCCTTGATCGCTTCATTTTCGATAGCTCATCATGGGTAGATCCAGCGGCTGGCTTTGGGAAAATATTGGAAGCCCGTGAGCAGACGAGTGGTCACATGGTCACGCAAGATCTCGCATGGACCCGGAGTTATCACTACCGTCTCGCCATTGCCGGCCTCTTCGATGATCCCGCTGCCGAGCGCGCTTTTCCGGAGATTAAAAAAGTCACCATCGTCGCGCAAAAAACACAGCGCACGACGGCTCTCCTCCTCCTTGCCTGGATCGCTGAGCAAGCGGGCTGGAAATCCGGTCTTGAGCTTGGGCTCGCTGCTGAGACGAATCCAGAGAACGGCGAATCTTTTCTCTTTGAATCCAAAGAAGGCCACAACATCGTCGCAAAAATCACCTGGGATGACAGCGGAGCGCCCTTAAGCCTTCTCTCGATCCAGTCGCCAGACTGCGAGGTGAAAGTGAGCCGCGAAAAAGGCAACTCACACCTCTGCCAAGCGATCTGCACAGATGGCCATTGCCTTTACGTGAGCGGTCCCGCCGATTCGGATGAGTCAGAAGGACTCGTGGGCGATCAGCTCTCAAGAGGAGGGAAGAATTCCCTTTTCCTCCGCGTCCTTCCGAGGTTTCTCGAGCTGCTTTAGCCTGAACTGCACTAGTTTAGTTTAAGCTGTCGAGACGGCTTCCAGTCCCGGTAGGGACGACAGAAATTAGCCCCCGGTGAAGCGCAGCGAAACCGGGGGTTAAGATTGGCAAAGTGAGGCCAAGCCTTTGATATCGCCTCAAATAACGGTCACCCGCAAGCCGTCCGATCGCATCGCCGCTGAAGCGAAGGTCTTCGGGCTAACCAATTCGCGATTCATCGTCAAAAGCTCGACCACGGAAACTCCTCCGAGAAACCCCGGGTTCCGCAAACTCCACCCGGGGCTATTTTCTGCCGCCCCTGCCGGAGCTCAAGAAACCGGAGTCTTCCTTAAATTAGGGTTGCTGCGGGGAAAAAACATTCAATCTGATCTCTTTCGAGCCGCTTTAGGATCTCCGGTTTGTAGTGTAACCTTTAGGCGAACTCTTCGCGCCCGGGAGTTCGCCTAAAGGTTACACTACGAACTGGCCACGTCTAGTTCCTCACCTGCTCAAACATCCAGGGGAAGACCTTGTCATCTTTGGCGAGCTTCCAGTGGATTTGGTTGTGGGTCGCTTTCGGGAAGGCTTCGTAGTGAACGACCTTCCCCGCTTCTTGGTAGGCCTTCGCAACCTCTTCGGCTTTCTTCATATCGCGCTCGCCGGAGTAGATCATCCAGAGCGCGGTGTCTGTCATCTCAGGCCACTTGCGGTTGGCATCGCCATCGGCAAAGAGGGCGGCTGCATAAAATTTCGGGCGTGATTTGATGAGCGAGTCACACCCGCGCGCGCCCATGGAGTAGCCTGAAATGTAGATGCGCTTGGGGTCGATCGGAGCGGTCTTGATGGCTTCATCAATGATGGCTTCGAGCTTGCTCACCTGATCACCCCAGCCGGTATCGGGAGGGCAAAGTGGCACGATGATGAGACAGGGGTTTTTCTTGTAGAGGCCCTCTTTCGCCACCTCTTGGGGAGCAATTTCCACCTTACCGGCTTGGACATCATCCGCGCGGGCTCCTGCGCCATGGAGATGGATAAAGAGAGGCACGGGTTCCTTTGAGCGTGTCATCTTTTTGGTGCCATAAACTTGGAAGACGAGGCCATAGCTCTCCTTCGGCACCTTGACCCATTCGTCTTTGATGAACTCTCCGAAGGGGCTCGTTTCAAAGCTCCGTGAGGCCAGCTCAGCTCCCGCGAGCTTCTCCTTCACGAAGTCACGATCACCCTCCGAGAGCATCTTCAACGGCACGGTGACGGGGCGGCCCTTTTTACTGATCTTCACCTCCGTTTCGGTCGCGGAGACGAATTTCCCCTCGAAGCTTCTTCCGTCAGTCGCGGTCCACGTCCGCTTCGCTTCTTCTCCGGTTGCCAGGGAAAACAGGAGCGCAAAGATCAAAAGGTAGAAACATCTCATGGGCTATCCATGAGTGATGATCCCCCTCACGACGAGGAAAAATCTGCGCATCTCACAACAGGAGCAACATCTTAGGTCTCCGACGTCGCTCGTAACGAACTACAGCTCTTTGATCTCAAAGATGAGTCGGGCCTCACCCTTTTCATCTTTTTCTTGATCAGCGCTCCAGCTAAAGAAGTAGCGCTCATGATAAGGCCCCCCCTTATTTTTCATAAACCAGATCGCTGAACCCTTGGTCGCCTCGAACTCCAGCATGCGGTTATTTTTATCAACGATCGCAGCCTGGACTTCGACCTTCATCACTCCTGTTTCTCCGTTGAGCTCTGCGTCGGTTCCTTTTTCAAAGAGGTCCGTGAGGTGATGCTTCACCTTCTTTTTGTCCCAGCGGGTTAATTCGAACCAATCTTTGCCGACGATTTCATCAAACTTCTTTTGGTCTCCCTTGAGGCGTTGAATGAGATTCCCACGAAAATGGTTGAGCCTCGTCTGGTAGTGAAAACTGAGGGGTCCGTGCTTCTCTTCTCCCGCGCCAGTGACACGGCCACCGAGCTTGACTCCGGCTCTGGTCACCTCAACGGACATCTCAAAGGTCACGCCCTTTCCAGCTTCACCAGTGATGACAACGCTCTTGAGGCTATCCGTCTTATCGCTCTTCGACTTGAGAGATGTAGGATCGAACTTTAGGGCCCTCGTTTTACCATTGGGCATTTTTTGGCGGATGCTGAACTTAAAGGGAAAATTGAGGTAAGGCTTGGCCTCGCCTTTTTTAGTCACCGGAGAAACTGTGATGTCGGCATCCTTTGAGATTTTCACCTGCACCACTTTGCCAGTGGAGTGAGCGAAGTAGCTGAGCCAGACACCCTCCTCAAAGGAAGGGAGTTGGGCCTGCACAGCTTGAGTCGTCATCAGAACGAGAGCAGCTAAGCGAAGAGAGAGGAACTTGCGGGAAAGAAAGGATTTCATAAATGGGGAATTTAGAGCGTGAGCCGATTGTGCAAAGAACCGAAAGGAACCCGAGCAATTAAGGATTCCACTCCTTGAGGAATTCTTGATCCTCTTCGGAAAGGGTGTTGATGGGAATTTTAAAGCGACGGCCTTTCACGATCACTTCGATCTGATCCCCGATCTTTCGGACGAGTTTGGCTTGGTCTGCTTGGCCGTTTTTATTGGTCAGCTCACGGACTACTGGTTCCGAAGGACCCGCTGCTGCTTGCTTACTCTCGGCGGGATTCTTTTTCTGCACCTCACGGAGGCTTTCCGATTCGTGGACGAAGAGAATGCGATCCATGTTAAAATTCTTCGAGCGCCCGTGGATGGTGAGCTCGTAGGTCTCGCCCGCCTTGAGGAGATAGACGGGGGAATACTTTTTGTGATTCGCGTCGAGCTTTGCGGTCCAGCCCCAGTCATCGGGGTTTCCGCCGTAGAGCTTGGTGTCTTCCTTGAGGAGCTTGAGCGGGGCATCGCCGCCGGTGTCGAAGTCGCCCTTGAGCGCGACGTAGCAGTCGTTCGAGATGTCGGCGCGCTTGCTTTCAAGGCGCTTGCGAGCGCGGATCGCGAGATGGTATTTCCCGCCCTTCTTGATGGTGAAGGAATATTTTAAAGGCAACTCGGGTGGGCCGCTCTCGGTTTTGTTTCCGGTGAACTCGAGGTGGCACTCGCCCTGGAAGTCGGCGACATCGGTCTTCTTTTTCCAATCGCGGAGGCGCGAGCTGGTGGACTCTGCTTCGATCACGACAAGCCCGCCTTTTTCAAGAAAAGGCGAATCGGCTAGTGCAAAGGGAGCGAGTAAGAAAAAGAGGAGCGCCTTCATGGAGAATTACTTTTTGAGAGGAGTGAGGAGGAGCGTCTTGAACTCGACCTCGACGCCTTCGGCTTGCACTGCGATCTGGCCTTTCGAGACGGTGCAGTTTTTCCCGTGGTTCACGAAGTCGCCGTTGACCCATACCTTGATCTCATTGCCCTGGCACTCGATCTTCATTTTATTCCACTCGCCGACGGGCTTTTCGGAGCCATCGGTGAGGTTCAAAATGCGACGGGCATCGCCTTGCTTGCCACCCCACTTTTGGTCCTTCCCTTTGGGACGACGTTTCTCCATATCTGGGACTTCGATGTTCTCGGCGATGCACCAGAAGTCTCCGGCATTGGTGTGGTGCATCTGGACCTCGATGGAGTTCGGGAACATGCCATAGAGGGCGCGCGGAGTGGATGAGTGGACGAGAACACCGCAGTTGCCCGGCTCTTTGACAAAACGGTATTCAACTTCAAGGCGGTAGTTCTCATGGACCTTATCGGTGATGAGGTGACCGCCGGGCTTGCCGAGGCTGACGAGCATGCCATCGCGCGCGATGAAGCTTGGCTTGATCTTGGGATTCTTATCAGCAGCGGGGACATCGCTGTGCCAGCCGGTGAGATCCTTGCCATTAAAGAGCGAGACGGACTTGGCTTCCTTGGTAGCTTCGTCTGCGAAGACTGAAGCGGAAAGAAGGGCGATGAGGAGGAGTGGTGTTTTCATGAGGAGTTTATTTACGAGGAGACTTTACGATTCGTTCATCGATCCGCGAATCTTAGTTTTTCGCCTTTCTCCATGGTTCGGGATACTTCGCCAAGATTGCCTGTAGTTTTTCTAGGACAAGAGGCAGCTTCTCTGAGAGGTTTTCTGTTTCGTGAGGATCGGTCTGGTAGTCGTAGAGCTCGTATTCGGCGGCACCTTTTGCTTTCCACTCTACGAGGCGATAGCGCTCGGTGCGGATGGCGCGGCCGAGTTTTCCTTTAGGATAGGCATGGAAGGCATGATCGCGGATGCGGGTCTTGGGATCTTTGAGGACTGGGACGAGGCTGAGTCCGTCGATGGGCTGCGGGCCTTTTGGGCTAGGGAGACCTGCGAGCTCGGCGAGAGTAGGGAAGATGTCAACTGACTCCGCAGGTTGCTGGGTGGAACTCAAGGACTTGGTGACGCCGGGGGCGTGGATCAAGATGGGGATGCGATTGGCTTGCTCGTAGTTGGTGTGCTTCGTCCAGATGCCATGGTCGCCGAGATGAAACCCGTGGTCGCCCCAGAGAACGATGATGGTATTTTCGCTGAGCTTCAGGCAATCAAGCTCGGCAATGACTTTTCCAATCTGCGCATCGACATAGGAGGTGGAGGCATAGTAGCCGTGGATGAGTTGGCGGGCGACGGTGTCACCAATCTCGCGCTTGTCAGTCTTATCGGGGACGGGGAAGTAGTTCCTGATTTCCCCCCCTCGTTTATGAGCGACGTTGGGCGAGTTCCGTGGGTGATCCCTGTCTTCGGGTAAGAGAAATTGAGCCGGCTTATAGAGATCCCAATATTTCTTAGGAGCAGAGAAAGGGAGATGAGGACGAGCGAACCCGGCGGTGATGAAGAAGGGGGTGCCATGTTCATTCCGGCGCTGACGAGCGGCTTGGAGACGCTTGATGGTTTCTGCTGCGACTCGGCTATCGGCGTAGGCCTCGTCCGGCACATCGGGAGACTCGAAGGCGGCCCCGCGCGGGAGTGAGTTCATGCCTTCTTTTGGGGCAGGCGTGTTGGTGAACATCGCTTCCTCGCGAGTGAGCTTCCCGTCCGGCTTAGAGGCGGGATCGAGATATTCGATGACCTTTTCTTTAAAATGCGGCACGGAAAACGACTGAGGATCACCCTCATTTCCATGGCCGATATGGAAGACCTTACCGAGTGACTCAGTGTGGTAGCCATGCTTCGCGAAATGCTGCGGCATCGTGACCGCATCGGGATAGCGGGCGCGCAGATTCGAGCCCAATCCGTAGAGTCCGGTAGAGGTGGAATGCGATCCCAACATTAGAGTGAAGCGGGAGGGGGCGCAGACCGCCTGATTGCAGTAGGCGAGATCGAAGCGCATTCCGCGTGAGGCGAGCGCGTCGATATGCGGGGTCTGGGCAATGGAATCGCCGTAGCAACCGAGGGCCGGCTTGAGGTCATCGACGAGGATGAGGAGAACGTTGGGACGCTCCGCTGAAAAGGCGACTCCGCTGAGAAGTGCGAGGATGGTGAGGGGGACTTGCGGCCTCATTTTTTCTTTGGAGGGCTTTTTTCACTCTTCCACAGTTTGATATCAGGAAAGTCATTCGCAGATGGAGGACCGTCGGTAGTGCGGCCACGGGCGACGTCTTCTTCGAGGTGGGTGAGGAGCATTTTCACGACCTTTGGTTTTTTAAGATAGAGGTTCGTTTTCTCGCTGGGATCTTTTTCTAAATCGTAGAGCTGCGCCGGGGGCTGATCATCTCCTACTTGGTTCTCCTTCGGCGAGGACCAACCGCCGGAACCTTTTGCGAGAGCGAGCTTCCACTTACCGAGGCGATAAGCGAAGTGACCGGAGACGGAGTGGTGAATGACGCCCCGACGGGTCGAGACAATGGGCTCTCCGGAGAGGGCAGGTAGGAAACTGACTGAATCTTCGGCACTCCCGACGGGGACCTTTTTCTCAAGAATTCCAGCAGTGGTGGCAATAAGATCGGTGAGGCAGATGAGCTGATCGCTTGTCGAACTCGGGGCGATTTTTCCCGGCCAGCGGGCGATGAAGGGGATGCGATGGCCGCCCTCCCAGATGTCGGCCTTTGACCCACGGAGATGAGCGCTGACTTGGTGGCCTTGCTTAGCGAGAGCGGGGATGTCCGCCGCTTTGGAACAGCCATTGTCGCTGGTGAAAATGACGAGGGTGTTCTTGGTCATGCCGTGTCGGTCGAGGGCTTTGCTGATCTCGCCGAGGACGGCGTCGGTCTCCATGACGAAGTCGCCGTAGGCGCCGAGGTCACTTTTTCCCTGCCATTTCTTAGAAGGAAGGATGGGGGTGTGGGGAGAACCGAGTGGAACGTAGAGGAAAAAGGGCTTCTCTTTTCCTGCTCGTGAATCGACATATTCGACCACTTTTTTGGTCAATCGAGGCAGCATGTGGATAGGGTCCTCATGCTTGATGATGCGATCATTTTCCATTACCGCTTCCATCTCACGGGCGTGGTGAAAGCCGTGAAAATAATCGAAGCCCCTCGTCAGCGGGCCATCGGGGATGGTGGAGCCGACGGGAGGTCGCTTGTTACCTTTCCTTGTAAGATGCTCTGTTTCGCCCGGGGCGATGTATTGAAAGTTCATGTGCCACTTACCGATGATCGCAGTGTGGTAGCCTTGATTTTTTAGGAAGCTTGCGACGGTGGGCCGCTCCTTGGGAATGATGTTGGGCGCGAATCCAGTGACGACTCCTTTTTGCAGAGGAGTGCGCCAAGCGTAGCGCCCGGTCATGATGCCGTAGCGGGTGGGTGTGCAGACCGAGGAACCGGAGTGGGCATCGGTGAAAATCATCCCTTCCTTCGCGAGTTGATCGGCGCAAGGGGTCGCGATTTTTGAAGTCTCGGGAGCGAGGCAGTGGACGTCTCCATAGCCTAGATCATCACAGATGAGGTAAACAATATTGGGACGCTGCGGAGCAGAGAAAGCGAGTGTCGAAGTGAGGAGGAAGGGGACTATTTTTTTAATCATCGGGTTGAGGGGTTTCCGCGCTGAATGAGCATGGGCGCGTGGTTGAGGGGGCAGAGAAGGTCGAGTGTGCCGTCGCCATCTAAATCTAGCGCGTCTAAGCTACGAGGATCACTGCGAAAAAGAAGACCGCTTTTTCGCGGAGCAACCGGGGTGAAGTTCCCCACCCCATCGCTGGTGAGGAGGAGGCCGACACTTCCGGCATAAGGGCCGGTCTCGAACTGCGGGCTGTAGAAATTTTGAACCATCGCAAGGTCGAGATGGCCATCATGATCGAAATCACCGAAGGCGAATCCTTGCACCGGAGCGAGCTGCGCGATACGCGGGAATGCCTGAAAAGTGAGCTTTCCGGAGCCGTCATTGATTAGGAATCCGGACTCCAGGGTGTCGCAGGAAAACTTCTGTGCGCCGGCTAAACCGTCTGGATAGATTTCGCTCAGTTCTGCAAGGGCGAAGGAATGATAGCTCTCGAAACGCTTCGCGAGTTGAGGCATCGCAGCGGTCGAACAGCTCTTACCGCGGATGGGAAAAAGGGTCTCGTTTTCAAACTCCGCTTCCACGATTCGGGGAGAGCCAGTTTTTAAAAGATCGCCGTAGTAAATAAGAGCAGGGTGTTCTTTATTCGCGTGGTATTTCGTATTCAAACCAAAGTTTCCGACTGCGAAATCAAGGTCACCATCGCCATCGATATCCGCTTTTTTAATCCGCGTCCACCAGCCGCTTGGGGAGTCTGGAGTGGATTCGTTCTTGAGAACTTCACCGTCATTTTTAAAGATCAGAATCGGGCCCCATTCTTGAGTTAGAAGAAGGTCATCGTCACCATCTCCATCGAGATCTGCCCATACCGCATCGGTGATCATTCCAACTTCAGCGAAGACACCTTCACGCTCGGTAAACTTCAGCTGCCCATCATTTGACTCATTAATCAGAAGACGACTTGTCGCGGGGAGAGGATACTGGCCCGGGATGACACGGGAGCCGACGAAGAGGTCAAGATCACCATCGCCATCCACATCCGAGGGGCTGACGCATGAGCCAACATTTCGAAGCTCCGGGAGGGCGGTGGCCCGGGAAAAATTACCAGCGCCGTCATTGCGATAAAGGCGATCCTGCAGCGCTGCGCTTCCGAGGTCATTTTCATAGCTGCCGCTCGCGACATAGAGATCGAGATCACCGTCACCATCCGCATCGAATAAAGCCGATGCCGCGTCTTCGTAAGAGCCATCGGCGTCAAGATCAGGGCAGGTGATTTTGCTGAGGTTTCCCTTCCCGTCGTTTTTAAAAATGCCACCTGCTGTGCCTCGCCCGCTACCGTGGTAAAGATCGGGGTCGCCATCGCCATCGATGTCTCCCCACGACGTCGCCCGTCCGAGTTGCGAGAGCTTGTGCGGCAGCAGCGGCTGCTTTGCGAAGTCGTCGAAGAACTGCTCCTTGTGAGCCACTCCTTTAATCGCCTCCGGCATGTGAAAAAGGGGCGCCGTTTCTGCTGCGGGTATCGCCGGCTTTCCATCCTCGTGAATGACGTGTCGTATTCCTGCTGCGAGTGGCCCCACCTCTTGCACCGCGCCATTCGGCCAGGTCACCGTCACGCGATCAACCCCATCCGCATCCCCGAGTCCGAAGATAAGTTCCGCGGGAGAGGTCGTGAGGTAGCCACCCGCTGGACGGAGCGTCTTTGCTTGCTTCCGACCTCCTGGTTCCACCTCGACACGAGCTCCGATACCGACCGAATTTTTACCCTTCCCGCGAAGCTGGATCATGACCGAAGCGGCCTGACTTCTGTTTTCGAAAACTGACACCGTGGCATCGAGATTCGTCACCACCAGATCGGGGTCGCCATCGCCATCAAGATCTCCACAAGCGATTCCGTGACTCACCCCTTCCTCATCGAGTCCCCACTCTCTGGCGCTCTTTTCAAACTCCACCTCTCCCAGATTCCGGAATGCTAAATTAGCCTCACGCTGCACCGGAGTTTTTTCCCATCGTTCCCACAGCGTCATTCCCGCAGGAAGGTTATCGTCCGTGCCATAATCGGCGTGATTGAACGACCGGATCGAACCATTCGCGACGAAAAGATCTTCGCGTCCATCGAGATCGAGATCAGCAAACTTCACCCCCCAGCTCCAGTCCGACTTCGCGATTCCCGCGAGCTGTCCCGCTTCGCGAAATGGCCCCAGCCCGGTGTTGAGGAAAAGGTGATTCCGCATCACCTGAAGGGGGCTGATTGAGAGGAGAAGATTCTTTTGCGAGCCCATCTGTCCCATCCCCACCTTCTGCTTGTAGTGAGTGGTGAAAGCCATATCCGCGCAGAAGAGATCGTCGAGTCCATCGCCATCGACATCCGCCGCATCCGCCCCCATCGAGAACCAAGCGCAGTGCGGGAAGGCTGCGCGCGCAACGTCCTTGAAAGTGCCATCGCCCATGTTCCGATAAAGCCGATCAGGGTCGGAAAAATCATTTCCTACGTGAAGGTCCGGCCAGCCATCGGCATCAAAATCGAACCAAGTCGCGCTCAATCCGAAGCCCGGCGCGCTCAGTCCCGCAGCAGAGCTCACATCGGTAAACTTCGGAAAGGCACCCCCGTCATTGCGGAACAGATAATCGGGTCGCCCGATGGTATCCATCTTGAAACCACCCGCGCCATTTGGCTTCAGCCCAAAATATTTTTCATACCCTGGCTTCACCTGAATCTGCCCAGTAGCGTCTTTGACAAAAGGCGGAGTCGCTGGGCGCCCACCCTCTAGGTAGAGCTGATTCGTGACGAAAAAGAGGTCCAAGTCCCCATCGCGATCGTAGTCGCACACGGTCGGCATCAGCATCGCATCCGCTTGCATGAATCCGCAGTCGCGCCCGCGCTCCACGAATTTTCCCGACCCATCGTTGATGAAAATGTGCGGCGGATCGTCGTAATTAGTAACTACGAGGTCCAGATCGCCATCTCCCTCCAGATCCACGGCAAGCGCCCCCGCCGACCACGCCTCACCACCCGAGACGCCGGATTCCTCCGTCGCATTCTCGAACTTCAGCCTCCCTTTCCTTTGTAAAAAGAGCCCGTTTTTTCCGGCCCCACCCGTGAAGAAAAGATCGCGCGCCCCGTCTCCATCGAAGTCACCCATCACAACCCCGCCACAGCCGAATCCGCTGTAGTAAAGCCGCACCAACGCATGATCCTCCTTAAGGAGATTCTTAAAATCGACCCCGCTGACTTGGGGAGAGATTTTCGCAAACAGCGTCTCATCTCCAGCAGTAGGCAATCTCTCCGTCAGCACCTCCTCACGCACAACCTTCTCTGACGTTATGATCTCTTCTTCAGACTGAACGTCTTTCTTGTCGCACGCCACCAAGGCTAGGCTCACTAGAAGTGCGGGGGATCTGAAAGAATCTCTCATGAGAACTCCTCTAATATGAGCAAAAGCACTTCCCCACGGAAGCCACGATTCCAAAAAATTACCTCCCATCTCCAGACCATGAGAATCCTCGCCGTCGAAAAGCGGCCTCTTCTAAAATAGATCTCCATCCCTCCGCTCCCTAAAAAAATTCGACAACCTAGGAATAAGCCTCCACCGTTTACCATCTAAGCGAAAAGAATCATGAAAACATCGACCCTTGTCACCTCTCTCGCCCTTCTCACCACCTCTCTCAGCTTCGCAGGCGGAGAAGGCTGGATGCACGACTTTGAAGCAGCCAAGAAAAAGGCCGCCGCTGAAAAAAAAGACCTCCTCGTCGACTTCACCGGCTCGGACTGGTGTGGCTGGTGCATCAAACTGAACGAAGAAGTCTTCCAGCATGACCCTTTTAAGAAAGGCATCGCGGACAACTACATCCTCGTCGAGCTCGACTACCCTCGTGACAAATCAAAGATGGATGAAGCCACCATCGCGCAAAATGAAAAGCTCCAGACCAGCTATTCTGTCCAAGGTTTCCCGACCATCCTCCTCATGGATGCCGAGGGCCGTCCCTATGCTCAGACTGGCTACCAAAAGGGCGGGCCTGAAGCCTACGTCAAGCACCTCGCAGATCTGCAGGAGAGCAAAAAAGACCGCGACGAAGCCCTCGCCGCCGCAGAGAAAGCGGAAGGAGTCGAGAAAGCCAAAGCCCTCTTCGCAGTGCTCCAAAGCATCCCTGCAGGTCAAGAAGCTCACTACGGCTCCATCACTGAAGAGATCATCAAAAATGACCCGGAAGATGTCACCGGCTTTGCTGCCGCTAAGAAGGCCGAAGAAGATCTTAATACATTGGAAGCTACGATCCAAAGCGCGATGGAAGGCGGTGAGACAGATAAGGCCCTCGCTGCTGTCGATGACTTCATCAAGACTCACAAAGTCAAAGGTATGCAGAAGCAGGAGATTCTAGGTTTCAAGGTCAACATCGCCATGGCACAAAAGGACTTTGATGGCGCCGCCAAGGTCATTGATGAGATCATCGCCGTCGATCCCGACAGCCAGATTGGAAAAGGCGCAGCCGGCTTCAAGCCCCGCCTCGAGCAGATGAAGGCCCAAGCCGCCGAGAAAGAGTAAGCTTTTCCCCATTCATACCAAAGAGCCGTTTCCGAGAGGACACGGCTTTTTTTGTCCGAAGCAGACCCTATGTGCAGAAAATTACACTGACGGAGGATGATTTTCGCGCTAAACATTCGTTGATCTGCCCCCATTTCAAGATGCTTTCCAATCCATTTTCTTTTCTTGCCCTCGCTCTCCTTGGGATCACCTCGCCTTTGGTCGCCCAATCCGTCATCATTTCCGAGTTCATGGCCTCCAATGCCGAGACTCTCAATGACGAAGATGGAGACAGCGAGGACTGGCTTGAGCTCCACAATCAAGGCGGCTCCCCTCTCAATCTCAGCGGATGGTATCTCACCGATGATGCCACGGATCTCACCAAATGGACCATCCCAGATCTCACCCTCAGCACCGGTGAGCTCCTCCTCGTCTTTGCTTCGAATAAAGATCGAAACGATCCCGCGAGCCAGCTTCACACCAATTTCAAACTCTCTGCGGGCGGAGAATATCTCGCTCTCGTGCGGCCAGATGGCGTCACGATAGAGCACGACTACGGCACCGCCTATCCTCAGCAGGTCACTGATATTTCCTACGGCCTCCAGCAATCCACTTCCAACGTCTCCCTCCTGAGCGCCGGGGCTTCCGCAAAGTATCTCGTCCCCTCTAATGGAAATGATGACGTCAATGACGGCCAGAACGTCGACTCATGGATCAGCACCGATTTCAATGACACCTCCTGGACCAATGCCACCACCGGCCTCGGCTACGCTACTGGAAATCCAGATGACTATGATGCCCTCATCGGCACCGACATCCAGAGCACCTTCTTTAATCAAGGAACCAATGTTACCTCAGTCTATATCCGCATCCCCTTCAATGTCACCGACCCCACCGAGATCGCGTCGCTGACGCTGAACATGAAGTATGATGATGGCTTCGTAGCCTACCTCAATGGCAACCCGCAAATCATTGCCGAAGCGCTCAACCCGCCTTCCAACGAGCTGGACTTCCAGTCCAATGCCACCGACTTCCACGATGACAATGAAGCACTCGTCGATGTTCCTTTCACCCTCGACGCTTCTTCTCTCCTTGTCGGCCAGAATCTCCTCTGCATTCACGGGATGAATAACGTCGCCGGAAGCTCAGACGCCCTCTTCCTCCCCACGCTCGAAGCCGCCACCATCACCGGCTCCACCACGCCCGTCTACTTCACCTCACCCACTCCTAACTCGGCAAATAGTGGCGGTTCAGCGAGCCCCGGGCCTCTCGTTAGAAGCGTCACGAATGGCCTTCTTCCTCTGGATCTCGCCGCAGGAAATGTCGTCATCGAGGCCGACGTCGTCCCCACTCTCAATCCCATCAGCTTGGTCACTCTGACCACCCGCATCATGCATGGCGGCGAGTCCACCGCGACGATGAATGACAGCGGCACCGGTGCGGACCTCACCGCAGGAGATGGCATCTACACCGCTACGATGTCCACCACTGGGATGACCGCTGGGCAGATGATCCGCTGGCGGGTGACTGCGCGCGACGGCTCGAACAACTCGACCAAGGCTCCGCCATTTAATGACCCGCTCGACTCCCCCCAATACTTTGGCACCATCGCCGAAGATCCTTCGATCACGAGCTCCAACCTCCCCGTCATTCACTGGTTCACCGCAGACGCGGCCGGAGCCACCACTCCTACGGGATCCCGTGGATCAGTCTACTATCTGAATCAGTTTTACGACAATATCCAAGCGGATCGTCACGGACAATCCACCGGTAGCTTTCCAAAAAAGAGCTACGACTTCGACTTCAACAAAGGAGACCGTTTCCTCACCGAGATCGGTGGAAAGCGAGCTAAGGACATCAACCTCATCACGAACTGGGCTGATAAATCCAAGACGCGCAATACCATCGGGTATGAAATGATGCGCATGTCCGGCCATCCCGCGCACTACGCCTTCCCGGTCCGCGTTCAGCAAAATGCCACCTTTTTTAGCACCGCTGACCTCATCGAAGATGGCGATGATCGCTACCTCGACCGCGTAGACCTCGATGGCGAGGGCGCACTCTACAAGATGTATAATTCGTTCACCACTGCGAGCGGGGCGAACAAGAAGACCCGCAAGGAAGAAGACAATTCAGACCTCGCCGCCGTCATCTCAGGCCTCGGACTCTCGGGTGATGCCAAGCTCCGCTTCGGCTACGACAACATGAACATTCCCGGCACGATCAACTACCTCGCTGCGCTCGAGATGACTAACAATAACGATCACGGCCATAAAAACTACTACGTCTATCGCGATACCAACGGCACCGAAGAATGGCGCCCCCTCATCTGGGATATCGACCTCAACCTCGGCCGTAACTGGCGCTCCGGACCGGCCTACTTCGATGACGAATTCCGGAATAACAACCTCCGCTCCGCACCCACGAATCGGATGAAGACCCTCATCTTCAACGACACAACTCTCAACAACATGTTCCGCCGCCGCGTCCGCACCCTCATGGACCAATTCTACGGCCCAGCCTCCTCACCATCCGACTACCTCCCCACCGCCGTCAATGGGCTCGTCGCACTCATCGATCCGAATAACAATAACGCAAACACGGGCACGGACGACGCTGATCTCGACTACCAAGCATGGGGCTCCTGGGGAAATAACAACCCCATGCGCGCAGCAGCTGACCGCATCGTAAATGAGTATCTTCCAAGCCGACGCACTCAGCTCTACGGCCTCTCGGAAATCCCCTCCGCCCAACCCGCGACTCCCAACATCAACATCACCGAAATCGTCTTCAACCCCGCTAGCAATGGCGCGAGCGCAGACCAAAGCGGGGAATATTTTGTCTTGGATAACCCAAATTCCTACGCCATTGATTGCTCGGACTGGGTCATCTCCGGTGGCATCTCGATGACTCTCCCTCCGGGCGCCGTCATTCCTGCGAACGGGAAGCTCTACGTCGGACGCGAAGCGGTCGGATTCCGCGCCCGCAGCGTCAGCCCCAAGGCCGATGAAAAGCGCTACCTCGTCAGCGGCTACGGCGGTCAACTTTCCGCCCGTGGCGAAACAATCAACCTCCATGACAATTCCGCAAATCTCATCAGCACGGTAACCTACCCCGGCAGTGAAACCCTCGTGCAAGCGAATCTCCGCGTCAGCGAAATCCTCTATGCCCCCTCAGACCCGACAGCCGCAGAGCTTACCAGCATCCCCGCCCTCAGCGCCTCTGATTTCGAGTTCATCGAACTCATCAATCTCGGCGGCACCAGCCTTGATCTTAGCCTCGCGAAGTTCACCGAGGGCGTCACGATGACCTTCCCAGGAGGGACGATACTTGCTCCCGGCCAGCGCGTCATCGTGGTGGCGAATCAGGCCGCCTTTGAACTCCGCTACGGAAACCTTCTTCCCGTCGTTGGTCAATTTACTGGGAATCTTGATAACAGCGGCGAGCAACTTCAGATCGTCGATGCCGTCGGCGAGAACGTCCTTGAGTTCACCTACAGCGATGACTGGTATCCCCAGACCGATGGACCCGGCTACTCGCTCGTCCTCCTCGATCCCGCGGCCACTCCGCTTACCGACTTCGACGAAGCAGTGAAATGGGGCGTCAGTCAAAACCTCGGCGGTGACCCCGCAGCCAGCCCTGCCACCACCTCGATGACTTACGAGTTCTGGAAGAACCAAACATTCACCGAGGCAGACCTTCTCGACCCCGCCATTTCCGGAAATGATGCCGACTTCGACGGTGACGGGCTCAACTCCCTCTTGGAATATGCCCTTGGCCTAGATCCTAAGATGAAGGACAGCACCCTGGGCTATCAGGCCAGCATGGCCACAGTCTCCACCATCGACTATCTTGCGATGACCCTGCGGAGACAGAAAAACATCATCGACCTCAGCTACGAAGTTCAAGTCGGCAGCTCTCTGGTTGGCTGGGATCCCACCAATCTTCAAGTCGGACCCACCTCCGACAATGGCGATGGCACCGAATCTGTCGTGATCCGTGATGGCGTCTCGGTAGCCAGCGGCCAGAAGCGCTTTATCCGCCTGCAAGTGACGCTCAATCCATAGACTGTGTCATCTGTGCAGAATGGCACAGCTTAATGATTGAAGCCTTTTCCGCAACACGTAGGTTGCGGAATGAAGTTGTTATTCATAGCGTCCGGCGCTGGTCTCTCTCTTCTCTTATCACCGCAAGAAAGCGCACTCAGCCACCAAACGATTCTTGTCGGATTATCTTCTCCTGATACTTATTAAAGATCACACAATCTTGATGACGAAATATCTCCGTCATCCCCACTCCTAGCACACACATGTCTGATTCGAACCAAAGCTCAAACAACCGTTTCGCCTTCGCGACTGTCACCTCACTCTTCTTCATGTGGGGCTTCATTAGCTGCATGAATGATCTCCTCATTCCTAAATTCAAAGCGGAGTTCGACCTGTCCCAGTTCCAAGCAAACCTCGTTCAGTTCTTCTTCTTTGGAGCCTATTTCCTCATCTCACTGACCTACTTCCTCTTTTCTGCAGCCAAAGGAGACCCCATTAACAAAATCGGCTATAAAAATGGCCTCATCATTGGCCTCGTCCTCACCGGTGGCGCTTGCTTGGTCTTCATTCCAGCCGCCAATGCGGGATCCTACCCCCTCTTCTTAACTGCTTTATGCCTTCTCGGGGGCGGAGTCACCCTGATTCAAATTGCCGCGAATCCCTACATTTCCATCCTCGGGCCGGAATCCTCGGCATCCTCCCGCCTGAACCTCTCCCAGGGCCTCAACTCCCTCGGCTACGTGCTCACTCCACTCATTGGAGGCTACTTCCTCTTCAGCGGAAACGACGACGCGGGCCTCGAATCTGTCAAAACCCCCTACCTCGGCCTCGCCATCGTCCTCTTCGCCATCGCTACCGCGATCAAATTCATCGACCTTCCCACCTTCCGCGAAGAGGGGAAAGTCGAGGCCGGAATCAAGGTCTTCCGTCACAAGCATTTCGTCTGGGGATTCCTCGCCATCTTCTTCTACGTCGGAGCTGAGGTCACCGTCGGCAGTATCCTCGTGAACTACCTCGAGGACATCATGGGCATGACCGAAGACGCGGGCATTGTTTTCCTCTCGTTCTACTGGGGTGGTCTCATGATCGGACGCCTCATGGGAGCGATCTCCCTCAGCGGTCTCGCTGAAGCGAAAAAATACCCCTACATGATCTTAGCTGCGGTCATCTCCATCGCCGTCATCTTCTTATCCGCAAAAGGCAAAGGCGCTGACCTGACCCTCATGCAGATCTGGCCTTACCTTCTCACCGTGGCCTTGAGCTTCCTCTTCTTCCGCTTGGGCAACGCCCTCCCCGGTCGCATGATCGGACTCTTCGCCACCATCGCCGCTGTTCTTTCCGTCCTCGCCATGACCACCTCGGGTGAATTTGCCCTCTGGTCGATCGTCGGCATTGGCCTCTTCAACTCCATCATGTGGTCAAACATCTTCACCCTCTCCATTCGTGGACTCGGAAAAGACACCTCTCAGGGCAGCTCGCTCCTCGTCATGATGATTGTCGGTGGTGCCATTCTTCCACTCATTCAGGGCTTCCTCATGGATGCCTTCGGGGTCCGACTTTCCCTCTCCATCGTTCTCGTGAGCTATCTCTACCTCGCCTTCTTCGGATTTGTCGGCTCCAAGATCGGACGTAAAACTGCGGAAGCCTAAAGATCAATGCCTGCGAATCCCACCACGGACGACCGTGCGGTGATGACGCTGGATGCCGGAGGCACCAGCTTCAAATTCTCCGCCATGCAGGGCAACAAGCTCATCATCGAGCCCTTCGCCTTGCCCTCGAACACGCACTCGCTGGAGGCCTGCTTGCAGACCCTCGTCGAGGGCTT
This sequence comes from Akkermansiaceae bacterium, assembly GCA_039769075.1. Lineage (GTDB taxonomy): Bacteria > Verrucomicrobiota > Verrucomicrobiia > Verrucomicrobiales > Akkermansiaceae > SW10. Next base: position 17,479 of record JBDMZE010000023.1, on the reverse strand, counting down.
CGAGCGCGTTCGCGCTGAGATCTCCGCCGCCCCTGTGGCCATCAGCTTCGCCTTCCCCGGGCCTTGCGATTACCGCCAAGGCATCATCGGTGACTTGCCCAATCTTCCCTGCTTCCGCGGCGGAGTCCCGCTCGCCTCCTTCCTCGAAAACCATTTCAAGATCCCCGCCTTTATCAATAACGATGGCGACCTCTTCGTCTATGGCGAGTCCATGGCCGGCCTCCTCCCGCACGTGAATGACCAACTCGCGCAATCTGGCTCACCCAAGCGCTACCGCAATCTCTGCGGGGTCACCTTGGGCACCGGCTTTGGAGGTGGCATCGTGATCGATGGCAAACTTCTCCGCGGCGATAATGTCTCGGGAGCCGAAGTCTGGCTCATGCGCAACAAGCTCAACCCCACCACCAATGCCGAAGAGGGAGCATGCATCCGCGCGGTGCAACGCAGCTACGCCGAACTCACCGAGACCTCCTTTGACGATGCCCCTTCGCCCAAAGAAATCGGCGACATCGCAAAAGGTGAAAGCGATCACGCGCAAGCCGCGCAAGAAGCCTACCGCCGCCTTGGCGAAAATGTCGGCGACACCCTCTCTCAACTCATCACTCTGACCGATGGCCTCGTCGTCATCGGCGGTGGCCTCTCCGGTGCCAGCGAGCTCTTCATGCCTGCTCTCCTAGCCGAGTTGAACAGCAGCTACCACTCACCCGCGGGCGAACCATTCCCCCGTCTCGTGCAAAAAACCTTCAACCTAGAGGACGAAGCGCACCTCGCTGAATTTTGCCGGGGTGAAAAACGTCAAATTACCATCCCCGGCACCGAAGACACCCTCGACTACGACCCTCTTCCCCGCACTGGGGTCGGCGTCTCCCGCCTCGGCACCAGCCACGCCGTCGCCGTCGGTGCTTATGCTTACGCTCTTGATCAACTTTCCTAATTCCAACCACTCTTTGATATGAAACGTCTCCTTTCAATATTCGCCTGCGCCCTCGCGGCCACCTCGCTCCAAGCTGAACTGAAACCGGTCGACTGGATCAAACCCGAGATCGACACCGTCAACCCACGCTTCTTTTACTTCAGCTCTGCCTGTCGTCCCTTCGGACTCGTCAACCTGAGCCCCGATACCCAGACCGACAAAACCTGGAAGTCTGGCTACCGCTACTATGACGAAAAAATCGAATGCTTCAGCCACATCCACGGCTGGCAGATCGCTGGCCTCCCCGTGATGCCCGTCACCGAGAAAACAGACATCAACGATTACGCCTCAAAGTTCAGCCACGGTGACGAAATCATCAAAGCAGGCTACCACAAAGTCGTCCTGCAAGACCATGGCATCACCGCCGAGCTCACCTCCACCCCTCGTGTCGGCTTCCACCGTTACACCTACCCAGCCGACCAATCCGCTCGCATCATTCTCGACCTCGGCCGCAAGCTCATGGATCACGAGATGATCAAGCCCGTCGCCACCCTGCGTGAGGACAAGATGGCCGTCGAAGGCTCCACCACCATGGGCCCATCCGGTCGCCGGAAGAAGGAGTTCACCGTCTACTACGTCGCTGAATTCAGCAAAGCAGCCACCGCCGTCGGTGACTGGAGGGAAGGAAAAGTCGTCGTCGACTTCGGCAAGGTCACCGAGCCCGTCCTCATGAAAGTGGGCCTCAGCTACACCAGCTTGGAAGGCGCGCGTAAGAACCTCAACGCCGAACTGCCAGGCTGGAAGTTTGAGGACACCATTCAGGAATCTTACGACCACTGGAACGACTGGCTCAGCCGCATCTCCGTAGAAGGCGGCACCGATGCGCAGAAGACCAAGTTCTACACCGACCTCTGGCACGCCCACCTTGGCCGCCGCCTCGTCAGCGATATCGATCACAGCTACGCCGACAACACCGGCGACAGCACCATCATCCGCCAAGGCAAGCGCCCGCACTACAACTTCGACGCCCTCTGGGGAGCCCAGTGGTCTCTCAACGTCCTCTGGCCCATGGCCTGGCCTGAGCTCATGGACGACTTCGCCGACACCATGGTCAACATTTATAAAAACGGCGGCATGATCCCCCGTGGACCTTCGGGCGGAAACTACACCTTCGTCATGATTGGTGACCCCGCCACCTCCTTCTTCTCCGCCGCTTACCACAAAGGCATCCGCAGTTGGGATAAAGACGCCGCCTTCAAAGGCCTCATGCGCAACGCCTTCCCCGGCGGCATCCGTGATCACGCAGGCTACGAAACCCAAGACTACTCAAATGGCGGCGGCATGTCCTACTACGTCAATCGTGGCTACGTCCCCCTCAAGATTCCCAAGTCAAAAGGAGGACACCGCCAAGGCGCAGCCCAAACTCTCGAGTATTCTTACCAAGACTGGTGCCTCGCTCAGCTCGCCACCTCCCTTGATCGGAAAGAAGAAGCCGCCCTCCTTCTCGAGCGTGCCGACAACTATAAGAACATCTGGGACCCCGAAACCCAATGGATCCGCCCCCGCAACATGGACGGTTCTTGGCATGAGCCTTTCTCCCCCATCAATGACAAAGGCTTCACCTCACCCGGCTTCGTCGAGTCTGCCTCCGCCATCTACACCTTTTACATCCCCCATGATTTAGAAGGTCTGGCCGAACTCTTCGGCAGCACCGAGGCCATGTCCAAAAAGCTCAACAGCAACTTTGAAAAGTCAGCTCCTGATCGCTTCATCGCGGCACACGGCAATCACGCCACCTCCTGGGTCGACTACGAGAACCAGCCCTCCACCGGCATGGCGCACGTCTTCTCCCACATCGGGAAACCCTGGCTCAGCCAATACTGGGTGCGCGAAGTCCACACCAAGACCTTCTCCGACATCACCCCGGATGGCGGCTACAATGGCGATGAAGACCAAGGCCAAATGGGCGCGCTCAATGCTCTCATGGCCATCGGCCTCTTCGACATGACCGGAGGTGCCGCACAGGACCCGAAGTTCGACATCCTCGCACCCACCTTCGACAAGGTCACCATCAAGCTCAACCCCGACTACCACGACGGCGGCGAGTTCACCATCATCGCCAAGAATCAGGCACCTGAGAATCGCTACATCCAATCCGCCAAGCTCAACGGCAAAGAATGGAACTCTTTCCAATTCTCCTTCTCCGACTTCGCCAAAGGCGGAACCCTGGAACTCGAGCTCGGACCAGATCCCAACAAAAAATGGGGCGTCAAATAAAGGAGGAGAAACTTCTTAATCACGACCACTAACCCCCAGCCAAACCCCTCACCAAAAAGGCAAAGCACCGCAATGTGCTTTGCCTTTTTCATTCCCCCTAAACCCTCAAAGTCCTTATCCCATCAACCCGACTCCCTCTCCTGCCCCAAAGGGGCAAACTAACTCAGCGAAGGGTAGAGCGAGACACGAGCGCCGCCCTGGGATTCCCCCACCCGCGAATCCCCGAGCGCAGAAAGTGCTATCTAATCTCCCACAAAACCCAATCTTGACCCAATGGAACAACAACATACTACAAAATGTAAATTTACTGTTCTCTCATGATCAACACCACCTCCATCAAACCCCGGAGATTCTTCTCTCCGTCAGCCAAATCGAGTGTCTCATCAGGAAAACGGGTTGCAGGCCCAAAAAAAGAAGTCATGAAAAAGCGGCAGCATCCTTAAAAAAACTTCGCGTCCCTGCGACGTTACTGTTCAATCCCTCAATGAGAATCCTCCTCACCCTCCTTCTCCTATCAGCCTCCCTCTTCGCAGAACCCTCTTCCTCCCGTCCCGAGAAGCCCAATATCGTCCTCATCCTCACCGATGACCTCGGCTGGCAGGACGTGAAATGCTACGACGTCGACGACCCATCCCCTTATCAAACTCCCCACCTCGATGCCCTCGCCAAGAAAGGCATGATGTTCTGGCAGGCCTACTCTCCCGCCCCCACCTGCGCCCCCTCCCGCTGCGCCATCATCAGCGGAAACCACCCTGCCCGCGCCCAAAAAACCCATGTCGTCGGAGGTGCCCCACCCAACCCTCGCAACAAGAACGTCCGCATGATGGATCCTTGGTATAGCGGCCGCATGCCCGAAGACGAATTAACCATTGCCCGAGCCCTCTCCGCCAACGGCTACACCACCGCCCACTGCGGAAAATGGCACATCGCCATCGACCACAACGCCTTCCCCCAACCCAAGGACGTCGGCTTCCACCACACCCACTCTGATCGCGGCTCCCGCTCCTCCATGAAAGACCGCCTCACCGGATTCGCCACCCCCGAAAAAGACGACCCCTTCCGCCTCGATGAAAACGGCTACCCCTTCCACCAAACAAACCAAGACGCCCTCTCCCTCCTCGACGCCCACAAAGCCGATCCCTTCTTCCTCTACTACGCCACCTGGCTCGTTCACTCCCCCATCCACACCCGCTCAAAAGCACACCTCGACTACTACGCCAAAAAACTCGGCATCGACCCAGCCAAGACCAACACCAAAGCTACCCCTGGCCAGAAGAACCCCTTCTACGCCGCCATGATCCAAGAGCTCGACTACTACCTCGGCCAAGTCTTCTCCTATCTCGACACCACCGACGACCCTCGCTGGCCCGGCCACAAACTCAGCGAAAATACCTACCTCATTTTCACCTCCGACAACGGCGGCATGGAAGGCGGACCCGACGAGCGCTACACCGACAACTACCCCCTCTCCCGCGGAAAAATCTCTGCGATGGAAGGCGGCACTCGCGTTCCCCTCATCATCACCGGCCCCGGCATCGAGCCCGGCACCCAATCCCACACCATCGCCAACGGCCTCGACTTTTACCCCACCATCCTCGCCATGACCGGCACTCCCAATCCCGCCGACAAAAACCTCGACGGCTGCAACCTCCTCCCTCACCTCAAAAACCAAGATCCCGTCACCCACCCCGACGGCTCCGTCCGAGACACCATGGTCTGGCACTTCCCCCACGGCGTCGCCCTCGAAAGCACCATCCGCACCGGCGACTACAAACTCGTCCGCAACTACGACCACCTCGACAACCCCTCAAGCCCACCTCTCGAACTCTTCCAACTCTACGAAGGCAGCGAACGAATCGACATCGAAGAGGCCAATAATCTCGTCGAAACAATGCCCGAAAAAGTCCGCGAGATGAACGATACCCTCACCGCCGCCCTCATCGAAATGAAGGCCACCCCACCCTACTACAACCCCGACTGCGCCACCCCTCTTCCCAACCAAGAAAAGGCCCCCACCGTCCTCACCCATCATCGCGACAGCCAAACAGTCGCCCTCACCTTCCAGGACAATGGCGCCAAAGTCACCAGCGCCCAACTCATCTACACCCTCAACGGCGGCCAACGTCACGAAGAGTGGTTCCGCCAACCCGGCACCCTCAGCGGCAACACCGCCACCTTCGAACTCCCCCAAGGAACGACTCACTACTTCCTCAACCTCATCGACCAAAACAACTTCCTCCGCGGCTACCCCAAGGTCACCAACACAAAAGGCTCTAAAACCTACACCGCCTCTGCCCTCTCCACCACGCCCTCGGACCAAAAAGAAAAGACTGAAGCCCCCAAGAAAAAAGGAGATCGCAACATCCCCTTCAACCGTTGGGACACCAACAAAGACGACATCCTCACCCTGGAGGAATACCTCACCGGCCATACCGGCCCCGACCTCGAAACCCGCTTCAAACGATTCGACGAAAACAACGACGGCCAAGTCACTCGCCACGAATACGTTACCCTCTCCGCCAAAAAATGATCCCCATTCCAAAAAGCTTTCGGTAGCGCTGGAAGAACCTGGGAGACCACCATCCCGATGTGATGGAGTCGGTAGTTTCTGAAATCAAAGACCCCAAGGTTCGGGAGATTGCCCTGAAATTAAAGTAGGCAACAGAGCGATCGGCATTCGCAAACTTCTAAGACTCCTTCATCGCAGAGAAACTTTGCGCCCACGACATGCGCTTCTGGAAATCGACATGCCCCCCTTCCCCTCGACCTCGGAAACCAGCCCGGCCCAGAATAAGTTTATAATCAATCTCTCCGAGAGACCTTTTGGGAGTTTTAAAAAATCCCACGGAAATGGGAACGAACTCGACCAAGTTCCCAATAAATCGAGAGCAAAATCGATCACCACAGCTGTATTTGAAAGTCCCAAAACGAATGGGGATTTCAGGGATTTTTCTCAAATCGAAATTTCCTTGGCAATCCACAGGCCGCCAGTTATTTAAGTTTAATCAAGTAAGATGATTGACTCTGATAGCCCAGCTATTTCGAAACGACTTTCGACGAAAAACTCGAAACGCGCTGCGCATCCAAATGCGACCGTGGGGATCGAGATTGGATATGGCACGATTTATATGGTGAAGCTGAAAAAGGCTTCTGAGGGAGGACTATTTGCTGAAAAATGGAAAACGTTTGAGTTCGACCCGAGCTTAAAGATCGAGTCCTCCGGATTTGCCACGGTCTTGAAGAACGCATTAAAGAAATTTTGCGGTTCATCGAAGGAGCTTGAGATCTGGGCCATGCCCAAACTGGATAAAGCGCGGATTCATCACATTAAGATTCCGAACGTAGCCCCAGAAGGACTTCCCGGAGCTGTGTATTGGGGGCTTCAACGCGAAGACGCATTCCTGGAAGACGAAACGGTAGTAGACTTCCAGATTGAGGAGGGAGAAGAAACTAGTGCCACCCTAAACATTACCGGCGCACTTATCGAGCGGGAGTGTGTCCAAGATGTTCAGCAAGCGTTTTCTCAAACAGGTTATCTTCTGTCCGGCATTGGGCTTCCTCTCTTAGCCTTGCGCAATCTCGTCAACCTTCACGACGACGAGAAACCAGAAGCTCCGGTATTAGTCTGCCAATTGGGACAACTCTCCACGACCGTAAGCGTCCTACTCGAAAAGCGGCTTGTTTTCACAAGAAACATTCCTTTGGGACTCCAAAGTCTCGCGGAGACGCTTGTCAAGGAATACGACTCAAACCTGGTTCAACGAGAAGCCTGTAAGATTGTTCTTAACCTCGGTCTTGAGGAAGCGAAGTTTTCCCTCGAAGAACGCCAAGATCATGAGCAGGCCTTCACTTTGCTTCGTCCAGTCCTGGAACGCACGGTGCGGCAAATCAAGCGAACGGTTGAGTATTATCAAAGCAATTTTGATAGCGAGCCAATCGAAACGATTTTCTTAGGTGGCGAGATTGCGGCGAGAGGGAAGCTATTTGGGTTCATCGCCCAGCAACTCTCGTCCAAGGTGATCGCAATCGATCCCTTTGACTCACAGGAGTTGCACGCGAAGTCTCCCCCTCCAGTTGACAAGGCAGATCGAATCGCTTTCGGCCCCGCTTTCGGCTTGGCGATCGAGGGCACTCGGGAGGGAATCAATTTCGCTCATACCTACAAGGAACGTCAGGAGGAGGGAAAGCATAACAAGCTCGCGATCACAATCTCTGCATTACTGATCGCATTGTTAGTTGCAGCCACTATATTCTATAATTCGCAGCGATTGGATTTACTCAAACTGGAAGCAGAGCAGGATAAGCTTGAAGAGAACCTGAAAGACCTAGGCCCTAAACTCACCGAGGCGATCATCACGGAAGCCTCGGAGGAGGTTCTGTCACTCGAAGAGCGGCGTAGGGCGGCGACAAATCGCTACGAAAGCATTGCCCTCGTCTCAGAAATCACACGACTTATCCCTCAAAATGTATCACTCCTCCATGTCTCAGCGGCAATGGGCAGCACCATTTCCTTTTTAGATCCCTCAGCGGAAACCAAAAAGAAAAGCCCTGTTAATTCCGCAGCAGATCGAAAGGGAACCCTACTTTTAAAAGGCGTCGTCACTGGGGAACGCACCTCACTGGAGACCTCTCTCACCATTTATATTGCGCGCTTGGATCAGTCGCGTCTATTCCACAAAGTGAAGGTCGACTCGACGGAACTCGTTAGTAGCTCGGGTAAATTACACCTCACTTTCACCTTGAGCGTGGAGACCATTGATGAGAGCTCAGATATCACCACCAACTAGAGAAAATGGGAGCAATCGGACGAACATCAACTAAGGAAAAACTGGTTCTCCCAGCAATCCTGACGACCATCTTACTCGTTATTGTCTTGATCGGAATTCTCCCATCTTCTCGGGGTATCGCCAAGGCCCGCGCCGCCATCATAGAATTGGAAGCCGACATTGAGGAACAGAAAGGTTTTATTCCAATCTATATCCCGTTGCAGCAGCGTAAACTGAAAGACTTTCCCGAGACCATCTCGGTCAACGAGCTCAAACCGCTCAAGCTCGAAGATCTCGCCGAATTACCGGACGTATTCGAATCCCTAGCACGCGATTCCAAAGTAGAGCTCGTTACGGTGACACCTCAGGTCCGCTCTCTTCAGGGCGGTCGCGAAATGTTGCGGATCGATGCGCGCATGCGTGGCGAATTTTCCTCCTTCAACACGTTTCTAAATCGACTCAATGAGATGAAATCCGTAGACTCTATCGAGTCGTTTGCGATCGAAGTCTCCAATCTCGGACACGAGATGAGCATTTCAGTCTGGCTTGCAATCCAATGATACTTCGAGAAAAAATATTATTAGGCCTCGCAGGAGCCGCCACAATTGGTGCGGGGATTGTTCATCTACCGGCGTTGTTTAGTCCGCCAGCCGCTCCGTCCGAGCGGGTCTCCATCGATTTCCCCACTTTGACTGCAAAGGTGAAAGTGAACCTTGACGAGGGAAAGGCAACGGATCGCGAAGAGCGCGTCTTGGCGGCAGCCACTACCGAATGGCCCCGAAATCCACTCCGTGAGCGCCCACTCATCATCGACGATAAGATTGATCCCGTGTCCCCTTCCGCCGAGTATGTCGTGCCTCTCCCCAAGTATGTGGGTTTTCTCAGTATAGGAGACAAAGTAATCGCAATTATCGACGGCCAGAACTATATTCCTGGAGAGGCAATCGAAGGGGGAGAATTCACCCTATCTCAAATTTATCCTAACCATATCGAATTGATTCGCCGTGGTGCAAACGACTCAGTCAATGTGCGGCTAGAAAAGCCGGATGGTGCAGAATCACCACAGAGAACGAAAACGCTACAGACCACAAGACCACTGGAAATTAAACCACCACCGGGAATTACAGTGCCGCAAATTATTGAACCATCGGAAATTACTGGAGACCGCAACGAATAAACCAATGAAAAACATTTCTGATAAGCCTCTCAATCGTCCCACGCTCTACAGGCACGTTCGCAAATTTTGCGGGATCCTGGGAGCCAGTTTCATCATTGCCGGCTGCAGCTTCCCCTTGGAGAGTCCTTCAGACTTAGCCACTGATGACGATACCTACAAGGCGTGGAAGCAGGCCGCTGCGAACTCGTCCATTGCTGCCCCACCCGCCCCAGACTTTTCCTCACTCCGCAATTTTCACAAAGAAAAGGCCGCAGCCCTTGAATCAGCAAAGCCGGATCCGTTGCCTCAAATTGCTATTAAAAATATGGTGCTCAGCCACGAGATGGATATTGGAGTGCTCCTGCGCACCCTCGCCGACGCCGCGGACTTGAACGTCATCATCAGCAATAACATCAGTGGACCGGTTCACGTGAGCCTGAGGCACGAAACCCGCTGGGATCATCTCTTTTTGGCTCTTACCGAAGCGCGTGGAATCCAATATGATCTTAAGGACGACATCCTGAGCATCTACTCGGTCCAGGACATCCAAGATCAAATCGCGATAGAGCAAGCGTTGCACGAGCAATCCCAAGTGGCTGAGAAAAGGAAGCGTTCCGAGCCGATGGCGGTCGAAATGATCCGCATCCACTACGCCGACCTCGATAGTCTTACCGCATCGGTCACCGCAACGATGCAGGCCGTCAACGAAGACCAAGATCTAGCGGGCGATTCTGATGGCATCGAAGCCAGTGGCTTTACCAAAGCCAGTGGCTTTACCATTAAAGCTGACAAGAATACCGGCCAGGTGATCATCCACGGAGTCCCCTCCGACATGGCCCAAGCTCGCAAGCTCATTCAGGGCCTAGACCAACCCTCCTATCAAATTCAGATCGAAGCAGTGATTGTGCAGGCGAACAACGAAATCGCTCGCCAACTCGGCGTCCAATGGGGCGTCTTCGATACCTCTAGTGACGGGGAACTTTCAACAGGCATCACACCTAACGGAAGTGGTTTCAATTCCAACTTTCCCGCTGGGTTTGATTCCTCCGGAACCGGCTTCATCTACGGCCTCAGCCGCGTAAGAGGAACCCAGCTCCTTCAGGCTCAACTTTCTGCCCTTCAAAAAGACGGTCGACTCAATATCGTCTCCCGTCCCTCGATCACGACCCTTGACCAGTTGACTGCGATTATTGAAAGCGGTGAGGAGAGGCCCTTCGCTTCTTCCTCCGGGACCGGAATCGGCGCTGTCGGCCAGATTGAATTCAAAAAAGCGACGCTGCGTCTGGAAGTCACTCCTCAAGTCATTGACACGAATTGGGTCAAGCTCAACATCAACACCACCAAGGACGATTTTGATGACACTCGGTCGATCTCAATCGATGGAAACCTTCAAACCCCAATCCTGACGCGCTCAGCAGTGACGTCCCTCTACCTAGCAACGGGACAAACGACGGTGATCGGTGGACTTTCCTCCGAAAGTAATAGCCTCCAAGAGGAAGGAATCCCTTTCCTGAAGAATATTCCAGGCTTAGGCGCGATGTTCCAGAATAGTTCGAACCGGAACTATTTCAGCGACACCTTGATCTTCCTCACTCCTTACATTCTTCCCAGCGGCCAAAAGCCGGTGAACTACGACGGTAAGTAGACAGAGGTTCCCAAGAATGAATACAAGGCTCGAAGAAGTGCTTTTTGAAGAGGGTTTTCTCTCTCAAGAGGAACTCCATAAGGTTCAAAATACTCCCAGACCTGTCGGTCTCAAGGTGGAGGAGTATATCCTTCGCGAGGGAATGGTTGCGGACACTGACATGGTCAATGTCCTCAGCAAACGGTTGTATATCCCAAAATACGAACCCGATCGCTATCCTTTGATTCCGGGGCTTGTAGAGTTCTTGCCCGCTTCCATGGCTGGCAAACACCGCATGGTCCCGCTGAGGCGGGAAGGAAATATTCTTCTCGTTGCCATGCCCTACCCCACAGAGGTGGTCGAGATGGATACGGTGCAGCGCCAGATCAGGATGGAGCTCGAACCCGTCATCTGCACCGAGACCGAGTTCAACGAGCTCATGAATGGCCTCTACGGGCTTGCCTCCGGAGTCGGCTCACAAATGGAGGATGTCGAGAAAGTCGATTACGGCTCCAAGCAGGCAGAAGATGAGGACGGTGAAGAAGGCGGAGCGTCCCAAGTTGCGGCATTGAAGGACATGGCGGAGGGCGCAACCGCTGTGCGCACTGTCGATTGGATCATCACACGTGCCGTTCGTGAGGGAGCGAGTGACGTGCACGTCTGCCCAGAAAAGACTCATGTCCAAGTTCGGCTCCGGGTGGATGGAAATCTAAAGGACCTCCCATCGATCCCTAAGTCATTGCTACTTTCAGTGGTCTCTCGCTTAAAAATTCTCGGACGCATGGATATCGCTGTCACTCGTGTCCCCCAGGATGGCCGCTTCAGTGCCAGGGTCAGTGGTCGGGAGATTAATGTCCGGGTTTCAGCGATGCCCACCGTCCATGGCGAGAACGTCGTCATGCGTCTCCTCGACATGAACTCACTCGTGTTCAAACTTGATCAGCTCGGCATGCGCGAAGCCGATATCACTAAGATTGAGGACACCATCCATAAGCCACACGGCATGATCCTCAATACAGGACCGACGGGAAGTGGAAAGACCACCACTCTCTACTCAGTGCTCGGGATGCTCAATCGCCCGGAAGTGAACATCATCACGGTTGAGGACCCGGTCGAATACCAGATTCCCCGCATCCGCCAAGTCGAGCTCAACGCCCGGGCCGGAATGTCATTTGCCAGTAGTCTGAAGGCCATCCTTCGTCAGGACCCGGATATCGCGATGATCGGCGAGATCCGAGACGGCGAGACCGCCCTGATCTCGATCCAAGCGGCGCTGACCGGCCACATCGTTCTTAGCACAATCCACACGAACACTGCGATTGGCACAGTTGCCCGCCTCGTCGATATGGGCATCGAACCGTTTCTCATTTCTTCAACGATTACATGCCTCATCGGCCAACGTCTCTTACGCCGGGTCTGCGATACGTGCGCCGAGCCTTGGTCACCGCCTCCCGAGGCTTTGAACTACTGGGGACTGAGTAACCATCCCGAGTCCAAGTTCCTCAAAGCAAAGGGCTGCTCCCGCTGTCGCAATACTGGCTACCGTGGCCGAGTCGGCGTTTACGAAGTGCTCCTTCTCAGCGATAGGCTGCAAGAACTCATCACAGCCAATGCCGCCGAGAGTGAACTCCTTGAAGCCGCACGGGCGGAAGGGTTTACGACAATGCGGGATGACGCTGCGATCAAAGCACAGATGGGATACACGACTCTCGAAGAAGCTGCTGCGAAAGTTGCTTTGTGAAAATTAATAATTCGCATAGCTATTTTATCGCTTAAAGGCCATTATCTGCTAAGGCAGATAATTTTTCATGGCTGAATTTAGTTACCAAGCATCCGATCCTGCAGGAAAAATAAAGAAGGGCACGCTCACTGCGGAAACGCTTGATGAAGCGATTACCCGTCTTTCCGAATCGGGTCTCATCCCAATCGATCTGCGGGACGCCGGCAGCAAATCCGAAGAGGATCTAATTGCTCGCCTAAAGACTCATCATTTCAAGGTAAAGCCATCAGACCTCATCGTCTTTACCAAACAACTCGTTACGATGGTGCGCGTCGGCATTCCGATGACGCAGGCGTTCGGGATCCTTAAGGAGCAGACGGAACAGCCTCGACTCAAACGACTGGCAGGCATCATCAAGGATGACATCGAAAGCGGGATGAGCCTTTCCAGTGCTACCGCGAAGCATCAAGATGTTTTTTCGCCGCTTTATTGTAGCATGATCGAAGCAGGGGAAACAGCTGGAACGCTTCCAGAGGTTCTCGACCGATTGCTCTACCTGATCGAGCACGAGGCTCAGGTTAAGGCAGAGATCAAGACCGCGATGCGCTATCCGCAAATCGTAGTCGGAGTTCTCGGAATCGCCTTCCTCGTCATGGTCGGCTTCGTTATTCCTCGATTTGCGGCTTTCTTCGCAGGGGCGTCCCTCGAGTTGCCTGCGCCGACACGCCTATGCATGACGATGAGCCATATTCTCCTGAACTACGGCCTATATATCCTCATCGGCGTCATCATCAGCGGCGTGCTGTATCATCGCCACTTTAATAAAACGAAGCGGGGAATCTTGGCCCGCGATCGCTTTATGCTCAAAGTGCCGCTGATTGGGCCCGTCCTGATCAAGGCGGCGATGTCCCGTTTCGCCAGTATTTTCGCTCTCCTTCAGTCGAGCGGCGTTCTCGTTCTTGAGTCAATGCGAATTCTTGAGAATACCGTCGGTAATGCTGCCATTGCCGAAGAATTTAAAGAAATCTGTGAGCTGCTGGAAGAAGGTCACGGCATTGCTGGTCCGCTCAGCGCATCCCCTTACTTTCCCCCCATGCTGGTCAATATGGTCAAGATTGGCGAGGAATCCGGTCGCCTCGACGAGATGCTTCAGCATGTCTCCGAGCACTACGATATCGAGATCAGCTACACCATTAAGAAGATGACAGACGCGATCGGCCCTATTCTGATCGTCTCCCTGACTGGCGTCGTCGGCTTCTTCGCCTTGGCGATCTACCTGCCCATGTGGGACATGACCAAAATGGCTACTGAAAAATAGTAAACACCCACCTCAGAAACCATGTTTTTACCTGAATTAATGGAACTCGCGGTGACACGACGGGTCTCCGACGTGCACCTCGCCCCGGAGCGAGCCCCCGCCTTTCGAATCGACGGAGCGCTTCGCGCCTTGAACCAAGAATATCAGCCTCTCAGCCCTGCAGAGTGCGAGGAGGTGATCTTCAGCATGCTGAATGAGAAACAAATGGTCACGCTTGAAGAAAAACTAGAGATCGATATCAGCCACACACTCGATCTTCCAAGTGGACGCACGCGGTTTCGTGTTAACATCCACCGTCAGCAACGGGGTCTCGCCGCTGTCTTCCGCTTGATTTCGAGCGTTATTCCAAGCCCCGCAGATCTCACCATGGAGGAATCGATCTACCGCTTCTCCAAGGTCCCTCGTGGTCTCGTTCTTTTTACCGGAGCAACCGGAACTGGAAAATCAACCACGATGGCTTGCCTGATCAACCTAATCAACGAGCGCAGCCCAAAGCATATCCTGACCGTAGAGGACCCGATCGAGTATACCTATACCGAAAAGCAATCCTGCATTACCCAGCGTGAACTAGGCATGCACACGCACGGCTTCGGTCCTGCACTGAAGTCAGCTCTTCGTGAGGACCCGGACGTCATTCTCGTGGGAGAGATGCGTGACTTGGAAACCATTCACCTCGCCCTGACCGCTTGTGAGACGGGGCACCTCGTCTTTTCCACCCTGCACACCAGTGACACCTCACAGACAGTCGATCGTATTATTGACGTTTTCCCCGCATCGCAGCAGGCCCTGGTCCGCTTCCAGCTTGCGTCTGCTCTCCAAGGCATCGTCACCCAGGTTCTTCTGCCTCGCGCATCTGGAACAGGTCGAGTCGCCGCCCGCGAGATCTTACTCGCGACCCCTGCGGTGCGGACAATGATCCGGGAAGGCAATTCCCACCAACTTTACAATGCGCTCACCGGAGGGCTCAACGTGGGCATGTGTCCGCTCGAACTCTCTCTCGCCGCCAAAGTCCGGCAGGGCCTCATTACCGAAGAAATCGCCTTACGCGAGGCCAATCGTCCAACCATGCTGGACGACTACCTCAACGCTACGAATTTCTCCTTCAATGTTCCTGGCCTCACTGCTGCTAGGCCCGAGGAGATCGAGCACGAGGACGACGCGCCCCCCTAAAACGATCCTCCCCTTTCGGGAAAGAGATCAGCTCCAAAGTACTAAAAAACTCTGGGGCCTCGCTCACCAAGAGGTGACGGAACACCAAGCAACCTGCGCAACGACCCGCGCTAGCCAATCACCTTTTTCCTGAGCTTTAGACCTTTAAGCAACAAAGCCCGAGGAGATCCGAGCAGAAAAATTGCATGCTTTTCCACTTTCTCACTTTTTTCTACACCTCGAAGATCGTTGAGAATTCCCCGCAACTACAAGGATTCCTCTCTTTTTGGGAATAGTTTTTGAAATTATTTTTAAAAAACTCTTGCCGTTACGGGTATTTTAAATTAATAATGTTGACAGCTTTTAAATCAAAAAGCTCAAATAATCAACCAATCCAAAAAATACGCCTATGAGAACTAATACTAAAGTAACCGCACAAGCTAAGAAGAAGAATGGTTTTACCTTGATTGAGGTCATCGCCGTTCTCGTGCTCCTCGGCATCCTCGCTGCTGTCGCAGTTCCTAAATACGTCGACCTGTCCACTGCTGCTAAAGAACGGGCCATCGATGCAGCCGTTTCCGAGCTGAATGGCCGTGAAGCTCTCACATGGGGCAACGAAAGCTTGAAAACTGGCGGTTGGGTAAATGATAGCACCACCTTCGCCGCATTGGGGCTTTCACAAGTTGATACTCTTGGAAAAGACTATGAGCTGGATGTTACTGCTGTCGGAGGCACCGTCAGCTTCCAAAGCGAAACTGATGTGAACCTGACCCGCAGCCCATCGTCTGCCACCAACCCCGGCTCTTGGACGAAGACGGCTGCAACAGGGCCTTAGGCTGCAGCTTCCCTTTTTACTCTTCTAAGTATCTAATTTAATCGGGGCCGAGCTCACTACGGGAAACCTTCCCGTGAGCTCGGCCCTTTTCAATTTTCACCCTGAGGGGATCTCACCCAATGACTGACTGCAAATCAACCAAAGCCCCGCACCGCGGTGGCTTTACCATGCTCGAAGTCTTGACAACCTTGATCCTGCTCGGGATTTTGACCGCAATCGCGGTAAGCATCATCCCTTCCTCCACTCCCAATCTGGTCACGGAAGCTGATCGACTGAAATCCCATTTACGTTACGCCCAGCTCCGGGCTCAAGCCGACACCTATGAATGGCGCTTGATCTTCACCAACGACACCACCTACCAGATCGGGCCAGTGGTCTTCCCCGGTCAGGGATTTATTCCCAAAAATATTCCCGGCGCTGGAGGGACACAAGCCACTCTCTCCGATGGCGTATCGGCGACCGACGGCACCGTTATCCGCTTCGATTCCTGGGGAAGGCCCATGGACGATACAAATACTCTTCTTAGCGCAAACCAAACCATCACCTTGACCGGCGGAGGAAGATCCGAGACGATTACCATCCAAGTAGAAACTGGATTGATCCCATGAAATCAAAGTCCCACCTCCCTCACGCAGCGATCTCTCGCAGCAGATGCGGCTTCACGCTCATCGAGATGATCGTCACTCTCACCTTAGCCGCAGTGTTGGTTGCCTTTATGCTCCCCCTGATCAGCTCTGGTCTCGAAGGCAGTAGACGCGCCGCACAAAGATTGCCGGAAGCTCATAGTCTCCGGACGGAAATGGACGCTATCTGGCACTATTACCGCACAACCGACCCCACCGACCCCACCGACCTCCCCACCTTAGCTCTGGCGATTGAACAAGCCGCCAATGCGACCCCCCCTCCCCCGTACACCTTGATCTCCAATGATTGGGTCGATTTCAATCCAGACGGACATGAGATCACTCCCGCTTCGGGAGAGGAGAACGTCCTACGCGTCACCATCGGCAATAGCCAAGGTGAACGCCTCACCTCTTATTTCTTCCCGATTCCCTAGTCCCATGAAGATTCAATGCCGAAATCGAGCCGGATTTACCCTCATTGAGCTCATCGCCACTCTTGTCCTATCTGGGATCGTGTTGGTCTTTGCCGGTATGCTGATGGAGACATCCACCAATATATTTATCAACGGCAAAGAAGCTGCTGAAGACTCCCAGAAGGTCCAGATCGCCATGAATCGTCTGGTCAAGGAGCTGACCTATGCTGGCGCTGACACCTTGGTCATTTCAGACAATGGGCAGACAATTCAATGGGTCTCCCGCCATCCTGATCGCTTGAATATCGCGGGGTCCGCCACCTGGAATGGCACCGTCGGCTCCGATCTCGATTTTATCACGTCAGGCTTCCAAGGCTCCGCTCTGTTGGACAACGTCAGCCTCTTCACGGTCTCCTCGGCGGCAGATGCTGTCACCATCACCATGAAAACCAGGGACAGTAATCGAATCGCACACACTACGACTTTCCATCCCCGCTATGAGCAATAATCGTCCGCGAAACATCCTAGGCTACGAGTCACCCAATGACCTACTTCACGAAATGAAAGCCTCATGACCCCCGCCTGAGAGGCGCGGATTTCGCAGATTTGCGAGACTCCATTCCTCGTATCGCTACGCTCGCCTCGTCATTGCGTCTCGCAAATCTGCGAAAGAAGAGATCTCTTT
>JBDMZE010000022.1:0-113718 GCA_039769075.1 Akkermansiaceae bacterium | reverse complement strand
TTTTAAAACTCATCATCTTCTGTGGTTATCGGCCGTAAGATATCGTAGGATGCTTTTTATTCCAGCGGAGATTAACTACTTCCACTCCCGCTCAATCTCATGAAATCAATTTTTCTGTTTCTGATCATTATTTCTGGCGCTCACGCGGGGATCATTGCCGAATGGAGCCCAACCCGCGAAGGAATGAATGCCAAAAAGCTCACCCACCTCGACGAAGCTCAAGAAATCTTCGGCCTCGAAAACCAAATCAATGCCATCCTCGCCCTCGGCTGCAACTGCGCCAGCATCGACCGTCTCGGCGAAATTCGCGCCGAAATTTTAGCCATCCTTCCCGACCTTCAAATCATCGAACTCGGCTCCTCCGCCCTCGTCCGTGCCGAGGCTCGCAACAAAGCAGGCGACCGCGCCCGCTCCGCAAAGCGAACGATTCTCGAAAGTCGCCAAACCGCCCGCACCGAGCGCGCCCGCTTCTCCGGCGTCTTGAATCCCGTCATCGCCGCCGGGGCCTTTCTAGCCCTCGCCTACCTCGCCTTCGTCAATGTCCGCGAGCGACTCTCCGAAATTGGCACCCTCCGCGCCATCGGCGTCAGTCATCTCAAGATCGCCACCCTCCTCCTCACTCGAGCAGCTCTCATTGGCCTCCTCGCCACCGTCCTCGTATTCATCATTTCAATGGTGACCTCAATCGCTCTTCCACCCATCGCTTGGCTCTTAGTCCCCCTCGTTAGCGCTGCCGCCGCTTGGCTGCCCACCCTCTACGCGCTCACCAAAGATCCCGTCACGATCCTGCTGCACGATTAAAGCCTCACAGAGAGTTAGACCCCCATCACCACCACCCGGTCGGAGATCGCTTCCGCTTCCTTCCGTGAGTGCGTCACATGGAGAGCCGTCACTCCTTCACTCTCGATCATTTTTCTGATCACTTGCAATACCTCTTCGTGTCGCTCTTCGTCCAATCCAGAAAGCGCTTCATCAAGACAAAGCAATCGTGGTTTCAAAGCCAGCGCACGCCCGAGAGCGACCCTGCGCGCCTCTCCGCCCGAAAGCCCCAGCGGCACCCGGCCCATCAACTTTTCTAAACCCAAATCTGCAGCAAGACCTTCGGCCCGCTCTCGGATTTCCTTAGCATTCCATCCATGCAACTTAGGTCCAAACTCAAGCTGCTCTCTGACCGTAAGCGTTGGAAAAAGCGCAATATCCTGAGACACCAATCCAATTCCGCGCGCCCCTGGAGGAAGCTCCGAAACATCCAGCCCATCGAGAAAAATTTGCCCTCCAGTCAGTCCTCTCCGTAATCCGCAAACCGTCTCCATCAGA
This sequence comes from Akkermansiaceae bacterium, assembly GCA_039769075.1. Classification (GTDB taxonomy): domain Bacteria; phylum Verrucomicrobiota; class Verrucomicrobiia; order Verrucomicrobiales; family Akkermansiaceae; genus SW10. The sequence continues at coordinate 112,401 of JBDMZE010000022.1, read as the reverse complement.
GTCGTCTTCCCGCAACCACTCGGCCCCATCAGCGCGACACATTCCCCCTTGGCAATCTCCAGTGAAAACTCGGGTAAAACAAAGCTCCCCACTTTGACTGTCACATTCTCTAGAATCAGCATCGCTTCGCTCACATCACCCCTCCCTTTCCTGCGAAAAACCTCACCAACAATAACGTCGTCACTGCCAACAAAATCATGAGCAAGGACAACGCCGCCGCTCCCGGAAGATTCCCGATATTGATCTCCAGAAACACCGAAGTCGCCAAGACTTCCGTTCTCCCTCTCGTAGCGCCCGCAAAAATCAAGATTGGCCCAAATTCCCCCAAAGCCCGTGCCCAAGCCATCGTCCCCGCCGCGACCATACCCTTGCCCGCCAGCGGCAAAACGACTCGCGTAAATGCCTGCCCGCGATTGCAGCCCAGGGTCATCGCGACCTCTTCATATCGTGGGCTAATTTGATCAAAAGTCGTCCGCATCGTCCTAACAGCAAAGGCTGCCGCCACTGGAAATTGCGCTAACACCACACCCAGTGGATGAAAGGTCATCGGCAAGCCAACTCCACTCACAACGTCCTCCAACGAACTCTCAAATCCGCTCAAAATCAAAGCCCCCACTCCCAATAAAATCGCCATTCCCGCAGTCACATTCCGCACCATTCCCCTCCCTCCAAAAATCGCCGCCAACAAGAATCCACCGCCCACCATCCAGCAGCAATCCGAAGGTGAAACCCGATTGAACAAAATCAAAAGACTCAGCCCCACAATCAGCGGCGGCAGGAGAATCGGAATATCCAGTAGGGTATCAATAAAAGCCCTCCCACGAAACTGATACCGTGACAGAAGATAGGCCACTGGGACCGACACCAACACCGAGAGAATCGCCGTCACCGTGCAGGTCACAAAGGTCAGCTTGATCGAATGCTGGATATCAGGGTCTTTCAAAATCTCCCCTACGTCCTGCCACGACACGGTGAGCACATTTGCCCCCACCATCAAAAGAAGAAGCCCCAGATAAGCAGCCACTACAAACACCAGAAAAAGCAGAAAAGGCCACTCCGGCCTCACCCTCCAAATTCTATCCTGTTGTTGTTGCTCCATCATTTCAATTTCCAGTTAAAGCCCAGCGATTCAAACTGCGACCTCGCCTCGTCATTACTCAAATAATCACCCAACCTCTTCATCAACTCAGGATAAGGAATTTCTTTCCCAACCGCATAAGGTTGCTCAGCAAAGGCCAAGTCATCATTTAATTCCACAATCTCGTTCTCTTCCAAAGTCACCGGACTAGCGAGCGCATTGCTCCGATAAATCAAAGCCGCATCGAGCGAGCGAGCCTGCATCGCCGACACCAGATCATCCCCCTTGGCCACTTTCACCACAACATTTTTAGTCAGTTTTCCAGCGACTCCCCGACGCTCCAACATCGTCTGTGTCAGCGCCCCCAAGGCACTCTTGTCACCATCGCAAATCCCCAGCTTCAATCCAGATTTGGCAAGATCTACCAAACCTGTAAGCCTCATCGGATTCCCCTTTCGGATAAGCAAGACGATCTCGTTCCCCGTCACCACCGTTCCTGTAAAAAATCGATCCTGAACCTTCGTCAAAAATCGGGTGTCGCACGCAAAATAGCCCGACGGCTGAACCCCGCTCTCCATCTGCGCCACCAAAGTCCCGCAGCCCTCAAAAACAGTATTCACCCGACACCCCTCACGCTCTTCAAACTCTCTCACCCGCTCCTGAATCGCTGGTCGCAACATCGATCCCGAGAACAATATCACCTCCGGTTGCTCTGCCCATAAATCTCCATCATCCGGCACCTCAAAACCCATCTCAAGGAACACCGCACGCCCTCGATCTTTCGCACTCGCATAACGAGCAAAATGCAGCGCTCGCGTCGCATCTTTACTCGATTTCAAAACCCCGATCGAAGCCTCCTTTGACCTCTTCGAAAACTCCGGCACCGCAAGCCATTCCACTTCCGGAAAATTCCGAGCCACCGGATCCCACGCTAACGAAACATCCGCCGCACCCGTCGCGACATCTTCGACAATGCCATTCACCGTCGGCTTCGTCACCACCACATTCGGCTTCACCTCACTCAGGTAGCCCTCCTTCTGTAACACGGACCAGGTAAACCTTCCGACCGAGGTCGACTTCTCACCCAGCGAAATTTTCAAACCCGTTCTCTTTAGATCGTCCAAACTCGTGATCCCCATCGGATTCCCCTTTGGCACAACCAACCCAGCCGTCAGTCGAGCCACTGGAATCGCTTCGTCTAGGAATCCCTTTTCCCGCACCGAATCAATATAGCCCTGATCCGCCGGCAAATAAAGATCACCGCCAGCCACTTGCAACTGGCTCTCCAAGGCTCCCGACCCTCCAAACTGTAAATTCACCTTCACGCCAAACTCCTCTTCATAATCCCGTGCGATCTCGGTCATCGGTTTCCTCAAGCCCGCCGCGCAGTGCACCAGCAAATCACCCTTGCCAGCTGCGCTCTCATCATCACTCCCCACCAGCCACCAGAAGGCAGCTCCAAGAATCAGGAGCAGAGCCATAAGAACAACTAAGGGACGTTTCATCAGGAACAATGGGGGCAGGACCGATCGCGTAGGACACGAACCTTTTTCATCCGCATCTCCAGCGTATCAATGTGAATCAAGCGGTCCAGAGTGGGTTCAGCAAAACGAGTCAGCAACTTGATTCCTTCCAAGACGGCAATCTGCGCCACCATCGCCGACACCGCCCCAATTACCGGAAAGCGACGTTTCCAGTAAGCCGGAGGCTCCTTGATTAAACAGGCGAGACAAGTCGATTTCCCCGGCTCCACCGCGAGCATATGCCCTTCCATTGAGCACATCGCCCCATCGACAAAAAATTTTCCCTGCCGCATGGCCTCACGATTCATGAGAAGCCGTTCTTCAAAAAGAGGAGCACACGAAAAAACAATATCAGCTTTCCCGATCAGCTCACTCGCATTCTCCTCCGAAACATTCTCCCCCACCGATTCGATCTCCAAATCAGGATTAAACCTCCGCAGAGTTTCCGCCGCCTGCTCATGCCTCGCTTCCCCCAATCCCTCATGCTTCATCAGGATCTGTCGGTTCAAATCATCCGGCCTCAACTCCCCGGCGTGCGCGAGAATGATTCTCCCGACTCCAGCTGCCGCTAATGAAAATGCGATGGGTCCTCCAAGACCGCCCACTCTTGAAACTAAAGCAGTAGAATGACGCAGTTTCTCCTGCGCCTCCTTACCGAACCCCGGAACGTCTTCCTGCCAAGTGTAGTAGTCTTCGTAGCTCATGACCGAAGCCTTCCCTCCTCAAGAATCAAGACACGATCCGCTTTCTCAATGACCCTCGAATCATGAGTCACCACCAAAGCCGCCCCGCCCTCATCGGCAAACTTTCTTAACCCCGAAATCACCAAGTCTGAATTCTCGTCATCAAGATTACCGGTCGGTTCATCAGCCAGCACCAGCTTGGGGTCCATCACCAAAGCCCGGGCCAAACCGACCCGTTGCTGCTCGCCTGCACTCAACTTCTTCGGAACGTGAGTTCGACGCGAAGCGAGGCCTAACATCTCAATCAACTCATCAGCCCTCGTCGGGTCTCCCCCCGCAGCAAAAATATTGGCCCTCACATCCAGATAAGGAATCAAGCGAGCATCCTGAAACACCATCCCAATTTCCTTGCTCCGAAACCGAGTCCTCTCAGCCCCATTTAACTCGTTGGGATCGATCCCGGCCACCCTGACGGAACCCGCATCAGGAGCCAGCAACCCAGCGATCATAAACAAAAGAGTCGATTTCCCCGCCCCACTCGCCCCCCGAAGAACCACCACCTCCCCTTTTCCAACCGAAAGCGAAACATCATTCAGCGCCTCGACTTCTCCAAAGAACTTAGAGAACCCTTTGATGGTAAGAGCTGAATCTTCCTTCATTGCAGAGAACCTGACTTCTGAACCAAAATGATCCAAGCGAAAGATCCACCTAATCCACTGATACCAACCACCTCCATCGAAGATTATTTCAGAAGCTCGTCGATCGGAAGCCGGAGATAATACATTTCAGTAGGGCCTTCATAAAGAACCCCAATGAGATTTTCTCCCGCGACACTGAGGCAGGAATAGCCGCTACAGTTCCGAGAATCATAGAGCGTGTGCATTTCTTCAGGCCATGTCATCCCCTCATCCTTCGACACTTTCAAAGACATATTGTAGCGCCCTCGGGTCGTATTTGGATTGGAAAAAATCAAGAGTCCTCCCACGCGAATCAGGCTCGCCATGCACACCGGCTCGTTGAGTGCCTTGCGATCTGTCGGATGCAGCGTCCAAGTCTTCCCCAAATCCTTTGTCACTCCGACAGTTCTTGCCCCTCCTCTATTGTCGCGGCAGTTGAGCATCAATGATCCATCGCTTAACTCCACCACTTGAGCCTCGGTTGTATTCGACTTAATTCCGGTCCCTACGTGCCAGGTTTCTCCATGATCCTTACTGTAGAGAATACTGGAAAATGGAGTTCCCTTTTTCTGACCATCAGGATGCTTGTCACTATCCTGATACTGCGCCGCAAAAACGATCGTGCCATCCTTCATCGTGATTCCCGCACCGGGGCCTTGGAGTAAAAAATGCCACTCCGGCTTTTTTACCTGCTCTGTGATATTGATTGGCTTCGACCAACTCAGACCATCGTCATCACTATAGACCAACATGAGCTGCCCTGTCTCCTTGGGTTTCATTCCCTGCCCCGATCCATGCCAAGAACGATTCCCGTGACTCCAAGTTCCGATTACCCAAATCCGATCAGTTCCTCGATCCACTAGGACCGCAGGATCACCGACACCATCATACCGCCACTTGGGGTCATTCCCCATGTCCATGATGACTTTCATCTTATCCCAAGTCTGTCCGCCATCGGTGCTCCGACTCATGCCGACATCGATATCACCCGGCAGGTCACCTCCAGTGCGATACCGAACATCATAAACACCAATCAACGTCCCCTTCTTCGTCGTTGCTAGTCCCGGAATCCGAAAGGCTTTTGAGCCATCATCCCCTCGTTGTCTCACGGCATAGCCGATCCTCTGATTACCCTCCGGCGATGTCACTTCAGGCTCAACGATCTCTTTATCCTCAAATGCCACCTCAAGAACTCTGGCGTCCACTCTTCCGTCAATGTCAGCATCGTCCTTCAGCTCCACCGAAACCCAAAAATAATTCTCCCCTGATGCGAGAGTTGCCTCCCCTTCACAAATCCATTCGCCTCCAGACAATTTCGCCTCACCAAAAACCTCTCCAGCTCCGGCCTTCATTTCACCCCTTGAAAAAAGCACTCGCACTGCTTTGACAGCAGAGGGATCAGTCGTTCCTTCCAAATCAATCTTCAAGCCGGACACCTTCTTCGGTTGGCCCCGCCCCTTCGTGACAACTTGAAGCCCCACTACTGGATTATCCTTCTTGAGGATCAACACCGGAATCACCGGCTGAATCGTCGTCACCTTTTCAACAATCATTGGCTGAACTTTTTCCACCAAGAGATCGTCGATCATGACGCCACTTTTTAGTGGAGCCGTAGAAACGAATCGTAAGCCCTCGGCTCCCTTCTCGAGGGGAACTTCCACCAAGGTAAGGAAACCACCCACTTTGATCTTGCTGTCGCCGTGGTAAATCTCCGACCACTTCCCTCCCCTTTTCTGCTCAATCCGAAAGGAAAAAGGCGCCCGACTGGTCCAACGCTCGGCCCAAAACGACAAGACCATTTCTTCATCGGTCTTCTCCTTTAAATGTAATTCGACCGCATGATTCTCACCTCCCAGAAGGCGCAAACTTTGCTTTCCTCCTTTCGCATGAGCCCCGTGCACCGCCGCGAGCCCTTCCTCGCTCCTCCACTCTCCAAGATCGCTTTTCAAGGTCGTAAAACCTCCAACCTTAAAGCCCTCAAAGCCCTCAAAGCCTTCAGCAGCACATCCTAAAATTCCTGCTGTAAAAATGGCGCAAATCAATCGCTTCATTACAGGAAGGGTGACGAGATTTTAAGGAGAAGCCTTTCACAACATCTGGTCTTATTAACCAAGAGCCGCGGAAACCTAGTAACTCACTCGCAGATGCACAAAGCGCCGCCCCGCGTTTCCCGACTGAACAGTCGCCACCACTTCCTCCATCTCAGCATCCTCCGAATCGACCACTTCGGTGACACCCAAATTGCTCCAGGAGTCAGATCGCAACGAGTCACTCCACTCGACCAAAAAATTCACCCCGTCCGCAAGCGCCGCCTTGCTTCGTGAATAGCGAAACGCAATCTCAGTGCCATTGATCGCAACGGGCATTTGCGCGAGCTCATTCCTTAGGGGATTTTGCCCCGTCGCAAACTCCATTAAGTTCACTTCCCCATCACCATCAGCATCAAATTCATCAGCCGCCACACCCACATTTTCTTCGGTTTCAAAGTGACCCAAACGCCATCCCTGTATCGCACTGACTGCCCCCGTCACTCCCGAAATCGCTACGTTGTCCAAAAAGAGGTGATGTCCCCCACCAGCGCCCGTCCCACTCGAGAAGCGAAGCTGGAGCACGGCCGACTCCCCTGATCCCAATACCGCATCAGCCAGCCCCGAAAGATCGACATCAACTTCATCATGATCATCATGATTCCCCGAAAGATTTCCTCCAAGATGAGTAATCTCATCGTCAGCCGAAGTGACCACCACCCCGTGCGAAATATCACCGCCCAACACTTCAAGCTGGTAACTCCGTGGCGCGTTCGGACGAAAGGCCACGACATCCAAGTGGAACCCTTTTAAATCCCAATCGGCTGCTCCGTTATTCGTAATCGTAAAAGTGATCTCGGCATCCGTCACCCCATTGAAAGCCGCCATATTGGAGCCTGAACCCGAAATCACCGCACTCGCCGCCACGCCTCCTCCATCGAACGAGCCCCAGGTCCCATCACCACTGGAACCCCGACCACTGCTCGCGTTATCAGCAATACTCCAACTTCCAACCGCCGCTGAAGTCGTCGCCGTCGCAACAATCCCAGAGCCCGTGACACTCGCGTCAGGCGCGGTCCCACTTCCCCACTGATCCCAGCCGGCAGCAATCTGAGGCACTCCTTTTACCGTCCCACTTCCTGTCGTGTAACTAATCCGCGGACGGGTATCAACGGGGCTCGCCGCACTTCCTTCCGACATTGTCAGCGTGGCCCGCACGATCCCGCTCTTCGGCTCCGCGCTATTCAGGCGAAGGAAAACATATTCCCCAATTCCCGCGCCGGCATCATACTGCCCATTCAAATAATCCCGCAAAGCGATTCCTCCTTGGGCGGAAGAATTCACCAAACCGATGGCCGTGCCATTGGTCAAAATGTCCGCCTGCAGCAGCACCGCATCGGTCGGATCAACGGTCGCGGTCTGCCCGTAGTAATCGCTCCCAAGAACCTCACTGCTCGCTCGACGACCCAGTCCATAAAGATCGTTATTCTTCAGCGTCCCCTGTTTTGCAACGTAGTCAAAAAGCAAGGAGCTACTTGTAAAAGGATTCTCCACCTGACCCAAGTCAGGCAACTCGAAGACATAAACCGTCGCGCGATCCACCCAGGGATTATTCCCCCCGGCCCCGACCAGAGTGGTCACCTTACTATCATCCACAACCACCAGGTCCTCCTTCACGCTCGCATCGGAAGCAAGCCCGATCAGAAATTGACCCGACGACGCAAACTCACCCAACAACAACTCTCTCATCTCCTCCGGCGTGGAGTTCTTGTTTCCGCCATCCGTCGCTCCGTTGATCCACCAGTAAACCATCCCGGCATCGGAGCAGTCATACTTGTTCGTCTGGAATCCAACCACCCCATCCGCTTCGGCATACTTCAGCTGATCTAAAATCCAAACGATCTCCGGACGGGAATGATTCTCGGCCCAGTCCCAGGCCCCGCTGCTAATCTGGACCTGAAGCCCCTCGTTCTGGTCGCCAATCTGATGCTCGGTCACTCCAAAATCGAGAATCTTCTGCCACGTAAAAAAATCGCCACTGTTGTCGTTCGCCGGATGGTGGGAAATGACGTGCGTAAACTGCCGCTTCGCCACGTCCGCCGCCTGCAAAGCGTAGCCAATGATATCCGGCTCGCCTCCCTCCACGATCCACAAAGGATCACTCGCCGAAGACGCATTGATTGCATCCCGTAGATCATTCACCGCCTCATTCTGCTCAGTCCGACAATTAAAGTAATCCGCCAAATTCGGAAAGGGACCGAAGAAGCTAATCCCCTCGCCCGTCAACTGATGCAGCTTATTCTGCCGACGAAGCTCATTAGCCGCATCGATACTCTGGTTTCCCGGATTTCGAAAAGGATCGAGATCACAAGAATGCGAAATGTGCACCACCCGGTCCTGCAAGCCCGCTCCGCTCAAAACCCCCAACATCACCGCCTTCGCCCCGATGTCATCCGGGTCCGGCGAATTGCCATCCGAAACAATCGCCAACCTCCCTGCTGGTGGCTTCACCACCTCATTCGTACTCGTGCTGCTAAACTCAATCTGACTCCACCGACCCCGGGCCCAAGCGGTGCCTCCTGCCTCGGGAATTTCTCCATTAGTGTTGGCATTCGACTCCACCGCAATCGTCGCTCCGCTAGGAATGGAAATCCCCGACCACGTATACGTGTTGGACTGCAAATCAAGCGGCGACTCCGGCGGATCAAAAACAACCGGATTCGTGTAAGTTGCCACCTGCGTTCCATTGACGAACAGCCGATACTCCGACTCCCCGTCTTCCTCTGTCATCGTGGTAATGGTTACCTCGTAAGTTCCCGTCGGCCCATCGAATATCCGCGAAGCCCGAGCAAAGCCCGTGCGATTCGCCACCACATTCGCCGCAATCGCTAGCGCCCCGTTTCCATTGTCTTTGTAGTAAGGAACATCCCCGCCATCGATACTCGGGAAATCATTCCGAGCATCATAGAGAAAGCTCATTCCTTCGCTGAAAGCCCCCGAAACTGGCGTGCTCAAATCCTGTGCCTCACTCTGCGCCGTCCCACTGTGACGAAAGACAATTCGATTTAGCCGGAAGAACTTCGAGCGCCCCGAGACCACCAACTTGTAGTTCTCCCCCGCCTTGAAATCATAAACCGCGACCCGCTTGTTTCCCTCGCCGCCAGGATCAAGATTGCCATTCCCCCCCGACGAATCCTGCCCGTTCTCCCACTTCCATACATTCGTCGCTCCTCCAAAATACTTCGTATCACTCTGCAAAAGGCTCAACGACGCATTATCGCCATGCCCGTCATGCGGCTCCGGCCCTGCGGTGAAGTCTCCCTCGACCCGCACGTAGCAATCATTCGCGACATCCGTCCGCCCCTCATGCGTCTCCTTCGCACAATGCAGGTGGAGATAATATAGCCCTGCCTGATTAATCTTAAAATTGAATTCCAGAGGCGAGTCAGCCGGACCCGATTCAAAAGTATTCCCCAAAAACTGCAGATACCCCGTCCCCGAAAACCCCGCAAGCGAAGTCTGCTTCTCCCAAAGATCCAACGAAGATTCGGTGTTCTCCATTTCCATCACCACAAGCCCACCGCTTTCCTGATAGACCTGCGACACCCCCAGAGCCGTGCTCAAAATAAATGCCAATAAGCTGAAATTTGATGTCTTCATCTGAAATGATTTTAAATACTCTTCATTAAGGTTTGCTGACTCTTAGACGAAAAAAACTCTTGTGCTCGATCCCCATCGGCACGCGAGCCACGCGCGATGAAACATTTCCGCCCACCGGACCTTCCGAATCGCGAAGATCGACAACACCAGCGCTACTCCAGGAATCAGGCAAGAGACTGTCGCTCCACTCTACCGTGAAGATGAGCCCTTCTTCGATAGCGCCAAGACTACGCGTATAGCGAAACTCAACCTCATTTTCGCTCAAGCTTACCGGTGTCTCCAACCGACTCCCAGCAAACGGACTCTGCCCCGTCGCAAACTCCAACAAGTTGCTCTCACCATCAGAATCGGAATCGAAAGTGTCAGCCGCCGTCCCCGTATTCTCAATACGTCCAAAATGCTCGAATCGCCAGCTCTCAAGCGCGGTGAAAGTCGAGCTACGCACTCCGCTCACCGCAACGTTATCCAAAAAAAGATGATGCCCCCCTCCGGATCCGGTTCCGTTCGTGAAATTGAGCTGAAAGATTGCCGTTTCTCCTGTTCCGAGGGTTGCGTCCGCAAGCCCCGTCAGATCGATATCGATCTGGTCATGCTGGTTGTGACCGCTAAGACCGCCAGCAAGGTGAGTGATGGCATTACTGCTATTGTCGCTGCTGGGCGAACCTGAAGCGAAAACATTGCCGACGGTGATATCGCTACCAGCCATCACGTCCAAGGCGTAGGCTCGAGGTGCGTTGGGACGAAAGGCAAGGGCGTCCATGTGAAAATTTTTCAGCTCATAGTCGCCCGGGCCATTGTTGGTGATGGTGAAAGTGACCTCGGCACTTGCCGTGCCATTGGTCACCGTGAAGTTGGCGGCCCCCACGTTTGTGATCGGACTCGCCGGTCCATCTGAGCTGAAAGTTCCCCAGGTTCCGTCATCACTGGAACCGCGACCGGGATCGTCGCCGCTGTCACCAATGCTCCAATTACCGGAAGAAGTGGATGCGGTCGCTGATGCGGAAATTCCAGACGCGGTCATGGATACGGAGGGAGCCGTGGCGCTATCCCAATTGTCCCATCCTGCGATCAGATCACTCGGCAAGACTGTCAACTCGGCGGTTACCGCAACGTTGTCGAGGCTCTGATGATGCCCCCCGGCTCCAAGAGTGCCCCCGGTGAATTCCAGCCGGAATGTGACCGTTCCATTCGCATCCAAGGTGTGGTCGGTCAAGCCCGTGAGCGGGATATCAAAATCCGACCAATCCTGTTGCCCTCCCACGACAGAAGGCACAGTCCCGGTAGCCACCGGTCCAACGGTGAGATCACCTGAGAGCACTGACAATTCATAATTTCGTGCGGAATCGGGTCTGAAGGTCGCTGCGTCAAAATGGAATGTGGTCAGGTCTCTTGCCGTTCCTCCGGTGTCCGTCAAGGTGAAGTCATAGTGGCCAGATGATCCGTTGGTCAACCTGACGGTGTCATCATTGCCATCTGCCGTGACATCAGCTGTTGGAATATCCAGTGTTCCCCAGGTTCCATCATTACTGGCCCGTCGATCTGAATCCTGGGAGAAGCCAGACTTGGAGCTTGTGCCAACCGTCATTCCATCGGTCACGTTCGGAGCGTGCACTCCACTGCCGTCCCACCTGTCCCAGCCCGCGATGAGAGCGCCCGGCACAACGGGTGGTTCGGTGGGAAAGTCGATGTCAGGGTTAACCGTTGCATGACTGACAAAGATCAGCGCTTCGCTCAGGACCTCTTTGGCCCCAACATAGATTCCCCAGCGGAACCGTGTGTTAGAGTCATCCCCGGGCTCGTCATTGCGAACGAATCGTCCCGCGGTAAAGGGCTGCACTTGGTCGTTGAGGTAAACCTCGTAGTCGAGACCGTTATCACGAACACGAACATCGAAAGGTTGTCCAATCGCGTTCGAAATGAGGGTCTCACGCGATGCTTGTCCGGGCAACGGAGTCCGATGCTGCACAAAGACCTCTCCCTCACTTGTCATTCCCAAATGCACCGACCAAGCTTCCACGTCCTGATCTTTTGCCTGAAAGATTGCCGCGTTAATGGGCTTGATAATCGTGTAACGAGCGACCCAGTCATTCCATTCGCCATCGCTGACGTTCCAGCCTGTGTTCGCATCAAATGCCTCGATCCGAGCTGCCAAGGCGCGATCATTCCTCACGTTCTCCTCATCAGGAAACAGTCGAAAAATCTGGGTCGCGCCGTCCTCCTGATACCAACGGTCCCAGTTCCCAAAAGCATTCTCGCTCACCACACTTGAAGCGAGGGTGTGGATCTTCAGATCGTCCTGAATCCCGAATTGGCCATAGAGCCCGCCTTCCACCAATGCGTTGCTCACATTGATCACAGTTCCTGAATAACCATTGGAAATGTCGTCCCGAATATCTTCAAAGGCTGGATTCACGCCCGGTCCCTCAGTGTAAAGCGTGCCCTGCCCATGCAAAGATGCGCCGCTTAAAAATAAGACCAGCAACAGTGCTGCATTCAAATGATCATTCTTCATCGTATCTCCTTTTGATTCGTCCTAAATACTAAAAACCTCCTGGTTTCCCATCATCCCACCGACGTCGCTGGAAATCGAAGCGCTGGGCCTCCCTGTTCTCCCCTCCTGGTGACACGACGACTCCCACTAACTGCTGAAAGAAATTTTTCATGCTCATTTCCTAAGGTGAATTCTCAGCAACTGCCTCCCTTGGCTACCGATCTCTTCCCTTGCCCTCACGGTCACTGTTTCTGTCTGATTCACGGAATCAATATTCGCTCCAACCAGAATCAGAGGACTCGCCTTCCAATCAAGAAGGTCAGAAGATTGCTCCATCACATACTGCAACTCCGATCTCAACGGACGAGTAAAGCTCAGTGTCGCATAACGTCCCAATTGGCCAGCGATCTCGAGTGATTCCACTCTCAGCTGGATTGCATCTTGCCCGTCTCCTTCGTTGGGATTCGATGCTAAACCAAACTCCAGTAAGTTTACCACCCCATCTCCATCAGGATCAGCAAAGGGACCACTCACTTCCACCTGCCCGATCTCGCCCGCGGTGAAATGCTCCATCTGCCACTCTTCAAAGGTATAAAAATCCACCTCCGTAAAAACTCCCGGACTGCCATCCTCCCCCGCACTCAGCCGCCAATTTCCGGCCAGCGCAGGATTATCACTCAACGAGCTCAGCTGCAACGAAAAGCCATCGCCATCCGCTTCCTTCGGCCATTCTCCCTCCTGACCATAGTCCACTCGATGCAACACCGCCCCCTGCGCGTCACGCAATTCAATCGCTTCGCCACTATTACTCAACCTCCCCGACCACTGCCCCGCAATCATCACCCCTTCGGAAAACGCCGTTGCAAAAGCCACTTCATCTTCCACCACCACCATCACCTCCTCGGGGCCAATCTCAATTGCCCCAAACTCAAAGTCTACCGCTTCCGCAAGCCGCACCCCCGTCAGATTCACCGCCACTGCACCCCGATTCACAATCTCCAAAAACTCCAGCTCATCTGAGCCATTCGGATTGTAGTGAATCTCCGAGATCACCAAGTTCGCACTGCTCGGCGGCTCCGTCCCCACCACAAAAGTCTCATCCCGCAAAGTGCTCCAACTCCCTCCCGAACTCATCGTCCGCGCCATCACCTGCACTCGCTCATTCAGCACCACCGGCCCCGTGTATTCCACGCCACCCCCATCCATCGGGTCAGTCCCATCCGTCGTATAAAAAACATCTCCCTCAAAAGGCGCAAAGGAAGTCCCTTCACTCATCGTTAGCAAGTAGCCCGACCCCACCGCACCGCCGTTTTGCGAAAAGTCCGGCGGCGATGGCACCTGCGAATCAATCCACACCACCCGATCCTCCACCCAATCCAGCATGAAGGTCACCTCCTTGGCATAAGTATCCCGGCTCAAATCACCCGGGTCCGCCCGCGTCCGACCGTTCACCACATAAACCGCCACCCCCAAAATATCCCACTTCTCAAAATTCCGCACCTGCGCCTCCTCCAACATGGCCGCGTCCCCATCGATCTTCGCCAGTAAAGCATCCGTCGACAACACTCCCTCGCGCAATTCCACCCAGCGGTCATTCCATGCCTGCTGATAAACCGGATCATCGTCCAGCTCGTTCCACCACGCCAGCCAGTGCCCCGCCCGCATGTAGTAACCATTCCAACCAAAAGTCTCATAGCCGTAGCCCAGCGCACTCGTCCCTAGCGAACTCAATCCCAGCGCCTGATTGTAATCCCAGAGCGGCCCCATTTTCAGCTTCCCGCCCCGATCAATCGAAAAGAAGGCGCTCGCCCCATCCGTGTTCCGGCTCAACTCGCGCATGATGTCGTAATCCACCTGCGATGGCACATCGAGATACTTCGCATAGCCTTCCTCCGGGTCGGCAAAGTTCGCCGCATAAATCGAACCCTCCGCCGCATCGATGTAGTCTTTCAACCAAGCCTGCTGAACCGGCAGCAACTCGTCCTCCGCTGGATCGACATACTTGTAGCGCGTCCCCTCCCCATTGACCCAATCCTCGTTCAAATTCGTTGCCTGCACACTGTATCCACCCGTGATCTCCGGTTCCGCAACATCACCCGCATCCAGTCGCGACAAATCGAGACGCTCCGCCGACCGCTTGATCTTCTCCGTCAGCAAATACACCCCCTGATAATGCTGCATCCCAAAAGGTTCGCCCGGATCGGGATTCAAAAACACCTCCACATAGCGCGTCCGGGGCGAGTAATACCCCATCGCCCGCCACCAGTGAAAAACGAACTCGTTCCGCATCAGCGTCTTGTCAAAATAAGGGGCCTGCAACAACCAGTCCGACTCCGACGGCATCCCCAGCAGCGACACATCACGATCATTGTCTTCCTCATCCCATGTCTCAAATTTGAACTGCTTCTTCGGCCACGTCTTGCTGCTCGCTCCCCGCACATTCATCCCCGCTCGACCCACAAACTGAGCCTCGTCCAGCACGCCCGCACGCCCACTCTCCCCCACTTCAATCATCGCCGAACACACCGGCTGTGACGGATAGTCCGTCCGCGGATCATCATCGCCCGAATAATCATACCCCTGACTGTCGAGCAACACGATCGGCAGATTCGAATCAAAACCCGCCAAGTCACTCGCCACCGCCAAAAAAATCCGCGTCTCAACCGGACTAATCTGCGTCGCCCCCAAAAACAAAGCCGCTCGCACACACGAAGTCCCGCTCACCGAAATCGCCCCGCTATAAACCTCGCCGTTTCCACTCGACGGCAAACTCCCGTCCAAAGTGTAGCGAATATCCGCGCCAGCTGAAGTCGTCGACAGCACCAAATCAAACGTTGCCTCAAAAGTCCCCGCCTCCTCGGAAAAGGTCACCCCTTCCAACACCGCCACCCCCGTCGGATCATTCATCAACCCCGGCGTCGGATTGATCAAATAACGAAACTCTCCTGTCGTCTCATCCCGCCCATAAGAAATATTCGGATGCTGCGGCGGCAAGACCACCTCATCAACCACCGTCACCCCATCAGGATCAGTCAGAAAAAGCACCTCCCCTTCAGACGCCAAACGAAACGGCAAATGATCCGCTCCATCCTCCGGATCCCCATCCAACCAAAGCCCGGCGTAACCACCTGCCGGAATCACGATTCCCGAGTCCAAAGGAATCTGCCACCGCGCCACATCTCCCGCATCATCACTCAAAAAATACCCGCTCAAATCCAAGGGGGTATTCCCCCCATTATAAATCTCCACCCAATCATCAAACTCCCCCTGCCCATCAGCCAAGGTCGATTCATTATTCGCCATCACCTCATTAATTAATGGCTCTGCGAATCCGACAGAGGCAGAAGTCGACAAAGCAACGAGAAGAGCTGATTGAGACCTCATGACCATCTACTCTAAATGCGCCACCTCAAATCTGTCCATACTCCACCGCGTCCCGTGTTTAGGGGACAAGGAGCTGCCCATCATTTCCCCTGATCGGACACTAGGCCGTGTAGAGTAATAAAACTGGGTATCTCTCATATTTTCCACCAGCAAAACAAAACTGAGGACACGCCTTTCGGCCTGCCCCCAGTTAACACAAACAACAACAAATGTTATTGACCTAAAAAGTGTTCAGAAATCCCGATCCTGTCATGTCACCAAAACACGTGACACGTGACACACCTACTTTTCAACGACTCGAATCCGGAAGAACCTCTGATTCACCGTTGCCCGTTCATCAGAGACTCGCACCCAACCACTTCCAAGCGTCAGCGGAACGGAATCGATTTCAGAATCAAATAGAGTGACCGCTCCCGACCAATCCTTGAGGCTTTCGCTCGACTCCACGGTCACCACGATATCGTCACGCCTGAGATCAAATGGGAACACCATTCCAATCCCTGATGCCCCTGATTCGATTCTCGCTTGGTAGCCCTCTGCATTCGCACCATTCGGAACCCCTAAAGCATAGCGAAGCAAGTTACTCACTCCATCCCCGAAAGGAGCCGCCAAAGGCCCTGAAATCGCCGGGTCGGCCAACTCCCCCGCCGTGAAGACGCTTTGTCGCCACGCCTCAAAGGATGCCGGAGTATTCTCCTCGTTAGTCACCTCCAAGATCTTCACCTCATTGAAAGGTGAGCTTAGCCCCAAGTCCATCGTCGCAATGGAGAGATCGAAGCCTTGAACCGGCCTCCAGCTTTGCCCTTCGAAATCATGATTACCCGTTGGATCCGCAGAAAAGACTCGAATCGAAGCCATCGAAAGTGCTCCTGACAAATCAACCGATGACGGCACAATCAGCCCTCCCTGAGAAAGCGCTCCGAGACCCTGTGCACTACCAGTAAGATAAAAATCCACCGCAAGAACTCCCGTCGGCGCATTCTCAAGAATGGCTGTGCCATTGAGAGCCGCAGCAGCAGAGCTTAAAGCAGGAACACCGTTGGAACCGAAGACGAAGGAATAGCGACTCGCATTCGAAGTCGGCGATTCTAAGAGCGTTTGGGCTAGAACAACCGACCCCTCGCCCGTAATTCCATTCGTGCCGCCGTGCCCTCTCAAGGTCGCCGTCGGAGCAAGATCAACCGTCGATCCTAGCTCACTTTGAATCTCAAGAGTCCCCGAGGCCACGGCCACTTGGAAAGATTGACCGCTTTGATCTCCGCTCAGCAAAAGGGTTCCGCCTCCTGATTTACTCAAAGAACCTGGCCCCATCAATGGAGTCGAGATCTCTAAACGATTACTCGATCCCTCGACATGAATTTCAGCAGCGCTCATGAGAACCACTGGCGATGAAATCACCGCTCGATCATTGGATGACCCCGGGTCATAGCGAAGGGCGCCCAGTTTTCCATTCCCCGCTCCGTCGGCAATTTCGTTACCCCGTCCAGAGCCAGTTAGACTCAACGTCCCCCCAAAAATATAATTGCGGTCCGGATCTCCCGATCCCGTCCCCGATGTCAAACGAAGCTGCCCTCCTGAAAGGACATCTACCGAGCTGCTAAGAGAGGGCGCGGCCGGCTCCGTCAGCTGAAGCACGCCCTGTTCGATGACAGTCGCTCCAGAATAATTTTTCTCCGATCCGGTCAGCGAGGCAATTCCGGGGCCTGTCTTGATCAAGCCTCCCAAACCACTGAACTCACTCCGAACTCGCAGCGCGCCATACTCGGAATCTCCGTCCTGGTGTTGCACATCCAAGCGGAGGTCAGTCGACAAAATCGTCCCAGCTTCCACTTCCAATTCCGCGAATCCACTGCCATCACCAGTGACTAAAATTTCCGCTGGACCGACAGAATTTGAGAACGTCAACGTGTTCCCGAAGTCCCGATCACGAACCCGGCTACGATTTTCGGTATTCTCAAGATCAAAGGTAATATTCCCGATCGTCACCGGTGCCCGAAGGTTGACATTCCGGTCAGCTCCCGCAGCTCCGGGAACAACTGCAGTCACATCAGCGCCATCGGGATAAGAGGAAGGGTTGCTAGACCAATTAATATCCTGCGACCAATCAGCACTGGCCAAAGGAAGGAAAGTCGGATTGGCAAAAGGCAAAGTGAATTCCGCATCGATTTCCGGACTCCACGTTCCCCCTTGCAAGACCCGCGCCCGAACCCGGGTGTCATCGCTGATTGGGATGGCCCCAGAATAAGCCAGTCCCGATACCGCACCTCCCAGAGTCCGAGGATCACTACCATCGGTCGTGTAATAAACCGTGCCACTCCCATTGGGATTCCCAAGGGTCGCTTGAAACCCAGCCGCGATTTCACCGCCAAATTGATTAATCGTAGGCGCGTCAGTCGACGGCCACGCATTCTCTCCACCCAATTGGCTCAACAGCGCATTGTAGCGAGTTCCGTTAGAGATCCAACCTGTGTAAAATGAAGACCTAAATGAACCTCCACCCGTCTCTTGAATGATCGGCGACACTTCAGTTCTCAACTCGTTGTAGACCTTGGCTACTTCCGCAGTAGTCAGCGGCCCGCCATTGAAAAGCTGCTTCTGAGCCCGGTCCGCCATGCGAAGTCGAAACTCCGGCGACGCCTTCAGCAGGGTGTAGATCGCCTGAATATACTGACTCGTCGTAGTCTGGGCACTGGCAGTCGGATAGCGCGTGCTTGGAAGCGTGAGTTGCTCGGTAAAGCTGTTCGTCGAGGTGCTCCGACCCGCAAAACCAAATGCCCCCTCGGCATCCCAGACATAAAATCTCCAACGTCCCAGCGAGCTCCGCTCACGCGCCGCAATCCAGTTGTTATGGGGCCAGTCCCCCATCGCTGCATAGGCGTTCACAAGGATGTAATCAATGTAGTTGTCGACATCGAGAAAGTCGTGCACTCCGGCATAACCTCCCGTCGTCGTCAGATCAGTGGTCCGCAGATAGCTGATCATCTGATTCCAATGTGTCGGATCTCCACTGGAAAAGCTATTCACCTGCTGCACATCCCACGACGCCTTACTGTTGTAGTGGGCTTGCATGAAGCCCTCCCGAACCCGCTCGGCGGTGTTGTAGTAGCCCTTGTAAACTCCGTTGATCCAAAGGGTGTGCATCGTCCCGTAACTCCCGACCTGTCCCGTGTTGATGTAGAGCCGACGCATCAACTCATCCTTGATGAAAGGATTATACCAATCGTTCTTACCAGCCCGAACCCGCAGGCTGTCAAACTCGGTCACCGAGATTCCATTGAAGAAAGGATAGTCTATCGGACGATCCCCGAACTCCGGACGGAAGAAAATGTTCATCGAGGGCTTCTCAAACTTGGTCGTAGAAGTCGATGTCGACGTAAATGGCTGATCCATCGGATCGGTAATCTTCAGTCGCTGCCGTGTGTGATTGCTACCTGCCACTCGCATTCCCAGCTCCGTTCTCAAGGGAGCCCCGCTCAGCGGAAGATACTCAATCGCGCCATATTTCTCAGCGGCCCGACCACTTCCCTTGGGATGGTTAAAGGCATCTTCCTCGCCATTCGCACTCCATGACCCACTATTGTAGTTCCCCCCATTGATCGCAAAGATTCCCTCACCATCCGCCGGACCACCCGAGGCATTAGGCCCATAAAAAGTCTTGGCTGGGTCACCCGACAAAATCATCGCCGGAAGGCTCTGATAAGCCGCCCCCTGATTAATCAGGTAAGTGTGCGTAGCGATCTCCGATGGAATCGAACCCGACAAAATCGACCTCGCCCGAATCACTTCATTGTCCGTAATCGAAATCGGCCCGGTGTAATCCGTCCCATCGATCGGATCCGTTCCGTCGGTGCTGTAACGAACCGTCGCACCTGGAGTCGAACTACTCAGCACCAGACTTACCGAAGAAGAATGAAATCCACCTTCCACACTGAAACTCGGAAGTGCCGGTGCAACACCCAAAGCAGAACCGACATTCGCCGCCCCCGGAGTCCCTAGTGACAAATAACCAAACGTCCCATCCGCTTGCCGCCCGTAAGAATAACGCCAAGTTTGTGCCGGATAGTTTACCAGCAGTTGATCTTCCACCTGATCATCAGGGCGCGTTAGGACCAGCCGATCACCCGCAGACGAAAGCCTGAAATTGGTATGATCAAAAGTCGTTCCGTCTCCGCTCTTTGTAAATTCAAGCCCACTGGCCACCACCACCAAATATCCATTGGCAGGCACCACCGCACCACTCGGAAAACTCCACTTTCGTGGATCGGTCGGGTCATCGCTCAACGACCACCCGTTCAGTGAAACCTCGAAGCCATCCGTATTCCGAATCTCGATCCAATCATTCTCCGAATCAAAAGGATCCGCGATCACCTCGATATCATCTCCCTCTCCCTGCAGAACCGGCTCCTCCGTCCCCACAAAATAGCGCAGAGAACTCGTTGGAACCACCAAATCTCGAGGACTCGCCCCGGTTGTGCTCAAGGTTACTCTTCCAATCAAGTCAGAGCTACCGGCCGAAGCATTATGGAGCTGGACCCCGATGACATTGTTGCCGGGCACCAGCAAATCTCTCGCGGCATCAAGCGCGATGGTCACCGAGTGATCCGTCGCATTGGGGACATCTTCAGTGGCTGCATGATTCCCATCCGCCGTAACGTCGTGCGCCGTAACAGCCCCCGCAGTCCCCACGTTATCGCGAAAGACCTCAAAGCCGTTGAGATAAACGATCATTCCATCGTCGAAATCAACTTCCAGAGACAAGGGAAAAGCCGAATCAGCTTCGGCCTGAGTGACCGTAAAATTACTGCGCGTGTAAACCGACGGCGTCACGCCTCTCATCTCCGAAATCAAATCGACTCCCGTGACATAGTCGGGTGGACTGGAAATATCGTAACCCACTGGGCCCACTCCGACCGGCCAGGTCGAATCATCAAACGAGGTCGTTCCCCAAAGAACATCAGGAGCCTCAGCCGCTTCCAGCGTCAGCAAACCATGATCCACCAGCCCTCCGGAGGGAGCAGCAAGTCCCGCGAAGAATTTCCACGCCCCGTCTCCATCAAGAATTGTCGCCCCACTGGCGAGTTTAAGATCGGCTCCCAGCAGAAGATCTCCCGCACCCGAAGACGACTGATTGTGAACCTGGATCGTCAGGAGATTATCTCCACTCTGAAGAAGACTGCTGGCCTGCCCGAGATCGATCGTCGTGACCGCCGTCGACGAATGAGTATTGTAGGCTGGCTGATCATGATAAGCGAACATACCGGCAAAACCCATGTTCCGCCGCGCCACCTCCACCCCGTTGATAAAGGCGATAAATCCATCGTCATAACGAATATCCAATTCAAGTTCGGAATTGCTCGCCGCATTTCCCGCGGAAACCGAAAACGACTTTCTGAGATAAAGAGTCGGAGTCTCGTTCTGCACTACGCTAGCCACATTGGTCCCCAGACTCACCCCACTCACCCCGGCTCCAAAAGGCCCGTTCCCACTCATCCAAGCGGAGTCATCAAAGTCGGCCGAGCGCCAGGGAATGGTGTTTCCCACCCGGGGATGTTCTCCCGCTTCGCGGACTAACAAACGGTCCGAGTGGGTTGCCGAAAATTCATTGATGATCAACCCTGCCTCAGCAGAGAGAGACAGGGTGCCCATCAGGATAGGAACGAGGTGTGATTTCATTCGATGTAAAAATAAGAAATGTGTGTGTCCAAAAAGAAGAAACCTGTTCCCCTATTTCTATAAAGCTACTCAGCCCCCTCGGGCCTGTCTTGTCACGTAAGACCGTGACATAACGAGAAATCAACCTCACAGCCT
The DNA here is from genome assembly GCA_039769075.1 of Akkermansiaceae bacterium. Lineage (GTDB taxonomy): Bacteria > Verrucomicrobiota > Verrucomicrobiia > Verrucomicrobiales > Akkermansiaceae > SW10. The sequence goes on along the minus strand of JBDMZE010000022.1, from coordinate 91,070 downwards.
CGTCTCTGAGAGTATCTAAAACAAAAAGAGAGCCCGCCAGTCGGCGAGCTCCCTGAATTGAATCAATGGAATGATGGACCTACTTCCGCTGACGACGGATCAGGCCAAGTGCACTCAAGCCAACAAGCATTGCTGAGGAAGGCTCGGGGATTGAGGCCACGACTCCGGATATAGCGACATTATCAACCCAAAGGTCGTGTCCACCAGCAGCGTCACCTACTCCACTGGAAAACGTCAACAGGAAATCTGCCGATTCTCCCGGAGCGAGAATATTGTCAGCAAGTCCGGTCAGGACATGGTCAATATCGTCGTGTGCCGTGTTGCTTGCCGCCCCACCGACATGAGTGATCTCATCATCACCAGAAGTGTAGATCACGCCATTGGTGATATCTCCTGCAGAAACGCTCAGAACGTATGCCCGGGCCGCCTTGGGACGGAAAGCATAAGAGTCAAAATGGAATCCCTCCAATGTAAGGTCAACTGTTCCGGCATTGGAAATTGTGAACGTCAATGTTCCCCCCGTTGTTGCATTGGGAAGTTCAAGGTTTTGATCGTTATTCGTTCCAACTGTGGTAGTTGCGGCCGGAGTCCCCACAAAGGTACCCCAAGTGCCGTCAGCACTTGCTCCACGTTCATCGGACGTGTGCCATGCCTGCTGCTCAGTGGTGTTCGCCAATGTTCCCGTAACTCCGGAAGCAACGACCGAAGCATTAGCGGTTGATGATGTCCAAACGTCCCAACCCGCCAAAACGACAGCTCCGGATGCGGACATTGAACCAGCCGCGAGCGAAGCCGCCAGCATCCCGATTGTTCGATTCTTTATATTCATAGTATCTCTTTTTCTTCGTTGTAGAGTGCCAAGTCCCCCTCCCTTGAGAGAGATTGTCTCAACGACACTATGAATCGTTCCCTACCCTGTCACGTCACGTAAACACGTGACAAATTCTCTAACAGCCCCCTGAGGAGATTACTTTACCTCAGCCTGGCTCGGTAAAAACATTTAAATCTGCGATCGCAATTCATAGATCGTGATCTTCGCGCCGATCCCACATCAACTAATTACCAAGATTCCTAGATGCACCACTTCCTCCTCACCAAATCAACAAAAGCGGATACCGCCGGGATCTGCAAGTTCCATTTACTGTCGTTTCATCAAAGCCGACTCCTTTAGGGGGGGCGGCTTTTTTAGTGGGCGCTCACCCTCGACCATCTGTACGAGAAAACCACGAGCGCAAAAAAGGCAGCTAACCAGCGGATAAATCCACCAACTAGCTGCCTTTCACACAATATGAAACAATTGTTACTTCGGGACGACCCAAGAGAATGATTCACTTTAGGCCACCCTAGTTAACGTCCCAACTCTTACCGAAAATCTCCCCCTTGTCTTGTCACGTATCAACGTGACGCCCCCTATTCTGCCCCCATCTGAATGACGACCTTTTCCCCTTTTGGGCCGAGCTTCAACTTCTGCCCAACACTCTTTCCACCGTGATTCACCGTAATTTCGTAGTCCCCCAGAAAACCTCGAACTTTAGCGCGCCCGCTCGCATTGGTTTTTGATCTTTCGTTGGTCCACCACTGCTTGGTCACCAAATCAACAAAGACCTCCCCCGCCGGCTTGAGACTCCAATCCTTCCGCCACAGCGCTGCGTGAGGCTTCCAATGCGCATTCTCCCAAAAGCCCCACTGCACAATCGCATCGAAGTTGGGGTGACTAAAGGATGCCAGCATGACATCGCGATAGTAATCCGCCTGCAACTCCTCGTCGTCGCCCGCTTCGACATCGAATTCGCTCAACTGAAGCCGCGGCGCAATCTTGGCAAAGTCATCGTAAACCTCCAACAACTCCTCCGGCGGCGTCAGCGAGGTCAACCCAAAGTGCGCCATGAAGCCCACCGTATCGGGAGCCTGCCCCTGCTCATTCAAAAATCGAATCACCCGTTTGTAGGGCTCCCGCTTGTAGCCATCAGGCAGAATTTTCCCCTCATTAATCGCATGCGTCGTCTCCGGCGCGAGCCGACGCGCCTCCGCCATGATCTCCGCTAAAATTTCCATCCCGCCATACTCCTTTTCGTAGGTGTGCTTCCCCCAGGCCACGATGTGATTGATGGTATCCCACTCCGTCACTACCCCATCGGTCTTCGACAGGACATCCGCCATGTGCTCCCACAGCCACTTCCGATGCCCTTCCGGGTTCCCCACGTATTCCTTCTCCATCGCATTGAAATCCATCGCTCCCCAGGAAAGATAATGCCCCCGAACTCCAATTTCGTGTTTCTGCAGCCACGGGATCGCCGACTCCATCAAGATCTCGTAGTTCTTTCGACCTCGCTCCCCTCGACTCATTCCTTTCCAAACATGCGGCCGAAACTCGCTCTCAAAGGTCACCGCATTAAAATACTTCCGCACCACTTCCCGATACTGCTGCGCCTCTTTCCATGTCGTGACATATTCCTCTCCATTCCGTTTTTTGGCGTAAGGAAAGTCCTTTTCCTCCGCTCCCAAAAGGTGCGCATTCACCGTATTCCCAAATCGAAAGGCGTGCCGTTTCATTTCTACTTTCACCTCCGCATTCGGTATCGGATTCCCTTCCGCATCGACCACTTCCACCACCAAATCGGCCTTCCGTATCTTCTCGATCCGCTCCAAGGCCTCCTTCCGCCAAGCCGCATCCTTTTCACGCCCTGCATAAGTCACTCTCGACTTCGGCAGCTCCGAAAGCGCTATCTCAGCACCATAATTCACCACTCGTAAATCAGCCACTTCAATCATCGGACCCGCCGCTCCCATGTGAACACTCACGTTCCCCTTTCCCGCTTCAAAATCCGACTCCGCCTCAAACGACCGCACATGCTGCTCCCACTGCCGAAAGGGCGAAAACCGAAACTCAAAGCGCTTCTTCCCCGCTCCCGCCTGGACATAAAGCGTCGCCGGTCCCGGTTCTCCACTCGACTTCGGCCGACGCACCCAAAAGGAAACCAAAACCGAATCCCCCTTCTTGAAGGATTTCTCAAGTGGCAAAATCAACTGCAGATCCTTGGCCGATTTCGGACTCTTAAGCAACTCCACCTGATGCGCTTTCCCAAATGGCATTCCGTCGATCTCTACCCACTTGCTGCGAGCCTCTCCCGCCTTCTGGCTCAGCCGCATCTTTCCTTCCTCTGAAAAGACGATGACATCCTGTCCTCCCTCAGGCGGCACAATCACCTCGCCCCCATATGTCTGCCCCACCATCGACACAAGAAAGGCAGCGAATCTACCTACTTTAAAAGTCCTGCTCATCACTTCTTTCCCTTCACCTTGCTTCTTTTCACACGTCCAGCCGAATCAAGCTGCTTAGACAACTTCGCAATCAACTCCGACCTCTCCGGATCGTCCGCCAAATTTCGAGGAGCCAGCTGGGTCTCCGCGTGATCAAAAAGCTCCCGATACACAATCTCCTTCGAGCTCGCCTTGATCCACTCGGTGTAGCGCCAGCGCTCGGTCCGCATGCTGTAACCAATCGTCGATCCCCGCGGATAACGACTCAGAGCGAAGGAGCGAAATTTCTCCGCCGGGCTCTTTAGCACCGGCTCCAAACTCTTCCCATCACACGACTCCGGCACTTTCCCACCTGTCAACTTCGCCAGCGTCGGAAAGACGTCCACCATCTCTACCAAGGACTTCGACCGCTTCCCTTTTAAAAAGCCCGGAGCCGAAACAATGAACGGAACCCGCGTGTCCAACTCAAGGTTGGTGTGCTTGCACCACAAGCCATGATCTCCCAGCTTGTATCCGTGGTCTCCCCACAGCACCACGATCGTATTTTCCCGCAACCCAAGCCGATCCAACTCCGCCATCACCCGCCCCACCTGCGCGTCGGCATAGGAAACACAAGCCGCATAGCCGTGCTTCAATTCCCGCGTCAGCTCATCACTCAGCGGCCCTTCCTTATTCACGCCTTGATAAGACCGCAGCTCATTCCATCGCGTAAAAGCCAACTCCGGAGACCCTACCGGAAGCTTTCGCGCAGGAACCGAAAATTGTTCCCGTTCATAAAGATTCCAATATCGTTTCGGAGCAGCGAAAGGCAAATGCGGCTTCGCAAAGCCAACACACATAAAAAAAGGCCGATCCTTGTTCTTGCGCAGTGACTCGATCGCCTGGACTGCCACCGCTCCGTCTTGATAGAGGTCATCATCGACCTCCGCCATCTCCACCGCTGGCCCCTTGCTGGCAGACGATGCCTCCAGCGCAGTCGCACCATTTTTGAGAGCCTCCTTTTTTCGCCGTTCCATCGACTCCTGCACCTCTTTCGAGGCATACTTCACCCCCGGGCGGTCCAAATGCTCAGTCCAGTATTTTTTGTCATCCCTCTGATGATGATAGACCTTCCCAAAGGAAGCAGTGACGAATCCCCGCTCCTTAAAATATCGCGGCATACTCATAGCATCAGGTAGAAGCTTGCGGAGAGGCGTCCACAAATCATCAATCCCCGTGGAATCGGGATACTGCCCCGAGAGCATGCTGATTCGAGAAGGCGCACAGATTGCCTGCTGACAATAAGCCTTCTCAAACAGCACACCCTCGGTAGCAAGAGCGTCAATATGGGGACTCTGAATCCCCTCCCGACCGTAACAGCCCAACTCGGGCCGAAGGTCATCAATAAAAAAGAAAAGCACGTTTTTCTGCTTCGCGCCCAGTGAGACCAATGAACAGAGCGAAAACAAAAAGCAGCAGAGCAACGAGCGGATCATGACAGCTGAGAAAATAGACAGGACGCGCCACACCGCACGTCACGTGTTCTAGTGACACGACAAGATCCGTTTCTTTACCTAGGATTTTCAAAGAAGCCTTAGCTTGGACCTCACCCTCCAGCCGTCCTGGCACGAAACCAAAACATCACTACGCGTCACTAACAATCCAAAACCACGTTCAGTGGGCTAATCCATCCAACGAAATGAACTCAAAAAATCGATCTTATCATCAAGGAAAATCCTGGCTCGCAGCAGCAGCGCTCGCCGGCCTTTCCGCTTCAACCGCCTCAGCCCAAATCGTCGCCGGCTGGGATACCTATTTTGGCAGCGGTGAAAGCCCTGTCGACGCACCTGTCGTTGCAACTGGTGTTACTGCTAACTTTTTAACAACCTCGGAAGGAGCTGCTTGGAACATCATCGATGAACGAGGTGCGAGTAGTGACGGCACTTGGGGAACCGTTGTTGGTCCTCCCGCTGCGGACACCACTATTGGCTCCAGCAATGATCAGAACCTCGAGTTGTCCAACGCTACCACTGGTGGAACGATCACCCTCACCATCAATAACAATTCTGGAGAAGACATCGCTCTGAATGCCTTTCACATGGATGCGCTCGCATTTCGCCCCAAGGCTGCGAGAACTTACACCTTGGAAGTTGTAGCTGGCGGTGCCATCACTGCCGGTAACGTCTACACCTCAGGCGACCAGGAAATCCATACCACAGCTGGCCTCCCGGCAGACAATGATCAGCACGATGACATCGATCATGACCTCACCGGATTAGCCGATTCGACTCTCGAAAATGGCGGCACCGTCCAATTCCTCCTCACCTTCTCAGGTGGAGCAGGTGATAACGCCGGAGGACACGATCTTTGGATCGATAACCTCGCCATTTCCTCGAGCTCTGCTGGTGCCGATCAGCTGGCGATCACCGACGCGCCTGCCAGTGCTACCGCCGGAGAAGACTTCTCCGTCACGGTGCAAGCTCAAGACGGCAATGGCACTCCCATCGCCGGAGGAGTGAGCCAAGACACTGAGATCGTCCTCACCACAGCCGATGGCACCGGAGTCCTGAGTGGCAACACCGCCACCATTACCGCAGGATCAAACTCAGTCACCCTCTCCGGCGTGCAGTACACCGTCGCTGAAGACATTACCCTCGTTGCTTCTCAGACAAGCGGCGACCTCCTCGTCCAAAGCGCGGAAAGCTCAACGATCACTTTCAATGTAGGTGCCGCATCCGCGCTCAGCGTCGAATCCGCAAATGACGGAACTGGAACAGCCATCGTGAACACCTCGTTCCGGGTCAACGATCCCGCCGACACCCTTGATGTCTTTGCCATCTCCCGCGACTCTGCCGGAAACTTCATCGCCCATGAAACAGGCGCCACTTTCACACTCGAAAACATCACCGATGCCCTCGTTGCTGGAGACCTCGTGGATAACGGAGGCGGAAGCGCTACCTTTACCGCTCAGAATCTTGGAACCGGAGTCATCCGCGCCGCAGTTGCCGGCCTTCCCGACGGAGATTCCGGTCTCATCACTGTTGAAGAGCCCCAGAACCGCTGGGTTTCGACTGGCAATGGATCCTGGGGCCCTGGTGCCAATTGGCTCGATGAAACCAACCCCTTCTTCGACAATACCACCGACCTCTTCTTCTCGGACGAGTATGCCATCAACACGCAAACCTTCATCAACGGGGAGCGCACTGTTCGCTCCCTGAATTTCACCGAATTCCTTGATCCAACTGTGACACAACCAGCCTTTGGAATTCGCTTTCTCATCAACCAATCCGAAGGGAATGCCTCAAGCCTGACAATGGACACCGACTCAACATCGGCCCCCGCTGAGATCAACGTGGCAGCAGGAGCCGAGATCGGCATCAACATCGGAAACGTCAACAACGGCTTCATTCCTGATGTGCCCGAAAACTACGGCAATCTGGTCCTCGCTGATCCTCTGCTCATCACTCACTTGGGTAGCGGAAATCTCACCTTCTCCCGCCCCATCGCCCAGGCTCCGGCAGAGGTCGAAGGCGAGCCTTCAGAGCCGATGAGTGTCACGATTGATGCCACCAGCACCGGCACCGTGTCATTTATTGCAGCCAACACCTACACTGGCGCAACGACCGTCGATGGAGGAACACTCCGTCTCTCGAACTTCAATGCCATTGAAGACACCGCAGCTCTCGCAATCAATGGCGGGATGGTCGAAGTCCTCGACGACGAGACCGTCGGCAATCTCTTCATCGATGGAGTTCGCAAGGCCCCGGGCGTTTATGGAAGTTCTTCCTCAATTGCCCCTGTCGCAAATCAGGACGACACGAAATTCTCCGGTTTCGGAACCATCACCTCCGTTGGTGTGGCTACCGGAAATCCGGAATTTGTCAGCATCACCAACGACGGTATTGAAATCACCTTAACTTGGACCTCCAATCCCGGAGATAGCTACAATCTCTTCTACTCGCTGGACTTGATCGATTTCAGCTTCGAACTCGACGACGGAGTTTCTGCCGCCGCTGACGCCTCGGTCACGGAATACACCTTCCCCGCGAGTATTCTCGGCAATAATGTTGAGAAAGCCTTCTTCAAGGTCTCTAGAAATTAGCTTTTCACCTGAGAAGGGAAATCTTCATCTGAAAGGGCCTGAGGTAGTCATTACCTCAGGCTTTTTTTGTATCTTCCCCAAAAACTGATTCCACCTCCACCTGAATAGCGCGCCCAACTTTGGACTAACTTTTTCAGAGAAGATCGGAACCATGAAAATTCCACTACCGACTCAAAAAGAGACACTTAGAAGAAATTATGCAGAATTACCAATTGAAAGCTGGGCTCCCCCATCAGGGTTTATAGACTCCCAGCCTCATTCATGTTCATCCGATTGGTCATTGTATTCTCGGCTCTCGCCACATTTTTTCTCCATGCCGAGAACGAACAATCAAAGTGGTTCTATCGAGCTTGGCAAACCGAAGACGGCCTTCCGGACAACAGCGTCTCCACCATTTCTCAATCGCCCGACGGCTACCTCTGGATCGGCACCAATGGCGGAGTGATTCGCTTCAATGGGAGCGAATTCCACCCCCTGCCACTCCGGGAAAACGCTAATCTCCCCAGTCAGCAAGTCCACGCGATGCTAATGGACCGGGCTGGCCGCTTATGGCTCGGAATGGAACGGGGGCCGTTAGTCCGGATCGAGAAAGATTCAAGCCATCTCTTCAACGCCTCCGATGGACTTCCAGATAAGAGAGTCGATAACATCTGTGAAGACTTACAAGGAAGGATTTGGGCCAACTACTCAGGTGGAGTCGTCCGAATCGAAGGGGATAAAATTACTCGCTTCACCAAAAAACATCGAATTCCCGTTGGACAACATAGCTCCGTGGTTTGCGATACTGATGGTCAGCTATGGATGGCTTCAAATCGTTGGCTCGGACGCCTTGATGAGAAAGGACATCACCGCTTCCGAAAATTTAAATCTGCTCCCCTCAGAATTGCTCCGAGCCGCCAATCCGGCCTTTGGGTCGTGGACGAATCAGCTCTCCTTTTTCTCAAAGGCGAAGGTAAAAACACCCACATTGTCGATCTACCTGCCGAGACCAGCGTCAACACCATCTTCGAAGACCGCCTCGGCGCAGTTTGGATTGGCACCCAGAAGAATGGCCTGCTGCGTGTCTTTGAAAAACACCTCGAAAAAGTCCCCACCTCCCATCCATGGATCACCTGCATTCAAGAAGATCAGGAGGGCAATATCTGGGTCGGCACCAAGGGAGGCGGTTTAAACCTGATCCGAACGAGAACTGCTACTTTGATAGATCAGTCTGTCGGACTCCCCTTCTCCTCCGTCCGCTCGATCTCTTATGATTCTCGTGGTCTGACTTGGGCCACCAGCCTCGATGGCCAACTGGGTTATAAGAAATCAGGGAAATGGCACCTCTTCACCGATCTACCTAAAGAAACCTTTGCCCAATGTCTCTCCGCCGACTCCTCAGGCACAATCTGGCTCGGCACCAGAAAACGGGGCCTTTTTAAAATCGAAAACAGGAAAGCAACTCCACTTAAAGACCTCTCTTCTGGTTTCGTCCGCTCCATCCTGACGGCAACGAATGGAGACCTCTGGGTCTCCACATCTCACCCACATCATCTCCACCGAATCCGAAATGGTGAAATCTTCACCTTTGAAAAACCGATCAATTTCATTGCCATCCGCGCGATCACCGAGAGCCCAGATGGCACCATCTGGATCGGTTCTTCCAACGGCCACCTCCTCCGTATCGATGGCGATCAACTCATTGATGAATCGGCCATCGACGGTCCACAGAACCTCTCTATCCGAACCCTCCATTCTACACCTGATGGAAGCCTCTGGATCGGATATGCCGGGTTTGGCTTGGGTCATCTCAAAGATGGCGTCTATCGCCGATTCACCACGGACAAAGGCTTGCACGACGACTACATCTCTCAAATCCAGCACGACGACGACAACCGCCTCTGGATTCTCGCTAACCGGGGCCTTTTTAAAATTAATCTCAAGCACCTCCTCGCAGAATCTGGCTACCTCTACTATCAGTTCTACGGTCGAAACAATGCCCTTCCCAGCATTCAACCCAGCCGGGACTTTTCCCCTTCTTCAATCCAACACCAAAACGGCAAACTTTATTTCTCTACTCACCAAGGGCTTCTTGAAGTGGTCCCCGATCACCCTGAAAACCCCTCGCTTCCCCCTCCCGTCCTTCTGGAGAAAATAACCCTCAATAGCAAACCGGTCGCCCTGTTCAAAAATCGATCCATGCTCACCGAGAGCCCTGACATCGTTGATCTGAGCGCGCCCGCCCCCCAGCTCACTCTTCCTCCCGATCATGACAATCTTGTCATTTCCTTCGCGGCCCTCAATTTCACCTCACCAGAAAACACCGTCATTCGTTATCGACTCCAACCCTTAGACAATAAATGGCGGGTTATTGATAACCAAAACAGCGTCACCTTTCCCCGTCTTCCCGCTGGCAACTACCAGTTCGAAGTGATCGCTTCAAATAGCAGTGGAATCTGGAGTAAGAACGGACCTTCCCTCGATCTCATCGTAAAACCGTTCTACTGGGAAACATGGTGGTTCAAAATGGGCATCGGCATCATTACCGCCCTCATCGCCGGAGGATTTGTCTTCTTAGGACTCCGAAGAAAGCACCAAATCCAACTCCAAAAAATTGCCGCTCGGGAAGCGCTCGAACATGAGCGTAGTCGTATCGCTCGCGATATCCATGATGACCTCGGCGCAACCCTCACTCGAATCACCCTACTGAGCGAATCACCACCACAGACTGCCGACCAAAACACCCAACACGCCTTTGAAAAAATCCGCTCGACCACACGCGAACTCATGAGCTCGATGGATGGCGTCGTCTGGGCCATCAACCCCGAGCACGACACCTTCGATGATCTCGCCAACTACCTCAGTAGCTACGCTCAGGAATTCCTCAGCGTCGCTGAGATCAGCTGCCGCCTCACCTTTCCTCTCGAACTCCCAGAAAGACGCCTATCGGCTCAGCTTCGTCACAACCTCCTCCTCGCCTTCAAAGAAGCCCTGAATAATATCGTCAAATATGCCGAAGCAACCTCAGTTCGAATCACCCTCGACCCCGGGAATGGCTTCTTCGTTTTGAAGATTCAGGACGATGGGACAGGCATCGACCCAGACGCCCCCTCCGACCCGAATCGTCCCAACGCCGGAAAAGGAATGGCCAACATGGAAGCGCGCATGCTCGATATTGGAGGAAGCTGCCACTTCGAGAGTTCCCCGGAACAGGGAACAACCGTCGAATTCAATGTCCCTTTTACCATTAAGTCGTAGCCACACTCTATGTCACTAGAATGCGTGACAAGCCCCCCTTCCAATTTTGCTCTAAGGTCTAAAAATTGAGTATGACAAGTAACCCGATCTCGGTCTCCATTATCGAAGACGATCTTTCGCTGAGAGCGATCTACGCCGAGTGGATCGATCAAGCTGAAGACTTCGATTTGATCAGTCTCTACGAGAATGGTCAGGAAGCCTTTGAAGGAATTCCCAACGACAAGCCCGACGTCGTTCTCTCTGACATCAACCTGCCCGGACTTAATGGTGTCGAGTGCGTCCGCGGTCTTAAAAAGACCCTCCCAAAGGTTCAATTCGTCATCATCACGGTTTATGAAGACTCCAACCGAATCTTCAAAGCACTAGAAGCAGGTGCCACCGGTTACCTCCTCAAGCAAACTCCACGAGATCGTCTTCTCTCATCGCTCAGGGAAGTCCATCAAGGAGGCTCGCCCATGAGCAGCGGAATCGCTCGAAAAGTGGTGCAATGCTTCCGAAAAACCCCTCCCAAGACGGAGGAAAACGAACTAAGCCAACTTTCCAATCGCGAAGAAGAAGTCCTCAACCTTCTGGCTCAAGGCTACCTCTGTAAAGAAATCTCCGAAGAACTCGGAATCAGCAGCCATACCGTGGACACCTACCGCCGCCGTATCTACGAAAAACTCCACGTCCATTCCCGGGCGCAAGCCACCGCGATCTACAATCAACTGAAGCCTTCTTCTGTTCAGGAACCCAACGCTTAAGATTATCTTTCTCGTAGCGCCTATTTTCGCAGCAATCCAATTCGGCCCGGGGGCGTCATGCTCCTGGGCCGTTTTGAACAACTGAAACGAAGATTTTCATGCCTCTCAGCTTCACCTCAAAAATAGCCTTCGTCGCCATTGTCCGAGTCACCGGGCTATTCATAGACAATGCTGAAGAACTCAATATTCTGGAGACCACTGTAGTCGATTCTAACGCGCTCAACTTCTCTTCCGGAGCTGCTAACTTCTCCCAAAATGTCAATGACCGGACCTATCACTATTAAGGAAATTGGAGAAGAAAAGTGGCCCGGATCAGGCTCGGGCCACATCGCATGTACGATTGACAAAAACTCTGAGAAATGGTGTTTTGGCATATCGTTTTTTAGAAGAGGCCTGTTCTGCGGGTGCAGAGTGCGGGCTAGTGAGAGAAGAGGAAACACAAACAGAAGGAGAACGTAGGATGAAAAAATTATTGATTGTGGCCGAATTGGTCAGCATGGTGCTTAGCAGTCAGGCGACTGTAGTGACGTTTGATACAGGGCAAGCTGACAACGATAACCTCAATACCACCTTCGCCAGCAATCTCAGCGCCGACATTGCCGGGGCGAACATCTCCAACGGGGCCACCCCTAACATTGGCCTGACTTGGGCACCATACCCCCACTTGGACGTCCACGGCACAGACTATTGGAATGACCTCGATCCTACGATTGCCGGGAGCGTCGTCGACGTCCTCCAGCTTGACATCAACAGCGGTGAACCGGACCCGACGATCACTTTTGCCGTGGGCACGGGGAAGGCCCTCAAGTTGAACTCCCTGGATATCGGCCACGAGACCTATGATCTTTCACTGGTGCCCTACGCGTGGATCTTTACCATCTCGGAGGTCGGAGGACCGCAGGTCTTTACCCATACCACCGCGCTCTTAGGACCCGGGGATACGGAGTCTGTTAATTTCAATTTCACGGGCGATCTGGGCGTCGACTATGTGTTGAAACTTGATGACGGTGGGGCCGATACCCTTCATGCTGCCATCGACAACCTGAGTTTTAACCAGATTCCGGAACCGGCGACGTTCGGTTTGGTGGGTGCTTTCGGTTTAGGCATGTTGTTCATCCGTCGTAGATTGATGATGTAATTTTATTCTAGGCACATTTGTGCTGAATGAAAGCCTTCGCGCATATTGCGCGGGGGCTTTTTGTTCTTCCGGAAAAACCAACAAATACACGGTCGGAAGGCGTTGCGCTTTGGTTGATCTCTCCTGCTATTCGGTTGGATTTTTCACGTCTTCTGGTTGGTGTCGGGGTATAGTGTTCGTCATTAAATTAGGGATTATTTTATGAAGCGGATCAGTATTTTCATTTTAGCCATCTATCTATCGGCGGCGCAGGGCGCGACGATTCAGCCGGAGGATACGGGCGAGGCCTTGGTTAATCCGGGCATGGGATGGACGATGCATTTTTATTCCAACATTCCGAAAAACTATGGCTCCAAGCTCGCTCCGTCGGACACGCTGGATGATTTTCCCGGACTCTCAACCGTCTACCTCCGCATTCCGTGGACGTTTATTGAACCGGAGGAGGGGAAATATAACTGGGCCATTCTCGACACGCCCGCCCAGCGATGGATTTCGAAGGGCAAGCGCATTGCCTTGCGCATTACGACGTCCGAAAATTGGATGGATTTTCCGACCCCGGAATGGGTGAAGAAAGCCGGAGCCAAGGGCACGTATTACGAATATAACAAGGGGCGCGTCAAAAAGAGCGGGAACTGGGATCCGTTTTTTGATGATCCGGTCTATCTGGAAAAACTGGACACCTTTATGGCCGCGTTGGCCGCGCGCTATGACGGCAACCCCAACGTGGAGTTCATCGACGTCGGAACCTATGGCATGTGGGGCGAGGGGCATACCCATATGAGCAGTAAGCAGGACAGCCTCGAGCTGCAGAAGCTGCATATTGATCTGCATCTGAAACATTTTAAAAATACCCAGCTGTGCCTCAGCGACGACTTTGCCGGGCACGATAAACCCGGTGCGCGTTTCCCGATCACTGACTATGCGCTTTCGAAGGGCGTATCCATTCGCGACGACAGCATTCTCGTTCAGCCCGCGCCCAACTCGTGGTACCACGCCGAAATGGTGCAGCCCTTCTGGCCGACGATGCCGATCATTCTTGAGCACGAGCACTATGGCAATTCCATCGGGCGCAACGCCTGGGACACTGCTAGGAATTTGCTTTTGGCGGGAGGGCTTTGAAGCCGCCTTTGGACCGGAGCAGACGGGGGAGAAAGGGGGGGTCCCTTGCTTCCTGGTGTTGCCATTTAAACCAGATAAGCTCGGAAGTTTGTCGATGGCTTCTCGGAGTATGGTTAAGTCGTGGTGAGTGTACCTTGCGTGGACATCTCCATGATCGCTGTGTCCTGAGAGCTTCTTGCGTATTTCCTCTCGAACTCCAGCGTTTGTTAATGAGGTAATGAAGGTGTGCCGGAAGCTGTGGAATCCCAGCTCAGAGTTGTCTCTAGCTGCTCCATCTCCCTTGCGGCGGGTAACATGCAGGTGGATATCTCCTTTATCCACTCTACCGATCTTCAAACCTTCACTCCATACGCAGTAACACCTGAGTTGGTATCGGTCGTAGACGGGAAGATTACTCTAGAATTTCCACCAAGTGATGAGAACACCTTCTTCTACAGGTTGGGTGTTCAGTAATCGCTGATACGTGCTACCCAACTGTAATCAAAACCCGCTTTGCATCTATGCAGGCGGGTTTTCTTTGATCCCTGTTCCAGCAAGAGGGGTTCACGGATAGATGGGCCGTTAACTCAGATTCAGCGAAGCACTGCGAAGAGCTTCGGGGATTCAGGGATGCGGTGGGCGCGTTGTTGCCAACTTCGTCTCCAGAAAGGTGCGGGGACTGCGGGGGCTATTTCGGTAGTTATGCCGCTGCTCGTGTGTGGTGTGTATATATAAATTTTAAAAGAAGTAAGAAAACAGCCCCCGCAGTCCCCGCACTTGCAAGCCAGCAGTCTTTCCCTACTCCGACGACAACCGGCAGATCCCGAACCCTTTACCCTGAATCGGGAAACAGGAGCCAAAGGAGAGGTATCGAGGAATCAAGGAACAGGATACGGGATACGGGCTGCGGCGAGGCGGTAGTAGTAGTTCTTCAGCGGAGTGCTTTTTCTCCGAGTTGAGGGTTATAACCCTAATAACTAAAAAATATTCTATTCTAAAAACTACTACTACTACCGCCTACCCACACCAGAGCCTGCAGCCTCCCCTTCGAAGACTTTGACCGCAGCTAGGCTAGAACCGCAGCCGCCCCTCCGAAGAGTCGCCGATCAATTTTTTTCTCAGCACCCTATTATATACAGACCAACCCACCGAAAAAACCGCACCCCCACCGGTGGCGTCTTCCCCTTCACCGCTGAGTCCCGAACCGAGATTCCTTTATTGCACTCTCTGGTAGGCATTCCCCCTTCCGGCTCCACAACGTCAGGGATTCAGCGATAAGGGGATCGGGGATCGGGGAACACTTAAAATTGTGTTCACACTAAGTGTTCACACCGGATGTTTACCGAAAACAGGAAACCCGCTAATCCGTTAGGATTGAGCGGGTTATAAAGTACGCAGACTGGGACTCGAACCCAGGACCAATTGGTTAAAAGCCAACTGCTCTACCAACTGAGCTATCTGCGCTTTGATTGGATTTTGCACTGCCCGAAGGCGTGTGCGGCGGACTGTTAAGGTTAGGGCCGATTTTTGACAAGCATTTGTTTGATTTTCCCTGATCTTTTTTCCCCTAGCGAAGCTTTTTGGCCATTTCAGGGGTGACGATAAAGCGGCGAAGGCCGCTTTTTTCAGGAGCTTTCCCATCGGTTACTTGATATTCGAGAGCTTTGATGGGCTTAACCCCCTGAATCTGGGACATGAGGTAGACCCGAATGGTCATGGGGGATTTGGGGTCACCACCGGGGATATCTTTCACCGTGAACCGAACCTCATTGTTCCCATCGCGTGCGCCGCCCAGGATAATCTCGGCCTGTTTGGTGTTCTGGAAAGTGTGGGGGGAGATTTTATTGACGACGAGGTTCACCTCACGACCGGGACAATAGACGTAGGCTTTGGCGATGTATTGCGCAGCTCCTGTGAGGGCGATGCCGGGCTTTACGATGACGCCATCAGGTTGAAAGGCGGGCTGATCGACATATTTATAGTCCCCGGCTTGGATCTGCTTCCGGACATCGGGAAGGGCGTTGAGATTGATGAACTCGGAACCTTCATATTTCCATCCCGTGCGCTCCTGAACGTAAGAAACGGTGAGGATGTTCTCGGTGGGTTTTCCGCCGATACCGAAGTCGACTTTGCCAAAGTAGATAGCCTTGACGGTAGGTCCTTTAACGCGAACGCGGAGAGCCTTGAGGGTATTAAGATCGGGCGGTGAGGCAGGAAGGTTGAAGAATGCCTGCGGAAAGCGCCGACGCTCGCTGAGAAGGCGATTTTTAATAGAGGTGAGTCGATTTGAAGAGGTGAAGCGCTGCCAGGATACGGCATCTTTTCTAACAACGGCGGTGCGCCAGCCGCTGTAAACCTGACGGAGCTGCTGGACGAGATTGGCATCCTGACCGGCTTTCGGGCCTTGGCCGGGAGCAAGCTGGATCAAAAGGCAAGTTATTAAAAGTGTGCGGAACATGCGGAAACTATGGACAAGATGGGCCAGCTTTGGAAAAACTTTTTCGCCTTCACCTCGGTAAAGGCCGATTATCTATGAATCCTCTCCCATCCTCTCCCATCATCGGGGAAGCACGCAATCAAGAGCTGCTAGAAAAGGCGACGACTTACGTTTATGAGAATACGCCCCAGGGGGATCTCAGCGCTCATTTTTTCTTCCCGCCGGACTTCGATCACACGATGCAGCAGCGACCGGTGATCGTTTTCTTCCACGGAGGAGTTTGGGATATTTCGGCTCCCACCCAGTTCATCCCCCACTGCCATCACTTCGCAGCTCGAGGAATGATCGCGGTGACGGCGGAATACCGCACGAAGTCAAAATATGACGGAGGTCCGGAGGAGGCGATGGCCGACGTGAAGACCCTGATTTCTTTTCTCCGCTTCCATGCCGCGCAAATGGGCGTCGATCCGAATCGGATTATCGCTTGCGGGGCTTCCGCGGGGGCACACGCGGTGCTGTGCGCCACGCTTCATCCACATGAGATCGAGGGCATCCCATCACCGAAGCCACAAGCGCTGATTCTCTTTGGACCTGTGACAGACACGGGACCGAAGGGGGTGGGCTTTCATCTTTTCTCCAGCCCCAAGGAGGCCAAGACGACGAGCCCTTACGCAAAGCTTCCACAGAAGGAACTCCCTCCCTGCCTTATCTTCCATGGAACGGCAGACCGAGTGGTGCCGATCGAATCATCAGTGAGATTCAGCAAGCGCTATGCTCGCAAAAAAAATCGCTGTGAGTTGATGACCTTCCAGAATGCGGGCCACACCTTTTTCAACTATAATTCGGACGAGCAGAATTTTGGTCTGACGCTGCGCGCGGCCGATCATTTCTTGGTGGACCTCGGTTATCTGGGGCCAGATCCTCTGGCGGGAGAATTCCAGTAGGGACTCGCCTTGCGCTGGTGGCAATGCGCTGCCATTCTAATTCCGAAATGAGTGCTCTCGAATTCTCACCGATCGCGGAAATCATCGCGGACGTCGCAGCAGGTAAGTTGGTGATTGTTGCCGATGATCCTGGGCGCGAAAATGAAGCTGACCTCATCGGCGCTGCTTCGTTGGTCACCCCAGAAATGATCGCCTTCATGGCGAGTCAGGGACGCGGGCTGATTTGTGCTCCCGTCATGGCGGAAAAGGCCGAGGCTCTCGATCTCCCGCCGATGGCACAAAAGAATCGCGAATCTCACAAAACTGCTTTCACTATTTCAATCGATGCCGCTCAAGGAATCAGCACCGGAATCTCTGCTGCTGACCGCGCACACACCATCAAGCTTCTTGCAGGTGAGGAGACGACAGCCGATTCCTTCGTCCAACCGGGTCATATTTTTCCGCTTCAAGCGATGGAAGGCGGGGTCCTCCGCCGTGCCGGGCATACCGAGGCCGCGGTCGACCTCACCCGCATGGCGGGACTTCCCGCAAGCGGTCTCATTTGTGAAATCATGTATGAGGATGGCACAATGGGGCGTGTCGGTGACCTAGGTAACTATCAAAAGGAGCATGGGCTCAAGGCCTGCACGATCGCGCAGCTGATTGAATACCGGAGGCGCTCCGAGCGGCTCGTCTCTAGCGTAGAAGTGGTCGATATGCCGACTGATTTTGGTGATTTTAAATGTCACCTCTATCACGTAAGCACGGACGATTCCGAGCACCTCGCACTCGTTCGTGGTGAAATCGATCCTGATAAACCGACCACAGTGCGGGTCCACTCCGAATGTCTCACAGGCGATGTTTTTGGTTCACGGCGCTGTGATTGTGGCGGCCAACTCCACAATGCCTTGAAGCAAATTTCGGAGGAAGGCGGGGTCCTACTTTATCTTCGCCAGGAAGGTCGCGGGATTGGACTCGGCGCTAAAATCCGCGCTTACAAGCTTCAAGAAGAAGGAATGGACACCATCGAGGCCAACGAAAAGCTCGGTTACCCCTCCGATCTCCGGGATTACGGGATGGGAGCGCAGATGCTCTATGACATCGGCGTCCGAAAAATACGTCTTCTCACGAATAACCCGAAGAAAATGATCGGCCTCGACGGCTACGGTCTTGAAATCGTGGAGCAAGTTTCCATCAGCCTCCCCTCCAACCCGCACAATGCGAAGTATCTCGACACCAAGCGCGTCAGAATGGGTCACAAGCTTTGACATTCATTGACAAAGTCGAGTCCTTTACCCATATCTCCGCTCTCATGTCGGCCATCATTCCACCAAGACCACGCGTCATCAGCACCGGTAAGATCCGGATTTCGATTGTGGCGGCGAAGTTCAATGAGGAGTTTACTGATGCTCTTGTTGAAAATGTCGTCGATGAAATCGGCCTTCTCGCCGATAATCCCAAGGTAGACCTCGTTCGGGTCCCCGGTGCCTTTGAAATTCCTGTTGCGGTAAAGTCCATTCTTAAGGAAGAAGAACCTGATTGCGTCATTGCCCTCGGCTGTATCATTCGCGGAGGCACCGGCCACGCCGATCTCGTAGCTACCTCGGTCACGAACGGCCTACAGCAGCTCGCGCTCGAGTTCACCGTCCCAATCATTCACGAAGTCCTTCTCGTCGAGGACGAGAAGCAGGCCTACGCCCGCTGTATAGGAGAAAAACTTAATCGCGGTCGCGAGGCAGCTCGCAGCGCGCTCGAGATCATCACAGTGATGGGCGAAATCAATGGGTCGACCCAGTCTCTCAGACTTCACCCGAGCAACGCCTAATGCCTACTCGTCACCAAGTCCGGGAAGCAGCTATCCAGCTTTTCTACGCTCGCGCATCCTCGCAAACTGCCGAAAGCGACAACGAACTCTGGGCCCTCATTAATGATCGTGGGGGGCTCGCCTTTGATCGTGGCCGCGTCAAAGTCCTTGGCCATTGGCAAAATGGACGCAGTGGGGTTGCAGCGAAACTGAAGAAAGCGCTCGCCGGTGCTACGGCAGCGATCGACGCCGCTGACCCCAGCGGAAAAGCTTCCACTCTTTTTCAGGAACTTTCTAAAGCTGAGTTCGCCCTCGCTGAGTTCACCGAAAACCTCGTCCTCCTCACCAAAGCTGATACTGGAGACTGGCGCGATGATCTCCGCCGCGCCTTCGAGCGCTCCGAGAAGGTCCGGAAGCTCCGTGAGGAGATGCGGACACACATCGTCACTTTCCCCCCTCTCCAGCATCAAGAAGTCGCGAAACTTTTCGACAAGCTCGACACCTTCGATAAGCGCGTTGAGATGACCCGCAGACCCGGCAAGTTCCCCGAACAGCGCGAACTGATCCACCTTCACAAGACTCTCGCTGAAATGCTTGCGCTCCGCAGCGAAGCTGAAAAAGTGACCTCCCAAGTCAGTGATCACCTCAAGGAACTCAACCAAACAATAGCCACCGCAGCCGAGAATTACGATCTCGACCGCCTTTCCCGTGTCGACCTTGCCATCCTCCGCCTCGGCGTCTGGGAAATTAATCATGCCCCAGATGTCCCCGCTCCCGTAGCGATCAACGAAGCGGTCAATCTCGCCCGCTCCTTCTCAGGGGAAGAGGCCGCTTCCTTTGTCAACGGCATCTTGGACCGCGTCGCAAAAGAGCACTCGCCTGTCATCCCAGCTTGCGCCCCCGAGCCGGATTCGCCAGAGTCGGACCGTGGATAAGGAAGAATCATTCCCCAGCGAGTTTCAGAAGCGCACGCTTTGGAAAGCCGTCACTGGTGTCGCGATCGTCGTCATCGGTGCCTTGTTGGTTTGGCTGGTCTGGCTAACAAGCACAGTCCTCGGTTACCTCCAGCCCGTTTTGGTTCCACTCGCTGTTGCGGGAATCATTTCCTACCTCTTGGATCCCGTCGTTCGCTGGCTTCAAGGAAAAGGACTCAGCCGCATGAAGGGAATCATCGCGGTCTTTCTGGGTTTCGTCCTCTTCTTTGGGATTCTCTTCGCCTTCGTTGGCACCAAGCTGAGCAACCTCGATAACAAGGGAGCCTCCGTCTCCACCGAAGAGCGCTTTGTCGAAGCGAAACAGAGCAAATTTTACGGCTGGATCGCCCGCGATTTTCTCTCAAAGGATCTTCAAGCGGTCAAAAGTCACCTTGAAGCCGGTAAGACGATCAACGGGCCCAGCGACACCCTCATTTTAAAATATAATGTCGATGAGAAAGAACTGTCTGAAATCGAGCAATCGTCATGGACCACCGTGCCTGAGCTGAAGTCCGACGAAGAGGGCGCAGAGGAAGAAGAACCTGAAGAAACCGAAGCCACCCCGGCCTATTCCGACAACGAGCGCCTCAGCTACATCGAAAGCTCACTCGCGCACAATAACTTCTGGCTTACCAAAGGCGGCGGCCAAATTTCATCACTCCGCACTTCCGCTCAATCCTGGCTCTTCACCAGCTACGGTAAAATCCTCGGAATCTTCGGCATCATCCTCGGATTTGCGATGGTTCCAATCTACCTCTATTATTTTCTCAAGGAAAGTGACTCTATCCAAAGCGGCTGGCAGGACTACGTTCCGCTGAAGAACTCGAATTTCAAAACCGAAGTCGTCGAGACTCTCCGCGAGATCAATGGCTACCTCATCTCCTTTTTCCGCGGTCAGGTTCTCGTCGCCTTTATTGATGGAATCCTCGTTGGTATCGCTCTCACCATCTACGGCTTGAACTACGGTCTTCTCATCGGAGTCGTGATGGCAATGCTCGGCATCATTCCCTTCATCGGAAACATTCTTTGCCTGATCCCCGCCTGCATCATCGCATACTTTCAGAAGGACATTCCCTTCGGCCTCTCCGAGTCGGGTTATGCACTCGGTGTCGTCATCATCTTTGTCGTCGTCCAGCAGATCAACTCGCTCGTTACCGCCCCTAAAATTGTCGGTGACTCGGTTGGCCTCCACCCCATGACGGTCATCTTCTCGATGCTCTTCTGGTCCCTTCTTCTCGGCGGCTTCTTGGGGGCTTTACTGGCCGTCCCACTCACAGCAGGAGTAAAGGTCATCTTCCGCCGCTACGTCTGGGAGCGGAAGAAGGACCAGTACATTTCTACCGAACCTCCCAGCGATAACGACCTTGAAGGTGAACCTGCCTAGCGCAACTCAAACACGCCCTCATTCTGACTCACCACCTGAATGGCGTCCCCACCACGGATATCCTTCTGCGAATAGAGATACCAACCCTAGGTCTGATCGTAATAAAAGGTGCGATAGAAAATGCTACGTCTCCGATTACCCCCAACCTGCTTGGGCGCGATAAAGACAACACATTTTGCCTTCGTCGCCACCGTCCCCGGCTCCAGCGTCTGCTCGACATCGTGAATCGGACCTACCGTCACTTCTTTTGGTCTTACTTCCACAGCGAGTGCCGCTAATTCTGCTACAATCTCTCGGGTCAGCTACTGCCCACTGGCAAGCTGAGCAAAACATCCCATCAAAAATGCCACCCCAAGGGCCCGTCGAATCGTGTGCTGAATCGTCTTCATCGGAGGAATAATACCGCTCAACTCATTTTTATTCAGAAGAATCCTCACTTTCTCTCTTCTTAAAAAAGGAATACCCTCTCGCAGCTCATGCTCCTAGCCATCGAATCCTCCTGTGACGAAACCGCCGTCGCCATCATCCGTCGGGAAAAAGATGGCCCCCGGATGCTCAGCTCCCTCATTTCATCGCAGATCGAGATCCACCGCGAGTTCGGCGGCGTCGTCCCCGAGGTCGCCTGCCGAAATCACGCCCAGCGCATCCGCCCCCTCGTCGAACAAGCGCTCACCGCCGCCGGAGTCTCCCTATCCGAGATCGATGCCTTCGCCGCCACCTGCGGCCCTGGACTCGCTTCTTCTCTCCTAGTCGGCCTCGCCTACGCCAAGGGTCTCGCCGCCTCTACCCGGAAACCTTTCTACGGCATCAATCACATGGAGGGCCACCTCCTCTCCCCTTTTGTCGATGCAGGAAAGATCTCCCCGCACCTCGGCCTCATCGTCTCAGGAGGCCACACTCTCCTCATCGATGCCCGAGCCCACGGCGACTACCACCTCCTCGGCCGCACCATCGATGACGCCGCAGGTGAAGCCTTTGATAAAGTCGGTCGCATGCTCCAGCTCCCCTACCCC
Organism: Akkermansiaceae bacterium; assembly: GCA_039769075.1. Classification (GTDB taxonomy): domain Bacteria; phylum Verrucomicrobiota; class Verrucomicrobiia; order Verrucomicrobiales; family Akkermansiaceae; genus SW10. The sequence continues at coordinate 68,977 of JBDMZE010000022.1, read as the reverse complement.
GGCGGCCCAGAGATCGAAAAACATGCCCGAGAAGGAGATCCCAAAGCCTACCACTTTCCCCGCGCCCGCCTCAAGGATCGCCCGCTCGACTTCTCCTTCTCCGGCCTCAAAACCGCCGTCCTCTATCAGCTCCAAAAGCTCGATGATCCCCAAGCTGAACTCGCCGACATCTGCGCCTCATTCCAAGAAGCCGTCATCGAGAGCCTCGTAAAAAAGACCCTCCTCGCTGCCGAAGAAACAGGTCACAAAATCATCACTCTCTCAGGAGGAGTCGCCTGCAACAAAGCGCTCCAGGAAGCACTCCAAGGCGCTTGTGAAAAAGAAGGCCACGAACTCCGCCTCACTCCCCCAGCTCTCACGACAGATAATGCCGGAATGATCGCCTTCGCTGGCCTCCTTGCCTACGAAAACCGCGAACCGGACCCTCTTGATACAGGCATCAATCCAAACCTCTCGCTGACGGCATTACAATAGGTCTTATGCGTTCTATAAGACCTATTTTCTCTCGCTTGCAAGCTTCCAAGCTCCTCTTACGTTTACTCAGAAATCATGGCTTACTTGGATCTCCAAAACACCACCCGGCGGCACTTCCTCCGCGATTGCTCCACCGGACTCGGCGGCATGTGGCTTGCGAACCAGATGGCTCAGGCCAAAAGCCCCCTCACGATCCAGCACGACCCCTCCGCGCCCCTCGCCCCGCTCCTTCCTCAGATTTCCCCAAAGGTGAAGCGCGTCATCTACCTCCACATGATCGGAGCGCCCTCCCAGCTTGAGCTTTTCGACTACAAACCGGAGCTCGCCAAGTATGACGGAAAAGATTGCCCGCAAGAATATCTCGAAGGACAGCGCTTCGCCTTCATCCAAGGCACCCCACAAATGCTCGGACCAGTTTATGACTTCAAGCAGCACGGTCAGTCCGGCGCTTGGATCTCCGACCGCCTCCCCGAACTCTCGAAGCACGCCGATGACCTCTGCTTTGTGAAAACGATGGTCACCGACCAGTTCAACCACGGACCAGCCCAACTCATGGTCCACACCGGACAGGCTCGCCTCGGTGCCCCCTCCATTGGCTCGTGGGTCACCTGGGGACTTGGCACCGAGAACCAGAACCTTCCCGGCTTCATGGTCCTCCTCTCCGGCGGTCGCGTCCCGCGTGTTGGCAAATCTCTTTGGGGCTCTGGCTTCCTCTCCTCCGTTTACCAAGGTGTCCAATGCCGCTCCTTCGGCGACCCCGTCCTCAATGCGGCTAACCCGCAAGGCGTCTCCACCAAGTCACGACGCGCTACCCTCGACGCCCTCCAGCAACTCAATCACGAGACCTTTTCCCAGCTCGCCGACCCCGAGACCGAGACTCGCATCGCGCAATACGAAATGGCCTTCCGCATGCAGACCTCGGTCCCCGAAGTCATGACCATCGATGACGAGCCCGAGCACGTCCACGAAATGTATGGCACCCAACCAGGCAAAGAATCCTTCGCCAACAACTGCCTCCTCGCCCGTAAGCTCGCCGAAAATGGCGTCCGCTTTATCCAGCTTTACGACTGGGGCTGGGACTCACACGGAGCCGGAAAAAATGAAGCCCTCAACGAAGGATTCATCGGAAAATGTAAGTCGATCGACAAACCTATCTCCGCCCTTCTCACCGATCTCAAACAGCGAGGCATGATGGATGACACCCTCATCGTCTGGGGCGGCGAATTCGGCCGCACTCCCATGCAGGAGAACCGCAACGGCGCAAAAATGGCCTTCCTCGGACGCGACCACAACCCGAACGCCTTCACCATCTGGATGGCTGGCGCAGGGGTCAAAGCCGGCACCACCTACGGCGAGACCGATGACATGGGCTACCTCGCAGCCAGAAATCCCGTCCACCTCCGCGACTTCCACGCCACCCTTCTCAAGCTCGTCGGCTTCGATCACAACCGCCTCTCTGTTCCCCTTCAGGGTCTCAACCAAAAACTCACCGGCGTCAAACCCGCCAAGGCAGTCGATGATCTCATCGCGTAGGATAAGCATCCTGCTTGTCTTCCCCGCCCTCAACCGAGTTCAAGGAATCCCATCCATCTACGGTTCGCCCCCTCTTGATCCACTGAGCAGCGTCCGCACGCCTACTTGATTAGCCTCTTACATTGCAGGCCTTCTTGCGGGCAGAAAAGACAGCCAAGATGGCCGTCCTACGCTCTTCCATCCTAGCCTCTTCGATCCTTCGGAGGCTCCGGCTTCGGCGCAGCTGCCATCTGGTGAAACGTCGCCGGAATCGGCGCTTCAAAAGTCATCATCTCCCCACGGAAGGGATGCGCAAAAGTCAGCCTATGGGAGTGCAGCGCGAGCCGCTTATTGTCCCTAATCTTCTTCCCGTATTTTCCATCCCCCACAATCGGCCAACCTTTATCGGCAAGATGAACTCGGATCTGATTCTTCCTTCCCGTGAGAAGTTTTATTTCTAACAGACTCCTCTCACCCACCGTCTTGATCACGCGGTATTCGGTATGAGAAAGACGCCCCTCATTCTTATCCCGCGTCGAATAAACCCGACGTGCCGAGCTCTCCACGAGGTAGCTTGAAATGGTCCCTTCTTCCGGATCCGGGTGTCCTTCCACAAAAGCCAAGTAAGTTTTCTCAACCTCCTTCCACGTCGATTGCAGCTTCTCCTTCACCTCCTCCGTCCGCGCAAAGACAAGCGCTCCTGAAGTATCGCGATCCAGCCGGTGCACGATAAAGATCCGCTCACGTGATTTGTAGTTCCCCTTACGAACATAGTCATCAAGCGCCGCATGCGCCGTCCGCCCATTGTCATTCCCCGTCCCAATCGTCAGGAGCCCGGCCGCCTTGTTCACCACGATGATATCGCGGTCCTCGTGCAGAATATCCAAGCCCATCGGCTGATGCTTACTGCGCCTCGGCTGCTTAGTCTTTGATCTCTTTGGTCGTTTATCCTTCCCTGCCACGGGTCGAGTCTCACCTCATTTACTGCGAATCTCAAGCCATAGAAAAAAAGGAATCAAAGGCTCAGCGACCTTGGCTCTTAGCCCTTAGCTTTTAGCGATTAGCTCGACAGGAACAATTCAGATGAAAAATCCCATTCGCTTTGTTCAGATGTGACTTCAATCCCCCTTAAAATCCTCAATCTGGTGGTCTCAGAAAGCTAAGAGCCAATCGCTAACCGCTAAGAGCCAGCGCCGAAAATCACACCGCGCCCTTCCCCTCTTACCCCATCAGCCAGCAGTAGAAGGCAATCACCACCACTCCGATGAGATTCAGAACGACGCCCTCGCGCATCATCTTCGGCACCGTGAGATAGCCCGTCCCAAAGACCACCGCATTCGGAGCAGTCGCCACTGGCAGCATAAAAGCACAACTCGCACTCAGCGCCGCCGGCAGCATCACCACCAAGGGATCGAGATCATTTGCCAGCGCAACCAGCGCCAGGATCGGCATGATCAGAATCGTGCTCGCCGTATTACTCGTCAGCTCCGTCAGGAAGGTCATCAAGAGACAAACCGTCAGCACCAGCCCAAGAAGCGGCAGCGTCCCTACTCCAGAAAGCACTCCGGCAATCTGCGCGCTAAGACCTGAATCCTTGATTCCCGCCGCCAGACAAATCCCTCCGCTGAAAAGCAGCAGCACCCCCCAAGGAATCTGCCGACAAGTCACCCAGTCCAGCAAGCGTCCCTTTTCACCCGCTTCTCCCGATCCATCAGGCATCAGAAAAAGAATAATTACTCCCAAAAAGGCCACCGATGCATCATTCGCCCCCGGGAGATTAAGCCAAGTGCTCCATCCGCCAAAAGGCTCCCCCCGCGTCACCCAAGCGAGTGCTGTAAAACCAAAAACCAAAAGCATCCTGCGCTCCGCAGGTCGCCAATTCCCCACCGTCGGCAAATTAAGAGCAACGGTCCCTTTCTGATGCCGACTCAACCAGAACCAGATCAGAGGAAGCATAATCAACACGACCGGCACCCCATAGCGCATCCACTCCGTGAACGTCATCACCTTTCCCGTTGCAGCCTCATATTGCTCAATAAAAACCAGGTTAGGAGGCGTGCCAATCGGTGTTCCCAGCCCTCCAATATTCGCTGCATATGCGATCCCCATCATTAATGGAGCTGCGATCGGACTCACGCCCCCCTTCTGATCTCCCAGCACCGCCAGAGCGATCGGTAACAGCATCAAGGTCGTCGCCGTATTCGAGATCCACATACTCAGCACCGCCGACGCGATCATGAACCCCAACATGAGCATCTTCGGCTTCGTTCCACCACCAGAGCTTCCGCCACACAGCCGCACCATCCCGATCGCAAGCCTCCGATGCACCCCACTCTTCTCCATCCCCTTCGAGAGAAAAAATCCCCCCATCAACAAAAGAATGAGCGGATGCCCGTAACTCTGAGCGACCGTCGTCTTCGCCGGAAGCACTCCCAGCAGCGGAAGCAGAGCAATCGGCACCAGCGAAGCAATCGGAATCGCCACCGCCTCCGTCATCCACCACAGCGCTGTCAGCACCGTAATTCCCAGCGTCACCGCCGCATCACGCGGCATCCCACTTTTAAAAGCCACCCAAGCCGTAATCCCTCCCAAAAGAGGAGCTAACCAGCGCACCGCATATTTCACCTGAGTCATCTACAAACTCTAGAGAATCTCTCAAAGCGCTCCAAATCAAAAGAACCCCTCCTCAACTCCAACGGTCAAAAAATCCGTGTCAATCTGTGCCCCTCTTCGCGACCTCTTCGCAAAGCAAGCCCCTCAACCAATCTGCGAGAATCATCTCAATCTGCGGACCCTCGCCCTCAACCAAGGCCCCAACCGTCGCCATTTTATCCGCAGATTAAGATGATTTCCGCAGATTGTTTCTGAGAAATTCTAGCGAGAAACCCCTAGCTCGGTCGTCCTTCAGACTCATTTCTCCAACTCATTCATTTGACCCCGACCCAAATCTCATCCATCCTATCCGCGGAGAGTGTCGTGTGCCTGGTGGTCGCCGCGGTCTTCAAAACCGTTGAAGCCTGTTAAGGGCTTGGTGGGTTCGATTCCTTCCCTCTCCGCCAATTTATTATTCCATAAGGACTAGAGCGTTTCCAGCAATGGGAACGCTCTTTTTTTGGAGTGCGGTAAAACGTCTGGAAATGCGCCTAAATAGCATTTCAATTGGTTACCTTTTGGTTACCTCAATTCGGATCACGCAGAAGGAAGGAGGGAGTGAACCTCAACGGATTCCTTCTCTTCGATCTCGATGGTCTTAAAAAGTTGCCCGTGACTGTCGTAAACCTCGATAGTTCCGCCCTTGGCTTCCGCATCCCATCGCGCATGGCTTGCGGCCTCTCTGGGGTCTGGAACAGAAGCTTCCCGCTCGCTCCTACAGGTCCAGACAAACACCATAAGCGATTCCACGACTGAAAGCGGATCTCGTAACGATTCACCTTTTCGCTCCTTCCATGTTTAGCACCCCATCAAGCCCCGCCTTGCTCAAAAGTCCTTCCTTGTGCCATCGGTTAGCGAGGTCGATTTGTCGCTGTCCGACTTTCGCGCCCTTTCTCTGATTGGTTGTGAGCGGAACAAAAAAACCTTTCTCCCCCGTCCGCTCCGGTCCAAAGGCGGCTTCAAAGCCCTCCCGCCAAAAGCAATTTCCTAGCAGTCAAACCGGCCTTGAGTGATCCGGCGGTCAACGCCAGCACAGTCATGAGTCTCCTCCAAGAGAACTTCAGTTTCATCGGCGGCGGCGGAGTAACATCACACTCGCGAGGCCGAGCAATCCCAGCGAGCTTGGCTCGGGAACGCCCGTGAAGAGTTCATTGACTCTCGCAGAGTCGATCGCCTCATCATAGATATAGAGCTCGTCGATCTGACCATTCATGGACTGGGTCTTCTGGTTGAAGGCCTGCCCTACCGAGGTGATGTCAAAATTCGTCGTAATCGTCGTCGTTCCCAGCGAGGCGTTATCGTAAAAGACCTCCACGTTGCCCGCGCCATCGGCCACCACCGCGTAGTAGTGGTAAACGCCCGCCGGCTCAAACCCGGCCGGTGGGGTTGTGTAGTTCGCAGTCCCGCTCGCGCTGTTGCGAAAGCGCAACCCCGCAACGGCACCTTCTCTTGGAATCCAAATAAAATCCGCCGCGGTAAGGTCACCCACGATCATGCCAGTGCTACCATCGTTTCCAGGACGGTGCCGCGCCCAAAAAGCCACGGACCACGCATCGGTGGCGCCAACGGTAATCGGGTTCGTCAGGTTGAGATACACCTGGTTGCTGATCGTGCTATTAAGATCAAGCGCGCCGCCTCCAAAGGCATGCTCACCCGTTGTCGTGGTCACTGTTGGCACGCCAACCCCGGAGGCCAAATCATTCCCTTTGCCAGAGGCATCAGAAAAGTCGGTATCAAACGGATAGTAGGCCAGCAGAGCACCCTCCACTGAAAGAGAAAGTTGCGCTGATGTTGCGAGGAGAAGAAAAGAGGCTTTGAAGTTCATAGATCCTAGTATCTTAAAGTTTGATATAGAATTTCATTCCTCCCTCTTCGACAGTCAAGTGCTCATCCTGAATTCAGGGGGAAACGCGAAAGCCCCGGCTATAGCTGTTGGCCATTGGCAAGCAGCTGTTTTTTAAACCTTCCATAGTCGACATCCTGTGCAGAGCCTGAATGCTTCGACCAAAGCCCCACCTGGCAGCCCAAAGAGATCTCTCTTGGCGACGGCCGGACTCTCGTCCTCGACGACAGGTGAGAACTTCCGAGCGATGGCATACTGGATTGCAGGCCGCCTGGAGATCCCAGCCATGAGGGGCCCTACCCACTGAATTTCCAGAAGCGCCAAGCCTTTACCACCTCTATCTCCCTGTCTTTTTTAGTGTTGGAGTGAGTTATTGCTTCACGAGTTGGTAGAAGCGTTTTCCGCTAGGAGCGTCGGTATCGGTGAAGGTGAGAATAGCCGATCCTGCGGTGAGAGTGCCTAATGTTTGCCAAGAACTCATGTCTGATGAGGCAAGAATGAGGTAGGTTTCTCCGACTGTGACTTGTGCTTGAAGATTCATGCCATCGGAGCTTGGTCGAACGACGGTGAACTTGAGGGTGTTCAGGGGCGTGAGGAATTGTTCACCGACCATCCGGCCAAGAAGGAAAGCTCCGGCTTGTCCGGCAATGTTGCCAGAGTCGAAATGGATGCCGCCGTAGATCCGACTGACTCCCGCTTCATCAGCGGCTGCGCTGAATCCAGGGTAGCTGCGGAAAACTCCTGGGAGGGCATCCGATCCTGTCGTGAAGGCGAGGTCATCGCGGCCAAAGTAGGAGGCTAAGACTGTGGCGGCAGAACGACTGAAGCTACTATGGCCGGAGGTGTATTCTGGAAAAGGCGGAGTCGCGATGAAGGGAGTCCAAGTGCTATCTTGGATCGTATCGGCGTTACTATCAGTATCGGCTTCCCGAATTGCGGTGATCGGACGCCAGTAGTTATAAGTATATTTGGAGTCCCAAGCGATAATTGCGGCATCAGCCACTGTGAGCGAAACTATCCCGTAAAGTCTCACTTTTTCCTCAAAGGTCAGGCTTTGCTGATTTGCGACATCTTGAGCGATGTTGAGCCAGTGACCGGGAGGCGTCTCAGTATTGTCGCCGTCGGCCCAAAATTGTGCGATCTCGCTTTGATCGGCAGTGCGGGAGGTGCTGTTAGCTGAGCCAATTTCCTTTACGTGATTGAACTCCAGGGTATATGCCGCACCGGTCAAGGCGGGCGGGGGCTGCGCCCGGAACATGTCATTACGAGGGATCGCAAAAGATTGTAGTTGGAGCCATTGCGGGAATGCGGCGGCATCGAAGTCGGGCAAGGTAGGGCGCCATTCGCCTACGTTGGAGCCAGCTGGATAAGTGATCGAAACATCGGCACCGTCGTTGGCCCGGAAGCTTAGCATTGCGGTGGCTCGTTCTTCACCCCAAGAAATCCCGCCACTTTTGGCGGCACCATCAGTGATCGAATCAATAGCGGTATTGTATGCCGTTTCAATGGTTACCAGTGTTGAGGCGGAATCAGCATAGAGATCTGCGAGGATCTGATACGCCGCTGCTGAGGCTGCCGCCTCTTTTGAGATACCAGCGGGTGCTGCGGGATGGACGAGATACGGGCGATGGGTTGGGTTAATTCCATTAACGGCATCGTAGATTGACAAGTGCATCATAGCCATTGCCCGAGAGGCGACTGGGGGCGGAGTTGAGTTCGTGCGAATAATGGAAAGGAGGGTTTCATTCCAGTCATCGGCGATGTCGGCGTGGAGAAGGCCCGAGGATAGGGCCGTGATCCCGAGGATGATTTTTTGCAGTTTCATTTTATCGATTCTGAAACCCCATTGAGGGTGAAACCCCATTGAGGGTGAAACCCCATTGAGGGTGAAACCCCATTGAGGGTGAAACCCCATTGAGGGATTCGAATAGATATTAAGTAATTATTTTAGATGAGTAAAGGCTTAGGTGGATGCCTTTTCTAAACCAACCTCCTTTCTCCCCCATCCGATCCGGTCCAAAGGCGGCTTCATGGCCCTCCCGCCAATCCCCGATAGAATTAGCCCTCAACTCACTAACCTGACGCGAATGGCTTACTTCCCCTTGCGCTCGGGCTTTTTAATCTCGGTATCGCCATAGGAAAGAAGATCGACCAAAGTGGGTGTTTTTATCTCCACGCCCTTTTCAGGAACTTTCATTTCCAGAGTCCAGAAGATGCTATTCGCGAAGCTCTGGAAGAAATGAGGATTCGCCCAAGTGTGATAGAAATGCGCTGAAGTCATCGCGACCGAGCGCCCTTCGTTCTCTCTCTCAAAAGACCAATAGACAGGTTGGTCACGCCAGTTCTCCTTATTGTCCTGATCACTGCGATGGCTCGGAGCACTTGCGGTGTGCAAAAAGGTCACCTTATCCGACCCCGGATTCCGTCCATCCTTCGCCGTAAAGAAGTTGAAGTAGTATTCATCTTTCATGCGGAACGAATCAGGCAGCCCATTCGAAATCGGATGGCTCTTATCGACCTTCAATTCCAACTCAGGAAACTTCCAAGTCCAACTGCTTTCCGGATCCTTCCCTTTCTTAACCCAGTAGTAAACAGCACCAATCCAATCCATCATCATCTTGGCGTTCTCCGGCTGGAGCTGTCCCATCCCAGGCGATGGAGCATCAGTCGCCCAATGAATCACGATGAGCCCAGTCTTGTTCTTTTTCAAAACACCATCGAGATGCTTAGTGTGCTTCGTGGTATCCTTCTTATTCCCCAAGGCATGCCTTCCTCCACCGTCGCTCGAAATGATGATCAGGTCGGCATTTTCCACCAAGGAAAGGTCCTTGGGATAATTGAAAGACGTCTGGACCTCGAAGGAGTCCGCATATTGCGACGCCTCCAGTTTATCCTTAATCAGATGCCCTACTTCATCGTTGTTGTGGGAATCTTTTCCGTGAGTCGATGCCCCGCGAATAATAAGGACCTTCTTTTTCTCACCCGTAGGCGCAGCATCTTTGCCATGACTCTGAAATCCAACGAGCATCGTGCCAATACAACAAGCGATCAGCCCTAAGAGTAAAAACGGCTTTGCAGAAAATTTCATAATTTGAGAACCGAGTTCTTAAATAATCATACGACGCTGTCGAAGAAATTCTATCCAACGCGAACCCCACCGCACCAAATCCACTTCTGAGATAAACCGGACCTGTTCAAGAACGACAGAACCATCCTTGGAAACAAATCACCCAAGTCAAAGATCTGCAACCCGGAGACATCCTCGCTTGGAAAAACACGAAGATCGTCAAAGCCAAAAGCCCCGCCCACACCCTCATGATCGCAGGTCTCCCCAAGCTCGATAAAACGACTTCTATCGCATTCGCATCATCGATTCAACAACAGCTCCCCATGCCAATGACACCCGAACAAAGAAATCTAATGGTGTCGGAGCAGGAGAGATTTGGCTCAGCGCTGACAAAGACGGCAAGCTGAAAGGCTATAAAAACAATGCCCAAAAGTCGCTCGTTACCAAAAACACAATCGCGGTGGGCCGTCTAAGGAAGATCACCGGACCAGCCACCCCACTCCTCCTCGAAGACCACGACTATCTCCAACTCGATACTGAAGCCGCCCGCCTCCTTGCAAAAAAGCGGGACCTCAAGTCCCGAGTCATCTCAGAAGATCTCAAAACGCATTCCGTCACCCGCAAAATCGAAAAGAAGCGGATCAACTTTGTTATCGTAAAAGGCAAAGTCACCCGAGTCATCCGCGGATAACACCACCCGCTTCGAGCGAATCACTCCGTTCCCCCGCCCATCAACTCGGCGGCACGCTTCATGATCTCCTCGGACGAAAGATCTTCCGTCATCTTGCGAAGATTCCAGCGATAGCCAAAGGCATCTGAAACAAGTGCCGTCCGCATCCCCCAAAACTGATCCTGCGGACCTTCGATCGCCGTCCCTCCAGCCGCGATCGCTTTCTCAAAAGCCTCCTCAACATTCTCAACGTTGATCCCAAAGAGACACGGAGCCAATGCTCCTTCTACCAAGACAACAGTCTTCCACTCCTCGCCGCCGACGGACTCTTCACGTCCGATGGCCGCTTCCACTGCATGCCCGCCGGAGAATCCGACTACATCGGCGGAGCCGCAAAACTCTACGACGATGGTAATCTCATGACCGAATCCACCGGCTTCCAAAGCCCGGGCAACACCAGCGATACCGACAGCCTCTCATGGCCCGTCAGCACCATCCCCTGGCGACTCGAAAGCTCCCTAAACCTCCTCAACTTCGATCCATCTCCCTCAATTCCAGACCTAGAAAATAATACCTTTAAAATCGAGGAAGCGATGATTCCCGAAAAAATGTTCTACCGCCTCACCCGCCCGTAGCCGTCTCCTCTTAAGCTCAAATCTTGATGAAGGCCAGCTTCCCTCCAAATTTTCAGATTGTATCAACAAGACATCGCGCGAGACTCCAGCCAACGACTCTCACCCGATGAAATTTTTCAAATCATTCTTCGTCTTCTCGCTCACCACTCTTTCCTCCTTCGCCCAAGAATCCCACAAGGCTGACATCATCGTCTACGGCGGCACCTCCGCTGGAGTCATCGCTGCCGTGCAAGCGAAGCAGATGGGGAAATCAGTCATCATCGTCTCTCCCGACAAACATCTAGGCGGACTCTCTTCCGGCGGACTTGGATGGACTGACACCGGAAAGAAAGACGCCGTCGGTGGTCTCTCACGCAACTTCTACGAGCGGGTCTTTGATCACTACCAGAACAAGGCTGCATGGAACTGGCAACCTCGCGACGAATACACCGGCTCCGGCACCCGAACGATCGACAACGGCGATGGCAGCATGTGGATGTTCGAACCCCACGTCGCCGAGAAAATCTTCGAGGATCACATCAAGGAAAACGAGATCACCGTCCACCGCGACCAATGGCTCGACCGCGAAAATGGCGTCGCCCTCACCGACCACCGCATCACTCAAATCACCACCCTTTCTAAAAACAAGTATGAGGGAACAATCTTCATCGATGCCACCTACGAAGGCGACCTCATGGCGGCTGCAGGCGTGAGCTACCACGTCGGCCGCGAGTCCAATGACACCTACGGCGAAACCTGGAATGGCGTCCAAGTCGGCGTCCTCCACCATGGCCACCACTTTGGAAAAATGAACCTCTCTCCCTACGTCGTCCCCGGCGATCCCTCCAGCGGAGTTCTCCCCCGCATCTCCACCGACCCTCCCGGCATCAAAGGAGAAGGCGACAACAAGGTCCAAGCCTACTGCTTTCGCATGTGCCTCTCGAACAACCCCGAGAACCGCGTCCCCTTTGCAAAACCCGAGGGCTACGACCCCAATCAATACACTCTCTACGCACGCATCCTCGACGCGGGCTGGAACGAGGTCTTCGAGCAATTCGACATCCTTCCCAACCACAAAACTGACACCAACAACCACGGCCCCTTCAATACCGACAACATCGGAATGAACTACGACTATCCCGATGGCAGCTACGAGCGCCGCCGCGAGATCATCAAAGAGCACGAAGTTTACCAGAAAGGCATGATGTATTTCCTCGCCAATGACCCTCGCGTTCCCGAAGCAATCCGCAAAGAAATGAGCACCTGGGGCTTGGCCAAAGATGAGTTCACCGACAACGGGAACTGGCCACACCAACTCTACATCCGCGAGGCTCGCCGCATGATCGGCGCCTACGTCACCACCCAACTCGACGTCCAAGGAAAGCGCGAAACTCCACAGCCCATCGGCATGGGTTCCTACACCATGGATTCCCATAACGTGCAGCGCTACATCACCCCCGAAGGCTACCTCCAAAATGAAGGCGACATCGGAGTCACCCCGAAAAAGCCCTACCACATCGCCTACGGATCCATCACCCCCAAAAAAGAAGAGTGCCAAAACCTCCTTGTCCCCGCTGCTGTCTCCAGCTCTCACATTGCCTTCGGCTCCATCCGCATGGAACCCGTCTTCATGATCCTCGGGCAAAGCGCCGGAACCGCCGCTGCCCTCTCCATCGATGACAAGGTCGCCGTGCAAGATCTCGACTACGAAAAGCTCCGCACCCGCCTCCTAGCCGACAAACAACGCCTCACCGTCAAGCCAAAGAAAAAGAAATAGAAATAGAGAGCATCACTCGACTAAAGCTGCTTTCGGGCAGAACAAAAAAACGGCGACCTCATGGTCGCCGTTCTTGTTTAAGAGATCTTATTGAGCTGTTTACTCCTCCTCTCCGCTTCCTTCGGAAGCTTCATCGGATTCCTCTTCAGCAGATTCGTCATCAGGCATCACGCGAGCGATTGCCTGAAGTTTCTCTCCTTTTGTCAGAGTAACGAGCTTCACACCTTGCGTGTTCCGACCGCACTCACGGACATCAGCGACGCGGATGCGGATACTCTGGCCACCATCGGTCATGAGCATCAGTTCGTCGTCTTCCTCTACGGAAGTCGCGCCGATGACTTGCCCGGTCTTCTCGGTGCACTTCATCGTGATCATTCCGACTCCACCGCGATTCTTCGCCATGTAGTCACCGAATGGCGTGCGCTTACCGATACCATTTTCGGAGGCAACCAGAAGACGTGCGTCATCATTCACGACCGCGAGGCCGACAACAAAGTCCCCTTCTCTTGGCTTAATGCCTCGGACACCGGCAGAGTTACGGCCCATAACACGAGCTTGTTCCTCTTTGAAGCGGGTGCTCATGCCCTTGTGAGTGACGAGCATGACATCGTCCTTACCTGAAGTGAGGCGGACTCCGATCAGCTCATTGCCCTCATCGAGCTTGATCGCGATCGTTCCTGCCTTCCGGTAGTTACGGAAGTCATTGAGGGTTGTCTTTTTGACCTTACCTGCGCGAGTTGCGAAGAAGACGTTGCCAGCATCCTCGGAGAAGGTGATATCGTTTCCTTCCTCATCCTTGCGGTATTCGAGACGCAGCACGGCCGCGATCGTCTCCTCGGGAAGGAGGCTGAGAACATTCTTAAGACTGCGCCCTTTCGAGGCACGAGATCCTTCAGGCAATCCGTAGACACGCTCGACGTAAACCCGCCCGGTGTTGGTAAAGAACATGAGGTAGTCGTGTGCCTGTGCGGTGAAGAGGTGTTCGACGAAATCACTCTCGTCGTCCTCGCTCGCATTTGCATTCCGAGTCTCCATTCCACGGACTCCTTTTCCGCCACGAGCCTGCACACGATACTCGCTGGCTGCAGTCCGCTTGACGTAGCCACGATGGCTGAGAGTGACGATCATCCCGTCATTAGAAATGAGATCCTCAATTGCGATCTCTCCTTCGTCAGGAAGAATCGGGCAGCGACGCGGAGTAGCGTGCTTTTCCTTAATCTCCAGAAGCTCTTCTTTGATAATCGCGAGAACGCGCTCTTCACGGGCCAGGATATCAAGGAGGTCTTTGATTTCCTCGATGATCGCATCGTATTCTGCCTTGATCTTGTCCTGCTCCATCGCAGTGAGCTGATAGAGACGCAGTTCAAGAATGGCGTTCACCTGACGATCAGTGAACACGTATTTATCACCTTCGATACTAGGCTGATTACGAATCAGCACCCCAAGCTCCTTGGCTGCCTTTAAGGAAAAGTGATACCCTTTGATCTTCTTGCGAGCTTCATCGCGATTCTTGGAATCACGAATCATCTTGATGAAGTCATCAAGGTGACCCAGCGCGAGAAGGTAAGCTTCGAGGTTCTCAGCACGCTCTTCTGCCTTTCTAAGAAGGTAGCGGGTGCGGCGGATGATGACCTCACGGCGGTGCTCAATGAAGGCATCCAACGCATCAAGGAGACCCAGCTGCTTGGGACGACGCTCATGAATCGCGAGCATATTAACTCCAAAAGAAGTCTCCATTGCAGTGAGCTTAAAGAGCTGATTCACCACGACCTGAGGACGGGCGTCTCGCTTCAGAGTGATTTCAATACAGGTATCGTCTGCAGAAAGGTCACGCATTCCCGAGATATCGAGGAGCACCTTTTCACGAACGAGTTCCGCAATTCTAACCTGAAGAGTTGCTCGGTTCACTCCGTGAGGAACCTGCCTAATAATAATCTGGGCTGCACCGGTCTTGCTCTCGGTCACTTCCATGACACCTCGCATTTTGATGCTGCCGCGTCCGGTTCGGAAGTAGCTATCGATTCCCTTATAACCTCGAATCTCACACGCAGAGGCAAAGTCAGGCCCCTTGATGTGCTCCTTCATCTCCTCTATGGTGATGTAAGGATTGTCGATTCGAGCACAGACCCCATCAATCACCTCACCCATGTTGTGGGCTGGAATATTGGTGGCCATACCGACTGCGATTCCAGTTCCTCCATTGACGAGGAGGTTTGGAATGGCCGCTGGCATCACAACCGGCTCGGTGGAGTTTTCGTCGTAAGTCGTCTGATGATCGACAGTATCTTTCTCAAGATCTGTCATCATTGCCGATCCCATGTGCGTGAGGCGGGCCTCAGTATAACGCATGGCAGCCGGAGCATCCCCTTCCACAGAACCAAAGTTACCCTGACCATTGACAAGCGTCTCACGCATTGTCCAAGGCTGAGCCATGTTCACAAGGGTCGGATAGATCGCGCCATCACCGTGTGGGTGATACTTACCCATCGTTTCACCCACGATACGAGCACACTTAAGGTGAGCCTTCGATGCAGACAACGAAAGGTCGTGGTGCATCGCATAGAGCAGGCGTCGCTGAGATGGCTTCAAACCATCACGGGCATCGGGAAGCGCACGGGAAATAATGACGGACATCGAGTAGTCCAAAAAGGACTTCGACATTTCGTCAGCGACGTTGATCGACTCAACATAATCGCGTGGTGCGTCTGGTTCAGGAGTAATTTCTTCTGACATCAAAAATTAGGCTTAAAATTTAAAAGTAGGTAGACTCTGGGTTAGACGTCCAAGTTTTGCACGTTGAGCGCGTTGTCTTCGATGAAGCGCTTACGGGGTTCGACAACGTCTCCCATGAGAACGTCGAACATCGTTTCGGCCTCGATTCTATTCTCATCATCGAACTGAACACGAAGAAGCTGACGCGTCTCCTTATCCATCGTAGTTTGATAAAGCTCCTTGGCATTCATCTCACCAAGTCCCTTGAATCGCTGGATGCGCATTCCTTTTTTACCAATCTCAAGGACTCGTCCGAGAATCTCGAAGAGACCGAAGACCGGAGTAATGACTTCATTCTCCCCTGCCCCTTCAACCAGCTCGTAGATCGGTTCATCATCTGAGAAAAAAGGCTCACTTTTCACCCCGAACTCAGCAAGTCGCTCGAGCAGTTTGGAAATACCGATCGCTTCACCAAGTTCACGGCGAACGGCGCGGCGCATCTTGCCTTCATACTTTTCCTTAAAGACGACGTCTTCTTCCTCAGTGATTTCTTCACCAAAGAGGCGAAGATCACGATTCTCAGCAGCAAAGGCTCGGACTTCATCCTCACTCTTGAAATACATGACATCCTCTTCGTTACCGGTGCGGACTCGGATCATGTAAGTCGGGAGAATGTTCCCCTCACGAGCGGCGAGGAGATCTTTAAACTTACCACCATGGCCTTCCAAGGTGCGAACAAAAGTCTGAAGCTTGGCGAGCGTGGCAAGGACACTTTGCAGAAGGTCGGAATCGACACCGTCCTTCGAACCGGGCTGGCGAAGAATGACGTCATCGGAACCAAGTTCGATGAGGATCTTGTTCATCGCTGGATCATCCGCGATGTATTCCTCACGCTTCTTACGTGTGATTTTATACAGCGGAGGTTGCGCAATGTAGAGATAACCCGCTTTCACCATCTCTGCCATATGGCGGCAAAAGAAGGTCAGAAGAAGTGTCCGAATGTGCGCTCCGTCCACGTCAGCATCCGTCATGATGATGATCTTGTGGTAGCGGACCTTTTCAATATCAAAGGCACCTTCTTGATCACCATCGCCAATTCCTGCTCCAATCGCAGTAATCATGGCTTGAATTTCCTTATTCTGAAGAGCTCGGTGAAGACGTGCTTTTTCCACGTTGATCACTTTTCCGCGAAGCGGGAGAATTGCTTGAGTCGTCCGATCTCGGCCCGATTTCGCGGAACCACCAGCGGAATCTCCCTCCACAATAAAGATTTCGGATTTTTTAGGATCGCGCTCAGAGCAATCGGCCAGCTTTCCCGGTAGTCCGCCTCCTGAGAGAACTGACTTACGAACGGTCTCACGAGCTTTACGAGCAGCTTCACGAGCGCGCGCTGCATTGACGGCTTTATCGATGACGATCTTCGCGAGGTTGGGATTCTCCTCAAAATAGGCTTGAAGCCCTTCGTAAACGACCGAACTCACCACTCCTTCGATCTCAGTATTGACCAATTTATCTTTGGTTTGAGAGCTAAAGCGCGGGTTCGGCATCTTCACGCTGATGATACAAACGATTCCCTCTCGGACATCGTCACCGCTCAAAGCGGGGTCTTTGTCTTTGAGAATTTTGTTCGCCTTCGCATATTGGTTAATTGAACGAGTCAGAGCGCCACGGAATCCTGTAAGATGGGTTCCTCCATCAGCATTGGGAATGGAGTTGGCAAAACAAAGAATCTGATCGTTGTAGGAGTCGTTATATTGGAAGACACAATCGACGAAAACGTCATCCTCCATCACCTTCCCGTCGTAATCGATCTCCACCTTCCTCTTTCCCTTTAGGATCACCGGATCGGGATGAACTAGATTTTTATTCTCCCCAAGCTGAGAGACAAACTCCTCGATTCCCTTCGCATAGAAGAAAGTCTCTTTTTGAGCAGACTCGGCATTGTCGTCCTCAAGGTTAATCGTGAGGCCTGGATTCAGAAAAGCTAACTCCCGAAGACGCTTCGCGAGACGATCAAACTTAAACTCAATGGTGTCGTTGAAGATTGTCGCATCGGGGAAGAAAGTGATTTTTGTTCCCGTCTTATCAGAAGGAGCATCGCCAATAACAGCGAGTTCTTGAGTCGTCTTACCACGCTCGAACCTAATCTGATGAACCTTCGATTCACGGGTCACCTCAGCAACGAACCAATCAGAGAGGGCGTTGACACACTTCGCCCCCACCCCGTGAAGACCACCTGAGTATTTATAAGCGCCTTGACCAAATTTTCCACCAGCGTGAAGACTAGTTAAGACCAGTTCGATCGCAGGGATGCCAAACTTAGGGTGTATCTCGACAGGAATCCCACGACCGTCGTCAGTCACACTACAGGAGCCATCATCGTTAATCGAAATATCGATCGTCGAGCAGTAGCCGGCAAGATGCTCATCGATAGAATTGTCGAGAACCTCAAAAACACAGTGATGAAGACCACGTTCATCTGGATCACCGATATACATACCGGGACGCTTCCGGACCGCCTCAAGGCCCTCTAATTTGTCGATCTGACCGGCACCATATTCTTGGTCTCCGGACACGCTCATTTCATCGACTTCAGGCTCCTTTGAATCTTCTGACATAGACTCAGGGAGAGTCTGAAATTCATGACCTTGAGACAAGGTTGTTTCGCGGAATTAGTGGCTTTTTTTTCACTAAAAAGAACCCTCTAGTTAGATACAAATTTTTAAAAAATAAACCTCCCTATCAGGAGCGTTGAAATTGAGAATTCAAAAGATAGGCCACAACTAGGACCACACCCAACACCAGTAGCCCCGCGATCAGCATTTTCGCGATCGCCGCGACCTCAACTTTTTCTTGGTGGGACTCCGAAAGCCCAGTATTCGGTCTTACTGCACGCCCACCTCTTCTCGAAGATGATCGACGAGAAGGCTCGACTTGAACTGGATTCTCGGCAGCAGCAGCTTGGAGTTCATTAGAAGTCCTTCGATTTACTGTTCTTGGCTTAATTACCATGCTCTGAGGAGCCGTCGGCACTGGAGCAGTTACCGCTTCCCCGCAAGAGGGACATGGGCCAGTGACACCTGCAAGAGAATCATCCACGGTGGGTAAAATCCGACACCGCCCACAAGAAAAATGGATGACACTATTAGCACCTATTTCCCGCCCATCCATGGATTTTCCGTAACGGAAATCTTAGCTGTCTCCAATCACGGATTACTAGAAATCTAAAAGAGCAGCCTGCCATTTCAGAAGGAGGTCCTTCGGCTCACCTCGTTTACCGACTATCTGCTCAAGAATAGGACGCGAGGCGATGATCGAAGGGTCAATCTCGAGATCTTCTGCTATTTTATTTCGACGCTCCATCACTTCCTTGAGCGACTTTTCAAACAGAGGATCTTTTTTGCGCCTCTCTCTGACAGGCTTCTTTGGCCACTCCTCTTCAGGTATTTGCTGAGCAAGTTTGATCGCCTCCTTCAGGCGCTCTTGCCGGTCAGGACGAAGCTTTGGTGGTATTTTGATCTCATAATCCTGCGCAAGCTGATTAGACCACTCGATAAGTTGCTTATTTCCGGTGATCATAAAGCTTGGTCGATTCCAAGCCGCCGCCTCACGATCCCTCCAATGCCAAAGCTCCCTCAAAAACACCAGTCCTTCAGGCCGAAGTTTGCCACTTCCCCCAATTCTCCATGATTCTTTTTCTTCTGACTCACGGGCAAGCACCTTTCTTTGCGCCGCCTCACAGGACTCGATGAACCAATCATAGCGCCCAAGCTCCTTGAGGCGAGATTCGACCCTCGCAGCTAAAGGCAGCAGATACCTCACGTCATTAATGGCATACTCGAGCATTTTATCGCTAAGAGGTCTCTTCCCCCAGTCCGCTTTCTGCGAACTCTTTGAGAGCTCCACATCAAAATACTGCTCTACTAAACTCGCATATCCAAAACGTTGATGCCCGAGCAACTGCGCTGCGATTTGAGTATCGTAGAGCATCGGTGGAACAAAGCCCCACTCCCTGATCATTAAGGACATATCGTAGTCCGCTCCATGTAACCAGACCTTCGCTGTCTTAATCCAGTTGGAAATTGGATCAACGGAGTGCTCTCCGAGAGGGTCAATCAACTCGACCTCCTCCCCATAGCAAACTTGAATTAGACAGATTCGCTCTGAATGCCGATAGAGGCTATCAGCTTCAAGATCGAGACCAACCGTTCCAGGTTCATCTGGTAACCGGCCCACCAACTGAGCCGGATCTGAATAATGATTTTTTGACATAGGTAATAAAAAAGCAGGGAAGCTCCGCTTCCCCGCTTTGTAAATTTATTAACGAAGGAATTTAACTTCCGCACACAGCTTAATCGGCCAATCAGAAGAACCTTACGGCGCGTCAGTTGCGATTAGGCGATAATACTTCTCAGTGTCAGGACCTCGTTCGAAAACAGGAATACGATAGTAACTTACAGTCCCCACTTTTCGGTCTAGCGAAGAGAAGTTCGTCTCGGACCAGTTAATGAGATCAACGGATTCCTGTATTTCGTAGGAATATTCAGTGACATCCGAATCAATGCCATATTCAAACCAGCGATTGATGCCGTCGGTTTGATAGGACGGAGCAAAAGCTGGAACGTCAACAACATTTGGGTTTCCTCCAAATGCTCTTTCCTCACGATTTGAGAACCCGTCTTTATCACTATCTTCATCGAGATTTATAATTCCATATTCAAGCAGCCAATTTAAAGCGGTATTTGGAAAGGTGATCGATACATCATCGAGCCAAACAGTGTCCTGACCATCGCTCCCAGTAAGATCCTTTCTAAAGCGAAACTCCACGTAGTTTCGTCCTTCCGGAATGTCTCCAGAAGCAGTCTGCCATTCGCTCGGATTCAACGGAACACCTGAACCAACAAGTGGAACTGTCAAAATCTGATTATAAACAACCCCATTCACAAGGACTTCCAGCACATCTCCAGCCTGCGTTGAGGTTCTATAATTAAGTGAGAGATTAGCGGGCCCATCGACCCACGTGCTCAAAGAAACAGTTTGGCCGTTGCCTATACCAGACGCCCTGATGGCTTGCCCATCGGAACCGGTAGCATCGTCTACAGGAATCCACAGCGTCTTACTCTCGATATCAAAATCAAAATTAATATTTGCAGCATCCCCAATATCCTTCAGGAAAGATGAATAGTCTCTGAACCTGAGAGCATCAACATAACCGCGGTCATCTACTGCCACCCCTTCCTCATCGTCCTCTTCATCTTTGGAATAGATCCATTCAATCGTATTACTAGCTTGAGGAAGCCTCAGAGCGACCTGGCTCCAATCTTTTTCGCCGTCAATGAAACTGCTCCAATTCTGAGGAAGATCACCACCCCCTAGTTGAACCCAGAGACGATCATAATTCGCCAGTGGGATAGACTCAGAAGACACCTTCCAACTAAAGATCGCTACTCCGGCAGGTAGATTATTAAATCCAAAACGACCCTCCTGATTATTACCAAGCCCTAGCGGACTTCCGGCCGAATTTTCACCTTCGATCTTTTCGTTTAGCTCGAAAGTCCAAGGCAAACTTCCCGTAGAGGTGCTGTCAAGTGCGTCAACCCCAAGAACAGAGCCTAGTGAGCTCGTAATAGGCTCGATCACGAAAGATAGAGTCGTCGTCGTAGAGGAGCCGTCCGACCCGGTGAGCGTCAGCTCAGTATCGGACAAGCCAGCCCTTACCGGAGCACCTGAGATTTTACGAGTGCCAGGATTGTAAACGAGACCATCTGGAAGAGCGCCTATTTCAATATTCGTGGCACCAATCGCTTCAACCAAGTAGTTCAAAGGAGCCCCAGCCACACCAGCGATGACGCGGTTGCTCACAAGCGTTGGAGACAAGATCACCGGAGCATCCGGATCTTCAGGACCATTGATGATCAGCTGCGCACCGCTCAAGGTGGAAAGATCTCCCGTTTTCGTGTCTGTAATGCGTAGAATCCATTTTCCCTGTGAGCCCTCACCCCAGTTTCTGACAGTCATGAAAGTCCAGTCAGAAATACTTTGCTCATCGCTGTTAGCATGCGCTTCCGTGAGGATGCTCTGGGTGCCACTTGGCGAAATAAGAACAACTTCTAGATCGGCGCGTCGGTCCGAAATAATAGTTGTGTAGAGCTGGACATGCTCAACACGTCGATTCGGTTCTTCTGAAAGGTCGAATGTCGTGACATAGGAACCGCCTGTGCCGTCAGGAATCTGCGCATTCGGAGTCCCAAGACTAAGCTTCAACGACTCGCCCCTATCGGGAAGACGTTCTGCGAATGTCCTATCAAGGGCTGCCTGCGTTGCTGCTTCGGCATCCACTAAACCTGCTCCATAACTATGATTAAACCAAAAACCAGCGGCATTTTGATACCAGTCACGGTTCGTAGGATCATTCTTTCTAGCAGTTTGCATCAAGATCTCTTGAATATCACGCCAAGGGAGGGTTGTGTTTGCGTCAATCATCAGAGCAACTACGCCTGAAACCAAGGCACCTGCCGCAGAAGTCCCCCCAAAATCGGGACCGTAATCGGGGCTGATCGTTATATTACCAGTGGGGTTCCCCTCATCGTCAAGCTCCTCTTCAACATCAACCGCGGGGGCAAGAATCGATTTGAGACCGCCACTCGAAGGAGCACTCACGACCAAGTTCGCGCCTCTTTCCGAATACGCAGGCCTAAAGCCTTCATCCGTCATTGCACCCACCGCAATCGTCTCAGGAAGATTAGCATAACCATCGTAGTTGGAATTATCATTGAAGCGTCCTCCGTTGCCGCCAGCCCAGACGTAAACAGTCCCAGCATTGAGAATACGGCCGGTAGCAGCTCCCAACTCAATGGCACTTTTTGCCAGAGGTCCGATAGGGGAAAGGGTTGTCTCAAGGTCCGAATCACCCCAGCTGTTGTTGGAGACCCATGTGAAATTAGTTGTGTATCCTAACGCGGCGGCTTCCTGAGCGTCAGTGATCAGCCCCAGACCGCCAGTAAGGCGAAGGCCAAAGGGAATTGCCTGAGGGGCTACCCCTGAAATCCCCTCTCCGTTGTCCCATGGGGAAGCAATTAATCCCGCAATCGGAGTTCCATGAATATCTTCGATTGATTGAGGGGAAATATTATCATCATCACCATCATTAAAGTTATTGGAGATCGAGAGATCGATATTCGTCAGATCAGGATGATCTGTAAAAATCCCATCGTCAACAATTGCAATTCTTACTCCGGCGCCAGAAATCGTGACATCCTCACCTGCATCCTGGCCTGTCACGATATCCCAAGCTCCTTCGACGTTAATATCGATTGCGAGCTTTTCATTTCCATCCGCATCAAGTGTCCCGTCATTCGGAGATCCATCGACATTAAAGTCATTGCTCAGATACCATTGATAAGCTCCATTCAGTCCCGGCGGGGCATAATAGGGGTCAGTCGGAACACGTCGGCTGAAGCGCTTCTTTGCGAACAAAGGCTCAACAGACTTGACCGTGTCATCCTTCGAAATAGCCGAAACTTGGCTGAGCACCCTTGCCGCACTGATCTCAGTGCAAACGGCGAGGCCTTTCTCGGGAAACATCATGTTAATCTTGTGAATTCCATGTCGTTCCTGGAATTCCTTTGGATCAGTCCCTACAGGAAGCTCTACCAAGTAGTCATTCCGGAGAATCTGTCGGCTATCGGGATTCCCCTCTTCGCCAATCGGGTAGAAAACCAAGAAGTCATTGGAATTATTTTGGGAGGTAAGCTCATTTTCTTGCTGCACCCTGAGCACCCCTGAGCTGTCGATCGTGCAGATTTCAGAAGGACTGAGCTGGAGATCATAGGGAACGCCAGAACGCTCAAACGAGAATACCTGTAAAGGCTTGTCGGAAGGAGAACCTAACTTGGGGGCAGCTAGCGCAGAAGATGCGCAAGACAGGGCCAAAAGTGACAAAAGTGCCAAGTGTCTAGATTTCATAATCTTAAAAAATTTAATGTTTAGGAGGGGGATCAGTTTTGGGTAATTTTCACCCGAAGGAGGCAGGTAGCTGGGGGCGCAGTGAAACGACTACGAACTCGATAAAAATCTTCGTTATCAGTTTCGATAAACCAGAGGGGATCGTTCACCAGGATTGTCGTCCAAGTCTTACGGTCGGTTGTATACTCGACCTGATAACGAAGGCGGCTTCCGACACTAGGTCGCTTGGGCACAATAAACACGCACTGGCTGGTCACCGGGTCTAGCACGGGACTAAGATTAGGCAAAGAGGCCGGATCTACAGGATCACTTTGAAGACCAAACTCGATGATATTTGAAACTCCGTCGTCATCGTAATCCGCATTTGCTGCCAAAAGAGCTTCATCAACGAGGAATGAGAAACCAGCGTTGTTACTCACAAAGCCCTCGTATGTTTCTACAAAACGCACGTTCCATCGGAATGTTCGGCTAGATGTATCGCGAGAATTACTGGTTGAAAAGAGGTTTCTCGTGAACTGAAGATTTGCGGTCCACTCATCCCCCACTGCCGCAAAGCCAGGGCCAAGCTCGTAAAATGTAGAGGGGGTTCCGATTAGCTCAGGGAATCGCTGACCGTCAGGCACATCATCGTTATAAGGGGGGAACACGACCTGCCCAGTTGGACCGCCGACCAAGTCATTGGTCTCCTCCATCGAGAAGAAGGTAGAGTCTGAAGCCACAGTGGAGTCTCCATTGAAGCCGCGCCAGTTAAAGCGAAAGAAAATTCTCGGGTCAACTTCAAGTGCTCCATCCACCCATTTGCCATCTTCCAGCAACGTGAATTCATTAGGCCCCGGCACTCTCCCTCTCCCGGGCCAAGCCTCGATCATCTGAATGTGTGTGATTCGAATTGGAAAAGGATTTAGGTCGTCATTAAGGCGTGGCGTCTCAAAAATATAAGTTCCTGGAACAATCTCGTCCAATTGCCTCTGGAGCTGATTTTCACCATAGGTCCGACTCGAGGCATACCGAGTCAGCTCGTAAGCTTGAATAGGAAAGTTAACGTAGTCATACCAAATAACGATACTGGAATCGACCCAGTTCGCTCCTCCCAGGGGACGACTCAGAGTCGATGGCGGCGCCGCAATCAGCCTAATCCTAGACGTTTGAAAGGGCTCCACTTGAAAAGCCCGCTGGATGCTCGCAATAGAGAAGTATCGATTTGTATCACGAATGCCGTCCCCATCTACATCTCCAGCTGTCACATAACCAGTCGTCCCGAGCGGACAGAAAATATAAGGGCCGACATAGATCAACGATGGCTGATCGGCGCACCCTGCGATGGTCGCATTACCCTCACTGATCGACAAATTAAGTGCCCCCTCCTCGAATTCAAGGAGGCGATCATCGAATTGCCGATAGGTCTTTTGATCCGAAAAGCTGAGAACTGCTTGGCCCATCGATAAGAGCGGCGTGAGGGCCAGGGTTCCAAGGAAACTTGTTTTGAAATTCATGAAGTGTGTGGTCGAAGGTGTTTCAAATGTATTTACATGCGCCATCTTGGCGTGACAAGGAGAAATTACCTATTGACCCCTTTTCCAAGCGATTATTATCCGCTTAATTAAAAAGGTCCCTAAGTATCTTTGGGAAGCTAGCGACCCTCTTGCGGGGGCGGCAAGCGCAAAATCAGCGCAAGCCTTTTAAAAGGAGTTCTGTGTTGGTTTTCGTCTTCGCCAGCCCCCCTAAAAGGGTCTCGATTGCCTCCCCGATTGGGAGGGCAGCCAAGTGACGTCTGATATCGAGAACCCGCTGAAGTTCGTCAGGATGGTAGAGACGATCATCATTCCGGGTGCCACTCTGTGGAATGTGGATTGCAGGATAAATCCGCTGCTCTGCAAGGAGTTGGTCAAGGCGAACCTCCATATTACCTGTTCCTTTAAGCTCCTCAAAAATAACATCGTCCATGCGATTCTCTGTCTCGATGAGACAAGTCGCGAGAATAGTGAGACTCCCTCCCCCTTCCACATTTCGGGCAGCGCCAAAAAATTTCCGAGTTTCGGTGATCGCTTTAGGACTAATTCCGCCGGAGCCGATGGGACCACCACGCATGGAATTATTATACCCCCTGGCAAGGCGCGTCAGAGAATCGAGTAGAATGACGACGTCTTTCCCCTGCTCCACCAACCTGCGAGAGCGCTCGAGCACAATACTTGCAACTTGAGCGTGACGCTTAGAAGACTCATCAAAAGTCGAAGCATAGACATTACTCCCGACCATATCCTCGAAATCAGTGACCTCCTCCGGCCGCTCGTCGAGGAGAAGAACGACGAGCTCCGCCTCTGGGTGATTTGTTTGCAGCGATTTCGCAATCTGCTTCAGGAGAATCGTTTTTCCTCCACGAGGAGGCGCGACGATAAGCCCGCGCTGCCCCTTACCAAGGGGAGCGACGAGATCGACAACCCGCACGGCAAACCCGGCATCATCTTCCTGTTCGAGAACAAAGCGCTCTTCTGGGAATAAGGAAGTCAAGAAGTCGAAAGGAGCTGGAGCCTTGTAATCAGCGGTCGCACAGCCCTCGATCTCTAAAATCTCATCAACCGAAAGATATTTATCACGTCCCTGAGGAGGACGAATGGAAACCTTTAACAACTGCCCCTCACGGAGATTGAAGTCACGAATCATCGCCATGGGGATATAAATATCATCCGGCGAATTACGAAAACTTCTCAAAGGATCACGGAGCATTCCAAAATTATCATTGGCAAACTCAAGAACCCCCTCCCCTTCAATCTTCGTGCCGTGAGTCGCGTAGCAGGAAAGAATGGTGTAGACGAGTTGTGCCTTGGTTGCTTGAGTCGGGATACGAACGGGAAGGCGCTCGATCTCAGCGTGAAGATCAACAAGCGCCTGCTGACGAAAATCAGAGAGGGTAACTGCTTCAGGGACCTCGGGAGGCGGAGGTGGCGGCGGAAGTTCCTTTTTAAGTCTTGGCTTTCTCGCTTCTCGCGGAGCTCTCCTTTCGACCTCACCTGTTTCAGTCTCGGCCTTGTCCGCCGGTTCTTCCGAAGACGATGGCCCAGGCTCGATCAAAGGAGTAATCGTCTCAGTTTCAAGAACGAGAACCGCTTTGGCAGGCGCCACTGGGGAAGGAGCCACTGGGGAAGTAACCTCTTCGACATCAGCTTCCTCGACCACTACTTCATCAGTTGGAGTCTTCAGACTTGTTTTTTTTGCCGCCCTTTTCGCGACCTTTTTTCGAGTCGTCTTCTTAGCTGCTTTCTTTGCCGTTTTTTTAACGGCCTTTTTAGCGGCTTTCTTTACGGCCTTTTTCTTAGGAGAAGGGATTTCTACTTCCGGGCTTTCGTGAGCGGGAAGTTCGGGCTCTTGAGCGTCATTCATGGATCGTTAGTGCGTCGATAAAGTGGTCAATCTGGTTTTGTAGGACCTCGCGAGGTCCCTCGTTCCAAAAGACGAGGTCTGCCCGAGCCACTTTTTCCAGGATTGGAAGCTGTGCAGCCAGGATTGAGGAAATGAGCGAATCATCGAAATGATTACGGTTCCTCAAACGAGAACGCTGGGTCCCCGTGGAAGTTGCTACCACGAGATTCAGATCCTGTGAAAACCTGAAGGCCCCCTCAAAGAGAAGAGGAACGTCCGCGACAAACATCGTCGACAAGTTGTTTTTAAGCCATTCCTCTCTTTTCTCAAGACATTCCTCACGAACCTTTGGGTGGAGAATTTCTTCCAAAATTTTACGTTTTTCAGGATACTCGAAGACACACTTACGCAGAGCTGCCCGATCCAGAGAGCCATCACCCTTCTGCACCCCTTCTTTGAGGCTCTCCGCAATGAGAGAAACAATGCCCGATTGAGCAAGAAGACGCTGCACGGATTCATCCGCATCAAAGATCGTAACCGATGGTAACTTTGCGGAAATCATTTCCAGCGCCGTCGACTTACCGGTGGCGATTCCCCCAGTGAGTCCCAGACAGTATTTTTTTTCCCCGTTTTCCTGATTCACGCTCACTTGGAGAAACAAAAAAAACGGGGCCCTGTCGAGGACCCCGTTTTGAGACATTTTCGGTTAATCAGATTTACGGTCCCGGAGGAAGAATCGATCCACCTGCCCCACCCATTCCTGGGACATCGGAACCACCACCAGCAACTTTCACGCGGCGACCGGTCGCATCGATAATCTCAGCAGTCACGAAGATGATGAGGTTACTCTTGATGTGATTCTCAGCCTTGGTTTGAAAGAGACGTCCGATGAAGGGAAGGTCACCGAGGACGGGGACCTTATCTTCCACAGACTGAACATCCTCACGCATGAGACCACCAACGGCGACAGTGTAACCGTCATAGATGGTGATTCCGGTAGAAACCTTACGAGTCGAGAAGATCGGCATTTCGATGCGGTTCTCGGTAATCACGATCTGAACCGGGTTACCGAGTGCATCAGAAGCTGGCGAAGTAATCGGGCTACCGTAGTTCACGAAGCCTTCGAACTCGACGATCTCAGGAGCAAAACGAAGGTCGATCACGTTGTTATCGGCGCCAACATTTGGCTCGATCTCAAGGATGACACCAGTTTTACGGGTATCGAAGGTCGTAGGAGTCGCGGGAGTAACTGGGAAGATTCCAGCACCACCACCACCACCTGCGCCACCACCGAGTCCACCGGTAGCACCGACAGAGTTAGGAAGTTCGGGTGGTTCGTATTCGGTAGGGTAGATAAACTCACGGATAATTTCGATGGTCGCCTTATCACCAGGACGAGCCATGACGCTTGGAGCGGTCATGACATCGGTGCCCTTTTTCTGTGAAAGACCGCGCATGATCATCTGAACCTGACCTTGGCTGAAAAGGCCGGTCAGGGAGAGGATACCGGGGGCCACGTTCGTTCTTTGAGCGGTGCGTGACGAGTTATTAAGGATCGCATCGATGTTATTACGATTGATCGCGAAGTCTCCGCTACGGTTACCTGCAGTTGCGATGCCGGAGACAGAGTCTCCTGAAGCAGCTGGGATTCCAGGAATAGTTGTGAAATTCACCGGACTGATGAAATCACTTCCGGTGCGGGTAGAACCCGAACCAACGGTGCCACCACCTGCGAAGAGACGGTTGGTGCCGAAAGGAGTGATGACCCAATCAAAGCCGAGCTCTTCTCCGTTCTCCTGAGAGACTTCGACAAACTTGGTAAGAATCTTGATCTGGCGAGGTGTCTCATTAAAGGACTCCTTCACGATCGCGTCAACGAGCTCAAGCTGAGTCGGTGCGCTACGGACGATGAGAGTGCCGTTCAAAATATTTGCCGATGCACCATCCGCAAACTTAACGCCATTCCGCTCGAGGAGAACTTTCACCGACTCGCGGGCTTTGATGACGCCTCCGCCACCATCATCTACATCAGCAAAGGGGTCGTCCCCTCCGCCGCCGCCACCATCACCGCCTCCACCGCCTTCGATGAAGTTGATAAATGTAGGCGGAACGGTCCAACGACGGGTTACGATGTCTTCACCGCCTGTGTCGTCGATTGGAAGGAGGGTTACGGCATACTCGTCGACCTTATAGCGGAGACGAGCCTTCTCACAGATATACTGGAGAGCCACTCCGAGAGGGACGTTGGTAATGTTGAGAGAATCGATCCGTGCACCGCCAGTGTTTCCACCGCCGAGGCCACCGGCATCCGCGTCAAGTGCTGCGTCTCCGCCAGCACCAGTCACAGTATTGCCTTTGACCACGAAGTTGATGCCCTTATCAGCCTCAACGTTAGTGGTGGTGTCGAGCTCCTTGGAACGCACACGCAGGAAGTCAATCGCTTCTTGAACGGTGGTGTCCTGAAAATCGATGACAGGAATGATGATCTGCTGAAGCTTCGCAGCGATGGAAGCGGTGCCAGCGTTCTCACCAGGCCCACTAGTAAACTGAGGGCCGTCAAAACCGACAGGAGGGAGGGAGAGCTCCCAAGCCTTGTCGACTTCCATGAGCATGCGCGCACGATTCTCATCGTAAGCGGCACGGTAGTAATCAGATTTAATAGATGCACAGCGCTCAAGCCAGCGGCGTGCCGCTTTGTTGTAGGGGTCTGTGCGGAGAACATTGTGGAAGTGCTCCTCAGCCTTGTCATACAGACCAAGATCATAGGCGCCTTCACCGCGGTAAAGCTCGTGACGAACTTTCTCGATGTTCTGCGTGTGATCGTAAGTCAGCGCCTGATTGGTCCTGATAGGGTCATCAAGATACTCAAGCTGCTGCTGAGCCATGGTATTACCGGGATCGGCATCGGCTACTTCGGTAAGAAGATTGCGAGCTTCATCATACTTACCCATACGACGCTGGTTCTGCGCAAGAGCCACAGCACCGTCTTGCAGGTGTTGAATCAGAACAGCACGACGCTGAGTTGTAGCAGTGCCGTAAGGCAGGTCATTGAGGGCCGTGCGGTATTTTGCTACTGCGGTATCGTAATCTCCCTCAGCGTAAGCCTTACGGCCTTCGATAAGAAGCTCATCGGCATTCTGAACCGCCGCTTGGCGACGAATCAATTCCTGAGCTGGGAGACTACCTTGTCCATGCGCCAGAGGCGAAACAGCGAGGGCTGCGAGAGCCATTACTGTGCAATTGGTGAGGTGTGTGTGTCTTTTCTGCATGATCTTGTTGAATATTCGTTAAAATATGGGGGGTGAGGGAAGCCTTTTTTTCACTTCCCCCACTAAATTCGTTACTTTTCTTTAAAGATTGGGTGATTTTCTACTTAATTTCGATGCGACGGGTCTTTTTCTCGCCGTTATCATCGTATTCCACGATAGCTGCGAGCGGCTTGACATTGGGTCGTTCACCCATGTCCACCTCGATAAGCTTGTATTCGAAGGTCTTGCCATCTGCGGTCACCTTGAAGGAAGTGTTCTCCTCGACGACGATCTCTTTCCCCTCTTGGCCGACGGCTTCGAGAGTAAAGGTGACGGTGTTATCAAAGCGGTAGAAGTCCTTCTTTACAGCAACCTTAGGCCTGTAGGGAGCTAGAAACTGAACATTGCCCTTGTTAGGCTTCAGATCTTCGACAAGCGCGAAGATTTCAGCTTTTCCAGCGACAACCTTGTTTACCTTCTCGATGACCTTAAAGCGGTTTTTCTTAACTCCGTTTTTAAAGAAAACATCACCCGCTTTCGCATTATCAGCGGCGCCCATACGGAGCGCAACTTTCTTGCTATCGTTATAGCGGAATTGGAAATCGTTGTTTCCAAAGCTACTATTGAGTTCAAGGAGCCAGTAGGTACTATCAACACTCTTCACGACGAGCTTCTTAACGAGAAGTGGGTAGTTCTTTGAATCGGAAGGATCCGTCTTGTCGTTAAACTCTTCCAAGTTTGAGAAGCCGTCTCCATCCTCGTCCTTTTGAGGGGAATCGGAGAAGCTGGGATCTACTCTTTTATCAACCCACCAGCGATTCGGAATCGGGGGGTGAACATCAGCGAGATCAGGATCGAGTAGATCGATGGGATTGTCGATGTCACCGTTGGCGACAAAGAGGTCGACGCTGGTGAAGAGGTTGACGACGCGACCATTAGGAAGAATCTTGGCTTTGAGTGGGTTCAACTCCTTGAGATCCTTGAGGATCTCATCGGCAATCGGCCCACCTTCGACGGTGACTTCATCGCCGGGCTTGGTAGAGGAATCGACCTCGAATCCTTCTTTCACCTCGGCTCCCTTGCTCCAAGAGAGGTAACCGACAGCAGCGAGGACAACGACACCACCTCCGAGGGCGGCTTTATGATAATTTTGGGACATCCAGGACATTGTTCTGTTTGGTTACTTGATGACTGGGAATTTAATGGATTCGTCGAACAAGAGAAGATCGAGACGAATAAAAACGGTGACATCATTTCCACCCGCGACACGCTGGAGGATTTGAGTAGAGAAAGCGGGCTCTGCCGCATCAGCCGGAGCATCCTCCTCGATGACTTCGCCGAAACCGCCATCATCAGCGGGGACTTCTTCGACGGTGCCTCGCTTGATTCCTTGTGAGGAGGGAACGGAAGCAGTGTTTTTATAGCGGAAGAGACGGGTCTCGAAGAAGAACTCGTCTGAGTTTGCAATCGCCTGAAGGGCCTGACGAATCGAATCGGCAGGACCCGCGATGGTGAGTTCCATGGGGAGACGCTTGGCGACAGGGACTGTAGAAGCCGCAGATGCAGACTTTCCACGAGAACCCCGTCTGTTTCGGCCGCTTCGACCTCCACGAGTGGTCGTTTTCCCATCCCAGCTTTCACCATTCTCGGGAGGGAGCACTTCGCGCTTGAAGTTCACGACCTTTGAAATCTTCGCATCTGCGAGTTGAGTGAAGAGCCAATCGATTGCGGAAAGCTCGTAGGCGAGGATCCCGGTGGCATCATCCTTAGGAAGACCAGCTTTGTATTTCTCGAAACCCAAATAAGCTTCGTCAGGGATACGAATATCGTTTTCACCAAAGGCCGCACGGATGGAGGCATCCGACTTCTTGAGGCGGTCAGAAAAGGTGCTGACGGTGATATTTTCGAGAGACTCAGGTCGAAAGGTGTTGAATTGAGCCTGCATCGCCTCCGCTTTCGCAATGACCGCTTGGAGATTGGCTTTCTTTTCAGCGACGCTGTCGATGGTCGGGAAGAGCGGCTTGCTCTTCATCTTATTCAAGTTCTCTTTCTGGGCGTTGCGCTCTTCAGCGACAGCGTCCCTACTATCCGCGGTTTTAAGACCGAGGAAGATGAGAAGTCCGGCAATGAGAGCTGTCACGACGAGCAGGCCTCCTAGGAATTTATTTTCTTTAAACCAGTTCATGGTTGGAAATTGGGTGTTTATTTGAGTGAAATAGGTGTTTTGAGAGGAACGATGATCTCGAAGGGAGCGGCATAATTACCATCCTCAGGAGCGGCCTCGATGGTTTTGACAATCTGCCCTTCGGAAAGTTCCTTTCCGTCCCAGGTAAAGTCGAGATACTCGGACTTACGAAGGTTCGCTACGAGAGCGAGGACATCATTGCGATTACTGCGGCAGAAGCCACGAATCACGACGCAGTTTGCTTCGGTGCTCTCCTTTGGCAGGAAAACATCTTTTCCGTAGGGAGAGATTGGGAATCCCTCACTGATGATCGGGACATTTCCTTCATCGAGAACAGGTGCATAATCAGCACGAGGCTCCAGATCGGTAATCCAGACTTTCTCGCTGACCATATGACCGGAAATGCTGTCTACAAAATCGACAAGGGAGAGCCGTCCATTTTCAGCGGCTGCGTAGGAGTTAAGGATGGTCGACGTTGCCTTCTCATTCTTGTAAATCCGTTCCAATTCTTTAGCTGGACCGGTAAGAGTCTCCTCTTCCGCGATGGCGTTTTTAATAGCGGCCTCACCTTTCGATGCGGTGAGGATATTAAAGACAGGCCAGAGAGCGAGTCCTCCGAGGAAGAGAGCGGCAGCGGCGATGAGGGTGGGCTTCCGGCGAGTGATATCACGTTCGGCCTGGACCACATCGGGCACGAGGTCGATATTGATGGTCGCTTTATCAGAAGCGCGGAGACCGAGGCCTACGATCTCGCCAAGCATGTGAGCCTGGGCTCCGAGAGCTTCGACATCGACATCTTTTCCAACAGAAATGCGCTGGAGAGGATTGAAGATCTCGACCGGGAGATTGAGCTTCTCCTCAAGGAATTCCTTCATGTAAGGAAGATTCGCACCACCACCGGCGAGAAGAACCTTGGTAGGAGCTGAGCCACCGTGCTGGGAACGGAAGAGCTGCGTGGTGCGAGCTACTTCTGCAGTGAGACGGGTCAAACCATTGCGAATGACAGTGCCGAGTGCGGCAGTGGCTTCATCAAGCTGGGACGCGTGCCCGCCACCGAGGAGGACGAGTCCGGCAGTGAGCTTGGTATTCTCAGCTTCTGCAAAAGAGACATTGTAGTCCTTCGCGATCGCGCTGGTGAGAGAAGATCCACCGACAGGAACGCTGCGGGTGAAGAACTTTTCGCCCTCGGCGTAGATGAGATTG
This sequence comes from Akkermansiaceae bacterium, assembly GCA_039769075.1. Classification (GTDB taxonomy): domain Bacteria; phylum Verrucomicrobiota; class Verrucomicrobiia; order Verrucomicrobiales; family Akkermansiaceae; genus SW10. The sequence continues at coordinate 35,698 of JBDMZE010000022.1, read as the reverse complement.
GAAGTCTTAGCTCCGACATCGAGAAGGAGCGTGCTTTCGGTGAGATCGGGATAGTTATAGCGGAGAGCATTGTAGAGCGCAGTGGGAGCAGCATCGACAAGGCGGGTTCCGAGTCCGGTCTCAGCAACCACTTCATTGAGGTCATTGAGCGAGTCGGACTTAATGGCAACGAGGACCACTTCGGTCTCGATTCCCCCACCCTTCAGCGCTTCCCAATCCCAGACGACTTCGTCGATGGGGAACGGGACGTTCTGCTGGGCTTCGAAGCGGACGAGTTCGCCGACGTCTTCCGACTCGAGAGGCGGAAGCTTGACGAAGCGAACAAAGACGGACTGGCCTGAAAGGGCGTAGGCTGTCTTTTGCTTGGCCAGCTTGAGGCTCTTGGCGAGTTCCGTAATGGCGAGCTGAACCTGCGGAATGCGCGCGGCTTCAGTCGCCGGATCGGCGAGAATGCTTGTTGCTCCCTGCGATTTCAGGACCAAGCCCTTCTTGGTCTGGGCGAAGACGCCCATCGAAATCCGTTGGGATCCTATATTGAGTGCGATAATAGACTGTGAGTCAGCCATGGTGATGTGTGTTTTGCGTGCTTTATCAGAGAAATACCCGAGTGAATAGAGGCTCGGATGAAATTGGTAACGACCCCTCCAGGCCGGTGTTCCCGTAGGGAGCTTTAGACTAAACTTTAATCCTTCGGTGCGATCTCGGCGTAACGGTCATACCAGAGAAATTTGAAGGGCGTCTCGTTTTTGTCGAGAAGCGGAAACTTTTTCGTGCGCTCGACGCTACCGAGATCTTTTCGCCACCAGCCGTCTCTTTTGCCGTGGCTGAAGAATCCGACCATTTCACCTGAGAAGTGGATTTCGCCACCGACAGCCTCGAGATCACTCTTGCTGGCGGAGGAACTCCCTGTGATACGGCGGAGAGCATTTGGAGAAAGGTAGATGGAAGCAACAACCTCTTCATCGACAGGAATGTTGACATGATTGACCTCTTTTTCCATGAGGTAGGTTTTGCGATCCTGCCCTTTCACGACGACCCACCACTTAACTTTGACAGAGTCGAGATACTCGTCCTTGGGTCGGGTCTTGAGTTTTTGAACTTTAAATTTCACCTCGATCTCCAACCAGTCTTTCGGCTTGAAGCGCTTGCTGACACCGGTGTCGATGTTGGGGGATGGAAGATCGATAAAATCGGGAGAAGACACACTGAACTTATTGTCCTTACTCAGCTTTATCTCTTCTTGCCCAAATGCCAGTGAGGCGGAGGCTAGAGCGAGGCCAACGGCGGCCACAGTGTTTCGTAAAATTTTCCCCTTCAGCATGTAATGGTTGTGATTTCTAGGAAGCTAGTGAATCGGAGGGCGGGTCGGCTAGCAAAAACCCATGAAAGCGTGATATTTTTCACGATTGACAGCGCAGCAGACTTCTGGGTCGAGGTCATTTGACAGCTGGAGTTTTACAACACAGAGTATCGCCATGATGAAAGGGAAGGGTTTAAATCTCGGCCGAGCGCTTGTCGTAGGGGCCATTGCGGATGCTGCGGCGCTGTCCCTTGTGCCGAAAGACTGCGATATCATCGAACTTCGCCTCGATTCACTGGGGTTCGGCAGGGAAATGATTAGATATGCAAAAAAATGCAACTCTCCCCTCCTCGTTACCGCCCGTGGACCTGAAGAAGGAGGTGCTCATGCGATGACGATCTCGGAACGAAGAAAGGCTTACGAGGCGCTCATGCCCTACGCGACGGCAATTGACATCGAACTCCGCTCTTTCGGAGACCTCGCCGATGTTATCGCTTTGGCAAAAAAAGAAGGCGTCACGGTGGTGGGATCATTTCATGATTTTGAAAAGACTCCCCCGCTTGAAGATCTCGAAAGCAAGATTGGTGAGGTTGCCGATATTCACAAGTTCGCGACTTTCGTAAAAACGGAGAAGGATCTTAGAATTCATCGCACACTTTTGGAAAGCGTCAAAAATCTCTCAGTGATGGGAATGGGACCACTGGGCGGGGAAGCGCGGCCCGAGATGATGAAAATGGGGTCTCTTTTAAACTACGGCTATCTTGGTGAAACACCGACTGCGCCAAATCAGTGGCCGGTCGCGAAGCTGAAAGAGCTCGCTCTTTAGGTGACGATCTTCACGGGCGCGTTCGGAAGAGCCGCTAGGAAGGTCTTCCCGTAGCGCTTGGTGACGACCCGGTTATCAAGAATGACGACCATGCCGCTGTCTTTCTTTGAGCGGATGAGACGACCGACTCCCTGCCGCAACTTGATGACGGCCTCGGGCACGGAATAGTCCATGAAAGAGTTCCCCCCTTCTGCTTCGATCTCCTCAAGGCGAGCTGCGGTGAGTGGATGATCCGGCACGGCGAAGGGAATGCGGGTAACGATGACATTACTAAGGGCTTCGCCTGGAACATCGACACCTGCCCAAAAACTATCGGTGCCGAAGAGAACGCTATTAATATCCTCGCGGAAAGTCTCGACCATTTTCTGCCGCGGCATGCCCGATCCTTGGGCCAAAAGAGTCCAGCCGTGCTCGTCGAAAAAGTCCTCCATCTCTTCAGCGACGGAGCGCAAAAGTCGATGACTCGTGAAGAGCACGAAGGCCTTTCCTTCTGTCTTAATAAGGACGCGCTCGATCCAGTGAATGAGCATCTTTTCGTAGTCGTCATCGCGCGGATCGGGCATCGATTTAATGACGTAGATCTCCATCTGCTTTTGGTAATCAAATGGACTGCCGATCTTAACCGCAGGCACGTGCTCGGCTCCGACGCGCTCGCGGAAATAGCGGAGCTGATCGTCACCCGTTCCGAGCGTGGCGCTGGTGGCGATGCAGGATTTATCAGGACCAAAAAGGATCGGCCGCAGAAGAGAAGCGACGTTGACGGGAGCCGCGTTGAGACTGAGAGAAGTGCCTTCATTCCCGCCTTTTTCAATCCAGTAGACACTGTCCTCATCTTCTTGATCGAGGAAGAGTTTGATCCCGCCATGAAGTTCACGGAGACGACGAGCGCCATCCATGAGTTCGTTGCGTTTTGTTTCGTCTTCGATTCCTTCAGCTGCGCTTTCGATGGCACCCCAACATTCGCGCAGTGGTTCGGAAAGCGTGTTGTCGACGAGCTCTGGTTCTCGGACGCGGAACTCGCGCGACCAGTCTTTAAATGTCGCCTCTTCACCGATGGCATCGAAGAACACTTCGGACTGCTCAAGGACGTGACGAGCGGCGTGCATCGCATCCGTAGCACCCGCATATTTGAGGAGACCTTTGCCTGTCTTGGGATGGTAAAGACGCTGAAGATCGAAGCGCAGACTCGCTTGGCTGACGCGGAGACCGAGCGATTTTGCCGCGACGCTTTCGAGGGTGTGAGCTTCATCAAAAATGACGAAATCATTTGGGACAAGAAAGCCGCTTTCTTTCTCGTGCCACTCGTCCTCGGGATTGAGGAGGGAGAAAAAGAGACTGTGATTTACGACGAGCACAGTGGCGGCCATCGCCTTTTTTCGAGCCTCTTGAAAAAAGCAATTTCCGCGAGGCGCGCAGGTCTTCTGGGTGCAGACGTGAGCCTCGCTGCAGACTTGAAGCCAAACCTTAAGCGAAGGCTCAAAATCGAGATCGCTGCGGGTGCCATCGTGCGTGGTCTCAGCCCATTTCCAAATGGCCATGACCTCCTCGCGCTCGCTGGAGGTGAAAAGATCGCCGCCGTTATCCATCGCTCTGCGAAGGCGGAGCGGGCAGAGGTAATTCCCCCGCCCTTTTAATAAGGCAGCTTCGAAATCATGAGCGAGAAGCTTGCGCACGATGGGGAGATCTTTTCCCACCAGCTGCTCCTGAAGATTGATGGTGTGGGTCGAGAGAATGGCCTTCTTGTTTTCGCGGATAGCATACTGAATCGCAGGAATTAAGTAGGCGAGAGACTTCCCCACCCCGGTGCCTGCTTCGATTACGAGTGAGCGCTCCCCATCGAGCGCTTCTGCGACTTCTCCTGCCATCTGCTGCTGCTCGGCGCGGTATTCAAAGTCGGGCGATTTCGACAATAGTCCCGTCTCCGAGAACACCGCTCGAATCTCATCACCAAAACTGGCACCTCCACCGAGCGAAATCACGGTGCTTGAATAGTCGGACTTTCGCGGGAGATCAACCGCCATTCGAGAATGCTGATTTTCCAACATTTATATTGCAGTTTTTTTAGCACCTGCTAAATCAACAACATGAATCGTCTCGAAAAAGGTCAGGTCTCACGGCGAGAGCGTCAGATCCTGGATATTCTCTATCGCTTAGGTGAGGCAACGGCGCAGGACGTTCTTGAAGAACTCCCCGATCCCCCTTCCTACTCAGCGGTGCGGGCGCTCCTCGCGACGCTCGAAAATAAGGAAATGGTAAAACATTCCAAGAATGGGCGACGCTACCTCTATGCGCCTGTGATCACAGAAAGCAAGGCCAAGACGACCGCGCTCAAGGGACTGCTCAACACCTTTTTTCAAGGAAAACCGCAAAACTTGGTAGCCGCACTTCTTGATCCTTCTGACCAGAAACTCTCACGCGAAGAAATCGAAGAAATCCGTAAACTTGTCGAATAATGTTCCTTCCCTCGCTTCTCTTTTCACTCCTGACCGCATCCGCGATCTGGCTGCTGACGAGGCGGCACCCGGCACGCGATCCTAGGCTGGTGGGAGCGGCGATGACCTTACTTCTCCTGCTCCCCCTGCTGAGCTTCGCCCCAAAATTCACGGTGTCGGTTCCGACTGTGGCCTTGGGTGAATCGACCACCTCATGGGTCTTCTTCGCGTGGATCGCTGGTTTCTTATTCTTTTCAGCAAGAAAGGCTTCTGACTTTATTGCAATGAGACGTTGGAAAAAGGAATCATCAGCTTGTGATTTGGGCGATCTTTTCAGTGAGACGCAGAGTGAACTAGGATTCAACAAGACGACGCCAATCCGCATTCATCCGGAGCTCGCATCTCCGGTGGTGACCGGGCTTCTTTCACCGACAATCTACCTTCCTGCTACCTGCACGGAGTGGTCAAAGAAGACCTTGAAAATGGCGCTTCTTCATGAACTCTCGCACGTCCAGCGCCGTGACCTCTGGATGGCACTTTTGGCCGATCTTGCCTGCCTTGTTCATTGGTTTAATCCGGCGGTTTGGTGGATGCGGTCGACTCTTTTAACCCAATGTGAATATGCCTGCGACGCGCATCTTTTAGAAAAAGGAGCTGACCCAAAGAGCTATGCGAATGCGCTGTGCGATGTCGCCGAGTCCTCCTCGCTCCCTCCCCTCTCTCTCGCAATGGCAGGACATGCGCCGCTTCGTGAACGCATTCAGCAGATTGCTTCTCCCAAGAGCGGACGCTCGATTTGGCTGGGTATTTTCATCGTCGCAATCTCGGTTCCCGCGATTGCGATGAGCGTCGTTCGTTTTGCTCCTGAGATCTTTCCTAGCTACTCAGCGGATGAAATCGAGATGCGCTTTTCAGCGTCACCCTTTCCGGGAGATGCCTAGGAAAGCGGCGATGAGCAGTCCGCGATCGTAGTGAGGAGAAAGTCGATTTCCTCTTCCGAAATCACAAGAGGCGGCATAATGACAATCGTGTCGAGAATAGGCCGAGTGAGAACACCTCTTTCACGAAGACTTGTGCAGAAGGCTTTGCCCGTTCCTGCCGCGACATCGAACCCGATGACGAGACCGACTCGGCGCACTGATTCAATGCCGGGAAGCTGACGAAGAGTTTCTTCAATCAAGGCTCCTTTTCCCTCTACCTCAGAGAGAATGCCGCTTTGCTCGAAGACCTCGAGACTCGCGAGAGCAGCGGCGCAACCGAGAGCATTTCCGGTATAGCTGTGCCCGTAGTAAAAGGTATTTTGCGGCCCCTTAAAGCCGTTGTAAATCCCCTCGGTGGTGAGGGTCGCAGCCAAGGGCATCGTTCCTCCAGTGAGCCCTTTGGCGAGGCAGAGGAAATCGGGGACGACGTTCTCTTTTTGACAGGCAAACATTTTTCCGGTGCGTCCGAAGCCCGTCATGACTTCATCGAGAATGAGGTGAATCCCTTGCTCGTTCGTCCACTCCCGAAGCTCGGCGAGCATCCCGCTGGGCCACGGGCGCATCTGATTCACACCCTGAATGAGAGGTTCGATCACGACGGCGGAGGCGGTCTTTAACACGACATCGGGCAGCGCCCGCAGATCTGCCATCGATGAGACACGGTAGGTCTGGAGGCCAGCCTCGCCGTAGCCGCTCACAAAGCGCGAGACGCCACCGACTGACGATGCGCCGAGGGTATCGCCATGATAAGCGTGATCGAAGGCAATGATCCCGGTGCGCTCTCCCCTACCGCTTTGCTGAGACCACTGCAGAGTCATTTTCAAAGCCACCTCCAGCGCGGTCGAGCCGTCATCGGAGAAGAAGCAGCGTGTGAGTTGGTTCGGGAAAAATGCGCAGAGCTTTTCGGCGAGCTCGCAGGCGCGATCATTGGTGAAGCCGAGAAAAGAGCTGTGGCAGAGCTGGGCGGCTTGTTCCTGAATCGCGGCGACAATTTCAGGATGACTGTGACCGTGGATATTGGTCCAGATACTTGAATTCGCATCGAGGTAGCGGCGACCCTCGGAATCAGAAAGCCAGACGCCTTCGCCACGCGTGATCACAAGAGGCTCGCTTTTTTCCCACTCCGCCTGATCGGTGAAAGGATGCCACGCGTGCCGGAGATCAGCCGTGATCCAGCTAGAGGTCTTGTCCATCGGGCGTGCGATCGAGTTTTTGATCGAGCTTCTTGATGAGCTTGTAGTTGCCGCGCTTGCGTTGATACTTCTTCCAAAGGACCTCACGAAGAGCTTCCCAGTGCTCGGTCGTGGGCTCTTTGATCGTCTCCCAATGATCATCTGAGTGCGATTTCGTCATGATCGTCCAGCGCCCAGCGTGGTGATTCGCTCGCCAATATTCGTGATCTTCTTCGCTGTGGTTGATGTGCCACTCGTGCCGCTCCATACCGAGAGTCTTGAGGGATCGAGAGGAAAAACCAATTTCCAAATTCCATCTAGGCCGAAAATGAGCTTAACCTCCGGTCGTGAGACTTTCAGCACTCGGAGATGTCGCCAAGATCGTAGTCTTTGTGGTGGGGTCATTTCTTTTGGCGGCCCTGATTTCTCCTCCCCTCTATGAAATGGGCAAGGGCTTCGCCGAGGTCGCTCTCAAGAAGGACACTACTGATGAGCTGACTTGGCTTGCCGGGAAGGCGAAGAAGGCGGAATTTGCAATGTATTTTAAAAGAGCGCTCATGCTCTCGGCTCTCGTTCTAATCTTCCCGCTCATCTTTTCACTCAGGCTGCGGATGAATCCGAGCCGCCTTCGTGATACTCCGTGGTCGATTTACCTCCACCCTGCTGCCATTGGTCAAACTGATGGTCAGCCGCTACGTCGCGTGCGCTTTGGCTTCCTCCAAACCTTGGTGGGTTTCCTTCTGGCTTCAGGTCTTTTCCTCGCGATGACTTGGCTTCTTTTTAATCTCAACTGGTTCCAGTGGAGGGTCCCTCCGACGAGCGATCAGGTGACTGCACTTTTGCCGAAGGCTGCCAAGCCCGCCTTCTTCGCTTCGGTGATCGAGGAGGTCATTTTCCGTGGCATGCTGCTGGGAATTTTCCTACGCGCTTTTCGACCTTGGTTCGCGATCACCTCACTCTCGTTTCTCTTCGCCGCCGTGCACTTCCTTCACCCGCCCGATGGCGTCACCATTGCTGATCCTTCATCTGCGAAAGCGGGATTTGAAATGCTACATCTTATTGGAATGCGCTTCCTTGATCCGCAGGCGATGCTCTACGAATTCGCCACGCTTTTCCTAGTAGGTATCATTCTAGCACACGCCCGCTATGGCACCGCGTCACTCTGGCTCCCGATCGGGCTACACTCTGGATGGGTCTTCTCCGTCGTGCTCTTTAAAAAGATGGCCCACCGCCGTCCCGATCTCCCCAAGGAATTCGACCTCTACATGGGACACAGCTTGAAAGAGGGCTTGCTACCGCTTATCGCCCTGACGATTACCTGGATCCTGATCGCGATTTATATGCGCATGATCCGCCCAAGGAAGCCGAAGCAAGAAGCCGGTGAGGAATGATTCGTCGCTTACTTGATCTCTTTTATCCGCCGCTCTGTGAATTGTGCCGCGAGGTTCTCAGCGATGGACGATCTCTTTGCGACACCTGCGCCGGAGACCTTAAGCGCATCGAGACACCCTACTGTCAGAAATGCGGTGAAGCCTTCGAGGGTCAAATCGAAGGTGACTTTTCCTGCCCAAACTGCGCCAACGTGCAGCTCGACTTCGACTTCGCCCGATCCCCTCTCCATGCAGCAGGGCCCGCTCGCGAACTGGTCCACGCGCTCAAATATCGAAGCCGCTTCTATTTATCTGATGAACTCGGCCCCTTTTTCATGGAGCTGCTGGAAAACGACGAGCGCCTTCAGAATCTTCCGAAAGACAGCCTGATCATCCCAGTCCCTCTCCACTGGTGGAGACAGCAGGTGCGACAAGGGAATCAGGCTCATGAACTCGCCAAGGCTTTCTCAGCACTCAGCGGTCATATTCTTTTTCCAGCCCTCCAGCGCGTCCGCCGCACCGAAACCCAGACTCGGCTCACGCGCAAACAACGGCTCTCAAATCTCCACAATGCCTTTCGCATTCGTGAAAAGATGCGAGAGAAGCTCGCAGGTAAGACCGTAATCCTAATCGATGATGTGTTCACCACCGGATCCACGGCGCATGAGTGCGCTCGCCTTTTGAAAAAGAAGGGCCCTGTCGAGCGCGTCATCGTGCTGACACTTCTTCGCGGTTAAAGCCGCGATCCCGCCCTTGCAGTCTAGTATTTTCATACCACAGTCTCCCAAATGCAACGCCGCAATTTCCTCACAACAACCACCGCGACCCTCGGCTTCGTAGGTCTCCAGAACTATCTCCAAGCTGAGCCCACTTTACGTGTGGTCGCACCTTACGGATCTCTGCTTCCTGATCCCGAGGGCATTCTCGATCTCCCGAAAGGCTTCACTTATCAAATTATTTCGAAAGCCGGTGAAACGATGAGCGATGGACTCAAAGTTCCCGGCAAGCCGGATGGCATGGCTTGTTTCCCCGGAAAAGATGGCACCGTCATTCTGGTGCGGAATCACGAGCTAGGATTGAACGATCAAGGAGTCGGCCCTTTCCCCGACCAAAAAGCCCCCGAGAATTTCGAAAAGAAAAAATCCTACGATTTCGGTAAATCGAGAGATCTTCCTCATGTGGGAGGGACTTCTAACATCGTCTACGATCCGGTCCGCGGCGAGGTCCTCCGCGAGTTCCTCTCCGTCACTGGCACCGACCGGAACTGCGCAGGTGGTGCGATGCCTTGGGGCACTTGGATCACCTGTGAAGAGCCAGCAGACCTGACCAGCGAGCGTGGCCAAGAACATGGTTATTGCTTTGAAGTGAAGGCGGCAGATGATGGCAAACTCCAGAAAGCGGTTCCCCTCAAAAAGCTGGGGCGCTTCCGTCACGAAGCCGTTGCGGTAGATCCTGAGACAGGAATTCTTTATATCACCGAGGACACGAGTGACGGACTCCTCTACCGCTTCGTGCCTAATGAAAAACAAGATTTCACGCGCGGAAAACTCCAGGCGCTTGTCATTGTAGGAAATAAATCTGCCGACCTGAGAAACTACCCCGGCACGAAGACACCCATCGCCGAAGGGGAAGAGATGAAAGCGACTTGGATCACGATGCGAGACGTCGAAGCTCCCGACAATGATCTCCGCCTCCGGGGCTTCAAGTCAGGCGCAGCCCGCTTCGCCCGCGGCGAGGGAATCCAGTTTACTGATGGTGCCTTTTTCATCTGCTGCACCGATGGTGGCCCAGGAAAGCAAGGCCAGATCTTCAAGCTCACCCCCTCCGGCGCAGCGAGTCAGGACGACAAGCTCGAGCTTTATCTCGAGCCTTCCGAAAGCGACCTCCTCACCAATGGTGACAACCTTTGCGCAGCGCCTTGGGGAGACTTAGTGATCTGCGAAGACCTCATCTTCGAGCATAAGGAAAAGACGCCTCACATCCGTGGAATCAATAAGGACGGCCAGATCTACGACATCGCCCGCAACGCGATGAACAAATCCGAGTTCGCCGGCTCCTGTTTTAGCCCGGATGGCTCCGTCCTCTTCGTCAATATGCAGATGTCCGGACTCACTCTCGCGATCCGTGGTCCTTGGCAAGCTTAGCGGATGAACTATCAGGAAGCGATCGACTGGCTCTACTCGACCCAGATGTTCGGGATCAAGCTTGGGCTTGATGCGCCCAAGCGACTCTTGCGTGACTTTCTCGCTTTTCCAAAGCACAGCACGCAAGTCATTCATGTTGCGGGCACTAATGGCAAGGGCTCGACCTGCGCTATGATCGATTCACTTGGCCGTTCGCTCGCGCTGCGGACTGGGCTTTTCACCTCGCCTCACCTTATTGATTACTGCGAGCGCATCCGCGTCAGCGGCGGCGAGATCCCGCATGAGCGCGCCGCGGAACTCCTCACAGAACTTCGCGAGCTCGTAAAAGATTGGGAAACTCACCCTACCTTTTTCGAACTCACCCTCGCTTTGGCAATGCGTCACTTCCGAGAAATGAACTGCGATCTCGTCATTCTCGAGACTGGAATGGGTGGTCGTCTTGATGCCACCACCGCCGTCCCGGCTGATGTCTGTGCCCTCACTCCGATAGCGCTCGATCATACCAAGTGGCTTGGCTCGACGCTCACTGAGATCGCTTTTGAAAAGGCAAGCATAGCCCTCTATGAAAAGCCTCTCATCTCAGCGCAGCAAGAGCCCGAAGCGCAGATCGAAATCGAGCGCGTCGCAAACCAAGTTCAGGCCCCCCTTTTCTTCATCGACACCCCCCTTCTTGGTTACCATATCGCACTCGCTGGTGAGCACCAAAAGTTGAATGCAGCTCTCGCTTGCGAGACAATGATGGCTGCAGGATATCAATTGAGTTACGACGTCGTCCAACATGCCTTTTCCACCCTCCGCTGGCCCGGCCGCTTTGAGGTTTATGAAAGGACCCCCTTCAATCACAAGGGCCACTTGATTCTCGATGCCGCACATAATCCCCACTCCGCCAAGGCTCTGATAGAGACCTGGAAATCGGTGTATAGCGAAGCAAAGGCACAGGTCATTTTTGGTTCCGTCGAGGATAAGGAATCAGCCACCGTCCTGAAGATCATTTCTGAGATCACGGAGCACTTCCACTTTGTGCCCGTGAACTCCCCAAGAGGCATCGCTCCAGAAGCTCTCATCGAAATGATCGGGGATGCCTCCCACACCGTGCACGATTCTGTGAATAATGCGTTAACAACTTCCGCGACACAATCTACTCACACTTTACTCACAGGATCTCTCTTCCTTTTAGGTGAATCAAAAGGGATTATCGATCAGCGCTCTACAAGAAAAAGCACTCAATAAAAGCTTTAGTTATTTTTCTTATTCGCAGTCTTAATTTATCCGTAGTTTATCTAGAATTGCGCCCCAGCCTCCCTTCTCCCATCCTCTCAAGATGGCTGATCCGCAAGAACTCTTCCAACCCCGTGGCCCCAAGCTACAGGAGGCAAAAAAGGAAAAGAAAGACAGATCTATCGCACCTCCTCCCCACGCCATCGGGCCAGAGAAAAGTCTCCTCAGCTCGATGCTTCAGGACCCCGAGGAATGGATCGGAAAAGCGATTGAGGAGCACCTCACTCCAAGTCATTTCTACATGCCCTCACACGGCAAACTTTTCGAAGTCCTCACCAGCCACTTCGAAGAAAACAAAGCGGTCGAACTCATCTCGCTAAACCAGTATCTAATGGACCGGAACCTCCTCGAGGGGATGGGCGGACCTGCTGCGATCACCGAAATTTACACCTACGCGCCCACCGCTGCGCACTTCGATTCCCACCTTTCAATCGTGAAGGAGAAGTTCATTCTCCGCTCCGTAATTCACTCCTGCACCGGCGCGATCAGCGAGGCCTTCGATGACCCTGAAGACGTGCAGATGTTCCTCGACGGCGTCGAGCAAGACGTCCTCAAAATCCGTGAGGCATCCGAAAGCGGAGTCGAGGAATCGATTAAGGATACCGTCGGAGCGGTCATGAAATTCTTCGAGGAATTCCTCGCAGGTGACCGTGGCACTCCCGGACTCCAGACGGGCTATCCTGATCTTGATAAAATGGGGGGCGGCCTCAAACCAACCGACATGTTTGTCATCGCCGCGCGCCCTTCCATGGGTAAGACCTCATTCATGATGAACATCGTCGAGCATGTCGCGCTCGATCTTAATGTTCCTGCGATGGTGTTCTCGTGTGAGATGGGCACTCAGCAGATTGTGCAACGTCTCGTCTTTTCCCGCGCCCGCTTCGCTTTCTCGAAACTCCAGAGTGGATACAATCCGAATAAGGCCGACCTCCAGCGAATCAAAAAAGCGGCTGCCGAGGTGGCTCAATCGAAGCTCTTTATCGATGACACCGCCGCCATTTCCATCAACGACCTCCGCGCAAAAGCACGCCGGAAACACCGCGATGAAAAGATCGGCCTCATCGCAATCGACTACCTCCAGCTGATGCGCTCCACCACAAAGCAGGCATCCAATTCTCGCGAACGTGAGATTGCTGAAATTTCGGCTGGATTGAAGGCCATCGCAAAAGAGCTCAACATTCCCGTCATCGTTCTCGCCCAGCTTAACCGTGGACCGGAAAGCCGAACTGGTTCCTCACTCGGAGTCCCTCGCATGTCCGACCTCCGGGAATCCGGATCAATCGAGCAGGACGCCGACATGGTCGGCCTTCTCTACCGAAAGGCCTATTATGCCGAGAGCGCAGAGGATAAAGAGGAAGACGAAGGTGAATCCAACCTCGTCCTCGCAAAGAACCGAAACGGCGCTACCGGCGACGTCCCGCTCACCTTCATCCCGAGTCTCATGCGCTTCGAGTCCCGCGCGTTCACTCCGGAGCCAGGGTAGAGAAAATGCCCCCAGCTTGGGCGGTCCATCGTGGCATGATTTGCATAAAGGCGATCTCCGCTGCACTCCGGTTGCCCCGGTCATGATCATCCGTCAGTAGCTTTCCTGCGATATCACCGCCTCCCCAGAATGGCACTTAGCTTAGAGAGCTCTACTTCTTAGGAACATATTTCGTCAGCTCCATCACTTGATTGATCAGGCGAGTCGTCTTCGAGTAGTAAGTCTTTTCCTCTTTAATAAAGCCGACCCCTTTCGCGAACCAGTAGGTTCGCTTAATCTCAGTCTTTCCGGACATCCCGGTCACCTCCATCCGGATGGCATCAAACTCGCCTGCGGGCACAGTCACTTTTTCGTGACCAAAGACGCGGAACTTGCGATTAAAAAAAGCCACCGTTTCTCCATCGCCCGATTTAATTTCCCACTGGTCTCCCGCCTGATTAACTCCCGCGACCATTAGAAGAGGCTTGGTCAGGAGAAAAACCTCTCCCGGTTTCTCACCCTCTTTTTTCAATCCACGCGCATAGATCGCTTCAGGGCGAACGTCTGAGAATTCGATTTCCTCCACCTTGTTGTTCCGCTCGACGCGGAAGACATCGAGCTTTTCACCATCTTCCTTGGGGCTCTTCTTCCCCCCGTAGACCCGGATCTTGGCAAAGGTCGATTGAATCCCATCGGTGACTTCTTTGATCGTCACCCCCTCGGCCTCCGGCATTTTGGAACCTCGGGGGTGAAGGGTGAAGGGTGGAGGAGGTCTGTGCCTCTCAGGTCAGGACAGGGAAATAGTCTGTTGGGGCTGCTGAGATGTTTAAAATGCTTAGATTGCAAACTAAGGTTAATTAGTTCAGCTTGTGGCCCGAAGAACGCCATGGGAGACGTCCCGGAAGAACAGGTCATTAAAAATGCTCTACCGGGCAGGCAGTTTTGCGAAGAGCCCCATTGTTTGTCCTTCGTGTTTTCTAAAGCTGGATCGGGTGGTTACGGAGTGTCCGCGCTGTCAGTTCTCGGGTTCGGTCACGGTGCAGCGCTTTCCTTTTCCGGCTCCGCCGATGGCGCGCTTCATGGATACGGGAGATGTTTTTGATCCAAAGGCACGGGAGGCGATCAGTCATCGACTGACACAACTTGAGAAGCAATTTCCTCAGGTGAGAATTTGCTTCTACGCACTGGAACTCCCGGCGCATGTCGACCTTCGGGAGTTTGGATTTTGGCTCTTTAATGCGAGTCCAGTGAATGAGCCAGCGGAGGCGGAGAAACGGCCCTGGACGATCTTGCTGCTGCTTGATCCTGTGATTGGGCGGGTGTCGGTGACGAGCGGCTATGCTATCGAACCCTTTGTGCGGGATGATCGTTGGGAGACGCTCCTTCGACTTGAGCGAGAGTTTTTCTTCAAGCAAGACTACCGGGAAGCGAGGCTCCGTTTTGTCAATGGTGCTGAAAAGATTCTCCGGGAAGGGGCGAACCGAGCGGAGATGAAGATGGGGAATCAGATGACGAGAAAGCGGAGGCGAAAGAGTCAGGGGGAGAGCGGAAGAAGGGGTTCATCGAGAGGAGGAGGGGCATGAGATTTTGGTTCATTATTTTTGGGCTGATCATTCCGTTGGTCGCTCAGGAGACTCCGCTGCGGGCTTTCGAGGGGCATGTTTATGACCCAGGAAAGTGGCTGCTCGATGAGCGCCGTGAGGAACTCGATGCGATGTTAGAAAAAGCAGAGGAGCAGTGGTCGAAAGAAGACCTTTCTCTTTCCAGAGACCGAGCATCGCAATCGCTTCCTAGGACCGTGGAGCGGGGGAGGGAATGTCATACTGCGCGTCACCTCGAAGGTGGGTGAGGATGGCTCTCGCCGGGGTTGATCCGGCGTAAAAGTTTCCTTTTCTAGCAAAAGCAGATCGTGGCACCATAGAACCCATGATAATTAAGCTTTGTTTAGCAATGGCGTCGCTGGCGCTTTCTCCATTTTCATTTTCGCAAACGGCGGCACCTAAAGTTGCAGAGCCGATGCTGAAACTGACACCTGGAGACCGCTGGGAATATTGCGTGACCGTTCTCGCTCCATGAGAAAGACTTCCAAAACTTTCCAAAATTCCTCTTGCCCCACTTCGCATCCCGTCCTAGCGTCCCGCCGTTCGCAAGAACGAACTAAATAGATCGCGGGATGGAGCAGCCAGGTAGCTCGTCAGGCTCATAACCTGAAGGTCGTAGGTTCAAATCCTACTCCCGTAACCAATGAAGGCCCTTAAGTCACAACGACTTAAGGGCCTTCGCCATTTAAAGAGGTCGTTTGCCTAGAATGCAGTGAAATGCACCCAAATGCAGGGTTTAACGCGTTCTATTGCACGAACCGTTGCACGAAAAATAAGGTGGCAATTGCCCTGCGGGGTAACCTCGGAAGGGGAAGCGTGCATCAGAAGGTGAAAGAATTCGTGCAATAAGCGATTGCACGAAGGGTTCAGCTTCACCGATTACGGATCTTCTTTGTTTGTTTGTGCTTTTCCAAGAAAAGCCAGTCCATGCCTAGTGCAGAACTAAAGGGGCGGATTATTATCCCACGAACGAAGAGCCTTCAGTGGGGGCCATATCGCTACCACTGTTGAAATCCCCCCTCATACTGGTTCACAGGCGCTCCCATCTGCTTCTCAACACGAATTCCAATCTCTCCGGTTGGCCTACCTTAATCTTGCACTCTCGGTTTGCGTTAATCTCACCAGAAAATTGCTATTTGAAAAGAAAAGCGGGGGTTGTGGCCATATACGACCGGACTTTGTTGGGTGATAGTATTAGGGCCTTCGTCGCCCGAGTGCAGCCTCTCAGAGCCTAAAAGCACAAATCTCACCAGAGATCGCGGTAATGATCGCACCGGCTCATGTTGCGGATTTGGTGGGCCTTTCCTTCTATTTCGATTGGAAAAAATTTAAAAATCAAAATTGGGCTTCCCAAAAACTCCCACAAAAGAGGGGGGCGTGATTCTCAGCTTCGGGTGAGTGCAGTAAAACTATTTTTTGGGATGACTGCTTGGGGAGTCGCTGAAGGGATCGCAGAGCGGGTAGTCCCCACTTCTTTGCCGGTAATCGTCACGCGATGGAAGGATGAAGCCTTCCTCACTCTCAAGATTGGGGGCAACCTCGATAGTCTTGCATAGATTCCCGTCTAAATCCCCTGGTTGCCCTCCTGATTTCGAAGAGGTAGGCTATCGGCGTGAGAAAGACTTAGTCACTTGGGCCGATGTCACTTCACCGATCCTTGTCAATGAAGTCTTAGACAACACGACTCAGACCAAACAAGTCTCCCAGCGTCTCTCGGATCCTTTCACAAGTGACCCACGCCGTTTCCTGAGAGTTCGCATGTTCCGCTAGAAGTCATTTCACTCTCTTAAAAACCCGTGGCTGGCTTCCGTTGTTTGCGGTGATCAAGTCGATCGCCCCATCCCCATCGAGATCTTTCGCCACGAGACCACGGAGATCATCTCGCTGAAAGAAACCGCTTTCAGCTGGCCACAACTCTCGGAAGCCCCCTTCAGGATCCCCCGTCAAAACAACTCCGAGCCCCGCATTCATTCTGCCGGTCTCTCGCTGGGCTCCATTAAAATTCTGTCCCAAAGCGATATCAACCAAGCCATCTCCATCGAGATCCGCGATTGCAATATCCATCACCGGTGCCAGCTGGCTCAAAGTCGGTAAAGCTTCACCCTTAAAACGACCCTTCCCGTCGTTCCAAAAAACCGTCGTAGCCAGCGTATTTGCCTCCAGTCGAATCGCCTCATCCAGAGCCTGCGGAGTATAAAGGTCCTGAAGCGACATACTCGCAAAAGCGGTATAAGACGGCGCATTTTTCAGTAGATGAGGCATCGCCGAAGCCGAACAACTCCGCCCTCGAACTGGGAGAAGCTTTCCGCCCTTCGATTTCGCCTCAACCAACTGCAACTTTCCTTGCCCTCCAAAATCATGAGCAAACAAAGTCGCCGGATGCTCGGCATCCACCTTATATTTCGTATTCAGCCCAAAGTTCCCTGCCACAAAATCTAAATCTCCATCTTGGTCTAGATCACCTACCTGAACGCAAGTCCACCATCCCGTGAACTTCGCCAATCCAGCCACCCCCGTATTTTCGACAAATCCCTCCGGAGTATTCTGATAAAATTTCACCGGTCCCCACTCGCAAGCAACCAACAAATCCAATCGACCATCTCCATCAAAGTCTCCCCACTGCGCACCTGTCACCAGTCCCGCCTCATTGACCACCGACTCCACCTTCTCAAATTTCCCTCCCTCATTCCGGAGGAGAACTGACTGCGGAATCGTCGGGTAATTCCCTGGAACATGCCGTCCTCCCACAAAAAGATCGAGGTCTCTATCACCATCAAAATCTCCTGCCTCAACACAAGCCCCGCTCTCCAGAACATCAGGCAAAGTTCCATCGGCAGCTCTTTCGAAAGCACCTTTCCCATCGTTCAAATAAAGACGATCTCGATACCGCTCGCTCCCACGCCTCCGGCTCGCTCCACCCGACACCACATAAAGGTCAAGGTCACCATCACCATCCGCATCAAACATCTTCGCCGCCACATCCTCGTAGTTCACATCTCCCTTCAGAACCTCCGAGACACTCTCATCATACTTCCCATCATCCCCTTGAAAAAACAGAGCTCCCTCCGCTCCTTCTGCCCCACCAAAATACAAATCCAAACGACCATCTCCATTCAGATCTCCCACCTCCATCGCAGGACCAAACTGCGACAGCCGGTTCGGTAACAAAGGTTGGGAAATGAAATCATTGTAGTCGTTCTCCCGATGCTGAAACTCGATCCCCATTCGCCCCTCTTCCGCCACAAACAAAGCCTCAACCTCCTCCTCTTCATTCGCCTCTTCCCCGCTCTCACTCACTCGATAGTGATACCCAGCCTTCACATCGGCAAAGCTCTGCACCCGACCACTCGGCCAACGGACCACCATCTCTTTCACAAGCTCATTTTCCCCCAATCCAAAATGAGTCACCGCCTCAACTCCACTCATATAACCGCGCGAACTCGTCACCATTCGTGACAACTTCTGCCCATCGCTCAAAACCGCCTCAATCCGCGCCCCAAGCCCGAACCGATTACTCTCTTCTCCCACCAAGCTTACCAAAATCGCCTTCTGACCACTCGAATCATTCCGATAGATTCCCACCGGATCATTCATATTGCTCACCACCAAATCCAAGTCTCCATCTCGGTCCAAATCGACCAAGACCGCACCGTGGCTCACCGTCTCATCATCCAATCTCCAGCTCTCACTCTCGTTTGAAAATTCAAATCCACCTTGGTTCTTAAACACCAAATTCTTCTCCTTAAAACGTGGCCCGCTCAGCAGCTGCTCATGCAGCTCTTCCTCCGTCGCCCCTTCAGATTTCGCTTTGATCCGAGCGGCCGCGGCATCGGAATCTTGCACGTTGCGTTCAATCCCATTCGTAAAGAAAGCATCCTCTAAACCATCGTTATCCAAGTCCCCAAAGATCCCCGACCAGGTCCAATCCGTGCTGTCCAAACCGGCATAAAAAGCGACATCCAAAAACTTCCCCGTCCCCGTATTCACCTGCAACGCATTCCGCATGTACTGGCGAGGTTCCAAATTGTCCAAAAACCAAGCCGTATCGACCATCGCTCCCATCATCGTCTTCTGTTTGAAATGGCTCGTCGCAGACATGTCCGTGCTCAAGTAGTCGAACCATCCATCATTGTTGATATCCGCAAAGTCGCTCCCCATCGAACTCCATGAGGTATAAGGCAACGCCTCCTCTGCCACCTCAACAAACCCCCCTTTCCCATCATTCTGATACAGATGGTCCGGCGTATGAAAGTCATTCGAAACGTAGAGATCGGGTGCCATGTCATTATTTATATCCCACCACACCGCCGCCAAGCCGTGCTCCTTTTCCAGACTCAGACCCGCCTCCCGCGTCACATCAGTATATCGAACCAGCCCATTCTCTGGCCCGTCATTTCTGAACAAATAATCTCGCGTTCCCATCTCTCGCGGTAAGCCATCCACCACCACAAACTCCCCATTGTAACGAGGATCCGCTCTCCACTCCCCATACTCATCCTTCACCGTCTGGACCTTCGAGCCGAACATCTCGACGAGACCAAACATCCGCGTCTCCGTCCGATAAAGGTCCAAGTCACCATCTCGATCATAGTCGCTCGCCGCCACCATCGTCGGAGCCCGATGCGTCGGATCTCCCGCTCCATAAAAATTCCCCACAAAACGCCCCCCACCTTGATTCAAATAAACCTCGTCCAAGGATCCCTTATTACACAAAAATAAATCCAAATCTCCGTCATTGTCCAAATCCACAAACGCCGCACCCGCACCCCAGGCATTCGTCTCCAAAATCCCCGATGCCGCCGTCGCATCAACAAACTCCCAAGGCGCCATCTGCTTGAACAACTTATTAGCCCCATCCTGCGACACCAAAAACAAATCCGGTAGACCATTCCCATCGACATCTCCCACCGTCAAACCCGCTCCCGAGAGCAGGTAATTCTTAATATTCTCCCGCTTCAACAAATTCGCAAAATCCACCCCGATCTCTCCTCCCTCGATCTTCGTAAAACGGCTCCCCTCGGCCTCCTTCTGCTCGGCAAGCAAGCGAGACTCCAAGCCTTCCGATACCTCTTTCCATTCCTCAACTCTCCACTGCTCTGACGAATCATCGCTCTTCTTAGCCGATTCCTCCTTCTGACAAGAAACCAAAAGTCCCCCGAGTAGAGAACACGTAAAACCCAAACGATAAAGTACAGTCATAAAAATCTTGGTAAACGCTAGCAAGCTGAGACAAAGCCTCAAGATAAGGGAGACAAAAAAAGCCGCCGGATCTCCCCAGCGGCTTTTTCAAAATAAATGATTTCTCTATCGCTTACGACGCGCTCCGAGAAGTGCGAGGCCTAAAAGAGCCGCAACACTTGTGGAGGGCTCAGGAATCGCAGATTCCGTCACCGTAAAGCTCCAATTATCAATGTAAGCCGATGTCCCTGCACCTGCCTCCGTGTTGGCTCCATCGCCATCGGTCCGATCATAAAAACTCAAAATCGGAGTGTATCCCGTCACCGCTGTCGTCCCGTCGGTTTCGAACGCTTCAATGGTGCCATTTAGTGAAATCGTATGCCAAGCATCAGCAGCGAGTGAACTCCAGACGTTGTTGTTGGAAACATTGTTTCCGTTCCCATTCGTATTGTTACGACGCACGATGAGGTTCACACGATCAGTTTCGGTGAAAGTTGTCGTTCCTGGAATATAGAGATCAAAGGTAGCCACCCAAGTATCGGTTCCAGCGATCACACCAGTCGGCAAAGTCAAGGTGCCTTGGCTCCCAACATTGCTAACAGCTCCCCAAACCCCAGTTCCACCAGAATCGATGGCTCCAACCTGATTCGTTCCTCCTGCAGGGTCCGACGTGACTGTCATAGTAGCGCCGCCGCCGCCGCCATTGAGATCATTGGTTGCATCAAAATCAGCCTCACTAAGGATCGTAACTCCTTGAGAAACTGAAATCGCCACGATTGTTGTTAAAAGTGTGCTTTTCATTTCAACTAAGAAGATGTCCGACACCTCAGAAGAGGTCAAATTAATAATTGCCTTATTTTTTGTTCTCTTCTCTCGTCCTCTCGCCTACCCCTCCCGCGTGCTCGCCGTCAAAACCCTCCGCGTTGAATTTGGACCCCGTGTCATTTTCAAAGACCTCACCTTCTCCATCGGAGACAAGGAGCGCATCGCCTTCGCCGGTCATAATGGCGCCGGCAAGTCCACCCTTATGAAGTGCATCGGCGGCGTCCTCCAGCAAAATGCCGGCTAGATCAACAAACCGATGCGACGTCTTCTTTTCCTTCTCCCTCTTCCTGTAGCTGCACAGGACGTCCTCCCAGATCTTCTCGTCACGGCGAGTCGCTTTCCTGAAGCTGCTACCGAAGCCCCTTACACCGCTGAGGTTCTCACTTCCGAGGATCTGGAGGAGCACGCGGTGCGGACGCTCCCGCAGGCCTTTTCAAATACCCCGGGCGTCCTCGTTCAGCAGACCACGCCGGGACACGGCTCGCCCTACATCCGCGGATTTAATGGCCGTCAGACCTTGCTCCTTCAAGACGGCGTCCGGCTCAACAACTCCACTTGGCGCGGTGGCCCGGTGCAGTATTGGAACACGCTCGACTCACAGGCAATCGACCAGCTAGAGCTAATCAAATCTCAAAGCTCGGTGCTCTACGGCTCGGATGCCATCGGCGGCACCGTGAATATTCTCAGTAAATCATCGGGCTTCCGCGATGAGGGCGGCTTCTTTTCAAATGGCACGGCTTACTACCGCTTTGATACCAACTCCGAGTCAAACCTCGGCCGCATTGAGCAGGCGCTCGGAGTCGGTGGGCATTGGGGCCTCATGCTCGGCGTCTCCGCAAAAGACGTGGGCGACATCAAGGACAGCGCGCTCGGTCGCATGGTCGGCACCGGCTACTCGGAGCAGTCGCTCGACTTCAAATTTGAGTATGCCCTTTCCAAATACCGGACCCTCACACTGGCATCAAGCTATCTCGACCAAGACGATATCAACCGCTGGCACAGCACAACCGCGAACCAAGGATGGGTTCATGGGAATTCATTCACCACCGCTGGAACTGATCAACGACGCAGCTACGATCAGGAGCGCTCGCTCACCTATCTCCGATTAGAAGATGAAGCCTCGGCCATTTCTTGGATCGAGCGCTGGCAACTGACCGCCTCATTTCAAAAATCACAGGACTCCGAGTTTCGCGCGCGAGGATCAGGGCAGACTGATGAGAAGATTCTGGATGTCGACACCTATGGAATCAGCTTCCAAGCGGAGTCTCTCGTTGGTCATGGCTCACTGACTTGGGGAGCAGATTACTATCACGATGAAATCGACAGCGCGGGCTTCCGAAATGGCGCTGCACGAGCCTCCAATCGCCCAGTCGCGAATGATTCATCTTACGATTCACTAGGGATATTTGCGACGTTCTCTCATGAGGTGAATGAGCGCTTCACTTATGACTTCGGAGCTCGTTTCAGTTACGCCGCCGCCGAGTGGAATGGCTACCGACCTGCAGGTGCCGCCGTCGATCAAGCAGGGGATGCCAACTGGACCGACCTCTCGCTCTCGCTGCGCGGAAACTACCAGTTCAATGACGACTGGGCGCTCTATGGAGGGCTCTCGCAGGCCTTCCGCGCTCCAAACCTTGATGACCTTACCGGAAGTCAGTTCGCGCTCAACGGACTCGACTCCAGCGGATCTCCCAACGTTGACCCTGAAAACTACCTCACTGCCGAGCTCGGGGGGAGATTTGAAAATGGTGACCTTTCCTATCAAATCGCCAGCTACTACACCTTCATTAATGATGCCATCACGCGCATCGATGATGGCACAGGTGGGCTCACCACCGTGAACGGGAGCGACGGCTACATCTATGGATTTGAGGCCGAAGCCGCTTGGATATTCCGCGAAGACTGGGAACTTTCCGGAGGCGTCGCTTGGAAAGACGGCAAGTCCGAACAGGCCGCTGTTTTGGGTGGCCCCATCCTCAGTGACACCATCCGAAGACTTCATCCTTTGACGGCATCGGCGATGCTCAAATGGACCCATCCTTCCGAGGATTACTGGATTGCAGGCCAGCTCACGGCAGCCACAAATCAGGATAACCTCTCCCGCCTCGCTTCCTCCGACACCCAGCGAATCCCCGTCAATGGCACCCCCAGCTACCTAACCGCCTCCGTCTATTCCGGCTGGAACGTCAGTGAAAACATCACCCTTAATCTCGCGCTCGAAAACCTAACAGATGAGAGCTACCGCATCCACGGATCAGGTCAAAATGCCGTCGGCAGAAATGTCACCATTTCGGCGAAGATCGCTTGGTAGAGAGAAGATCTCTTTTGAAATAGATCTAAGGTAAATTGAGTGAGCGGCGTTCTCTCTCATTGCAATGAGCCTACACGCCGAACTCACACCAGATGCCCACCGCCATCTCGCCGCCCGCCAACGAAACGCGAGCATCTCCAGTATCATCATCGCACTGCTCCCAAATGTCCCCAAATGCGGGTTTTAGCAGGTTCTATTGCGGGAAGTGTCGCGGGAAAAATTCCAACTCCCTCTGATTCGTGTTCAAAAAGAGGCGTGTAATTCTCAGCATTAGGTAAGTGTCATGACTGCTCGGAATTCGCTTTTGGCGGGAAGATCGCGGAACCCAGGTTCTCTTACGAGCCTATTGGAGGCGGTTTTCAATCGCTTGACTTATTGAATCCCAACCTTCCTCTGCACCTCATCGATAGTAAATGACTTGCTGAGCATGTCGGCGAGAAACTTACTATTGGCTGGGAGAGAGGAAACCTTAACTACGTTTTGAGGACGTGTGATTCGACTAAAGATCGCGCTGAACTTACTCAAAGCAGATACGACAGTGAAAGACACGGTGCGAGGCAAGCTGCTTCAAGCCACCTTTTGTGAAAAAAAATCTTTCGCAGTTCCTCAGAATCGAGCCTTCAAAGTGAGTTAGCCCTGGGGAACAAACCTTTGGGGTGTCAATTCCCTTGACGTCGAGATTTTTCACACCGTTATTAGTCCTGCATTTTTAAAAAACTTCAATAACTCATGAAAAGTATTCGATTTGATAAAGTGCCTTCGCCCTGGTTTTGCCCTACTTGCTGCTCACGGAGTTCCTTTGTTTGATCTTAAACGACTGTCAATCACCTATGAAAAGCTCATCTTCGCCAAAGAAGAAGGTCCTTCTTATCGGCTGGGACTCCGCCGATTGGAAAATCATCCACAAGCTCCTCGCCGAAGGCGGGATGGATGGCATCCGCTCCCTCATGAATGGCGGAAACCACGGCAACCTCGCCACCCTTGAGCCCCAACTCTCCCCCATGCTTTGGACCTCCATCGCCACCGGGAAAATGGCCTACCACCACGGGGTCGAAGGCTTCACCGAAGTCGATCCCGTCACCGGACAAATCGTTCCCGTCTCCGCCGCCACCCGCAAATGCAAATCCCTCTGGGAAATGCTCGGCGAAAAAGGCCTCCGCTCCCACCTCGTCTCCTGGTTCGCCACCCAAGGCGAGCAAGACCTCGACGGGAAAATGGTCTCCAACATGTTCCCTCACCTCAAAGGGACCACCCCCGAGATGGACCCCGCCGACTTCCCCCCGCCCATGCCCGGCACCTACTGGCCCGAGGACCTCGCCGAAACCATGAACGAGATGCGCGTCTCGCCCCATGAGATCGACGCAGAAATCCTCCAACCCTTCCTCCCAAAGGGAGATAAGATCGATCAAAAACGCGACAAGCGCCTCAACAACCTCCGCGAGCACCTCGCCGAGGCTTACTCCGTCCACTCCGCCGCCACCCACCTCATGGATAGCGACCCCGAGTGGGACTTCATGGCCGTTTATTACCGTGCGGTCGATGAAATCTCCCATCACTTCATGCACTACCATCCACCCCAGATGGCAGGCATCCCGGATGAAGACTTTGAGATCTATCAGCACGTCATCGATGCCACCTACCGCGCTCACGACATGATGCTCCAGGTTCTCCTGCAAAAAGCCGGGCCCGATACCACCGTCATCCTCGTCTCCGACCACGGCTTCCACTCCGATCACCTCCGGCCAAAGTTCACCCCCCGCGTCCCCGCCGGCATCACGGTCTGGCACCGTAACCAAGGCGTCCTCCTCGCCAAAGGCCCCGACATCCTTCCCGACTCACAAGTTTACGGCTCCCGCCTCCTCGACATCGCCCCCACCATCCTCCACGCCTTCGGGCTCCCCGTCGGGGATGACATGGAAGGCCGCGTCCTCACCGAGCTCTTCCAAAAAGGAGACCCCGTCCAATCCATCCCCACCTGGGAAGACCCCGAGGGCTCAGAGAAGCGCCGCGGCTCCCTCAACGAAGAGGAAAGCAAAGCCCTCCTCCAGCAGTTCGTCGACCTCGGATACATCGATGAAGTCTCCGACGACCCCAGCGAAGCGGCCGAAGGAACGAACCGCGAAAACCAATGGTCCCTCGCCCGCGCCTACCTCTACACCGGCAAGCACGAGCAAGCCCTCCCGCTTCTTGAGCACTGCTTCAACTCCGTCCCCGAGCGCACCGACTTCGCCCAGACCCTCGCCAAGACCCAACTCGCCCTCGGCCTCACCAGCGAAGCCGAAGAAACCCTCGCGATCTGTCTCGAAACCTTCGGCAACTCCGTCTCCGCCCACCTCCTCCAAGGTCAGATCGAGATGGAAAAAGGGAACCATAAGAAAGCCCTCGAGCACCTCGATGAAATCCGCGAGCAAGCGGGTGACGAAGTCCCCGTCCTCGAGCTCTCCTGTCGTGCCTACGCCACCCTCGGCCAATGGACCCAAGCCCGCGCCGCCGCCGACAAGCTCCTTTCCCTCGATCCCACCAGCATCCAGGCCCACAACACCCTGACCCGCTGCCACCTCAACGCGCTCGACTATCAAAGCGCCGCCGACACCGCTCTCAATGCCATCAGCCTCCAGTTCGCCAGCCCCCGGGCTCACTGCCTTCTCGGCATCGCCCTCTTCAATCTGGAGCAGCTCCCCGAAGCCGAGCACGCCTTGAAAAACTGCCTCCAGCTCGACCCCGACAACGCCTCGGCCCTCAGTCAGCTCAAGCTCATCTACGAACAGCAGAAGGAAGACGACAAAGTGGCCCACTGTGATGCCCAACTCCTCCGCCTCAAAGTCATCAACACCGCCGAGCGCGAAAAACAGCTCCAGTCCCTCCGCCACGGCGTCGCCGCCCGCGCCAAAGTCCGCCACGCCGAGCGTCAGAAAAAACGCGAAGCCGATGCCAAAAAGAAAGCCGAAGAAGAGGCCATCGAGCCCTGCGCCTTCACCATCGTCAGTGGCCTCCCCCGCAGTGGCACCTCCCTCATGATGCAGATGCTCCGCGCCGCCGGCATGGACCTCATGCACGATGGCAAGCGCGAGGCCGATGAGGACAACCTCGAAGGCTACTGGGAATGGCAAGAGATCAAGTCCCTCAAAAAGAACCCCCGCCTCATCGAGCAAGCCGATGGCAAAGTCATCAAAGTCATCTCCGCCCTCCTCCCGCAACTGCCACCCCGGCATAAATACCGCATCATCTTCATGCACCGCCCCGTCGCGGAAGTCGTGGCATCCCAGTGGAAAATGCTCGAGCGCAGCAACCAAGTTCCCCGTTCGGAAAAGGAGCACCTCATCCAGACCCAGCAGACGCACGTCGAGCAAACCCTCGCCCAGCTCCGCCAGCGCAAGGACGTCCAGCTCTTGGAAATCGACTATCCAAAGATGGTCGCCGACTCCCGCTCCCAATTGCCCCAACTCATCGCGTTCCTAGGGGACACCGCCCCCGCTCCCGAAAAACTCACCACGGCCATCCGAAAGGATCTCCACAGGAACAAGGCGGAGCTCTCTACTGCTTAATTGAGCAATCATCATCTCTATGCCTTCAGCACTTACAGCCCCTCCGTGGTCCGCTCATCTCGAGCAGGCCTTTGCGTGGCTGTGTCACGCCCGTCGGGAGGCCTCCCCTCACCATGGTGTCTGGCGGCTCCGTGATAAGTGGGACCATGTGAAAGCTCAACTGACAGAAGAACTCGCCAACCGCACCTTCCGTTTCTCCTCCGTCAAGCTGACCAGAACCGCCACCGGGGACCTCATGGAGTGTTGGGAGGCTCAGGACTCGCTCTTTCTCAAGGCTCTCACGCTTCATCTCCAGCCAACTCTCTCTCGGAAGCTCTCACCCTCTTGCTATCACCTCCAAGGCCGGGGTGGGGTCAAAGGAGCGATCCAACAGATCCGTGATTGGATCACATGTGATCCGCCCCACTTTGTTGCTCGCTCAGATGCCAAGGGATACTACGCCAATATCGGTCACAGTTCACTCTTCCGGGTTCTCGGGGACTTGGGTGTCGACCCGCCGCTCATCACCTTGATCAGCCACTACTGTCGCCGCTTGGTGACCCGTGATGGTTACTATGCGGAGCAGAAAAAAAGTATTTCCATGGGCTGTCCACTCTCTCCCCTCATGGCTGCAGTCTACCTTTCCCCCCTCGATGAGGCCATGGCCAAGCTTCCCGGCATCCGTTACCTCCGCTACATGGATGATTGGGTCATCTTCGCGGAATCCCGATGGAAGCTCCGCCGTGCCATCCGCGTGATGAACCAAGTCCTCAGCTCGCTGGGACTGGAGCAACATCCCAACAAAACCTCCATCGGCCGCCTCGAGCGCGGCTTCGACTTTTTAGGCGTTCAGTTCACAGCCACCGGAGAGATGTCTCCCAGCGCCGTGAGCCACGCCCGACACACAGAGAAAACCGCTCGGCTTTATGAGCAAGGTGCCTCCTTGGAGCGCATCGAGCGGTATCGACAGAACTGGTTGCGCTATCTCCGGGGAATCCTGGGGAAAGAGCATCCAGCGACCAAAATGAACGCCGGGCACACCCCGCACCCCAGCCAAATGCATGCATCGGTTCTGTCTTCTCATCACCCTTCTCACCGAGATCGATTTTCGATATCGGGAGCCAAAAATAAAAATAGAAATGATGACTATGAAAAGACAAAACAAATTAGGAAGCTACCTCGCCGTGACCGCTGGGGTAGGATGTGCCGCGAGTGTAGCTGAAGGTGCCGTGGTCGTGACTTACTTTACGCCGGGGACAGTCAAGTCATACACAGTGGCTGGAGATGTTTTATCGCATACCTGGTCCATATCACCTCTGACGGGGAATAATAGGGCAAGGGTGTATGGCAATGGTTATGACGCCAAGTCAGCACAGTATAACTCTGGGTATTTTATTCAGGCTAATGATGATGATGAAGATACCGGGTTTGTGAGGGAGGTTCCTGGTGGTTATCTCCTATACTGGGATGGGATCGGGGGACGAAATGGCGCCGTCGTGGATGGTTCCACATTGAACTACATGTCCTTAGATTTCACAGGTGATGACGCCGTTAGAGAGTCCGTTGCGGCTTTCATCTTTGATGGGGTCGGGGGTGGTTATATACATTCCATTGCTCGTAACGACGACAATACGCCTATGTCGATCACCGATGGAATAACAGCCATCACCAGTCCTGTGCCGGAGCCGTCCTCTCTCGCACTCCTCGCCCTCGGCTCCGTGGGGCTGGCTGCCAGACGTCGCCGTAAAGCTGCCTAAAACGACTCCCAAGTGGGTGGTGCTCGCTCCCCTGTAGCCCACCCACTTTTTCATCCCCCAAAAACCTCCCATCAGTCATACGAGCCAGACGAAATTCCTGATTCCTAAATTAAATTGAAAATTCGCCCCGCATATCCTGACGAACTCGCTCGTGCCAAAACGCTCCTTAGTGGGCACCCGGTACCACCCGAGGCCCGTTTTCTCGTCGGAGTCAAAGAGCAACCCGTCGAGCGCCTCGTCGCTTCCATCCCTTGGTGGAAGATTCCTCTCCCAAAGAGTGACGCCCACGCCCTGCGCTTCCATCTCGAATGCAAGGGAACCCCAGATGAGGAATCCCTGCGAGAGATTCTCGAGGAGCTTGAAGCCCTAGCCAACGAAAACCAACTGACGACTCTCCTCACCGACTTCTCACTCCCGGAAGCCCACCCCCTCTACCTCCTACTCACCAGCGTGGAGTATGAAATCTGCCAGACCGACCGCTACTTCTCCATGCCCGGGGAGGCGGTCAACCAACGCTGCCTCAAAGTCTATCAGCGAGTCCGGTCACGCATGCCCGATAGTTGGAAGGTTGAGTCTATTCGTGAGCACCGCGCCGAGGATGTCTTTCCTCTCGTTGCCGAAAGCAGGCTCATGTCCCCGCAGCAGTTCCAAGCCTACTGGGATTTCGCCAACCGCGAACGCTTCGAGGAGAAGTATTCCTGTGTCGTGGTGAAGGATGGGAAGATCATGAGCGCCTTTCTGGTCACGCAACCGCGGGCTGATGAACTGCATATTCACGTCGATGTCGTCCGTCCCGAATTCTTCGAGTTTTCAGGCCTTCTCACTGTTGCGATGCGCCACTTTTGCGCTAGCAATGCGCCAGAAGGATTTCCCCGAATCTACACATCGCGTGCCGATTCTAAAAAGCATGTCGAAGGCGGGAATACACCACTCCGCTACGGAGGCGAGGAGCATGAACCCCGCCATTTTTTGCGAAAATCAGTGAGCCTAGCTTGATGTGTTCTATGAAAGCCCTCATCGAAAACGAAATTAGAACCTATGAGTTCAAAACCACCGCATCGCAAAAAACGCCCAACCGAATTCAAGAAAAGCTTCGGTCGTGGTGATCCCACGAGTCTCCAAACCGGACAGGCCGCCGGGAGAGAGGCCCTTCGCAATGATCTGGATTGGGATCGTGATTCTTCAGGGGCTGAAAAGTCTAGCTTCTCGTCCCGAGGGATCTTGATCTTCGGCGGAATTGGCTTGCTCCTCTTGCTCGGGGTCGGCGCCTGGGCGCTCTTTTTTTCTAAGACTCCAGACGATCAAGATCAAAGTGAAAGCCTGTCCGCTGGGCCCGCCGCCGGGGAGATCGAGATCCCAAATGACACTCTTTTTGATCTTTCGCCTATGTTAGTGGCGCGAAATTTCACTAATAATCCGGAGCCAGCGGAACGCCTGAAATGGGCGCGGAATCCACAAGAAATTGCAGGGCGAATCTCAGAATACCCAGAACAGGCACAAAGCGAGATTCCAACTTCGATCGAAAAATTGAGTCTCATTACCGTGAAGGACCTCACCTACCAATCCTTCGTGGCCAGCTTCGAGAATGGTGAGCAAAGGTTTCTCTGTGTCGTAGGAACGGACGAGGGTCCACGCGTCGATTGGGATACTTACGCCCGTCACGGTAGTGCGAGCTGGGATGAGATTCTGGAAGGGAAGGTGAGCGAGGCGTCGGTCCGCATTATGCCAGCTCTCAGTGACTACTATAATGGCCAGTTCACTGATCGTGAAAAATGGCAGGCCTTTGCGCTGGATTCTCCTGATCTGGAAGTCCCGGTTTATGGATATTGTGAGAAGGGCTCTGAGCTTGATGAGGAGCTCCGAGAAGGAATCCAAAGTGGGGCAAGACGGGCCTTTGTTGAGATCAAGCGATGGGAGTTTGTTTCGTCAGCTGATCGGCAATTTGTGATCACAAGGCTGAGGAATTTTGGGTGGGTGGGGGGAGAATGAACGATTGGCATTGATGGAGAACTCACAGTGGATCCAAAACACAAACTAAATTCCGATCACGTCAAATACCACCGCGAGCAATACGAACTGGCGATGCGGGGACAGTGACTCAATGAACCCCTGATCCCCGTCATCATCGCAGCCCTCGTCGGTGTGCAAACCGGCGCCGCAGCATAACCATGAGGGAACAACATCCCTTCGGTCACAAATTGATCCAAGAAAGGGGTATCCAAAGCCTCATTCCCCTGAAAATGGGTATCAAACCACCCAAGATCATCCGCCATGATCAGCACGATATTGGGCTTTTGTATCGCCTCTGAACTGGCGGCCAATGCGAAGAATGCCAGAGAAGAGGAGATTTTCTTAAAATTCACGCTCTAGTCATCATCGAGACAGCTCGATCATTCCAGAGGAACCTCTCCCATGAGCACTCGTCACAAATAGAAGCGCGCCGCATGTCCTACAAGGGAATGCGACGCCACAGTAATAGGGGCCTACTTTGGCTCAGGGATGGGGACCTTTTTATCGTAGGTCTGTGCGGATTCCTTCGACCAGAAGGGTGAGGAATCCCAGAGAGGCACGGTTGCTAGAGAGTTTTCCCACTCACCTAGGAGTTGGAAGAGTTCACTCACCTTGGCTGACTCTGAACTGGTGAGGTCATTGCGCTCGCCTGGATCGATCGAAGGTGCAAAGAGCTGAGCTGGACGATGTGAGAGCTTAATCAGCTTATGGTCGCCAGAGAGGATCGCCGACTGGCCTTGGAGCCGCCAAAAAAAGGTGCGCGCTTTGGCTTCCTTCGATCCGCTTAGGATCGGGAGGAGGTCTTGCCCATCGTAAGCTCCGTAGAGTTTCTCGGCGCGCTTGCGGTTTTTCTTATCTTCATACTTTGGGGCCTCTTTCAGCGGAAGTAGTTTCGCTTCGGCAGCAGCCATGAAGGTGGGCAGGAGGTCGAGCGCGGAGACAGGACCGGTGTGCGTCTTCCCCTTCGGGAGCTTGGAAGGCCAGGAGACGAGAAGCGGGACACGCACGCCGCCTTCTAACAGGCAGCCTTTTCGCCCGGCGAGGGGACCATTCCACGATGCATTATTTGAAGCTCCCCCGTTGTCAGAGAAGAAGACGATGAGGGTGTTTTCGAATTGTCCGGTTGCTTTTAAATGATCGATCACGCGGCCGACTCCGCGATCAAGCGCGTGCATCATCGCGGCGTAGGTTTGGCGCTTTTTATCTTCTACGTGAGCATAGACCGCGAGATCCTCCTCGGTGGCCTGCATCGGAGTGTGCGGCGCATTGTAGGAGAGGAAGATGAAAAATGGGCTCTCTTCTTTCTTCGGGCGCTCTTTCATCCAAAGAAGAGCTTCATCGGTGAAAAAATCGGTCACGTAGGTCGATGACACTTTTTCTACAGGCACCCCGTTCTCCTCAAGATGATGCTTCTCGTCCGTGATGAAGTAGTTGTGCGAACCGCTGAGCATTCCCATGAAGTGATCGAACCCTCTGATGTTTGGGTGGAAGACTTCATTCGTCCCTTGATGCCACTTTCCGATAAGAGCCGTCTCGTAGCCCACGGACTTAAGATGATTGCCCATGGTGTGCTCGCTGGGAGGAAGCCCTTGGAGGGTTGGGCGAGTGGGATAGAAATCCGCACCTTTGTTGAGGTTCCCTTCGTAGCCGAAGCGGCGGGGATCTCGCCCTGTCAAAATTCCCGCGCGTGAGGGAGAGCAGACGGATGAAGGCACGTAAGCCTGAGTGCAGAGAATGCCCTCGCTTGCGATGGAATCGATATTCGGCGTCTTGATGAGCTGGGAGCCGGTGCAACCAAGATCACCGTAGCCCATGTCATCGGCTAGTATCATCACGATATTGGGTGGGGCTGCCGAAAGAGCCGACACGCTGAAGAGGGAAAGGAGAAATCTTTTCATAAGAAATTCATCAAATAGAAATTAGAGGGATCCGCCAAGCGAGCGCTGGAAAAATTCGATGCGCTTGCGGCGGAGGTAGGAGGATTCGCCGATGCCGTGGCCGCCATTCGGCACGTTGTAAAACTCGAAGTCTTTGTCGGCCTTAATCAGCGCATCGATGACCTGCATCGTAGAACTCGGATCAACGTTGGTATCGACCTCACCGACGGTGATGAAAAGGTCACCCTTGAGCTGCTCGACGTGCGGCGCATTGGAGTTCGTGGCGTAGCTCTCATCGATCGGCCAGTCCATCCACTGCTCGTTCCACCAGATCTTATCCATGCGATTGTCGTGGCAGCCACAGTCAGTAGCGCCGGCTTTGTAAAAGTCGCCATGCCACAGAAGCCCCGCGAGGGTGCTCTGGCCACCAGCCGATCCGCCATAGAGACCGACGCGCGAAAGATCCATCCACGGTCTATTCTTCGCAGCTTCCGTAATCCACTTTTTCCGATCAGGGAAGCCGGAGTCTTTGAGATTCTTATAGGCGAATTGCTGAAATTCTTTCCCTCGGTAATTCGTTCCACGTCCGTCCAACTTCACCACCACAAATCCAGAAGCGGTCATCTCACTAATGTGGCCGTGCCAGCTTTTCCAGGACTTGGGGACGAACGCCCCGTGCGGTCCGGCGTAGATATTTTCAATAACAGGATACTTTTTGGCGGGATCAAAATCGACCGGCTTCCAAATGAGTCCATGGATGTCGTAGCGACCCTCACGATCTTTTGCGACGAAGCGCTCGGGCATCGTGACGCCTTCCGCTGTCGCCTTTGCCAAGGTGGTGACGAGACTGCCATCGCTCGTCTTGCGAAGCTCATGAACCGGGGGCTGATCAGCACGCGACCAGCGGTCGAGATAGAATTGCGCATCAGGAGAAAAGGAAAGCTCATGGGTGCCATCGGCTTCGGTGAGGAGAGTCTTCTTCCCTGTCTTCCAATTCAGGGTGGCCCAGTGGATGTGGTAAGGATCTTCGCTCTCCCTCTGGCCGCTGAAAATGTAGGTGATCTCGTCGCCCGCGATGCGCTTGATCCCGCGCACCACTCCGGGGCCTCTCGTAAGCTGCTTGCGCTCTCCGCTCGCTTCATCAACGAGATAGAACTGGCTCCAGCCGCTGGCTTCCGAGCGCCAGAGGAGTTTCCCATCGCCGAGATCCCACCAGCCGCATTTTTCAAAGACGTGGATGAATTTTTCATCCGACTCCCCCGCGACCACGCGCGACTTCCCCGCCTCCGCATTCACCTCGATGAGGGAATATTTTCCAAAGCCACGCTCGATGAAAGTCAACCAGAGGCGCGTCTTATCCCGCCAGTGCACCTTTGAAATCGAATAAGGGTTCTCAATGAGTTCCGGGTCGACCTCGATCTTCTTTCCCTTGATCGAAAAAATCACCGGAACGCGGTTTCGCAGTTCATCACCGGGCTTCGCATAACGTTTGATAAAGTGTTCTGGCTGGAGCTGTTCCTTCGGCGAGGAGCGGACGTAGTGCACCTCACGCTCGCTGACATCTCGGACACGGGTGGCTTGGAAATAGTGGTTACTTTTTGACCACTGAATGCGCTTGTCCCAGAGCCATCCCTCAGGCGCGTCTGCCTTCCAATCGCCGAGCGAATCAAGGGAGAGAGTCTTCCCCTTCTCAATCGAGACATTGTGTTTGCCATCCCATGACCGATTGCCGCTCCAGTCCCGAATGCCTGCCTTCGCTTCCAGCTTGAGTGGCTTCTTTCCAAAGCCTCCTTTGCGCTCGGCGCGGGTGCCATCTGCACAGGAAACCTCAGCCTTCCCCTTCGAGTCATTGAAGAGGCAAAACCACGCGCCATCGCGCTCTTCCCAAGTGATCGAGAGTAGCTCGTCCTTCACCAAGGCCCGCTGCGCGTCCGCGCGCTTTTTGAAGCCATCGAGGAGAGAGGAGGTCGAGCCATGCTCGGCATAAAGGAGGGAGCTTGTGAGCAGAAGCCCCACGAGAATTGATCGCATGACAGGGTTACGGGACGGGAGCGATGGGTTGTTCAGCTTTCCTCGTCGCTTGATTCTTGGCGAGCGATTTCCCCAGAGGAACCTCACCCACAACCCCCGAATCATTCAACAGAATTCCCAGCCCGGTTACCAATCTTCATCGATCCCTCCGATACTCACCTACCCCAAAGGGGTTTCGTATTTCAGCCCAGGGTTGCCGGAGGCTACCTTGGGAATCCATCCGAAATGATTCCCCAACCCCAATCGGGGTTGCGTCTATCGGGGAAAATCCCTCGGACTCCGCCATGCCTCAATCGTTATCCCAAGTTCTGATTCACACGGTGTTTTCCACCAAAGATCGCTGGCCTTTTTGAAAGATTCCAGCTTTCGTGACGAACCCCATTCCTATCTAGGAGGTTGCGCTCGATCCCACGGATCAACTTCGTCAATCCTGCCCTCTTTGGCCGGAACTAGTGCGGCTACGTGCCGAACGTTCAAAAGCGAGACCAATTCCTCGTTGATACCGGCGAAGCATCCTGTAACGAAACTTAGAATCAAAAGGATTGAGAGCGCTTTCATTTCTTGGCAGAACGTCCTAGCACAGCCAACCCCCTACCGAGGGCGAGCGATGATGAACGAGTTAATGGATGTAGTTAGAGTGAAACTTGACTGCTCAGCGGGTAGGGGGTTGGTCTGCTGCGCCTTGTTCGACTACTCGGTTCTACGGCGAATAAGCCCAATTGCCAGTGCTCCAATTCCGAGCAAAAAGGTTGATGAAGGCTCAGGGGACGCTACAGCTTCTAGTCTCGCAAAATCAGACGGTGTGCCGGTATTGAAGCCAGAAACTAATTGAAGCTCTCCCACCACTGTGGGGTCAATGATTCCTGTTCCTGTAAATGTGACGGTTCCGGAAACGGTAGTCCCTGCAGCAAACGCAGTACCTGTGGCATCGTTACCTCCCCCATCGGTGTTTCGGAACAAAAAGCTATCACCATAGGAAAGGTTGTCTACGGAAATTCCGGTCGACGGACTCTTGCTATCGATCATTACCGTATTGGTTGCAATCGTAGGCGTAGAAAGAAAGAATTCGGTATTCACGCCTTCGTTACCTGTCCAGTTCCGCTTTAGTGCGAGATACCCAGGAAGATCACCAACGGTATCCTCATCAAAGGTTCCGGAGATAGTAATAGTCAGCAAGTCATTGGTGGCCTCATCGATATTCAGAACTAAGGCTCCGAATGCTTGTGAGCCGAATAAGACTCCGGCAATCGAAACAGATACATGCCATCGGTGGATATGTGATTTCATAAGATTGATTTGGTTTGCTTATGTCGAACAGTGTTTGTTCGTAGGACGTAGCTCCTGCGCGCGGAGGCTACCAAATTTGAAAAGTTTTGAAAGGTCTTTTTCTAAAGGTCGCATCTACAATGATTCGAATTGGCTCGCTTTAGAAATACAGAAAATCAGGATGTCGTTAAAGCAGGGAAGATTCAAAGAGCTAAGGAATATCGAGGCGGGGCCTTTTCCTTTCTGATCTCTGGTGATTGTTATTAGTCTTTGGAAATTTCTCCGTCACCATCGGTGTCGATCTCAGCACGGCGAGCATCACGAGCTGCCTTACGGGTATCTTTAATGGCCTGA
>JBDMZE010000021.1:0-280369 GCA_039769075.1 Akkermansiaceae bacterium | reverse complement strand
TTGAGACTGGTTTGGAAGCTCGTTTGTTGGTAGATTCAGGTGTGGTCGATCTTTGGAGCGAAAAGGTTAGGGTCGAGCGGCTGCTCGCTGGGAGTGACGATTTCTTCCTTAGCGGGCTGAGGCTGGCAGCCGGTGAGAATGATGAGGGTGTTGAGGAGGATATGCTTCATCATCAAGGGGCGGGGAATGAGCGGCAGAGATCGCTTCCGCCAGCATGTTTTCCACCGAGACGGTGGTGGTAGGAGCACTTGGGAAAGAGCCAAGTCCGGGTGTTACGACGGATGCGGCGGATGAGAAAGATGATGAGGGCGATGAGAAAGAGGGAGGCTCCTGCGCCAATCATGATGAGAATTTTGCTGCGCTCCCTGTTGGCTGAAAATTCTTTTCTGAGGGCGCTTCTCCTGAGGGCGCTTCTCTCTTCCATCACCTGATTCACAAAAAGATCAGGAAGGCGTCGGGCGAAAGAGATCATTTCTGCCATGCGCCGAGCGAGAAAATCGAGGTTTTCGGCGGGTTGCCAGTGCTGGACGGAGAGATTCCGGAGGAGGGAGATTTGGTTCTTCCAGGATTCCTCTTTGAGCTTATCGAGTGCCGGGCCACCAGAGGCGAGGCCGGGCGCACCAATCATTCCCGGGCGGTAGACGATGACGGCCCAGTCCGTTGTGCTCCATGCAGGGCCTAATTTTTGGGCATATTCATCGGGGGTGAGGTCCGTGGGAATTCGATCGATGACGAGGAAGACTTCCGTGCCGTGGTCACGTGCGTGGCGCTCGAGGACGCGGGCGAGGTCTTTGTTTCGCTCCTCGGTGAATACCCGGGTGGGATCTACGATGAAGCGGTTGGGACGCGGCGGAAGAGCCGGGCAGGGAGCGTGGATTTTTCCTGATCTTGAGGGGGCATTGGATCAAGAGCGTAGAAATAATGGGCATTTCATCTCTCGCCAACCCCTGAGAATCGGGGAAAGTCCGCCTTTACAAGCGGAAATCAATCCCTATCTTCTCGCGCCCCATGACTCTCGCATTTCTCGACATCGGAATTTGGATCAAGCTTGTGATTATCGCACACGTAGTAGTGAGCGCTTTGCTGATCCTTGTGATCCTTATGCAGCGTCCTAAGCAGGAAGGACTCGGCGCAGCCTTTGGCTCTGGTGCGACCGATGCTGTCTGGGGTGCTCGTACTACGGATGTCCTCCAGCGGGCGACCGTCTACCTCGGCACCCTCTTCTTCGTCTTCTCGCTCGTTCTCGCGATTCTCGTGGGAAAGAAGAATGAAACTCAAAGCAAGCGCGCTGACTCTGATGGTGCTGAAAAGACCATCGAAAAAGTTGAAGAGGAAACTCCTGATCTTCCTGTCTCGGCATCGCCTGATGTAAATGAGGCTTTTAAAAAGCAGCTCGAAGCAGCTAAAGGGGCCGCAACTTCCGAGCCAGTTGAGGCGCCGGAGGCAGTTTCCGAGCCAGTCGTCGTTCCCCCTCTCCCTGAGACCCCTGCTGAAGTGCCCGCCGAGCCGGTGACTCCACCAGTGGTTGGCCCGGGCGAGTAAACTTTCCACTCTCTCTTTTCCTCCATGAGCGACCGCGCTTTACCAGCTTGGGCGCGCGAGGATGCCTTCCCGCTTAAGCCGGAGGATTCAGAATATGGCTTCCGCGATCAGCGAGGGAAGTTGACCAACTTCGACTCGCTCAAGAACTTCAAAGATTATATCGCGGCGGGGAAAGGAACATTAGCTTGGGTCTGGGTGCCGGAGCATGACCGCTTTGTCGCGCCTGAGGAGGTTCCTGCTTTAGCGGTTTCTTTGAAAAAAAGGCGAGCTCTTTTAGCCGTCGATGATTCCGAGGCGGCACGGAAGGGGCTCTTTATTTTCGTAGTTGCGCTGTGCTACTTCGGCTACCAAGCCTTCTCTAAAGGAGGATGGGAAGCGGTGAGCGCTTCGCAAAACATCGGGATCGGGGCCATTCTTCTCCTCATCTTCGGCGTTCGGCCCTGGTGGGAGGGTCGCCAAGGTCAGCGCGAGATCCCTAAGACGACTCCCGAGAGCATCGCCGAGGAAATCCCTGAAGCGCGCTTCGAGCTCTGGCTCAGCAGTCAGACCTCGCGTCTCACCATCCTTCTCTGTGGGTTACTTGTGGCCGTATTCGTTGTCCAATTTTTCACGGAAGGTATCGCGCAAGCCGGACTCGTCAAACAAGCCTTCGCTGCCGGCGAGTGGTGGAGGCTTTACACCGGCGCTTTTCTTCACGGAAATATCGTCCACCTCGGAATGAATCTTTCCGCGCTGTGGTATCTCGGACGCCGGACTGAGATTCTCGCACGCTGGCCGCATCTTGCGAATGTCTTCATCCTTTCGATCTTCGGGAGCGGCTGGGCCACCACCACATGGATTCCAGAAGGCACCTCGGTGGGCGTCTCGGGCGCGGTCTGCGGATTGCTGGGTTTCCTTCTCGTTTTTGAAACTCTGCACCGCCCCTTGGTTCCGAGTCCCGCACGGCATCGCCTTCTTGGTATTCTCGTTTCATTGGTGGTGATCGGCTTCTTCGGCTATGGCTTCATCGATAATGCGGCTCACTTGGGCGGGCTTATCACGGGCGCGGTTTATGCTGCGATTGTCTTTCCAAAATCCGCTTCACTCTCGCGTCCGCATATTCTCAAGCAGGACCGGATCATGGGAAGCATCACGCTCGGTCTCGTGGTCCTCTTTGGCCTCGGTGCCATTGTTATCATGCTCGTAAATTAAGCCATGCTCCCTGACCTCCAGACCGCAATACCGGGCCCTCAGTCGTTACGACTCGCGGCTGACCTGCGGGCGCACGAGAGTAGAAATGTCACCTACATGGACGAGTCTTGGCCCGTCTTCTGGGAGCGGGCCGAGGGCACCAATGTCTGGGACGCGGATGGTAACCGCTTCCTCGATCTTACCTCCGCCTTCGGCGTCGCAGGCCTCGGGCACCGCCATCCCGAGATCGTGGCTGCGCTTCATGCGCAGGCCGATACCCTTCTTCATGGTATGGGCGATGTCCATCCTACCGCGCTGAAGGGTCAGCTTTGCCGTGCTCTTTCCGAAATCACGTATGGCAGGTGGGATGGAACTACGGGAAAAATCGTACTTTCAAGCTCGGGTTTCGAATCGGTTGAGACCGCGCTCAAGACAGCCCGGCTCGCCACGGGTAAGAAGGGGATTGTTGCCTTCACCGCTGGATATCACGGCCTCGGCTACGGCAGCCTCCTCGGCACCGACTTAGCAAAATTCCAAGGTCCCTTTGGCGATCAGCTTGCGCCCATCACCACGCGCTTGCCCTTTGGCGGTAGCGAAATTGATCGACTCGATGGCTCTGACATCGGAGCCGTCCTCGTCGAGCCCATCCAAGGTCGCGGTGGAAAGATCATCCCGTCGGCCGATTTTCTCCCGCGCCTTCGTGATTGGTGTGATCAGAATGGGGCGCTCCTCATTTTTGATGAAATCTACACCGGTTTCCACCGCACCGGAAAAACCTTCGCTTGCGAGTGGGACGGCGTCATTCCCGATTTGATTTGCCTTGGAAAAGCCCTCAGTAGCGGCTTCCCGATCTCGGCCTGTGTCGGAAAAGCGAAGGTCATGGAAGCCTGGCCCGAGTCCACCGGCGAGGCCCTGCACACCTCTACCTTCCTCGGCCATCCCGTAGGCTGCGCCATGGCGCTCAAGTCACTTGAGATCCTCCAGCGTCCCGAAACCGCCGCAATGGTCGCCGAAAAAGGAGCCTACCTCGGCGAGAAGCTCCACCAGCTAGGCAAAGCCCGTGGCCGCGGCCTCATGTGGGGACTCGAACTCCCTGAAAATGCCGGCCCGCTTCTCGGGTCACTTTTAAAAGACGGCCTCCTCATGCTCGCCGATGGCCCCGAAGGAAACGTCCTCTCCTTCACTCCGCCCTTCACCATCAGTGAGGAGGAGATCGATTTCGCGCTCAAAAAAGTCGAGATGCTGATCTCGGGCATGAGTTAATTCGTCATTCCACATCTTCGAGCCTCAACTCTCCTTTTAGTTCATTCTGTCCAAAGATTTTCTCGGACTCTGTAAGAGCGGTAAAGACGATCTTGGGTCTCTCCATCACAAGATTCGTCCCGTTGAAGACAAGTCTCAATCGGCACGACACTCCATCGGAATCAGTGAGATCCAACAAAGCGTAATTTTCCCCAGCAATCTGATATTGATACGAAAGCGAGTCAGGAGTGCCGTCTGAAATAGCTGGACCATTCCCACTGTTGTCAGAGGAGAAAGAAATGGGCCATTCGCGCGCTCCGATGATGATCTTACCGCTTCTGCCCTCCAGGGTTTGCAGGGCTTGAGCCTCGGCAGGATAGGCACCGTAGCTGCCTCTACCGGTCACTTTTTCAAATTTGGATTGGAAAGGGTATCGCTCCCAACTTGCCCGAGTGATTTCGTAACTCCTTGAGCCTCCGTCGTCTCGATTTCCTGGATCGGCGCGGATATAGAGATTCTCCTTTAGCCCACCGATGAAACTGAGCCTAACGACGGTTTCACCCGGTCCGGGAATTTCCGTCCATTCAAAGTCCACCACCGCCTTGTCGAAATGAAGCGTGTCACCGGTCAGTAACGGATTCGGCGGGAGACGATTCATGATCCCCTTTCCTTCAGGCCTAAAGTCGTAGCCCAGTGTTCCAAGGTCAGTAAATCCATTGTCCTCGTAGATTCCAAAAACGAATCCGAGGTGAGTTGCTCCGTCTGTCACTGAGAATGGAGCGAGCCTTACGGGGCGGGGGCGTTCTTCTCGGACCAATCTCCAGAATGATCGGGAAGCACCCTGAGTTGGAATCACGTAACTTCCTCCCTCTCTCATTGCGGGACTGATTCCGAAGCTTCTCCAATATTTTCCGTCGGGAGACCATTGCAGCTGGTCATGGACACTGCTCACTCCGAAATCGAGTGAGACCGATGACTTTTCGAATTTCGTAATCCGGGGAGTATCAAGAGCTGATGTAGGGATAGCTGGAAGAGTCCCACTGGAAAAAAGCGAATATGGCGTCCCCCTGTTGCCATCGTTGCCGAGAAGGTAAAGAAATTTACTGCTCTGTAGATTGTCAGGCATCGGAATCCCTTTCAGATACAAGTCGCATGGATTGAGATTGTAGGACCGCGACGGGTCAGGATCCTCTGCGTCATCGGGCATTTCAAATTCGAGGACAAGGTCCCGCGCCCCCACTGACGCATTTCTGAAAGTTCCCGTGGAGACAGATACCAAGCATAGGTCTTCATCCCAGCGATTTTGGCTGTAGAGCCGGGCAATGGTATTTGAGCTCGAAATCTGCCCCGTGGCGACCTGGATGGTTGTTGGATTTTGGTCCGTTTGATAGGCGTCTCGAATGACCAAGGTCACATTTCTTGTCAATCCAGTCGTGCTGCTGATGCTAAACGTGTCTCCCCAAGCAAAAGTGAGTGCGAAGTCCCGATCCTGATAAGGCTGAATCAGGATTTGCTGTGCCGAGACTGCAGAAAGCGCTGCGAAAAGAAACGAGAGAACTAGTCGGATGTGCATGTCGGTTGAAGACAATCGTGGGTTTTTCTTCTGAGAAGCCCTAAAAAGAACCCGTTTGTAGCAGCACCAGCGTGCAGGCCTCTTCGCAGGTGATCCCTGCTTTTTCAAAAGCCGTTATCGCTTCTTTTGACTCTGTGCCGGGATTGAAAATAATCCGTCCCGGTTTCACTGAAATGATTTCCTCGATCAGCGGTGCGAGACGATCTGATCCGAGATAAAGAGTGAGAGTGTCGATCTCTTCCGTGATTTCGCCGAGCGATGAATATCCTTCGACCTCAAGGATCTCCGCACCCGTAGGACTCACTGGAAAAACGGTGTGGCCGTGCTCGCTGAGAAGAACTTGAGCTTTGTTAGCGTAGCGCTCGGGCTTCGCACTGGCTCCTAAAATGGCGACGTTCATGGGATCAATAGAGCCGATATTTGCCACATGTCACCGCTTGAGTTCCTGGAGCGATCTCCACAATCCCCTGAGCCGTCAGTGGGGTCACAAAGTCACCCGAGTTCTGCGGGCTCAGGACGTGTAGCTTTCCCTTTTCATTCAGTGATGCAGGGAGGTAGATGGTCAGGAAATCATGCGCCTGCTGGGGAGTTTCGAGAGGAAGCAGAGAGGTCACTTTTTGCGGAAGCCCCACGAGCGCCTGAAGCGTCGGGACGAGATAGCGGTGGAAGGTCGTCAGGGTGGAGTTGGGATTTCCCGGAAGGGCCGCGACTCCCGGCCAGTAGGCGAGTGGTTTGCCGGGGCGCTGTGCCACGCCATGGAAGAGGGGAGGGCCCATGAGCGATTCGAGCGCGGGGCGGACGTAGTCTTTTTTGCCCTTTGAAATGCCACCGGAGAGGATGACGAGGTCACTTTTTTTAAGCGCCTCCGCGATTCCAGAAGTGGTCGAGGCGAGATCATCTGCAAGATGTGCGAGGGTGATTTCGGCCGCGCCCCATTCTTCCACCGCAGCACGTAGAGTCAGTCCATTCGACTGGCGTAGCTGATGGGGAAGGGGAGTCTCCTCTGGCGGCACGAGTTCATCACCGGTGCCTAAGATGGTGATCTTTGGGAGACGGGTGACGGTGAGCTCGATCGCTCCTACCGAAGCGGCGAGCCCGAGCTGGGCGGGGCCGATGCGCGTGCCTGCCGGGACCAAAAGATCTCCCGGTGAGGCATCGGATTCTTTGCGATGAATGAAGCGCCCGGGGACGACCTCGCAGTTGATCTTGGCGTGGGTCTCGCCAATCTCGACTTTCTCGTAGGGCACCACTGTATCGCAGTCGGACGGGAGCGAGGCCCCGGTCATGATCTGCCAGCAGGACCCAGCGGGGAGTTCGGCGGGCTCGGGGTCGCCTGCGGCATGGAGGCCGTGGAGGCGGAGTTTATTGAGGTCACTTTTAAAAAAGGCGATGCCATCCATCGTGACGCGGTCGAAGGGAGGGAAGGAGCGGTCCGCGAGAATGGGCTCCCTGAGAACCCGGCCGAGCGAGCGCTCCAGCGACACCCTTTCGTTAGAAAGCGGAGCGATGGAAGAAAGGATGAGAGCCTCGGCTTCGGCTGGCGTGATGAGCGTCATGTCACCAAGATGCACTGGCTTTTGAGAATTGAAAAGGTAGCTTCCTACACGTGAAATTTTTTCTTCTAGGTCTTCTCATCGCTGCACCTCTCTTTGGAGGCACCCAGATTCGGGTTGCCACTTACAACACATCGCTCGCCCTTACCAAAAAGGGCGACCTCTCTTCCTCGCTGCGCACCGGCGACTCTCCTCAAGCCCGCCAAGTCGCTGAGATCATCCAACTCATCGAGCCCGATATCCTCGTCCTTAATGAGTTCGACTACGATGCCGGCTCCACTGCGCTGACCCGCTTTCACAATAACTTCCTCGCCGTCAGCCAAAACGGCCGTCCTGCGCAAACCTACCCTTACCGCTACACAGCTCCCTCGAATACTGGAATCCCATCGGGGTTCGATCTCGATAATAGCGGGAGCGTCGACTCGACTCCGGGTGATATTTCCTACGGAAATGATTCCTATGGCTTTGGCGAGTTCGAGGGGAAATATGGCATGGCGGTCCTCTCAAAGTATCCTCTCGATACCGCCGCGATTCGGACTTTCCAACTTTTCAAGTGGGCGGACATGCCAAACAACGTCATCCCTCCCGGCTACTACTCGACGGAGGAGCAAGCTGTGTTTCGGCTGTCTTCCAAGTCACACTGGGATGTTCCTATCCTCGTCGATGGGCAGCGTCTTCACTTCTTGGTGAGTCATCCCACGCCTCCCGTCTTTGATGGTACTGAAGATAAAAATGGGCGCCGCAATCACGATGAAATCCGTCTCTGGTCTGACTACCTTTCCTCCACTTCAAGCGGCTACCTCACTGATGATAATGGCGCTTCCGGTGGGCTAAAAGGAGAGCGCTTCGTCATCGCCGGAGATCAAAATGCGGATCCGAATGCGGGCGATAGTTTTCAGAATGCGATCAACCAACTTCTTCTCAACCCGTTGGTAGATGCCTCGGTCACCCCGGAGCGGACGGGAACTTCTGCCGCTTCGACTCGTTTTAATACTGCGACCTTTGGTTTGCGCGCAGATTATGTTCTTCCCTCAAAAGCGGGTTTCACGAACCTGGGTGGTGCCGTTTTCTGGCCCACCGGGAGCGATTCGGGAGCAAATCTTCTGAGCGCTTCCGATCACCGGCCGGTCTACATGGACCTAGAGCTGGATCCTTTCCCTGAGGAGATCCTTCGTGACCTGGAAGTCTCAGTGACCGATGGCACCGCCACGCTGAGTTGGAAGGGGCTAGCAGATGCGAATTATGCCATTGAAGCGAGCGATGATCTATTCGGGTGGGCTCCGCAAAACGAGCCAATCTCGTTTAATAGCGGGACTTGGTCCGCATCGTTCCCTTCATCACAAGCACGCCGATTTCTGAGGGTGACTTCGGAATGATCCATGAATCTCAGGCATGAGGGTGACGCAATCGTCACCTGCATCCTTGCAAGGAATGGCCCGTGCCATGCTCGTGTCATATGTAACAAGAGTCCCTTATTATGTGTGAAGAATTCTTTGAAGAACCACTCCCTGAGCTGACTCAGTGGAGCCGTGAAGCGCTTGATCATCTCTCGGCCGATCTACACCCGAGCAAGTCCGAGATGGGCTCGCTCATGGCAGAAGAGGCAGACCACCCGGCATTCGATCCGCTGAAAGTGAGGGATATGATTCGCGAGTGCACCCGTCAGGGACA
This sequence comes from Akkermansiaceae bacterium, assembly GCA_039769075.1. Taxonomy (GTDB): domain Bacteria; phylum Verrucomicrobiota; class Verrucomicrobiia; order Verrucomicrobiales; family Akkermansiaceae; genus SW10. The sequence continues at coordinate 271,618 of JBDMZE010000021.1, read as the reverse complement.
CGAACCCACTGCTTTGGTCCTAGGGCAAATTGAGGCAGCGTCATTTTATCATTTTATCAGTCGCGGTTTCGGTGAAGAATCAGAGAGCAATCTCAAAAATAAGTTCTTCATGGGCCTCATCGTTCATGAGGATTCTTGCCCGACCCGACTCGAGTTGATCGAGGACGAAGGCGGCGATGACTCCTCGCCTAAACCCGGCCTTGCAGCCTGACTTGCCGCATCTCCCTAGCTAGGATACTCTCTCCGCCAGCATGAGAGTCGCCCTCCCCCTCGCCTTGATTGGTAGCGCCATCATCGTGGCTTGTTCTACCAGCCCTCGTTGGGAAGGCCGTGATCCCGTCGTCGCTGATTTCCCCGTCTCGCGGAACCCGCTTTATGCAAAGGCGAACCTCATCGAGATTTCGCAGGTTGATTTCTCCATCGCGATCGATCTCCGCTACACCCGTGGCTCCACCATTTTAAAAGGCCCCCTCTACGAGATGGGCATGCCTGCCCTCGCGCGACCCGAGACCGCCGTCCGACTTCGTAGGGCAAATGAAATCGTCAAGTTGCAGGGCTATCGCATCATGGTCTGGGATGCCTATCGCCCGCCCGCAGCGCAGAAGAAACTCTGGTTTGCTTCTGGCGAGGACGATCGCTTTGTCGCGAACCCATTCTCCAAGCCCTCCCAGCATTCCTGCGGAACCGCCGTCGATGTCACCCTCGTCACCTCCTCCGGCAAGCCCGTCGAGATGCCCACTGGTTTCGATGTTTTCTCCCCGCAAGCCGCTGCCAACTACCAGCACCCGGACCCTGAGGTCATGAAGCGCAAGCAGCTCCTCCAGCGCGCGATGTATGAGGCTGGATTCTTCCCCCTCCCGAATGAGTGGTGGCACTTCACCGATAAAAATTTCCGCAAATATCCCGACACCGTCCCCCTTAAGTTCATCCGCCCATGAAAGCTCTCCTCTTCCTCCTCACGGCCCTGACCGCGACCGCCCAGATCAAGCCGCACATCTCCACCTACCTCGGCGATGGCCAGCGGAATTTCTACGGAAACGTCGCCCCCTCAGCACTCAAGGTGAAGTGGAAGACCAATCTGGGTAGCGGCAAGACCGAGTTCGGGGTCGGCGATATCCGTACTTGGAAGGGCGCGGGCTGGACCGGCCAACCTCTCGTCATCGAGGAAGCGGGCGAGCTCTACCTCATCCAAGGAACCCTCTCTCACCATGTCAAAAAAATCCGCGCGCGCGATGGCAAGGTCATCTGGAGCACCAGCGTCGGCGATGTCATCAAGGGAACCCCCACTTATACTGATACCGGCAGCGGAACTGCCGAAGAGCGCCACGTCCTCATCGTCGGCAGCCGGGCCGGATTCGGGCAGACCTTTATGAATGGCACCGCCCATTCCCTTCACGGCATCTCCTTCGCCACCGGAAAAAAACTCTGGCGGCATAACTCCCGCCGCACCGCCTCAAACAGCCGGGACTGCGATGCTTCCGCCCTCATCATCGGCAGCAAGGCCTGCGTCCCGCTTGAGAATGGTTACTTTACTGTTTTCTCCTCGCGCGCAAAAGACGCCCGTATGATCGATGGCTTTCCCGCCCCTAAGATCCACAAACAATACCTCCTCTACCGCGAAGCCGATCGTCAGATCTATCGAAACGAACTCTGCTGCGAATCCTCCCCGACCCTCATCGGGAGCAAAGCCTACGTCGCCGCCGGAGTCGGTCGCCTTTACTCCTGTGGCACCGGACTTTTCGGCGGAGCAGGTTGGGGCCTCGATATCGGAGGCGACCTCAATGGCACCATGCCCCTCACCAATGACAAGCACCTCCTCGTCGGCATCGAGAAAGAATTCATCCCCGGCCAAGGCGGCGTCATGAAGGTCAAGCCGGGTGGGGGAGTCAAATGGTTTTACCCCACGGCCAATAAGAAATTCTACATGTGGAGCGGGGGACTCGTCGGCTCGCCCACCGTCAATCACCGCAGCAGCTCTAACCTTTCAAAAGACCTCGCTTGCTTTGTCGATGTCGGAGCCCGCCTCACCCTCATCAACCACAAAAAGCTCCAGCCCGGCATCACCGTCCCCGGCCCGCGCTTGAAGAAAAATTACCCAGTCCCCCTCGTCCTCGATCAAGTCAAACTTCCCACCGGTTCCATCTCCACCCCGCTCTTCGTTGGGAACAAAATTATCGTCGGCTACGACAACGGCATGGACCTCTACGAAGTCACCCCCGCCAATAAGCTCAAGCGCATCGCCAGACTCGCCGGCCCCATGTTCGACGCCACCCCCATCGTCTGGAACGGCCGCATCTACGCCGGATCAAAGAACGGCTACCTCTACTGCCTCGGGAACTAAGCTGAAAGGGGAGAGGTCACTTTTGCTTTCCAGTCTCGGGAAACTTCCACTCTAGATCCGGCCGCTTCTCTCCCTCTCGTTCAAACTCTGACCAGAGCTGGAAGTAACCGTCGTCCGTTTTCTCATACTTCAGATCCCGCTCCTTCGGGTCCGTTAGATCTTCGATTGAAAAAGTGAGTTCCATCTCATCCAAGCTCTTAGGATAGCGCCTCTTCTGAAGCCGATATCTTTCGAGCTCAATGGCGATTCGAGTCAACCGCGAACGAGTCGATCGTTTCAGCAACTTCTCTAACCAGTTTGCTTCCCCAATCTGCATTGTTCGAATCCAATTCAGCGGATGAAATCGACTCTCTTCAAAAGTGCTAAGTTTTTGGAGCGACGTTGCAGATTCCTTTCCCAAAATTTCCCAATCCGATCTTTGTTCGAGCAAATCTAGCGATGCGTTCAGGATCGTCGCTTTTCTCCAATTTTTCCATCCAGAGGGACCTTGAAAAGCCGTCCAGTGGATCACGCGATCTTCAAAACTCGGAGGATCTGCGGCGTCAATATTCTCCAAAATTGTTCGTTGCTGTTCCTCCACTTGATCAACAAAGGGGCTTGCGATCGCTGCCTCGTATCTCAGTGCTTTTCCCAAGGAATTGTAGTCTGGATCTGACGGAATGTGGGCTACTATCCGGTCGAGGTCTTTTTTATTCCATTCATGGAGCCAAATGCCATCCCAGATGATTTTATCAACGGTGCCTTCGGCCGCATTACTCACTAAGAGATTAATGAGAGCAGGCTCAGAAGAATTTTGTCCAAGACGGACAATCACTTCGTAAGCCCAAACCGCTTCTTGGGAATTTCCCTTCCGCAGAGATAATCGGGAGTATTCTCGTAAAGCATTGACTGTTTTTAAGAGGCGGAGGATTTCACCAGATTCTAGAAAGTCATCTGATGGCGCCCTGATATCTTGGTTTGGTTTCTCGAGAATGATCTTCCCCAGATTCTTTAACCGCGCCGCCACTGGTTGATAGATCTTGTCCAGTTTTCTCACAGCCTCAGCCTCGCTCATCTCGTCCTCAAAATACTGCCTGTAATCCATCGCTTCTCCTTTAGGAATCGAACCACTTTTAATCCCTCTCGTCTTCACTCCCTCCAGCTTCATGGAAGAAATCCGGCCCAGCTCCGGCTCAATCTCCCCATTCCACTCCGCCAGAAACACCGGATCCTCCATCAAGCACTCCCCCTCCGGAATCTCCTCCGTCGCATAATCGGCGAGATCGAGACTCACCCCCATCCGCGCCGCGCGCTCCTTTGCCTGTTGCCATTCACTCCCACCGCGCCAGTTCTCAAATCCCCACGCGCCGAAAAAAAGCACGGCGAGAATGACAACGAACCAAAATAGGCGACGAAAGAATGTCTTCACCCAGGAACTTTGGTGGGCAACTGGCCGCCTCGCCATTAGAAAATTTCGATAGAATGGAATAGCGCTCATCACCCTTTGGCTCCTTGCAGTCGCCTCGGAAATTTGTATTACTTCTTCTTTTCATGAAGATCGCCCACCTCTTCCTCCCCCTGTGCCTGATCCTCTCAGCGCAAGCAAACCTCGTCATCTCAGAATTCGCCGCGAACCCCGATGATTCTGTGACGGATAGCGATGGAGACTCCTCTGATTGGATCGAGCTTCAAAATACCGGAACCACCACCCTTTCCACCGTCGGCTACCACCTCTCAGATGATCCCGAAGTCCCCAGCATGTGGCCCCTGCCTGCGCTCGATCTCGCCCCGGGACAATTCCTTTTCATCTTCGCCTCCGGAAAAGATCGCAATATAGCCAATCAAGAACTCCACAGCAATTTCTCCCTCTCCTCAAACAACGCCTATCTGGCCCTCAATCAACCCGGAGGAGCCATCGCAGACAGCTTCGATTACCCCGAACAATTTTACGGCTTTTCCTTTGGTCACGGAGGCTACTTCGCCACTCCCACTCCGAACGCCAACAACAACCCCGCCGATTTCACCGACTACGTCCGTGACACCAAGTTCAGCGTTGATCGCGGCTTCTACGACAGCCCCTTCACTCTAGAAATCACCACCTCAACTCCCGGTGCGGAAATCCGCTACACCACCGACGGCTCCGACCCCTTATCTGGAGCAGCGATCCTCTACACGGGTCCCATTTACATCACCACAACCACCGTCATCCGCGCCATCGCGACAAAGGCGAATTTGATCCCCAGCAACATCGATTCCCAAAGTTATTTCTTCCTCAACGACGTCATCAATCAAAGCAACTCACCCGACGGCTTCCCCGCCACCTGGGGCATCGACAACTCCACCAGCAACGGAAATACGGGCCTTCCCCGACCTGCTGATTACGAAATGGACCCCCAAGTCATTCAGCAATTCGGAGAAGCCGAAGCCATCGCCGCTCTTCGCCATCACCCCACCATTTCCGTCGTGATGGATCCCTATGATCTCTGGAATGAAAGCACCGACTCAGCCGATGGAGGAATCTACCCCAATCCCTACGGAGGCACCGGCAACCAGTTCCTCCCGGGCTGGGGAGAGCCAAGAGAATGGGAGCGCCCTTGCTCCGTCGAATTCATCGGCTTCGAAAAAGTTCCTTCTAAGAAGGTCAACGCCGGCATCCGTATGGCCGGAAACTATGCCCGCCACCCGAATCGATACAAACATCACTTCCGTCTCACTTCGCGGCGGGAATACGGCCCAGCGAAATTCAAGGGCGAGCTCTTCTCCCGGACCGATGTCGACACCTTCGATGACTTCATCCTTCGCGGCGGAAACAGCGAATCCTGGACTTTCCCCGGCGCCTCCGGAAACGGCCCCACCACCCGCTCAACCGTGCAATATATCCGCGACCAATTCTACAAAGACGCCCAGATCGACATGGGAAATCTCTCGGCTTCACAGGAATATTTTCACCTCTACCTCAATGGCGTTTACTGGGGGTTCTACACCCTCATCGAACGCGTCGATGCCCACTTCCTTTCCCAACACTTGGGAGGCGATGAAGAGGACTTCGATGTCATCAAACAAGCCAACGTTCTCAGTGACGGAAGCCACGACGACTGGGAAGCAATGTATGACATCTCCCGTGGCGGAGTCTCCGATGCCGCCGGCTACGCCGCCATTCAGGAGTATCTCGATCTCGATAACTTCATCGACTACATCGTCTTCAATTTCTGGGCCGGTACCGTCGACTGGAGAAATAACTGGCGCGCCGGACGCCGCAGCCGAAATGTCGATGGCTTTGGATTCCAGTTCTACAACTGGGACGGCGAACGAGGACTCGGAGATCAAGGCGGTAATAAAACCTTCAGTTACAACAGCACTTCCTCCTCCCGCTCCTGGAGTTACCACCCCAACGAAATGCACCACGATCTCAAACTCAATCCTGAGTATCAGATCCGCTTCGCCGACCGAGTGCAGAAACACTTTTTCAATGGCGGAACCCTTTCGCCGGAACGCTCCGCCCTTCTCTACAACGCCCGCGCCGAAGAGGTAAAACCTTCCCTCATTGCCGAGTCCGCTCGCTGGGGCGATCGTCAACGCGCCTCAAATCCCTACACCACCGAAAACGAATGGCAGACCATGTTGGACTACATGAACGTCAACTTCTTCCCGAGACGTAATCCCATTGTCCTCAATCAGCTCCGTAACGAAGGCGTCTTTCCCAATATCGATGCACCCAATCTCAGCCGACATGGAGGCCAAATCACCGATGGCTTCCCCCTTCTCATCTCCGCCAACTCCGGCACCATTTACTACACCACCGATGGCAGCGACCCTCGACTCGAAGGCGGCGACATCAACTCCAGCGCCTTCATCAGCACCGGCGGCAGTGAGGATACCGAGCTCATCTCCAGCGGCACGATCTGGAAATATAACGACGACGATCTCGATATCGGCACCAGCTGGCGCAACCCCTCTTTCGATGACGACACTTGGAAAAGCGGTCCTTCTCCCATCGGCTACGGCGGGGTCACAAACACCATCATCGCCACCACTCTCGTCGGAACTCCCGTCACCACCGCCTACTTCCGCAAGCAGTTTGAAGTCACCGATCCCTCCAGTGTCATCGATGCGTTCATTGAAGCCAATATCGATGGCGGAGCCGTTATCTTCCTCAATGGCATCGAAGTCCTCCGCGACAACATGAACGAAGGGGGCTACACCCACAGCACCCTCTCCTCTTCCGATGGCAATGAAGGCGTCTACGACCGCTTCGAAATCCCCACCACTGACCTCGTCACCGGAACCAACACCCTCAGTATCGAGATCCACAATCGCACCATCTCCAGTAGCGATATGGCTCTCGACCTCCGCTTCATCGTCTCCCAAGTCACCGAGCCCGATGTCAACATCACCTCCGCCGGCACCATCCGAACCCGGGCGCTCAATGGCACAGAATGGAGTGCCCTCACTGAAGCCTCCTTCTACATTGGCGATGCCGCCACTAGCGAAAATCTCGTCATCTCCGAAATCCTCTACCACCCCATCGGAGCCGCCGAGGGCGAGTTCATCGAACTCCTCAATATCAGCAACTCCCCCGTCAGTCTTTACGGAGTAGAATTCACTGACGGCATCTCTTACGCCTTCCCGTCCGATGCCATTCTCGGACCCGGCGAGCGCATTGTCATCACCGCCGCACAATATTCCGGCATGCTCAACAACGGTGGAGAAAAACTCCAACTCACGGGGAGGGGCGGAGCGCTCATTCATGAGTTCGAATACAATAACGGAGGCTCCTGGCCCTCCAATGCTGATGATGTCGGCTACTCCCTCGTCCTCACCAATCCCACCACCGCACCCGACCCCTCTCTCCCCGTCAACTGGCTTCCAAGTCTCATCCGCGGAGGAACCCCCGGAACCTCAGACACCCTCAGCCCCTCTCCTGGCACAGACCTTCAAGACTTCTTCTTCGGCACCAGCCGTCCCGAAATGATCACCACCCAAGACGGCCCCACCTTCGTCGTCCCACGTAACCTCAATGCCGATGGCGTCCAACTCATCGTCGAAGTCTCAAACGATCTCCTCTCTTGGACTGAAGGCGGCGACTACGAAGGCCTCATCTTGCTCCCCGACGGACAACCCGCCATGACCTGGGCCTTCTCCCAAAACGATCCAAAAAACTTCGTCCGCGCCCGCCTTGTGCAGACCCCCTAGTTGGTAATCTAGAGAACTGTGACAATTTCATTCGCTAACACCTGCCGGAATCACTCAGAATCACCCGCAACAGTCCATTTCATGAAACAACTCACTCTCGCTCTTTTCCTTTTCGCGACCTGCTCTCTCTTCTCCGCCCAAAAGCCCAATATCATCTACATCCTCGCCGATGACCTCGGCTACGGAGACCTCGGCTGCTACGGCCAAAAAATCATCCAAACTCCGAACCTCGATCGCATGGCCGCCGAAGGGCTCCGCTTCACCCGGCACTACTCCGGTTCCACCGTCTGCGCCCCGAGTCGCAGTGCCCTCCTCGAAGGAAAGCACACCGGCCACATCTACGTCCGCGGAAATGGCAGCCTCCAAATGCGCCAAGACCCCCACGAGCCCATCTTCCCCGCCGCCCTCCAAAAAGTCGGCTACCACACCGCCCTCATCGGCAAGTCCGGCCTCGGCTGTAACACCGATGACGCCCCCCTCCTCAATGCCAAGGGCTTCGACCACTTCTTCGGCTACACCTCCCACACCGCCGCCCACTTCTACTACCCCGACTACCTCTGGAGAAACGGCAAAAAAGTCACCTACCCCAAGAACACCCTGCATGAAGGTGACAACTACTCGTCCGATGTCGTCATGGCTGAAACGATGACCTACCTCGACCAACAAAAAGACGGCCCCTTCTTCCTCCATCTCGCCCTCCAAATCCCTCACGCCAGCCTCCGTGCCAAAGAAGAGTGGAAGGAAAAATACCGCCCCATTCTCAAAGAAATCCCCCGCAAAACGAATCAGGATAAATTTCACTACTCAGACGAAGCCGAGCCAAAGACCACCTTCGCCGCGATGATCTCCTACATGGATCACAACATCGGCCTCATCCTCAAAAAGCTACAGGACCTCGGCATCGCCGAAAACACCCTTGTCATCTTCTCCAGCGACAACGGAGCCATGAACGAAGGCGGACACAAACGCACTTCCTTTAATTCCTCCGGCTCCCTCCGCGGCGGAAAACGTGACCTCTACGAAGGCGGCATCCGCGTCCCCACCATCGCTTGGTGGCCCGGCACCATTCAGCCCAAGCGCACCACCGACCACCTCTCCGCCTTCTGGGACCTCTCCCCCACCTTCCGCGAACTCGCCGGAGCCGCTCCCCAAGCCGACACCGACGGCTTCTCCCTCGTCCCCACTCTCAAAGGAAACGGAGAGCAGAAAAAGCACAGCTCCCTCTACTGGGAATTTTTCGAAGGCGGAGGCAAGCGCGCCATCCTCAAAGACGAGTGGAAACTCATCCTCTTCAATACCAACAAAAACAAATCCCCCAAAGCCGAGCTCTACCACCTCACCAAGGACCCCGCCGAGAAAAACAACCTCGCCGACAAACACCCCGAAAAAGTCGCCTCCCTCACCACCCTCATGAACCAAGCCCGCACCCCCTCCGAGCACCCCGACTTCAAACTCGCCTCCGAGAAAAAATAGTAACTCACAGTTCATGACCCGCTTCCTCACTCTCCTCTTAGTATTTCTCTTTTCGAATTTAGGATTTTCAGCCGATAGGCCGAATGTCCTCTGGATCACCATCGAAGACTGGTCACCCGACCTTTCTTGTTACGGCACCAAAGGCATCTCCACCCCTCACGTCGACAAGCTCGCCTCTGAGGGCATCCGCTACCAGTGGGCCTTCACCACCTCGCCAGTCTGCTCCACCTCCCGGTCCGCCATGATGACCGGGTTCCACCAAAACTACATCGGCGCGCATCAACACCGCACTAACGATAAAAAGCCACTTCCCCACGGCATCAAGCCCATCCCGTATCTCTTCGCCGAAGCGGGCTACCACACCAGCCTCATGAGCTGGAAAGTCGACGTCAACTTTCTCCCAGACCAAAAAAACAAACTCTTTCAAGGCACCGACTGGAAACAGCGAAAAGACGGCCAACCCTTCTTCGCCCGCATCACCTTCGGCGGCACCCACCGCCTCTGGAACCGCGACCCCCAACGACCCATCGACACCAAGGACGTCGAAATTCCACCCTACTACGCCGACACCGAATTCATCCGCCGCGACTGGGCCAACGGCCTCGAGCAAATGCAACTCGTCGACCGCGAAGTCGGAGCCATCCTCAAGCGCCTCGCCGACGAAGGCCTCGCCGACAACACCATTGTCTTCTTCATCGGCGACCACGGCCGCTGCCACATCCGCGGCAAACAATTCCTCTACGAGGGCGGCATCCGCATCCCCATGATCATGCGCTACCCCGGCAAAGTCGAACCCGGTCAAGTCAGCAGCAGTCTCGTCAGCTCGATCGACATCTGCGCCACCATTCTCGAGGCCGCCGAGATCAAAGCTCCTGTCCCGCTCCATGGCAAAAGCCTCTTCAGCGACGAGGTCAAAGACCGCCAGCATATCTTCGCCGCCCGCGACAAAATGGACGACACCCACGACGCCATGCGCACGATCCGCAGCAAGGACCACAAGCTGATCCTCAACCTCATGCCCGAGCGGCCCTACTGCCAATTTTCCCACTACAAGGAAAGCGCCTACCCAGCTCTCGCCGAGATGAACATCCTCAACATCGAAGGAAAACTCAACAAAGCTCAGGCCCTTTTCATGGCGGACAAGAAGCCCGAGATCGAACTCTTCGACCTCAAAAAAGACCCGCATGAAATTAACAACCTCGCCAGCGACCCCGCCTACGCCGAGGTAAAAAAAGAGCTCCTCATCGAACTCAACAAATGGCGAGAAAACGTCATCAAGGACCAAGGCCTCATCGGAGAATTCGGCGCCGCCAACACCACCTTCCCTGAAACATGCCCCACCTCAACCGTCGGTGAATGGGTCAACGCCAACGTCAAAAACTACGACTTCTTCCACGTCGGCCTCCCCGGTTGGTATCCCACCCGCAGCCTCGACGAATGGAAGAAAGCCCGTGCTCTGTGGGAGCCTTGGGTCTTCCGCTCTCCCGACTCTCAGATGACCCGCCCCGTCATTCCCCACACCCAGAAGGAGAAGAAAAAGAAGAAGGGTAAAAACTAAAGAAAGTTTACTCCACCTTAACCTTCGTTCATCGCCCCCATGTCTCCGAAAGATTTCCTTCTTCCTTTCTCTCTCACCTTTCTGCTGAGTCCTGCTGTGTTGGCTGGGCCCGTTCTCTCTGAGGTCGTCGCTGAAAACGAATCTGGACTGACAGATGAGGATGGTGACTTCAAGGACTGGATCGAAATCTATAACTCCTCGGCCATTGCGACAGACCTTAGCGGATGGCATTTGTCTGATGATTCCACCGATCGCTTGAAGTGGGCTTTCCCGGCCGGCGCTTCGATTCCTGCGGGCGGATATCTTGTCGTCTTTGCCTCTAAAAAGGACCGTGGAATCGCAGGGGGAACCCTCCACACGAATTTCAAACTCGATGCCGATGGCGAGCAGCTTTCACTCAGTGAGCCGGATGGCACCTTAACCTCCTCTCTAACCTACCCCGCTCTTGGGGAGGACGTTTCTTTTGGACCCGGATATCAGGACCAAGGCAGCCTCGTCACCCCTGACTCTCCATCGAAACTGCTCATCCCCATTGATAATAGCCTGAGTGATACCTGGAAAAATCTCGGCTTTGATGACTCGTCATGGGCAAATTCCACCACCGCCGTCGGCTACGATGATGGCTCCCCGGATGGAAGTGGCGGCGGCCCCTTGGCCTTCTGGGATTTCAATGACGCCACCTCACCAACTTCCACTCCTGATGCCAGTGGTAATGGCCACAGCGGAACCATCACCACCGCGATCTTCACTGCGGATCAAGGAGGCCGCAGCGGGCAGCCCGGCGACCGAGCCATGGATTTTGGAACCATCAATAACGGTGCCACGATCCAGATAAACGCCGCGGCCAATGGCTTTCTCGATGAAGCATCCGACAACGATGCCATCACCATCAGCCTCTGGACTTTTGGAGGTGCTCAGTTGCCCGCGAAAACCGTTGCTTTCTCCGCCTCAGCTCTGGAAAACGGGAGCACCATTATTGCAAAGTCTCACCTCCCTTGGTCGAATGGTGGCATCTTCTGGGACACCGTCGGTTGCTGCAACTCAAGCGAGACCCGCATCTCTAAGATCGAGTCCAATGAGGCGAACTACAAAGGCCAATGGAACCACTACCTCTTTCTTAAGGACGGTTCTCGCAAAGAAATCTGGCAAAACGGCGTCCTCTTCGAGTCGGGCGACAACAGCTTCGAACTTCCGCCCATCAGGGGGCTGTGGATTGGCAGCACACCCACTGGCGCCACGAGCTATGGAGGTCTCATCGATGACTTCGCAATCTGGGGGACCGCTCTCACCCCTCAAGAAATCACCGCTCTCGCGGCCGGTAATTCGCCGGTTTCCACTCTCAATTTCAATGATGAAACCACCACTGACCTTCTCTCTGAAATGCAAGGCGTCTCCGCGAGCGCTTTCCTGCGGGTTCCCTTTGAGCTGTCCTCAACTGATGATCTCGACCGTCTCAGCCTCCAGTTGAAATACGATGACGGCGTTGTCATTTTCCTCAATGGCACCGAAGTAGCCCGACGCAATGCCCCCGCAAATCTCGATCCCGCAAGTGCCACCGCCACCACTCATCGCGACAAGCTCGAAGCCCTGACCGAGGAACGCATCGACATCAGTGACTTCAGCAACCTTCTTCAAATCGGAACCAACGTCCTCGCCTTCCAAGGCCTCAATGACAGCTTAACCGGATCGGACTTCCTCCTCAGCGCCACCTTAGAAACCGCCAAAGAATTACCGGGCCGCTTCTTCACCGCTTCCACCCCGGGCGATCAAAATGAAGCAGGCGCAGCGGGCTTCGTCGGCGAACCTTCCTTCTCCTCCCCACGCGGATTCTATGACGCGCCGGTCTCCCTGACCATCAGCGGCGAGACGCCCGGCGCATCGCTGATCTACACCCTCGATGGCACTCGCCCTTCGGCCGAAAATGGCACCCTCGTTGACGCTCCCAGCCCTTCCGCTCTCGCCTCGACCACTCTCAATATCACCTCAACCACTCCCGTCCGCGCCTCTTCCACCAAGGACGATTTCGTCACCTCCTCAACCGCCAGTCACACCTATCTCTTCTTAGATCAGGTCGAAGACCAAGGCCCTGACCCCGCTGGCTACCTATCCACTTGGGGCGTCTACGGAACGCACGGACCCTTCACTGGAGATCCTTTTCCAGCCGACTACGAAATGGATCAAGAAGTCGTCGCGAACGCTCAGGTTGGCCACGAGATCAGCGACGCCATGCTCGCCATTCCCTCTGTCTGTATCTCGCTCCCGCAAGCCGAACTCTTCGATGCCTCCCAAGGAATTTGGGCCAACTCGCCCCTCCACGGCAACGATTGGGAACGCAATGCCTCGATCGAAATCATCTACCCCGATGGCTCGTCAGCGGACCACCAAGTAGACGCCGGTCTCCGCATCAATGGCGGTCTCAGTCGCCAGCACTACCACGCCCACAAGCACTCCTTCCGCCTCAACTTCCGCCGTGAATATGGAGCCTCCACTTTGGATCACCGCCTCTTCCCAGACTCCCCAGTCGACCGCTTTGATGAACTCGTCCTTCGCGCCTCCTCAACTGATGGCTGGACCGTCCAAGACAACACGAACTACCCCCGAACTCGAGCCGCCTACATGCGCGATGTCTGGGTCAAAGACACCCAGCTCTCGATGTCCCGCCCCGGAGGCCACAGCCGCTACGTGAACGTCTTCCTCAACGGCCTCTACTTCGGACAATACAATCTTGCCGAACGCAACGATCAACGTTGGCACGCCGAAAACCTCGGAGGTGAAAAAGGGGACTACGACATCATCAAAAACACCATTGAACTCGACTCCGGCACCCGGGATTCCTGGGATGCCATGATCGCACTCGCCGAAGCCGGACTTGAGACCGAAGCCGCTTACCAACTCATTCAAGGAAACAACCCCGACGGCACCCGCAATCCCGAGTTCCCCATCTACCTCGATGTCGACAACCTCATCGACTACATGATCTTGCACATCTACATCGGCGCCGCTGACTGGCCGCTGAAGAATTGGTGGTCAGGAAGCGAACGAGGCGCGGACAGTAAGGGCTTCCGCTTCTATGCTTGGGATCAAGAAGTTGCACTCCTCTCACTCACCCGCACTGACACCAATCGCGATGGCCCCTTCGAGGAAGTATCCGCGGTTGGCCCTGCCCTCCTCTACGACCGCCTCCGCCAAAACACCTCTTTCCAATCCCGCTTCGCTGCCCGCGTCCAAGAACTCATGTTTAATGGCGGAATCCTCGCTCCGGAAAAATCCACCGCCCGCTGGCGGCACCGCCAAGCCGAGATCGACCAATCCATCGTCGCGGAATCCGCCCGCTGGGGTGACAGCCGAAACGCCACTCCCTACCTCCGTGAGACCGATTGGCTCTCCGAGATGGCATGGATGACCGACACCTATTTTGTCGAAAATCACGCCATCGCCCTCAAGCGCTTCGAAAACGTCTCCCTCTTCCCCGCCGGCTCCTCCACCGCCCCAACTCTCAGTCACTCCGGCGGCCGCATCGATCCCGGATATCCTCTCACTATTTTTTCCACCGCAGGAACCATCCACCTCACCACCGATGGCACCGACCCCATGGCTCCCAACGGCTCTATCTCCGCCTCATCGCAGCCCTACTCCAGCCCCATCTCTCTCAACGACGGCACCACCATCCGCGCCCGCACCCTCACCGGCAGCACCTGGTCGCCCTTGGCCGAAGCCACCTACTACCTTAGCGAAGCCGCCTCTTCCGAGAACATAGCCATTAGCGAAATCTACTACCAACCCCTCGATGCCATTTCGGAATTCATCGAGCTCACCAACTTCTCCAATAACGAAGTCGACCTCAGCGGTGTCAGCTTCGTCGCTGGCATCACCTACACCTTCCCTCAAGGCACCCGCCTCGCACCCGGCCAGCAAATTGTCATCAATGATTTCACCGGCCGCTTGGACAACGGCGGCGAACAACTCATCCTTCTCGCCGAAAATCGCTCCGTCATCCAAGACTTCACCTACTCAAACAACGCCCCTTGGCCCACCGAGCCTGCTGATTCAGGCTACAGCCTCACCCTCATCGAACCGCTCGAGTTCGCCAACTCAAGTCTCCCCACCAGCTGGCGTCGTAGCCTCCAAGTTGGCGGCAGCCCCGGCACCTCGGACTCTATCCTCTTCACCGGCCCCGACCCCGATGCCGACCTCGATGGCGACGGGCTCAATGCCTTCGCTGAATATGCTCTCGGAACATCAGACACCATTGCCAACGCGAGCGTCCTCACCATGGTTAAGGAAAATGGAGTCGTCACCGTGGTCTACCCTCGCCAACTCGGCGCAGATGACGCGGTGATCATTCTTCAGACTTCTATCGACCTTGAATCTTGGTCCAATCAAGAAGCCATCCCGGTCTCATCTGATAATGCCTCCGTGGTTGCACAAATTCAGCCCGCGCTCGCCGCAGAAAGCAAACTCTTTGCTCGGTTGATCATCCGAGAGAAGTAGGGGAGTCTACCCGCCAGATCCTAGCTTCCGCTCGGGCTCCACGGCTTCTCTTCCTGCCCCTTCTTTTGCTGAAGGAACTTCGCATCCACCTCGAGATACCACGCGTGAAGTTTCGCCCGCATCTTCTTCACAAGAGCTTCGTTCTTCTCCTTCACATCCTTCCGCTCTCCGATGTCTTTCTTGAGATTGTAAAGGTGGACTTTCCCGTCCTCGTAGCGCTCAACAAGCTTCCAGTGGCCCATCCGGATCGCTCCACTTGGGAAGCCACCTTGATTGCTGTAGTGAGGGTAGTGCCAGTAGAGCGCGTCCCGCTCTAGCTCGCCACCGCTCAAGGCAGGCCGGAGATCGACGCCATCGACTTCTCCTTTAATTTCACCACCTGCGTCCTTCACAAAGGTCGTGAAAAAGTCCGTGCTCATCACGGGAACTTCACTGGTCATGCCAGCCTTCGTCATTCCCGGCCACTTCACGATAAATG
Organism: Akkermansiaceae bacterium; assembly: GCA_039769075.1. GTDB lineage: Bacteria > Verrucomicrobiota > Verrucomicrobiia > Verrucomicrobiales > Akkermansiaceae > SW10. The sequence goes on along the minus strand of JBDMZE010000021.1, from coordinate 256,105 downwards.
GTTCCCGAATTCCGCCTTCGTAGATCCAACCCTTTCCGCCACGGAGAGGGAGATTTGAAGTCGGAGATCCTTCCGAGGTCGAAAGCCCGCCGTTGTCTGAGGTGAAGCAAATGACCACTTCATCTTCCAGACCCAGCTCGGTGACCTTCTTCATCACCTTGCCGACTGCTTCGTCCATCGCCTCTACCATTGCGGCATAGACGGCGTGCTTTTGAAGAATGCGCACCTCGCGCTTCCGCTTTCCAAAAACCTGTTCTTCAGGTCCAAATTCCTTCCCGGAAATTTTCGCGGCCTTCTTCTTATATTTTGCCACTAAATCAGGACGACCGATGAGGGGCGTGTGGACGGAGTAAAAGGAAAGCAGCGCGAAGAACTTCCCGTCCTTGTTCTGCTCCATGAACTTACACGTCTCCATCGCAAGACGATCCGGGAGGTGCTCGCCGTCCGGTCCGTCAGTCATCCGGGGGTTCTTATAGGGAGAGAAATACTTATCACCGGTGTAGGGCCCACCCTTGTTGTAACCCCCGATATTCACATCGTAGCCCTGCTTCGTTGGCCAATATTCGGCCGTTTCGCCAAGGTGCCATTTTCCGGCAAAGAACGTTGCGTAGCCTTTCTTCTTGAGTTCCTCCGCAATCGTCACCTCTTCGAGATCCATCCGATCATGCAGTGGAGCGGAAGCAAATTTTCCGCCTCGTCTTCCGCTGAAAAAATTCGTGGCATCTTTCCGCGTCGGGTAGCGCCCGGTTTGAATGCCAAAGCGCGTTGGTGAGCACACTGGGTTCGCCGCATAACCATCGGTGAACTTCATTCCCTGCTTCGCGAGCCGGTCGATGTTAGGGGTCTCGTAAAAGGTATTCGAGTTGTAAGCTCCAATGTCCATGTAGCCCAAATCATCGACTAGAATCATCACGTAGGATTTCCCGTGAGATAAAGCCATCCCTGCCAGTGTCATGAGGAGCGTAATCTTCATGGGCACGAATACCGACATCGGGCGGTCCACCTTTCAGTGTAGGCCTCCCAATTCGATTAAAAATGCCAGCCTCTAAAATTCTCGCCTTATAAGGAAGGGACTAGCAGGTCTTTCCTTATTTGGTAAGGGCGGTTGATTCTACGAGTTCCAAGTGATCAACGAAGACAGAGTGTGCCTTTGGATGGTTCGTAAGAAATATGGTGGCTCTTGTAGCTTCGGGGCCAGTGGTGAACTCGAGGCTTTTCCGGTGATAGTCGGGCTTGAAGAATTTGGTGCTTCGGCGCGGGCCGCCGTAGGAGGCGACGTTCAGCGTGGCGTCGGTCCATGCGTCTTTCATGTTCGTGCCGGGGAGCTTGGCCCAGGCGGAGAGGACGTAGGTGGTGTTGGGTTTGACGTTGACGGTCTGCTGAATTTTACCGGTCTTGGTGAGCTTTGCCGCGGACTTTCCAAGGTGGGCGTCGTCGGTGATTTCGCCATCGCCTACCCAGTATTTCAGACCTTCCTCGAAATTTTGGTTACCGAAAAGATTGGGCGGGAGCTTTGGGTCGATGACGGTTTTTTCGCGCTGCCAGACGCGGCAGTAGTCGATGATGAATTTGGGTTCCTTTTCAAACTGTGACGCGGTGAGTTGCTCGGGCACGATTTCCCAGTCGAAGGTCTCGGAGTCGATCCAGATCTTCTGCTCATTAGAGGCGATCCATTTTTCTCCAAGCTCGAAGCGGCTCACTGACCGAATGAGGCGGCCATCGATATAGATGCTCAGGCGGTCTGGGGACCAGTCGAGGCCGTAGGTGTGGAAATCTCCGGCAACTTTGAAACCGAGGCGATGATCGTTGTCCCAGATTCGTTTACCGAACATGGGGGAACCCTTCCGCCAATCGTGGAAGGAGGTGTGGTAGCGGCAGGCGGAGTCTGGATTGGCAGGGTTCTCGCCGAAGTGCTCGAAGACATCGATCTCTCCTCCTTTTCCGGTGGTCCAGAAGGAGGAGGAGACAGGTCCGGCCGCGGCCTGACAGCGCATCTCGAGGTAGCCGTATTTGAATTTGGCTTTCGTGATGATGGCAGCGGTGGTGATGGGAGCGCTTTTGCCGTAGCGGATGCCCTTGAGGGAGGTGTCGGAGAATTTGAAGTCAGGATCCCACTTCGAGGTGATAGTGAGAAAGCCATCTTCTACTGAGACGTTCGCCGGATTATATTGCGAAGGAGCGCGGCCTTTCCATTGCCCGTGGTAGTCGCCATTTTCCCCAAGATTGATCCACTTGGAGGAGTTGAGGGAATCGCCATTGAACTCGTCCGAGACGGATTCAACGAGGGTCCAGTCGCCGGTGTTAGCGGGATCAGAGAGGGGAAGGGAGTTTGCGCAGGCTGAGGCGAGGCCGAGAGCGGCGCAGGAGAGAGGAGATTTCGTCATGGAGGAAGAAGGGGGAATCGTGGTGGAACTCCTCTACCCTTAATGCGTCCTCTGGGTGGGAAATCTCACGCGGGGAAGTTGAGATTAGGTGGTGGTGTGAGGAGTTTTCTTTTGGTGGGAGGGCCTAGGAACGGGGAGAAAGGGATTGTTACGCGAGGACTTCTTTGATGACGTGGCCGTGCACGTTGGTGAGTCTTCTCTCCAAGCCGTTGTGGTAGTAGCTGAGGCGCTCGTGGTCTAGGCCCATGAGGTGGAGGATGGTGGCATTAAAATCGTAGACGGTGGTGGGGTCTTTTTCGGCTTTGGCGCCGAAGCGATCTGAGGTGCCGTGGCTGTGGCCTTTTTTGACTCCGGCTCCGGCGAGGAAGCAGGTGAAGGCGTCCGGGTTGTGATCGCGGCCGGTGCCATTTCCCTGGAGGAAGGGCATGCGGCCGAACTCGGTGGCCCAGACGACGAGGGTGTCATCGAGCATGCCGCGCTGCTTGAGATCGGCGATGAGGGCGGCGGTGGGCTGGTCCATGATCTCGGCCTGCATGGCGTGGGTGTCCTTGATATTGGAGTGGGAATCCCAATTGGTGATGCCATTTCCGCCGGAGGGGTCTGAGCCGTTGAAGAGCTGGACGACGCGGACGCCTTTTTCTAAGAGGCGGCGGGCGAGGATGCAGTTCTTGGCATACTCTTTTTTAAGGTCGCTGCCGGTTTCGGTGCCGTATTGCTTGTGGATGGAGGCGGGTTCGCCCTTGAGGTCCATGATGTCGGGGACCGACATTTGCATTTTACCGGCCATTTCGTAGGAGGCGATGCGGGCGGCGAGGTCATTATCGGCAGGGAAGCGCTCGAGGTGCTTGGAGTTGAGCTTTTGAAGGAGGCTGATGGTGGCGCGGTCGTGCGCGCTGGAGTATCCGGCGGGGCGCTGGAGATTGGCGGGGGGATTTTTTGCGTTGAAGTCGGTGCCTTGGAATGAGGCGGGGAGGAAGGCAGAGCCGAAGTTGTTTTTTCCAGAGCGGGCCATGCCGCGGGGGTCGTTGATGGCGACGAAGGCAGGGAGGTCTTTGCACTGGGAGCCGAGGGCGTAGGTCATCCATGAGCCGGCGGAGGGGAAGCCTTCCATGGTGAAGCCGGTGTTGAGGAAATTTTCTCCCTGGGGGTGGGCGGAGGTCTGGGTGTGGAGGGAGTGGAGGAAGCAGAAGTCATCGGCTTGCTCAGCGAGGTGGGGGACGAGATCAGAGATCATTTTTCCCGACTGGCCGCGCGGTTTGAAATCCCAAAAAGGTTTGGCGATGTTTCCGGTGGGGCCCTCGAATGTAACGGCGGGAATGCCGGGAGGCTTCTGGCCGTGGAATTTGGTGAGGTCGGGCTTGTAATCGAAGGTGTCGACGTGGGAGACGGCTCCGGGGCAGAAGATGATGAGGACGCGCTTGGCCGGGGTGTCGTGATGAGGCGCGCGCGGGGTGTAGGGCTTGTCGGGATCGATGACGGGCCGGATGGGGGACTTGCCGGTGAAGTTTGTGGTGTCTTCTTCTGCGAGGAGGGAGGAGAGCCCGAGTCCGCCGAGCGCGAGGGCGCTGTTATTCATGAAACCACGGCGGTCAAGGAGCTTGCGGCCGAAGGGGGAGATGTGTTCTGAGGAGTTCATGATGGTGGGTGTTGGGCTCGCGGAGGGGGAAGAGGTTTTTGGGGGAGGTTGAGGGGCCTTTTCTTTGCGTGAGATTTTCTAGGGCAGGAAGGCGAATTCGTTTGAGTTGATGAGGCTGCGGCAGACGATGTTGAGGTCTAGATTTTGGCAGGATTCTAATTCTTCTTCGCTGGGCTTTCGGTTGAGGATGAGCTGGAAGGCTCGTTCGATGGGGGCGTCTGGTTTTTCTTTTTGGGCGCGCTCGGCGATGAACTCGGACTGGGTGACGACGAAGGGACTGTTGAGGAGGTTGAGGGCTTGGAGCGGGGTGGTGGAGATGGAGCGCTTGGCGCGGACTTGGCCGCAGTCTGGAAAGTCGAAGGCGGTGAAGATCTGATCATCGACACGGCGCATGCGCTCTTGGTAGAGCATGCGGCGCCAAGTGCTGGGGCCGTGATTGTCGACGACTTCCCACTGCGAGTAGGTTTGCTTTTCGTTGTGGATGCGGAAGCTACGACCGCCGATGGTGGGGTCGAGCTTGCCGGAGGCTTGGAGAATGCCATCGCGGATGACTTCGGCTTCGACGCGGCGGGGTGGGAAGCGCCAGAGGAGAGTGGAGTTGGCGTCCTTTTGCATGGCGAGGCTGTCGGGGCTGCTGGAGCGGCGGAAGGCGTCGGAGGTGACGACGAGGCGGATCATGGATTTCATGGACCAGTCGTTTTTCACAAACTCAGAGGCGAGGTAGTCGAGGAGCTCGGGGTGGGAGGGGGGAGCTCCGGCGAGGCCGAAGTCGCTGGCGGTGGGGACGATGCCCATGCCGAAGGTGTGATGCCAGATTCGGTTCACCATGACGCGTGAGGTGAGCGGGTGGTCGGGCTGGGTGAGCCATTCGGCGAATTTCTTCCTGCGTTCGGGATCGGGGGTGCTTGAGTCGAGGCCGAGGTCACCATCGATGATCTCGAAGCCTCGGGGCATGACTTCGTCGCGCGGATTTTCGGGCGAGCCGCGGTGGAGAACCTTGGTGGTGACGGGCTTGATGAAGCGGCCGACGAAGGAGTGGCGCGGGCCTTCCTCGGCGACTTGAGAGATGAGGTTTTGAAGGTGGTGGTGGGCGGCCTTGAGTTCGGGGGTTTGATTGAGGCGCTTTTTCGCGTGTTGGCTGTGGGCGATGCCTTTCCAGGTGCCGTCTTCTTGGAGGATAGAGATTTTGAAGTTTGGCGGGTTGTAGGCGGTGGACTTTTTGCCGTCTTTGTTGACGAGGTAATCGGTTTCGAAGAAATACTCACGGTTCGCAGAGGAGCGGAAGCGGTTGACGGTCTGGGGTTTGGTGAAGTGGATTTCGACCCAGGGGCGATCGGGGGAGTTTTTGGGCGACTTTGACTTCCACATCATGGTGCCGTAGTAGCCGTCGTTGGCATTGTGGAGATCGCCGCGATTTTGGGTCATGGCGGGATCGGTTTTGAGAGTCGCGCCTTCGGAGTTGAGCGCGAAGTTTTTCCGATGATCACCGGGGCCGAAGAGTTCGATTTCATCGATGAAAATCGAGGGGTTGGTGAAGTCGATGCGGAGGGCCTTGGTGGTTTCGGCTTGGAAGAGGTAGTCTTGGAATCCGCCCCAGTGCTCGGCCCAAGAGAGGCCCGCTTGGCGGAGGGTTTGGCGCTCTTTGGCAATCTGCGGGTAGAGTTCTTGGGCACGCTTTTTGCGAGGATGCTCATCCGAGAGCTCTGGGATGCGGCCGCCGAATTCGACGCCTTGGAAGACGGCGGTGAGGGCGTAGTAATCCTGAATCGTGATGGGGTCGAATTTGTGATTATGGCAGCGCGCACAAGAGACGGTCATGCCGAGGACGGAGGCGCCGACGGTCTGGACGACTTCATCGAGTCGGTCGGCGCGGGCTTGGCGGATGGCGGTGGCTTCTGCGCCGACGGTGGCGGCGGGGACGTGAGGGCCAGAGACTAGGAAGCCGGTGGCTTCGCCCGCGCCCATGGTGTCGCCAGCGAGCTGCTCGCTGATGAACTGATCGTAGGGAAGGTCGTTATTAAAAGCGCGCGCGACGTAGTCGCGGTAGATCCAGGCATTCTTGCGGTAGAGGTTTGCTTCGGAGCCATTCGATTCAGCCCAGCGGATGGCATCGAGCCAATGCTGTGCCCAGCGCTCGCCGAAGTGAGAGGAGGTGAGAAGTTCATCGACGAGGTTTTCGTAGGCTTGCGGGTCACTTTTAAAATCACTGACAAAGCGCTCGCTGCGCTCGGGGGTAGGAGGGAGTCCGGTGAGGGTGATGGACGCGCGACGAATGAGGGAGAGCGGGTCGGCCTCGGGGTTTGCTTGGAGCTCCGCTTTTTCGAGCGCTTGGTTGAGGAAGGCGTCGATGGCGTTGCTATTTCCGGCAGGCACCTCGGGACTTTTGACGGGCTGGAGGGACCAGTGGTCCGAGGTGGCTTTTTCGGCGACGGTATCCATTTGGCCGGGCCATTGAGCGCCTTCCGAAATCCATTGTTCGAGGATGGCGATTTGGGGATCGGTGAGGGGGTCGCCTTTGGGCGGCATCGCCGTGTCAGGGTCGAGCTGTTTGACGACCTCGATCAGTAAGCTCTTCTCCGGTTTGCCGGGCACGATGGTGGCGAGGCCGGAATCGCCGCCCTTGAGCATGAGAGCACGCTGGTCGAGGCGGAGTTTGGCCTTTTGCTTTTCGGGGCCGTGGCACTTGATGCAGTTCTCTTCTAAAATGGGGAGGACATCTTTGGTGAAATCGATGGTCGCTGAGTGCGCGCTTCCGACCGAGAGCGCGAGGGAGAAAAGAAGGCGAAATTTCATCAGGGAGAGAGGTTTGTGCTAGCGGTGCTTGGCGCGGCTTTTTTCGAAGAGGGTGGCAATTTCCTGATCGCTCAAGGCGGCTTTGAAGATGGCGAATTCGTCCATGCGTCCGTTGAGATTGCGGATGGCGAAGGTGGGGTCTTCACGGAAAGGTTGCCCCCAGTTTCCGATTTCGCCATTCCCGATGCGGAGTTTTTCCACGAGGAAGAGAGGGGAGATGGTCTCGCGTGAGACGCGTGCTCCATTGACGTAGTGTGAGACGGCACGCTGGGCGGGATCGTAGACAGAGGAGAGATGGACCCACTGACCACTCATCGACCGGTTCCACATGGGGGGAGAAAAGTAGAGGTGATGGTAGCGAGATTTATCGGGGTAGATCGGGTGGGGGGCATCGTCATCGACCATAATGGAAAGCATCATTTTACCATCGTGGCGGATCTGCCAATGGGGTTCGCCGTTTTCATAGCCATCACCCATGAAGAGAGCATTGTATTGGCGATCTAGGCTATCGATCCTAACCCAGCAGGAAAAAGTGAAGGCTTCAAATTCACCGGGGATATTGACACGGACACGGGAGCCGGGGCGTCGGAATTCGAGCGCTGAGTTAAGCTGGGGCCAGCGCCCTGCGACAGGTTCTGCCATGACGACTGCGCCATCGAATTCGGGGTTACGAGGGACGGTGAGATTAGAGATAAGGGAATCGGGTTGGTCTTGGTCAAAGGTATAGTAAGCGAGAAGACGGTTGTCTTTTGCCAGCTCTTGGCTGTGGACTTGCCATCGCTTGAAATCACCTTGGAGCTCTCGTGCTGCACGTGGGCCAAATGTTCCGGTCTCAGGAAAGGCGATCTGTCCGCTCTGCGCATCTACCGAGGGGCCAGCCGAGGCGAGTCCCATGGCGTGGCCCTTTTTGAGGATCTTTTCCTCCTCGCCCTGATGCGTGAGTGCGATCTCCCCATCGAAGACTTCCACGTGACTTTTACTACCATTTACGACGAGTCCGAACTCGGTTCCGAGGTCGACGATCTTCGTTGAGGGTGCATTAAGCCTGAACCCGCGAGCGGCAGGCGGAACCTTCATGCGCACTGCTCCCTCCAGACAGGAAGCTTCCCAAGCGGATTTCAGAGAGATCTCCGCAGGGCCTTGGAGGGTCATCATTGCTCCAGAGAAAAATTGAATTTCCACAGTGCCTGAAGTCAGTCTGACAACTTCCGCGCCGAGAGTGTCGCCTTCGCGAAAGGGAGTTTGTTGGACCGACCACTGAACATCAAAAACGCGACCGACGACCGCGAAGCCTTCGGCAAAAGGTTCCGCATCATTTACAATCTCACCGCTATTTTTACTCGTGGTGTCATTTGCGTCCTGCGAACCAAAGTGCATCATGCCTAAGCCGAGCAAAAAGGCTAATCCAGCAGCAGCAGCGATCGGTATGATCCTGAAGTGTTTAATTTTCGGCGCGGCCTCTTGTTCCGAGCATAGCCAAGATGCTGATGCCATATCCGTCTCACGGTCAGACTGTGCCATCAGCGAAGCATCCATTGCGAGATAGCGGCGCATGACCTTGCGAAGTTGGGCGCTCTCCAGCATCCGCTCCTGCAGGGCGGAGAAATCTGCTTCCGCGATCGTGCCATCGAAATAGGCATCGATCCAACGTTGCTCCTGCTCCGGTAGTTTTGAAAAAGTAGAATCATTCATTAGTTCAGGTCTCCTCCCTTGATCGTCTTTTCAATGCACGTCATTAGCTGGTGACGGAGCCGCTTCAGCCGCATGTAAAAGGCTGCCCCGCTTGAGCCTGCCTCGGCAGCCATCTCCTTCACCTTCACTCCTGGCGTGTATGCGAGCAGGATAAACTGGCGCTGCTTTTCCTGCATTCTTCCGAGGCATTTCTCGAGCGCCTCTCGTTCTGGATTCCTCAAAGGCATCTCATCGATTCCCTCGGCTGCCATCATTTCCATGACATCCTCGCGGAAGACCAGTCGGTCTCGCGCCATCTTGCGACGATAAGCAAGCGCTTCGAATCGGGCGATGACGCAGGCCCATTTCATGAAGTTCGTCTCCGGGTCATACATCTCGAACTTTTTCCAGATCACAATAGCGGTCCGCTGGAGGACATCATCAGTATCTGTCCATGTCGGTAAAAGTGACCTAATAAAGCGTCGAAGATCCGGCTCGTAGTGCACAAATTTCGCCACGTAAGTTTCGTAGCGGACATCGTCCGAAGGACCTTCTATCTCCTGTTTGCTCATTAGATGGGTATTCTACCTAACTATGTCCATGAAATCGAAAAACTAACGTTTTTTTAGGGGAATCCACGGTGGCCTTTTGGACTAAGGCGACGCTTCGAGCTTACTCAGCATTCACAGCGAGGCGGATGAAGCAGGCTGGGTCTGTGAGGGGAAGGATATGGCTGAGGGAGGCTCCGGGGGTGATGGTGACATCAGCGATGAGGACCGGGTTCCAGTCGTCGAGGTCGGGTGAGCTTTCGAGGTAGAAGTCGGTGCCGTAGGTTCCGGGATAGCTGGGTGAGATGGGGAAGGTGATGGAGCCATTTATTTCGATGGAGGGGAGCATGGTGAAGGTGGAGCCGGTCTCACCCATGAAGTATTCGATGCCGTTGGGGACGAGGTCGGAGTCGTGGTCTCCAGTGAAGGGGGCACCGGGGGCGTTTTGATCGGCCCAGGTGGTGTAGCCGATCGGGCCGGAGGTGACGGTGAGGGTGCCGGGGCCTGTCATTTGGGGGAGTTCGTTTCCATAGACGCCGGCGGCTTGTTGGACACCATCAATGAAGAATTGGTCGATGGTGTCGGTGCCGATGAAGGTGAGGTCGAGGGTGGAGCCGGTGGCGAGGCGGTAGGTGGCGGACTCATCAGCACTGTTGATCTGGGCGATTTTCAGGGTGCCGCCGAGGATGTCGGTGTCGCCGGTGTAGGTGCGGGTGCCGTTGATTTGGGCGTTGGAGGTGCCCGTTTTTTTAATGCCACGTTTTTCGGAGAATTGGGAGACGTCGCCATCGATTTGGAGGGGGGCGGTGCCGTCGCCGGTGATGTTTAAATCGTGGTAGAGGATGAGATCGAGGTTGAGATCGAAGGTGAAGTTTCCAGTAGCCTCGATAGCGATGGTGGCATTTTCTCCGGCGAGGTTGTTAGTGAAGATGAGATCGTTTCCGCTGAGGTTGGCCGTTCTGTTAGAGGTATCGTTTCCGCTGAAAATGATTTTGTTGAGCATGAACTCGAGGCCGGTTTTGCGGAGGAGGTCGTTGTTTGAGCTGTAGTCAGAACTGTGGGCGGGGAACTCAAGCACCGCTCCGGAGAAGCCATCGGAGCGGAGGAGGTGCTCGGGGTTGGAGGTGCCGCCCTCGAACCAGTTGGAGGGTTGGGTGGTGGGAGCGACGCCATCGGTGACGCCGGCGGACCAGTCGTTGTGGAGGCCGGGGCGGAAGGTGAAGTGGTCGACGATGTTGAGAGGTTCGGTGTCGAGAGTGCGGTTGAGAATGGGGTAGCGAGGTTTGTCCCATTGGGCTTCGCGGTGGGTGACCTCGCGGGTCATGGATGCGACGCGGGCAGTATTAGCCCCAGAGATGTCGTTTGCTTCGCTAGGATCGGTGGTGAGGTTATGGAGTTTGTAGAAGCCAGGAGAGGCGTTGGTGTTGCGGGTGTTGACGAGTTTCCAGTTGTCTTGGATGACGGCGAAGGTGCCGCGCCAGCGGTGGACGAGGGTGTCGTGTGGGAGGGCGGTGTTGGTGCCGTTGAGATGGGGGATGAGGTTGACGCCGTCGACTTTTTCCGAGGGATCGATGGTGCCGCCAGCGAGAGCGACGGAGGTGGGGAGGAGGTCGATGCCGTGGACGGGTTTGTCAAAGACGGTTCCAATTTTTGAGGGGTCGATTCCGGCGCCGGCCATGATCATGGGGACGCGGATGCCGCCATCGTGGGCGGAACCTTTGAAGCCATTGAGGATGCCGTTGGAGGTTCCGTTGACTCCGCTTTCCATGCCTGCGACTCCGCCGTTGTCATTGAGAAAAACGACGAGGGTATTGTCGGTGATGGAGTCGGAAGTGTCGCCGTCACCGTTGGGGTCATCGAGTTGAGCCATGAGGTCGCCGATTTCTTTATCCATGGTGATCATCATGGAGGCGACTTGGCGGCGGTTGTTGGGAGTGAGGGATGAAATGCGGGGGTCGTTGTAGTCGGGGGAATTATTGGTCCAGGGTTTGTGCGGAGCGGGATGCGCGACGTAGAGGAAGAAGGGCTCGGGGTCGTCGTAGTGGTCGGCGACGAATTGTTCGGCGTAGTCGCCGAGGATTTTGGTGAGGTCTTTTTCGGCGGCGGGGACGTTTGCGTAGTCGGTGTATTCTTTGATGACGTCGGTTTTTGAGTCATCGGGGTGGATGAGGGCTTCTCGGAGGTAGCGGAGTTGGAGGGAGCTATCGGGGTCGGTGTTTTCGTTGTAGTGGCCGGCGGTGAATTCGCGGGAGCCGTGCCAGAAGCCGAAGAAGCGGTCGATGCCTTGGTTCTCGGGGCGGTTGCCGAGGCGGGTGGCGGTGTTTTCGATGGAGCCGAGGTGCCATTTTCCGATCGCTCCGGTGGTGTAGCCGAGGTTGCGCATGCGGTCCCAGATGGTGTCGGTTTCGACGGGGATTCCTTCGAAGAGTTGGTCGTCGCGGAAGTTATTATTACCGACGTTTTCGTTTCCGATGCGGGCTTGGTAAGCGCCGGTGACAATTGCGGCGCGGGTGGGCTGGCAGTTGGCGGCGACGTAGGCGCGGGAGAAAGTGATGCCGCGTGCGGCGAGGGCGTCGAGGTGTGGGGTGGGGACTTCGGAAGTGGACCCGCTGTGGGCGTTCATGAAGCCGAAGTCGGCGTAGCCTGCGTCGTCGGAGATGATCACGATGATGTTGGGTCGCAGCGCTCCGGGTGCGCCGGTGGAGGCATTGACGGTGATGGTGAGAGTGGCGGATCCGGTGAGGTTTTCGCTATCGAAAGCCTGGGCGGTAATGGTGTGGGTGCCGACGGCGAGATTGGAAACAGAGATGCCGCCGCCGGTGCCGAGGATGCCGCTGAGATTGGAGGTCCAGATGAGGTTGGAGGAGACATCGCCGTCCTCGGTATCGGATCCCGTGGCGGTGAAGATGGTGGGTGCGCCGGTGATCACTGTGGTGGCATTGGCGGGGGCGGAGATGGTGACCGTCGGTGAAAAATTACTAGGGTTGGAGACGTCGAGTGAGATGGTGTCATTTCCGGTGAACGAGCCGGAGTCGGTGGCGCTTGCGGTGATGGTGTGGATGCCGTTGGAAAGGGTGGAAGCGGTGATGGAAGCACCGGCGCCGAGGGGGCCATCCAGGTTGGAGGACCAGGTGATGGCGGCGTTGAGAGAGCCGTCTTCGGGGTCAGTGGCGGTTCCGGTGAAGGTCACGCTGGCGCCCGGGAGGGCATTGGAGCCATCGGCTGGCGCGGTGATGGTGACGGTGGGTGCGGTGTTGGCCGAGGCGGAGATGATGAGGGAGTCATCGACAGAGATGGTGTCGATACTGAAGGAAGAGGTGGGGAAAATGGACGAGTTGCCAAAGTTGGCGAAGCCGAATCCGCGGATATTCGTTCCGGCAGCGGGGAAGTTGGCTCCCAGAGTGAGGGTGGCCGAGGTGGTTCCGCCATCGGTCGACCAGAGTCCAGCTCCTGCCGCGAGGGTTCCCGACCAACCTGCGCCGTTATCGAAGGGCGCGGCGGCGGCGGTGTTGTTCATGAACATCTCGTAAGTCCCGTCTCCCGTGATGATGGTCTGGGCGTAGTTTGCGTTGTTCGCGACATTGGTTCCGACGAATCCGAACCAGATCGATGAAGAGCCCGCGAAGTTCGAGATTTCCGCTTTGAGATAGCCGGTTTGGCCGACGAGGAGGCCGTTGTAGTTGAGGAATCTGCGGCTCGTGCCAGCAGTGTGGTTGTAGTCGAGCTGATCGTTGGGGTCGTCCAGGGTGACGGGTGCGTTGGCGATGGTGGTCCAGGCTGCGGGGATGGAAGCGCCGGTGAACTGGTCTTGGTAGACGTTGGCTGCCTCAAGAGACGAAAGGAGGAGACTCAGGCAAAGCAGCAACCGGAGCAGAGCGGAGATAGCCAGAGGCAAAGCAGCAGAGGGAAGGAGGCGGGAGATCATGATGTTGTTTGTAAAACATTACTGCCTATTTGCTCGTAATGTAACGGTAGAACTTGGACGCAAAAAAGCTGACTCAAACCGAAATTCGAGTCAGCTTTATAGAAATCGCTTTTGTTTTATGAGCGACGTCGGCGAGCGAGTCCTGCGAGTCCGAGTGCTGCGAAAGCAAGGCTACTTGGTTCTGGAATGGCTGCAAAATAAGCGGTGTCGCGAACTTCGATGTTGTCCATCAGGAAGGCGTTGTCAGGACGACGATTCCAAATGCCAATGCCAATGGCGCTATTGGCATTGGCATGTGTGATGGCCTTGGATCCAACCATGACACCGTCTGCCCAGAGCTGCACGGTATCTGCAGGGATTGAGGTGACGCCATCTTCAAAGAGAACCGCTGCCCCGGTGGTGTTGAAAACGTAATCGTAGTGGGCGATGGTGTTATCGGCCAAGCTAGCAGCAGTGATATCGAAAAAGGTGCTGCCATTTGGGGTATGACGATAAGCAAGACGGACCCCAGCGTCACCACTAGTGCTAGTGCCAAGATCGACAAAGTCAGCCGAAATCGTCATGATAGTGCGAGAGCCTTCATCGCGGTTTGCAAAGTTAAAGTTCGTATCAGGCGCAGTGAGTTCGAAGTGGTTCGTGGTAAAAATGGCAGCACCTGCTACCACGCCGTAGTCACCAGCAGATGCGTTCCAGTTCGTCGAATCTTGCAGGGTGGAGGTTCCGGCGGTGAGGCCGTCCGCATTCTCTGAATAGATGACTGCTCCGGATGCCAGCGGAGAAATGACTGCTGGCAGTAAAGCGACTAAGGTGCTTTTGAGTTTTCTTGTGGGTTGGTTGTTCATATTACTTGGGTCATTAATGTGTGTAGAAATAGTGCTAATCCGCACTTCCAGAAGGAACACTGCCGCTCGCGAAAAATCCTAACATCCTGAGTGAGAAAATCTTTCTGAAGAACACCAAGAGCAGAATCGGGCAGTGCACAAGTTGATTGAGATCGGTGGGGGGCGCGGCAATGTGGCCCATCATTGTTTCGACTCGAAGGAGCTGGTGGCAAGTCACCCTCGTGGGGAGAAGTCCCTTGGTGGCTCCATCCGAAAGGGAGGATCTTAGCGGGTGATTTCTCATTTCCAGTAAGCGGTTTCGGCAAAAAAGACCGCTTCTTCCCCGCTTCGCTATTGAACTTACTGGCCCTCAGTACACCTTCCCGCCGTGTCCGCTCTCCTTTCTGCTACCGAAATCCGTCTCGCTTACGGTCATCAAGTCCTTCTCGATGGCGTCACGCTTGCTGTCGCCGCTGGCGAAAAGGTGGGCCTTGTCGGGCGAAATGGCTGCGGCAAGACCTCGCTCCTTAAAATCCTAGCCGATGAAAATGGTGCGGATTCAGGCGATATTTCGAAACGTAAGGAACTCCGGGTGGGCTACCTGCCGCAGGAATTCGAGCTCGATGGCTCCCTCTCGGTTCACGAAAACATCCTCGCCGGAGCGGCGGATGTCGCCGCGGCAATCGTCCGCTACGAGACGGGCGATGGCACCGATGCCTCCCTCCAGCGTGATCTTGAACTTATCGATCATGCCGATGGCTGGAACCTCGACTCTCGGATTGAGTCGCTCGCGAACACCCTCGGCACCCCACCGCTCGAAGCCGAGACCGGCCCACTTTCTGGAGGAGAAAAACGACGCGTCGCGCTCTGCCGCGCTCTCGCCTCCCAGCCTGATCTTCTCCTTCTTGATGAGCCGACAAACCACCTTGATGCAGAGTCGATCCGCTGGCTGGAGTCCTTTCTCATGTCCTATCCCGGTGCCGTGATCTTCGTCACGCACGATCGCTACTTCCTGAATGAAATTGCGACCCGAATCATCGAGATCGATGGTGGCAAGGCCTATTCCCACCCGGGAAACTACACCGCTTTCCTCGAATCAAAGTCGATTCGCCAGGACATCGCGAAGAACTCCGAGAAGAAGCGCCAGAAGTTCCTCAAGGACGAACTCCAGTGGGTCCGCGCCGGAGTTAAGGCACGCACTACCAAGTCGCGCTCCCGTGTCGATGCCTTCTACAAGGTGAAGGATCAGGACGCCCCGCAGGTCGAGATGGAAATGGACCTTCTCATGCCGCCGCCCCCGCGTCTTGGTGACACCATCGTGGAGTTTGAAAAGGTCTCCTTTTCTTACGAAGAAGACGCGGGTGATGACTCGGTCGCCTCTGGGTCGCGGACTCTTTTTCGGAACCTTGATCTCTCGCTTGAAGCCGGTCAGTGCACCGGAATCGTCGGGCCGAATGGCGTCGGGAAAACGACCCTTCTCAAGATCGCGCTCGAGCAGCTCCAGCCCACCAGCGGCACCGCGAAGCTCGGCAAGCAGGTGAAGGTGAACTACATCGACCAATCGCGCATGCAGCTCGATGGCACCGGTTCGCTGCTGGATGAAATTTCGAATGGCAGCGAGAAGATCGACTTCGGAAACGAGACCATCGGAGCCCGCGCCTACCTCAAGCGCTTCCTGTTTTCTGATGACCGCATCAACGAGCGCGTGGACCTCCTCTCGGGAGGGGAGCGCGCCCGCCTCATGCTTGCCAAGGTGCTCAAGACGGGTGGGAATCTCATCATTCTCGATGAGCCCACCAACGACCTCGATCTCCCCTCGCTACGCATTCTGGAGGAAGCCCTCGCGCACTTCCCCGGCACCGTGCTTTGTGTTTCGCACGACCGCTACTTCCTCGACCGGATCTGTGATCAGATCATCGCTTTCGAGGACGGCGGCGTGAAAATCTCTCCCGGCAACTACTCCTATTATTTGGAAAAACGTCAGCAGCGAGAGAATGCCGAGCGCGCTCAAGCCACCGCTTACGCCAAGATGAAAAAGTCTGCTCCCAAGAAGGAGAAGAAGACGAAACTCACGATGGCCGAGGCGATTGAAAAAGAGACCATCGAAGAGCGTGTCATGGCGGCCGATGAAAAAGTCGTGGCCCTCGAAGAAAAAATGGCCTCGCCTGAAGTTCAGACGAACTACGAGGAGATCCCAAAGGTCATGGAAGAGGTGAAGGCGGCTAAGAAGGAGGCTGAGGAAGCACTGGCGAGATGGGAGTATCTTGAGTCGTTCGACGCGTAGCAGAGGCTCTTAGCCAAATGGCACCTCCTAAAGAACTCGCTCCGCTCGGTTCCTTAGTTGTGGTCTACCCGAGGGCATTTTATCCAGACCACGCCCTCGTCATGCCTTGCCATTTCAAGAAATTTGACTTCGTCTATTTGCCGTTGGCGATTTTCCTGCGGCTATCTCCACTCCGTTCCGGTTCCGCTTCGCTCCGGTTCTCCGGCATTCTGCTATTTTGAAACTCTACTTGGTATAAAGAACCTGCGAAGTCGCGGATGACGACTCTCAGGAAGTGCCATTCGGCTCCTAGATTCTTTACTTCTGCGGTGTGGCTGGGCCTCAGACACTAAGAGCCTCTGCTACTGACCCAGCGTTGCTTTCGCTTGCTGGAGTAGCTCGCTGAGCTTCTCGCGCTCGGGGGCGGCTCCGCGGGCCATGTCTGGCTTGCCGCCGCCTCTGCCTCCTGCGATGGCGGCCAGTTCTTTGATGAGGTTTCCTGCGCCGTGGCCGGCGTTGTTTCCGTCTTCACCACAGAGGGCTCCGAGATGGAGCTTGTCGCCATCGTCTACGATGAAGAAGGCGGCGTGGCTGAAGTGGACTTTCTTGAGGGTGTTGAAGAGCTCTTGGAGAAGGGCCGCGGGGCCCTCGGTGGAGAGGACGATGTTGCCGGTGATATTTTGCTCGGCGATGAGGCCATCGGCCATGGCGGCGGCTCCGGCGGCTTGCGATTTTTTGAGGGCTTTCTCGGCGTTGATGGCGGCTGCTTTGAGGCTTGCCAGTTTTGTGGGGAGATCGGATAGGTCCGATAGGTCCAATAGGACGTATGAGTGCTCCGCTCCGATGGAGTCGAGGTTGCTGATGGCTTTGGAGAGCTTCTCGTTTAGGGTGTTGGCCTCTTCGAGTTGGGCCTCGTGTTGTTCAGCGAGGTAGGCTTCGGCAGCGGGGCCGCAGAGGGCTTCGATGCGGCGGACGCCGGAGGCGATGGCGCCTTCTGATTTGATTTTGAAGAGGCCGATGTCGGCGGTGTTTCGAACGTGGGTGCCGCCGCAGAGTTCCATGGAGAAGCCGTCGAGGGTTTTGTCTCCTCCGCCGATCTGGACGACGCGGACGAGGTCGCCGTATTTGTCGCCGAAGAATTGCATGATGTCGGCGCGCTCTTTGACGTCGGCGTGGGGGACTTCGATCCAGCTGACGGTGTCGCCGTTTTGGATGGAGGCGTTCACTTTTTCTTCGATCTCAGAAACTTGAGCAGGGGTGAGGGCCTTTGAGTTGAAGTCGAAGCGGAGGCGATCCGGGGAGACGCTGGAGCCGGCCTGGGTCGCATCGGAGGAGACGACTTGGTGGAGGGCCCAGTGGAGAAGGTGGGTGGCGCTGTGGTGGGCCTCGATGGGGTGGCGGCGAGCGCGGTCGAGGGCGATGAACGTTGAACTCTGAACATCGAACTCTGAACTTTGAACTCCTGAGATGATGTGGGCGGTGGCGGCCCCGATTTTCTGGGTGCCGATGATGGGATGACCACCGAGGGTTCCGGTGTCGCCTTCTTGGCCGCCCATTTCGGTGAAGAGGACGGTCTTATCGGTGATGACGAGGGTGTTGTCGTCTTGCTGATGGACTTCGAGGACGGTGGCGTCGCAGGAGTCGGCATCGAAGCCGAGGAATTCGGTGACGGCGTCTGAGGAGAGGTCGAGGGCGCGGACGATGGTTTTCTTTTGCGCGCCGCGTGAGAGTTCGCGGGCTTCTTCCATGCGGGCTTCGACGGCGGCTTCATCGAGCTCGATGCCACGCTCACGGCAGAGGAGGGCGGTGAGGTCGATCGGGAAGCCGAAGGTGTCGTAGAGATGGAAGGCTTTTTCTGGAGGAAATTGGAGATCCAAAGTCGTAGGAGCCACTTCAATTGGCCCATCAGGTGTGCCAAGTGCGTTGATCATTGCGTCGACTTCCTCACTAGATTTTTGGGTTTCGTTATTTAGATCGAGCGCCGTTATCTCGTGTTCGAAGAGGGCCAAGCCACGGTCGAGGGTCTTGTTGAAGGACTCTTCTTCGGTGGCGAGGGTTTCTTTGACGGCGGCGGCACGGGTGCCGATTTCGTGGAATGTTTTTTCAAACTCGGTGACGAGGGTGTCGACGAGGTCTGGGAGGAAGTTTTTGTCGCCGGAGAAGCCGAGAGTGCGGCCGTATTTGACGGCGCGTCTCAGGATGCGGCGGAGGACGTAGTTCCGGCCGTTGGTTCCGGGGAGGATGCCATCGGCGATGGAGAAGCTGAGGGTGCGGATGTGGTCGGCGATCACTCTGAAGGCGATGGCTTCTTCGAGCTCTGGGGTGTGGCTGGTGGAGCCGGGCTCGGGGTAGATATCGAGGTATTTTTTTCCGCTCATTTCTTCGAGCTTGCGGAAGAGGGGCTGGAAGACGTCGGTGGCGTAGTTGGTGGGCTTTTCGGAGAAGTCGGTGAAGCCTTTGGTGTTCTGGATGAGGGAGCAGGCGCGCTCGAAGCCCATGCCGGTGTCGACGTGCTTGGCGGGGAGGTCGCGGTAGGTGCCGTCTTCTTCGGCATTGTATTGGATGAAGACGAGGTTCCAGATTTCGATGCAGAGGTCGGAGTCCATGTTGACGAGGCTACCGCCGGTGTCGCCATTTGGGGTCATGTCGACGTGGAGTTCGGAGCAGGGTCCGCAGGGGCCGGTGTCGCCCATTTTCCAGAAGTTGTCTTCTACGTTGCCGTTGACGATGTGCTTGGCGGGATCGAGGCCTTTGGCTTCGAAGAGCTTGGCCCAGATGTCGTAAGCTTCTTGGTCGAACTCGGAGGGGTCGCCTTCGGAAGGTGAGTAGACGGTGGCGTAGAGACGCTCGGGGGGGCAGCCCCAGCGCTCGACGATGAGTTCCCAGCCCCACTCGATGGCTTCTTGCTTGAAGTAGTCGCCAAAGGACCAGTTCCCGAGCATTTCGAAAAAGGTGTGGTGGTAGGTGTCGTAGCCGACGTCCTCGAGGTCGTTATGCTTACCTCCGGCACGGATGCACTTCTGGGTGTCAGCGGCGCGGGGAGGTGAGTAGGGGGGCTTTTCGGTGCCGAGGAAGTAGGGGACGAATTGGTTCATTCCGGCATTGGTGAAGAGGAGTCCGGGGGACTGGGGCAGGAGAGAGGCCGAGGGCACGGCGGTGTGCTGCTTTTCCTTAAAGAAATCGAGAAAGCTCTGTCTGATGTCTGCCGAGGTCATATCGGGGGTGAGACATCATATTTTCGGGGGAAATCCCACTGGATTTTTTTTGGAGGAAGCTAGACCGCGCTATTCCACGACCCAGATGCCAATGCTCTCAAGTGGGAGGTCGATTCTGACGCGGGCATTTTCACCCCACTTTACTTCGTTGACCTTTTCGCGGATGCCGAGGAGGGGGAGGCGTCTGAGATTGCGGCCATCGGGGAGAATCTCTTCTTGGTTTTTTCCAATGACATCTATCTCAAAGCTGCGTTGCTTGCCGCTGAGGTTGAAGCTGACAAGGACGGTTTTTTCCGGCTCACCAGAGATATAGCGGGCGAAGATGTAGATGCCATCGTCCGCAGGTTCCTCGCGGGCATCGACCCAGAGTGATGAGGTGATGCCTTTTCGCAGGGCGGGAAGACTTTTACGAATATCGATAAGTTTTTTGAGACCCTTGAATGATAGGGTGCGCCGGATCTCTTTTACTGCCGCGCTATCGCCGCGCTTGATGAGGGTCATGCGGCCAGTTTCGGCATTGTCACCGATGCCTGCTTTTTCATCGATGAGCCCAGCCTCGGTGCCGTAGTAGAGGCAGGGAATTCCTTCCTGAGTGAGGATGAAGGCATTGGCGAGGATGTTCCGCCGCTCGGTGACGCCTTTGACCCGGAAGCGGTTGATGCCATCGTGGTTCTCAAGAAAGGTGATCGATTTTTGACGGGAGTTGAGGCCATCGAGTCCCGGCTTCTCGTTGTAATAGGGAAGCTCTCCCGGAGGACCATTGTGGAGGTCGTGGATGGCGCGCTCGATGCCATTGGCATGGCCGTAGTTTTGTCCAGTGTGGCGGAGGTAGTTCCGTGCGGACCAGCACATCTGGAAGTTGAGGAGGCCATCGAGCGCAACGCCCTGATTGTCTGCCCGATAGGTGTATTGCCCGAGCTTGCGGGGGTTTCCATCGTAGACCTCGCCGAAGAGGATGAGGCTTTCGGCCTTTTCGCCAACCTTTTCGCGAAGGCGCTTGCTGAATTCAACCCAGAACTCGTGGTGGACGTGCTTCACGGTGTCGATGCGGAGGCCATCGACGCCGATTTCCTCGATGTAGAAGGCGTAGATGCGGACGAATTCATCGACGAGTTCATCGAAGTGCTCGTTGTCATTTTTGGTCCAGACATCGCGGAGGCTGAAGAAGTCGCAGTCGATCTCTTCGCCATCGGCCTTAGAGAGGCTATCGTCACTGAAGCCTTTCCGGCTGTAGGTTTCGATCTTGGCGAGGATGCCATTACAATCGATCGTTTTCCCCCAAATGACGCGAGGTTTGCTGGGCTCAGGACGGTGGATGTTCCACTTTGGAATCTCGCCCCACTTGGCGCTCTCGTGAAAACCGTGTTCTTTAAAAGGTGCGACCCACTCGCCTTTTTCATTCAAGTCCTGAGTGCCATCGCCGTCCTGGTCATAGAAGAAAAGTGGACCGATGTGGTTGCAGACGATGTCTTGGATGATGCGGATTCCTTTTTCGTGAGCGAGCTTGACGAGGTCCTTGTAGTGGGCGAGCCGGCCGTAGCGGTTCGGTGAGTATGGCTCGCCTCGAAGCGAGGTGGCGGAGGTCAGGTGGGGGTCGATATCAAGAAAGTCCTGAGTCCAGTAGCCGTGGTAGCCGGTCTTGCCTGAGTCGCCTTCATCGTAGGCGGTTTTCCAGACATTTTTGACAGGTGGAGTGATCCAGATGGCGGTGATGCCGAGGTCATTAAAATAGCCGCTTTGAAGGGCAAGCTCGATGCCACGGAAGTCGCCGCCGTGGTAGAGGTCGACGTTTTTTTGCTCAGGATCATAGGTCGCGGGGTCGCAGCCTTTGGGGAGATTATTCTCAGGGTCGCCGTCATAGAAGCGATCGGTCATCATGAAGTAGATAACCTCGTCCTGCCACAGTCTTCCTTGCGCCACGCTCACGCTTCCGATCAGCACCAGATAGGTGAAGATACAAAGCTTACTCATTCACAAAGTTTATCGATGGGAGAGGGAAGGGAAAACCGATTTTCGCTTTTCTTCCGGGACGATCTGTTTTCCTGTGCAGAAATGCGTGAGTGTGCTTGCTGTGGATTTCCCTTGGAGGCGATGGGGGTCGATGTCTGCCCCAAATGCGACTACGTGGATTTGCGGCGTGAGACGAGGGAGGGCGTGCTGACCGTGGACATCGCGCACAATGGCGAGACTTGGGAAATGGCGCTGGAGAAGTTGAAACGGAGCCTAGATGACGCGATTTATTACGATCATTCCTGTCTCAAGGTGATCCATGGATATGGCTCTGGCGGGAGGGAATCAGTGATTGGGCCGCTGGCTCAACGCTACTTGAAGCACTGGGCGGAGGAGAATGGCGGCCGATTTGTAGGAGATCGCCACACGCGCGGGGCTTCGCTGGTGTGGCTGAATCGCTGAGAGTCGAGAGGGAGAATTGGCTGTAATTCAGTCGTATAATCTGTTAGACGATCCGTTGAAATGCTGTGGCGGCATCATTAATCGCTGAAAATCTATGGAGAAATATACTGCTGAATTCGCTGGAACCCTCTAGCTCGTCCTGGGTGGTTGTGGAAGTGCCGTGCTTGCGGCTGGTTATCCTGATGTCGGGATCGGGTTTGTGGGCGTCTCGCTGGCGTTCGGATTAACGGTGCTGACGATGGCCTTTGCGATCGGTCACATCTCGGGCTGCCATCTTAACCCGGCGGTTTCGATTGGTCTCGCTGTTGCGGGAAGGTTTAACACGAAAGAGCTCCTGCCTTATATTATGTCCCAAGTTTTGGGTGGAATTGCGGAAGCGGGAATTCTTTATCTCATCGCTTCCGGTAAGGCGGGCTTTGATGCTTCGGCAGGCTTCGCCTCGAATGGATTTGGTGAAGTGGGTTCACCAGATGGATATGCGCTTGGATCGGTGGTGGTCGCGGAGATTGTCCTGACGGCGGTCTTCTCGGTGATCATTCTTGGGTCCACCAGTAAGCGTGCTCCTGCGGGTCTTGCTCCGATTGCAATCGGCCTAGGACTGACCCTGATTCACCTGATTAGTATTCCGGTATCGAACACTTCGGTGAATCCAGCTCGTTCGATTGCGACCGCGATCTTCCAGAGAGGCTTAGCAATGACCCAGCTGTGGGTCTTCTGGGTTGCTCCAATCGTCGGAGCTCTCTTAGGCGCTTCGCTTCACCGTTTCTTCGGTGATAAGGACTAGTCTTTAAAAACCACTTTGGGGCTGTCCTGACCAGGACAGCCCTTTTTCTTTTCTAAAAATCAAGCTGAGGTCGGCGCTTAGCGCAGTGACTTGATCCATTCGACGAGTGCCTTTTGCTCAGCCGGCTGGAGATTGAGAGCGGGCATCGCGGGCGGGTAGCCGACGGGGGCTTCAGCGAGCGGGTCATTGATCGCGCGGAGGAGGTAGTCGTCATCGATGGTGACGGTGACTTTTTGGCCCTTCCGAATGACGTCCTGTTTTTTGCCGAAGAGACCTTTTAAAGATGGACCCGCAAGACGGGAACCATCGACCGAGTGACACGCTGAGCAAATGGCGGCGTAGGTTCCTTTTGCGTAAGCTCCAGGATTTTTATCCGCGCTGAGCAGGTCCACGACCGCCTGCTGATTCCCACCGCCCTGATGACGGGCCATGGTATACCAAGCTGAGTCTTTGTAGAGCGGGAGGTTCCCTATCTTCAGCTCAATGACCCAGCCGACGTTCTCATTACTGTACTCTTTCTGGGTGATGAAGGGAGGCGAGTTGTCGCGGATACCGGGAAGAGCAAGGCGGATGCGCTTGCCGTCTTCGCTGAGTTTTTGGGAAGTCGCTTTGAGAGGCTCCGTTCCGATATTGCGACCGCCGTATCCCTTCGTTGGAATGTAGGTCCACTGCTTGATCGCAAACTGACTCTTCTCGAGCTGCGTCTGGGTGATCGGCTTAAAGAGCTCGATCTCAAGGCCACCCGGAATATCACGAACGGCGACCATTTCATTAAAGTCCTCTGGAATTTGCGCGGGCTCGATGAGTGAGAGACGCTGAAGACCGTAGGGTGGTTTGGGCTCTTCATCACCACGGGGAAGAAACTGCCAGAGTCCACCGTGGCCAATGTGCCCGATGTAATAGTTCTGATCTGGTCCTTCGATGATGCGGTTCGGTCCCGCCGTGAAGCCCGTCTTTCCTTTCGGGTCGTGTCCCCCGGAGTGGAGGAATACCGCCCCTTGCCAAACGCCTTCGACTTCTTCGATAAAGACCCGATTGAGACGGCCTAAGGTGACGTCGCCGATGAGCCATTGACCATTGTAAACCGAGAGTGGTCCTTCGAGATCCTTGAGGATGACGGGTTGGCTCGGTGAGCGATTCACCATCCCTTGGGGAAGGTGAACGGTGGGGGGAGTTTGGTAACGGGAGCCGCCTTTTGCTGAATCAACGTCTTCGGGCTGGAAGGCGGCGATGTTGGTGTTCTCTTTTTTAAGAAGGTAGTGCCCGTAGAAGGCTCCTTGGGTGAGACGGATGAATTTGTTCGAGGGATTAAAGACGCCTTGGTTATCTAGGACGATCATCTCGCCCTCAGGTCCGGTCGCGAAGCCATTGGGAGTGCGATAGCCACCGGCGAAGTAGGAAATATCGACTTCGGCGGGGTTCTCGGAACCGGTGATGGGACCGAGGAGGAAAGTGGAACCACGCTTGGTCTTGGGGTTGATGGTGACATTGAGATCACGAGAACCACCGAGGCGAATGGAGGTGGTGAAGTTTCCCGAGAGGTAGGTTTTTCCCTCTTGCTCGGTGAGCCCGAAGCCGACGGTGTAGGTGTGGAAGTTGGGCTGCGAGACGCCGTCCATGAGGACGACTTTTTCATCAGCGGTGAAGACGCCGTCTTTATTGAGGTCTTCGAGGCGTGAGATTTTGTCTTTCTCGCCTATGTAGATTTTTCCTTCGAACACGGTGATCGCGGTAGGCTCGTAGAGATCGCCCATGAGAGGGTGGGCTTTGATTTTGGAGCGGTCCGAGTTTCCGATGAGGCCAGTGACTCTAAAAACTTCGCCCTCTTTAAATGGCGCTTTGTTCTGTCGATCGGGAGTAAAGACGGTGACGTAGAGGTCATCGCCATCGAAGGCCATTGCGGAGATTTTTAGCTGAACGTCTTGCAGAGGGTAGACGTCTTCGAGGAGGAAAAGCGGATGGAGCTGATCAGCCGCAGCAGCCTTGTCGAGTTTAGGGCTGAAGCCTTTCTTTTTTTTCTTAGGCGTCTCGCCAAACGCGATGAGGGGAAGGAGGAGAAGTGGAAGAAGGACTTTCATATCTAGGTTCAGAAGATGTAGAGGATGATTACTCCACAATCAACTCCCCCTTCATGATGGTCCAGTGGCCGGGGAAGGTGCAGAGGTAGGGATAGATTCCGGGCTCGGTGGGGGCGAGGAAGCGGAGGGTTTGCGACTGTCCTTGCTTGAGCATTTTGGTGGCGTGAAGGATGCGCTGGTCATCTGGGACATAGCCTTTCTTGGCAGCTTCCCCGCCGCCGCCATTCGCACCTTCGCGGTCCCGAGTATCGAGCACGATTCCACCCACCGCATCCACGTCCAGACTCACCCCTCCGGTGAAGTTTTTAGACCAAGAATCACCTAGCGCAGAGTCTCCCGCCGCAATCGATTGCCACCCGCTCTGGGTCGTCCCCGCATGATTGAAGTCCACCTGTAAAGTAGTCGCCGAGAGGGGGAGGGCGGTGAGAGCCAGCGCCGCGAATCTAAAAGGGAAAGTTATTCGGGGCACTGTCCATAAAATATTTATCACGATTTCGACACCAAAAACTCCACCCCCGCACCTCACGACTTCACATTCTCCTCATCTCCCTGCACTCTCCCCCCGTGCCCACCGAACCGATTACCACAACCGGAGTAATTCTTGCGATTCTGAGCGACCGCGCCTTCCGCGTCCGCCTCCCGAATGGCAAGGAAGTCATCGGGCATCCCTCCAAGGCCATGGTTCCTCAGAAAGACGACCTCCAGCCCGGCACTATGGTCGGTCTCGAAATGACGCCCTACGATTTTGAAAAGGCGCGCATCGCAAAAATCGTCTAGTATTTCCCTGCTTAGAATCTCCTCCTAAAAAGATGCCGCGCCACTACATTATCGGAACCGCAGGTCACATCGACCACGGAAAGTCCACCCTTGTCCAGACGCTCACCGGGACCAATCCCGACCGTCTTCCCGAGGAGAAAGAGCGTGGCGTCACCATCGAGCTCGGCTTTGCCCACTTCTCCCTGCCGACCCCTGCGGGAAATGACACCTTCGAAATCGGGGTAGTCGACGTCCCCGGTCACGCTGACTTCATCAACAACATGGTCGCCGGAGTCGGTGCCATCGATCTCGGCATCTTCATCGTTGCTGCCGATGATTCCTGGATGCCCCAGTCCGAAGAACACCTTCAGATCCTCTCATACCTCGGCATCACCAACTTCGTCATCGCCCTCACCAAGGCCGATCTCTGCGAGGACATCGACTTCGTCAAAGAAATGCTCGCCGATGACCTCAAGGGAACCGCCCTTGAAAATGCCCCCATCTGCCCCGTCTCCGCCCCCACTGGCCTCGGTATGGATGAGCTCAAAGCCACCCTCACCAAGATTCTCTGGGACACCCCCCAGCCGCGCGATTACGGCCAGCCCCGCCTCGCGGTCGACCGCGCCTTTTCCCCAAAAGGAGTCGGCACCGTCGTCACCGGAACCCTCACTGGGGGATCCGTCAGCACCGGCGACTCGCTCACCACCTACCCCTCTGGGCTAAGCACAAACATTCGCTCCATCCAGAATCACTCATCCTCCCTCGGCGAAGCCAAACCTGGGATGCGCACCGCGCTCAACCTCCCCGACCTTCCGCTTTCTTCAAAAGGCAAAAAAGGAATCTCCCGCGGCCACCTCCTCGTCGGTGGCACCCCCGGCGAAGCCTCCACCGAGATCGATGTCCAGATCACCCGCGCCGCCCGACCCATCCCCGGCCAAAAAGGCACCCTCCGTCCCCTCAAGAACGGCCAAAAAATCTACGTCCACCACGGCTCCGGCCGCTCCCAAGGACGCCTCCTCATGGCCGAGGAAAAAGGCACCATCGCTCCCGGTGCCGGCGCCCTCGCTCAACTCCGCTTTGATCAGCCCGTCCACACCCTCGTCGGCGAGCACCTCGTCCTGCGCGAAATCTCCGGTGAAGCCACCCTCGGCGGCGCCCTCGTCCTCGACCCGCATCCTTCCCGACGCCACTTCCGCGACGAAGACCGCCAAGCCTTCCTCATCGCGCGCGCCTCTGCACCTGATGATCTCGCCCTCATCCTTAGCAGCCACCTCGAGCGCGACCATCTCCTCCCCGTTGCGACCCTCTCTCAAGCCCTCCCATTTTCCCCGGCGGAAATAAAGAGCGCTCTCAAAAAGCTCACCAAAGCCAACACAATCTGCCCCATCGGAGCGAAGCACTTCACTCTCGCCTCCTTTTGGAAAGACCTCTCAAAAGGGACTGCAAAAATCGTCAAAGATTACCACAAGTCCCACCCCGATCACACTGGCATGAGCACCGAGCTCCTGAAAAAGAATCTAGGCGCCCCCGTCGGAATCCTCGGCCTCTTCGACGCCCTCCTCGGCTGGCTCGCGGACAATGATTTTCGCGTCAGCGACAACCTCGTCTGCCACGAGTCCCACTCGCTCGAACTCCCACCCGAGCTCGAAGCCCCTGCCGCCGAAATCCTCCGCACCCTCGACACCACCGGCCTCAACCCGCCTCTCCCCGGCGAACTCCAAGCCACTGGAAATCACGAAGCCGCCTACCGCTTCCTCTCCCGCACCGGCCAGATCATTCCCCTCGACCCAAAAGTCACCCTCAGCAAAAAATCCTACGAGGGAGCCGTCGCCACCGTCACCGCCCACCTCACCGCGCAGGGCCAAGCCACCGCCTCCGAGCTCCGCCAAGAACTCGGCACCTCCCGTAAAATCCTCATGCCCCTCCTTGAGCGCCTCGACCGCGACAAGATCACCGTCCGAAACGGCGACCACCGGACGCTCGTTTAAAAAATCCTCATCATGAGAATCACCGCCGCCAGCCAATACCGCCTCCAAGCCTGGCTCGTCGCGCTGCAAATCATGGTCACCTTGGGCGCGTGGTTGATGGCGGTGATCTTCGCCAAAATGATGAGCTACTTCCCCGATGAAAGTAGACTCCTCGGGCCTTTCATCAGACACGGCGCAATCTTACTGCTACTGGTCCCTCCATTCTGGGCCTATTTTACCATCAAGAGGGAGAATGATCTCACCTCATACTGGACCCGCCGACACACCCTCCTCAGCGGAATCGTTCTCGGCGTCATCTTAGTTTTTCTCGCAGGATGGGCTGCTAACTACGGGCGCATTACCCGCCGTGGCCCTATTCAACAAATCTCCGCCTACTCACCAATCCTTCCAATTCGCGTTCAAAAATCTCTTGGAAGACCAGAGCCGCTTCATCACGAGCCATCAACTAAGCACTCCTTCGCGACCGTAATCGCCCGCTCAATAAAATCATCCACCTGCGAAAGCGCGAGATCGACCTCTGCCTGTCGCTGCAGCGCAAAGAGGTAGTCGTCGATATCACGGGACATCTTCTTCTGCGCTTCCTCATCGCTTTGCCAACCTTCAACCGCGTGCCCGAGAATGATTCTCTCTACCTCGCAGGCCGCCTCCGCAAAGACCTCATCTGGGCTCCGCAGCTTCCGCTGACGCTCGGATCCATAGGGGGCTTGATCTTCCCTAAGCATAGAGCCTGCCTCCGCCCACAGCTGCTGCTTCATTGGCTCAAAGAGCGCTTGCGCCAGCTTCCGGCCTTGCAGCTTACTCGGTTCACCCATGGCCCATTTATAGCTTATTACCTTGGGAAAAGGAAGACTCCACTCAAGCGAATCGATTGACTTTTGTGAACTCTCTCAATTGAACTCTTAAAAGTTCCCTGACTCCCTACTTCCATGGCCGACTCTGACCTCAGCAAACTCCAGCAACAAAAAGGCATCTCACCTCTCCGGCTCAAACTCGCCGCATGGGTCGAGTCGAAGCCCATCCAGCTCGGCATCATCCTTCTCATTGTTCTCAACTCCATCATCCTCGGCTTGGAGACCGACTCCGGGATCATGGCCCGCTTCGGTGGCCTTCTCATCGCCGTCGCTCTCATTCCTGGAGCTGGACCTCTCGCCGTCCTGCGCTCTCTCCGCATCCTGCGTGTCCTTCGCCTCCTCACCGCGGTTCCCAGTTTGAAAAAAGTGGTCGCCGCTTTCATTCACTCCATCCCTAGTGGTTCGGCTCCCTCGGTGCCAGCCTCTACACCCTCTTCCAAGTGATGACTCTCGAAAGCTGGTCCATGGGCATCGTCCGCCCCGTCATGGAGACCCACCCTTTCGCTTGGATCTTCTTCGTCCCCTTCATTATGATCGCCACCTTCACGATTCTGAACCTCTTCATCGGCATCATCGTCTCCACGATGCAAGAGCTTGCGATCAGCCCCGAGGTCTCCACTAAATCCGGCCCGGAGATTCTCGAAGTCCTTGGTAGAATCGATACCGACCTCCAGACCCTCCGCGCTCAAATCGAAAAGCAGCAACCTCGTTCATAATCCCAAAGTCTCGCAGCCTTCCCCAGCAGCTCGCGCTCGCGGAGGCGTAGAGGTATCATTTGGACGGCTTCCGAATCTGGGGACGTAAAAAAGCCGGACCTTGTGAGGTCCGGCTTTTGAAAAATTGGGCTCTTTTTGGGAGACCTAGATTTTGTATTTCCCGGGGATCGGGGCGGGGATGACGGGGAAGGTTCCGTCCATCTTGAGGTCGTCGGGGGCTTTGTCGTCTTCTGATTTCCAGAGCTGATCCCAGGTGATGCGCTGGCCAGTGTGGGCGGCTTCGCGGCCGAGGATTCCCAAGGCGGTGGAGCTGACCATGTGGTCACCATTGTTTGGAATTTCGCCCTTGCGAAGAGCTGCGAAGAGTTCGTTATGGCAAACTTGATACATGTCTTGGGTCTCTCCAGGAACGGGGCGGGAGCGCCAGGTTGTTTTGCCGTTGAGATCCATGGCGGAGCAGCGACCGGGGGCAATGACGGTGCCATTTTCACAAACGACGCGGTCTTTTACCTCGGAGTGGCAGCCGACGAAGTGGCGCTGGCCAACGTGAGCAGTGACGCCGCCGGGGTATTCGTAGTAGACGCTGTAGTGGTCGTAGATATTTGAGGCATCGGTTTTTTGGGCGCGGCCACCATTTCCGACTGCGGCGATGGGAGCGACGTCGTTCATGGCCCAGCCGACTTTATCGATGGTGTGGATGCACTGTTCGACGAGGGGACCTGAAGAGAGCCACTCGAAGTTAAACCAGTTCCGCAGCTGCCACTCGACATCGGGCATGCCCTCGGGCTGGCCACCGGAGAGGGGCTTGACGGGGTTTGCCATGTAGGTGCCGTAGATGGAGCGGACTTTTCCGAATTCGCCAGAGAGGACCTTGGCGTAGGCTTCGCGGACGCCGGGGTGGTAGCGCCAGCAGTAGCCGTTCTGGACGGCGAGGTTTTTGGCCTTGGCGACTTTTACTGATTCAACAACGGATTTGAGGCCGGCCATATCGACAGCCATTGGCTTTTCGATGAAGCAGTGCTTACCCGCGGCGACAGCGGCGGCGAAGTGCTGCGGGCGGAAACCCGGAGGGGTGGTGAGAATGACGAGGTCGACTCCGGAGTCGATGACTTGCTGATAGGCGTCGAGGCCGATGAAGCGACGCTCGGGGGCACACTCGACCTGCTCACCGAAGCGCTCGACGGTCTTCATGGCTCTCGCGACACCTTCTCCGAAGGCATCTCCGACGGACCAGAGGACGGTATTCGCATCAGCGGTGAGAGCTTGGGTGATGGCACCATTTCCACGACCGCCACAGCCGATGAGGCCGATCTTAATTTTGTCGGGGATGTTTTGTGCTTTGGCGATGTGGGGAAGGCCGGCAGCGAGGGTTGCTGCGGCGCCGGATTTGAGAATGTGGCGTCGGTTGAGCGGATTCATATTAATTATCTTGAGAGTGAGTTTGGAGGTTTTCTTCAGGGAAGGCTACGCGATTTTCAAAAAAGCTCTTTCAGAGAGGCATCGTTTATGTTTAAAAAATTTAGTCAACGACTTTTGTGATGTCTATGGTTTCAGGTAAAATACGAGGAAAGGCCAATGTGCGGGTGGGAGACAAAGAGGCCCTTGCTCGTGAGATCGTGGCGGAGGTGGATGCTCTCATTCGCTTACGAGCGAGTGAGGGGCGGGAGGTGGTTCTCGGTCTTGCGACGGGGAGTAGTCCGCTGCCGATCTATGCTGAGATGGTGCGGCGACATCGTGAAGAAGGGCTGAGCTTCGCCAATGTGGTGAGCTTTAACCTCGATGAATATGAGGGGCTGGAGCCGAGTCACCCGGAAAGCTACGGGCACTTTATGCAAGAGCACCTTTTTGGTCATGTCGACATGCGCCGGGAGGCCATTCACATGCCTGATGGAAATGGTGATGCGGAAAAAATCGCGGCAGATTACGAAGGAAAGATGGAGGCTGCGGGAGGGATCGACTGGCAGTTGCTCGGAATTGGGCGCAATGGGCACATTGGCTTTAATGAGCCTGGAAGCAGCCGTGAAAGCCGCACGCGCCGGATTGAGTTGAATGAAATCACCCGACAAGATGCCGCTCCGGCCTTTGGTGGAATTCAGAATGTCCCCACTCACGCAGTGACGATGGGGGTCCGCTCGATCCTTGCTGCGCGGCAGATTTGCCTCCTTGCTTGGGGCGAATCGAAGCGCGAGATCGTGCACGAGGCGATGAGCGGAAAGGTAACTTCTGCGCTTCCGGCGACTTTTTTACAAGACCATGCGAGCGTGAAGTGGTATCTCGACTTCGCCGCAGCCGGACCATGAGCGATTATCTAACAAAAAAAGCCCAAAACCTTTCCCGCCCAACGAATTACTTCAAAGGCCTGGATTGGGGCTCGGAGGTGCTTCCACGGGAAATTCTTTGTTTTTCAAGGACGTCTCAGGACCACCGCACTGATGGCTGGGAGGGGATCTCGGCAAAGGCGGGCCGCTATGACCAGCACTCGCGCTACGTCTTACTCGTGGCGCTTGAAGGAAATGGTAAAGTGGGGATCGAATCCGAGGTCTTAGACCTGCGCGCGGGCGAGGCGATTCTCCTTAAGCCGCTCCAGATTCACTACTACGTCGAGTTGCCAGAGAACTTCTGCTGGCTCTACGTCACCTTTGACCTCGAGACCGAGCTGCCTAATTTCGCAGGAGGTCCGAGGTCGTTGACTGAAAAAATTGATGGTCAGTTGCAGGAGTTTTTTGATTCCTATGAAAAGGCCGAATCCCTCGCTGCAAGCGCGCAGCTAGGGCATCTGGTCCAAGCCGTGGCCGCGCTAGGAGTCCGCACGTCCAAGCCGAAGCTTACCGATGAAGGCACTCTGGTGGCTCGCGTCAAAGAATACGTCATGAGCAATCTCAGCGGCGATCTGGCGCTCGAGACGCTCGCAAAAATCGCCCAGCTTTCCGAGAGCCACCTCCGCGCTATTTTCCGGGAGGAGACCGGCGTCTCACTGGGGCATTTTGTAAAATCTGTCCGTCTCGTGCGCTCGACCTATCTCATTGACAACGGAGTCGAGCTTCCCGAGGTCGCCAAGCAATCGGGCTTCCAATCTCTCACTAGCTTCACCCGTGCCTTCCGCCGGATGTATGACATGACCCCCAGCGACTACCGCTCGAAAAAGAAACGATGAAAACAGACACACTCTCCTCCTCCGTCACCGCAAAGCTGTCGGTGATGATGTTTCTCCAGTTCTTCGTTTGGGGGGCTTGGTTTGTGACTCTGTTTCTCGTTCTAGGAGGAAATGACTTGGGAGATATCATTGCAGACTCCTATTCGACGGCGCCGATTGCTGCGATCATAGCGCCTCTTTTCTTGGGCTTGATTGCGGACCGTTTCTTCTCATCTGAAAAAGTCATGGGAGTGCTCATGCTTGTGGGCGGGATTCTGATGTTGCTCGTGCCGGGTGCGGTAGCGGGTGGAAATGGAAGTCTCGTCTTCTGGTTGTTCATGGGCCACATGCTTTGCTATATGCCGACTCTTGGCTTGGGTAACACAATTGCCTTCACCCATCTCCCGCGCGACGTCTTTCCGAAGGTAAGAGTCTGGGGGACGATCGGCTGGATTGTGGCCGGACTCTTGGCTGGATACTTCGGTTGGTCAGCCAGCACGAACCTCTTCTGGCTCGCTGGAATTAGCTCGGTTGTCTTGGGTGTGTTTTGTTTCCTTCTGCCTAACACCCCTCCTCCTTCAGCTGGTCAGCCGGTGAATGTGAGAGCATTGTTCATGGTGGATGCTTTCAAGTTGATGGCGAATCCAGCTTTCTTAGTCTTTATCGTCTGCTCGACGTTGATCTGCATTCCTCTCGCCTATTACTATTCTAATGCTTCGGGCTATCTCTCTAATATGGGGTTTGAGCAGCCTGCTTCGGCGATGTCGATTGGCCAAATGTCGGAGATTTTCTTCATGCTGCTGATTCCCTTTTTCTTCCGCAAACTGGGAGTGAAGTGGATGATCATGATTGGCATGATGGCATGGGTTCTTCGCTACCTTTTGTTCGCTTTTGGTGCTCCAGACCAAGTTGCTTGGATGCTCTTTGCCGGTATCGCGCTGCATGGCATTTGCTACGACTTCTTCTTCGTGACTGGCTTCATGTATGCTGATCGGATCGCGCCGAAGAACGTGAAAGGGCAGGTTCAGAGCATGCTGGTCTTCTTTACCCAAGGCGTGGGGATGTTTATCGGATTTAAAGTTGCGGGCGCAAAACTTGCTCCTGTCGCTGAAAGTTCTGGAGCTCTTGGCGAAGCGATTGCTGCTGGGCGTCCCGACGAGAAGGTGGGATTCTTTGAGCAGTTCGGTCAGATGTTTTCGGTCTCTATGCCGGAGAGTGTTGATGGCGAAGTTCTCTCCGAAGCGAGTAATCTTTGGGGCGATTATTGGATGCTCCCCGCCTATATGGCGGCTGTCATTGCGGTGATCTTTTTCCTCGGATTCTGGGATAAATCCAAAGAAGGCGAAGACGAATGATCACCGCATTTCTCACTTCCGGAGACTACGTCTTCATCACCATTGGCATCCTCGTCCTCGCTGGAGTGATTGGGGGAATGGTGAAGTTTGTCCGCGCGATCGCAATCTTGCGACGCGGACGGCCTGAGATTGATCAAGATCTCCTCGAAGAGCATGAACGCGAATTAAAGAATCAAGACGATGAGTAAAACCACCAAAGTATTATGTGTCGGAGCCGGTCATATGGGCCGCTCGCACGCCCTCGCCTATCACCAGATCGATGGATTTGAGATCTGCGGAATCGTGACCCGCTCGCCTGAGAGTCGTGGTGCGCTGAACAAGGAATTAGGCGGTGGTTATGCCGAGTTCGGTGACTTTTATGAAGCCCTCCGTGAGAGTAAGCCAGATGCGGTGAGCATCTCGACTTATCCGGACACGCACGCCGAGTTTGCTCTGGCAGCTTTCGAAGCAGGAGCGGATGTCTTCATTGAAAAACCCGTCGCGGAGACAGTCGAGGAAGCCGAAAAAATCGTCGCGAAGGCCAAAGAAACCGGACGCAAGCTCGTCATCGGCTACATCCTCCGTCATCACCCGAGCTGGATCAAGTTCATCGATGTCGCCCAGAGCCTCGGCAAGCCGCTTGTCATGCGCATGAACCTGAACCAGCAGTCCAGCGGTGCCGCTTG
Source organism: Akkermansiaceae bacterium (assembly GCA_039769075.1). Lineage (GTDB taxonomy): Bacteria > Verrucomicrobiota > Verrucomicrobiia > Verrucomicrobiales > Akkermansiaceae > SW10. The sequence continues at coordinate 222,111 of JBDMZE010000021.1, read as the reverse complement.
GAACACGCATAAGAACCTCATGTCCTCGATCTCTCCGATCGTCGATTGCGGCGTGCACTACGTCGATGTCATGTGTCAGATGACCCGCAGCAAGCCGATCCGCGTCAGTGGTCTCGGCGCGCGTCTCAGCGATGAACTCCCTGAGGGAAAGATCAACTACGGCCATCTCCAAGTTACCTTTGAGGATGGCAGCATTGGCTGGTATGAAGCGGGTTGGGGTCCCATGATGAGCGAGACTGCTTTCTTCGTGAAAGACGTCGTCGGACCAAAAGGCTGCGTCACCATTTCTGCAAAAGATGCCGGCGGCGAGGGTTCCTCGGCTGATGTCAACGCGCACACCAAGACCGAGATGCTCCGCCTCCACCACAGCGCGCTCGATAGCGAGGGCAAGTTTGTGAAGGAAGACGAGTGGATCGGCACCGATGACGAGCCGGACCACGATGGCCTCTGCAAGCGCGAGCAGGAATATTTCCTCAAAGCGATCCGTGAGGACATCGATTTGACCGACCACATGGACGACGCGATCAACTCAATGCGCATCGTCCTCGCTGCCGATGAAAGCTTCCGCACTGGTAAAACCGTAGAACTCTCATGATCAAGACACTCCTTATCTCCGCCGCCTGCCTCGCCACTGCTTGCGCAGGTGAATTCGTAGACCTTTTTAATGGCAAAGACTTCACTGGCTGGGGCGCACCCGGCAAGACCGAGCGCTTCGGTTATGTGGTGGAAGAGGGCGGCGTCATCGCCTCCACACCCAAGTGCCGCTTTCTCATCACCGATAAGGAATATGAGAGTTACGTCTTTCAGTTTGAGTTCAAGCTCACCCCCGGAGCGAACAATGGTCTCGGCATTCACTACCCAGGAAAAGGCGATGCGGCTTATGTTGGAATGGAGATTCAGATTCTTGATGGCACTCATGAAAAATATGCCGGTAAGCTCAAGGACTACCAAGAGCACGGCGGTCTCTACACTCTCAAAGCGGCAAAACAGAATCACCAGAAGCCCGTCGGCGAGTGGAACAAGCAGACCGTCACCATCAATGGACCCCTCGTAAAAGTGGAGCTCAATGGAGTCGTCATTCTCGAAGCGAATCTCGATGAGATCAACAAGAGTAACCCCAAGCACGAAGGAGCAAAGCGCCGCAAAGGCCACCTCGCCTTCTGCGGCCACGGCGACATCATCCGCGTGCGGAATCTGAAAATTAAGGAGCTTTAATCAGCTCTTCGGTGCTCGGAAAGGCGCGAGTAGCTTCTTCTGGAACGGCACCATTGCAGGTGGGAACCAGTGTGCAAGCCACCAAAGAACTTTGGTGGTGAATGGGAAAATAATGAGGCGCTTTTTCTTCAAGAGGCCTTTCAAAATGAACTCGGCGGCTTGATCAGGAGTGATCGCTTTAAGCGGAGCTGATTCTAGCACCTCGTCGGGATTGTCGTGGAGAACTCTGCCCTCGCGGAAGATTTGCGTGTTCACGTAACCGGGGCAAATGAGCGAGAAATCCACTCCTTTGTGGTTGGCTTCCGGCGCCAGCGATTTGTGGAGGCCGAGGAGGTATCCCTTCAGCACGTATAGGGCGCCGCGGTGGCGTAGCCCGTGACCGCTGCAAGTGAGGCGGTGTTTAAAATGTGTCCTTGCCCGCGCTTCACCATGTGGGGATAGATTGTGGTGAGGCTGTGGATGACGCCGTTGACATTCACATCGAGGATTTTCCGCCAATGGTCCGGCGTAAGAGTAGAGGATTCAGCCAGGAGCGTGATTCCCGCATTATTAAAGAGGTAGTCCAAGCCCTCGTGCTCGCTGAGAATTTCCGCAAAGACCCGTTCCCAGTCTTCCAGCGAGGTGACATCGAGCGTCCGGGGGTTGAGTCCCTTTTGAGCCAGGTCTGTCATCATTTCTGCATCGAGATCACAGGCGTAGACGATGGAACCTCCCAAGGCTTCGTGATGTAGCGATAAACTCCTCCTTTGTTTACAGAATCGACTGCGGCATCGACATCGGCATATGCGGTGGGAAGGATCCGGATGACGGAGGGTTTTAAAAGGGCCGCCTTTTGGAGGAACTCGGTTCCAGTCTCATTCGGCATACGCTGGTCGGTAACGATGACCCCGATATCATCGTGCTGCTCACGGAAAATTGTCATGGCCTCGAGGCCGTTGCGTCGAGGCCTAGAATCAAAAATAAAGCAGCTTGATTGAGTGTTCATTTTTAATTGAACAGATTGGCGCGCCTGTCATCTTCCTTGTCCAATGGACGAAAGATGGGACCAACAGGACTTCGAGGGCCGAATTATCGAGTTCTTCTGTGATGGAGTTCGTATCTTGGGCCTTCCGAAATCGGTAGGGGAGCTCTATGGTCTCCTTTTCATCTCCCGCGAGCCTCTTTCCCTCAATGATCTGGTGAACCGCCTCGGCATGAGCAAGGGATCGGCTAGCCAAGGTCTAAAGATGTTGCGCGCTCTTGGCGCGGTGAAAGAAGCGGAGGGCGATAACCTCAGGCGAAGCTATTTCGAGCCTGATGTCGAGCTCAAGCGTCTCGTGGGTGGCTTTATCAAAAAAGAAGTGCGCCCACACCTCGCCAGCGGTGACGAGAAACTCGGTGAACTCAAGTCTCTCCTTGGCGATTCGGGTCCTTCCGAAGGCGCCGATTTCTACGAAGAGCGTCTGGAGCGCTTAGAGCGTTGGTCCAAAAAAGCGCGCATCGTGCTTCCTCTTCTCCAAAAATTCCTCGGTAGCTAAATGGAAAAAGAAGCTCCAGATGCGTGGTATGTCGTGAGGACTCAGGTGAAGCGCGAGCACATTGCAGCGGCTCATCTCAGGAAGCTCGATGACGTTGAAGTGTTTCTCCCGCGCATCCGCTATCTTAAGAATACTCGTCGGGGAAAGATTTGGTGGGTCGAGGCCCTCTTTCCGGGCTACCTGTTTGCCAAGTTCGATCACTATCACCTCTCCCGAGCTGTCACGCATTGTCCCGGGGTCTCTAAGGTTGTCGGTTTTGGCCAGAGTGTTCCCGAAGTGCCGACGTCCTTCGTGACAGCGCTCCAAGAACAGGTCGCAAAGTTTCAAACCGAAGGGGATGAGATTCAAGTGGGTTGGAAGCTCACGGTGGGGGAAGAGGTGGAGATTGCCGATGGACCTTTCAAGGGTATGGAGGGGACTGTTCTAGAAATTAGGTCCGCTACCGAGCGGGTCAGCCTGCTACTCGATTTCCTAGGCGAGGAAAAGCCCATCGAGCTTTCTCTTGCTCATCTCCTTCTCTCAGGTCCGAACATTCCTGACGAACTCCGGAATCAATAATTAAAGAAGCCAAATTAGTTCATTTTAAATTGAACTTTAACCCCAATCATGAGTCTATCTCCCTAGTAGAGAAGCTTTAGCTCTCTACTTACACCATCTCACCACGCCACTCCTTGGTTTCGCCTTTGATAAGAAGCGAGCGACCACTGGCGGTAGCGTATAAACACCTGATTTAGATGAAGTTGTTGATCACCGGACACCGTGGCATGGTAGGCTCCGCCCTCATGCGTGAAGCAGAAAAGCGCGGGGGTTATACCCTTCTAACTGCCTCTCGTTCAGAGCTGGATCTCCTGAGCCAACAAGCTGTCATCGATTACCTCACAGAGCATCGCCCTGACCAAGTCATGATCGCTGCCGCAAAGGTCGGTGGAATTCACGCGAACTCCACCTATCCAGCCGAGTTCATCTACGAAAATCTCGCCATCGCCGCCAATCTCATCGAAGCGTCCCGGCAGGTCGGGGTTGGCCGACTGCTCTTCCTCGGAAGTTCCTGCATCTATCCTAAGCTCGCTCCCCAGCCCATGCCTGAGGATTGCCTTCTCACCAGCCCGCTGGAAGTGACTAATGAGGCCTATGCCATTGCTAAGATCGCCGGGCTAAAAATGTGCCAGCACTACCGCGCTCAGTATGGCCTCATGTATCACTCGGCCATGCCCACCAACCTCTACGGACCGGGCGATAACTACCACCCCGAGAACTCCCATGTCATCCCCGCTCTCATTCGTCGCTTCCATGAAGCGAAAGAGAGCGGCGTTGAAAATGTCACCATTTGGGGCACTGGAACCCCTTCTCGCGAGTTCCTCCATACCGACGATCTCGCCGCCGCCTGCTTCCACCTCATGGATCTCGAAGATCCCCCGGATTGGGCAAATGTCGGCGTCGGAGAAGATCTCACGATCCTTTCCCTCGCGCAGCTCATTGCAAAAACCGTTGGCTTCGAGGGCGAGATCCTCACCGATCCTTCCAAGCCCGATGGCACCCCCCGCAAGCTTCTTGATATTTCCACTATCAAAGAGACTGGCTGGGCACCAAAAGTCGATTTCGCCGAAGGACTCGCCGCAGCCTACCAAGACTTTCTCTCCACCCTCACTGAAGGCACTGCACGCCTCTAATTTCATTCTCTAGCTACCTATGAAAAAAGCGCTCATCACCGGCATCACGGGTCAAGACGGCTCTTATCTCGCCGAATTTCTCCTTGAAAAAGGCTACGAAGTCCACGGCATCAAGCGCCGAGCATCTTCCTTCAATACCGAGCGGATCGATCATATTTATGAAGATCCCCACGTCGAAAAATCACGCTTCAAGCTCCACTACGGTGATCTCACCGACACCTCAAACCTCACTCGTATCATTAGCGAGATCCAGCCGGATGAAGTTTACAATCTTGGAGCGCAATCCCACGTTGCGGTATCCTTCGAGTCTCCCGAATACACCGCAGATGTCGACGGAATCGGAACTCTCCGCCTTCTCGAAGCCATCCGCTTTCTTGGTCTCGAAAAGAAGACCCGCTTTTACCAAGCCTCCACCTCGGAACTCTTCGGCCTCGTTCAGGAAGTCCCACAGAAGGAAACCACTCCCTTCTACCCGCGCTCTCCCTACGCTGCCGCCAAAATGTATGCCTACTGGATCACCGTGAATTACCGCGAGTCCTACGGCATGTATGCTTGTAATGGCATCCTCTTCAATCACGAGTCCCCCCGCCGTGGCGAGACCTTCGTCACCCGCAAGATCACCCGCGCCATCGCTAATATTTCCCAAGGCCTCGAAGAATGCCTTTTCCTCGGAAACATGGATGCCCTTCGCGACTGGGGCCATGCCAAAGACTACGTCCGCATGCAATGGATGATGCTCCAGAAAGAAAAAGCAGAGGACTTTGTCATCGCCACCGGAAAACAAATCTCCGTTCGCGAGTTCGTCACCCTTTCCGCCAAAGAAGCGGGCATCACGCTCGAATTCACCGGTGAGGGCGTCGATGAAATCGCTACCGTAAGCACTGTTGATTCTGAAAAATCACCTTCCGTCAAAGTTGGAGACGTCATCGTCAAAGTCGACCCCCGTTACTTCCGCCCCGCCGAAGTTGAAACTCTCCTCGGTGATCCCACCAAGGCGAAAGAAGACCTCGGCTGGGTCCCTGAAATCACCGTCGAGGAAATGTGCGCCGAGATGGTCGCGCACGATCTCGAAAAGGCGAAGCAACATGCCCTCCTTAAAAAACACGGTCATAAAGTTTCTGTCACAACCGAGTGAACCAGATCGAAACACGCCCGGTGCTCGGCTACCCCATCGCCGTCACCGACTACCGCTCGGCCGTCGCCTGGATTGCTGAGCGGGGACTCGCCCAAGACCGCGCCTACGCCGTCGAGGCCGCTAATACCCACGTCCTCGCCCTCGCGCGAAGTGATCAGGAGTTCGGGCAAGCGTTACGGAAGTTCGATCTCATCTGCCCCGACGGCCAGCCCCTCGTCTGGAGCGTCAATGCTCAGCTTCCTGAGGGTGAAAAACTCACCGACCGCGTCTACGGCCCCACCCTCATGGAGAAAACCCTCCACGGAGAGGGCCAAGCAAAACAACTCCGGCATTTCTTTCTCGGAGGAAAAGAAGATACCCTCACGAATCTCCGTGAGCACTTTTCCGACTGCGATATCTCCGGAACCTACTCTCCACCCTTCGGCGAATGGCCCGCAGATGAGTTTGAAAAAATAGTGACCCTCATCCGCGACTCAGGAGCTCACTGTGTCTGGGTCGGCCTCGGTTGCCCAAAGCAGGAACTCTGGATTGCTCAAAATCTCCGTCGACTTCCACCCGCCGTCTATTTCGGTATCGGCGCCGCCTTCGCCTTCCATGCCGGCGAAGTCCGCCAAGCGCCCGCCTTTGTCCAAAAGTTCGGTCTCGAATGGCTCTTCCGCCTCGCCATGGAGCCCAAGCGCCTTTTTAAGCGCTATCTCGTTTACAACTCCCTCTTCCTCTTTCACACCCTCCGCGATCACATCCGTGGCTGATAACATCCATACCCAGTTTCACCGCTTCGTCTCATCCGAGGAAAAAGCGAAACTCCTCGGCCAGCGCGGAGCCGTCCTCTGGATGTATGGCCTCTCCGGATCCGGAAAATCCACCATCGCTGCCGCCCTTGAGCGGAAGCTTCATGTTGACGGCCGCTTCGTCGTCATCCTCGATGGCGATAATTTCCGCCACGGCCTCAACTCCGACCTCGGCTTCTCCGATGACGACCGCCGTGAAAACGTCCGCCGCGTCTCAGAAGTTGCCAAGATGTTCGCCGCCCAAGGCGTCATCACCATCGTCTCGGTGATTACTCCCAAGCGTGCCCTCCGCGATCAGGCCCGCGAGATCATCGGCGATTCCTTCCACGAGATTTTCATCAAAGCCTCCTACGAGACCTGTGCCCAGCGAGATCCGAAGGGCCTCTACGCAAAAGTCGCCGCTGGAGAAATTAAGCAATTCACCGGTAAAGATAGTGGCTTTGAAGAGCCCGAGAATCCCGACCTCACCATCGATACCGAACAAGCATCTCCAGATGCTGCCTCTGCTCAGATCATGAGCGAGTTCCTTACTCTCTAAAAAGCAGAACCCTCAAAATGCGTGTTATAGTTACAGGAGGAGCCGGTTACATCGGCTCACACACCGTCCGAGAGCTCGCCCGCGCGTCGTGGGATGTCGTGGTCATTGACAACATGGTCTACGGCCATCGTGATGCCATCGTGGATGAAGCCGTCACTCTTCTCGAAGGAAGCCTGGATGATCCCGCGATTCTCGACCAAGCATTCTCCTCACCTGTGGATGTCGTCGTTCATTTTGCCGCCTATGCATACGTCGGAGAATCGGTCACCGATCCTCTTAAATACTATCAGAATAATCTCGGCGCACCCCTTGCCCTTCTTGCACGGATGCAGAAGGAAAATTGCACTCGATTCGTCTTCTCTTCTACCTGCGCGACCTACGGCGTTCCGGATGTCATCCCCATCGTCGAGTCAGAGCCCCAAGAGCCCATTAACCCCTACGGGCAATCCAAGCTCATGCTCGAGAAAGTGCTCGCAGATTGCGATCACGCTTGGGGGCTCAAATCGGTCTTCCTTCGCTACTTTAATGCCGCCGGCTGCTCGGCTGACGGAATGATCGGCGAGGACCACGACCCCGAAACCCATCTCATTCCCCTCGTCATTGCCGCTGCGCTCGGGCGACGCGCCGAGATCCAGATCTTTGGCACCGATTACCCTACCCCGGACGGAACCTGTGTGCGGGATTACATTCATGTCGAAGATCTCGCCTCGGCTCATACCAAAGCCATTTCCTATCTTCAACACGAGGGTGCCACCGTCGCCGTCAACCTGGGAACTGGTATCCCGATTTCAGTCCGTGAAATTGTCAAACAAGTCGAGGCTGTCACCGGTCTCGTCGTCCCCGTGAAATATGCGGACCGCCGGGCGGGCGATCCTCCTGAACTCCTTGCTGACCCCTCCCTTGCCAAGGAAGTCCTCGGTTGGGAAGCAACCCACTCGGACATCGAAAATATTCTCAAGACTGCTTTCACCTGGTTTTCCCAAGCCCACGCAGGGAAATATCAAGACTAGGTATACCGTCGGAGAGGAAAGCACAAAAAAGTCCTTGCCTCCTTCGTCTTGCCCCATTAGCCCTCCGGCACAGCTAATACCTGACCAACCTGAGTAACTTACTCAACTAATGTCTAACTACAATCTCAGCCACCTCGACCAGATCGAGGCCGAAGCCATCTTCATCCTCCGGGAGACTGCTGCCCAATTCGAGAATCCGGGCCTTCTTTTCTCCGCAGGAAAAGATTCCATCGTCATGGCGCATCTTGCGCGCAAGGCCTTTTACCCAGCGCGCATTCCATTCCCGCTTGTCCACGTCGATACCGGTCACAATTTCCCTGAGACCATCAGCTTCCGAGACGCTTACGCCGAAAAAATTGGAGCCCGTCTCCATGTCGGACTCGTTCAGGACTCCATCGACCGTGGCACTGCCACCGAAGAAACCGGACTCAATGCCTCCCGCAATAAACTTCAGACCGTGACCCTCCTCGAAACCATCGAAGAGCAGCAATACGACGCCGTCCTAGGCGGTGGCCGTCGCGATGAAGAAAAAGCGCGTGCCAAAGAGCGCTTCTTTTCCCACCGCAATGATTTCGGCGAGTGGGATCCCAAAAACCAGCGCCCCGAGCTCTGGAACCTCTTCAACGGCCGCAAGCAGCCGGGAGAAAACTTCCGTGTTTTCCCTCTCTCCAACTTCACTGAAATGGACGTCTGGATGTATATGAAGCAGGAAGGGATCGAGCTCCCCAGCCTCTACTACGCCCACCAGCGCGACACAGTCACCAGAAATGGCGTCATCTTAGCCGTCTCCGAATTCGTCCAGCCACGCGATGGCGAAGTGGTCGAAAACAAAATGATCCGCTTCCGCACCATGGGGGACGCCACCATCACCGGAGCCATCGAGTCCAGCGCGGACACAATGGATAAAATCATCGTGGAAGTTGCCGCCGCCCGCCAGACCGAGCGCGGAAACCGAGCCGATGACAAGCGCTCCGAGACCGCCATGGAAGATCGCAAGAAAGAAGGCTACTTTTAATCAGGAATCGAATATCCACTATTTCTATATGAAAACGCTTCTCCTCGCTATCGGTATTCTCTCGCTCGGAAGCGCGAGCGCTCTTACCTTAGAGGAACTTCAAAAGTCTTTCCGCGTCAAGCGCCTGAAGATTGAGAATGAAGAAAAGACCGAGTCTTTGAGACTCGGTCAAAACTATACCAAAGCCCTTTCGAAGATTCAAGTGAACTATCAGAAAGCCGGTCATCTTGATCGAGTTCTCATGGTCCAGAAGGAGATCGAAGTCGTAGGGTCTGCAACTTGGCCCCTTCCTCCGTTGAACGAAGAGGCCCCTTCCGAACTCTCCCGATCTCGTAAGATCTTCTTTAAACAAGCTCTCACTATCCGGCAGGACGCTGCAAAATCCATCATCAAAGTGACCGATAAGATGGATAAACTTCTCGGTGATAAGGTGATAGGACTCACCAAGTCTGGAGATCTTGAAGGCGCACAAGCGACCAAAAAATATAAGGAATCACTTGCTCAAGATCCCCAGCTCGTCGCTGCCCGTTCTCTCCTAAAGAGCGTCCGGGCAGATGGTTCATCTCTCGTGGCCCTCCGCATCCGCCGTGCGGGTGATAATCTCGAGGTCCTGGTTCGCTATGACTCCAGTGGAAAGATTTCGATGAAAAGCCCTATCGAAAATGTCATTGAACACACAGGCGGCAAAGACCAGAAAGGTGAAACTAAAGCGAAAACCTTAGGGGAGTTTCTCGGTGCCAAGGGATACACTGTCGATCCCTATACCTCCTACTCAAGTGACTTAAGTAAAGGTAAATTAGGTGAGATGCGAGCGACTTCTCTGGAACTGGACTTTGGGAAAGAGGATAGTGGAGGGAGCGGAACTCGAATCAAACTCTCATTAAATCCTCAAAACCCTCATATCAATTTTTCAAAAGTTTTACCTCCTCTTCTTGAAAAAGGAACTTACCGCGTGCAAGTCCGATATTTTGTTCCCAAGGAAAATAAGGCCGTGGTTGGGATTCAGTTCGCCCAAGGAGTCGGACCTATTCCCGGTAGTATCACGACAAAGAAAGGAAAGTGGGAGGATTTGGATTTCACTGCTGTTTCAGCAAATGAGCATGTGGGTCTTCTCTTCTATCTTAAATCCGACCCCATAGCGGCCAATCCTTCGAACTTAGAAGAATATGTTAGCATTTCTAGGGTGACAATTTCTCATCAATCTTTTACCGCCTACATCGTCGATCGTTTCGATAAAGATGGTGCGGCAACCCAAATTTCAGCCGAGCCTGAGGACCAAAAAATCCTTGCCGAAAATGGTGCTCTTCTCCCCTTCTAATCAATGGACCTCTCCCCTTCTAATTAATGGACCTTCTCCGCTTCACCACTGCAGGCTCTGTCGATGACGGTAAATCAACGCTCATTGGACGCCTTCTCTACGACTCAAAATCGATATTCGAGGACCAGCTCGAAGCAATCGAAGAATCATCACGAAAAAAAGGTGATGAAAATGTCAATCTAGCCCTCCTCACCGACGGCCTCAAGGCCGAACGCGAACAAGGTATCACTATTGATGTTGCCTACCGCTACTTCGCAACCCCTAAGCGTAAGTTCATCATCGCAGATACTCCGGGCCATATTCAATACACCCGGAACATGGTCACTGGCGCTTCCACGGCAAATCTCGCCATCATTCTCATTGATGCCCGAAAAGGAGTGATTGAGCAGACCAAACGCCACAGCTTCATTGCTAATCTTCTCCGCATCCAGCACGTCGTCGTCGCCGTGAATAAGATGGATCTCGTCGACTACAGCCAAGAAGTCTACGACGACATCGTCGCAGACTACAAGTCCTTTGCTTCCCGCCTCGACAATCTCGTGGATATTACCCCTATTCCTATTTCTGCCCTGAACGGCGACAATATCGTCGACCAGTCGAAGAATATGGATTGGTATGAGGGTAGCTCCCTGCTCTACCACCTCGAAAATGTCTACGTTGGTGGAGATGAAAATCATGTCCAAGCTCGCTTTCCTGTCCAGTGGGTCATTCGCCCTCAGAGCGAAAAGTTTCACGACTTTCGCGGCTTCGCTGGTCGCGTCGCAGGCGGTGTCTTCAAACCTGGTGATGATGTGACTGTTATGCCCTCCGGCTTCTCCACGAAGGTGAAAAACATCTACCAAGATGAGAACTCGCTCGAAGAAGCCTTCGCCCCCCAGTCGGTCACCATCACTCTGGAAGACGAAATCGATATCTCGCGGGGTGACATGCTAGTCAAAGCGAACAATCCCCCCCAACAAAGCCAAGATATCGAAGCCATGATCTGTTGGTTCTCGAACACGAATCTCAACCCGAAGAGTAAGTTTATCATTCGCCATACTACCAAGGAGACCAAAGCGATTGTGCAAGACATTCGCTACAAGATCGATATCAACACTCTAAGGAAGAATGAAGATACTTCCAGCTTCTCACTCAACGAAATTGGCCGCATTTCTCTTCGGACCGCTGCGCCTCTATTCTACGATAGTTACAACAATAATCGGCAAACCGGATCGTTCATTTTGATCGACCCAGGTACGAATGAAACCGTAGCGGCTGGAATGATCACTTAGAAGAGCAACCAACGGAGAATCTGAGTTTCTTGTGAAACTTGGATGGTTAAAATTTGATGCTGCCCTGCAGTATAATGAAATTCGGATGCAATTAAAATTTCTATTAATGCTACTCCTCACTTTGCCCTCAATGGCAATTTTGGATGATGATGGAGATGGGATGAGTGACATTTGGGAAGAAAAATATCGAGCTTCCTTTTTGCTGCCGGATGCCGACACAGATGGTGACGGCCAAAGCAACCTTGAGGAAAGTCGGGCGGGTACAGATCCCTATAATTCAAATTCCTTTACTGGTTTTGTTCAGGTGCTTGATTTTCCCGAACAAATGAACATCAATTGGCCCGTCCAGCCCGATCACTTTTATCATTTGGAAGCCGGCATGATGAGAGAGGAATCTGATTGGCAAATCCAAGTGCCTGCGATGAAACCCCTTGGAACTAGCTACGTCTTACCCATCGATCCCGATACGGCGCCGACGAAGTTTTATCGATTTACAAGATTGGATCAACTTGAGCAGGTAAGCCATCTCCATTCAGAGTCCGGCAAAAATTTAGGTCCTTCATTTGCAAGAGCCTTGCTTACTACTTCTGATAGCAATGAATATTTTGATCCGGAATCAATTAGGATTTCGAAAGGCTTCGTCACGGTGTCACTTCAGACCAAGAAAGGAAAAAAATATTCGATCTCGAGAGGGTTCCCGGACCCGGAACTGGATCGGGAAATCCTCATTTCTGACCTCAGTGGAACCGGCAAAGCCGAAAGCTATTCCCTTCCCGGGATCGGCGGTATTATCCTAGGTGACCTTCAAGTTGAGGTAAGCGACATTGATAGCGATGGAGACCAGCTGAGCGATTGGGAAGAATTAGTTGTAGGAACAGATCCCCGCAATTTCCGTTCCGACCCTGATCGCGATGGAGATCTAAATCAGGTCCGACAAGCGTTGACGGACAATTCCTTTGTGAGTGTAGAGTCTAGGGAGGCAGTTGCGAATATCACTCGGGACTCAAAGGGCGTGTTTTCGATTGGAAGATCTGGAGGAGTTCGTGAAGTTTGGGTGAACTATATCATCACTGGTTCGGCACAATCTGGTATTGATTTCAAGCCTCCTCCGGGAACGACCGAGTTCAATGGGGTCCTCTTTGGCGTTGCCGTCATCCCTTTTGGAAAATCATCCGTAGAAATCGAGATTGAACCATTGGAAGGGGAAGAAATCGTGATGAGTTCAGCGGTGATGCTGACGATCACCGAGCACCCGGGTTACGAATTGGAAGAGGGAGGAAACCAGTTTGCTACGGTGAATGTCGTAAGAGAAGTTGCTCTGAACGTGAAAAATTTCGGTGCGATCGGCGACGGGATTCAGGATGATACCGCTGCTATTCAACTGGCACTTGACGCGCTCGAAGAATCCCAATCGCACAATACACTCCATTTCCCAGTTGGAACTTATCGATTGGATACTCCTAAGTATGATAAGTATACAGTGACGAGTGAATCGCATATACTGACTTTTGGAGAGAGTGATCTTGAAGGAATAGATCTTGAAGGAAGGGATCTATTTTTTACCGGGGAACCAGGTTCAAGGCTCTATTCAACAGTCAGTCCTATACGTGCTCACATGCTGGTGGTATTGGCGACCTTCCGTTCATGGACCTCATTTGGAATGACCTGGCAAAAGAACGACGAGCTCTTGTCTTTTTCCCCTACGGGTAAAGAACCCAATGGGGCGGATGGGGTCTCTCTCGTGGCATTCGACACGCGTGTTGTGGAGCACGTCAAATTTCATGATTGTAAGTTTCTCAATTGCCATGGGGCATTGATGACGACTGCCAATGGTATTGACAGGAGAGGTCATCTACGTCACTTGGGTTTCTATGATTGCGAGTTCCTCAATCCGTTCGGCTCAAATACCAAAGATGGTGGGATCGCATGGGGTGGAGGACAGCAGACTTACCTATCCCAGTGGGTTGGTCTGGCAGTTTATGACAACAATTTATTTGAAGGTGGGGGTGAAGATATGCGGGATAGTCCCTACTCCGAAGGCGGGCGTCTGAAAGATGCGGCTATGGTTGGAGGACCGGTTCAACTGGTGTTTCGTGGGAATGAAGTCAAACGAATGGGTATTGAGGCGGTCTTTCTCAACGGGAAAGCCAATTTCATGAACCAGACTCTCGAAAGTGTGGCGATTCCGAAGCCTGATGGGAGCGAGATTGCACGAGTTTTACTTGATTCTAATAATACTCCTTCGACATTTATTCCAGGTTCTCAGATCATTATCAGGATCCCAACTACGAACACCCAAGCTGGTGTTGACAATGTATTCGAGGTTGTGGAATTTGATCAGGAAGAAAACTCGGTGTCGTTTATTAATCTTGGCTATTCTGGGAACTCCTCTGAAGGGCTCATCATTCCAAGGCGGGCTGATATCTACTTAAGCGAACCATCGGTCCGGCCATTGTCAATAATCTCCGGAAACCTTTTAGACGGAGAATTTCCGATTGGTTCCGACTCTCAATCATACAGCATTGCATTGACGTTGAATTCCAGAGCATTGGTTGAGAATAATCGGATCACTGGTTGGAAAGTGGGTGTCCTATCTTACATAGATGGACAGCCCTATCATCGGGCGACTGGGCTTATTGTGAGAGATAATTTGATTACGTTGCGGGATACTTCAAATCTTGTAGAAGACGCTTACCATGTTGGCGTAAGGTCGTGGGCAGCCTCACAATTAATTGAAAATAATACGATTATTGTTCCAAATTCTCGGAGGACCTTTGGAATCAGTGTCTATGGAAAAGGGGCTTATATTTCAAATAACTTTGTTTATGTAGAGGAGTCAGAGGACCATCCCTACACCTCATATTTCAGGTCAGTTGGGATCTCCTTCGGCAATCAGTCCAGCCTCACAACAATTTCGGGGAATGTTACTTCTGGGTTCAATGTCGGGGTGGGGCCAGCATCTCCCTCGCAATCGATTTCTCACATCGTCCGAGATCACATCAGTGATGAGGATACCCTGCCTATCGATCCGAGGGGCCTAGTGGATCAGTTTGATTAGGATTGTAAGACGGTCCCCAGATCTCAGAGAAACCGGTTTTAAAGTAATGAAAATACCGCTTCGAATAGCGCTCCTAAAAGAGTATTGGAATTTGCTGCGTGGATATTGGAGTGATTTCAGACGATATTCATCTCATGCTTGTGTTGGGTATAATCGTATTCATATGGATTTTGGCCAACTGGAAGGGAGAATCATCGCGACCTATCATGTTATAGAAAAGGGGCTGAGCATGCCAGAGTTTCGGCCTGGCTTTGGAATACCGATGCTCAAGGGACTGATTAAGATGCTGAGAGAGGCTGAACCGCCCTGCAACTCTGGGGCTAATATCAATCTTAAGGCTGCGAAAAAAGTCGTCTGCGCCTATGTCGAAAAACATGAAAAAATTGGTGTTAGCCTTAATGGGATGCTTACGGAAGCCGAATTGAATTTTGCCAAAGAACCGAACCAAATTGCGACAGTGTTGGGAGGGGTGAAGGAATATCAGCAGGACGATTATTTCGGGGCCTCGGATAGTCCCTTTCCAGTGTTTGCCAAGAGTCGACATAGCTGCCGGATCTTCGACACGGACAAGAAAGTAAATACGGAGACGATTCGAGCGGCGGTTGAAATTGCGAGATATGCGCCTTCGGTGTGCAATCGGCAATGCTGGAGGGCTCATATTTATCAGGATAAGGAGATCATTGAAAAGATGCTGGAAATTCAGGGTGGAAACCGGGGATTCGGGCACACCATCCCATGCGTGGTCGTTCTTACCGCGGGAGTGAAGGTCTTCTCAGGCTTTGCTGAAAGGACGCAAGGCCATCTCGATGGAGGTCTTTTTGGAATGTCGTTGATGTATGCCTTGCATCACTTTCAGTTGGGATGTGTCCCTCTATGTTGGCTGGTTTCACTCAAGAAAGATGCGGCCTTTCGTAAGCTCGCCGAAATTCCCGATGACGAGATTGTTTTGATGTTCCTTGGAGTCGGAACTCCAGTCGAGCAATTTTCAGCTCCGGCCTCGCAACGGCGGGAGGTCGATGAGTTGGTAAGAATCCACTAGCTTTATCACCTCAGGAAAATGAAAATCGGTATTCTCACATTTCATCTTGGTCCCAATCACGGGGGCTATCTTCAGGCCTGGTGTCTTTGTGATTTTCTAACTCGTGAAGGGCATGAGGTAGAAATTATCAACTATAAGAATGCGACCCTTCATGAAGACGAGAAGTTTAAGCCGTGGGTTTATCGCCGGCCTCTTAAGCTTTACCACGCCTGGGTAAAGGAAAGAGTCTTCAAGAAGGCCTATCCCCAACTTGTCCTTTCAGATTTCACCACTGATAAGGATGCGGTGAAGTGGGGGGACTACGACGCGATGGTCGTCGGAAGCGACGTGGTCTGGGATTTTTGCTGGCCCCGACTGGGAAAAGATCCGATCTATTTCGGGCACTTCGGAAAAAGCTTCCAAGGGCTTCGAGTCTCCTATGCCCCCAGTGTGGGAACGATGAAGCCAGGGGCTGAGATACCCGAGTGGGTGAAGTCCGGTCTGCCCCTTTTTGATCATATCAGCGTCCGTGATGAAGCGACGCTGGGACTTGTTCAGGAAGTCCTTGGACGAAGCGTCACACAGGTCGTTGATCCAACTTGGTTGGATTTCGACTATGAGATTAAAAAATCCGAAAAAGCGAAGATCATTGTCGTCTATGCTTATGAAATTTCTCCGGAATTGAGGGATGAAATTTGTGACTATGCCAAGCGTGAGGGCCTTAAGATCGTGGCAGTGGGCTATTACCATGGCTGGGCTGATAAAAACGACCTCGCCTTGAGTCCTCTTGAGTGGCCCCGCCTTGTGGCAAGCGCTGTGGCGATGATTGCCGGAACCTTCCATGGGACTCTTTACGCTATTAAGATGCAGTGCCAGTTCGTCACCCCCTATCATCCGCAGATCCACAATCGCGTGTCGACTGCTTTGAAAATCTCAGGACTTGAATCACGGCTCGTCAAAAATCCAAAGGATTTGGACAAGACGTTCTCAAATCCAATTGACTACAAGAAGACTGTAGAGCTCTTGAAGCCCCATATCGAGGAATCGAGAAATTTTCTCCGGGAAAGTCTTTGCCTGAAATAATGTTCAAGGAGGCATTCGGCCTGCCTTGCTAGAAACGACTCGTATTTGCCCTCCCGATTCGGGAAAGAGTTTTTTTCTCCAAAGAGCCACCAATCAGATCAAGAAAGAGTATTCCGGTGAGACCGGTTAAAATACGCCAACAAAATTTATGACCATTGATCAAGCGACTTCACTAGTACTGGGGCGGGATGCCTCGTTTATGAAAGAGGACATGGATACCATGACTCCGAACCTTTTAGAAACGATTAGGGGCTCAAGAATTCTGGTGATCGGTGCTGCAGGTTCCATCGGAGGCTCATTCGTGACCGAGCTTATCAAGTTTCTTCCCAAGGCAGTCCATCTGGTCGACATCAGTGAAAACAATCTTGCAGAGGTCGTCAGGAGTCTGCGATCGGCTGGGGCTCAAATCCCGGATGATTTTCAAACCTATTCGATTGATTACTCGGCGCCCGAAATGTTCGCCCTCTTGGGCGCTCAAAAATACGACTACGTTTTGAATTTTTCTGCTCTGAAGCATGTGCGATCTGAGAGAGATCCATATACGTTGATGCGATTGTTGCAGGTGAATGTCGTTGGTAATGACCGCTTGCTTGACGCGTTGGAGGGACAAACGGGATTGAAGAGGGTTTTCAGTGTTTCTTCAGACAAGTCTGTCAGATCTGCAAATCTTATGGGTGCCTCTAAGGCATTCATGGAGCGGGTCTTTTTGGCTCGTGCCGATAAAATTTCGTTTACTAGTGCCCGCTTTGCGAATGTGGCATTTTCTGATGGCAGCCTCCTTTGCGGTTTTCGACACCGTCTTGAAAAGGGCCAGCCTCTAAGCGCTCCTTCGGATATCAGGCGTTATTTTATTAGCCACAAGGAGGCGGGACAACTTTGCTTGCTGTCTTGTTTTTCGGGTCAGAATCGTGAAATATTTTTTCCGAAATTTCAGCCTGAAAGTGATATGGTGAGCTTCGACGAAATCGCCCGGAATTTTCTTAAATGTCAGGGCTATGAACCACTTGAATGCGAATCGGATGCTGAAGCCGTGAGGAAAGCTGCCGAGCGAAAGGACAGTGATCAATGGTGGCCATGCCACTTTTCGAATTCAGACACCAGCGGGGAAAAGGCTTATGAAGAATTTACCGATCCCGGTGAGAGCATCGACAATGAGCGGTTCAAGCGTGTCGGGGTTGTGACGAAGCCCCTTTATCATGGCAGGGAAGTTTTGGATAAGTCGATTGATGTCCTCCAGTCTCTGAGGGCGAAAGGACAATGGACGAAGGAAGATTTGGTGAGAATCGTGAAAAATGTGGTTCCGGAGATTGATCACGTTGAGAGCGATAAGAATCTCGACCAAAAAATGTAAAAAATGAACAAGATACCACTATTTGATCTAAACTTCGGCTCTGAAGAGGAGGAAGCTGTCCTAGCAGTACTTCGTTCGAAGTGGATTTCCATGGGGCCTAAGACTGAGCAGTTTGAAGCTGAATATGCAGAAATGCATCATTCCAAGTATGCGGTGGCAGTTGCCAACTGCACCGCAGCCCTGCATCTGGCGCTTCGAATTTGTGGTGTGGGCCCTGGAGATGAAGTCATCGTGCCTTCGTTAACATTCGTGGCGACTGCCAGCAGTGTCCGAATGGTTGGGGCCACTCCTGTCTTTGCGGATGTTACTTCCTTAAGCGATTGGACACTATCAGTTGAAGATATTGAACGGAAAATAACTCCTCGGACAAAGGCGATTATCCCGATGCATTTTGGGGGGCATGGAGCTGACATTACCGCGATTTGCAAATTGGCGAAAGAGAAGGACCTTAAGGTTATTGAAGACGCCTGCCATGCGCCGCTTGGCGTAAGGGATGACCGAACGCTGGGCACTTTTGGAGATTTTGGGTGCTATAGTTTTTATTCTAACAAGAACATGGCGACCGCAGAAGGGGGAATGCTCCTCACGCAAAATGAAGAATATGCAGCAGAGGCCAAACTTCTGAGGGCTCACGGGATGACCGCCACTGCTTATGATCGTGAACAAGGAAAGGAGTTCTACGATGTGGTGGACTGGGGTTACAACTATCGGATCGATGATATCCGGTCCGCGATCGGCTTGGTTCAACTTAAAAAGCTAGGGGAAGACCTCAAGAAGCGGAAAGAACTCGTCAAGCGCTATCATGAAAACCTAGGTGCCTGCCCGGATGTCTCTCTTCCTTTCCTAAATTACCCCGGGGAATCGTCGAACTACGTGATGGGCCTTCTCTTGGAAAAAGGAGAGCGGAGCGTCATTCGGAGAGAGCTTGCGGATAAGGGAATTGGCACCTCGATGCACTATCCACCGGTCCATCAGTTCAAGTGCTATCATGATTCTTCAAACAAGCTTCCCCTTACGGAGGAGGTGGGGCGAAGAGAACTCTCCCTACCTCTCTACTACAGCATGACGGTTGCGGACGTCGATCGTGTCTGTGACGAACTGGTAAGTAGTTTGAGATCAAGGTAGTCTAGACCAATGAAGTTCGGCTGATTGGCGCTACGGTTAGGCAATTTTTAAATGAAAAATTATCTTATAATTCAATTTACCCAGAATCTGCCAACGAGATTGGCGAGGCTGTTGAATTACCTAAAGTCCCACTCTATCAGGGGGGAGGTTGACTCTGCTGAATCGGCCCACTTTCTGGAAGGGATTGACTACTACCAGAGCGATAAAGCGCCAAAGCCAAAAAGGGCATTAGTTGCGCTGCATCCTCAAGCGTGGCTGACAGCACTTGTAGAGTACCCAAATATTAAAAGATATAATCACACAGGATTCGTTTTTGGGCTGGTGACCGCACTCAACAAGGTCGGGTATGTGGTTGATTTGGTTAACCTCCAGAAAGGGTACAAAATTTGCCATGATTACGATTTGTTTGTGGGTCACGGCGGAGGTTGCAAGGATGTCTTGACTCAACTACCGAACGATATTCCGATCTTTCAATACATCTCCGGACTCTATTGGAAAATCTTTGATGAAGAATCGGATGCACGGTATGAGCGATTCTACAGAGTTCACGGAGGAGAGATGCCTAAAGCTCACCGACGATCAATCACTCACATGATTGATGGACTAGAATATCTAAATGAAACAGCGGACGTTCTCTTTACCATCAATTGCCCTCGAATGATTGAAGCGTACGGACGCCACAAGAGTAAATTTCATTACACAGGCCTTGGAGCCTACATCGATCCTCTTTTGGACATCCAGGCTGAGGAAAGGATGTTTGATCTCGGGAGAGAAAATTTTGTGTATGTGGGAGGAACTGGCGGAAATCTTCAGAAAGGGTTGGACCTCCTGATTGAAGCTTTTACTGATCTTCCTCATCTAAATTTGTACATTTATTGCAAGGTTGAGGAGGAGATTCTAAATCGATGCCGGAATCTCCTGAGGAAGAAAAATATTCACTACATCTACCACTGGAGGTATCCAGTCTTTAAATCGAAGCTTAGGAATTTAATGAAGAGAACCAATTTTTCGGTTCATGCTCCAATTAATATCGGGATGGGAACTGCTTTCATGGCAACACTTGGAGTGGGAATGATCCCAGTCGGCTACGTTGACATTGCAGATCCTGAGGATGGGGCAGTTTTGACAGGTTCCTGGCAGGTTGAGGACCTTAGAAATTGTATTCGCAAAGCCTCGGAAAAATCTCCCGAATGGTGTGAGAAGGCATCTACTCTTTCCAGGGAGCGATACCAGAAGTTTTGTGAACCGGAGCAGGTTCACGAAAATTTCGTGGAAATGTTTAAGGCCGTCGATGGTAAAAAACTGGCATCAAAAAAACGGTTTGATTAATTTATTTGGTATGCATTCGGAGAAAAACACTAGACTTGCAAAGTGAAGGTAGACAATCGGGTGGTATTGATCGGCGGGTTTCATGAAACTGTAGAGCTCGCTGAGGAGCTTGGGTTTGAGGTGGCAGGAATCGTTGACTCTAAGCCCTCGACTTGTGAAATTTGTAAAAAATATCCTTATCTTGGGAATGATGAGTGGCTTTGTGAACAGGGTGTGAGTGATCAAATCCACTCAGTCATTATTACTCCTGATCGCCCGAAGCTGAGGGAATCACTTTCGATGCGCTACTTGGCTGCTGATTTCAAGTTGCCTGTTGTCTGCCACCCTTCTGTATCTCCATCCGCAAGACTCTCTGATGGTGTCTTGGTTCAGCGTCTAGCGTATGTATCTTCCGGTTGCAGTTTAGCCTCAGGAGTCAGGATTAATGTGGGGGCTTTGGTTATGCATGATGTCCGAATTGGATCCTACACGACAGTCGCGCCTGCTGCTGTTCTGTTGGGTGGAGTCTCCATTGGAAAGCGGGCTTACATCGGTGCAAATGCGACAGTCCTTCCTGGAGTCGAAATTGGAGATGATGTAATCGTGGGTGCTGGTGCCGTTGTGACAAAGGATGTGCCAGAGGGGGTCGTAGTAGCGGGCGTTCCGGCGAAACAAATTAATTGATGGAAGAAACTCATCAGCCTGCGGCAGCCCACAGAGGGTTTCATTCGTTGGACTGAGAAGAGACCTTTTTTACCGGGAATCAAGGTCTAAAAAGTCAGTAGGAAAAAAGTCATGAAATCCGTAGAACCTAAGAAAAGGGAAAAACTCGCGCGAGTCTCACTCCCTACAAGTGCCTCAATGCGCGAAGGATTCGCAAAGATGGACGCGGATATTGTGAGACTTTTGTGCCTTTGGGACGGAGAGTCCTATCAGGGGATTGTAAGTGCTGGAGATATTCAACGGGCGATTATTGCTAATCGTGAGCTAGAGACACCTCTAGGTGAGATTTTACGCCCTGAAGTTCGAGTGTCACATGAGGACGATAGTTTTGATGAGATCAAGGCCTTGATGCTGAAGCATCGGACGGAATTCATGCCGGTTTTAAGTTCTGCAGGGGCGCTTGTGGACGTCCACTTTTGGGATGATGTGTTTTCGACAGGTCGCCCTGAACTCGGGCATGTGAATTTACCTGTCGTGGTGATGGCGGGGGGGAAGGGTACACGACTCAAGCCATTTTCCAATGTCTTGCCAAAGCCCCTTTTTCCGCTTGGAGAAAAAACGATCGTTGAAACGATCATGGACAGATTTCAAGCGGTGGGCTGTAAGAGATTTCTTTTTTCGGTGAACTATAAACATGAATTCATCCGGACGTATTTTGACTCGATGACGGATGAGACCTACGACATCGAGTACTTCATGGAGAACGAGCCACTTGGGACTGCTGGCAGCCTCACTTTGATTCGGGACAAAATCAAAGAGCCGTTTTTTGTCTCAAACTGTGACATCATCATCGATGCTGACTACAGTGAAATTTATGATTATCACAAGGAGGAGAAGAACGAGATTACGATGGTCGTCTCATTGAAGCATATCAGAATTCCTTATGGGACGGTGGAAACAGGGGAAGGCGGACAAGTGATGAGTTTGGTCGAGAAACCCGAACTCACTTACATGGTGAATGCGGGATTGTACATTCTAGAGCCCGGGCTCCTGGCGGAGATTCCCGAGGGCAAATTTTTCCACATTACCGAGCTCATTGAAAAAGTGCGAGCCAGAGGGGGGCGGGTGGGAGCCTTTCCCATTAGCGAGAAAGCATGGTGCGATATTGGCGAGTGGGCTGAATACCGTGAGACGCTGCAGTTTCTCTCTTTGACGTAGTCGGAGCTGCCGTCCGGTTCCTTGCCATTTTCCATCTCAATCGTTTCCAATGTCAGTTCGTCGTCATATTACAGAAACCATTGCCAGCTCGTGGCTTTGCTTGGTTGTGACATCCGTGGCACAACTTTTGATGGTTCCAGTTGCCTTGAGCGCGCTCTCGAAGCCTGACTTCGCCCTCTTTGCGATCATCAGCCAAGTGGTCACTGTGATCATGCTTGCTGAAATGGGAGCGCGCTCTGCGGCATCCCGCCTCTTGGTCGATGGTCTGGCAGAAGGAAAAAGCTCTTATAACAAGATTTGGACGGCAATGATCCTGATCTTTGCCTGCCAGGCTCTTGTCATGCTGTTGCTGGTCCTGCTTATGATCCCCCTACTCGGGGTTTTCTTTAAGTTTGACGAGTCGCAGCTTACCATGGCCAAGCAGATTTTTTTCGCAGTTGGGGTCATTCGGGCGGGAGGCTATATTTTCAGTGTTTTTCCGACAGCTTTGTTTGCGGGGCAAAAGCTCAAGGATGTTAACCTTTTGAGCCTCTTCGGAACAGGAGTGCAACTGGCTTCTTTTTGCCTGGCCATCTGGAAGGGCATGGGCCTTTGGGCGTATCCGATCAGCGTTCTGGCAGCCCAAGTCGTGATAACCGTGTTACTGATTCGGAAAACGAAGCAGGCCGGACTTTTTGGGAAAGTTGGGAGAGAAACCATCGATCTGAATCGTATTAAGACCCTATTTTTTCTGGGGGTGGATGTGTTCATATCGTCGATATTTGGGGTGATTATGGGCAGTTCTCTCCTGCTTCTTTCGGGTCACCTCCTGACCTTGGAGGAAACTGCAATTCTGGCTGTCAATCTCAAGTTGGTGACCTTGATGACGCATCTGCTACAGCGGATTCCTGGCTCGGCGACACCCATGCTCATGAAGATGCAGAGTGAGAAGAAGGAGCACCAGTTCTATGTTTGGTGGAAGCTCCTGACGAAGGTCACCGTTTTTGCCGCCATTTTGTGCGGTGGAGGCTTTGTCCTCTGGAATAAGGTTATTGTCACTCAGTGGGCGAGTAGTGAATTGATTCTGGATCCCCTATCCATCATTCTCCTTTCGCTCATCCCTTTTCGCTATCTCTTTCACAATCAGTTCGTGGGGTCTCTTACGATTTTCAAGGAAATCCGGAAGGTCAACCTTTGGCTCATGTGGGAGATTGTCCTCTATTTTGGGTTGGCCCTTTACTTAGGAAGTCGCTTTGGAATGCATGGCCTTCTGGCTGCTAATCTTTGCAGCCTCGCGGGTGGAGCGAGTATCGGAGGGATCAAGTGGATGGCGGTTTACATCAAAGTTTCCGGCGGCGAGTTAGCAGCCCTGGCGGGTAAGATCGCTATTCCCCTGACGATTGCCTTCTCAGTGCTGGTGATATTTCTCAATTACTTTTCGTGGGAAGGTTTTTTTGGCGCAGTTCTACTGAGTTCCATATGGGTTGTTTTTGCGGGACTGATTGCCTACACTCTTGTTTTTGACGCGAGAGAAAGAGCACGAATGACGGAATTGTGGGAGTCTCGATCATTTCTGAGGAGGTAGGAAATTTACGAAAATAGATCATGAAGAAAAAAATTATGTTTGTCCTCGGGACACGCCCCGAGGCCATTAAAGTGGCTCCTGTGATTCGAAAGTTCTTAAATGATGACACTTTTGAGACAATCGTGGTTGCAACGGGGCAGCACAGGGAAATGTTGGACCAAGTTCTCGGATTTTTTGATGTCACACCTGACGAGGATCTTTCTCTCATGGTTCCCAATCAAACGCTTCCCGAATTAACGGCAAAGGCACTTGCGGGGTGCAGCAAGGTAATTTCGAAATACCAGCCGGATTTGGTGATTGTGCAGGGTGACACAAGCACAGCCTTTGCGGCGGGGCTTGCTGGGTTTTTAAGCGGGGTAGCGGTCGGCCATATCGAGGCTGGATTGAGGAGTGGCCGTATGGATTCGCCATTTCCCGAGGAAGCGAATCGCGTGCTTATCGGGAGGCTCGCTTCGTTTCACTTTGCGCCCACACCGGGCGCTGCTGAGAATTTGAGGAAAGAAGGGCTTGAGGGTGGTCTGCATGAGGTTGGAAATACTGTTGTAGATGCACTCTTGCTTGGGTTGGAGATGATCAAAGAGCAAGGCGAGGATGCCTTCTACGGGAAGTTTGAGCAGGTGCGATTTGATCGGCCGATGGTATTACTGACGATTCATCGCAGGGAGAGCTTTGGTGAACCTCTCGTTAAGATTTGCTCGGCAATCCTGAGGATTGCTAAGGCGCATCCTGACAAAGAATTGGTCTATCCGGTGCATCCAAATCCGAATGTCCGGGAGGTTGTGAACGAGATGTTGAGTGGGATTGAAAATATCAAGCTCTTAGAGCCGTTGGAGTATTCGGACTTTATATGGATGATGTCGAAGGCCTCATTAATACTCACTGATTCTGGCGGTGTGCAGGAAGAGGCACCAACGCTTGGGATTCCCGTGATGGTAGCGAGGGAGGTCACGGAGCGAAGTGAAGGGGTCGATGCAGGAGCGGCATTTATGGTGGGGGCTGATCCGGATCTTATTGTCGAGACTGCGGATCGCTTATTGAAGTTAGGAGAGGAGGAGCGAGCCGGGATCGTCAACCCGTATGGGGATGGAAAGACATCGGAGCGAATTCTCTCAATTGTAAAAGCATCTCTATGAAAATTGCTCAAATCAGTCATTGCTACAAACCGGTTGTCGGTGGTCAGGAAGTTTACATCGAGGCACTTCAAGGCGTGTTATCCAAGGCTGGTATTTCGAGTAAAATTTTCCAATCAGACAAGGGCGTTAAGGATGATGATGTCTTCAATGTCCTTCGTTTGAAAGGCTTGCCTCGTCTTATTCATGGTGTTGAACAACACTGCTTTGACTTCTTTTTAAGAAAATTTCATCAAAAGAAGATCGATGAGTATGATCTCACGATTGCTCACTACGCCTTGCACGCCCGCGGGCAAAGGCACAGGAAAGACCGGACAATTGTGCTTTCACATGGGGTGGAATGGCACACTGAAAATCAGACATGGGATGATCGTCGGCGAGAGGCGGCGGCGCGGGAGTGTCTGGAAGATTTCCCGCACGTCGTTAACGACACTCATTACTTACGCCACTTCGGGCTCGATGCGGTTCCGGGAGAACGTTGTTTTGAGGAGGTTTTTCCGAATAAATGGTTCATTCCGAACTGTGTTGATCCTATTCGTTTTTCTCCTGGTAAGGGGCATCCTTCACTTGTTGGCAAAAAGGTAATTTTAGTCCCGCGTCAGTTAACTCCTGATCGGGGAATTCATCTGGCAATTCAGGCATTTCGGCATGTGCTGGACGCAGATCCTGATGTGCATCTCTGCCTTCTTGGAAACAGAAAAAAGGAAAACCCCTACTTGAGGAGCCTGGATGAGCTTATTAAGGATCTTGGATTGAAAGATCGGGCATATTTTGCGCCAGGCGTCTCTAATCAGGAAATTCCGGAATGGTATAATGGCTCCGAGCTGACTCTCATCCCGACTCTAAGGCGAGAGGGGACCTCCCTAAGCGCGCTCGAAAGTATGAGTTGTGGGGTAGCGACAGTTTCGACAAACGTGGCGGGCCTCGCAGATTTACCAACTGTCCAGGCAAATCCTAATGGCGAGGATCTTGCCGCAGCGATTCTGGACACGTTAAAAAATCGTGCTGAAATTGCATCAGGGCAGCGAGCCAAAGTGAATTCTGTTTTCAATCTTGAGAATTGGTCTTCGGCTTGGTTAAACGTCGTGAGTTCAATTGCAGGCTAAGCCGATGCTTCCTTTTCAGGTAGACATAAAAGATCCTCTCAAATAGAGCTTCGCTTAAACTATTTCTAATTTGTAGTGAGTTCAGCGCTTCTTTGTATTCTACAGTCCCCTAATCAATGAATAAAAATAATCTCAAGTTGGTATTTCTATTACCGATTATTATCCTTTTTTCGCTTTATTTAGGAGTAGGAGTAGCGTCTTCTCAATCTGAGGTTTTTTATGTCACTGGAGGGGTGGGCATTATTGCATTGGTTTTGGTGATGGGGGCTAGAATTTGGCTTTTGATTCCTTTGGTGGTATTTTCAAATTTATATTTCCGGTGGATTCCGGGGAATTTGGCCCTCCGAGAACTGACGTTCTTGATTACGATTGCAGGAACAGTCTTGTTAGTATTAGGGAGAAAGATCAAAATTCGTTTTCATGTGGGGCTGCCTCATGTCCTAGGATTGGTGGTCATTTGTTGTATCGTCCAAGCCTATCTGCGACATCCGACTGGCTTGGCACTCTTTGGTTCGGGGAATGTGGGAGGAAGGCCCTATTTTATTGTTGGCTTGGCGGTTGGTGGTGCGGCGATTCTTTCTGCTATTCAAGTTCCGCTGCGTGACCTCATTGCGGCACGGCGCTTTGCCATGGTTGGTGGGGTATTTACTATTCTCGCGCAGTGTATCGCTTATATACCAGGGATGGGCCTTTTCATGACTATCGCCTTTGGTACTGGAAATATGGGCTTCATGCAGAGTTCCACTGCGGCGACCACAGACGCGGCAGGTAGAAACGTGGCTGGTGCGGCAACTGCCGAGGCTTTGCCCAATATTTTGAATGGTTATTCTGATCCGATCAAAGCCCTTTATGCAAATCGGTGGACGATTATTATAGCCTTAGCTCTTTTCGGTGCCCTTATCAGCGGTTTCCGCAGTCGCATTGCTCTTGTTGGGATGACATTGGCTTTCGGTATTTTTTACTGGAGTGGTTTCCGAACAGTTCTTTTAGCATCCATGCTGGCGGTGATTAGCTATATTATCATTGTGGCAATTAATGTATTTCTCCCCTTGCCTGGAAAGGTTCAGAGAACTCTGTCGTTCCTTCCGGGGAGCTGGGAGCAACGCTATGTGAATGAGGGAGAGAGTTCGACTGATTGGCGAGTGGAGATCTGGGAAGAGGCACTTTTTACTGACCGATGGATTGATAATAAAATGTTTGGAGATGGTCTAGGTTTCACGTCCGAAGAACTTGGGATGCAGCAAGGACTTGCGGACGGGAGCCTCAGTTTTGGAGGATTCGGTGGCCTGACTGACCAACAAATTAGTATTTTGGTGAATGGTGATTACCATAGCGGACCAGTGAGCTTGATTAGAACGGTGGGATATGTGGGTCTTGTGGTTTTTGTTTTAGCAATGCTTGTCTTGGCGGTGGCCTGTCACAAATTATTGCGAAGGCATAAGGGGAGTCCGCATTTTGGTCTTTTGGCGATATTTTTGATCCCCGCAATGGTCCACCCTGTCTATTTTGCTCTTATTTTTGGTGGATTCTCTAAAGACGTTCCCGCCTTTTTTCTGAATTTGGGTTTGTATGGGCTCCTTAGGAATAATTTTGATGCTCTAGATGATCTCGACGAGCTGGAGAGCGTGGAGGATGAGTCTCAGCTTGGAGGGCCTATTCGGTCGTAGAATTCTTTCCTTTGGCACGGACTCTTCCTGCGTTCCTCGGACACCTGTGTCATCTCTTCCAATGGACAAATGACTAAATTTGCTGATTTTCTGAACGGCTATTGGAAGCGGGTCGATGATTTAGGTCATCTGGCCCTCATCCTCCATGATTGGGAGAGAATTCCTGATCGGGTTGATTCTGATATTGATTACGTCATTTCTGGTCCGACGCCTCGCGAGTTGGTTAGGTTACTCAATGACTACTGCTGTGAGAATGACTGGTCGTTGATTCAGATCATCGAGCATGAAGTGGATGCGCTCTATTGTGTCTGTTTTCAGAAGGAAGAGCCGTTCCGATTTTTGTTGCTGGATGTGACTTGGGACTATCGACGGAAGGGGATTGACCTTATTCCGAACGAGCTATTAATCGATGATGCGAGGCAGCCTCCGGGGCGGAGCTTCCGGGTTCCGGCACCAAGGGTCGAGTTTCTCTACCGTCTAGTGAAGGCGGCGGCGAAGAAGAAGGATCTTGGCAAATTACCTGAATTGGATACTGCGCTCAAGGCGCTCTACGATGACGATCCGGCTGGGTGTGAGAAGGCTGTGAAAGAGGTCGCTGATTTGAATGAGGGGGGCAGCTATGAGCAAATCCGAGCGAAATTTACGAGCGCTCCCTATTTTAGGAGGATCCGGGAAGGCCGCAGATTCGGGCTCAGGGAACTGAAGCTTTACCTGAAGCGCATCTTAAACCCGACAGGTCTGGTGGTGGAGTATGGGGACTGGATTTCAGAGAGCGATGCTCGAGCTGCCATGGAAATCTTGAACAAGGGGTTCCGAAAGACGCGCTTTGAAAGTCAAGCAGGCGGACGGCTTTTCGATCTCAAGCTCAGGATCATGAGCACTCTGATCGTAAGACCAGCCGGGAAGGGGGGGGATCTTTCGCTCCTAAAGAAAGGGCCGGGCGCGGATTCAGATGTTACCTTTTTCGTGAAAGCGGTTCTCAAGTTTATGGAATCACGGGTGAACCGACGTTGGATCAAGTAAGACATGGATTCCCAGCAAGATAATGTGGCAAAGCCCCGCGTCCTAATGTCGGCTTACTCTTGTGAGCCGGGTAAGGGGAGCGAACCGGAGGTGGGCTGGCGGGTCGCCACCGAGATGGCGAAGCACGCGGATGTGCACGTCATTACGCGGGCGAATAATAATGTCGCAATTGATCCCTACTATTCCGATCTTCCTAAGGAGGCCCGTCCGAATTTTCTCTACTACGATCTCCCGGTCTTCTTTCTCTGGCTTAAGAAGATCCTCATTGGGCCGATGGGATATTATGTGCTTTGGCAGATAGGAGTCCGGATCAAGTTCGGGCGATTGGCTGCGGAGATGGATTTGCTCCACCATGTGACTTTCAATGGAGTGCAGCTCCCGGGTCTTTGGTTTGGGATTAAAACCCCGGTGATTCTGGGGCCGCTGGGGGGGGGGATGACTTGTCCGGAGGCTTTCTTACCGCTTTTTTCTGGAGGGAGTCGGGTGAAGGAGATCTTGCGCGGGTATTTTCTAAAGGCGCTTCCTTTTCTTCCGTGGTGGCGGGCCTCGATCTCAAGCGCTGATCTGGTTCTGGCTGCGAATCCCGATACGGGAGAGTTTCTTGAGGGTTTTGTGGAGGATCCGGTCCCTCTCCTCCTCGAGACGGCAATCAGCGAGGAGGAGATTGTCATGGATAGGCCACTTTTTAAAAGTGGACCCAGCGATGAGATGCGCCTTCTCTGGCTTGGGAATTTAATTCCGCGAAAGGCGCCGATTCTAGCAGTGCGGGCGTTGGAAAAATGCCTCGCGCAAGGATCAAAGATCCGCCTTGTGATGGCAGGGGGAGGGGCGGAGGAGCAGCGATTGAAAAATTACGTCAGAGAGCACGGGCTCGGAGAGCATGTCGATTTCCTTGGCCGGGTCGAGAAGGCGAAAGTGGCCGCACTTTTTGAGCAGGCTGATGCATTCCTCTTCACGAGCGTCAGAGATACTTCGGGGAATGTCGTGCTGGAGGCAATGTCTCGCGCAATCCCGGTGATCACGCTATGGCATCAGGGGATGAAAGTGGTTTGTGAGCCGTCATCGGCGGTGACCATCAAGGTCGGAACCCTAGAGGAAACAATTTCCGGTTTGGCGGAAGGCATGATCGAGCTGGCCGCCGATCCCGGGCTGCGGGGTCGTCTGGGCAAAGCGGGAGCGGAAAGGCTGAGGGAAGTCTTTACGTGGAAGGCGATGGGAGAAAAAATGTTGATTTATTATCGGCAGGTAATTTTTAGAAGATGAAGAAAATAGCACTTCCCAAATCGAATCTCTCGGTGACCCCCTCCTTTTTTGGGACAAGTCGCTTGGGTGGGACGATCGACCATTTCGACAAAAAAGAGGCGCTTGGGATTCTTCATTCAGCGCTTGAGGGTGGGATTAATACCATCGATACCGCCGATCTCTACGGACAGGGAAATAGTGAAAAGTTGATTGGTAAGGTTCTCAAAGGGCAGCGGGATCAGGTCATTATCGCAACGAAAGGCGGATACCAGATGTCTGCGAAGCTGAGGTGGCTCAAGGGACTCAAGCCGATTGTTAGGAAACTGGTGAAGAGAAGCGGTTCATTAGCGAAGGCAGCCGGGGCGGCTCGCGGTTCTCAAATAAGGCAAAATTTTTCGCCGGAATATCTTGCGAATGCAGTCGAGCAGAGCCTTCGCCGACTGAATACGGATTATATCGACCTCTACCAGCTCCACAGTCCCGATTCGGAGACGCTGAGGCGAGGCGAAGCCTTCGAAGCTCTCGCTAAACTGAAGAAGGAAGGGAAAATTAGAGCCTTTGGTGCGTCTCTTCTTTCCTGGTCTGATCTCACGCACTGCGTGGGGCATGGGCTTTCAATGGTTCAACTGGAGGCCGATCTCCTTGGAGGTGGAGATCGTTCAGCTGAGATCACAGCGGCCAAAAATGACGAACTGATGCTGGTTGCGAGACAGCCTTTTGCATCGGGCCTTTTCGCGAGAAGTCCGGATCAATGGGAGCCTGCTGACTTTGCAGGGGATGAGGGGCGTCTAAAAATAGCCCGCGAGAGGTTCGAAAAGCTGACTTCTCTGGGCGATATTTACGAAGTAATTTTGAGATACTTGATTCATCATTCATCATTTCCTTGCTTTCTTTTTGCAACCACGAAGACGTCGCATCTGGAGAGTAATCTGAAGATGATGGCTGGGACACCTTTTGAAGGTGACGAGCTGGAGATTCTGAAGAATGCCTTTTCCGTTAATCTATAAGCCGATCAATAATGAGTATCGAAGACGCTAAAGAAATTTCAAAAGGCACTACTCTTGATTGTGATGTGATCATCATCGGGACTGGCGCTGCGGGAACCCCGTGTGCCTGCGAATTCATCAATTCCGGTAAGGATGTGATCGTGCTTGAAAGCGGAGGCTTCGAGATGGATAGCGCTACTCAGGCTCTTGCAGAAGGAGATGTCAGTAGCCCTAGTCAACACGGGCCGCTCGCTCAGTATCGCAAGAGGGTTTTTGGAGGAACTACGACAGTCTGGGGTGGGCGGTGTTCCCCTTTCGATGAGATTGATTTTGAAAAAAGGGCAGGGATCGAATCCAGTGGATGGCCTATCGATCGGTCAGCTCTCGTGCCTTTTTACGAGAAAGCGCATGACTATCTCCACCTCGGTGGATTTAACTATGAATCGGCAAACTCCTTTGCGGATGGTGATCGTGAAATTATACCGGATCTAGGCAAAAAATCGTGGAGCCAGAATACCCTTTGGCGCTTTAGCCTGCCGACCGATGTGGGTAAGGAAAATCGCCAGCGACTCATCGATGCGCCTAATGTAAGGGTGCTCCTTCACGCAAACGTCACGAAGCTCCGCACCGATGCTACTGGAGCGGTAATGGAATCGGTCGAGGTGACTTCGCTTGAAAAGAATCCTTTCAAGGTGAGGGCTCGGTCGGTGATCGTGGCGGCTGGCGGTCTGGAGTCTACGCGGCTCTTACTGGCTTCTGATGATGTTCATCGGGAGGGCATTGGGAATGAAAACGATCTCGTGGGACGCTACTATTGTTCTCATGTGAGTGGCGATTTGGGAGAGGTGAATTTTTCGCCCAAAGCACGTAATGTCCTGTGGCAGTATGAGCAGACCAGTGATGGTATTTACTCGAAGCGACAACTCCGCCCAAAGGAATCGGTGATGAAGGAGGAGGGCCTTCTCAATATTCGCTGCATCACAACTCACCCGCCTTTTGCCGATGCATCCCACCGCAGCGGGGTTCTTTCATCAGCCTATCTCGCGAAGAGATTCTTCAAGGGACAGATTCCCCCCGAATACAGCAAAGAACTCGCTGCTGCGGGTTACCATAGTCTACCGCAACACATCAGAAATGTGATCTTGGGGACCCCCAGCGTGATCAAATTTGGCACGCATTGGTTCTTTAAGCGCACGATCGCGCGAAGGAAGTATCCATCGATATCGATCCGAAGCCGTGCAAATGCTTATACGATTCATTTCGACGCCGAGCAGTCACCAAATCGCGATAGTCGGATCAGTTTAGGTGACCGGCGGGATGACCTCGGTCAGCGGCTTCTCACGGTTGATTGGAAATATCGTAGCGCAGACTTTGAGAGTGTGATGCGCTGGCGTGATCTTCTTTGTGAAGATTTGAAGTCTGGGGGTGTAGGCCATTTCCGACAGAACCGAGAAGAGGCCGAGGACATTGTCCGCAGTGGTTTTGGAGTGGGTAGTCACCATATCGGGACGACTCGGATGTCTGAAAGTCCTCGGGATGGTGTGGTTGATTCCGACTGCCAAATTCATGGAGTCGAGGGACTCTTCATCGCTGCTCCCTCGGTATTTCCGACTGCCAGCTTCGCGAATCCCGTTTTAACCACAGTGGCTTTAGGGCTCCGAATTGCGGACCACGTTTTGAAAAGGTAAGTAGAACTCCGTGCTCTTTCTGAATGAAATTCAGTAACTGGAAACAGAATCTTTCCGCCGCAATGCCAGCTCTTCAGCGAGTAGCATTGGGTCGTCATGCTGTATCGGTCGTCGCTCTTAGCGATCGGGTCGCCCTTGGGCTACCTCCGGACAAGAAGCTCGCCACTGAGGTGGTAAATCTTTTTCGCCCGATGAAAGGGCGCGCCCGATTAGTGTCTAGAGCGGTTGGTATCTTGGCTGGAGCAGGTTTGGGTTCTACTATAGGTAAGAAATTCGTAGGTGGATCGTCTTGCACTATCTCTTGGTTGCAGGAGGCAAAAGCGGTAGGATTTCTAGGGTGTAACCCAAGTCATGGCCTTCGTTGTATTTTGTTAAGCCGGGACACTTCAGAAAATCTATTGGTGACAAAATTGGCCATTGGCGGAGACATTGAGGTAGTATCTAAGGAGGCGGAAAAATTGATTCGATTTTCTGGAGATTTTGATGGAATCCCCACATTAATTTCCTCAGAGAAGGGCGATGATTGGGCTGCCTTTTCGATGAATCATCTCAGGGAGCGAGGACCGCTGACTCTGGATGAAGATGCTGTGATGGGGCTTCTCCAGGGCTGGCTCATAGAGGAGGTCGTCTCGCCTGATTCCATGGCATGGCTAAAGCCGATGCTGGCGCACATAGAACCTAAATTAGCGCGTGCTATTTCTGGTGAACGGGTGCACAAGTCTCTCTTTCACGGAGATTTTACACCATGGAATCTACGCCTTAATCAGGGGGACCTCTTTGCGATCGATTGGGAATGGAGTTCATCTGAGGGGCTCGGCGGGCTAGATCTTGGGCACGGACTCTTTATGACTGGGCGTCTAGTGGATGATCTCAGTGGTGGTGCCTTGGTTGATAAAATTTTAACCTGCTCTAGCCAAGGTGGAGTCAGTCAATATCTGATGGCGTGTGGGTGGAAGAGCTTGCCAGCATGGCTTGCTATATCCATCATCTACTCCTCTACTCAGACCGGTCTGGATGTCAAAGAGGAGTTGATAGCCTTACAGAGGCTGCTTTAATTTTATTCGCAAAAGCAGCATGAAAATTCTCCAAATATTCAACCGCTATATTGAAGAGGGCGGCGAGCAGCATGCTGTGACGCAGACCGAGGACGGGCTTGCTATCGAGCACGAAGTAAGGACTCTTCTTTTTGATACGAGAGACTGGGAAGGAAAAAATGGTGTAATTAGTAAGATCCGGCAGGCGTTAGCGATGCTGTGGAATTCTAAATCGATCAAGATCGCGAAAGATGAAATTGAGGATTTTGGGCCTGACGTTATTGTGCTCCATAATATCCTTCCGGTGGGTTCGGCAGGATTGCTCTACTGGCTGACGCGCCAGAAGATTCCAGTCGCACAGTATATTCATAATTTCAGGCCTTTTTCGGTGAATGGCTACCTATGGGCGGGGAATCAAGTCGAGCGAGCTGGGCTGAAATTGAATTTTATTCCAGAAGTTCTTGATGGAGCTTGGCAGAATTCACGATTTAAAACGTTCTGGTACGCCTTGATTCTTTGGATGCTACATGGACTCGGGGTGTGGCGAAGAATGACACACTGGATCGCGATTTCTAAATTCATGAAGGACACTTTTGTTGAGGCTGGTGTCCCTGCCGAAAAAATCAGTGTAGTGCGTCATGCTTGGGAGACTAGCGCTCCGCGCAGAGAACGCTCAGCATTCAACGACTCGATGCCCTTCGTCTTTTTAGGCAGATTGAGTGAGCAAAAAGGGATTCCCGTTCTTATTGAGGCTTGGAAGAAAGTGGAGAAAGAAGCTCCCGAAGCTAAACTTGTGATTTGTGGCGGAGGTCCTCTGGAGCCAGAAGTCCGTGAGTTTGCGAATTGTTGTCATGGAGTGCTCTATTCGGGATTCGTGAGAGGGGATAAGAAGGTGGCGCTTTTAGAGAATGCCCGGTGTCTTTTAGCCCCCTCAGTCTGGTATGAAGGACTAGGATTAGTCGCTTATGATGGTTACGAATACGGGCTCCCCGTCATTGCAGCGGATTCGGGTGGTCTTACGGAAATTGTGTTGAATGGGGAGACGGGGTTTCTCGTGAATCCCGGTGACCCGGACGCATTGGCGGAAGCGATTGTCAGAATGATTCGACTCCCCGACGGAGGGAGGAGCATGGGTTTGGCTGGCAGAAAGTGGCTTGAGAAAAATGCCACCCGTAACCAGTGGAATCGAGAGATGTCCAGAGTATTTGCTCGCCTCTAGCTACTTTCTCAGAATGTTCGAGTAAGTATCAATATTGCGTCTTTGGAGAAAAGCCTTCGACGGCTATTGATAACCCACAAATTCAGATCCCCCACCCAGATGAAACCAATAAGAAATCCCCGGATTCAAGTTCTCGTTTCGGCATATGCATGTGCCCCGAATCGAGGCGCAGAGCCTGGGGTAGGATGGAATTTAGTGGCGATCCTTGCCGGTGAATATGGCTACGACCTGACCGTCATCACTCGGACAAAACACAGGGAAGCGATTGAGGGTAGCGACGACCCGAGGGTCAAGAATATCCGCTGGATCTATGCGGACCTTCCTGACTGGGTCTCTTCTAAAAAGCGGGGTGCTTTGGGGCTCCGGCTTTTCTATCTTCTTTGGCAACGGAAGATGCACTCTGCTGCTCTTGAGTACATTGAGAATCATCAGGTTGATCTCGTGCATCATCTTACTTTCGGGAGTATTCTACCGGCCACTGCGCTGGCGGATTTTGAGCTTCCTCTCGTGGTCGGACCCGTGGGCGGAGCCGAGATGAGTCCTCCTGGCCTCGTCGGGGACTTGGCGATGCGGCTCTGGATCCGGGACCGCCTGAGAGCGATCCTTTACTATTTCGGAAGTAATCTTGAATCCACGCGCAAGACCTACCGTGCTTGCTCGGTGGCGCTGGGGGCGACGGAGGCGTCGGTCAAATCACTCAAAGAGCTGGGTGCTGCTGATGTCCGCCTCGTCCCCCAATCTGGATGCGGTGGAGATGAAGTTGCGGCCTTTGCCTCTGAGAACCCTTTGGGTAAAGACGCTCCAGAGGGGCCTATCAGGCTGCTCAGTGCTAGTCGGCTAGTCCATTGGAAAGGGGTGGATCTTACTGTGGACGCCGTTCATCGCGCGGTGGAAGCCGGCCACGACATCGAACTCACAATCGTCCAAGAAGGTCCAGAATTAGGATCTCTTAAAAAGCTGGTAAAGAGGCGAGGATTAATAGAGCGCGTGAAATTTTTAGGAAAACTAGAGTCCTTGGAAGACGTCTATCGCGAGATGAGACGATCTGATGCTCTGATGCACCCGGCGGTGAATGAGGCCTTCGGTCAGTCGATCCTGGAGTCGCTTGCTCTGGGGCGACAGGTCATTTGTCTCGATTGGGCGGGACCTGGGATGATCGTCACCGCAGATTGCGGAATCAAGGTTGAGTCTGGAAATCGAGAGAAGATTGTCACCGGCCTCGCGGAAGCCATCATGCGACTTGGAGACCGGAGATCCGAGTGGTTTCCGATCCAAGAAGCAGCCATCGCTCGCTCCCAAGTCTTCAGCTGGCAGCAGGTTGCCGAAAAGGTCGATCAAGCCTACCGCGATAGCTTGGGCTAGGAGAAATTCCCTCAGAGGAGGAAAAGCTAACCACATCTCATGATCCCAGATTTTTCTATTGTCACTGCCAGCTATAACTACGGGCACTATATTCGCGAGTGTCTTGAAAGCGTTGCGGAGCAAAAAGGAGTTACGATCGAGCACCTTATCTTTGATGGGGGATCGACGGATGACACTGCCGAAGTTGTTTCACAATTTCCCCATGCCACTTTTCAGCAAGAACCGGACGAGGGGATGAGTGATGCGATCAATAAGGGATTTTCAGCGGCGAAGGGGCGCTGGGTCATGTGGCTCAATACCGATGATCGCCTCAAGCCCGGAGCTTTGAAAGCGGTTCTCGATTTTGCCGAAGGTGGGGGAGGAAAAGAAGCAGATGTGATCTACGGGGGTTGGGATTTTATTGATAAAGAAGGGCGCTTCATGCGAGCGATGACGATCTTCCCTTTTGATAAAAAGATGCTGTGCTATCTAGGGTGCTATATTGGGTCGACCTCCGCTTTTTATCGGAACTCCACCGTTATTTCCGAGGGTCTGCACCTGAATAAAAATTTTGGCTATATCATGGACGGTGAGTTTTATAATCGCTTGGCTTCCGTCGGTAAGAAATTCTCCTACATGCACACGCGCTTGGCTGACTTCCGTATTCACGGGATGAATCTCAGCTTCAAGCATAAGGAGTGTTCCACCGTGAGCGATCAGCTTGTGCTTGAGAAGCAGCATGCGGAATCGATCGCTATCCGGCGTTCTTATGGGTGGCACCAAGTGACAGCTCCTCCTTGGGTTTGGTTTTTAGACGGAGCCCTCTTTTTATACTACCAAGCGAAAAAGTTTACGCTAAAACGCATCTATCGTGCCTTCAAACCCTTGATTGAGCTGCCCGTGGAAAACTCGGCGGCAACGGAAGCTTCTGTCGACCGTCCTTCGATTTGATGAATCTCCGCAGTCAATCCGGCCTCCGAAAATTCGTTGAGGCTCACCGAGGTCAGGTGGCATTCCTCCGTTTCGAGCGCGGTGGTCTTAAGCAGGGACGTTATAGCGATTGGGATATTGCAGTCCGGGATCGGTCCCAAGCGATGGCGGTGTGCGATGATCTCTACGGCCAGCCATGGCTGAGGATCCCGCGACAATATGTCATCCAGTATTTCTTTCCCTGGGGGCAGTGCGATCTTCTCCCTGTCTTCGAGTGGAATGGGATCGAGTATCTCGATCAGAAATTATTTTGGAGCAAGGTTTCCCCGCTTGAGGATGGCATCCCGCGTCCTGCTTTGGGCCATGATGCGTACATTGCGTGGATGACGGGGCTCCTTTGGGGCCGTCGTTTTAATCGGCGCTATCGCAAGCTGATCATGACGGCTGCGAAAAAAGATGAGGCCAACTTTCGGGAGTGCCTCACGGCCGCTTTCGGGAGAAATTTGGCGGAAAAGCTCTATCGTATCGCGGTGAGGGGCGATGCTGCGGTAGCGACTCACTGGGTAAGCTTGATGCGGCTCACACTTGCGTCGAGACGTGCCTCGCGTGCGCCGGTGAAAACTCTGACAAAGGTGCTGAGCCATTGGCGCTGTGAGTTCGGATTTCATCGGCAGTTGCCCCTTCCTTGGCTGGGAATCCTTGGGCCAGATGGGAGCGGAAAGTCCACTGTGATCGAGGGGCTTAACGAGCGACTGAGACTCTCGAGGCTGAAGATTAGGACGATCCACTGGCTACCCAAGCTGAGTCCAGATGTGAGAGTCTCGACAACGGTTGTGACCGATCCTCACGGCGAACCGCCAAAATCTGCTCTCCTTTCCTATCTTCAGCTCGGAAAAATCATCTCGTTTTGGTGGTGGGCGAATCTGGGCTATCTCCTCCATCTCAGAGCAAAAAAAGAAATGGTCTTATCTGATCGTTTTTATCCCGACTTGTTGGCCGATCCTAGGCGGTATCGCTATGGCGGGAGCCTGAAAATCGCGCGACTGGCTTTCAAGCTCATTCCTCGGCCTGACCGAGTGGTGGTCCTCCACACCGAGGCCGAAACCATTTTAAGAAGAAAACAGGAGGTTTCTCCAGATGAGCTGAAAAGGCAACTCGACCGTTACCAAGAGATTGCCGATGAATGGTCCGACCGCGCTAAGCTAGTTGACTGCGGGCAAGAGGTCGAGGCAGTGGTGGAACAGGTGTTGGAGATCGCCCTGGAAGCTCTCGCAAAACGAAGCAGATAATGGTTGCCCATATTTTATCTTATTTTCCAGGTCAAGAGGGTCTCACGAGCTTTTGTCGGGGTTTGGGTTCGGCTTTTGAAAAAATAGAGGATGTCGAAGTTCCGATTATTTCTTTCCGTGGAACTCCCGCGAGAGAGTCGAGTGGGAGCGAACCTCCTCTGATCAAGTTCCCTTATCGCAATCGCCATCCCTTTGACCTTCCTCCGGCATTTTTAGCAGCATTGGATTCTGGGGAACTTGAGCTTAAGGGGGCGATCCTGCACGGAACCTACAGCCCCCAAGTGTTTGCCTTAGCGAGGGCGCTGCACCGCCGGAAGATTCCTTACATCTTTATGCCGCATGATCCTTACGTGAGTAAGCTTCAGCGGCATAAAGCTTTTCGAAAATTCATCTACTGGCACCTTTGTGAGAAATGGGTGATTCAGCACGCGGCAGCGGTTCAGCTTTTATCTTCGGCTCACGAACTTTCCCTAAGAGAACGAGGGATGAAAGTGCCGGTTTTCACGATCGCGAACGGATGTGATCCGAGCGATCTGGTCCATATGGCTCCAGACTCCAGGATTCCAGGTGGGCAATCCGATTTTAGAATCCAGTATTTGGGAAGAATGGACCGCAATCACAAAGGGCTCGATCTTTTAATCCGAGGCTATGCGCAGTTTTTAGATTTCATCGATAAGGATGAAAAGATTCAATTGGTGTTGAGCGGAAACGATTGGGAGGACCGCGATTTCTTGGAAAACTTGGCAAGGTCTCTGAACTTGGGCGATAGGATTTCTTTTACGGGGAGGTTGTCCGCTCATTCTATTGCAATTCACTCACAGGCAGACCTTTGTGTCTTAGCTTCAAGGTTCGATGGATTTGGTCTCACGCTGGTGGAGGCGATGATGGCTTATCGTCCTGTCCTCGTCTCTAAGGAGGCTGGGATTGCCGATCACGTGCTAAAAGCAGGGGGCGGATTCGTGATAGATGCCGATCCCAACAGTATAGCGGATGGACTATTGGAAGCTTGGAATAATCGGGCAGACCTCTC
Organism: Akkermansiaceae bacterium; assembly: GCA_039769075.1. Classification (GTDB taxonomy): domain Bacteria; phylum Verrucomicrobiota; class Verrucomicrobiia; order Verrucomicrobiales; family Akkermansiaceae; genus SW10. The sequence goes on along the minus strand of JBDMZE010000021.1, from coordinate 182,558 downwards.
GAAGATTGGTGAGGCGGGTCATCGATACGTGACTCAAGAACTCACATGGGAATCTATTGCAAATCAGTCGGTTCAAATCTACCGAAAATACTTTGGGGGATAAGGGGTGAGTTCTCCGGCTCGGTTCGTTGAGCTCAGTAGGACGTCCCAGGCGAAGGGTGATTTTTTAATACTCGGTATCTTCGAGTGGAAAGACGGACTTAAATGTGTCAGGGTAATGGATAATTTCCAAAAAACATGTTCAGAAATCTCAGCTTACTTTTAGAAAGAACGCGGTTTTTGTGGGTGGTTGCTGTTGCGTGCTCTTCTCAGCAAGCACGTGGAATTATCGACCTGAATGGAGACTCTGTTTCTGACATTTGGGAGAAGATGTATCCAGGTATCTCGCATGGAGAGCAGGATGCAGATGGTGATGGTGATGGTTTCTCCAATTATGAGGAAATGGTGGCAGGAACCGATCCAACGGATCGAACCTCTTTTTTAGTCATCAACCGTATCGTAGATGCCGGTCCCAATGTGATCCTTCAGTGGAATGCTATTCTAGGAAAGCGCTATATCGTTGAAATTTGGAGAGAGTCGGAGGGTTGGCAAGTCCACACGAGGCCTCCGATCTCGGAAGTTTCCGCGCTGAGAGGGATCGTCTTTCCTAGGGGGGAATCGAAAGCGATTTTTAGAGTATCTGTATCGGATGAGGACAGCGACGAGGATGGTCTAAGTGCATGGGAAGAGGCCTTGCTGGGTTTCGATGACTCGACTCCATACGGCTCTGGGAGTGAGACAGCCCAAGACTACGAGCAATTTTTAAGGGCGCTCGAATCGACAGAAGGAGTTCTATTGACAAATGGCATAGCTTTGGCACAGCGCCTCCCAACGGGTTCTGAGGCTTCTCGGTTCCTTCTTCAGGCTAGCTTCGGCCCTACCATGGATTCTATCGGCGAAGTCGAAGAAGTTGGCATCACGACTTGGATTGATAATCAGATGACGATGAGTCGATCCCTCACGGGAAGGAGGATGTATCAATCGGGTCAGGTTTACAATCGCGACCTTTGGAAACAAGGTTGGTGGCATTCTGCCATTATTGCTTCCGACCAACTCCGTCACCGGATGAGCTATGCCCTGAGTCAGATCTTGGTAGTTGGCTACCAAGGAGGGAGCTTGGTTGGTGATAATATATTAATTCAGGCCGACTATTACGATGCCTTTGTTAACGGGTCGTTTGGGAAATATCGATCATTGTTGGATAATGTCACCTATAGCCCAGCGATGGGGTATTATCTTTCTCATTTCCGGAATAGAAAGTCAGACCCGCCTAGTAATCGATTCCCTGACGAGAATTTCGCTCGGGAAATCATGCAGCTTTTTTCGATTGGTTTGTGGGAACTAAATCAAGATGGGACTAGGAAAACTGATCCCGAAGGAAATTTCATTCCCACTTACGATATCTCCACGGTCAGTGAACTAGCAAAGGTGTTCACCGGAATGGGTCCTGTTCTGTCCCTAGGCAGGGAAGCAACGAGTTTTTATGATCCTATCCAGACCAGTGACTTGCGTGCACCGATGAAAGTCTGGGACGAAGAACACGAGCCCGGGGAAAAGGTTTTGTTTGGTGGAGACTCCATCATTCCAAGTGGGCAAACGGGAGAGGAAGATGTGCAGCAAGCACTTGATATTCTAGGCAGCCATCCTTCCACTGCTCCTTTCATTAGTAGTCTTTTGATACAAAGATTTACCACCTCCAATCCAACACCAAGTTACGTTAAGCGAGTTTCCCGTGCTTGGACGCATAGCGGCGGTGATTTAGGCCAAGTCTTGCGTGCAATTCTCTTGGATCCGGAAGTAAGATATAAGCAAAAACGTGTCGAAGGATTTGGGAAGGTGAGGGAGCCGATCATACGGGCAACTCACCTGTTGAGGGCATTTTCGCCAGCCGACCACCCCAACACTTTTGCAGCACAAATTACTCAGTTGAATAATGATTTCGGACAATTCCCGATGCTTTCTCCGACGGTTTTCAATTTCTATTCACCATCCTTCTCTCCTCAGGGTGAACTTCGTGATGCAGGGCTTGTGAGTCCTGAAATGGAGATCGCAACAATGACGACACTCTTGGGGACGCACAACCAGTTCCGCCAGATCGCAAATAGTGGTCATTTTACAAGGCAAGTAGACTATGGGGAAGAAGAGCTTCTTGCTGCCGATATGGAGGCTCTTGTTGATCGGCTCGACTTACTCCTTACGGCTGGCTCTCTTTCGGCAAGCACCAGAGCTTCGGTGATTGAGGGGATCGGCCCATTTAATGACCCTGCAATCCGGGTAAGAGTGGCCGTGCATTTGATCACCACCTCTCCAGATTTCACCGTTCTCAAATAACAAGAAAGCAAGCAATGTTCTCGAAGGAAAAACACTCTAACCGTAGGAAATTTATCGGTGACATAAGCTGTGCTGGCGTAGGTTCAACAGCTGCTTTATCCTCACTCCTCAATTTGAAACTAGCGGGAAGTCTAGCGGCAGCTGATGGTCAGGCGGAGACTGATTATCGAGCGCTCGTTTGCGTATTTCTAGGTGGGGGGAACGACTCTTTTAATATGCTGGCGCCCTACAGTGGTGACCAGAGGTTGATTTATGAAGAGACTCGAGGTGAAATAGGCTACCCTCTCGAGGATTTTAGCAGTCTATCAGGTCATGGGCCGGGCGACACCGAATTGGGGCTCCATAAGAACATGCCTAATCTTAAGGCGCTCTATGAAAGTGGGAAGGCGTCCTTTATTTCCAATGTTGGAACCTTAATTGAACCAGCGACGGTTGCGGGCATCCAAGCTAACACGGTAAAATTGCCTTTGGGTTTATTTTCTCATTCGGATCAATCGCTACACTGGCAATCGGGGATGCCCGAGACTCGAAATCCGGGATCTGGCTGGGGAGGGAGAATGGCTGATATGCTGGATGACCTTAATGAGGTGAGCAGGATTTCCATGAACATCTCCATGGCGGGTATCAACCTCTATCAATCTGGAGTGCAGACCTCGGTCTTGTCAAAAGCGCCTGGGACGATGCCTAGTATCAAAGATTGGAATCATCCGGATTATCTTCCTAGGAGAAAGGTGACCTCGGATATGATGGAAGCGCAATATCAAAGTATTTTTGAGAGGGCCTTTGCTGCTCAGATGAAAGAGGTGATTGGGGCGTCTGAAGATTACCGCAGTGCGTTAGAGTCTACCGCCCCCCTGGAAGCTATCTTTACAACAGACAACAGCCTTTCAATGCAGCTCAAGGATGTTGCCGAAGGGATTGCTGCCCATGATAATTTGGGGAAGTGCCGCCAGACCTTTTTTGTAATGGCAGGAGGTTGGGATCATCACGCTTCTCTCGATCCTCATCCCGATATGCTAGCTATGTTGGACAAAGCAATCGGAGAATTTCAGAAAGCCATTACTGAGTTAGGACTAGTGGATCAGGTGACTTTGTTTTCTGCTTCGGAATTCGGAAGGACAATTACTCCCAATGGAGGAGGCTCTGATCATGGATGGGGTGGAAATCAATTCGTGGTTGGGGGTGCGGTCAACGGGGGGGGAACCTATGGGGAGTATCCCGATCTAGCGGTAGAGAGTCCCCTCCACATGACGCGCGGACGGATGATTCCGACAACGTCCGTGGATGAATACTTTGCGGAGCTGGCTCTCTGGATGGGGGTTGCTCGATCTGATTTGGGAGAGGTATTACCGAACCTCCATCGGTTTTGGGATCAGTCAGGTGGGGGGCATCCTCTAGGATTCATGTCCGAAGGATGATTTGTTTGGATTGACGCTTGTGAAGAGATGGGTCTGCCATCACTATTATTTATCGCGAGGGTGACTAACGCCTAATGAACGATGACCAGTTTCTGGTAATGAATTTTTCTGAAATTTCACAGCTGCCCAAGAGAAGCCGCTATTTAATGGCGGCTCCTGCTGCTGTGTTGTTTTTTTTCTATTTCTTCTATACTGCCTATCCGACAACTGGAGGGTCTTTGGCTGTCTGGGCTTGGCAGGCCTGTAATTCTATCAACGGATTTCTCCATGGGCGCTTCATCCCTCTTGCTTTCGCGCTCATGTGTTGGTTTGGTTGGAAGCGAGCGAAGACCGAAGCAGTTTCTCCGAAAAATTTGGGTTTAGCGGTGTTAGCGCTTGGGCTTCTATTTTATGTGGTTTCGGTAAGGACAATCCAACCTCGCATTGCCATTATCGGAGTGCCCTTCACCGTGATTGGGACTCTTTACTATTTGTTTGGAGCCAAGGTGACGAGACACTTTGTCTTCCCTGCCTTTTTTTGGTGGTTTGCGATGCCGGTTCCGGGATTGGAAGCCGCGCTCACGGGGCGCTTACAGGTCCTGATCACTCAGTCTTGCTTTCATGTCGGCCAGTTTGTCGGCATGGACCTCGTTCTTCAGGGTTCTAAGATTACCATGGCTTCCGCTGGCGGGGAGTCTATGGATATTGCTGAAGGATGTAGCGGAATTCGGTCTCTTATGGCACTGACGATGATTGCAGCGGTTTACGCGAATTACACTCAGAAGAGTCTTTGGAAAAAAGCAGTGCTCTTTGCTTCTTCACTTCCTTTGGCGATCATCGGGAATTTTGGACGGATTTTCACGATATTAATTATCGCGCAAATGGGTTATGCCGATTTTGCGATGAAGACTTATCATGACTGGGCAGGGCTGTTGCTTTTCTTCCCGATCGCGCTTTCTGGTCTCTATTTGGTCGATTATCTCCTCAATTTAAAAAGCCGGAGAAGGCGCAAGAAGAAGGTCTCGGTGTCTCGGAAGGTAACTGCTCCAATCGAAGGATGAATAGAAGAATCGTAGTCTTACTCTGCTTCATTCTGGCAAGTTTTGCGGTGCTGTTTCTTTTGCCGTCGACCCCTGGCATGAAGCCTTCTCGGTTGGCCAAGGATCTTCCTGAATTTTTCGGATACTGGGAAGGAATTCCCAGTGAGCCAGGTGAACGGGAAAAAGCGGTTCTCGCAAAAGACACCGAATTTCGGAGGATGCAGTATGTTGACTCAAATAGAAAATTGCCAGCTATCGAGACGTCCATTGTGTTCTCCGGTAAGAATTTGAGCCAGAGCATTCACCGTCCCGAGGTTTGCCTGAGGGCGCAAGGGTGGAGTTTTGTCCATGAAAACTATCTTGAGCTTCAAGGTGTTCTTCCAGATGGGTCCGCCCTTCCGGTGAAGGAGATGATTTGCAAAAGGGTGGCCATGAGAAATCCTGAGAAAGAGGGTGAGAAGCCAACACCTTACCTGAACGATGCGGGGGAAGAGGTGATTCTTTGGAGGATTTTCTATTATACCTTCTTTGGGCACGAAGCGATTGTCCCTGGGCATTATCAGCGAACCCTATTGGATATGAAGGATCGCCTTCTCAAAGGACATGATCAGCGATGGGCCTATGCGACATTTTCATCATATATTACCTCAAAACATGCTGAACAGGGAATTGTTCCTCCGGGAGCTCCTAATTTTGACGAAGAGGAAACCAAAGAAATCATTAAGGCTTTTTTGAAAGATCTCTTACCCCGAGTAGTCGCGGATCCCCGTCAGGGATTTGACAATTCTCTCACAGAGAAAAAGAATCTAGGGTTATGACGAATCGAGGGAAGAAAGAGCTATTTTCCACTCAAATTCTTCAGGTATTTGACGCTTTCTTGGTTTGGCTAAGCTTCGTGCTGGCTGCTGAGCTGCGTGGACCAATCCGAAGCTTAGCAGGGTATAGCGCCACGGATGATTTAGGCCTCGAGAAGATGATGTGGGTTGTTTACATCGTTGTCCCTTTAACTCCGCTCGTTCTTGAGAAGTTTGAATTTTACGAACGAATCACTACCAAGAAACGAGGGCAGGTAGTTAACGAGCTTTTTCAAGGGGTCTGTTTGGTGGGGTTGATCGTTGCTGTGATCACCGTGTTTTTTCAATTCCCGGGAACGCGGAGGCTTATTTTTGGAGCCGGGTTGGTTTTCACCTTCGCAATTCTATGGCTGAGAAGCTCGATCACGCGAAAGGTGCTGCGGAGAAAAGCGCAAAAACCAGAGAATCTGGAGCATGTCATTCTCGCAGGGAATCCCGGTGAAATTAGCGATTTTCTCAGTTGTGTTGATCCTGAGCGAATTCTGACGTGGAAGATTGTAAACCACTTTGACCTCGCCACCAGCAGCGTCGAGGATTTGGGGGTTATCATTAAAGAGGAATCGGTCCAGAGGGTGATATTTTTGACCCGTCATACTGAATTTGAGAGGGTTGCTATGGCTGTTGGGTTTTGTGAGATTCAGGGAGTCGAAGCATGGTTGGGCGCTTCCTTTCTAAAAACTCAGGTCGCCCGCCCGACCTTTGACGTGATCGGAGGGCAACCTATGCTCGTCTTCCGTTCTACCCCGGAACTTTCGTGGCAGCTTTTTGCGAAGCAGTTGATGGATTTCTTTGGGGCATTGTTGATCTTGTTTTTTTCCCTCCCTTTTTGGTTGTTTGCTTGGCTTGGAATCAAAAAGGCAAGTCCAGGCGCGCCTGTGATTTTCGCTCAACAAAGGGCGGGTCTTTATGGGAAACCATTTAAGATTTATAAATTTCGAACGATGATTCCTGATGCTGAGGCTATGCTCTCGGAGGTCAAAATGGATCATGGTAACGAGGTCGACGGTCCGGCCTTTAAGCTTGAGGGAGACCCTCGAATCTTCCCGTTTGGTAATTTTCTCCGTAAATTTAGCATCGATGAGCTCCCACAATTGGTGAATGTCCTCAAGGGTGAGATGAGTTTGGTTGGTCCTAGGCCGTTGCCACTTCACGAGATTGAGGCATTGAAGAACTCGGCTCACAGGAGAAGGCTCAGCATGAAGCCTGGCCTGACCTGTCTGTGGCAGGTGGGTGGCCGGAGCAACATCACGAATTTTGACGAGTGGGTGGAACTGGATACTTTTTACATCGATGATTGGTCGATCTGGGGAGACATCCGGATTCTCCTCAAGACGATTCCCGCCGTTTTCTTTAGTAGAGGGGCAAAATAGATGCTTTCGAAGATGAATAAATTAGTGGGCAGGGCAAGCTTGGTATTGATTCTCAGCGGTTTTGTAGTCTTGTGGGTAAACGGTGTAGGGGTGAGTCTCGGTCCGTCTTCACTTGGTTTGCTGCTGTTAGGAGCTGGCCTCTTCCTGAAGGCATTTGATTCCCGAAGTGAATGTCAGAGTGTCGGCGCGGGTTTGATTGGAGTTGTTCTGGTTGCTGCGGTCTACTTGGTTTGGAGAGCTTGGACCGGTGGCCCGGAGGGCTTGGCCTTCCATGATCTTTGGTTGGTGTTGATTCTCGTCGCTAGTTATTTGGCGAGTTCTAGCGGGGGAGAAAATTTTGCGAAGGGCGTATTTTTCAGCTTGTTGGCTCTGTCTGTGGTGGGTGTTTACCTCTCATTCACGCAGGTGTTTTCTGCAGATCCCAGGATCCACGAGGTGACGGGAGAGGTGGCTCCTATTAATGCCACTGGATTCTTTTTTGCTTGTAATAGCTTTGCATCGTTCGCGGTGACGTCTTTCTTCTTAGTCTTTTTTGGAGGAATTATTTGGAATAGAAATCCTATTGTAAGAGTTATTGTTTGTGTTGTCCTTGGGGGGCTTTTCTGGGGGATTGTGGCGAGCGGATCTCGAGGAGGATGGCTAGCTTTGGTCGCTGGGGGCTCGGTATGTATCTGGGGTTTATGGGCTTATTTCAGACGGCATCAAAGTGACAGGGCCCCGATAGTGGCTCTAGCGGGTGTGGTGATCGCTCTGTTGGCTGTGGTCACAAGTTGGTGGGTCGTAAAAAAGCAAGCCGCAGCGCGAGCAAATTTAGAGCAAGTTGCCCAAGTTGATGATGGGCATCGCCTGGAATTCCAAAAAATGGCATTAGATTTGGGTTTTGGGTCACCGGTGATCGGGAACGGAGCCAGAAGCTTTTCTTATCGGGTGTTCGAGCACTGGGATTTGGATAGGCTCCTGATCTGGATTCCGAATCCCGAGTTCGCCCATAACGAGTTTTTGCAGCTATTTTGCGACTATGGAATAGTGGGTATTATTTTGGCTTCTTTAGCGATAGCGGCGCATTTCATTTATGGAATTGTAGCAATTCAGACTGAGGATATCCGGGGTTCAGCGTGTGGAGCGGCTCTGCGACCGGCAGCTCTGGGGGGAATGGTCGCGATTTTGGCCCAGTGCTATTTTAGCTTCCTTTTGCATATTCCGGCTATTGTGGCGATGTTGGGTCTCCTAGCTGGGCTTGCAGGCCGGCGAGGTGTGGCTCCGAGTAAACTTGGGGTTAAGCAGAGAGTGCTTTGTTGCCTTGGGGGGCTCTTGGCAATGTTTTTGGGGGCAACGGTTTTTTGGGGATATCGCAAGGCGCTTGAAGTGGAGGCGGTGTCTCTTATTTCGAGTAATCCCGTTGCTCTACCGGGCTATGGTAGGACGATCAATGCCAGTCCAGCCTTGGTGAGCGGGGTCAACCCAGAATATGCTAGTAAGTCGATCAATCAGTTAGTTGATGCAGGTGTTCAGATGAGAGATGGGGACATTGTTGCGCAAGGAGGCCAGCTGGCGATGGTTTTTGCGAATGCAATGGACCAAGAGGGAGATAAAGAGGGGGCGAAGAGGATGAGAATTGAGGGCATCAATGCCTTTGAAAGAACGCTTGAGTTGAATTCGAATCATCAGATCGCCTTAGTAGGAGTCCCTCAGCTTCTGATGGCGCAATCAAGATTTGAAGAGGCAGAAGAAGCCCTCAAATCTCCGATGGAGACCTTGTGGTCCCGTGAAGTCTATTTACGGACATTTTTTCACGCATCGCTTAACGCCTACCTTCATGGGTATCAGCTTTTTCTAGAAGGCCGCTGGGATGAGGGTGTTGAGAAGGTTAAGCTTGCGGTTGAGAGGATCGAGAGAAGTAAGGAGCTTTTGAGTTGGGTCCCACCTGGTGAAAATGAAATTGCTTTAAGGGAACAACTGGCCGCATGGGATAAATATTTCAGGGGGAGACAACTCTACTTGGCGGGTGATGCGATTTGGAAGAAAAGACGCCCAGAGGAAGGGATGGGGCTGATGCTGGAGGCAGCAACGTCCTATCGAGAGTCGCAACAGATCGTGGAAAAGATTTTGCCCCGTTGGGCAAAGGAGTTTGATCGCTTGAGCAAAAATTTAGAAATCTTGAAAGTGGCGAGTATTACTCCAGTTAAATACTCGGAGGAGGAACTTCTCGAAATTGTGTCGGTGACTTTAGATCCCGCTCTTGAACCCACCAAGAAGAAAGAGTAAGCCCCCTTCCATGAGAGCAGACTTCGGCATGAAACTCTTCACTGGCACCGCCCATCCACAACTTGCGAATGGGATTGCTTCGTGTCTCGATGTCCCGCTTGCGGATGTCAATGTGACGGCCTTCCCTGATGGGGAAACCTTCGTAAAGATTAACGAAAATATCCGAGGCGAGGACGTTTTTATCATCCAGCCGACATGTCCTCCGACGAATCACAATCTCATGGAGCTCATGATCATGGTGGATGCTGCGAAGCGCTCGAGTGCCGGCCGGATCAATGCTGTGATTCCTTTCTTTGGATATGCGCGGCAGGATCGGAAAGATCAGCCTCGGGTTCCAATTACAGCGAAGCTAGTAGCTGACCTTCTCTCCGCCGCTGGGGTTGACCGGGTGGTGACAATGGACCTTCATGCTGCTCAGATTCAGGGCTTTTTCAATATCCCAGTAGACCACCTCTATGCCAAGCCGGTGATTCTCCGTGCACTTAAAGAGCACTTTGGGGAAAACTGCGAGAATCTCACAGTGGTCTCGCCTGATGTGGGCGGAGTCAAGATGGCCCGCGCCTATTCGGATGTTCTGGGGGCTCGACTTGCGATCGTTGCGAAGCACCGAGTCAGTGCTACTGAAGTGGAGGCGATGCAGGTGATCGGTGATGTGGAGGGACGTGATGTTGTCCTGATCGACGACATGACGGAGACAGCTGGGACGCTTTGTGCGGCGGCTGATATTCTTAAGGCGAGTGGGGCGAAGCGAATTTTTGCAGCTGTTTCCCACGCGGTGATCGGTGATCTGGGTCATCAACGAATCCAAGATTCGGCGATCGAGACCGTGATCACTACAGACTCTACACCGGTCGTGAAGACGGGAAAGGTGAACCCCATTTCGATTGCTCCTCTCCTCGCAGAGGCGATTCACCGGATTCACATCGGAAAATCGGTTACTTCTCTCTTTGACATCGACGGTTCCGACGTGTAACCAACCGCCCGCGTGCGACATTTCTCGGGCGTTTTTCAAAAACTTTAATACCATGGCGAAGACCCAAACTCTCAAAGCTACCACCCGTCAGCGCACCGGCTCCGGCGTGCTTAAGCAAATGCGCCGCGAAGGCCAACTCCCCTCCGTGATCTACGGAAAGGGCACAGAGAACGTCAATATCAAGGTCGATACAAAGATCTTGACTGATATGCTCGCACACAGTGCTTCTGCGAATATTATCGTAGACCTTGATGTCGAGGGATCGGGCACGCAGACCGCTTTCATCCAGTCCACGCAGAAGGACGCACTTACCGGAGCTCTTCTCCACGCTGACTTTCTCGCTGTTGATGACAGCACCGTCATTAATGCTTCCCTTCCTGTGGTTCTTCACGGTGAGCCTGCTGGAGTGAAAAATGGTGGTCTTCTTGAACAGATGATCCACACGCTGGACATCGCTTGTTCGCCTAAGAGTCTTCCTGAGTCCATTGATGCAGACGTCGAGGCGCTCGAAATTGGTGAGTCTCTCACCATCGGTGGTCTTAAGCTGCCAGAAGGAGTGACCACCGTAGTCGCGGAAGACGTCCTTATTGCCATCGTCAATGAGCCACGCCTTGCCACTGAAGATGAAGATGAAGAGGAAGGCACCGAAGAAGGTGGCGATGCACCAGCTGCTGAAGGCGACGCTGCTCCTGCAGCCGAGTAATCCAACTTCGATTTACTTTACAAAACGTCCGTCACTTCGTGTGCCGGACGTTTTTTTATTTGCGCGGACCTTCTTACCGCTCACCTTTTTGAGGAATGCCTCAACTCAAAGCCATCGTAGGACTTGGAAATCCCGGAGACCAATATGTCCGCACCCGTCACAATGTCGGGTTCAGCGTCCTTGATCTCGTGGCGGAACGCGCGGGGGAGAGTTTCGAACTCGATAGCAAGTGGGAGGCACGGACTTGCAAGATCGGCGGGATCACCTACCTGCAGCCGCAGACTTTTATGAATGAGAGCGGCCGCTCAATCGGCTCAATCTCGCGCTTCTACCGCTGGGCACCCGAGGAAATCCTCGTCGTTTTTGATGACATCTCTCTTCCTCTCGGGAGCCTCCGCTTCCGCATGAATGGCGGCCACGGCGGGCATAACGGCGTTCGCTCTCTTCTTGAGCATCTCCCCGGTGATGATTTTTCCCGCTTGAAATTTGGCATCGGAGGATCGTCCGGCGATCAGCTGACGGGCCACGTTCTCGGCACATTCGCGATGGATGAGAAAGAACTCCTGCAAAACACACTTGCAACCGCTGCCGATGCTGTCCAACTTGCCGCTTCGGTAGGTGTGGAAACAGCTGCCAACCAGTTCAACGTCAAATCGAAGACAAAGAAAACCAATCTCGAACAAATACCGCCAGATGAATCGCAAATACGAGGGGACGATCGTCCTCAACACCCAGGGGAGTGAAGCCAGCATTGATGATCTCGTGAGCGCTGTCGCTCGTGAGATGGAAGAAGAGGGAGCTAAGCTCGACGAAGTAAAGCAGGTTGGCCGTAAAAAGTTCGCTTATGCCAATTCGCGTAAGGCGGATGGCGGTCATTACGTCAATTACGTCTTCGAGGCCGGCGCAGATGCAATCGAGAAGATAAACGAGCGCTTGAAGCTGAACACCATCGTTCATCTTCAGCACTACCGCCGACTCGGCTAAAAATTTACTGCCTTTTCGTCATGGCCTCCGTCAACAAAGTCATCCTGATCGGGAACCTCACTAGGGACCCGGAAATCCGCTACACTCCCAAGGGAACTGCAGTCGGTGACATTGCCATTGCCGTCAATCGTGTCCGCACGGGTGACGATGGGAATAGGATCGAAGAAGTGACCTACGTCGATGTCACCCTTTGGGGACGTCAGGCTGAGGTCGCGGGGCAATATCTCGCCAAGGGCCGTTCGGTTTATATTGAGGGTCGTCTCCAGCTTGATACTTGGGACGATAAGGCGACTGGGCAAAAGCGCAGCCGTCTCCGCGTCGTCGGAGAGAACATGCAGTTTCTCGGTGGCCAAGGCCAAAGTGGCGGTGGTGGAAATCAAGGCGGTGGTGGGGGAGCCCCTCAGCAGCAGCCTCAGAGTTCCCCTCCTGAGCAAAGCCAAAGCACTCCTCCTCAGCAACAAGCTCCTGCACAAGGTGGTGCTGCTGCTTCGGGGAACTTTGATGAAGACGCCGACGATATTCCGTTTTAAGGGAGTGAGGCTGCGGAATCGTGGCACAAAAAAAGCCCGTCGAAGCGAGCTTTGTAGTTTTTCAAACGGGTTAGTCTTAATGGACTAGCCCTTTTTTTGGTGATGACTCGGTGGAGGAACAGTAGAACGACCGCACCAATGGTGGCGGTGATGATCGACTCGATCATTCCCTCGCCGTCGCCGATTCCAGACATTTTGCCGAGCCAACCACCGACAAAGGCGCCACCGATTCCGAGGAGAATGGTGATGAACCAACCACCGGGGTCTTTACCCGGCATGATGACTTTTGCGAGAATGCCTGCGACGAGGCCCAATATGATCCATGCGATAAATCCCATAACGAGGCCCCAGAGAGCGATCTGACTACGGGTTTTTTCAAGAATAAAGGGTAGAGCCCTTAAAATCAGCCTTTTATGGCAGGCTTCTCCCACCACTGGGCACTAATAAAGCCGGTCCATTGGGTGTGTTCCTCGCGTAGGATCCAGCCTTGTGAGGTGAGGATTTCGTGGGTGGGGGGAAGGCTGTTGGTTTTGAGTCCGGTGGTGAGGCTGAAGAAGCGATACATGATCCACACGAGGTAATGGGCTGCGCGTCGCCGGATGTTTCCTTGGGTCTCGCTGGGGAAGAAATCGCCTACGATGAGGGCTTGAGAGGTGGGAAGTTGGCCGAGGAAAGTTTCTGCTTCTTCCTTTGTGAAGAGGTCTAGAACGAAGTTGAGAACGATGGCATCACAGGGCGAGGCTGTTTCCGAGGTGACGAAGGTAAGGTCGGGGTTTCTTTTGAGAGACTCGGCGCGCATAGCCGCGTCGGGCTCGATGATTTGGAGCCGGATGTCAGGCCGAGCTTGGAGGAGGGCTTGGGAAAATCGACCATCACCCTCTCCGACGCTTAGGATGTTTTGGGGGAGCTCTGTGATGAAGGCGGTGCGGCAGCGCTGGAGAGCAGAACCGAAGACGAGCTTTTCGCATGTGGCGTAGGCGCGGGCGATGAGCCGATAGTTCGATTTCACGGGGCGAAGGTCTCGAGCCAGAGCTTCTCCACCTTATCGCGTGCCCACGGGGTGCGGCGGATAAAAGTGAGGGTAGACTTAATCGAGGGGTTATTTGCAAAACAACGGACGCGAATCCGGTTTGCGAGCTCATCCCAGCCGTGATGCTCGACAAGCGAGGTGATGATTTCCTCAAGTTTTACTCCGTGAAGTGGGTCGGCCATGTGCGGCGCAGCTTACTTCTTTTTCTTCAAAAAGGCCACGATATCCGCAGGCTCGGCGCGGGAGCGGTAGTCTGCGTCTACGAAGGCCCGCTGGATCGTGCCATCTTGCCCGATGATGTAGGTGGCTGCGAGGGGAAGGGTGTCGGTGGTGGCATCGGCCCCGTTGAATTCTTCTAAGTCGAAGAAATTGCCGTAAAGCTTCTCGACCTCGGGGGTCAGCTTGAAGAGGAGACCGTAGTTTTTTGCGACGCCGTGGTTCAGGTCGGTGAGGACTTGAAACTCGAGCTTGTTCTTCTCGGTAGTGGTGAGCGCCTTATTGGGAAGCTCGGGGGTGAGGGCGATGAGGGAAGCGCCGGCAGCTTTGATCTCGGGAAGCTTTGCTTGCATCGCGGCGAGGGCCCTATTGCAGTAGGGGCACCAGCCACCGCGATACCACGTGAGCACGACGGGGCCTTTCTTGAGCTCGTCGGCGAGAGTGACTTCTTGTCCGGTGGCGTTCTTCAGGGTGAAGGAGGGAGCTTTGTCACCGACCTTCTTGGCGCCCTCAGTGATCTTGGCCTTCCGGACGGCCTCGATCCCCTTAGCGAACTCCGCGCGAACCTCAGCGGGGACGGTTTTCGCAGCTTCATCGCTGCGATCCTTGAGCTGTTCGGCGAGGGTGTCCGCGGAAGCGAGGGAAAAAGAGGAGGCGAGTGAGAGAGCGAGGCCCTACTTCAACTTTTGCTGAGCCATCCACTCCCAGAGCTTCGGGTCACCGTAGGCTTGGATCCAGGAATCGTGGCCGACGTCCTCTAATACTGAGAAGGTGATCTTCTTTCCGCCTGCTTTTTTGATGGCTTCGACCATCTCGACTGATTTTGAAAAGGGGACGGCGGTGTCTGCGGTGCCGTGCCAGTTCCAGATTGGGATCTCGGTGAGCTTTTTGGCATTCTCAGGATCTCCGCCACCACAGATGGGGACGACGGCGGCGAAAGTCTTAGGATGGCGTGCGGCCATTTCCCAGGAGCCGAATCCTCCCATGCTGAGGCCGGTGAGGTAGATGCGCTTTTCATCGATGGGGAATTCTTTCCGCACGTGGGCGAGAAGCTTGGTGAGGAGTTCCTGCTGGTCGTCATTTGACCACCAGCTTTCCTTCGGGCACTGCGGGGAGATGAGGATGTAGGGGAGGCCTTTTTCTTCGGCGAGTTTTGGGGGGCCCCATTTTTTGACAATGGAAAGGGGGCCTTTGCTCTCGCCGCGGCCGTGGAGGAAGAGGATGAGGGGGTATTTCTCGCCCTTCTTTGAGGTATCGAAGTTCTCGGGGAGATACTGCAGGTAGGGGACCGAGATTTCATCGCTCACCTTGAGAGAGGTTTCGATCTGTTTCCCGGGTTGGGAGGCCATGAGCGTGAGAGGAAGAAGGAGGGAAATGAGGAGGGTTTTCATTTTGGGTAGCGCTGGTTGAGTTGTTCGAGGAGACGGGTAGCTTCCTCGGGTTGAGAGGAGGAGAGATTTTTCGTTTCACCTCCCGGGGACTTGTGGTCGTAGAGTTCGAGCTGTCCATCCTTATGGGCAATGAGGCGCTGGGTCGCGCTGCGGATGGTGCGGGCCTTGTTGTGGTAGGAGACGGCGATTCCCTCTGAAGGGGCCGTTGCGCTTTTGAGGAGTGGCAGAAGGGAGTGGCCGTTAAGGAAGGTTGGTTTTGTGAGTCCGGTGAGGTCACAGAGGGTAGGGAAGAGGTCGATGCTTTCTACGATTTCTTTCGTACTCGATCCCGCTTGGGCGACTTGGGGAGAAGAGATGATAAGGGGTGCGCGGAGGGATTCCTCAAAGAGGGCATGTTTTCCCCAGATGGAGTGTTCGCCGAGGTGCCAGCCGTGGTCGCCCCAGAGGATGATGACGGTGTCTTCTGCAAGGCCGAGGTCGTGGAGTTGCTTGACGATTTTTCCGACTTGGGCATCGGCGTAGCTGACGCAGGCGGCGTAGTGCTTGCGGATCTCGGTGGCGAAGGCTGGATCCTGATTCGGATCTTTGTCCCAGCGGTTGTATTTCATGAACTCGCCGGAGCCATGCCATGTTGTCTTTCCTTCTGGCTTTTTAGGATGAGGGATGGGGGGAAGCTCGGCGTCCTTGTAGAGATCGAGATATTTTTTAGGAGCTCCGAAGGGGAGGTGGGGGCGTAGGATGCCGGTGGCTAGGAAGAAGGGCTTTTTGGCTTCCGCGAGAAGCTTGAGCTGGTTGAGTGTTTCATCGACTGCGGCCCCATCGGGGTAGGAGTTGTCATCGCCGTCGAAAGCTTGGATGACATCCATTTTTTGGGCGTTCCCGCGGATTTCGCCATTGGCGAGGCCGTGCATCCATCCGCGTGGGTGTTGCCATTTCCCTGCGGGTAAAAGGTGGCGGTCCCAAGAGTCAGGCATCTCGGGCTGAGCGTCATCATCCCAGTCCTTACCGCCGCGTCCGCCTGGGTGGTGGGAGACTTTTCCAACCGAGACGGTGGTGTAGCCATTGGCGCGGAAGTGAGCGGGGAGTGAGGGGTGCTCGATTTTTTTTGAGCGGGAAAAAAGGGCACCGTTCCCGGCGGGTCCGTAGGTGCCAGTGAGGAGAGCGTAGCGGGAGGCTCCACAGGTGGGAGCTTGCACGTAGTGATTGGTAAAGGCGCGGCCTTTTGCAGCGAGGGAATCGATATTCGGCGAGTGGATGTAGTCCTTGCCGAAACAGTTCAGCTCTGGCCGAAGGTCATCGACACAGATGAGGAGGACGTTTGGCCGCTGAGCGGAAAATCCTAAATTCGAAAGGAGGAGAAATCCTAAAAAGGGGAGTGGAATTTTCATGGGGGAGGTTGGGGCTGGGTTTAGCGGGCTTGGATCGCGTCCTCGATGAAACCGAGGAGTTCTTTGTAGCCGAGCCGCTTGGAGGCGGAGCTTTGGAAGATGATAGGCTCGCCATCGCTCCACTCTTTCATCGCTTCTTTGAAGAGTTCGATGTGCTTTTTGAGCGGGGTCGCTTTGGCTTTATCGATCTTGGTGTAGACGAGGGCGAAGGGGAGGCCGGCCTCGATGAGCCACTGGACAAACTGGAGGTCGATCTTCTGCGGCGGATGGCGGGCGTCGATGAGGACGAAGGTTCCGCAGAGATTCTCACGTCCGAGAAGGTATTCCGAGACGAATTCGTTGAACTGCTCACGCTGGTCTTTTGAGACCTTAGCGAAGCCGTAGCCGGGGAGGTCGACAAGGCTCCAGCTGTCGTTGATCTTGAAAAAATTGAGCTCACGGGTGCGGCCGGGGGTCTTCGAGACGCGGGCGAGGCCGTCCTTATTCGTGAGGAGATTGATGAGGGAGGATTTTCCGACATTCGAGCGGCCAATGAAGGCGAACTCGGGCAGTTCTGCCGAGGGGCACTGCTCTAAGGAAACGGCACTTTTGATGAACTTGGCAGAGGTAACTCTCACGGGTTACTTTTAGGCTGAGGGATTTTTTTCAGCAAAGCTTATTCCTGTGGCTTTTGCCAAGGGACTGAGCCACCGAGTTGGATTTGGGCGCGCATCGCGGCGCTGAGTTCGCGGAACCTTTTTCCTTCTTTTTTGGAGAGGTCGGTTGTTTCGAGGGGGTCGTTCCCGAGGTGGAAGAGCTCCCATGTTGAGTCGGGGCGATTTTTTACGAGCTTCCAAGGGCCACGGCGCATGGCCCAGGAGGAGTCGCCCATGAAGCTCATATTTCCTTCGCGGCGGGTGAAGAAGAGGTCGCGCTGGAAGGGCTCTTGGCTTCCGGTTTTAAGGAGGGGGAGGATGGAGCGACCTTCGATTCCTGAGGGAGCTTTGCCTCCGGCGGCTTCGATGGCGGTGGGGAAGAGGTCCATGGTGAGGAAGGCGAGGTCGCTTTTTGCTCCGGCTTGGATGACTCCGGGCCAGGTCGCGGAGGCGGGGACTTTGAGGCCGCCTTCATACATGTCCTGCTTGCCGCCGCGGAGGTTTCCGCAGTTTGCGCCGACGTTGAGCTGGCCGCCATTGTCTGAGACGAAAATGGTGAGGGTGTTTTCCCATTGGCCGGTGGCTTTGAGGGTGGAGATGACTTTGCCAATGTTGTGGTCCATGTGCTCGATGAGAGCCACGAGTTTGGCGCGCTTTTCGGTAATTCCTTTTTCACGGATGATCACTTTTTTAAGCCAATCAAGAGGAGGTTGGATCGGAGTGTGCGGGGCATTGTAGGCGAGGTAGAGGAAGAAGGGGTCTTCCTTTTTCTGACGTTCGGTGAGGTAGTCGCAGGCCCAGTCGCTGAAGATGTCAGTCGCGTGGCCCTTGGGGTTTACCCTCTCTTGATTGCGCCGCATGTAGTGACGGTCGTGGCGGAGATGGGTGTAATAATCGTCCATCATGTCGCCGAGGAAGCCGTGGAAAAGGTCGAATCCACGGGTGTTTGGGTGGGCTTCTTGATCGAGCCCAAGATGCCATTTTCCGATGGCGGCGGTGTGGTAGCCGAGTGGCTTGAGCGCTTGGGGAAGCATGGTGGCGGAGGGCGCGAGGTAGCCCCAGTTATCCTGCGGCATGGTGCGGATGACTCCGGGAACGCCGACAAGTTCTTGATAACGACCGGTGAGAAGGGCGGCGCGGGTGGGGGAGCAGACGGGGCAGTTTGCGTAGCACTCGCTGAAGCGCATGCCATCGGAAATGAGCGAGTCGATGTGCGGGCTCTTGAGATCGGTGGCGCCGTAGGAGGAGAGGTCGCCGTAGCCGAGGTCGTCTACGATAATGACGAGGATGTTTGGCCGCTGCGCGGAAAATCCTAAATTCGAAATGAGGAGAAATCCTAAACAGGAGAGGAGAGATCGCATGAGAAGATAACTACTGATGCGAGCGAGGGAATTTTTCAGCGAGCGATTTTAAAGACGCGGGCGGTGAGGATGACGGCGGCGACGGTGAGGCCGATGGCGAGGCCCCACCAGATGCCGACGGGGCCAAGGTTGCCTCGGGTGGCGAGAAGCCAGCCGGAGGGGACGCCGATGAGGGAGTAGGAAAGGAAGGCGGTCCACGCGGGGACTTTGACATCTTCTAATCCTCGGAGGATACCGCCGGAGACGACTTGGATGGCATCGACAAACTGGAAGACGGCGACGACGATGAGGAACGTTGCTGCAAGGGCGATGACCTCGGCTTCATCGACGTAGAGTCCGGCGATGACGTTTCGCCCGAGCCAGCAGAAGAGAGAGGTGAGGCCTACGAAGAAAATGGTGAGGAGCCAGCCGGAGACGATGATGGCGGGGTAGCGCTCTTTTTCTCCCGCACCTGCGACATTTCCCATGCGCATGGTGAGGGCGATGGCGAGGCCGAGGGGAATCATGAAAAGGGTGCCTGCGGTGGTGAGGGCGATCTGGTGGGAGGCGAGGGGAACTTCGCCGTAGAAGCCGACGAGGAAGCCGGCGGCGGAGAAGGAGCCGACCTCGGCAAGGAGGTGGAGGCTGGCGGGGATGCCGAGGGCGAGGAGCTTGCGGAGGGTGACTGGGTCAGGGCGGGCGAGCCAGCGATGGGGGGTGAGCTGGTTGATGCTTTTGGCGCGGTTCAGCCAGATAAGCATGGCGACTAGGATGGCGATGCGGGAGATGAGGGTGGCCCATCCGGCACCGACGAGACCGTAGCCGAGGGTGAAGATGAAGAGCTGGTTGAGGCCGATATTGAGGATGACTCCGGAGAGAAAGATGAAGAAGGAGGGCCAGGGGCGGCCGAGGGAGTCGCCGTGGTTTTTGAGCCCCATCGAGCCGAGGGCGGGGACGAGGGAGATGAGAATGAGAAAGAGGTAAGGTGGGGTGGCGGCTGTGACATTGGCCGGCTGTCGGAAGATGTCTAAAAAGGGGATGATAGCGGAGGAGAGGAGGAAGAGAATGAGTCCGGCGGCGAGTGCGAGGTAGAAGCCATTGCGGCAGGTGGCGCGTGCTTCGGCTTCGTCTTTTCTTCCAGCGGCTCCGGAGCTGAGGACGGAGATGCTCGTAATGAGTCCGATGCCGAAGACGAAGGGAATGGCGAAGACGGTATTGGCAAAGGTGAGAGCCGCCAGCTCGGTGATGCCGACTTTTCCGATCATGACGGTGTCGGCGATGACCATGAGCATCTGGCTGACCTGCCCAATGATGAGGGGGACCGAAAGGACAGCGGTTTTTTTGCCCTCGCGCATGAGCGAGGGGATGGTCAGTTGGCGAAACATCGGGGAGGCGGGATGCTGGCGCAAAAGTAGAGCTGAGTCGCGCCCCAAGTGTGGAGATCAACCGAATCGCTCGGGAGCGAGGGCGCGAATCTTGATCGAGGGTTCTTTTTCTTCTATGAGATCGGCAACGATTCGACCGGTGACGGGCGCGAGCGAAAGGCCCATCATGGAGTGGCCGGTGGCGATGATGACGTCGTTCCGACCGGGGGCTTTTCCGAGGTAGGGGAGGCCATCGGGAGAGCAAGGACGGAGGCCAACCCAGGGGTCGAGGCCCGCGAATTCCTGCGGGTTGAACTCGGGGTAGAAGGAGCAGAAGGATTCGATGACGCCTTGGAGGCGGGGCTTGCTGATGGAGGTGTCTTTTCCACAAATCTCCATGGTGCCGGCGACGCGGAGTTGATCTCCCATGGGAGTGACGGCGACGCGGCCTTCTTTTAGAAGAGAACAGAGGCGTGGGTTGCGGAGAGGCTTTGGGAGGGTAAGGGAGTAGCCTTTTCCGCCCTGCATGGGGAGTTTGAGATCGAGCTGGCGGGCGAGGTCGACCGAGGAAATGCCTCCGGCTAAAATGGTGGTGTCGGCTCGGTAGGTCGTTCCTGATTTTGTGCGAATACCGTCTTTCCCAATGGATTCTGCTTCGTCGTGGATGAACTCTCCTCCTGAGCGGAGGATGCTTTGGCGGAGGGCGCGGGTGAAATCACTGGGGTCGAGGTGGCAGTCCTGTGGAAACAAGACTCCGCCGATGGCATTGATGTCGGAATGGGGTTCGATTTCGGCGATTCTTGATTGGCCGATGAGTTCCGCTTCGAGGCCGAGGCGGTGGGCTGACTCGACGACTTCTGCTTCGTCATCGAGTCCCTTTTGAGTCTGGCAGAGCATGAGGAGGCCTTTGTCGATGAGGGGAAACTTTTCCTCACGAGCGAGTTCGAGGTGAAGCTTGCGGCTGATGAGGCTGAGGTCGCGGAGGAGGGGTTCGCTTTTCGCTACGTGCTTTGGATTAGAGTGGCGCATGAAAAGCCAGATCCAGCGTGCGAGTTCGGTGTCAAGACGGGGGCGCAGGAAGAAGGGGCTCTTGGGGTCGAGCATCCATTTGAGGCCCTGTGAGATGACTCCTGGGGCGGCGAGTGGGATGAAGTGGCTTGGGACGATCATCCCAGCATTGCCGCTGGAGCAGGATTTTTCCAGTTCGGGATCGCGCTCGATGATGCGGACGGCGTGCCCGCTCTTCGAGAGGTAGTAGCCGATGCTGAGGCCGATAACTCCGCCGCCTACGATGAGGATTTCCTTCATGAGCCGATGCCGAATTGGAAGGGGTCACGTGGGTCGAGGAGGAGGGTGCACTCCGCGGTGACGTGGGCGAATCCTCGGATGACGGGGGTGACTTTTCCTTCCTCAGGGAGGTTGAGAAATGATCCCTCAAAGCTGGTGCCGATGATGCCTGCTTGTCGCCAGATTTCTCCCTCGGCGAGTTTTCCGGAGGCGGCGAGGCAGGCGAGCTTGGCGGAGGTGCCGGTTCCACAGGGTGAGCGGTCATAGGCCTTACCGGGGCAGAGGATAAAGTTCTGGCTGTCTGCGGTGACGCCTTTTTGGGGCGGGCCGAAGGTCTCGATGTGATCGATGACGCCGCCATCGGCTCCGCGGATATTCTGATCATCAAGCGCGGTCATGACGGCGGAGGTGAAGTGGGTGAGGGCCTCGATCTCGGAGGGGCGGACCTCGGGGCCCTGGTCTTGGATGAGGAAGAACCAATTTCCGCCCCAAGCGATGTCGCCGGTGACTTGGCCGTAGCCGGGAACGTCGACCACTTGATTTTCGCGGAAGCGGTAAGAGGGAATATTTTTTACGGTGATGCTGCGGTCCTCTGCGAGGGTGGCGATGACGACTCCCGAGGTGGTCTCGATGCGGTGATCTCCTGCGGTGATTCTTCCGAGGTGGGCGAGGGTTTCTACGAGGCCGATGGTGCCGTGGAGGCAGCCGTTGAGATAGGAGGCATTGTTAAAAAAGACGACGCCGGTGACGCAGGTCGGGTCGGCGGGTTCACAGAGGTAGGCTCCTACGATGGCCTCGAATCCACGCGGCTCTAGGATGAGGGCGCGGCGGAGCCAGTCGTGCTCGTTTTTGAGAAAATCACGAGAGGCGAGCGCGCCTGCCTCGGGTGGCGTGGGTGTGCCATCAATGACGACGCGCGTGGGCTCGCCTCCGGTGTGCGAGTCGATGACGCGAATCTTTTTCATCGTGGCTTAGGAATTCGCGCCGTCCCAGTTTGCCCACCAATCGCGGAAGAGGCGCCACTGGCTGTGGAGGAATTGTTTCTGGCTCGGGCTCAGCTTGTCATCGGCGTAGATCTGATGCTCGTAAGCGGAGTGACCCTCGAGGACCATGAGTTCCTTGTAGTAGAGGACGAGGTCCGCGCCTTCGTCAAAAGTCGAGAGCACGGTGAGGGCCTCGGAGAGCTCTTGGGCAAACTTGCGATCCAGCGTGTTGCCCTTGGCAGCGGATTCACAGAGCTCGATGAAGCGGAGAATTTCCTTGGGGAGGGCGTTGCCAACTCCGGTGATCGCGCCAGTGGCTCCGCAGTTCACGAAGCCGTGATAGACCTGGGTGTCGACTCCCGCCATGAGGATGAGTGAGTCATCGACCGAGGTGATGTGCTCGGCGGCGTAGCTCAGTGAAGTCGCGCCACCAAATTCCTTGAAGCCGACAAGTGAGGGAAACTTTTCGCGCAGCGAAAAAAAGAGATCCGCTTTGGTCTCAAAGCCGTAGTAAGGGCTGTTATAAATGACGGCGGGGAGATCGCCCCCTGCTTCCAAGATAGCGCTGAAATGATTCACCTGCGCGGCGGGCGCGGAGCCTCGTGAGAGCACGCGAGGAATGACCATGAGCCCGTGCGCGCCGACTTCTCGGGCGTGCGCGGCATGCTCAGCGGCGATCTTGGTGTTCTGTGCCCCGGTGCCGACGACGGTCGGAATGCCCGCTTCCACAAGACGGCGCACACCCTCTTGGCGCTGCGCATCAGTGAGCAGCGGCCAGTCCCCCATCGAGCCGCAGTAGACCACGCCACGCATGCCTTGATCGATGAGGTCTTGTGCGGTGGCGACGAGCGCGTCGTAATTGATGTTCCCCTCGGCATCGCAGGGAGTCATGAGAGCTGGGATACAGCCTTGGAAGATGGGGTCGGTAGAAGTGGTCATTTTTGAAAGGCTAGCTCAGGCTGTGCCGGAAGTCTTGTCTTGAGTGCGAGTGTTTTCTTTGAATTTTGTCAAAAATGGCGTGAGCTGGCATTTAGAAATGCACCGCGATTTTTCAGACCCGAGTCACGAGCTCTTCGATGACGTCTCGGACACGACCTATTTTGTGAAGGATCGTGATGGCCGCTATTTTACTGTGAATGACACTCTGGTGGCTCGCTGTGGGATGAAGAAAAAGAGTGACCTCTTGGGAAAGACGGCTACTGAGGTTTTTCCAAGTCCTCTAGGCGAAGAATTTCAGGCGCAGGATCGTGAGATTCTTGAGGGTGGCCCAGCGATTAAGAATCAGCTCGAACTTCATATTTATGCCGATGGTCACGAAGGCTGGTGTCTGACCTGGAAGCGAGCTTTGAAAAATGAGGAGGGGGAGATCAGGGGGCTTTCCGGGATTTCTCGTGACGTGGGTGGGGCGAGTCCAAGCGCCCGTGATCTGGAGTCGCTTGCGAAAATCCTCGGTCATATCCGTGACCATCTCGATCAGCCCCTACGCCATACTGAACTTGCTGAGGCGACAGGTTTTTCGACCTATCAAATCAGTCAGCGGATCGAGGGACTCTTTGGTATCTCCACCAAGCAATACATTAGTCGCTGCCGGATTGAGGCGGCTTGCCACGCCCTTGAAACCGGCACCGAGAGCCTCAGCGAGATCGCTCTCGCCTGTGGCTTTAGTGACCAAAGTGCCTTCACTCGGCAGTTCGGTAGTATCGTAGGGATGACACCCAAGACCTACCGTGACCAGCGCTAGGGAAGAGTGACGATCAAGCGGTAGAAGACCTCGGGTCGGTCTGCTGCGTTAATGTTGCTCAGCAGATTTACGGTGAACGTGCCGTCGGGATTCGAGACGAGGTCGCCCTGAGGAGTCAGATCTCCAGCGGGGACCCAATCAACGAGATCGGTCGAGGATTCCACACTGTAGTTGAGCTCGGTGTCAGCAAGTCGTTGGCGATGACTGAAGGTGATCGCGCCGCCACCACTGCTGATCTGAGGTTCTACGGTGTTCCCGAGATCAGCGCCTAAGGCATAGGCGAGAAGATTGCTCAGCCCGCTATTTTCATATTCCGCATCAGGATCGGTGAAGCCATTTTCCGTCATCCATGCTGCGAATTCAATAGTCGGCTGAATGAGCATTGCGTAGTCAAAGCTGGCTTCAAGAGACTGCTCGGCCTCGGTCGAGGCGAAGACGCCTCCGGTGCTGAAGGTGGTTCCAGCTGGCAGGGTAATCTGATGCACTTGGACAAATGCCCCATCAATGAGTTGTTGGAATTTCAGGAGATCACCGCTTTTTTCGATGCGCACCACTGCGATGTCTTTCTCAATCGCGCTTCCACCACCGATCGTTTCCGAATTGCCGGAGGGATTCACGCGGAAGGCTGAGATCTCGGTGCCATCTTTAAAGCCGACTCCGTAGCGGAAGGCATTTCCGCCTTGATTGGCTTGGACTAAAAGGCCGGCGTAGAACTCGCCGAACTGGGCCTTTTCGAGCTTCACCTCGGTTTGGAGAATCCAGTCTCCACCGGGAAGCGGGCGTTTGAGCCAAGGGTGCTCGGCATCGTCGAGGCTGATGACACCATTGCTCACTGGGTTCGCGGCGATTCTCATGCGAGCGCCGAAGACGACATCAGAGCTGCTCGCGCGCTCGTTATGCACTTCTGCTGCGAAGACATTCGTGCCTTGAACAATTGCGCTTGAGACATCGACGATCAGCACATTTTCTTCAACGACATCTTCCACAGGTAATTTCGTTCCCGGGGTATTAGAGTCGATCACTCCGTCGGGAAGACGCACATTTCCAATCACCTGACCATTGAGGTAGTAACGCACACCGTCATCGACCAGATGGTCGATACTCAGCTGGGCACCGATTGGATCCCCGGTGAATTCGAATTCCTTGCGGAAATAGTAAGTTATTAATCCAGCGGCTGAGTCCTTCCGCAGATTGGAAGTCTGGAGTCCGGGATCGGGGAGGCCGGATTCGCCAACGCCGAGGAACCCGGGACCAGATTGCCATGCGGAGTCATCGAAGTTTGGCTGAGCAAAAGTGCCTGTAAGTTCGGCATTCGAATCATCATATTTCCAGACATCGCCGTAGTCGACATACTGGACCGGCGCAGGAAGCATCGGTGCAGGGAGGCCGAGTGGCGTGGTGCTCAGTGGAATATTGATGGTGAGACGCCCGTCGTGATCTTGGAGCGAATAATAGGGGCCGCTGGGAGCATTGTCGTGCTTGGTGGCACGAAATGAAGTCCAGAAATTCTCTAACTGCGGACTACCGAAGGTCGAAAACTGATCGTCCCGATAAACCGAGACGCCGATCGTTTTGCTCGCCATCTGGGCCGCATTATCGGTCGTGCTCGCAGTCACCAGATAGAAGCCGGGCTTGCTGAAGATAATGTTGGCACTGTCGGGTCCGGAAGTGAGATCTACTCCGTCATTTGGCATTACTGCCCATGCGAGAGTGAGCATGTCACCCTCCGGGTCGAAGCTCTCCGTCGCGTCGAGGGCGAGCGGTTCGCCGGTGGCAAGATTGAGAGATTTGGGGGTGGAGTTGATGATGATGACCGGAGCTGCATTGTTACTCTTGGTGATGGTGAAGGTGGTCTGCTCGATGACATTTCCATCATGGTCGATTCCCTCAATAGACAGAGTGTTGGTTCCTGACTGGAGAGTGATGCCGCTGAGTTCCCAAGTCGTTGTTCCGGGCCAACTGAGCTGGGTATCGTCTGCGCCCACGACGCGGATTTCGAAAACCGTAGGAGGCGAAGTGCCTGCGAGCGTGAAGACGTCATCAGTCGTGGGCGCGTTATTGGTCGTCACGGCGAAAGCGGCGTTCGCGTTCGCACTGCCGATGAAGTTTCTCGCGAGGTTCTCTCTTACGTCGAACCAGTTTGTGTAGTGCGACTTTGGCATGATGACACCCGTTCCTGCTACGGCAGCGGTTTCCGCATCCATCCAAGCCAGCGTCCGCGCAGATCCCTTGGTGTGCTCATCGAGCAGCTTGGTCATGTAGTAGTGCATCTGGCGGCGGATGTAGGGCTGTGAAAAATATTTACTCACACCAGTCCGATTGCCGAGGATTGCCTGACCTGTGCGCTCGAAGACGCGGTCGCCATCCCAGTGCAGGAGCATCCAGCCATCCCCGTCCTTCGGACGATAGAGGTAGGCATTCTTACCGCGGTTTACCGTGATGGTATCCCAGTCTGCATCGTATCCACGGACGACGGCGTTCAAGCTGAGCATGTCGGCATTCGCCATTCGGGCTAATTTCTCTTCGTCGAAGTCATTGCTATCTAGTTCGCGAGTGAACTCGATGAAGGTAGAAAAGTCATGGTCCGTCTCGCGGGTGCGCATGATCCACTCACTTTGATAAGCGGTGGGGTTATCGGTGTCTTTATAAGACCAGTCAGCGTTTCGGCTGGATCGTGTGTCACCATTATCACTCGTAAAGCGCCACTCATCATCAATGCGGAGGAGGGTGCCGTCATTTCCATCAGCGAAGTTCCGATTGAGGAAATCATTTGAAATCGGCTCGTGATTCTCACGCAACTTAAAGGGGAGGGTATTGACTACCGAGTGCACGAACTCCATCTCGTTGATAGGGTGGCCGAGTTGATAGAGGAAGTAGCGCGCGATGCGGTCATCGTAGTAGCGGGGAGTGCCACTGCCTTCTGTTGTTCCCGAAGCATCGATCACGCTGCGGCGGCGGCCACGGAAAAGGCGATCTCCCGGGAGCTTCCACTTGCCGTGGTCGATGTTTGAATTTGTCGAGCGTGTGAACGGGCTACCGCTCTTGCGGATCTCTGCATTGTAGTGGATTTCACTTTCGTTCGCGATGAAGGTCGCATTGAAAAAGTGGTTCGACATACGGGGGAAGTTGTAGTCGAAGGTCGGTCCGCCCCCGATACTCGTTGTAAGTGCGGCGCGATCGTAATTCGAGACGATAAAGCGCTCGCGGAGAAGCTGGCTGGGCATCGTGCGGTTATCGACGATCCACATCGCGGGACGGTCAGCACCGTAGCGAGGCTGGAAGGTTGTTTCGACTCCCGAGGTGGCTTCGACATAGAATTGCACGATATTTCCCTGTGCGGTGTAGTTGCTCACCGTGGTGCTGAAGAGGCCGGAGCCATCGTTCGTCATTGCTGAGCGGACCCAGGTTCCGGACCCGGTTGAGTTGTCGAGACGATAGACCAGCTCTGCGGAGGTGAGAGCGTTAGCCGATTCGATGCGTGCGCTCACTGTGACGGGGACAGAGTTCGAGGGAACCGCTGGGCTGTGGATTACGCCGGTCACGGTAGGGGCCGCACTTCCGAGAAGGGCCGAGTTTGCCGCTCCGGGAGTGCCGAGATTTGCAGGAATGGGGAGAAGGAAGCTCGTTCCGAACCCATGATCCAGAGTTTGGAAAATGATGCGCGACTTGCCGCTAACCCATCGACCGTCAAAGGTCAGTGTGTAGCTCTCGCCCACCACCGGTGCGGTCATATCGACCTCGGCACGGTTCGCTTTATTGTCTCCGTGACCATCAGCAATGAGGTTCAGTTTTCCCGCATCCATGAAGCTCGCCCAGTGGGTGCCTTGGCAGACCCAGCCGTTGGCGCTCGATTCTGTCGGCGACATTGTCCCGGGATTCTGCACGAGGTTTGATCCGCTATTATTTTGCTTCACTGAGACATTCTCAATGATGACGTGTGCATCACCCACAAGATGAGTTTGCAGCTCCTGATTTGATGTCAGAGGGAGCCACGTCGAGCGGAGGAAGTCCGCGGTGTAGCTGAAGCTCTCCATTGTCGATTTCTGGCTCTCATCACTGTCCGCCCAAGCGGTGGAGATGTCATTATTCATGTCGGGGTGGCGGAGCTCCATGCTGCTGCCATCACCGTCCGCGAAGTTCGGCCAGTCGCCTTCTGGGAGGTAATCGACTTCATCGACAAGGTTGCCATTCTGATCTTCGATGCGGAGCAACTCACCGCCATCACGCAGGCCGCCACGCCAATCACCCACGACGGGGATCGTTCCGTGACCTTCGACCAAGCAGGTCGCATCGGCTGCGATCACGAGGTAGCCACCCGCTGGCAGTGAGGTACCTGCGGGAAAGTCAAATCTGACGCCGTCGGAGATTTCCCACCCCGAGAGGTCCACTGACTCGGTTCCGCGATTGTAGAGTTCGATGTATTCTCCCGTTCCTTGATCGGAGGGCGCGTCATACATGATTTCGTTAATGACGATGTCGGTCTGTCGGGACGAAGGATTATTTGGCTGATCTTGGGTGCTTCCGGGACCGCCGTAGAACTCCTTGCCCACGGGAAGAGATTGGAAGGACTCCTCGCCATTGTCTCGGTCGAGACGCACGGCATCGAGAATGGTGGGACCGCCCGAGAGGAAGAGATTAATGTCGCCATTGAGATCCGGGGTGAAAACGGCCGGGAAGCTTTGGTAGCCGCCTGCGGGAATCGTGCCCGAGAGGGAGACCGCATCAGAGAGGGTCTTTTCAGACGAAAGCTTAAAAGGAGCCCCTGAGACCGTGGTGGTTGGGGAGTGGAGTTCGATCCAGTCGGTATTACCATCAGGGCCGAAGTGGACCTCGCTGATGACGAGGAGAGGAGTCGTGATGATCGTATTGTCCTCTCCTGGAGTGCCGCCTATCGAGCTGCTCGCAGCCCAGTTGCGCCATTCGTAGTTCGTGAGGTTCGGGTTGATCCGGGAAAGAGTATGGCCCGTGCCATCGGCTGAGGCAGGCCACTTGCCACCATCATTATATTCCACGGTCGTCATAATGACGCCGTTCTTATCGCTGAGAGTGAGGGTCTCTCCCGAGTTACTCAGTGCGCCGGTGTAGGGGCCGAAGATTCGGACCCCAGCGGGAATACTTGGGTAAGCAGTGCGAAGCGCTGTTGCCGATACCGGAGAAACCAGAATCGTCTCGAATGGTTGAAAAATATGAGCGTCTGTGTCACCGGGGTTAAAATCGGGGAAAGTGTAATCGACTCCATTGGTGAAGGCCCACGTGCCGAAGTCCATGGGAGTTCCGGTGTTATTTTTCACCTCGATAAACTCGGGCTGTCCTGCTTGGGCATTATACTGGATCTCAGTAAAAATGACCTGCTCGGCAAGCGCGGTTCCGATAGAAATAAGTGACCCGAGCGCAAACAGCGCGGGCCTCGTTAAGGCGTTGTGTTTCATGTGTGTGCGTCCCGATTAACCTCGGAAATAGGAAATATGTCGTCGGATAAATTAGCACGAAAAAAACGACGACCCAAATGGCAATTTCCCAGAAGCGCTATTTACTCGCTCGGAAAGAGTGAAAATCTCGCTTTCCGTAATAAACTCTCCTGGATGAGAGATTGATCAGTGACGTCGTATGCGCCCAAGTCTCAGTGAGGCCAAGTAAGATAAAATGGATAGTGGATTGCTCATTGGGGGAAAGACGAAAGGCGACCCCAGCGATCGAGGAACTCGATGTCAAGGTCACTCGAAATTCCCGCTCGCCTTGGCAGAAGCCATTTGCGAAATGTAAGAACCTTGATCTAATGACGAAACGAAAAACCCTTCTGGTATTCCCCCTAGCGAGCCTCGCCTTCCTCCTGATCGCCGCAGATAAAAGAAAGAGCATTGTTTCAAAGCCGAACCCACTCATGCCCAAGGCAGAGGTCGAGAAGCTCACGGGTGATTGGAAAGGGACTAAAATTAGTCGCGATGTCCGCATTCTCTGGCTTGCCGGTCCAGAGGATCATCGGGGCGGCGAGCATGACTACATCCGCATCAAAGAACTCTTTGTGCCGCTCCTGAAAAAGATTTCACGGGTGAGCGTCGATGAAGCTTTTCAGTTTCCAACTCAAGCTCAGTTCGATCAGGCGGACCTCCTGATTCAGTATCTCCATCTCCCTGATCTGACGCCCGAGCAGTTTGCGATGTATCAAGCCTTCGTAGATCGTGGTGGTTCCGTGGTTTCGATTCACGAGTCCTGCATCATGCGTCCGCTCGAAAAGGCGGAGAAGCTGGCGGACTGCATCGGCTGCTCGTGGAAGGGGAACAAAGAATCGAAATGGAGCAAGTTTGATCACCAGCACTCACTCTTTCTCGATACCACGCACCCCGCCTTCGAGGGTTTACCGAAGACGGTGAAGCTCAACGACGAGTCTTATTGGAATCTTCTGGCTCGGGATGAAATTCGTGTCATCGGAGCAATTGCACCCGCAACGGAAAGTGCCTTTTTTAAAGATGTCCTCGCAGGAGAGGACGTGCGCAGTCAGGCATTTTGGACCTACACCTCCGGCAAGGGTCGGGTCTTCGGAACCACGACCGGTCACTATACTTATACCTTTTACGATCCCATGTATCGCTTGCTCCTCATGCGAGGAGTTGCTTGGGCGCTGGATGAAAATCCCGCGCCATTCATGCCGATTGTCTTCGCGGGGATCACCGATGAGAAGGGCATGGTTGGCACCAGCGACACGATGTCTGATTACAAAAACCGAAAGCGCTGATGCGACTTGATTGAGGGCTTAGTTTTTCTAGCGGGCGGCGAGAATCATTTTGTGGAGTTCGTCCTTGAGCGCGAGTCGTTTGATCTTGGTGGTTTGAGTGTAGTCATCGGAGGGAGTTTCGATGTTTTCCTCAATGCGGTGGACCTCTTTATCGACCTCATGATATTCGCTGATCTTAAGCTGATGGATGGTTTTGCGGTGCTCGGGGAATTCGTGGAGGAGGTCGTGTTTTTCGATGGGCATAGTTTCGTAATTCGGGTTCTTGACGATATGAATCATGAAGTGGTGTCAGTTTTTTGCTGCGCAAATTTCGCCTTTTGCTGTGCATGTCCTGCTTGACCGCTTGTTGTTGTAGCATGCCTTCGAAAGGAAGATTGAATCCGACACGTAAGGTTCTCATCATGACATTCATAAAAAGCAAACGACTGATTTCCTTCTGCGCAGCTTTCTCTCTGATTGGAGCAGTTGCCAATGCCAAGAAGCCCGAGGAACAAGCAGGCTATGACAAGACTCGAGACCTTGGGGTGAAGGCTCCCAAGGGCGCCGATATCCCATTCGACGGAACGTTGGGCTCTGTCCAAAAGAATTGGGAAATGTGGCCCAAGAAGAAGATGCCGATCACTTGGAAAGTGGTGAAGAGTCCGACTGATGAGAGCAAGGTTCTTATGACGGATGGCGGGAAAAAATGGGGCACTCATGACCTTGTCACTAAGAAAAAGTATCACGATTTCGAAGGCCACGTGGAGTTTGTCATGATGGGTGGTCGAGGGGATGATAAGGCTGAAGGCTATGCCAACAGCGGAGTTTACATGCAGAACCGTCACGAGTTGCAGATCGAGTCACCTAAGGGGAAAAATATTGCGGACCCCTACGGCTGGAAGATAGGACCTCACGGAATCGGAGCAGTCTGCATGGAGCACGTGCCGAAGGGCAACGCATGGCGCCCAAATGGCGAGTGGCACTCCTTCCACTTCATTTTCAAAGCTGCCGAATGGGAAGGCGAGAAGCAGACGGAACCCGCTCGACTGACCCTTTGGTGGAATGGCATCAAGGTTCACGATAATGTCACGGTGAAGCACGCCAATGGGGGAGTGAAGAATGGCCCATCTGATGAACCCCTCAAGCTCCAAGAGCACGGCCAGGACGTTCGCTTTCGGAACATCTGGATCAAGGAGATCAAATAATGATAAAACAAATAGGCCTCGCCCTGCTTGGGATACTGATCGGGACAGGCCACGCGCATGCGGCCCCGGTTCTGGCCGCGAAGAAGATGAACGTCCTCTTCGTCGCTATTGATGATCTGAATGACTGGGTCGGCTGCATGGGCGGCAACCCGCAGGTGCAGACTCCGAATATCGATAAGTTCAATGCGCAGGGTGGCATGGTGATGCATGATGCCCATTGCTCCTCGACGGTGTGCGGACCTTCGCGGTCGTCATTCATGACCGGCGGGCATTGCTACCGCACGGGTGTCTATGGGAATAATACGAATCTTAAAGATGCACCAAAGGCGAAGGACCTCGTGACGATCCCGGAATACTTTTCGGAGCATGGCTACCACTCCCTCTCGATGGGGAAGATCTTCCATAAGCACGGAACGAAAGTCGCGGGGGAACTCGACGAGGGCGAATGGGCCTTTGACGAATGGCATAAGTCGATGCCTACCGCTGGACCTGCCACTTAAGACAAGCCGGCCAATGGGCTTCTCGATCTCGATGGAAAAAAAGCGAATGGAAAGGGCGCGGTCTTCGATTGGGGTCCAAGCAGTGGAAACGACGAAACCTTGATGAAGGATTTTAAGACGGCGACTTGGGCTGCCGAGCAGCTGAAGACTCGTGATTTTGACGGAAAGCCCTTCTTCATGGCCGTAGGAATTTCCAAGCCGCACCTCCCGTTCTACGTGCCGCAGAAATATTACGACAAGTATCCTCTCGATTCGATTGTGCTGCCTAAGAGCTTCCGCACGGATCACGACGACATCATCAGGAAAGACGGGAAGCCACTTTATGGAGATGGGAAGCCCAGAAAAAACGTGAATGACTGGTGGGCGCGCACGGACAAATACAAGAAGCATAAAGAGGCGGTTCAGGCATATCTCGCGACGGTTTCATTTGTCGATGACTGCCTCGGAGTCCTGCTGGATGGGCTCAGTGAGAGTCAGCATGCGGACAACACCATCGTGGTTCTCTTCGGTGATCATGGCTGGCATCTCGGCGAGAAACTGAGATATGGAAAAACTCTGCTTTGGCAGGAATCCACCCGCGTGCCAATGCTCTTTATGGTTCCCGGGGTGACTCCAGCGAGTAAAAAGTGTCACGGAGTGGTCAATCTCATCGATCTCTACCCGATGCTTGCCGAGTTGTGCGGACTGCCAGCCAACCCGAAGCATGACGGCCGCAGCTTTGCCAAACTCCTCCGCAATCCGGACATGAAGTGGACCGAACCTACACTGACGACTTATCAGATGGGGAACCACCGCATCTACGACGGGCGCTACAGCTACATTGTCTACAAGGGTGGCGAGGAACTTTACGATCATGAGACCGACCCCATGGAATGGGTCAATCAAGCGCGTAACCCTGAGTTCGATCCCATCAAGGCCCGCCTCAAAAAACATCTGCCAAAAACCAACGAGCCGTCCTCGCCAGTGAATCCATTCGATGGAAATAAAAAGGCGCTAAAAAAGAAAACGATTACAAAATAAAGGCTGCACGGTTTCCCGTGCAGCTTTTGAAAATGCGGATTGTGCGCAGTGGGTTAGCGGCGGCGCATGAATGCTACGAGACCGAAGAGTGCGCTTGGATTTGGAAAACAACACAGGCTTAAAAATACCCAAGGGCACTTAGGCCACGCTCCTTATTTTAGGCGCTCGATTTTACTAAAGAGGGAGCGGGTGTTCTTGGCGTAGATGCCGATGTAGCTGACTTGCTCAAGGCTGGCGGGGAGGGTTTGGGTGACGGTGGTGTCGCGGATTTGGAGGATGGCTTTTCCGTGGTCGAGATCGATGGTGATTGTGGCCTCGAAGGTGGTGAGCGGTTCGAACTTGGCGCTCTTTGCGGTGCCGCTATTCACGTTGCCCCAGCCACCCTCGAAGATGCCGTGTTTTCCCATGCCGATGAGAGCGCCAGCTTTGTAAAGGGCGTTGTTGGTGGGTTCGGGGCCGAAGCAGAAGCAGGCGTTCCTGGTGGCGCCATTGGTGGCGGAGCGGAATTTGACTTTGAAGGTCGCGGCTTCCTGGAGCGGGATGGCGAGCTTTTGGAGGGCGAAGCCTTCGCCGTCTCCGGTATCGAGGTGGTAGCCAAATTCGTCGAAGGCGACTTCGGCCCCATGAACGATGGGGAAGTCTCCGGTGTGATCTTTTCCAGCGGGGAGCTTGGGAGATTTCTTTTTACCCCTCTGTTTCTTGCGTTCAGCTTTGGCTTGGTTTTCCCACCATTCGCTGGGTCCTTCTTTTTCGACGTCGGCCCAGACCTGGAGGAATTTCGCTTTGAGCTCGGCGAGTTTTTCGGGGTTCTCTTTGCCGAGGTCGTGTTCTTCTTTCCAGTCGGTTTGGATTTGGTAGAGCTGGAAGTTTTTGAGGGCTTGGTCGGCGACGATTTTCCAGTCGCCGATGCGCATCGCGGCGTGGCTTTTGGAGGGGGCGATGTGGGTGCGCCAGAAGAGGGGGACGGGGCGGTCGACGGGCTGGCCTGCGCAGGCGGGGAGGATGTTGACGCCATCGATGGTGCGGTCGGTGGGGACGGGGACGTCGGCAACGGCGAGGGCGGTGGAGAAGAGGTCGGAGCCGATGATGGGGATGTCGCTGGTGGTGCCGGGCTTGATATGGGCGGGGAAGCGGATGATAGCAGGGACACGGATGCCGCCCTCGTGGCTATCGCGCTTGCGGCCGCGGAGCCCGCCGGTGGAGCCCCAGGTGCGGTTTTGCTGGGACTCGGGTGCGGAGAGCTTTCCTTTGCCGTTGCCCTCGGGGCCGTTGTCGGAGGTGAAGACGACGAGGGTGTTTTTGCGGAGACCGAGTTCATCGAGGGTCGCCATGAGCTTGCCGAAGGCGTGGTCGATCTGGGTGATATTCCCGTGGTGCTGGCGGACGCCGGGGTTCTCGATATCGGCGTAGGGTTTCTGAAACTCGGGGTCGCTCTCGATGGGGAGATGCGGTTCGTGGGTCCAGACGGTGATGAAGAAGGGCTTGGTGGGGTCGCGTTGTTCCTTGAGCCAGCGGTTGGCTTCATGGGCGACGAGGGCAGCAGAGAAGCCTTTGAGCGGGCCGACTTCTTTGCCATTACGGACGAAGTTTTTTGGGTCCTTGTGGCTGGGTGAGGCGTTGTTTTGGGTGGCGAACCACCAGTCGTAGCCGTGGTCGTTCGGCTGGGGTTGCTTGGGGCTGTTGAAGTGGCCGTTGAGGTGCCATTTCCCGCTGTGCATCGTTTCGTAGCCGATGGGCTTGAGGAGCTCGGGGATGGTGATCTCCGAGGCGCGGAGGTGGGCTTCATTTCCTGAAGGGAGCCAGCGCCAGACACCATTTCGGTAAGGAGTGCGGCCGGTGAGGATGGAGGAGCGGGAGGGGGAGCAGACGCCGCAGGCAGAGTAGGCCTGAGTGAAGCGGACGCCCTCCGTAGCGAACTTGTCGAGGTGTGGGGTTTTGATGCGCGGATGGCCGTAGCAAGCGAGGTCTCCCCAGCCGAGGTCATCGGTAAGGAAGATAACGATGTTGGGTTGTTTGGCCAGGGAAGTCTGAGCAACGAGCAGAAGGCACGAAAAATGAAAGAGAGCTAGGAGACGCGACATGAGTGGGAGTCTTCAGGAATTGGGAGAGGTTTCAAGAAGTGAAGCTCGATGAGGGCAGCCTATGACGTGCCCTTACACATCGACAGAATCGACGTGAATTGAAATCTCCATGTGAGAACCTTAGTTAGGTTATACGATTTTATGTCTACTCCATTGGATCAACTGTCACGCCGCGAGAGGGAATTTTACCAAATCCTCTGCTCTTTGGGTGAGGCGACAGCCTTGGATATTCAGGCGAAGCTTCCTACGGGAACGAAGAACTCGGCGACTCGGAAGATTCTGACCGCACTCTTTAAAAAAGGGGTGATTAACTGGCGTAAGGAAGGCAATATATCTACTTACCTGAAGCCACGGGGGATGGTGTCGGGAAATCAGCTCTCAATCAGGTGTTGGAGACTTTTTTTAAGGGATCTTTCGCACATGGTTTGTTGGGGATGGTGGATCTAGGGAAAGACCATTTTACCGATGACGAGCTGGAGCAAATTCGCAAGATTATGAAAGCTAAGATCTAAACGAAACACAGGATGTTGGAATTATTTGAGTGGCTGATCGCCTATTCCGCCAGAGCTTCTCTGCTCTGCGTGGCCACTTTGCTGATTCTGGCTTCTCTAAAAAGTGCTTCCGCGTCGGTGAGGTCGGGGATTGTTTTAGCGGGAACTTTGGTGGCGACCGCGGGAGTGCATGAAGAGGGAAGGTCGCTACGACGATAGCGGCTTAGCGGTTGAGACGAAGTTCCGCCTCGGCGTCTTCGTAGCCGAGGGAGAGGTCGTCTTTTGTCCAGAGTTCGCGGTCGGGGCCGGGGGAGCGGATGTCCATGAGGTCGGCTTTTAAAGAGTGGAAGACGAAGGGGGAGCCCCAGCGGTCGAGGAGTTCGCCGTGTTCGTTGAGGGCGGAGAGATCGGGGTCTAGGAAGAAGACGTTTTTTGGGTTTTCGCCGAGGAGCTGGGCGATGATTTCGGCGTTGTCGGTGCCGACGGGGTTTTCTTGGTGGAGGAGTCGGTAGTGGCTGAGGAGTTGCTCGATGAGGTGGAGATCAGCGCTGGGATCAGGAGATTGGTGGAGCTGGCGGCTGGTGGTGAAGGAGGCCTGCCAGTGGACTCGGCCATCGAGGAAGCGGGTGAAGCGCGTGTCGGTGTTGGTGGTGTCGATTTTGTTTTCTCTTTGGGAAGAGGAGGGGGTTCCGAAAGTGCTTGGGGAATTTGGGGAGGTTGATTTTTGTGGATCTTCGGAAGTTTTTGGGGCGAACTTGTAAAAGAGGAAGAAGGTGAGGCCCGCTAGGATGATGAGAGGGTTGGGGCGGAGCTTCATGGGTGTAGCAGAGGCTCTTAGCCTCTGTGCTTTTGAGGTGGATACAGAGGCTAAGAGCCTCTGCTACAGGAAACCTAGATTCGCTGCGGTGGCGTCGATGGACTCGAAGCGGTCGAGGTTTGGGAGGATGGTTGCCATTTCGGTGGAGCCTACGGGGACGCCGAACCACTTGGCGAGGACGGCGCTGTGTTGGTCGACTGAGGTGGTGGGGATCCAACGGCCGCGGGAACCGGAGGGGACGTCGTTAAGGCTGCCAACGGCGAGCTCGGGGAAGGTGCCGTAGACGTCGCCGCCATTGACAGCTCCGCCGAAGAGGAAGGTGTGGGTGCCCCAGGCGTGGTCGGTGCCGGCGGTGGCGGGGTTGTCGCTGTTGGGCGTCCAGGTGCGGTTGAAGTCGGAGGCTTGGAAGGTGGTGACTTTATCGTATTCGAAATCGGGGTCGGCGGCGGCGAGGTCTTTCATCGCTTGGTTGAAGGCACCGATCGCGGCATCGACTTTTCCAAGCTGGGCGGCGAGGTCGGCATTGATGTCCTGATGGGTATCGAAGCCACCGATATCGACGAAGAAGATCTGGCGCTTGTTGCCGAGGCAGTCGCGACCAGCGATGAGCTTGGCGATGGCTTTGAGTTCATCGGCCACTCCACTGTCTGCGCCGTAGGTGTTCCAAGTCGTGTCAAAATCAAGCCCGAGTCCGGTGGCTACGGTTGAGGCTTCGGTAATAATCGCCTCGTTCTCACGAGCGCGACGGACGACGGCGCTGTAACCATCTTCAAGGAGATGCCCATGGCTATATGCCATGATTCTTTCCAGTGCTTTGAGACGCTGGCCGGTGGAATTCGTGCGGTAGTCGCCGTTGCCATCGAGAGCGCTGCTGTAGTTTGTGCCGAAGCTGGCGAGGGAGATTGCGCCCGAGGAAGTGACGGAATATTGATTCACATCTCCGCCGTTGAGAAATTGATTATTCCCTGCGGCAGTGATGAGCATGGAGCTCTGGCTCTGTGGGTTCCAAGAGGAGTCATAGAGATCGGCGACGCGTGCTCCCCAGCCGGAGGTGTAAGGTTTGTCAGCGATCGATGACATCCACTCGGTCTGTTGATCGGAGTGGGAGAAGAGTTGCTTGGGAAGAGCGACGCTCCGGTAGGTTGAGGAGGTCGTAGGCTGCGCAAGGGTGCCGACATTGGCAACGAAGGCGGCGTCACCAGTGCCATACATCGAAGCGAGGTTCGGCAAGGCAGGGTGGAGCCCGAAGGGATCGCCGCCTGGGACGGTGATGGGAAGGGTGTCATTTTCTCCGGTGGGGTTGAGGGTGGCATCGACGACGCCATTTCGGATGCCGACGACATCACGATCAGCGGTGTAGCCAGCGGCTTGAGGGTTCCCCGCGACCGGGATGAGGACGTTGTTCATGTCGCAGCCGCCCCGGAGAAAGAGGCAGACGATGGCCTTGTAGTCTGAGCCGACGACATCATTTCCGCCGACATCTGCGGCGGCGGCAGCATTGATGAGCTGGAGCTGGGTGACGGTGTTGATGAGGGAGCCGAGGCCCATGGTTCCGCACGTGCCGGTGCGGAGGAATTGGCGGCGGGAGAGGCTGGGATAATCTGACATGGAAAGTGGAGGGTTAAAGTGAGCCTACTTTTTAATCTGAAACTCGGGGCTAAAGGTGATGAGGTAGAGGGCGTCGGAGAGTTTGTTCATGCGGTCGATGTCATTGTTCGTTCCCCCGAAAGGATCGTTGTGTGCGGTGACTGCGTCAATGATGAGTTCGCGAGGATTCTTGAGCAAGTCATCGATTCCTGGGACACTCGGATCATCATCGTCCGATGGATCGTAGGGGTATTTCCGCTTGAGGTAGCCGAGGGTGAGGCGGCGATCGAGTTCATCGACGAGGATTTCATCTGCGAGTGATTCGCTGGTCCGCTCGACAGTGGCGGTGGGCATGTTCGCGGTGGTGGGGTAGAGCGAGATGCCGAGGCCTGCACGGTCGAGGCGGATGCGGTCGTTATTATTGACCTCGTCTCCGCCTCCGAGTGCGAGTTGTTGGTTGGTGTTATTGCCGGAGAGGGCATCGGAATTGGCGCCGAAGTTGCCGCGAACGAAGGTGTTCAGAAAGTTGATGTTGCGGATGACATCGGGCTCATTGGAAAGCTGGAGTTCGGGAGAAACGAGGCCTGCTTCGGCGATCGGGCCACCGGGTGAGTAGTCTGGGAGATACCAATTAAAGACGGTTTCCTGACGGAAGGGAACCATTTGAAGATCAGATGTTCCGGAGGTGATGGTGTAGTCTTGGAGGAAGCGGAAGTTCCGCTCTTGGTTTGCAAGCTGAGTGGGAGGAAGGTCGAAGGTGTCGAGGAAGAGGTCGGGGTTGGTGAAAACTCCCGGTGCGGTATCGAAGGGCGCTGCTCCGGCAGGATCGGTGAGCGGGATATGGGTGAGGCCTTCCATGGTGCGGAGAATCTGGATGTAGGATTCGATAGACGATTTCTTGAGGCCGAAGGTGGTGTTGCTGAGATCGACGATGCGCGCTTCAGAATCGAGAAGGATCGCTTTAATGGTCTTGCCCAAATCACCCTCGTTATCTTTGAAGACGGTGGCGACACGATGGAGGTAATCTTTCGAGGGATTAGAAGTGGTGAAGCGCTGGATGAGGCGGCGGCAGATAAAGGCGGGGACGCTGCGGTGGCTGTTCACCATCTCGTAGTCCGGGAGGCTGTCCCCGGGCTTTCCGGCGAGCCAGTCGAGCGCTTGTTCGATGTCGGCGATGCCCTGCAGGGTTGGATCGGTGAGGTGGGTGTTATCGATGGTGGTGCCGGCGAAGGTTTTCACGCTGAGGTCGTGATAAGCGCCGAACATTTTCATGGGATAGGAGTAGCGCAGGGTGAGGCGGCCATCGGTGTTTTGGCCGCGGTCGAAGTCGGTGTTCTCGACCAGAGCAGAGTAGGCGACGCCACCCCAGGGATCACTTGTCGAATTATACTGCCCGAAAGATTGTCCGGTGAGGACTTTGGCAAACTCGCGGATGTCGGCGTTTGTGTAAGTGGGGATGGGGAGGCCATCGCTGCCGAGACGAAGCGAGCCATCTGGCCAGCGCTCGAAGAGGCCGATGGAGAAGAGCTGCATGTCTTCACGGGCAAGGTTTTCGTCTGGGAAGATGTCGTTGTTTCCATCGCCATCGAGGTCCGCTCCTTTTTGGTTTTGGAGGCTGGAGAGCCAGCGGCCCATGAGGGGTGACCAGTTGACGAAGCCGAGGACGTCGCGGTAGTGATTGAAGGCGTTTTTGTTGAGCTGGTCCTGGTAGTTGGAGGCGCCATACATGTTGTCTTCGATGGTGTCGGCCTCGGCGCTGATGACGACGATTTGCTGGAGAGCGAAGCCCATCTTTTGGCGAAGCTGGTCCTTCGCGTTGAACATCATCTGCCAGTGAGTTTGGCGACGGTTCCGGTTGGAGGGTTCTACGAGGTTGTTGTCATCGATGAGGTCGAGCTCATCTTTTGAGATGGGATAGGCGAGAGAAAGGTGCCATTTCTCGGGATCGGAATCGCTACGGTCGACCGTGGGCCAGATGGCGGGTCGTGCGGGAGTGGCGGTGGTGCCATCGGTAGGATTACGGGCAGGGTCGAAGGCTCCGCCGAGGGTGTAGTATTGAAAGTCGGTGGCCAAGTTGTAGTCGAGGAGGTAGGTCTGGGGGGTGGCGACCGGGTTCATCTCATCGTCAAGCCAGGTGTCGAAGGCGCTGTGGCGGTGGTAGCTTGGGTCGCTGACGCGCTCGGTCTCGATCTCGGTGACGAGGGCGGTGACTTGCGGGTCGGTCGCGCCAAAGGTTGCTTGGTTGAGGAAACGTCGTACTTCAGATTCCAATTCATCGCCGGAGAGCTGCGGGTATTCGGCGGAGCCAGGAAGGGCGGAGAGGACGGGTGCGCCAGGGGAGATCTGCGAGCCACCGGAAAGAGCGAGGAAGGCCCAGATTTCACCATCGGGATTATCGACGGTGTGGATATTTAGGTAGAGAGGGGATTCGCCACTTTGATTAAAGAGCGAGTCGATGATGGTCTGTTTGCTAGCTGCGCCGCCGGTGGTGGGAACAGATCCGGAGGAGGTGGTGAGATCCCAAGGATAAGCGGTGAGGGGGCCATTGAGTGGGAGGGATTCTTCCCCGGGAGTCTCGGTGATTTCGTAAATGATGGAGCCTGCGGTGGCTCCGGGATTCGACTTGTGAATGTGCGAGTCTTGTTGCGCTGAAGTGAGATTCGAAAATTCATTCCAGAAGAGAAGCTCGGTGCGGGGGCCGTTGAGGGTGGCGGTGGTGAAGCCGGAGCCATTGGAAGCGACGGCTGCTCTGCCATCGAGGCTGAAGGTGCCGGTGAAAAGGGCGATGTTGTCTGGGTGCTCAGGGAGATCGAAGAGCTGGATTGAAGCGCCATTTGTTTCGGAGATTTCGTAGGAGCTAGCGTCGTCTGCTTCGAGCGCGAGATTGAGAGTCTCGGGATATTCGTTGGTGGTATCCAAGGTGGCTTTGACGGTGAGGACTTTGGTCATTTCCCCAAAGCCGAAGGTGACGGTGTTCGTGATGACATTTCCATCCGCGTCTGTGATGACGTAGTCGTCGGCCTCCGCTTCTTCATCGCCCGCGCTTCCAATGAGTGAGCAGCAGGTGCCATCGCAAATCGTGGCGGTGTTTCCGGTGTTTGCGAGAGGAGCTTGGCAAAGGTTCACCGTGATGGGTGTGAGGGGGCCGGTGCGGGTGATGGTGACTTCTCCGTGATCATCGGTGAGGTTCGGCGAGTTGCTCTCGAAGGCGGCGGTATCGGAAGCTTGCAGCGAGACGGTGATGGGTCCGGTAGCAGCTGCGAGGAGAGTGTTGAGGCGCGTCAAGTCCGAGGACCCATCGATGGTCTGCGCGTCGAAGAAGAGGAAATCGCTGTGCTTCGCGAGTTCAATTTCGTCCCAGTCTGAAATGCCATCGGCGTCTTGATCGCCATCGCTGGCTCCGATGCGGAAAAACTGCTTCGGGCCACCGTCGACAAAGCCGCTCGTATTGGAGGCGAGGTAGCCTTTTCCAGAAATGTCTCCTCCCGTGATTTCCCAGTCATCGAAGATGATGTTTGGATTGATCACGGTGGCGGCGCGGATGGCATCGATCTGCTGGACGACATTTGGGGTGGCATCTTTAAAGGGAATGCCGAGTCTGCTTCCGATGAGCTTGCCCTCGGGAGTGCTGATGAACATGTCGAAGGTGTCTTCCGCAACCGTCAGAGTTGCGAGGTCCGCTTGGTAGGAAAAGCCGCTGGGAGTCATCGAGGCGATGATCTCGATGCGGTAGGGATCGCCAAAGGTCACTACGACTTGCGAGCCGGTGATACCATTTGGACGGATCGCCGCGAGAGTGCCACCGCTGTCCTCGAAGTCGATGCGCGGACCTTCCTGGGTCGAGGTAGTAGAATTGCGGAAGTAAAGATTTACGTCATTGTGACCGGCATTCATTTGGAAAAGCCACGAGGCATAGAGCTGCTCGGTGGCTGCTGCTGGGAGAGTGATGAGATCGTCGCCTCCGGTGGGCTCGATGGTGAAGCGCTCGCCATTTCCGGTCATGCCAACGGGGGCGGCCACGACTGAAGTGCCACTAAGCCAGAGCGGGTCGGTCGAAGTATCGTAGTCGCGGTTGAGAATCGGCGCTGCGGCTTGCGCGGTTGCTAGAAAAGGAGTGGGCACAAAGACGGAAGAATCGATGATCTGAATGCCCGAGATTCCAGGGCCGGACCAAGCGGCTTGAGAATGGCTGAGCGGCGACGAAGCGAGGTAGCGCAGCTCAAGGAGGTAGGGCGTGCCTGCGACGAGCGAGATAGGAGCGGAAGTTTGATTGGGAAAAGCGTCCCAGACATTCGGCAAGACCCCGGTTTGTGCGTTCAGCACGGTGGCTTGCGAGGCGAGATTTTCCTCCGTGGCATCGCTGCTGAGGAGGAGGTCGGCGGCGCTTGCTGATGAGACGTGAAAGGTGAAGTCGCCACTCTGTGCAGGGGTGATGAGTGCGCGGAGACGGCCACCGAATCCGGCGGCTTGCACGGGTGATACTTCAAGACGATCGAGCGACGATGCTCCGGCGGGTTCAGCTGGAAAAGTAGCTAGGCCAGTGAGGGTGCTGAGATCATTTCCGGAAATATTGGCCCAGAGTTCGTGCTGCGCGAGGGTTTGGGTCGAGCGGGTATCGGCCCTGAGTTCGAGATTGATCATCGCCCCATTTCCGCGAAGCGGCTCGCCGAGTGGAGTGTAGTTCTCGAGGTCGCTCGACTCGGTCACCTGGTAAAATTTCCCCAATAAGGAATCGAAGCTGAGATGCAGCGGGCTCCCCCCTAGCTCTGCCCAGACCGGAGATTGCTCGGGATAGCTGCTTGATGAAAAGGGATCCGTTCCTGCAAGCGATTCGGCTTTGTTTAAGTGACCATCACCATCCTCATCCATCAGCGGGAGGAGATTCGCGGCGGCAAAGCGCTGCTGCCAGACATCCGAGAGTCCATCGGCATTTGTGTCCACGGCAGAGAGGGGGCTAAGAATGGAAAAACTCAGGAGAGAAAATGTGCGGAGATAACCCATGGGCTGGAATGTCGAGAAGGAGTCGGTGCTGTAGCAAATAAAGGACTCAGAAAGAAGGCAATAGCGCTCGATTCTCTGATCACGCACTTGCTAAAGAAATTAGGGCCACCATTATTTGCTCATGGGAAAAGGCTACGATGAAAACCAAGCGCGACTCTCTGCGCTCTCTTCTTTTGGGAAGGATCTCGCGCGCCGCGCGAAGTCGACCTGCGAGCTCAGCCTCAAGTCCGGGGTGCCGCTCCGCATTTATGAGGTGCCTCCGGTGCCGAAGTCTCCTGAGTTCGACCGCTGCCTTATGCTGAGCGATGACGTTATTTCGGCGCTCGAAAAACCCGCCCTTTTTAACCCCGAAGAATGGCGTCACCTTGGTGAGCTGATCTGGACCGAGCTTCCAATTCAGCAGCTCATGGTCGTGCGCATCCTCCGTTATTTAGGGAAAACGACCCATTGGTGTCTGGAGGTGATCGATGAGGCTTATCTCGATGACGAGATCCTCGCGGCTGCTGATGCTACTCCACTTGGCTAAGTCGGGACTACGATCCGAAAAGTCGTTTCATGTCCCGGCGTCGAGGTCGCGCTGATCGTCCCGTGATGGGCTTCGATGGCGCGCTTCACGATCGAGAGGCCGAGGCCGGTGCCTTTGATGGCATTTTGTCCGTGATGTTTCTCTACGCGGAAGAAGCGCTTGAAGATGAATGGAAGGTCCGCATTTGGGATCCCGATGCCATTGTCCGTGATCGTGATCTCGATCTTTTGATCCTCGATCTCGCGGGCTGCCACGACGACTTTTACCGAAAGAGCGGCATTTTGCTTGAGGGCATTTTCCACGAGATTGAAGAGAATTTGCGTCCAGTAAAAGGGGTCACCTCGGAATCCAAGATCGGGAATGTCGATCTCGATGGTCGCTTTTTGTTTTTCGATGAGAAGGTCAAGTCGCTCCACGATGTCCTCCGCACAATTGCGTAGGCAAAAGGGCTCGATTTTCAAAGGTGCCGCGTCTTGAGATTCGAGCCGTGAGATGAGGAGCATGTCGTCCACGATTCGATTGATGCGCTCGACGTGGCGATTCATCGTGCCGAGCATTTTAGTCGCCATTTGTGGCTGCTCCAGCCCATCCGGCTCTAGGAGAATTTCGAGATATCCCACGATGATCGAGAGGGGAGTGCGGAGCTCGTGTGAGGCATTCGCGACAAAGTCCTGGCGGATCTGATCAGAGCGCACCGCGCTAGTGATATCCCGCATCATGAGCTGAAGCTCGCCTTGATCTCGGCGGATTGAGTGTGTTCGGATATCGATTTCCCAGACCGACTGTTGACCTCCGCTAGCGGTTGAAAATGGCGACTTGCTTGAGAGGTGAATGGTTGATGATTCGGGCTGGCCTGAATCCCGCGCTTTTTTGATGGCCCTGCTGAGGGAGCTATCGATAAAGATCTGCTGGAAGCTACGGTTATTGATGTCTCG
Organism: Akkermansiaceae bacterium; assembly: GCA_039769075.1. Taxonomy (GTDB): domain Bacteria; phylum Verrucomicrobiota; class Verrucomicrobiia; order Verrucomicrobiales; family Akkermansiaceae; genus SW10. Next base: position 137,822 of record JBDMZE010000021.1, on the reverse strand, counting down.
TTCGCGGAAAATTCCGGCAGCGGCTTTGTTATAGCGGATGATGTTTCCTGATTGATCAATCGAGAAAAAAGGGGCGGGGAAAGCATCCAAGAGCCGGTTGATCTCTCGCTCGTGGGTCGCTATTAGCTCGGTGATCGAGGCTTTTCCCCCTTTCCTCTCTTTAGAAATATGAGTTTCAATTTCTCCAAGTTTCCGCCGTGAAATGACGAGCGCGACTCCGAGTAGCAGGGCGAGGGTAAACCAGAGGTAACTCATCAAATATCTGGCACAAGGTAGCCGACTCCTCGAACAGTTTCAATTAAGGAACCAGATTCGCCGAGTTTCTGTCGTAGACGTTTCATGTGGGTGTCGAGCGTGCGGCTGTGCGCGTCATCGCTATATCCCCAGACCGCTCGGAGGAGTTCATTGCGGTCCTGCGTCTGACCAGAGCGCTGGCAGAGATAGAGCAGGAGCTTGAATTCAGTAGCGGTGAGATTGACCGGTTCTTCTTCGAGATAGAAAGCGAGATTGTTCTTATCAAAAACGAAGGGTCCGTGAGAAAAGACGGTCGTGGAAGGAGTCGATTGGCGCCTTTTTAAAATAGCCTTCACGCGCAGGACCAATTCCCTCGGGCTGAAGGGTTTGGTCATATAATCGTCAGCGCCTTTTTCGAGTCCTAAGATGCGGTCTTCGATCTGGCTCCTCGCCGTCAGCATTAGGACAGGGATTGAGTGGCTGCGGGTATCGCGCTGCATTTCCTTGAGCACTTGGTAGCCGTCCATCGTGGGTATCATTAGGTCGAGCACGACGAGGTCAGGTTGGTTCTTTAGAACAAGGGCGAGGCCTTCTCTTCCATCGTGGATCGTTTCGACGCTGAATCCTTCGCGGTGAAGGTTGATCGCGATCAGTTCCGCGATATCTACTTCGTCCTCGATGATGAGAATATTCTGCATGAGTTATCTGAGATAACCACGATAGCAGAAACAGTCGATGAGCCAATCAGTGACAATTTTGTGACAATCGTATGCAGATTTGCTCCGAAAGGTCCTTAGGATACTAAAACGACTTGTGTTCATTTATTTTTGAACGAATTACAACTCCATGCTAGAAGGGTCACAATCATGTCAGCACTTTTTGGAACAGACGGCATCCGCGGGGTCGCCAATGAATATCCCATCACGCCCGAGGTCGCTATTCGGATTGGCCGTGCCGTTGCGCGGGTCCTCAAGGCACAGCGCCCTGGGCGGCACAAGGTCGTGATCGGAAAAGACACCCGTGTCAGCGGCTATATGCTAGAGACAGCTCTTACCAGTGGTTTGGTGAGTGAAGGGGCCCGAGTCTTGCTTACTGGTCCCGTCCCGACCCCAGCGGTTGCACATTTGACGAAGTCGATGGCTTGTGATGCTGGGATCATGCTCACTGCCTCCCATAATCCTTACGCCGATAATGGCATCAAGATTTTCGGTCCCGACGGCTACAAGCTGAATGACGCGCTCGAGGAAGAGGTCGAAAAGATTATTCTCGGCGATCAACCCGCGCCCACCGGAGTGCGTCTCGGAAAATCCTTCCGGATCGATGACGCCACCGGCCGCTATATCGAGTTTGCGAAAAGCTCCATCGGCTCGCAGAACCTCAGCGGTCTAAAAGTGGTCGTCGATTGTGCCCACGGTGCCGGTTACTTCGTCGGACCGCTTATTTTTGAAGAACTCGGGGCCGAGGTCATCAAGTTAGGCACGTCGCCGGATGGTTATAACATCAATGAAGGATTTGGTTCGCTCCATCCCGAGAAAGCTGCCGAGCGCGTCATTGCTGAAAAGGCCGACATTGGAATTTGTCTCGATGGCGACGCCGACCGCGTCATCTTCATCGATGGAAATGGCGACGTCATTAGTGGCGACCGCGTCCTTTGCCTCTGCGCCAAAGCCCTCAAGGAAAAAGGGAAGCTGCGCGGTAACACCCTCGTTTCCACCGTCATGAGTAACCTAGGTCTCCGCGATGCCCTCGCTGCAGACGGTATCGATTTCATTGCCACCCATGTCGGAGACCGCCACGTCCTCGAGCGCATGCGCGAAGGGAATTTTAACCTTGGTGGCGAGAACTCCGGACACCTCATTTTCTCGGATTTCGCTACCACTGGCGATGGTATCGTAAGCGCCCTCATGGTTCTCTCCTTCATCCAAGACACAGGAAAAACCCTCGCGGAACTTGCTGATTGTATGAGTGAATACCCTCAGCTCCTCGTCAATCTTCCCGTCAGCGAAAAGCCACCACTCGAAGAAGTCCCGGAGATTACTGCCGCCATCGCTGCTGCGAATGTAGCCTTCGGTGAAAATGGCCGCACCCTCGTCCGCTACTCGGGAACCGAGAAGAAGCTCCGAGTCCTCGTCGAAGCAAAGGACTCTGCTCTTGCTGAAAGCCAATCCGCGGCCATCGTAGCTTCTGTCAAAAATACCATCGGAGCATGAATTCCCTCTGGCCCCTCCCTCCCTCACACGACGAACTCTTTGTCGCCGGTCGCCCCCTTTCCGAGTGGGAGTCTGAACTCGGCGAAACCTTCGAGATCGAGTTCCCATGGCAACTTCTCGATCTTAATGAAAAGCTCATGGCGCGCATCGCCGACTGGCCCGGTCATTCCGCGATCCAACTCGGTGAAAATGCCAAGGTCATTGTCGGAGAGGGCTCTAAAATCCTCCCCGGCGTCTTTATTGAAGGCTCTATCACCATTGGGAAAAACTGCAAAATCGGCCCGAATTGCTACCTCCGCGGGTCCACTTCCATCGGCGATGGTTGCCATGTCGGCCAAGCGGTCGAAGTAAAAAACTCCGTCCTCTTCCCAGGCGCATCCGTGGGTCACCTCAGCTACGTTGGAGACAGCATTCTCGGCGAAAAGGTCAACTTCGGCGCGGGAACGATTACCTCGAACCTTCGTCACGATGGCTCGAATCACCGCTCCGCCGTCGCCGGAAAGCTCATCGATACCGGCCGCCGGAAATTCGGAGCCATTATAGGGTCCGGCGTCCACACCGGCATCAACACGTCTCTCTACCCCGGCCGAAAACTCGGCCCCGGAACCTCCACTCTCCCCGGACAAGTCGTCTCTCAAGACCTCCTTGAATCCTAAAGTAATCATTATTTATTATGTGCGGCATCGTAGCTTATACCGGATCACGTCCGGCTCTCCCCGTCCTTCTCAGTGGCCTCAAGCGGCTCGAATACCGAGGCTATGATTCTTCCGGAATCGCTGTCGAAACTCCCGACCAAATTGCCGTGCGAAAGTCCAAGGGCAAGGTCAGCGAGCTCGTCAGTCTTCTCGACGCCGATCAAGGCGCGCTTGACCAATCTACCTGCGGCATCGCCCACACCCGCTGGGCCACCCACGGCCCTCCTACCACCGAGAATGCCCACCCCCATGCCGGTGGGAAAAATGGTGTCGGTTTGGTGCACAATGGCATCATTGAGAATCACCGCGCCCTCCGTCAAAAGCTCGAAGGCGAAGGTTACCTCTTCCTCTCCCAAACCGATACTGAAGTCCTCGCCCATCTTGTTGACTCCAAGTACGAAGGATCTCTACTTGATGCGGTAACCTTAGCCCTCGCGGAAGTCGAAGGAACCTACGGAATTGCCGCCGTTGCCCACGCTGAGCCAGGTAAGCTCGTTGTTGCCCGCCGAGGCTCTCCGATCGTCATCGGTCTCGGTGAAAACGAGACTATCGTCGCCTCGGACGCCTCCGCCATTATCAAATATACCCGGCAGGCCATCTATCTCGATGACAATGACATCGCCTGCATCTCCGGTTCAGATCTCGATATTCGCAGTCTCGGTTCAGGTGCAGTCTCCCGCGCTACCTCCGAGATCGATTGGTCCGCCGATGCAGCTGAGAAGGGCGGCTACGAGCACTACATGCTCAAGGAAATCTTCGAGCAGCCCGAGTCCATCCGAAACACCCTCCGTGGCCGCATGGATGCTGATCTTGGCAATGCCATCCTTTCAGGTCTGAATCTTTCCCCGCGCGAACTCGCCGATCTCTACCGCGTCCTCATCGTAGGCTGTGGCACCTCTATGAATGCCGGCCTTGTCGGTGAATATGCAATTGAGGACTTCGCCGGAGTCCTTGCCGAGGTCGAACAAGCTGCCGAGTTCCGCTACCGGAATCCTATCGTCAATTCCCGCGACCTCGTCGTCGCGATCAGTCAATCTGGTGAGACCGCTGACACCTTGGCCGCTGTTCGTGAAGCGATCGACAAAGGCGCCCTCGTATCAGGCCTCGTCAACACCGTCGGTTCCACTATCGCCCGTGAAACAGGGCGGGGGATTTATCTTCACGCAGGCCCCGAGATCAGCGTCGCCTCCACCAAAGCCTTCACTTCCCAAGTGTCTGTCCTTCTCATGATGGCGCTCAAGTTCGCCCGCAGTCGCCGTATGTCCCGCGAGCAAGGCCGCCAGATGGTTCGTGAGATCGAAGCGATCCCCGAGCTTGTCGAGCGCACCCTCGAGCAAAACGATCACATTGCAAAAATCGCTGAGCGCTACCTCGACTGCACCTCCGCTTTCTTCATCGGCCGAGGCTACCTCTATCCCGTCGCCTTGGAAGGAGCGCTCAAGCTCAAGGAGATTTCCTACATCCACGCCGAGGGCTACCACGCCGCGGAGCTCAAGCACGGGCCTATCGCCCTCCTTGAAAAAAGCGTCCCCGTCGTTGCTCTCTGCAACAAAGGACCCGGTCAGGACAAAACCCTCGGAAACGTCGCCGAGTGCCAAGCTCGTGACTCTCGCGTCTTAGGTATTGTTACTGAGGGTGATCAAGAAGCCATCGCGACCGTCGATGACCACATCGCCGTTCCCGACTGTCCGCTTCACACCGCGGTCGTTCCTAGCACCGTTGCGCTTCAGCTTCTCTCCTACCACATCGCCCGCCTTCGTGGCTGCGCCATTGATCAGCCTAGGAATCTCGCGAAATCAGTCACGGTCGAGTAGCGATCACTCACTTGCCGAGCCCAGCACTTGCATCACAGCTTCCGGGTAGATCCGATGCTCCGCGTCTTGAATTCGGGCGTGGAGTGACTCGGGAGTATCGCTCTCAAGAATGGGAACCTTTTCTTGAAGAAGCACCTCGCCCGTGTCCATCCCAGCATCGACAAAGTGGACCGTGCAGCCCGTCTCGCTTGCCCCGTCTGCGAGCGCCTGCTTCCAAGCTTCCTTTCCTGGATAAAGCGGAAGCAACGAGGGGTGAATATTCAAGATTCGCCCCTCATAGGCGCTTAGCAGTGGCTCTTTCACCAAGCGCATGAATCCTGCTAGGCAGACGAGATCTACCCCCTCAAGTTGCTTTAAAATTCGCTCAGATAAGTCCGAGCCACCCTTTTCAAAGACAGCACGGATTCCTGCCTTCCGAGCCTTCTCTAGAATCCCAGATCCCTCGCGATCTGAGATCACTAAGACGATTTGCCCGCCAAACTCCCGCAGCAAAGCGTCAAAATTTGTCCCCGATCCCGATCCCAATACAGCCATTTTTTTCACAGGCCGACCCTATCTTTTCTCCCCCATCATTGCCATTTTCAATTTCTCTCTTAACATCCCCGCATGAGCACCACGGCACCTTCCGTCCCAGACGCCACCGGCCACTTCGGCCAGTTCGGCGGCTGCTTTGCCCCCGAGACCCTCATGTCTCCTCTTGATAAACTCAGCGCTGCCTACGAGGCAGCCAAAGCCGACCCCGCTTTTCAAGCTGAGCTCGACGACCTCCTCCATAACTACTGTGGCCGACCTACTCCTCTCTACTACGCTGAGCGCTGGACCGAGAAACTCGGCGGAGCCAAAATCTACCTCAAGCGCGAAGACCTCCTCCACACCGGCGCGCACAAGATCAACAACGCCCTCGGCCAGATCCTCCTCGCCAAGCGGCTCGGCAAAAAGCGCATCATCGCCGAGACCGGAGCTGGTCAGCACGGAGTCGCCACCGCAACCGTTTGTGCCCGCTTTGGCATGGACTGCACCGTCTATATGGGTGAAGTTGATATGGAGCGCCAAGCTCTCAACGTTACCCGCATGAGGCTCATGGGCGCGAAAGTCGTCCCCGTCACCGCGGGACAAGCCACTCTTAAAGAAGCCGTCAATGAATCCATGCGCGACTGGGTCGCCACCGTAGAGGACACTCACTACATATTAGGCTCCGCTCTCGGACCTCACCCTTTTCCCATGATGGTGCGTGACTTCCATCGCGTCATCGGCATCGAAGCCCGTGAGCAGATTCTCGCAAAGGAAGGCCGCCTCCCCGATCTTCTCGTCGCTTGCGTGGGCGGAGGATCAAATGCCATGGGCCTTTTCCATCCCTTCGTAAATGACGAGGACGTTCGCATGGTCGGCGTCGAAGCTGGAGGAGAAGGCATCCTCCCTGAAAAACACGCCGCCCGCTTCCAAGGTGGAAAACTCGGCGTTCTTCAGGGCTCTAAGACCTGGCTTCTTGCCAATGATGATGGTCAGATTGAGCTGACTCACTCCGTCAGCGCCGGGCTCGACTACGCTGCCGTAGGGCCCGAGCACTCCTACCTTCAAGACATCGGCCGTGCTGAGTATACCTACGCGACAGACGATGAGGCCCTAGCAGCCTTCCGTGAACTCGCTTACACCGAGGGGATCATCCCCGCGCTTGAGAGCGCTCATGCCATGGCCTACGTCTCAAAGATCGCGGGAAGCCTTCCGAAGAGCGACATCATTATTGCGAACCTCTCCGGCCGCGGTGATAAAGATGTCGAGCAAGCGTCTAAATACCTTCTGGGCAGCTCAAACGACTAGAAACTGCGCGACCTCAAAGGGAATCAGAAATTCTATTTTTCTTAAATAAGCCTCCTCAAGCCCTTATTTACCCGAAATTCATCAGAAATAATGGACAAACCTAAAAAACCGCTTGCCACTAGCCACCCGAAGACGCTACTTTCTTTATGGATTGCCTGCGGAATCTAGCCAGTATCATGCTGGTGAACTTCAAAATCCAACTACCAAACAACCCAAAAAGAAAATGAAAATGAATTCTTTAAAAACGGCAGCAGCCATCGGCCTTACAGCCTTGGCCATTAGCTCCGCCGCAGCGCAGACGGCCTCCAAGCCCGTCGGTTACGAAACTCTTAGCTACGGAGCAGGCTTTACGCCCCTCGGCCTCCGTCTCCATGCAGCTCCTGTTACTTCAGGAGAAATTGCATCCGTTCAAGCTGACTCCATCACCGTCACAGGTGCTGATTTCGGCACTCTCCTCACAGCTGGAACTGATTACGTTCTCGAAATCGAGAATGGTTCCGGAATTATCCAAGTTGTAAACACTTGGGCTGGTGAGACCATCACGACTCCAGCAGATCTTTCTGCGGATGTTGCTGCTGGCGCGACCTTCACTGTTCGTCCTGTCGCAACGCTTGACTCAGTTTTCGGTGCAGCTGTCGCAACTGGCGGTGGTGTTACTACTGGTAACGGTGGTGTTGGTTCAGCGGATCAAGTTTGGGTCCCGAACGGAAGCGGTGGTTACAATAAGTATTACTTCGATAACTTTGCTCCACCTAACTTTGATGTTGCAAGCTGGGTTCAGCTTGAAACAGCAGCTGGTGTTGACCCGAAAGTTGACGGGCCTACTACCAATCTTGTTTATGCAGACGGTATCGTAATGGTTGCTCAAGCTGCTAGCTCATTTGTCGTCACTGGTAGCGTGAAGCTTACTGAAACAGAGTTGGCTATCCTTCCTGGATTTACATTCGTCAGTTCTGTTGCTCCTGCTGGAGCCACACTCGACACGGCTTTCTCAAACCCACCGGCTGGCCTTGTGCAAGGTAACGGCGGTGTTGGTTCAGCAGATCAAATCTGGATTCAAGGAGCCGGTGGTGACTACAGTAAGTATTACTTCGATAACTTTGCTCCACCTAACTTCGATGTTGCAAGCTGGGTTCAGCTTGAAACAGCAGCTGGTGTTGACCCAAAGGTTGATGGCACCACACTCGACATGCCTTCAGGTTTCGTGGTTGTCTCTCAGGCTGGCGGTAACGTCACCCAAGGAGTTCCATCATTCTACGCAACTCTCTAAAATATCACTCTACTAACTAAATCATGAAAAAAACAGTAATTGGACTTGTGGCTTTTGCCGCTGTCGCCGGATCATCGTTCGCGGTGACTACCGTCAATCTTAATAACCGCGAGTTCCCAGCGATTGCTGATAACGGACTCACCATCACCGATAACGCAGGAAATCCACTTTCCGGAGTCAACTTCGGCGTTGGAACTTTCTCTGGCGGTTTCGGATCTGCGGCCGAGATTAGTGCGAACTTCACCGCTCTTAGCGAAGCGACCACCACTGGTGTCCACTTCGATCAGAACGTGATCGTTAATAATTCTCCTCAGGATGACTCACAGGTTTTTGTTGTTTTCTACGGAAACATTGACGGAACTGCTGCTGCAGATTTTGCCTCGGCGACTGAATTCATTGTCATCGCCGGAAACAACACCTTCAAAACGGAAGATCCAGTAACCCAGGCGGCCGCTGCTCCCGTTCAGCTGCAAAACAGCTTGGACGAGAATGGACTTGCAGCCTACGGAACCCCTACGACTGCTGATACTTCCGGTATCGTTGGTCCTTTCGCAGGCTTCACTAACGGTGTTACCTTCGGAAATGTTCCTGAGCCATCCACTGCTCTCCTGAGCCTTGTTGGTCTTGCATTCGTTGCACGCCGCCGCCGCTAGTCTTTGACTAGTTGCGACAGCACACAACAAACACGAATTCATTTTCAAATCCACACCCGCTTTCCGAAAGGAAAGCGGGTGTTTTTTGTGATTGGGCTTATGGTTCTTTGAACGAGTCATGGAATCTACTGAGAGTGAAATAAAGAGTGGAGTGGCGAAACGGCCACGGGATTCTCTTTGGATGGGGTTATTTGCCATGGTCGCTTTTATTCTTTGGGGGCTCTGGGTGAATTGGGATCATGGACTGGGCGCGCGGATTCAGGTTGCAGTGACGCAGGGGGTGGTGAGCCTTGTTTCTACCATTTTTTCAGCAGAGTTGATTATCTGGTTGGAGAAGCGCTTTCAGAATTTGAAGTGGCCTATTTTGGCGACGGGGACAGTGAGCTGGCTTGTCTTTTATTCTCTAATTTGGGCAGCTCACTCGTTGGCGGGAACTCCGGAGCTGCTTGCGACGATGCTTCCAGGGATGATCACGGGGGTCTTCTTTTGTTTTGGATACGCCTATCGAGTGGCCCACTTTCGCGGAAAAGTGAATGGTGCTGAAAGCGTCCTTGGAGGGAATTGATTGATAGGGAGGCCTTGCCAAGGCTTCCGTTTGGGCAGGAATGAAGACGGAGGCCGCCCTGCCGGGTTGATGGTAATTTTGGCAATTCGTTTTTGCTTTGGTGGGGCCTGACTTGCCCTTTTTCAGAATGGATTCATATTTCCCTCACTTCGCTACGCCATGCTTGTTTTACTCTCTCCTGCCAAGTCCCTTGATTACGATTCTCCGCTTCTGACGAAGAAGAACACCCAGCCTCGTTTTATTGAGGAATCGAGCGAGTTGATTGCGGGGTTAAGGAAGCTCTCGGTGGGAGAAGTTGGAAAACTGATGTCGATCAGCGAGAAGTTGGCGATTCTAAATCATGAGCGCTTTGCGAGCTGGGAGCCGGATTTTAATAAGGATAATAGTCGGCAGGCGATTCTCGCTTTTACGGGGGATGTTTACCAGGGGATGGAGCTGAGCGAGTGGTCTGCGGCTGATTTCACGACGGCGCAGAAGCAGGTGCGCATCCTCTCTGGTCTTTATGGGCTCTTGCGTCCGCTGGATCTGATGCAGCCTTATCGCCTTGAGATGGGGACGAAGTTTGCGAACGCACAGGGGAAGAATCTCTATGAATTCTGGGGATCGAAGATCACGAATTTACTGAATGCGGATCAAAAGAAGTCTGGATCAGATACGATCGTGAATCTGGCTTCAAACGAGTATTTTTCTTCGGTGAAGTCCAAAGAGTTGAGGGGGGAGTTGATCACGCCTGTTTTTAAGGACGAGAAGAAGGGAACTTATAAGATCATTTCCTTTTATGCCAAGAAGGCACGGGGGATGATGGCAGATTACATCGTGCGCAATGGAATTCAGGACCCGGCTGACCTGAAGAAATTTACGACAGCAGGCTACCGCTTGAGTAAGGGAGACTCTTCGGAGAAAGAGTTCGTCTTTACTCGGAAGGAGCAGGGGAAAGAGCAGGTCTAGCGGCCACGGCGGCCTCCTCCGTTTTTGTTGTTGGGGCGCTTCTTGTTGGGTGTGGATTTTTTTCCCGCAGGTCTCGAGGGGGTGCGGTCGTTATTGCGCTTTGGGCGTGGGGCACCATCGCGGACGGGAGCGGGGACATCGTAATCGAAGTCCTTAGCATGCTTGCGGGGAATATCGCGCTTGATGAAGCGCTCGAGCTCGTTGAGGGAGCGGTGCTCGTGCTCGGTGACGAAGGTGATGGCGTCGCCCTGGGCCTTGGCCCGACCAGTGCGGCCGATGCGGTGAATGTAGTCTTCGTTTTGAAGTGGGAAGTCGAAGTTGACGACGTGGGTCACGCCGGTGATGTCGATTCCGCGGGCGGCGACATCGGTGCCGACGAGGACACGGAGTTTCCCTTCCTTGAACTTATCGAGGGCGCGCTGGCGCTGGTTCTGAGTGCGGTCGCCGTGGATCGCTTCGGCAGGAACGCCGGATTGGCTGAGCTGCTTGGCGAGGCGGCTCGCGGAGTGCTTCATTTTCACAAAGACGAGCACGGTGAAGAGCTCGGGACTTTCGAAAAGGTGCAGGAGAAGGGGGAACTTGAGGTGCCGGGGGATCTGGTAGACGCACTGGCGCACGGTCTTGGCGGGGTCGGTGCGATCGCCGACTTCTACGAGGGTGGGCTTTTTTTGGAACTCACGGGTGAGTTTTTCGATCTGGCCGGAGAGGGTGGCGGAGAAAAGAAGAGTTTGGCGGTCGTTGGGCATCTTCTTTGCCAACTTGCGCATGGCGGGGAGGAATCCCATGTCGAGCATGCGATCTGCTTCATCCATGACGAGGATCTCGAGCCCGCGCATGTCGAGGTGGCCTTGGTCCATGAGGTCGATGAGGCGCCCGGGGGTCGCGATGACGATATCGGCATGGCGGAGGGCCTCGATCTGGGGCTGCTCACCGACTCCACCGTAGACGGCGGCGAGTTGGATACTCATGTGGCGTGAGTAGTCTTGGATGTTGTCACGGATTTGGGTGACGAGCTCGCGAGTTGGAGAGATGATGAGGGCGCGGATACCGGGGGCCTTGGGCTTGATGTTTCCAAGGATGCAAAGCATGGGAAGAGTAAAGGCGGCGGTTTTGCCGGTGCCGGTCTGGGCGATGCCGATGACGTCCTTTCTCCGCATGATGACGGGAATCGCTCTCGCCTGAATTGGCGTGGGTTCGCGGTAGCCAGTTTCTTCAATGGCATCGAGAAGTGGCTGCGGGAGTTTGAGATCGGAGAAGGTCATGTTTTCAAGGCAGTGCTTCGCATGAATGCTTGGGAAAAGACAGCGAATTAGAAGAGGGTGGGATTGGGTTTCCTTGGACCTTGTAAAATAATGTAACTCTGTCTTTATAAGCGACCGCCAACGAATTTCCCCCAGTTTGGTGGCGCTTCTTATTACCTCCCCAATGAAGATTCCCAGAATTCTGGTGGTCCTTGCGACCCTGACCCCTTTTTTTTCCAAAGCTGAGCAGATTGTTTTCAGCGAAGTGATGTATCACCCTCCGGTGGGGGGCTACGAGTTTGTCGAGGTGCAGAACCTTACTGCAACTCCTTTTGATATTGCGGAGTGGAAGCTCCGGATTGGGGTTGATTATGACTTTCCTGTTTTTGGGACAGGAAGCCCGACGGATAGTTTTTTGAAGGCCTTTGAGCGGATCGTCATTTGTGAGACGGATCCAGCGACTTTTCGGGCAGCCTATGGGCTTCCTAGTGCGGTGCGAGTCTTTGGTCCTTGGATCGGATCTCTCGCGAATAGTGGTGAGCGGGTTACTCTTAAGGACAAGAACGGGGTGACGCGCTGCTCGATGCGCTATGATGATCGCCATCCATGGCCAGCCTCTGCGGATGGTGCTGGGCATAGTCTTGTGCTTGCGGATAGCAGCAGGGCGATCGATGACTATCGAGTCTGGAGAGCGAGCTCATCTGCGAGTCCGACGCCGGGATCAGGAGAGCCGGCTTCCGCTGAGGAAGCTTATCCAAATCCCGAAGTGAATCTGTCTTCGGGGATTCCCTTTGTGGAGTATGGCGACAAGTGGGATTTCAATGATCAAAATGTGGATTTGGGGACCACTTGGAAGGATACGAATTACAATTTCTCGCACAGTGGTTGGACGATGGAGAACGACGCAGGAAACGACGGGGGGCTTTATGGATTTGAAACGGCTTCGCTTCCCTCGCCCGGACTTCAGACGGCCTTGCTTAACAGTGACAATGCGGCGAACCATATCGCTTATTATTTCCGGAAAGAATTCACTTATACGGGATCTACATCGGGGGCCACGGTAACGATCGATATGATCAACGACGATGGCGCTTATTTTTATCTCAACGGCGTGCCCATCGGAGGAGAGGGAGTTGATGCAAATGACGGTTGGAAGCAAACTGCCGGTCGGACGGTGACAGATGCCACGGAAGAGTTGGGGGTTGCGACGAATAATGGTTCCGCTCTTGTAGTGGGCACCAATATCATTGCCGCTCAAGTTCATCAAACCAGTAATTCTAGCTCGGATTGCGTCTTTGGAGCGCGTCTAAGTATCGCGGCACCATCGTCGCCGAGTGTGGTTATCAATGAAGTTCTTCCATCGGCTTCTGGCTTTGTGGAATTTTTTAACCCTACCGGAGCGTCGATTGATATCGGGGGATGGTATTTGAGTGACGATCCAGGAAATCTCACCAAGCACCAGATCCCAGGAAGCTTGGTAGTTCCTTCATCGGGCTTGGTTTCTGTCGGTTTCACGTCTTCCGGACTCGCAGTTTCGAGTAACACGGCGGTTTATCTTACCCAAGCAGATGGCATTTCGGTTTCCAATGCGATCAGCACCGCGATGCCGCTTGATGGTCGCTCGCTGGGCCGAAAAGCTGATGGGAGTGGATCGTGGTTCCTTTTTACTCAGCCGACTCAAGATGCCTCGAATTCGAGCGCTTCTTCTGATTTTTCACTGAAGCTAAATGAGTTTCACGTCAATGGAGTCGATGCAATCGATTGGGTGGAAGTTTACAATCCGGCTACAGCGTCGGTGAGCACGAGCGGCCTATTTGTCGCGAGCTTGCTAGATTTTTCAGATAAGGTGGCTCTGGGAGCTACTATTCCTGCGGGTGGGAATTTTTCGTGGGCGACTTCCTTTGCTGACGCGGGTGGGGATCGAACACTCTATCTCATCGATTCTGCGAATAACGTTCTCGATGCCATTGCGGTGGAAGAGATGGCGCCGAGAGATCATTACGCTGCTTATCCCGATGGTTCGGGCGAGTTTTTTGCTTCGGTGGTCGGATCTCAAAATGCGCCGAATAATCCAACGCGTGAGGTTGAAGTTGTTATTACAGAGCTGATGGTCGATCCACCGAGTGGGCATCGGGACGGGGAATTCATCGAACTCTACAACAAGGGTTCGGGAACTGTAGATCTCTCGGGGTGGGGCTTTGATCGTGGAGTTGATTTTACTTTTCCAGCTGGGACGAGTCTCGGTGCTGGGAGCTACCTTGTGATCGCTGCGAATTCTGCGCTCACGAGTTCTGCTCATGCGGGTGCGAATGTCGTAGGACAGTATGAGGGACAGCTGGCCAATGGCGGAGAACTTTTAAGCCTGCGTGATAGCTGGGGGAATCTTGCGGACTCGGTGCACTACCATACTGGTGGAACGTGGCCTCAGCTTGCAGGCGGGCTGGGGAGTAGTCTCGAGCTCCGACACCCCGAGATGGATAATGCGGAGGGAACAGCTTGGGCGGATTCCGATGAGTCTAATAAATCTACTTTTGAGAGCTACACCCTAACAGAGCAATATCAGCAGTTAACGACGCGAGGTGGGACCTCGGATTACAAGGAACTCCATCTTCAATGTGTGGGAGACAGTCATCTCGCTTTGAAAAATATGTCGCTCATTAGAAATGGAAGTGGGTCAAATATCCTGCCGGGGGGAGGAAATGTTGTGGTCACAAATGGGAGCGCTGCGACTGGTTGGCTCTGCCAAGGAACTCATTATGCGAGTGAGATGTCTGGTGGTGAATTTCATGTCATCTCAGATGGTCACGGGGACGTGAAGGCGAATCGCTGTGAAATCGATGTCACCGATATTTCCGATAATGATAACCTTACTTTCAGTTTCGAAGCTCGCTGGATTTCTGGGAAACCGACCTTCTTGGTGGAGACGTGGGATCGTTCTTTTGGAGGGATTTTTTATCTTCCGATTCCAAATAATTTGGGCACGCCTGGAGCAGCGAATTCCGCTGCGATTTCGAATGCGGCTCCTGTGGTCTCGGGTCTCATTCATAGCCCAGCGGTGCCAAGATCTAGCGATCCGGTGTTAGTGATGGCGAAGGTTACGGGTGCGACCTCGGTGAATCTGCGTCATCGTCTTGATAATTCCTCTGGAAGTGGTTCTTGGAACTCAAGCCCGATGAATGACGGCGGAACTGGTGGCGATGAGATCGCCAATGACGGTGTCTTTTCAATTAACTTAACCCAGTATCAGAGCGACAATACGATTGTGCAGTTCTACGTCGAGGCGAGCTCAGCTGGAGGAGTGACCCGCCAACCTGCAGTAGCTCCTGAGAAGCCTGCGATGTGGGTTGTCGATAATACGAATCACCCTAGCGACTTACGCACTGAGCGCTTTGTTATCTCTGCGCGAGATGAGAGCGCATCGGGCAATTCCGGAGATTCGGCAACTTTCAATTACGCATTCCCCCGACTCTCGAATCATTATTTCAACGCCACTTTCATCGGCGATGAAAACGAGGTCATCTATAACTGCGAGTTCCGTAAGAGTGGGAGTCCGTGGACGCGTCCTTCGGGAGCTGATTTTGGGCGCGCCAAGTGGAAGAGCCCAGGGGATCACAAGTTCCGAGGATATTCAAAGCGTGCAATCGACAATGACGCAGGTGGCGGTAGGTCCTATCACAATCGCATCATTCGTTATTGGCTCTATCTCTTCGGTCATGCGGCCAATGAGAACGAATTTGTCCGTGTCATTATCAATGGCGACAATTCTGCGCTCCGTGAAGACGTGGAGCCAAATGCTACCGATTTCCTGAAGCGGAACTGGGACGATGGTCAAAAAGGTGAGCTCTATCGCATCGATGATGAGTGGTGGTTCGATGATAACTGGGGCCGTCAGAATCGAAATGCCGATTGGTCTTATAAAGGAACCAAGGAGCCAGAGCGCTACAGCTCGGAGTGGATCAAGCGCTCCCGTGAAAGTGAATACGACTACTCATCTTTCACGAGCTGGGTGGAAAAGGTGGGCGGAAATTCTTTTACCCGTGAGGAGATCGAGCGAATGGCGGACATCGACCTCATGGCGGCTAATGCGGTGGTGCGAGGCTGGGTGGATGACTGGGATACTCTTACCCGGAACCGTGGAAAAAATGGCTACTTTCACCGAAGAAATACCGATGGGAAATGGATGCTCGTCCAGTGGGATTCAGATAACACCTTCGGAAATAGCAATGCCGATTTTATCGGTAACCTGAGCGGAGTGCGGAACTTCTTTAACAAGTCCTACGTCCGCCAGCGGGTGAATTATTACTTAGGAAAAATGGTGAATGACTACACCGCGAACTCGGCTCGCTTGGCTGCTTGGCACCAGTGTGAGGAAGATGCTTCTAGTTCCTATGGAGCAAATACCGGCACATACACGAACTGGAATAATGCACGACTTTCGCGGGCGAATACCGAGATTGGATCGGCGCTCACAACGAACTTTAATGTGACTACGGGGAACGGCACATCAGCTACGACCTCGGCTGAGACTTACACTCTTTCCGGGACGAGTTCCTACGAGGCCTTCAAGATTGAAGCGCTGAATCACCCTGAAGCTGAATGGAATTTTAATTCTCAGACCGGCTGGACTCTTTCTAATATTCAGCTCAAGCAGGGGACTAATTCAGTCGTGGTGCAGGCGATGGATCAGGCTGGAAATGTCGTCGGATCCGAAACCTACACCATCACCAAGACAGGCAATGCGCTTCCGGTGATTGCCGTTGATGGGAGCCCTGGCTCTTTCAATGCCCCAGTCAGTGAACCTTTCGTCGTGGATGCTTCCGGAAGCTACGATCCTGAGGGGACGGCGCTGAGTTATGCGTGGAGCGTCTCGCCGACTGCTTCCTTTACTCAGCCGACGGCTTCTTCAGCGTCCTTCACCTTCACTACTCCCGGTCTCTATCAAATCACGCTCACTGCGACTGATGCCGATAGTGTGCAAAAGGTGGTGACGCGGGAGGTCGCGGTTTATGCGGGGTCAGGGTGGACTCCTTTTAGTGATCCTATCTTGTCAAACCAATGGTCTTTCGAAGATGTCGAGCTGCGTGATAATGCCTCGCCATCCGCTTCCTACAGTCTCGATGATGTGCCAAACAGCCTGAGTCTGAAGATCGAGGAGGACAGCGCGAATCCGCTGCGGATGAACTCGCCGAATCACCCGATTATTTGGCAATCGCTGCCTGCCGATGACGACTGGTCGCTGCATACCGATGTGAAACTAGCGAGCGCGCAGCAGGGCGATTTTATCACCGGCCTGATCGTCGAGTTGCAAGAGGGTGGCACGACGGTGCGCTATGCCTTCGGGATGGAAGATGGCGATTTCTTACGGGTTAAGGTAGCCACAGGCGCAGCCTACACGCAGCTTGATACGATGAGCTGGACTGCTGGTGATGCGGTCATTCGTATCCGACGGACAGCAAATCAACTCTACTTCGAATACCGGAATGAGCCGGGCGAGTGGATTGAATCGTATAGCCGCGCGATCCCGGCTGGAACGACTGCCAGTGAGGGGGGGATATTCGCCGCTACTGATTCTGCGCAGCCTCTGCGGTTGGAGTTTGACTATGCGCTCCTTGTCGATCCCAGCGCGAGCAGTGAGACGAGCGATCATTTGCGTCTCACCGAGATCATGTATAACCCGACGGGTGGAGGAACGCATGAGTATCTTGAATTCATGAACACGGGATCGACTCCACTGCTCATCCAGTCTGTCACGACCGACGATACGTCACCTTTTGCTGCCTTCACTTTCGGAGATGTCACTCTCGCTCCAGGTGCGCTGGGTGTTCTAGTGGTCGATCCTACTGCTTTCACGGCTGAGTATGGATCCGGCATCACCATTCTCGGACAATGGACTGGTGGCGCTCTTTCAAATGGTGGAGAGAAGATTGTCCTGCGTGATCCGCTGGGGAACGTTATTCATGATTTCACCTATGATGATTTGGCCCCATGGCCGACCGAGCCAGATGGCTTAGGCGCTTCACTTGAAGTCATCGATACTGAGGGTGACTACAACGACCCTACAAATTGGCGGGCTTCTATCACGGGTGGAACTCCCGGATCCGCTCCTGTAATCGATGCTGATAATGATGGCCTCACTGACGCGGAAGAAGATGCGCTCGGCACGAATCCACTCGTCGCTGATACCGATGGCGATGGTTGGCTGGATGGAGAAGAGGTTCTCGCCGGAACCAATCCACTGAGTGCGGCATCGTTTTTGAAAGCTGTCATCGTGGGCCCAGGAGCGTCAGGGACACAGTATTCTCTGAGCTGGGCATCGGTTTCGGGGAAGACCTATATCCTCCAGACAAGCTTACCGCTCGATAGTGGTTGGGCTGACATTGCAACGATCACTGCGACCGGTCCACTCACCACGACGACTCATACTAGCGCTGACCCGAAAAGGTTCTATCGTGTGAAAGTTGAATAATTTCTCTGATGAAAAAGTTACCGCTTTTCCTTCTCGCTCTTACTTCTCTAGCTCCGGCGCAGCTTCTCCCGGTGGTGTCGGAAGGGAAGTATGAAGTCGCGGTGCCTTATCGGGAGGGAGAGTATGCTTCGTTGATGAGGTCTTCCGATCTCATCACTTGGAAAGAAGTGGCGATGGTGAGTTGCGCGGTCTCAGAGGAGCAAAGGGTGCTGCGTGATCCGCTGCGCCCTGCGAAGAAGGGTTTCTACGATGTGAGGTATGCCTCCATCTTTTCACAGAATGATGCCGATGGAGATGGCGCCAGAGATTTTCAAGAACTGGCTGCAGGGACGGGACTGAATCCGGGGAGCGAGGTCCCTTTTATCAGCGGGAGTCTCACTTTGCCTGATCAGGCGACATTTGATCGTCTCTCGAAGAGAGATAATTTTCCAGGAGCACAAAATGTCCAAGAGGTGAAGTTTCTCGTCACCGAGGTGATGGGGAAACCGGAGCTCTATTTTTTCAACGTCAACGAGCACCAACATCACTACATTTTTGCGCGTGAGGTTCTCGGGTTTTATGATCATCTCGATTACTGGACTGGGAGTAGTATTTTTAGTGGCGAGACCTATTTTACCTCGGTGCGGAAGAATCTGGCAGGATCACTCGTCTACCATGAAAACTACATTGGGCCAGATGGTGAGGAGGGGATCTACACCGTGGAGTTCTGGCCCACTGATCCGGTGGCTTTCGAGTTCATCGAATTAGCTTACGAGATGATCGGCGCGAATGCCCCATTTATCGACCGACTCGTTTACCATGCGCCAAGCGAGACTCAGCGCGAGATTCAGGCGTTGGAAAAGGAGAGCTTCGAGCAGTCCTTTATCCGATCCATCGAGACGGATGTTCTTTTTGCCAATAATATTTACACCCCGATGAACCAGCGGTCGGCCTTCGGGCGGCTGACCTTAGCGGAGGGAACCGACACTCTTTCGGCGCGTGATATTGTGATTTTTCGAAATCTCCCAAATGACCTCACTCATGTTGCTGGGATTATCACGGAAGTTCCACAAACCCCGCTCTCCCATGTGAATCTCAAGGCGAAGCAAAACGATACCCCGAATGCCTTTATTGCGGATGCCAGCACCCACCTTGATTTGCTTCCTTTTCTCGGAGAGAACGTCTTTTACGATGTGCGTCCAGATGGCTTTGAGGTGAGGCTGGCGAGCCAAGCTGAAGTTGATGCTTATTTCGAGAGCATCCGGCCGACAGAGACAAGCTACCCAGAGCGAAATCTCAGTATCCAAGAGATCCGACCACTTTCCTCGATTCGTTTTTCTAACACGTCCGCTTTTGGTGGAAAGGCTACCAACCTCGCCGAGCTCCGTAAAATCATGTCCGCAAATGTGCCGGATGGCTTCGCGATTCCTTTCTACTTCTATGATGAATTCATGAAGCACAATGGCTTCTATGCCCAAGCGCAGGCGATGATGGCTGAACCCCTCTTTCAAAATGACCCTGCTGCACGGAAGGCTGCTCTCATGGCCTTCCGCTCCACGATGAAGAAGAGCAGCACCATGCCTGCTTGGATGTTCGATGCTCTCACAGATCTTCAGGGATCATTTCCGGCGGACGTCACTCCTCGGCTCCGCTCCAGCGCGAATGCCGAGGACTCGGTCGAGTTCAATGGCGCGGGTCTTTACGATTCCTATACCCAAAAAGAAGACGAAGGTCACATTTCCAAGAGCGTGCGTCAGGTGTGGGCTAGCCTTTGGAACTACCGAGCTTGGGAAGAGCGTGAATTTTACCGCATCGATCATCTCACTGCGGCGATGGGGATTCTGGTCCATCCGAATTTCAAAAATGAGCAGGCCAATGGTGTCGCGGTCGCTCGCAATATCTTCGATCCAAACTGGGAAGGCTACTATTTCAATGTCCAGATCGGCGAAGATCTTGTGACCAATCCTGATCTTAATTCGGTGCCGGAGGAAATGCTCGTCGCGAGTCTCGCGACCTCGGAATACGAGATTCAATATATCCGCTCATCTAACCAACTCCCACTTGGCGAGCGCGTCCTGACCCGTGAGCAGGTTCTCTTGCTCGTGGCAAGAATGAGTACGCTGAACAACCACTTCGATGATCTTTATCCCGGGGCTGATCCCGACTTCGCGATGGAGATCGAGTTTAAAATCACCGAGGCAGGAGGCCTCATCATCAAGCAGGCTCGGCCTTGGGTAGATTAAGAAAGAGAAGCGCGGGGAAGCCCGTAATCTCGGTGTGCGCTTTTTTACTGTCATTTCGCTGCTGCTTTCGGGTATGGCGATGGCTTTTCCAAACAGCCCTGCTCCCGTAAAGACGAGCGAGGGCGTGCACTGGGCATTCGAGATACCACAAGTCTCTGGTTTGAAAGGTGATAGGCATCCGATTGATGAGTTGCTGGTGACTTCTGGACTGATCCCGGTGGGAGAGGCTTCGCGTGAGGTTTTACTCCGCCGGATGTGGCATGTGACGACTGGGTTGTTGCCCACCGCTGAGCAGCGGGAAAGGTGGCTTAGTGATTCCCGAAAGGGAGAGGAATGGCTGAGGCCTGCCTCTGAAGAGGCTCTTTCTCAAAATACTTTCGGCGAGCGCTGGGCGAGGCACTGGCTCGATGTCGCCCGTTATGCTGATTCAAAAGGGGCGGCGATCACGGACGGGGAAGAATATCCTTACGCTTACACTTATCGGGATTGGGTGATTGGGGCTTTTAATCGGGATCTTCCTTTTGATGAATTTGTCCATCGTCAGGTGGCTGCGGATTTGATGGAGGTTCCCAAATCTGAGCTGGCGGCGCTGGGATTTCTCACGGTGGGTCGTGCTTATAAGGGCGGGCAGCGCCATCTCGTGGTGGCAGATCAGATCGATGTGGTGACGCGTGGATTCATGGGGCTCACGGTGGCCTGTGCGCGTTGCCATGATCATAAAAGTGACCCCATTCCTACGGCAGATTTTTACAGCCTCTACGGCGTCTTTGATAGCGCAGTGGTTCCGAAGAAGCTGCCGGTGATTGCGGAGCCGGAGGACTCACCGGGCTACCGGAAGTTTCAGGCGGAGCGGCTCGCGCTTGCTGAGAAGGTGCACGCGCATGTGAAGGAGGTCGTTCCTGAATATGAAGCGCGCGCGGATCCCTTCGATTTCAATCTGGGCAAGGCCAATGGGAAGTTGAACCAGAAGCAGCGGGAAAAATTCCGCAGCTTGATCGGGCAGATTACGAAGCTTGAGGTAGCGTCGCCTTTTGCGCCTGCGCGGGCGATGATTTTACAGGAGCGCAAGCCGGTCGATCCAGTGATCTTCGTGCGGGGAGATCGGAACGCACGGGGTGAAAAGGTGCCGCGTCGTTTTCTGAAGATTCTCCGGGAAGAGGAAGAGGTTTTTGAGAAAGGGAGTGGCCGACTAGAGTTGGCGCATCGGCTCACGGATGATCGCAATCCGCTGACCGCGCGGGTGTGGGCGAACCGGGTCTGGATGCATGCAATGGGGGCGCCTTTGGTGGAGTCTCCGGGTGACTTTGGTTTCGAGACCGCACGGCCGGTTCAGCTGGAACTGTTAGATCATTTGGCGGTCTTTCTGATCGAAAAAAAGTGGTCCACTAAGGCGCTGATCAGTCACATCATGACCTCGGAAGCTTGGCGGAGGGAGAGCCGAGCTCCGGCGGAGCTGATCGAGACGGATCCTGAAAATCAATTCTACGCGCGGGCGAATCGGGTCCGGAAAGATCTCGAAGCTTGGCGTGATTCGGCACTGCAGGTGAGTGGCCGCTTGGACTCGCGACTCGGCGGGCAGCCGGTGAAACTTGACGAGGCTCCTTTTGTGCCGCGTCGCACCATCTATGGGCAGGTCCGCCGGGGTTACCTCAGTTCGGTGATGCGTGCTTTTGATTTCCCTGGATCGGAGGAAGCTTCGATGAAGCGCTCCGAGACGACCACTCCGATGCAGGGGCTTTACCTTATGAATAGCCCCTTTTTACAAGGCGAAGCGCAGGGTGTGGTGAAGGGCCTCGGCTCAGATGCCGATCTCTCAGCAGCGACGGTGCAGAAGATCTACCAGCAGGTCTTGCAGCGTCCCGCGAGTCTGGCAGAGGCGGGAGCAGCGGTTGCTTGGTTGGCCAAGGCGAAGCCGCAGCGGACAGCGGGGCCTTGGGACTACGGCTATCTCCTTGATGGGTCGCTCGATTTCAAGACGCTCCCACTTTTTAAAGACGGCCGCTGGTGTGGTGGTGAGGTGGTTCCGGATGCGAAGTTAGGCTACCTTCAGTGGACTCATGATGCGGGGCACCCTGAGTTGGATAAGGCGGTTGCTCTTGCGTGGACTGCGAGTGAGAGCGGGGTGTTGCGTCTTAGAGGGACTCTTGAAGCGGTGCGCGACCAAGGGAATGGAGTCAGAGCGCGTGTCATGAGGCCGAGTGGTGAGGTGCTTGGCGCATGGAAGGCTGGTCCCACGGAGAAAGTCCCAACGCTGTTGAGAAAAGTCGAAGTGAAGGCAGGAGAGCAGCTTTGGTTTGTGGTGGATAGCCGGGGTGACCAAGGCTTCGATTCCTTCCGCTGGGCGCCGCGACTTTTTGATGAAGTGGGCAAAGTGGCGGATGCTTCGGAGGAGTTCGTCGGTCCGGGATTGAGGCCTTTGGCACAGCTCGCTCAGGTGCTACTCTTGAGTAACGAATTTTTCTATATTGATTAATATGAACCATCACGAGGCAGGCCACGGCGGCTACATCGGCACACGCCGCGAGTTTCTCTCTCGCTGCGGGATGGGCATGGGTGCACTTGCGATGGGTGGGCTTCCCTCGCAGGTGGCCGCGGGAACGAGTCCTCTTTTGCCGAAGCAACCTCAGGTCGAGGGAAAGGCCAAAGCGGTGATTCATCTCTTCATGAACGGGGGGCCATCGCAGGTTGATACCTTCGACCCCAAGCCGGAACTGGATAAATATGATGGCAAGAAAATCCCGCTCGATCTCAGCACCGAGCGACCTACGGGTGCGGCGATGAAGTCGCCTTTTGCTTTCAAAAAATATGGCGAGAGCGGGCTCGAAGTCTCGGAGCTTTTCCCTCGGGTCGGAGCCTGCGCTGATGACCTCTGCGTCATTCGCTCGATGCACGCGGATGTTCCGAATCATGAGCCATCGCTGCTCTTGATGAACTGCGGCGACTCGCGGCTTTCGCGACCCAGCGTGGGATCGTGGGTGACTTACGGATTGGGGACCGAGAATCAGAATCTCCCTGGATTCGTTTCGATGTGTCCTGGTGGCTATCCGATCTCGCGGACGCAGAACTGGCAGGCGGGATTTCTTCCTGCGGCCTACCAAGGAAACTATGTCGATACCAAGAACTCCGATCCCAAGAAGCTCATCGAGCACATCGTGCCGAAGCACCTTGAGCGGAACCGACAGCGCGAACAGCTCGACTTTTTGCGAAGCTTAAATGAGCAGCACGCCGAGGCCCGCGGGCGTGATCAGGGGCTCGAAGCGCGACTTGAGAGCTTCGAACTCGCTTACCGGATGCAGCTTGAGGCCACGGATGCCTTCGATATTTCAAAGGAGCCGCAATACATCCGCGACCTCTACGGCGACACCCTTCAAGGTCGCCAGATGCTCATCGCCCGCCGTCTCATCGAACGTGGCGTGCGCTTTGTGCAGGTCTGGCACGGCGCGGGTCAACCCTGGGATAACCACGACGATCTGGAGAAAAATCACCGCCGTCTCGCGGGCGAATGTGATCAGGCCATCGCCGCCCTGATCACTGATCTCAAGATGCGCGGCCTTCTTGATGAAACTCTCGTGGTCTGGGGCGGAGAATTCGGACGCACCCCGGTCGTAGAGATGCCCAAACCAGGCTCAAATGCCGGTAAAATCAATGGGCGCGATCATAACCACTACGGTTTTACCACTTGGATGGCTGGTGGTGGGGTGAAAGGCGGCCACGTCCACGGCGAGACCGATGAATTCGGATTCGCAGCGGTCAGGGATAAAGTCCACGTTCATGATCTTCACGCGACGATGCTCCATCTCTTAGGCTTTGACCATGAGGAGCTTACTTATCGCTACAGCGGTCGTGATTTCCGCCTTACTGATGTGTATGGGAAGGTGATTGAGGAGATTTTGGCTTAAAAGAGACCCTTTCAGACTCCTTAACAAGTCGCTTGCTCCCAAGGGAAAATCTCCCTAGGGTTTTCTCAACGCACTCGCGTTTCCTTAAACCCGAATTTTTCCCGTGGACCTCGCTGAAATCCGAAAAATCGTCAAGCTCATGGATGACCATGGGCTCTCCAACTTCCAGTTCGAAAAGGAAGACTTTAAAATCAAACTTCAAAAAGGAGCTAATCTGGAGGATCTACAAAAGGCCCTCGGTAATCTTCCTGCCCCTGCTCAAGCAGCTCCAGTTGCGGCGCCCGCAGCAGCTCCAGTTGCGGCGCCCGCAGCAGGTGCTCCGGCAGAAGCAGCTGCCCCTGTCGCAGAGGGTGAAGCCATCAACTCCCCGATGGTCGGAACCTTCTATCGCAAGTCTTCTCCTGAGTCGGATAACTTTGTCAGTGTTGGAGATACCATTTCCGAAGGGCAGACTCTCTGCATCATCGAGGCCATGAAGGTCATGAATGAAATCAAGGCGGAGACCTCCGGCACGATCATCGCGATCAGTGCAGAAGATTCCACCTCGGTGCAGTACGGAGACGAGCTCTTCCGCATCAAGTAACGAACCCCTGCGGTTCCGTTCTACGGAAAAGCCGCCACCTTATATTTTCTCGCTATGTTTACGCGTGTCCTTGTCGCCAACCGGGGGGAAATTGCCCTCCGCATCATCCGTGCTTGTCGTGAACTCGGAGTCGAATCCGTCGCTGTTTATTCAGAGGCTGACATCGATTCCATGCATGTTCAACTTGCTGACGAATCCGTTTGCATCGGAGCTGGTCCCAGTAGCGAGAGCTACCTGAAGCCGGACCGCATCATTGCCGCCGCTGAGATCATGGGGGCGGACGCGATCCATCCCGGCTACGGATTCCTTTCTGAAAATGCTCGCTTTGCCGAGATATGCGAGAGCTGCAATATCAAGTTCATCGGGCCGTCTCCTGAAGTCATCCGCACCATGGGTGATAAGAACACGGCTCGCTCGACCGCTGCTGCCAATGGCGTCCCTGCCACTCCTGGTTCTGATGGCATTCTCAAAGATGCCACCGAAGGATTGAAGGTCGCGGCTGAAGTCGGCTACCCTGTGATGATCAAAGCCACCGCTGGTGGAGGAGGTCGTGGGATGCGCCCTGCCCTCAACGAGGGAGAGTTCGTGGCAATGTATGAAGCGGCTTCGAAAGAGGCCATCTCCTGTTTTGGAAATGGCGCCTGCTACATCGAGAAGTTCGTTCTCAATCCGCACCACATCGAATTTCAAGTCCTCGGCGATAGCCATGGAAACTATATCCACCTTGGCGAGCGCGACTGCTCGATGCAGCGGCGGAACCAGAAGATCATCGAGGAATGCCCGAGCCCGCTCATTTCGGAAGAGCTCCGTCAGCGCATGGGAGAAGCTTCGGTGAGTTTGATCAAGGCGATCGATTATCAGAATGCCGGCACCATTGAGTATCTCGTAGATGAGAATGCCAAGGACTTCTACTTCATGGAAATGAACACCCGGATTCAGGTGGAGCATCCCGTGACTGAAGAAGTGATGGGATGCGAGCTCATCAAGGAGCAGATCCGCATCGCTGCGGGCGAGCCCATGTCAGATCATGTCCTCCAAGCCACGCCGCGTGGCCACTCCATCGAGTGCCGCATCAATGCCGAGGATCCCTACAACAATTTCTGCCCCAGCCCGGGCACCATTGACCTCTGGTATGCCCCAGGCGGAAAGGGCGTGCGCGTCGATACCCACGTCTACTCAGGCTACACCGTGCCTCCTTATTACGACTCGATGATCGCTAAGCTCATCGTCACCGCATCCTCTCGTGAGGTCGCCATTGCCCGTATGAAGCGCGCCCTCTCTGAGTTCCGCATCACCGGAATTAAGACGACGATTCCCTTCCAGCAGGAAATCATCGACCATCCCGACTTCATCGCCGGGAAATACGATATCGCTTGGGTTGGTAACTTTCTTAAGGAAAAGAACCTCTAGATGACCCTTTCTCCGGAAGCTCGGCTCTACGGCATTCTCGATCTCGGCTACGTCGAGATAAAGGATGCCCTTGCCGTGGCGGAGTCCCTCATTCTCGGGGGTGCGAGTCTTCTCCAGCTCCGGGCAAAAGGCCATGATCCCGACACCCTTCTCGATCTCGCCAAGGAGCTCAACGTGCTCTGCTCGAAGCACCACGTCCCCTTCATTATCAATGATCACGTCCAGCTTGCAAAAGACTGCGGCGCACCCGGTCTTCACCTTGGGCAAGATGATGGCTCGCTCGATGAAGCCCGCGCGATTCTTGGTCAACACGTTCTCGTCGGTCGTTCCACCCACTCTGTCGAGCAAGCGCAGGCTGCTCTGGCCGAAGGCGCAGACTACATCGGCTTTGGGCCTCTTTTCCCTACGCCCACCAAGAAAGGCCGTCCCGGTATTGGCTTGGAAAACATCGCCATCGTCGAGCGAACCGTCGGCTGCGCCATTCCCGTCTTCTGCATTGGCGGCATCAAGCCCGCAAACTTCCCCGAGGTCAAAGCGTCCGGCGCACAGCGCGTCGTCATCGTCTCCCATCTTCTCCAAGCGGCTGATATCACCTCGGAAACTCAATCCATCCTCACCAAACTGAAATTATGAAAATCCTCGTCGGCGGCTCGGTCGCTATTGATAACGTCAAAACTCCCGCTGCAGATGAAAAGAACCTCCTCGGTGGTTCCGCGTCTTACGCCGCACTCTCCGCAGCTAAGCTTTCCTCTCCCGTGAATCTCATCGGCGTAGTTGGTCACGACTTCCCGCAGGAGCACCTTGACATGCTTGCTTCAAAGGGCGTCGACCTCTCCGGTCTCGAGCGCTCGGAGAAAGCCTCCTTCACTTGGACCGGTGAGTATCATGAGAACATGAATGACCGCACCACGCATGACGTCGCGATCAACGTCCTTGAAGACTGGACCGTCAACGTTCCGAAGGATCTACAAGATGCCGATTTTGTCCTCCTCGCAAATATGGCTCCTTTGAATCAACTCCAGATGCTCGAGCAGTGCACCGCCAAGGAGAAGTTCGTCCTCGCCGACACCATGGATCTTTGGATCACCATCGCAAATGCCGAGCTTCATGAAGTTCTCAAGCGCATCGATCTTCTCGTCATTAATGAAGGAGAAGCCCGCGAGTTTGCCGGAACCAACAATCTCATCCTTGCCGGTGAAATCCTTCGTGAAAAGGGACCTGAGTTCGTCGTCATCAAGCTCGGTGAGTTCGGCGCGCTTCTCTTTGGCCCTGGCGAAAAAGACTTCTTCCGTTGCGGTGCTTGGCCCCTTCGTGACCTTGCCGATCCTACCGGAGCGGGTGACACCTTCCTCGGTGGCATGACCGGTTACCTTGCAAAAGAAGGTGCCGTGAAGCCAACCTTCGCCCAGCTTCGTCAAGCGGTCGTGCAAGGTTCGATGCTCGCTTCCTTCACCTGCGAAGCCTTCTCGACCCGCGCCCTTGAGGATATCGACTCCGATATTCTCAACAAGCGCCTCGCGACCTTCCGCGAGATCTCCGCTTGGTAGATGGAGATTAGAAAATAGGTCCTATCATTCTAATAGGACCTATTTCCCCTCTCTCTTTACAAGTCACGCTATTCCGCCAAGGTCGGGCCGTGCCCTCCCTCGACCCCTCTCGAATCGCTGACCCTTCCTCAAACTCGGAAGTCCTCGACGCATTTCTCGAGTTCCTCATCGAGAGCAATATCGAGCCCTACGATCACCAAGAAGAGGCCATCCTAGAACTCTTCGAAGGGAAGAACGTCATCCTCAACACCCCGACGGGATCCGGTAAATCCCTCGTCGCGCTCGCCCTTCACTTCCGCGCGATCTGCCAAAAGCGGCGCTCCTTTTACACCGTCCCCATCAAAGCCCTCGCGAACGAGAAGTTCCTCTCGCTCTGCGAAACCTTCGGCCCGGATAATGTCGGAATGATTACCGGCGATGCCACCGTGAATGCCGACGCCCCCGTGATCTGCTGCACCGCCGAGATTCTCTCAAACCTCGCCTTACGTGAAGGCGCGCAGGCCCAAGTGGACGACGTCATCATGGACGAGTTCCACTACTACTCCGATCTCGAGCGCGGAGTCGCTTGGCAGGTTCCCCTTCTCACCCTCCCGCAGGCCCGCTTCCTCCTCATGTCCGCCACCCTCGGCGACACCTCCTTTTTCGAAAAGGAAATCACCGCTCTCACCGGAGCGGAAACCGCTCTCGTGAAATCCGAGAACCGCCCTGTCCCACTCGAGTTTGACTACAGCACCACCGCGCTCGAGGAAAAGGTCGAGGAACTCGTCGAGGCCGGTCGCGCTCCGATCTACCTTGTCCACTTCACCCAGCTTTCCTGTGCCCGCACAGCCCAGAATCTCATGAGCAGAAACTTCTGCACCAAGGAAGAAAAAGCGGGCATCGCCGAGGTTCTCGAGGGCGCCGATTTCCAAAGCCCTTACGGAAAGGAAGTCAAAAAACTTCTCCGTCACGGTCTCGGCATTCACCACGCCGGGCTCCTTCCGAAATACCGAGTTTTGGTCGAAAAGTTGGCCCAGCGCGGTCTCATGAAAGTCATTTGTGGCACCGACACCCTCGGCGTCGGGGTGAATGTCCCGATCCGGACCGTCCTCTTTACCCAGCTTTATAAATTTGGCGGTCAAAGCACCAAGATCCTCGCCGTCCGCGACTTCCGACAGATTTCAGGGCGCGCTGGCAGAAGGGGATTCGATGACGTCGGCTACGTCGTCGCCCAAGCACCGGAATACGTTATCGATAATCTCAAAGCGGATCAAAAAGCCGCCGCTAAAGGAAAGAAAAGTAAGGCCGTCAAAAAGAAGCCTCCTGAAAAAGGCTTCGTGAACTGGGATGAGAAAACCTTTCTCAAGCTTCAGGAAGCCGCTCCTGAAAAACTGATCTCCGCTTTCAATATCCGCCACGGCACCTTGCTCAATGTCCTCTCACGCGAGAACGAAGACGGCTGCGCGGAACTCCGGCGCGTCATCAATGAGTGCCACGAGAGTGACCAACGCAAGCGCGAGCTTCGCAAAAAATCCTTCGCCCTTTTCCGTGGCCTTGTGGAAGGGAAAGTCCTCACCATTATTCCAAAAGACGAGCGTCGTGGACCTGCCAAGGTGAAGCTCAACATCGAGCTGCAGGAAGACTTCACCATGAATCAGGCGCTCGGCCTCTATCTCATCGAGACCATCCCGCAACTCGATCGCGAAGCCTCTGATTTCGTGCTCAACTTGCTATCGCTTATCGAGGCGATCTTGGAAGACCCCACCGCCGTGATCCGCAAGCAGGTCGATAAGATCAAGGGCGAGCTTGTCGCGCAGATGAAAGCGGATGGCGTGGAATACGATGACCGCATGGAAGCGCTCGATGAAGTCGAGCACCCTAAGCCCGGCAAGGATTTTATCTACGACACCTACAATACCTTCGTCCTCCTCAACCCCTGGGCCAAGGAGGCTGGAGTGCGCCCCAAGTCCATCGTCCGCGAGATGTTCGAGGGTTGGCTGAGCTTTGAGGACTACGTGAAAATCTACGGCCTCGAAAGAAGCGAGGCCGTCCTTCTACGTCACCTTTCTGAAGTCTACAAAGTCCTCGTCCAAACGGTCCCGCCCGCGCTCAAGACTGAAGAGGTCGAAGAAGCGGAGTCTTTCCTCGAAGGGATGCTGCGTAATGTCGATTCCAGCCTCATCGATGAGTGGGAGAAGCTCCGCAATCCCGATGCCGAGCCGACAGAAAAAGAAGAGGTCCCTCAAAAAGCGGTTCCCTTCACCCGCAAGAAGCGCGAGTTCGAGCGCGCGCTGCGTCGCACCGTCTTCGACTTCGTGAAAATGCTCTCCCGCGAGGACTACGAAAGCGCCCTCGCTCTCGTCAGCGGCGCTTGGCCCGCTCCCAAGCTCCGCGAGACCTTCACCGACTTCTACCAAGACCACGGCTTCATCCGCCTCGACCCCGAAGCCCGGAGCACAAAATATTTCCGCCTCGAAGCAGGCAAAGTCGAGCAAACCCTCGTCGATGACCAAGATCTCAACGACTGGCGCGTCGTCTTCGAGATCGATTTCGCTGAATCAGATAAAGAAGAGCGCGTCGTCCTTAGCTTAATGGAGATCGAGCCAATCGGCTAGATTGACCGCTTGCTGGCACACTCCTTCGGACCAACCCCTTTCACGATCTATTGCTCTCGTGCTCGAAAGAACATCCGAGCTGTTGTGCTGGGCGCGAATCGATACGGCTTCACTGGTTGCAGCTCAACATCTTCCCAGGTGACAAGATCAGGGCTCCATTGAAGAATTCCTGAGAATTCGATCTCAATCTCATCGTCGACTAAGGTCAGGGTAACATTAGCATCGATGACTTCGGCCTGAGTCAACTGCTGTTCAATTCCGTTGATCGTAATCTTTGCGGTGCGTTCTGTCGCACTAGGATTCGCAGCTAGCGAAACGGTGATTACCCCGGAACTCATCCCGCTTGTTTGATCCAATGTCACCCAAGATTTGTCCGTCTCCGCGGACCAAGATTCATCCGTATTCACAAAGATATAGTATTCTTGTTCTCTACCGGTGACGGTCTTCGGGCTGCTTGTAAATAACGGCGGGGCTGGCGGAGCCAAGGTTCTCGTGATCGATAGGATGTAGTCTCTATCAGATCCGTTGCGAACCTCCCCCTCAACATTCAAGATTTGGCCATTCGTTTTGAGCTCAAGGAACTGCGCCTCCCCCGGGACATGGCGGCGAGCTTACGATCTCGGGGGAGCTCGAAATTCTGAATGAGGTCCTCGCAAAAAGCGTCGTCCCACTTCGGGTAGAGGGGCTTGAGGTAGTCGATGAGCTGCTGGAGGGTCCAGTGAAGAGGAAGGTGCTGGTTCTCGGACACGTGGCCAATGCGCTGGAAATGAGGGGTATCGAGCGTGCCGAGGGGAGTGTCGAGGACGGTCCCAGCTCCTGAACTGGCTTCATAGATGCCGGCGAGGATGCAGAGATTGGTGGTCTTACCGGCTCCATTTTCTCCAAGAAGGGCCATGGCGGTGCCGGTGAGTTCAGCTCAGAGCGGGGAAGAGATTGAATTCGTCTAGATTGCTTCTATCTTCCCGCATGGCCATCGAGATCGAATATTGTCAGATGTGAGACTATCGCCCTGAGGCAGACCGTGTGTCTGCGGAGATCGAGCGCGTCACGGGAGAATCTGTGACTCTCGTAGGCGGTGGGGGTGGGATTTTTGAGATCCGTCATGATGGCGCGGTGATCTGGAAGAAGCACCCGAGCGGTGACTTTCCAAGTCCGGGTGAAGCGGCAGCGCTCTTTGGCTAATCTGGGAAATCGATGCGCATCTTTTTCTCTTCGAAGATGATGCGACCAGCTCCTTCAGTGATGATCTCTTTTTCGATCATCTTGAATTCTTCTTTGAAGAGAGACCCGAGGTTTTCGTAGGCGCTCATGCTGAAGAGGAGGAAGCCTTGTGGGACTTTCGCTTTTCCAAAACGACCGCC
This sequence comes from Akkermansiaceae bacterium, assembly GCA_039769075.1. GTDB lineage: Bacteria > Verrucomicrobiota > Verrucomicrobiia > Verrucomicrobiales > Akkermansiaceae > SW10. Next base: position 106,292 of record JBDMZE010000021.1, on the reverse strand, counting down.
GATGGGGATTGTTCCAAGAAAGGTTCCTCCATCCTTCCGCACCGTGGTGGTGAAGGAGTCATCCTCCTTCTTCCTCCGCTGGAAGCGAAGAAACATCGAGGAAGTGTGGGTAATGTCACGGATCTTACGTTCGATGATGAATTCGGCGCGGCCTCCTTCTGACTCATCGAAGCGGACCCAGACGCCCTTGAGTTCTGCTTCCTTGGCGAAGGCTCCTTCTTGGCGGACCTTGAGATTTTCTGCGAGCCAGCGGTTCACCTGACGTTCGGTGAGGATGATGGGCTGGCGATTTTTCGCGGCGAGTGCGATTCTCGCGGGGATATCGGTGGCGCGCTCGCCCCGGTCGTCAGGGTCGTAGCCATCGATACTGCTGAGATCCTGAGGTTGGAAACTCAAGTAAACACCCGCTCCGAGGCCGACTACCAAAAGGAAGGCGAAGAGGAAGAAGAGACGCTTGAGTGCGCTGCCACGATTTTCCATGGCTTAAGGTTCACTGATCGAGCCGCTGCTGACAAGCTCCCATCACGAATCCTTCTTAGGCTTGGATTCCTTTTTGTCAGGCTTGGAGGCTGGCTTTGAATCCGAGGCCGCCTTTTTTTCGCCAGCCTTGTAGGAGTCAGAGCGGTAGTCGGTCTGGTAAAAGCCGGCGCCTTTAAAAATGAGGCCTGCTCCGGTGCCGAGAAGTCGCTTCACCTCGCCGTCGCATCCTTCCTGAGGGCAGTCGGTGAGCTTCGCGTCATTCATAGACTGAAAGACCTCGAAGATGTGCTCGCACTTCTGGCACTTGTAATCGTAATTCGGCATGGCGGTTATTTATGCTTCTTCCGGGAAGTTAGCGAGTTCCCATCCGCTGATTCCGAGTTCATCGCCAAGTCCCTTGAACTCGGCGATTTCTGCGGGTGAGAAGAGGAGGCCGCCGCTGGCGTCGGTGCGCTTGCGGAACTGGGCTTCCATCTGTCCGGGAAGGAGGCATTTTTCGTTGCCGTGGCCTAGGACGTCATCGATGACGGACTTTACATTAGCGCTTTGAGATGCGCCGCCAGCGAATTGGCCGCTGTTCCATGCGTCCGGGTGGATGCACTGGAAGTAGAAGCAGGTGGTGGTTTTTTCTCCCTCGCGACCACGTTGGGTGGGGAGGCTTCCGCCGATGTAGCCACCGACGAGCTCGTTGATGAGACACATTGCGTATCCCTTGTGAGCGCCGAAGGGAAGGAGGGCGGCGACTTCGTTCGGGTCGCGAGTTTCCTTGCCATCTTTATCAACAGCGGCGCCTGGAGGGAGTTCCTTGCCTTCGCGTTTGAGCTGCTGGACGCGGCCCATTGCAACGGTAGAGGTGGCCCAGTCGATGACGATGGGGAAGCCATTGGCTTCCTGCGTGGGAAAGCCCCATGAGTGGGGATTGGTGCCCATCGTGGGGTGTTTTCCGAAGAAGGGGACGACCTCGGCGAGAGTGGAGGTGCAGTTGGTGTAAGCGATGTAGCCCTTTTCAGCGGCCTTCATGACGTAGCCGCCACCCCAGAGGTAGTGGAAGGCGTCATCGACAGCGACTTGGCCGATACCGTATTCATCAGCGAGTTCCATGCAGCGATCCATAGCGGCGACTGCGACGGCTTGGCCGAGCTTCTTATTGGCATTCCAGACTTCGCTGGCCTTGAAGCGGGAGTTGACGACCTCGATCTCAGCACCGGGCTTGCAGCCACCAGTAGCGGAGCCGAAGAGGTGATCAAGGTGGAGGGCTTTGAGGGCGTTGTGAGTGCGGATTCCGTGACGGGTCGCGTCGGCGCAGACCTCAGCGGCGACTGCGGCTTCATCGGCGGTATATCCGCGGACTTCGTAGGCGGCTTTTACCAAAACATCATGCTTATCTGCGGGGACAACGTGGAATTCACTCATAAATTGAAGAACGGAAGATTGATTCCTGTCGGACAGAAGGCAAGTGCGAAGAACTCGGGAAAACGATCTCTGGTGGAGATTTAAATCGAAAGCCGGATGCGGATCTGCACGACCAATTCCTCGGGCGAATAGCTGACGTCGAGAGCGAGAGCATCCTTGGGAACTTCCAGATCAGCAAATTGCGAGTCGAGCAGGCTCGGAGGCATGTAGTGATTCTCGCGAGCCTCAAGACGAGCTTCGATGAGGGAACGGTCACCTTTTAGAAAGACGAAGTCGGCTCCCGCTAAGATCTTGCGATACTGCTCCTTCAGCGCAGAGCAGGCGATCACCACCAAGCCTTCTTTTTCCGTGATGAGTTGGGCGAGGCTTTCGAGCCAGCTCTGGCGGTCTTCATCGGCGAGTGGGGTGCCGCTGGCCATTTTTTCCACGTTTGCGGGCGGGTGGAAATCATCGCCATCGTAGAACTTTCCTCCCGCTTGGTGAGCGAGGAGCTGGCCGACGGTGGATTTTCCCGAGCCACTCACGCCCATGACGATGATGGTTTGTTTCTTCATGCCACGACGACCCAGAGGATGGAGGCGAAAGTGACACCGATCAATCCAACGGCGGTGGAAACCACGCTCCAAGTCTGGAAGGTTTGCTTCTCGGTCATGCGGAAGTAGCGGCTGACCATCCAGAATCCGCTGTCATTGACGTGTGAGAATCCGGCGGCTCCGGCAGCGATTGCGACGACGACGAGCGAGAGCTTGGCATCCGAGAGGTCCATTCTTGCGAGAATGGGAGACATGAGGGCAGCAGCCATGACCATTGCTACGGTGGCCGATCCCTGCGCGATGCGAGAAATAGCGGAGAACAAAAAGGCGAGAATCACCGGAGTGACTCCGAGTCCGTCGAGTGTCGCCGCTAGTGCATCGCCCACGCCGGTCTTGCCGAGCATCCCTTTAAAGACGCCTCCTGCTCCCGTGATGAGGATGATGATTCCGGCTGGGCCGAGTGCTCGCGTAGCGACCTCCATCAGGTCGTCTTTTTTCACGCCCCGCTCTGCTCCGAGGAGCCAAAGGGTGAGAATGGTTGAAAGTAAGAGTGCGAGGATCGGATGGCCTAAGAATGCGACCGCTTGCTGCCAAGCGGGGGCCGCCTTCATGAGGGCTGCGAGTTCTTCTCCGCGGACTTTTTTCGAAAGCCCTTCTGCGATGCCACTACCGACTGACTGCTCAACGAGCGAACCTGCTACGATGAGAATGATGGGAAGTAGTAGGATGAGAGCAATCGTCCAGAAGGATGGGGGATGTTCCTCTTCCGCCTCGGTTAGCTCCGGAGGGTCGATGTCGATGCGGTTAGCGATCTTTCCACCGATAAAAATGCCAGAAATGATCGCCGTGGGAAGGCCTACGAGCACGCTGTAGAGAATCACGGTCCCGAGCGGGATGCCGAATTCATAAGCGACCCAAGTCGGGCCCGGGGTGGGTGGGACAAAGGAATGCGTCACCACCATCCCGGCTAAAAGGGGAAGTCCGAAGGTCAGGAGCGAGCGCCCGGTCCGGCGCGAGAGCGCGTAGAGGATCGGCGCGATGATCACGAGCGCGACATCGAGAAAGACCGGAATCGAAATGAGGAATCCCGTCATGAGCATCGCCCAGTTCGCCCTCTTTTCGCCGAAGAATCGGAGAAGGCCATTCGCGAGGCTTTGCGCGCCGCCACTGTGCTCGATCATCGCTCCAAAGATCGCGCCGAGCCCGATGATCGTGGCAATGAAACCCAAGCTGGAGCCCATGCTGTCTTGGATCGTCTTGCCGACTTCGGTCAACTCCATTGTCCCCGAGACGACGCCCACGAACACGCTCGCAAGCAGGAGCGCGATGAAGGCCTGCACCCGCCATTTTAAAATGAGGAAAAGAATAAGGGCGATTGCGGCGACGAGTGTCCCGATCAACCAGCCCGTATTCGCGGCTTCAGGAGCTGCTGCTAAAAAGTGCATCCCCGAACCTCCTCTTTCCGCCCCCTCTCCGCCAAGCGTGAATTTGTTTTTCTGGCAGGCGGTTGAAGCTCAGCGTCTAGCTCGTTGGCTTCGCAACCGTCTTTCCTTTACGGAGTTTCCCTGAAATGTAGACGTGTTGCTTTCCACCGAAGCGCTTGCGGAGGCGGGCGGCGAGGCGCTCGGCACCGGTCATGCCGATGGCGCGGTAGGGGACTTGAATGGTGTCGAGAGAGCCCTTTCCTTCGATGCCATCGAAGCCGACGACAGAGGCATCTTGAGGAACCTTAAGGCCCTTGGTTTTGAAGTGGCTGACGAGATCATAGGCCTGGTGATCTGCGGCACAGACCCACGCGGTGACGCCATCTTGAGTCCGATCAACTGCTTCCTCGATTCCCGCTTGAACATCAGGAAAAGAGCGAGGGAAGATGCCGATGACATCCTTTGGGGAAACTTTGAGCCTAAGTCGCGCCATTTTTTCAGTGAAGGCACTATGGCGGCGGAATGACCAGGTGGCGTCCACGGGGTAGTCACGGGTGTAGAAGCCGATGCGCTGATGGCCTGCTTTTACGAGGTGATCGATCGCGGTTGAGATGCCGGCGTAGTGATCGACATCGACACAGTCGATCGCTTCGTGCTCCACTTGATCCACGAGTGATACAAGTGGGAAGCGGCCAGCGAGGTCCCCGATCACTTGAGCGGGAAAGGGGTAGATGAGGAGGATGCCACGGTCCTGGCGATCCGCGAGACCGGGGATCTCAGGGAAGGCGGGATCGTCGAGCCCCTTGGCATCAGGCGGGATGAGGTGGACATCGACGCGAACGTCGTTGTTCTGCGCAAACTCGGAGACTCCGGCGAGGATTTGCTCGCCGGGGCTTTCGTAATCGCCGCGAAAGTATTCATCGGGATCAGTACAGATGAGGACACTAAATTTCCGCTGCTTCTTTTCCTTCTTAGCCTTTGGGCTACGGCTCTCAAGGTGGGTGTAGCCGATCTCTGCGGCGACCTGAAAAACCTTGGCACGAGTGACCGCGCTAATGCCGGGATGATTGGTAAAGCAGCGGGAGACGGTGGCGCGGGAAAGACCGAGTTTGTCTGCGATGGCTTGCTGATTTACTTCTGACATACTTGCTACAACTGCAGGAGTGCTAGAAATGACGGCTCTGGAGCAGAATGGCAAGGCTCAAGGGGTGCTGTCCTAACAGAAAAGCCCGGCAGATAGGCCGGGCTTATTGTTGATGAGTTGATTGGAAGTTTCTAACTTTCTTACTCTTCGCTCTTTTCCTTAATGAGCTTCTGGTCTTCCTCGGAGAGCTTGGAAATGTCGTAAGGGATCTTACGGCCATTCTTGAGCTTAAAGGTGACCTTGTCGCCATTGATCTCGGTGATCGCAGCGACGAGCGGCTTGCCCTCGCTGTTCTTCCAAGTACGCTGTGGGAAGAGGTCGCCCTTTCTCTCAGGCTCGGCAGGCTCTGCTTCGTAATCCTTGAGAGCTTTTTTGATCACTTTTTCAAAATCGGGAGACATTGGGTGTCCCTTGAAGATGAGCTGGCCCTCGACGTCGAAGACGTAGGCATTAGGAATACCACGTGAGCTGAGAGGACCGCGGACCTGACGGGTCACGGTGAATTCCGCTTTGTGTTCATCAAGGATTCCTTTGATGGTATCTTCAGGGGTGTTCTGGCTCTCGGCTGCGATGATCGAGAGACCCTTGGGCTTCATTTTTTTGTCCATCTTCACGAGATGGGGCATTGCCGTAATGCAGGGTCCTCACCGGACGCCCCACTCTTCAATGACCACGACGCGGCCTTTGAGGGTGTCCATTTCCACTTCATCTCCGAAGAGGTGTTCCCCGAGGGTCCACTCGGAGAGCTTGTGATCGGGGAGATCCCCGTCTTGTGCGATCGCTTGCGACATCGCCAATCCGAAAACGAGGAGGCTGCGAGTAAGAATTGCTTTCATAACAATCCGGAGGCTAAACCTGAGCCAAGGTCTTATAAAGGACTTAATTAGGAGCTTCTCAGCGCACTTTCATAATTCTGAGGCGCTTCATTTCCTCGAGGACGGCGAGAAGGCGGGGGTCAGTGAATCGCCTGACATTCCGGGCACCAGGCGGTGGTGCGGGTGGCGATGGTGTCGCGGGCGAGGTCGGTCTTGCACTTGGGGCAGGTGCCGCCTTTTTTCCAGCGGTGCTGGAAGAGCCAGTTTTTGGGCGGGACTTGGGCGACGTAGGAGCCGGGGGCGAAGCCGTCGGTGGAGGCGGTTTCGTTTTTATCGGCGACGTGCTTCAGAGCGCCGAGGGTGACGAAGCGGATCGCTTTTCGGACCGAAGCAGGATCAAGTTGACCGGAGGCGACGGCGGGGTGGAGGCCGAGTTTCCAGCAGATTTCATCAGCCATCCAGTTGCCAATGCCGGGGCAGATCGTTTGATCGAGGAGGAGGGCTTTGAGGGGCTTCTTGGCGTGGCGGGTCATTTTTTTCCGAAGATAGGAGACGGAAAAGCGGGAGTCTTGTGGCTGGGGCGGGAGTTCGGCCCAAGGGTCGGCGAGGTCGTGGAGCATGACGCGGCCGAACATGCGGTAGTCATTGAAAATGAGGGAAACTTTTGAGGTTCTCAGGATGAGGTGATCGTGCTTATGGACTAGGTGATCGGCGGGACCGGTGGAGAGCTTACCAGACATGCCGAGGTGGACCTCGAGGTGGAGTTCGGGGCCGAAGGTGAAGAGCATGCGCTTGCCGTGGGACTTGGAGGAGAGGAGCTTTTTTCCTTCTAGGATGCGGAGAGCGGGGGCGGGGCAGTCGCGGTAGATGCGGGCCTTGGGATGGGTCTCGGCGGTGAGGATTTTCTGGCCATGAAAGGCGGCCCACTGGCGGCGGGCGAGTTCGACTTCAGCGAGTTCGGGCATGGGGGAAGGGTGGATGAGGAAAGGGGAATTTACAGAAGGAATTTTGGGGAGAAATAGGACTTATGGGGCCAATATGACCTATTTTATTAGGCGCCTAAGTACACACAAAAGCCACCGAGAGCAGGCTCTCGATGGCGAAATCTGTTTCGAGGGTCGTTATTTTAGAAATAAGACCTCTTGGCGGCACGTGCTGGCTCGCAAATCCTATGACTAGGACTTGTAGCGGAGGCGCTTCTTGTGGCGATTCGCCTTCATGCGCTTCCGACGCTTGTGCTTGCTGATTTTGGTCTTACGACGCTTTTTGAGATTACCCATGGTAAGCAGTTTGGTCAGTGGTGTTTTGATGTGTCGTCGGTTTGACCCGAGGACGGCGGTTCCGAGGAAATTTGTTTAGAGGACGATCTTATTGAGAGGATATTCGATGATGCCTTCGGCACCAAGGTCCTTGAGATCGGGGATGAGGGAGCGGGCGACGCTCTCGCAAATGATGGTTTCAACAGCGACCCATTTGCCATTCGCAAGGCGGGAGACGGTGGGGTGGCAGAGAGAGGGGAGTTTTTCAAGGACGGAGTCGAGCGCAGCAGCGGGAAGGTTGAGCTTCAAGCCGACTTTGTCGCGGGCTTCGAGGGCGCCTTTGATCATCATGACCATGCGCTCCATTTTGTCCTTCTTCCAGTCGTCAGCAAAGGCGTCCTTGCTGGCGTAGAAGTGGGGGAAAGAGCGGAGGAGTTCGTCAACGATGCGGAGCTTGTTGGCGCGGATGGAGGAGCCGGTCTCGGTGACATCGACGATGGCATCGACGAGGTCAGGCACTTTGACTTCGGTAGCTCCCCATGAGAATTCGACCTTTGCAGTGACGCCCTTTTCCTTGAGGTAGCGCTCGGTGATGCCGATGCCCTCGGTGGCGATGTGCTTTCCCTCAAGATCGTGGACGGTCTTAACAGGAGAGTCCTCAGGAACGACGAGAACCCAGCGAGTGGGTCGCACGGTGGCGCGAGAGTAGGGGAGTTCGGCCATGTCGACGAGGTCGACGCCGTTCTCATAGGCCCAGTCGTAGCCGGTGATGCCGCAATCGATAAATCCTTGGTCGATGTAGCGGGCAATTTCCTGCGCGCGGATCATGTAAATATCCAAGGAATCATCATCAGAAGATGGCCGAAGACCACGATCTGAGGTGTAGATATTGTAACCGGCTTTTTCGAGGAGCTTAAGGGTAGGCTCCTGAAGGCTTCCCTTTGGCAGGGCTATTTTGAGTGATTGAGACACGGGCGGGGCGGGGATTTAATGGCGGAGGGCCGAGGAAGCAAGAACTTTGATGCGCAGAGAGAAGCTCATTTCGGACTGGCATTTCGAGCTTTGCTCTGACGAAACTACGATTTTGAGGTGAATTGATCTGACGGATCGGGGCGACTTGCTCGGGTTTTCTTTCTCACGGATGCATCCGACTTCCGAAAAGCACTGCGAAATACTTCTGGGGTCAGAGCAAGATAAGAGACCGGGTGACGATCAGAAAATAAGGTCAGTTTGACCGTGAAATATCCTTCCTTCGGTAAGCTTCATCGCGGAGCTTCCGCAAGTGGTCGTGGTAGCGGATCCGCGCCATCAAGTCGGGGTCCGCATCCTTGTTTACAAAGGGATTATTCGTTCCATGCATCGACCAGGGGCCGCGCGGAACTTGCGAGAACTCGATGAAGCGCCAGTGGACTTTTACCATGTTACCCACACCGAAAAAATCGCGCACGGCAGGGGAGATGTCGATCCCTGCGCCCTTATTCTTGGTCGTCTTCGGCTTTGCGTTTCCGAAGACGTAAGCGTGATCATCTGTCGTGAATGGACCGCAGTCTTCCCACTGAGCGTAGCAGATTTTTTTATTACACATGATCTGCACCCAGCGGCCCTTGCACACCGACTGCCCGGGCTTCGGCATATAGCGCCTGAACCAAGGAATGACGCGCGACGCCTCGGGTTTGTGCATCGCGTGGTTCAGGCAGTCATTGTAGGGGAGCGCGATGTAGAAAGGGTTCTGCTTCGGTGTAAAACCGACTGGTAAAAGGCCATTGCGCTGCTTGGGATTATCGTAGCCACCAAAGTTTTCCTGCCATCTTGTGTCCCAGGATGACTTACAATTGGGAGTCGGGTTGTTCGGCGTGGGCTGCTCACCGACCCAGAAAACCGTCGCAGTGATGAACTTCTTCCACGGGTAAACCGTCTTCTGATACTTGTAGGGATTCGGGGGCGTGGGCGTGATTGACACCTTCGGCCCATCCTGCCCAAAGAGCGGAGTGACGAAGAGAATCAGGATTGGGATGACGAAGCGTGAAGTCAACGTCACGATAATTAGCGCATTTCACAAAAAATTCCAACTCACATCTAGGCTTGCTCGTCCTCGCATCTGGGGAGAGATTGGTTTCAGAAAAAGATGCGCTGCTTTTACTCTCCAGAATTCCACCTCGATCTCCCGGAAGGGCACCCTTTTCCGATGGAGAAGTTCGAGGTGTCGAAGAATATGCTCATCGATAGCGGGGTCCTTCGTGGAGAGGATGTCTCCGAGGTGCGCGCGGCCGATTCCCATATCCTCCGTCGTGTCCATGATGCTGATTATCTCGCGAAGATTTACAACGGTCACCTGGATCGCAAGGAGCAGATCAAGCTTGGCCTCCCGGTGACGCCCAAGCTCTACACGCGCAGTGCCACCGAGGTCGAGGCCACCCGCCAAGCCTGCTATGCAGCGCTGCAAGATGGCGTCGCGGCTGCGCTCGCGGGAGGCACCCACAGCGCCTTCAAGGACCACGGGGAGAACTACTCCGTTTTCAATGACATTGCCGTCGCCATCCGCGATCTCCAGGTCCAGCGGCCCGGGATTAAGATCATGGTCGTCGATACCGATGCTCATCAGGGAAATGGCACCAATGAAATTCTCGGCGATGACCCCTCCGTCTTCACCTACTCGATCCATGTGGATCGCCATTCTTCTTCCGGGATCAGTGGCTCGATGGATGTCGAGACCGTGCGCTACGTGGAGGGCGAGATGTATCTTAAGCAGCTTTTCACCACTCTCGCCGCCGCGCTTGATGTCTTTTCGCCCGATCTCGTGATCTGGATCGCCGGTGCTGATAATCACCGCAATGACCGACTCGGGCTCATGCAGTTGGATTTAAAAGATTTTATGCGTCGTGACGAAGTGATCCTCCGGGCCTTCATGCGGAATCGGATCCCTGTCGCCATTCTCTACGGTGGCGGATATAACCGTCAGCAGGAATACACCGCGAAGATTCATCGCAACACCATCGCCACCGCGGTGAAGATTGCCAAGGAAACGAAGTGATGAAGTCCTCTGCGATCGTGGGAGCCGGCGCTGTCGGTAGCTATTATGGCGGCCGTCTTGCCGAAGCTGGAAATGACGTGCGCTTTTTGCTGCGCTCGGATTTTCAAGAAGTGAGCGAGCGTGGATTGATAGTCGAGAGCATCCACGGCGATTTCCATCTACCAAAGGTCACCTGCGCTCAAACTCCGGAAGAGATTGGGAAGGTCGATGTCGTCATCGTTGCGTGGAAGACCACCGCGAATGAGCATCTTGAAAAAGTGATCTCCCCCATGATGCACGAGAACTCTGTCGTGCTTACTTTACAAAATGGTCTTGGAAACGTCGAAGCGATCAGCGAGATCTTCGGAGCCGATCGCGTCCTCGGAGCGCTCTGCTTTGTCTGTATCAATCGTATCGAATCCGGCCTCATCCGCCACACCGGCGGCGGCCCGATCTCCATGGGAGAAGCCACCCCTGGTATCACGCCGCGACTTCAGGAACTCGCTTCTCTTTTTCAAAAGGCAAAAGTCACCTGTGACCTCGCACCCGACCTCAGCGAAGCGCAGTGGCGTAAGCTCGTCTGGAACATCCCCTTCAATGGCCTCTGTATCACCGAAGGCGGCATCGATACCGAAGTTCTCCTCGCCCTTCCCGATGGTGAAAAAAAAGTTGTAGCCCTCATGGACGAAGTCCTCATCGCAGCTTCTGCACTCGGTCACGAGATCGAGCCCGCTTATGCGGAATACCAACTCAAGCGCACCTACCCCATGGGCCCTTACCGGCCCTCCAGCATGATCGACTTCGTCGAAGGCCGAGAGGTCGAAGTCGAAGCAATCTGGGGCGAGCCGCTACGACGCGCGCAAGCGGCCGGAGCCAAGATCCCGCTGATGGAAGGACTCTATCGTGAGATAAAAAAGCTGACTGATCTCTAGCTTTTGAGCCTCGGGTGAAGCGTAGCGAGAACCCGAGGATCTTACCGGAAGGGGATGTTGATCGAGCCCGTGAAGGTTATTTCGTGAATCGTTCTCCCGAAGATTGCGCTCTCCGCTACGCCGCTGGCTTGATGGCCTGCGGGAAGCTCACGCGACGCACCGGAATGCTGGGCTTGGCCGATTCTCGACCGACTGATGACCCCGGGTTCTATCGCCACTACCGTGGCTTTCGGGATCCTAAAGCTGCGGAAGCACCCACTCATATTCCGCCGCGATCTGATCGGTAAGCGGCTTCTGCAAGTGATCTGGAAGCACGCCCCAGGTGTAGGTCTCAATCTCGAGGTGCGGGCAGGTCTCCGGAAATTCTTTCAGATAGGAAAGCGCCGCTTCTGCGTGATTGAGTGTCGATCCAAGCGGCGCGAGTGGCTCTGAGTAAAGCGGGACGTGGAAGTGAATCCGTCCCTCCCTTGCCGATGTCTCCCCATCGAAATCAGGCAGATCCTTGAAGCGAGTGAGCGGCTCGGTGTTGAGAATCACCTGGTGGAGATAAGTCGGTTCATCGAACTGGCGGATCGCCTTGAGCGCCTCATCATTCTGCGGGTCGAATGAAAGCGCATTCGAGAGATGGATTTTTGAGATGCGGAGACCAGCGTCGGTGAGGGCTTTGAGAGACGCGTGGCAATCCTCGAACTCGAGCGCGAAGTGGCAGGTGTCGTAGTTGATCCCGATGTGCCTCGTCACGCAGTCGGTGCGCAGCTCCCGCGCTTCACACCAGGCAAAGAAGCGCTCGAAAAATGCGAGCGTCTCTTTGGTGTTTTCAAAATGCCCAAGCGGTTCTGGTTCCAGTCCGAGGTGAAGGTCCTTTCCGCTTTCTGCGCCCATCGTCTCGATAAAGCGGGCGCAGGCGTAGAGGTTCGCGAAGATGAGATTCTCATCCGCTCCGAATTCCTTAAATGATCCCGGCAGTGTCGAGACCGAGCCACCTGTTTCCTCGGTGCAAAGCTCGGCGATGATGATGAAAAGGTTGTTCGTGTATGTCAGTCGTGCCTCGGTGGTCCAATCCGGTTGATAAACCTTTTCCTTCACCCGCTCCCCGTGGAAAGCGCCGTAAGGGAATCCATTGATGGTGAAGACGTAGCAGTTCTCCTCAAAGAGCCAGGCTTTGAAAAGACGCAGATTCACCCCGTCTGGCCCGATGAGTTCCTCGGCAGCCCGCGCCGAAAGGCGCAGCCCGATCGCAAAGGGAGAATTCGGCGAGATTCGATCCCGCACCGCGAGCACATCCGTCTTCAGGACTTCAAGGGTTTCCTCCCAGCTCTCTGCCGGATGAATATTCGTGCAGTAGGCGAGATCGTGGTGGGCATTCGGCTTCACGAGCGAGGTCTACCTGAGAGCTTAGCGAGAGTAAAAGAGGAACTTTCCTCGAGCCTCTTTCTTACTTGTTTGGAGCCACGTTGTTGGTGACCCAGCGGTTCTTAATCACCGAGCTGATCCTAACCTGACCTGAAGCAATGTCTTCCGCATTGATCTCGATCTCTAAGAAAATCTGTTCCTGTCCGACATCGACGGCTGTGAGGAGCTCCGCGCAATCTTCCGAGGCGCGCTCGCTGTATCCATAGAGAGGTTTTTCAAAGTCACCGCTGTGTAACTCAAAGCATTCCCATTGCTCGCGATCTTGGTAGTTTTGCACGAAGGAGTCGGCGGATTTTACATTAACCCTCACCTGCGCGGTTTTGACTTTTGCTTCGAAAATATCCTCCCAGGTTTCACTGCAATATCTTGCATAGGCATCCCAATCGACCCGCGGGCCATCCTCGGTGTTTACCACTGGGAGGAATCGTCGATTTCCTGCCTCCAATGCGACGCCGAAGACGGTGACATCGAGATCAGAATTTGGTCTGAACCCAAGTAGCTTCATCTGCACTGCAGTGGAGGTAACTGCTTCCTCGCTGTAAGCGCTGAGCCGCTCTCGAATGATCTCTGGTGAACGCACCCACTTGAGGCGCTCTTGAACATCTTTGCTCATGACGAACTGGCGCGCCACATCCACTGCACGCAGAGATGCGAGATCTCCTTCCTTAACTTCTAGATCTTGGTGCGCAAGGAAGTCCTTGTAGTCGACCTGAGAGTTTGGCTGCGCTGTCTCAGAAGGAGCCTGTTCGCGTTTAACAAAGAACCAGCCCGTGGCGATGAAGGCTGTGAGAAAGAGAGCGCCTAGGCCAAAGGTGATCATGAAGACACCCTTAGAAGCTTTCTCACCTTTGAAGTCTCGAGACTGTCGGCTGCGCCTTTTCTTCTCTGGAATTTTGTGACCCTTCACTCGGAGGTTGGTGAGCTTCTCCTGCGAAGGTGCTTTTTCGCCTGAAGAGACCACGCGCCCCCACTGGATCCCTTTTTTGCTATCTGGAGATTTGGAACTCATGAACTGCCTAGTTGAAAGTCATGACAGCTGCCGGAGGCTTGTCGATATTGAATGTCTTCAGGCGACGGAGCCGTCAGCGACTGCACTGCCAGAGTAAAAGAGGATCTTCCCTCCGAGCGTCTTCAATTTCCTGAGTCTTCCTTGAGAAAATAGATGAGAAGAGGGAGTTGGAGGAGTAAACCACTACTGATGAATATCCATTTCGGAATAAAAGTGATGAGAGTGCCGGGGAGGCGCGTGTCGCCGTCCCATGCGCGCTTTAGGAGGATGACTCCTAAAACAGCGCAAGCGATCCCACCAGTGAGGGGGTGATAACGCCCTCCCGGGTAATAGGAGATTACAAAGAGAAGTTCGGACACTGGCTCAAGAAGGCCTTGGGATTTTCAAAGATCACCTTGTCCACGATCTCGGCGGAGTGGTGACGCTTTTTCATCTCCAGTGCGGTCTTGATCACGGCGAGGGGATCAGAAATACCCCAGTCGCAGGCCGAGTTCATCCAGATGCGCTCCATTCCGAAGGTTTCTAGAATATCGATGGCACGTGCAGGGGAGCACTTTGACTCTGGATAAAGAGTCATCCCAGCCCAGTAACCTTCATCAAGGACGAGGGGAGCGGTGTGTTCCTCGACGTGGTCGATGATCACGCGGTCACGGTCAACGTTCGCATTTTTCAGCGCGTCGAGAATGAGACGGGTCCCTTTGAGCTTATCCTCTAGATGAGGGGTGTGGATCAAAATGGGGCGGTCGAACTTCTTTGCGATTTCGAGGTGCTCCTCGAAGATCATGAGCTCGTTCTTGGTGTTTTTGTTCAGACCGATTTCTCCGATGCCGAGGACATTCGGTTTGTCGATGAAGTCCGGGATGAGTGCCATCACCTCACGCGCGAAGACGGGGTCCTCAGCTTCCTTCGGATTGATGCACAGCCAGGAGAAATGCTTGATGCCAAACTTCGCCGCGCGTGCGGGTTCGTATTCCGTCAGCTGGCGATAGTAATCGAAAAACCCCTGCGCCGAAGCCCGGTCATACCCCGCCCAAAAAGCGGGCTCGCAGAGTGCCTCGCAGCCCACCTGAGCGATCGTCTGGTAGTCTGCTGTCGTCCGGCTCACCATGTGAGCATGTGGCTCGATGTATCTCATGAGTTCACCTCCTTTTGTGCGCCAAAGGCGAATTGAATCCCCGCGCTTTCCGCAGGCTCCGTAGAGTGATCAGAAAATGCCAGATGCACCGCTTGCGCGCGCGTCTTCCCTGCGGGTGGGTTCTGCATCGCCGCCAGCGCCTCCGCAAAGGCCGGGTGGCGGAAGTCCGCCTCCCCCTCATGGCGATCGACCCGATCAAGAAACGACGCGATCTCAAGCAGCTTGAAGCGCGCGTCCATGAAGTAGAGGTCTTGAATATCCTTCTTCGTAGGCATGTGTCCAAGTTAGCCGGAAAAATTAGATGACGCAACGTCTCAGCCTTTGCGACGTCACAATTTCCCCGGTAGAGAGGCTTTGGCAAGGCCTCAGCATCTCAGCTCCTCGAGCTGTCGCAGCAGCTGAAAAACTTCAGCTCACTGATGGTCATCGTCCACAACTGAATAATGTGCTCGCGGCCATTCAAAATAAGGCCGTTGGGAACTAACGTCGATATCACGGATTAAGCCGTGCTCGCCGCCTCGCCACGGATCTAGCGATCGATTAGCTCGTTGGATGACGCTAGCAGATTTCAGAAATATTGGGCTGCGATTGACTGTAGTAATCAAGACACAATGCCAACTTTCAAAACCGCCAAATCAGAGAGTCAAGTCGTTCTCAAGTTGACACTTCTCGTCTCACTTCTGATGGGGCAGTGGCTCTTCGCGGAGCCAGTCAAGCCGTTCGTTCACCCCGGAATGCTCCACAGCAAAGAGGAGCTGGAGTTCGTCAAAAAGAAGCGCGCCGCCAGTGAAGAACCGTGGAAATCCGCTTGGGAAAAATTGCAGGCCAGCGAAGTCGCTTCGTTGAGTTACATTCCAGAACCGACGGCCAAAGTCGTGCGTGGTGCTCGGAACAACCCGGATATTGGCAGCTCTGCTATGTCGGACGATTCAAGCGCCGCCTACACGCATGCCTTGCAGTGGAGTTTCACTGGGAAACAAGCCCACGCCGACAAAGCGATCGAAGTTCTCAATGCTTGGTCCGCCACCTTGGAGTCGGTTGCCGGTCACGACGCCAGACTCTTGATTGGCATGGACGGAGTGAAATTTTGCAATGCAGCAGAGCTGATTAGACACAGCGCTGCTAGATGGTTAGCGGAAGATCAGACGCGCTTCGAGAAAATGCTCCGAGAGGTGTTCTATCCCGTGATCAAAGATTTCCATCCCACTGCGAATGGCAATTGGGATGCCTCGATGATCCAGACCATGCTGGCGATGGGGGTGTTCTTAGATGACCGAGCGATGTTCGATCGAGCTGCCGATTATTTCCGCAAAGGCGAAGGCAACGGGGCGATTGAAAAATACCTTAATGACTTCGGAGAATGCCAGGAGAGCGGCCGCGATCAACTGCACGTCCAGATGGGCTTAGGATTCCTAGGCTGCGCCTGTGAGATCGCTTGGAAACAAGGCGTGGATCTCTATAGCGCCTCCGATAGCCGCTTGGCGGTCGGATTTGAATACACCGCCAAATACAACTTGGGTGAGGACGTCCCCTACGAGCGCTTCATCAGTGTGGAAGGCAGATACGACTACTCGAAAATTTCCCGTAGGGGCCGTGGTCGTTTCCGACCCATCTACGAGCGCATCCTTAACCACTACACCGGCCGAGTCGGCCGCGAAATGCCCTACAGCCAAAAAGTAGTCGATCAGATCCGACCCGAAGGAACCAACAACCAGCACATGCCCTGGGGCACCTTGATGTTCTACGGATTGCCGAAAGCTGAGTGAGCCGGCTACTCGGTGACACCATGCACACGGGGTTTTCCGGTGCCGTCGAGCACCACGAAAACCATTTTCTCAATCGTGAGGATGGCATTCTTGGTATCCTTATTGCGGACTTCGCAACGCATTGTCATCGAGGTTCGACCGAAGCTGACAGTTTCCAGTCCGATCTCGATGACATCTCCGTGGCATGCGGCGCTCAAAAAATTGATCTCCGACATGAACTTCGTCACCACTCGTTTATCCTTGAGCTGACACATTGCGTAAATGGCCGCTTCTTCATCGATCCACCCCAGCAGCCTTCCCCCAAACAAAGTCTGATTTCCATTCAGATCCTCAGGTTTCACCCACTTCCGTGTAAAAAATTGCATCGAAAGAAGGGAGCAAGATTCAGACCACAACTCAACCCGTAAGGTTAGGATAAGAAACCAATTGGCCTATTCGTTTCGTTTCAGGTGTCAGCCGAAACGGAGAGTGATCCGACGACTTCAGGTCAATGGCTTAGCAAGCAAGGGGATTGGCCGAGATCTCTGCTGGCGAAGCGCTTGAGTGCTTGGATATGATGACGCCGGAGGTAAGCTGGCTTGGCTTTTCGGAGAGCGAACCTCTGATGAAATTCAAAGATGAAACGTAGAAAATTTATTCGCAACTCAGGGGCCAGCGCTACCGCTGGTCTCGCCGGCGCTTGGTCAACTACCACTGCTGCTCCGAAGAGTAAGGAGGAGCTTTCCATGCCGACCTTTTTTGACCCGACGGAAGGCCTTAAAAAACGGGGCGGCTGGTCCTTGGCGGTCATTCCCGATACTCAAAATTATGCAAAGTTCGCCAAGAATCAGGAGAACTTTGATCTGATGACGGAATGGTTGCGTGAGAATGCGGAACGCTGGAAAATCCAAGCGGTCTTGCACGAAGGGGATTTTGTGGAGCAGAATGATATTGAGACCGGCGGTGGCCGCGGGTTTGGAGATCAAAATTCGGACTCGCAGTGGATGTCGGCGCGGCGCGCGATGGCACGTCTCAACGGAATCGTGCCGACCATTTATGCCACCGGGAATCACGATTACGGAACTCGTAATGCCGAGAATCGGAGGACGCAGTTTAATAGCTACTTTGGGCTCACCGACAATCCTTTGACGAACGATGGTCGCGGCGGTGGTATTTGGCTGGAAAGCGCACCGAATTCCTACGGTGCCAAGACCCTCGAAAATGCGGCCTATGAGATCAAGGGGCCGGATGGGCGTCACTTGCTCATCGCCTCGCTCGAATGGGGACCACGTCGCGAGGCGGTCGAATGGGCCAAGGGGATCTTTGAGGCAGAGGCCTACAAAAACCATACCGGCTTATTGCTGACACACGCATTTTTGACCCCGGATAACTTACGCGATTCGAAGGATGATCGGCCCGGGAATCCCCATAACTACCCGCTGGGTAAGTTAGGGAACACTTACGATGGTGAGGAGCTTTGGCAGGCATTGGTGCAACCGTCGCAACAGATCGAGTTGGTCTTGAGTGGCCATGAAATGGGGCTGCACGTGGGTTATCGCAAAGATCCCGGAGCAGGCGGGCAAAGTGTGCATCAAATGTTGTTTAATGCACAAGGCTTGGGCGGCGGCAGTAAGAAGGAAGGAAACGGTGGTGACGGATGGTTACGTCTCCTGACCTTTGAGCCAGACGGGAAGACGATGACTGTGCGGACCTTTTCCCCCTTGTTCCTCAAACAGGGCAAAGATCCTTGGTTCCGCGACCCCGCCTGGAGTTTTCAAGTTGGCCTGAGTCCCGCTTGAGAGAGTTCACGGGACTTAGATCGTTCCTTTCGAGCTCATGTCATTTGGTGGAGGGTGACCCGGATTCTTAGAAAGATGCTTTGCATGTTTTTTGAGTCGAGCTTTGGAGCCTCCTTCTAATCCCTTTTTTGATGTTCTCGATATGCTCTGTAATCGAGCCACACTCGAGCAATCGAGATAATGCCGAGAGTCGCTGCGACGCCCCACCACTCGGCGAGAACGAATCCGATGTAGGCCGTCACGGTGGAAAGGACGACGGTGATGGTGAAGAGCCACCATGGGCGTCGTTGAGGGCTCGGGTAGAGGGTCGGAACCATCATGAGCATGACATAGGCTGGGAATAAGGTTCCATAGCAAATGAGGATGCAGCGGTAGCCGATCTCACCTAATGAAATAAAGCGTCCGATCTCGTAAGCTTCGTAAACCTCTTTGATTTCGTTGATTCCTTTGAATTTTTCAAACCACTCGAAACTGGCGGCGCGAAGGGTGATGCCAATCATGGTGATCGCGACAAAGATTGCGATGGAGCCGAGAATGAAGCCGACAAAAGTGACGACAGAGAACTTTTTAGCGGCTGCATTGCAGTCTTTGTCTTCGATAGAAATATCAATGCGCTGCATTTTATTCTTCATCCAAGTGTAGGATGCGCTGCAGATTTCACGCATGTGCCACGTCACGGTGAGGCCCATTTGAAGAGGGATGTGAATGATGAGAAGCACTGCCCAAACTCCTGTGAGGCGATTTTTCTGCCCCGCAAAGGCATCCACGACTTCGTGGGCGTAGGCGGTTGCGAAGATAATCATCGCGGCAAAGACGACCAAAAATCCAAAGGCAAAGGCCCAGCGTCCTGTCTTGCCGGTGGTCTTGGCTCGAGCCCGGATGAAGGTGGCATCAAGATAGGGGCAGAGTAGAAATCCTCCCACGGACGCGGGCAGAAAGGCCCACATGTGAGCGGAAGGTTGGAGCGGTGTTTGCTGATAGAGGCTGAAAGATTCTGTCTCAGGGCTGAAGATCGCGATGATGAAACAAACGATACTGATGATCCAAACGATCCCGGAATAGAGGAGTGCGCCTTTGTCTTTCCCGATCCAGATGAAGATGGCTGCCAATAAGGCACCTGCCGCGAAGATGAGGAGGGAGAGGTTGCCTAACAAATTGGGCAATAAGTATCCGGCGATGTAAAAGTGGTAGGCGACGGTGACGATGGAAAAAGTCATGATCATTCCCCAGTGCCTATTGGGGAGGTTTCGTGCATTTTTACCACTGAGGATGGTGCCCATTGCGGCGGCCCCAATGCAGTTAGGAAGGGCGAAGATGAGAAAGCCGGCAAACCCCATGTCCCGAATCAGCAAGCAGGGGAGGATCATTCCGATCACCCAGGTCCAGCTGGTGCCTAAAAAGACTCCCCAACCGAGTGCCCCAAGCACACTTTTGGATTCAGAGCCAGTAGGCTCATCCGATAGCCAATGTTTTTTGGTCACTATCTTCCCAAGGATTTTTGTTTCGCTTTGTAAATCCTCTGAGCCATCAGGCTTTTGGCCGCCACGTGAAAGGTGATCGTGCTCGAACCTATCTTACGCATTTTATTTTTAATCTCAGCCATGACGTCGATTTGCATCAGGACGTTGAACTCAGGTTTGATGCGCATTAACTTCTTCACGTCGTCCAGTACCTTGACTCGATAGATTGCGTCTGTCTGACACGGGAGGCGGAATTTGTAGTGCATTTCCTTGCAGACGACGGTGTATTTCTCTCCGACCTGTTTGAAGATTGCCATGCCTCCAGCGACTTCGGTGTTCGCCAGTAATGCGGCTCCAGCCATGGCGTCATACCAATTCTTGTTAAATCTTTTGAAGGGCAGCGTGGTCTCGTAAACGTCACCAACTTGCTTGCCGAGCATCATCTTAGACTTCGCAGCGAGAGGAAGGTAGATTGTCGTGAGGACCTTATACCAAAAATTGTTGTTGAAGCAGAGATTCGAGAGCTTTTGTTCGACCTTTCGATAAGTGCGCCCCCACCAATTGGTCGGCGGGTAGGCAGGGAGTTCGATTTCATCGGACTCGTCCTCAGAATTCAGTTTTGTATTTTTTGTGTCGGAAATCATCGGGGGGATCTAAATGTTTTTAACAATGCCTGCCTGCTTGGTCCATCCCCTTTATTTTGGAAGAGGGGCACTACGGCCACTCTTCTTGAACTCCTCGAGTTTTGCTTTGAGCCGCGCTGTGATCGTGGGCTTCTCGAAGTAAAGGTTCGTCGTTTCACCGGGATCGCTTTCCAGATTGTAAAGCTGACCCGGAGCATCGGGAGCTTTCTCTGGGAGAGCATAGGAATACATCCAACCGCCTTCGCGATCGTAGCGATTTCCTCCCGAGCCTTTGTGGTCGAGGTATTTCCATTTTCCATCCCGGATCGAAAGCAGCCCGGCGCGGGTTGATTGCTGGAGGAGGTAGGGGCGGATTGATTTCTCGCCCGCCGTGCCCTTCAGCGCGGCGAGCATATTGAAGCTGTCTTCTGCGGCCTCCTTAGGCAGGGGAGCGTCTACGATGGCGGCGCAGGTTGCCATGACATCGGTCAAGCTTAGCAACTGGTCGGAAGTGCTCTTTGCTGGAATCACCCCGGGCCACTGGGCAATGAAGGGAACACGGTGTCCGCCTTCCCAATGGTCACGCTTCACTCCCCGCCATGGACGGGCGCCATCGTGCTGGTAGCTCTTCCGCATCGAGGCCGTGGTGAGATCCTCGGGGCCATTATCACTGGAGAAAATGACGAGGGTATTTTCATCGAGCTTCAGGCGCTCGAGCGTCTTCATGAGTTCACCCACGATGTGGTCCATTTGGAAAATAAAGTCGCCATGAGGGCCTGACTGGGTCTTCCCTTGAAATTGCTTGGCGGGGAATGAGGGCAAGTGAACGGCCTGCATGGAGTGAAAGAGGAAGAAGGGTTTCTCCTCTTCTTTCGCGGCATGATCTTCCAAGAACTTCACCGACTTATCGAGAAAGACCATGTCGACTTCATCCAGATCAAAGTCGTCGGCTATCCAACCGCGACGGCAATCGAGCGAGTAAGGATTTCCCTTAATGGTCCGAGATTCTAGGAGCTTTGTCGGTGGAACGGGAATGCGATCATCGACGATGTAGGCGTAAAGCCAGTCCGTGGTGGGGCAACACGCGGTGCCGAAGAAGGAGTCAAAACCTTGAGAAAATGGGCCACCTTTGATGGGGCGTGAGTAGTCGATCAACTTCACCCCCGGGTTCCCTTTCGTCTTGATGGCAGCGCCTTCTTGATCGAAGAAAGTGAGCCCGACGTGCCACTTGCCCACGCAAGCGGTGGAGTATCCCCTGTCCCGAAGCATCTCCGCGATGGTCAGTCTTTCATCAAGAATCATCGAGGGCCCACCTGTTCCCGAAAAAACACGAGAAACTCCAGTGCGGAAGGCCATGCTCCCCGTCATCAAGGAATAGCGCGTGGGAGTGCAAACCGTGGCAGGACTATGGGCATCCGTGAAGCGAACGCCCTTCTCGGCCATCGCATCCAGATGCGGAGTCGGGATTTTAGAGTCTGGATTGTAGCAACCGAGATCACCGTAACCGAGGTCATCCGCAAGAATCAGGAGGATATTGGGACGGGTGCTTTCAGCTTGGAGGCTTCCCAGCGAAAAAAGAAGAGAGGTGAAGAGTGTTTTGGCAACGCGCACGTCAATACGGTAGCGGCTGAAGTTCATTTGAGAACAAGATGTTCTCAAAAAGCAAAAAGTCTGCCGGGCATAGCGCGGGACAGATCTCTCTCTCTATTCCTGTTTCTTCAATGGTTTTACGCCAGTGTGGGGTGGGGGAGAATGGCGCAGGAACCGAGGCGAAGCGGAGAGAGATCCCTCGGAGGAAGACCCGAAGGTCGTGTGAAATGTAGCCGAAAGCTCCCGCTTTTGGTTCTTAGTTGAAGGGGACCAAAAGCGGGAGCTTTCGGCTACTTTGGGGAGATGGGGACTAAACTTCGAGCTCGGCTTCGACTTTTTCGATGCTGGCGCTGAGGTCGGTCCATTTGCTGTAGGCCTTCTCGAGTTTTTCGGCGAGGTTGGCGTAGGCGCGGGTGGACTCGGCGAGTTTTTCGGGGTCGCCGCTGATTTCTGGGGAGTCCATACGCTGGGTGATGGTGGCTTGGCTGGCTTCGATCTCGGCGATGACGGCTTCGGTTTTGGCAAGGTCGGACTGGAGGGGCTTGAGGACTTTGTTGCGCTTTTCGCGGATGGCGGCGTCGCGCTTGCGGCGCTCTTTGGGGTTGAGACGCGGGCCTTTGGGCTGGCTCGGCTTTTGCGAAGCGAGTTTCGGGGCTTCTTGTTCAGCTGAGCTTTTTGTGGCGCCCTCGTCTTCCTCAATTTTGTTGAGGTAGTAGGTGAGGTTTCCAGCGAAGAGGCGGGGGTCTTCTCCGGGGCGGAATTCCATGGTCTTGCCGACGATGGGGTCGAGAAAGTTCCGGTTGTGGGAGACGATGAGGAGGGTGCCGGGGTAGTCCATGAGCGCCTTCTGCAGGATGTCCTGCGACTTCATGTCGAGGTGGTTCGTGGGCTCATCGAGAATGAGGAAGTTCGCGGGGCGGACCAACATGCGGACGAGGGCGACGCGGGAGCGCTCACCACCGGAGAGGACGCCGACTTTTTTGAAGACGTCATCGCCGCGGAAAAGGAAGCAACCGAGGACGTCGCGGGCGGTCATGGTGGCACCGCGGGTCTGAATCTGCTCGATCGTTTCGAGGACGGTGAGGTCGGGGTCGAGTTCGTCGGCGTGGTTCTGATTGAAGAAGGAGGGGAGGGATTTGGGGCCCATTTCATGCTCGCCTGTGGAGGGGTCTTCCTCGCCCGTGATCATGCGGCAGAAGGTGGATTTTCCAGCGCCGTTCGGCCCGACAATCGCGATCTTTTCACCGCGGGTGATCTCGAAGTCGAGGTCACGGAAGACGGTGAGGTCTTCGCCATTTTTGAGCGGATAAACCTGGGCGGCGCTGTCGAGCTTGGCGACGAGGTGGGTGGAGGAAGGAGGATCAGGGAAGCGGAAGGCGACGGAGGATTCCTCGGCGTCGATCTGGATGCGCTCGACTTTGGCGAGGAGCTTGATGCGGGATTGGACGAGGGTGGCCTTGTTTGCGGAGGCGCGGAAGCGGTCGATGAATTGCTGGGACTTGGCGATCTCGCGGTCTTGGGCGATTTTTTGTTTCCGCAGGGTGTCCTGTCGTTCCTTGAGCTGGCTCTCGTAGGAGGAGTAGTTTCCGGTGAATTCCTCGGCGCGACCGTGGTGGAAGGCGATGGTGCGGGTGGTGAGGCCGTCCATCATGGAGCGGTCGTGGGAGATGAGGATGATCGCTCCTTTATAAGAGTGGAGGTAGTTCTCCATGAAGCGCTGGGCGCCGATATCGAGGTGGTTGGTGGGCTCGTCGAGGAGGAGGACTTCGGGCTCGGCGAGGAAGAGCTTGGCCATCGCGATTCGCATTTGCCAGCCGCCGGAGAACTCGCCGCAATCGCGGGTGAAGTCGGATCGCTTGAAGCCGAGTCCGGTGAGGATGGACTGGATGCGGGGCTTCATGCGCGCGGGGTCATGGCCGTCAAGGAGGAGCTCGAGCTCGCCGATTCTCTCAAGCATGTCGGAGAAGGGCGCGGAGCAGGGGTCGAGTTTTTCGAGTTCGGCGGCGTAGCGGTCGATCTTTTCCTGAATGGCCTTGGTTTCGGCGAAGGCGGATTCGGCTTCATCGTAGAGCGAGATGCCCTTGATGTGGATGCCTTCCTGGGGGAGGTAGCCGATGCGGTGGTGCTTGGGCTTGTTGATTTCTCCGCCATTGGGAAGAAGGGCACCGCCGATGCACTTCATGAGAGTGGACTTGCCTGCGCCATTGTGACCGGCGAAGGCGATGCGCTCCTTGTCTCCGACGGAGAAGGTGAGGTCTTTGAAAATGACACGAGGGCCAAATTCGACGCGGAGGTTTTTTACAGCAAGCACGCGGGAGGGTTAGGCCAGAGTCGCGTGGATGAGAATCAAAAAGCGAGAAGATGAAAGATAGTCGATTTTAGTCCACGGTGATGACTTTGGTTTTGGCCCAGTCATCGCCGAGTCGACGCCCGTCACCAGCCCTCCCGCTGCGGGTCAGGATGAAGAAAGCCTCGATCGGAAATCCCACAATAGGGAATACGAAGAGGATGTTGCGAGTGGCTCCTGTGATCCAGTCACCTGAGAGAGACGAGCCGTCTTCTTTCACCGCTTTGGTTTGCATGATTTTTTTACCGATGCTCTGGCCTTCAAGGATGGGGAGGCTGTCCCTAGTGAGAAAAACGAGACCGATGGCAAGATATTGCAAGATCGGTGATCCCGTGATCAAGGCGATGATAGCGCCAATCACTCCGGCTACTACTCCGTCAATAATGACGCCGAGAAAGCGCTTCACGAGGTCGGTCTCGACACCCCGGGGACTTGGTGGTCTCGCTTTCTCGCTCTCTTTCTGAATCTCGGGGGCCGCATTGGCCCTTTCGGATGCTGCCGTGTCAACGGTGGTTACCGGAGGTCTGGCAGGCGGGGTTGTCCTGATGGTTGGCTTTGGAAGCTTTCGATCATCTTCAGGCATAGTGTGATCAGAGCATAATTAGAGGCTCTGGGTCGAGTCCGGATGATGAGCAATTAGTTAAGCGCTGCCGATGATCGAGGACTCAGGAGAAGCCTTTGCGAATTCAGTTGTCGGAAGATTACTTTTAGCGGAAACCTTCGAGGTATTTCCCCATGAATTTCCCTGAAATTGAAAACGACAGTCGGGCATCCTTACCCGAATTCTCTCGGATCGCTTGATCGAGCAAGCGGGGGTAAATGTCCTTAGTGCCTGCGCGCACGGCCCACTCTTCGCGGCCAGCCAAGAGTTCAAGGGCTTTGCTTCGCGGTTCGGAATTCTTGTCGTCAGTGACGCGCTGGGTGAAGAGTTGACGGGCTCAGACATGTTTCAAGGGGACGTTTGGTCCGGGGTTGGAGGGGAGGGGCAATGCCCTTGTCGTGGAGGCGGATTTGACAATACTTTAAGTAGTGAAGCCCTATATCCATTTGGACAAAACCAGCCTACCCGATGGAAGCTTGCTCTCCCTGCACATGGGAGACGGAGAGTTTGTGATGGAATACAATGGATTGGAGTTGATGAGCACGAACCTGACATGGTCGGAGCAGATGCTTGCGGATTTGGGCTGTGTCGATCTGCTGGAAGGTACAACGAACCGTCCGGAGCACCCGCGGGTGCTGATTGGCGGGTTGGGCATGGGATTCACCCTCAAGCGGGTTCTGGAGTTGGTGGGCTCGCCGGCCACTGTCGATGTGGCGGAGTTGATGAGTCGGGTCATCGAGTGGAACCGCACCTACTTGGTCGAGCACAATGGCCCCTTGCTCGAAGACCCGAGAACTAACGTGATCCTGGCCGATCTCTTCGACTGCCTCGGAGAAGGTGACAAGTACGATGCGATCCTGATCGATATCGACGACTCGCCCGACGCGCTGATCACGGTGGACAATGGCAAGCTCTACACGCCAGGTTTTCTGGCGCTCCTGCGGGAATCGCTTAATCCGGGCGGCTGCCTAGCCTACTGGATGGCGGTCCCATCGACGAGACTCGAGATGGTGCTGAAGAAAGCTGGCTTTAATTTGGAGGAGCATCCGATGCCGTCCCATGAGCATGGAGAAGAGGCGATACACCGGATCTATGTGGCTCGTCTGAGTGCGTCGTCGTAGGAAGAATGCTGATTAGCCCCCTGGTGGCCGTGTGGGGAGTGAAATGAGACCCCAAAGATGTTTGGCGATGATCATGATTGCGGTTCGCTCTTTTCGGGTTCGTTTAAAATGAATATGACCCTGCCATGAGCATTCAGCGACAAGATACCAAGCAGCGGATGAGCCGCGTCGTCATTCACAACGACACCATTTATTTATGTGGGCAGGTCTGTAAGGACGCTACCCAAGGGATCTCTGAGCAGACTTCTACCATGCTTGAAAAAGTGGATGAATTGTTGCTTCAGTCTGGATCAGACCGTGAGCATCTGCTTTCCGCCACCGTCTATGTGCGCGATATGAAGGATTTTGCATCGATGAATGACGTTTGGGACGCTTGGGTGCCAGAAGGGCATGCTCCAGCGCGAGCCTGTGTGGAGGCGCGGATGGCACGGGCGGAACTCTTGGTGGAGATCTCCGTGGTAGCGGCCGTCAAAAAATAACGTTCTTATCTGATGAACTTCCCTGATTTGGCCCAGCTCCTCGAAGCCCGGATTGCGGTGATTGCCGATCTTGAATTCCGTGACCGGGATCCCGAGGCTCACCTTGAGGCTCTTAAGAGTGTGAGCGAAGCGATCGTTGCCTGGCATGAAGCGCACCGGAGTGAGATTGATGGGAATCTGGATCACTTTCTCACCGGAGCGAGTTACCAAAAAGCCCTTCTCTATCTTGAGACAGGGACGCGTCGAGCGTGCGGGGAGTGAGGTGTTCTAAACTCGATGATTCAGGTCCTCATGACTCATGCGCGTCGCAGTATCGTTGGGCATAAAGCTCCAGATCGATGTTCATCTTCACCTGCAGGTATTTCGCTTTCGCCAGCAGTTCCTCTCCTGTGATCGAGGGGATCTCGTTTTTGAAGGCGAGCACGACCGAGTTCCCTCCTTCTACTTCGAAACTGAGGAGCCGATTTTCAAATTCGAGTGCGAGCAACCCATCTAACTCTTCCTCCGAATCCAGTGCGGTACGGCAAATGTTGAGCACGAGGACGCCGTGTTGATTGAGGGCCTCTTTACAATCGCGCAAATAAGATGAGTGCACCTGTTTCGGGTCCATTCCTTCCGGGCGGTAGAGATCTGAAAAGATGACGTCGCTTTTGACGTCGGTGTTTTTGAGATAGTTCGCAGCGTCGTCGATATGAATGACAAGGCGATCTGAATCGGGGAGATAAAAATATTTTTTGCGACCTTCACCACTTCTTCGCGGTATTCCACGGCGTGCACCGTGAGATCGGAAAAATTACTGAGAAGGTTCTTTGCCAGTGAGCCTCCGCCGAGCCCCATGATGGTGGCTGTTTTCACCTCCGGGATAAACATGAGCCCCGTCATCATGGCCTGAGTGTAGTCGAGGTCTAATCCGTTCACGTTTTTGAGCTTCATGGAACTCTGATAGACTTTCCCATCAAAGCTGAGGATCAGGCTCGTTCTTGTTTGGTAAACATAAATGGGCCCCTGCTCATCTACGGTTGATGAGATGCAGGGTTCATTAATTTTCATAGGATTCCAGCTACCCTTAGACAGCGCTCTTCGTCTGCCAGCAACTGGATTTGCGAGAATCTTTCCCGCACTCAATGCGGAGAACCACGCGGCAAGCCTTGCGGAGTTGGCTATTAGCTGTTGGCGCTTAGGTTTTAGCCCGGTCGACCGGAATCCACTGCGAGAAAGCTCCAAGCTAATCGCCAGCGAGGATCAATCTTTCCGCTCAGTTTTTTCCCTAGGTCGATCACCCTGGCAATTCAGACGATTGAGATTGGCGGGGAGGGGAGATCCCTTCAGATTGAGTGAATGCAGAGACGTCAATTTTTAGCGATGAGTAGTGCTTGTTTTTCAGCTGGTCCTTTGGGCGCGATTGATCCGATTGGACGTCAGGGGGATCCGAAGCTCTTGTTGGGACTAGCTGCTTATTCTTTTAAGAAGCAGATGAAATGGATGAAGGGGAAGCCCAATCAGGAGGCGCAAGAGGGAGCTGACTGGGATCTCTTCGACTTTATTGATTACTGTGCGGATCACGGATGTGCCGGAGCTGAATTGACGAGTTACTTTTTTCCGCCGGAGTTTGACGACGACTATCTGCTCAAGCTCAAGCGGCACGCTTACCTGCGCGGCGTTGCGATTTCCGGGACCGCGATTGGGAATGTCTTTACCCATCCGGAGGGTGAAGAGCGGAGGGAGCAGATCGAGTATACCAAGATGTGGATCCGGCATGCCGCCGTGATGGGAGCTCCGCATATCCGGATCTTTGCGGGCAAGGCGCCCAAAGGGATGAGCCAAGAGGAAGCGGAGAAAAATTTCCTCGAGTGCTACAACGAGTGTTTGCAACTCGCGGGAGAGAAAGGCGTTTTTCTGGGCCTGGAAAACCATGGCGGGATCGTTGCTGAAGCTGATGCTTTGGTCAGAATCATGAAAGCCGTCGATAGCCCCTGGGCCGGGATCAACTTGGACAGTGGAAACTTCCACACCGCAGACCCCTACGGCGACCTCGCCAAGATCGCGCCCTACGCCGTGAATGTCCAAATGAAGATGTCGCTCAAAAGGGAGGGTGCCAACGAAAGGGAACCAATGGATCTCCCAAGGCTCCTCAAGATTCTCCGGGCCGCGAATTACCAGGGCTGGTTTGTCGTGGAGTATGAGGAGGAAGAGGACGCCGAAAAAGCAGTGCCGAGGATTCTCAAAGAAGTGGCGAGGCTCCTGAAGTAGCTTATCTCTGCAAGGGAGATGCCACTCTCTCCACAATAATAGCCTGACAGTTAAAATGTGCCAAGAGTATGCTCCAGATTTAACTGCGTCAAATCACCTGAGATTGATTTTCTATTTGGGCGAGCTGTAAGGGTTGATGATGAAAATAATTCTCCCCGTATCTGTAGGTGCATTTTTCTTTGTGTCCTGTCAGCAGCAGGCCCAACCGCAACAGGTCCAGCAGCAGCAGGTGTCCAAGGTTATCCAGCAGCCTGTTCGCACGAGTGTTTATCAAGATTCTCAATTCCACAATAATCCGGCTCTTACGAGCGAGCATGCCTCGAAAGTCGATCAAGTTCGTCGGTCGCTTTATAAGGGTGAGGGATATTTTGATTTGGGAGCCTATGATCAGGCGCGAGCAGAGTTTCAGAAAGTGCTTGCGATTGATCCGTATAACAAAGCTGCGATGAGCTGGATCGAACGTTCTCCCAGGTGAGATAGCTGTATCGATCAAGTGGAAGTTCTTTGGCAGGAAGGTGGGAACTCCATTGTTTTTTCTGCGTTCTGGCTGATCAACGTGCGCTGTTCTTGAATGCGATTGGGAGAGGGTTTTGCCGTCGAGGGTAAAGGTGGAGTTTTTCGGGGGCGGGCTGCGGGAGGATGGGATGGGGGGGAGAAGGAGGGGGCTGACGGTCAATTCGGGGCCATCTGTTATTTCCCTGGTCTCGTCTCCTAATCCTTAAAAGACGAAGAAAAGAATCCTCGTTTATCGGTAGTTGAAATATAATACGGTGTTTTTCCTTTAGAGTTCGCTCTAGGGGCCTCAATCAACCAATCAACCAATCAACCAATCAGCCAATCAGCCAATCAGCCAATCAGCCAATCAGCCAATCAATTCATGAAACTAAGGATATCACTACTGGCTCTTGCGGTATCGATGGCTTGCCCTTGGTTCTGGTGGGGTGGGTTCCTAGGCTAGTATGTTTCGGCCCTTTGGGACTATGGAAGGGAATGAACACGGGCCATCGCCTTCCGAGCCCTGTGGGCACGAAAAAGCCCGAGCGCTCTTGCGAGACGACCGGGCTTTGAAATTAGGAATTCCGTTTAATCCGAGAGGATTAGAGGGACTTCTTGAGAGTCGAGGAAGGTTTGAAGCCTACGGACTTAGATGCCGAGATCTTCATTGCTTCGCCGGTCTTAGGATTGCGGCCCATACGTGCTGCACGCTTCTTGATTTCGAAAGTTCCGAAACCGATGACTTGCACCTTTGTGTCTTTCTTCACACCTTTAGCGATGGAATCAAGAACTGCTGCGACGGCGTCCTCAGCGGAGCGCTTGGTTGCATCTTTTCCGAGGGATTTCTGGACTGCTTCAATAAGTTCACCTTTATTCATGACGTGAATGATCATCCTCTGTTGGATTACTTTGTAAAGTTAAAATAACACCGAAATTTCCTTTAGATTAAAGGGTTGACGGGGGTAGGGGATTTATGCTGAAACGGAATGCATTGTGTTTTGGGTCGCGAGAGCTGTTAGATTCTGTTAGATTTGATGAAGGATTGACGTGGTCTTGTTTTTTCTGTGAGCGTGTCGAGGTGGAAATCAGAGAAGCTTGGCGAATTTTACAATCAGTGCGCCCGGCCCTGCCGCAGAGTAATGAGCTTGAGCAGGAAGTCTCTGATGCGCTCGCGGCGCAGGAGCGTGGATATTATCTCCCGGATGAGGATGAGCGGGTGCGAGAAGTTTACAGTCGCTACTTGGCGGCGCGGGGCACGTTGTGGGAGATGGTGCTGGCGATGAAGCCTCGTCTTAAGGTGGACGGCGATGAGGAGGAGCGGATGCAGGTCTTTGGGCTGAGCTTCTGTGCGGCGGCGATGCTGGTGCGGAGTGCGAACTTCGTAATCGGCTTGGCGAAAGAGCGCCCGGTGGTTTGGAAGAAGCTGGATGAGGCGGAGCCGCGGTATCAGCTGGAGCGAAAGACGTTTACGAGGCTTTATCGGAATCTGAGCTCGCTGCGCTGGATGTGGTATTATCACGATGCGTGGCGCTTCTATGAGCGGGAGCGTGAGGCGATTTGGAGGAGTTTGGAAAATGGGGGGATGAGCCAGGTGGTATTGTGGCTTAAGGAAGAGGAACCTTTCATTGAGAAAAGCCGGGGAGCTTTTGTGAGGCGGCGCTTTGCTTATCGGCTGCACTCTTTTGTGCGGCGGCATGTTTCGGGATATGGCAAGGCGATGTTTGGGCTGTTCGAGCTGGGTGGGAGCGCAGTCGCAGAGTTGAAGCAGCCTTTTAAAAAGCGAGGAAGGGTCAATCAGGGCAAGCGGGTCGACGAGGTGACTTTGGAAAAAGCGCGGGGTCTGCTACGGGCGGGTGATGTGATTGTGACGCGGCACGATGATGCGCTGAGTAATCTGTTCCTGCCGGGTTACTGGCCGCACGGGGCTCTTTATATAGGGAGCCTAGAAGAGAGGGAGGTGCTGGGAGCGGACTTGTGTGCGCGCAGTGGGGGTCATATTTCGGTGCTGGAGGCGAAAAAGGATGGGGTGCTCTTTCGGGAGTTACGAGAGACGTTAGCAGTGGATGCCTTCCTGGTGCTGAGGCCGAAGATTGCGCGGAAGGATCTGCGGGTGGCACTGGAGCGGGCGATGACGCATGAGGGGAAACTCTATGATTTCGTCTTTGATTTTCGGACGGCGGACCGGCTGGTGTGCACGGAGGTGGTTTACCGAGCTTACCACGGGGTGGGGGACTTTTCCTTTGAGCTCTCGCAGCGGAGTGGGCGGCATTGTTTATCCGCCGAGGATTTGATCAAGCAGGGGGTTACGAAGGGGATGTTCGAGGTGCTGATGTGCTTCGGGGTAGAGGATGACACGCTGAGGCATGGCGAGGTGGCTCATTCTCGGGTGATGGCGAGTCTGCGGAAGTTTGGGGCTGCTGAATGACACAAAAAACCCCACCGCTTAAAAGCAGGTGGGGTTTGTCTTAAAGTTGTTTAAGCAGCTTCTGTGGTGGCGCGCCTTCCACCCCTGCTCTCTGGGATTGAAAGCGTCCGCCCATGACTGAAAACTGAAGGTGCTTAAACCAAACACAGCACCAGCCATGAACGAACAAACCCAGAATAATTCCGAAGACTCACTCATCAATCTTCTTTTCGAAAACGGTCTTCAAAAAGCCCTTCCGACCATCGCCGAAATCCTCATGAATGCCGCCATGCTCATTGAACGTGAACGCTATATCGGAGCCGCCCCGCATCAGCGTGACGTCGAACGAAACGGTTACGCCAACGGCTTCAAACCGCGCACCTTCCAGACCGGAATCGGGGCACTCGCACTTTCCGTGCCCTAGGTTCGCAGCAGCGACGAACCCTTCCGCACAAGCTTGATGGAGAAGGGTTCTCGCAGTGATCGAGCCCTCAAATCCGCGATCGCCATTATGTATATCGAAGGTGTTAGCACCCGCCGAGTTACCAAAATCATGGAGCAAATGTGCGGTTTTGAGGTCTCCTCAGGCCAAGTCTCCAACCTCAGCAAACAGCTCGATACCGAGTTTGGAAAATGGCGAACGCGGCCCTTGCCTGAAATCGCCTACCTCACCATCTACGCAACCTACTACAAAGTTCGCATCGACGGAGTGGTTCGTGACTGCGCCACCCTCATCGCTCAAGGCGTGCGCCGAAGCGATGGAAAGCGCATGATCCTCGGAGTCAGCTGCGCCCTATCCGAAGCCGAGGTCCATTGGCGAGAGTTCCTCACTAGCCTCAAAGAGCGAGGAATCGGCATCCCCGACCTAATTACCTCAGACGCCCACAGCGGGCTTAAAGCAGCGCTCAAAGCTTCATTTAACGCGACCCCATGGCAACGCTGCCAATTTTATCTCCAGCAGAACGCCCAAGACTACGTCACCAAACAGCACCTCAAAAGCAAGGTCGCATCCAACATCAAAACCATCTTCAATGCCGACGACCAAGCCCACGCCGAAGAGCGCCTCAAAGACTTCGTTAAAACCTGCCAAGAGACTCAACCTAAGCTCGCGGCATAGGCCGAGGATAACTTGCCAGAAGGCTTCAGCGTCTTTGCACTGCCCGAGGCCCATCGGAAGCGCACCCGGACCTCCAACGCTGTGGTCGTGGGACTCTTCCCAAGCGAAGAGTCGCTGCTCCGACTCGTGACTGGCGTCCTCATCGAGATCTCAGAAACCTGGGAGACCAGCAAAGCTTACTTGAAATTTTAATCACAAATCAAAGAACCCAAAAATCCACCTTCAACAAAAGTCATCAGCCACTTTTACAGAAAAAATTTGCGCAGCCGAAAATTACCGATTTTCTTCAGGATAAGCTAATTATCTAATAGTTTTTAAAACTGATACTTCTTGAAAGAAAAAACACCTTAATTAAGATGCAAAAATATTGCGTTAGTGCGGTTTTTTGTTTCTCCGTGCAGCGTGAGGATTGCACCCGTGGAGTTCCGTGATAGGATCCCGCGCATGTCTAGCCTTCATGGCCATCTCTTTCGTATCTCGACCTTCGGTGAATCTCACGGCGGAGGCGTCGGTGTGGTGATTGACGGCTGCCCACCACGTATTCCTCTCACTGAAGCAGATCTTCAGCACGAGCTGGATCGCCGTCGCCCGGGGCAATCTGAAGTGACGACGCCTCGGAATGAGGCAGATCAATGTGAGATCCTATCGGGAACCTTCGATGGATTGACTCTGGGGTCGCCGATCGCGGTCCTGGTGCGGAACAAAGACCATCGGCCCGAGGCTTACTCGGAGATGGCCGAGAAATACCGTCCGTCCCATGCGGATTACACTTACGATGCCAAGTATGGCATCCGGAACTGGCAGGGCGGGGGACGTTCTTCGGCGCGTGAGACGATCGGGCGGGTGGCTGCTGCGGCGATCGCAAAGAAGGTGCTGGCGCATTTTTGCCCGGATCTTGAGGTGCTCGCTTATATTAAGACGGTGCAGGACATCGTCGCTGAAGTAGATCCGCTGATGGTGACCTCCGAGACGATTGAGTCCAACATCGTGCGCACGGGAGATCTCGATGCCGCGGAGAAGATGATCGAGCGCATTAAGAAGATTCGTTCCGAGGGGAATTCCATCGGCGGGACGATCGAGTGCGTGGTGCGTGGTTGTCCTCCGGGACTAGGTGAGCCGATTTTTGATCGTCTGGAAGCGGACCTTGCGAAGGGGATGCTCTCGATTCCCGCGACGAAGGGCTTCGAGATCGGTTCAGGTTTTGCGGGGACTCAGCTGACGGGGGCGGAGCACAACGATCACTTTTACATGGACGGCGAAAAGGTCCGCACGAAGACGAACCGCTCGGGCGGGGTCCAGGGCGGTATTTCCAATGGAGAGCCGGTGCTCTTCCGGGTCGCCTTTAAGCCGACTGCTACGATCATGTCATCGCAAGCCACCATCTCTAAGGAGAAGGAGGACACCGAGCTGAAAGGGCGCGGCCGTCATGATGCTTGCGTGCTGCCTAGGGCGGTTCCCATTGTGGAGGCGATGACAAATCTAATCCTCTGCGATCACCTTTTGCGCCACCGTGCCTTTTGTCAAACTGACTAAGCTATGGAATACATCACGAATCTCGGAACCGATGGCTTGGTAGCAGGCGCGTTGCTGCTTTTTGCCATTTTTGGATTCATTAAGAGGCTCGTGAAACTCTTCTTTCTCATCATCGAGCTTGCGATTGGTGCGGTCGCGGGGCTCTGGGGCTATAATAACGGTTATTCGCTTGCGAAGGTGGTGGTCGAAAAACCTGAGGACTGGATGGTCATGGGAGTCGCGGTAGTCGCTTTTATTGGGGCCTTCTGTCTTGCGCGCACCGTGCTGGGGTTGTTCACGGGCGGGAGTAAGGAAGGTGGAGGATCTAACAAGCTCGGCTCCGGGATCCCCGGTAGCTTGCTCAGTCTTTTGGTTGGCGGCGGCATCGCCTACGCCGCTCTGACCGCAGTGCGCTATGCGGGATCTATGTCCGAGCTTGAGCGCGTGAAGGAGTATGCCGATGGCACGCTCGATCGCACAAAAGCCGAGCCGCTTTTTGCGAAGCTCAAGACTTGGGTCGACGAGAGTAAGATCGGGCAATGGCACCAGAAGATCGATTTCCTCAACGACCCCGCGCAGACCGCGATGGCTAAGCTGGCGATCATCACGGAAAAAAAGGTCGATATTTCAGATGTCGCTCCCGACGAAGTCCTCAAGGCGATTCCGGTAAAAGACTCTCTTCAAAGTTCGATCCGCGAGGGTGATTTTTCGGCGGTTCTCAAGAATGACCAGCTACGCGATGTCACCACAGATGCCGAGGCTCGCGAGGCTCTCATGCGCTTGAATATCGAAAAGGCGCTTGGCTTGAGAGACTGATCATCGCATCGCTGCGCTCTGGTATTGAATTTTCATCACCAGCGTCTAAACCAAGCGCGTGCCTCTCTCTGATTACATCGTCACGATCGGTCTCGAAGTCCACTGCCAGATCAAAACGAACACTAAGATGTTCTGCGGATGCCGCACCTCTTTTGGTGACGAGCCGAACACGAACATCTGTCCCACCTGCCTCGGTCTTCCTGGCGCGCTTCCCGTGCTGAATGAATTCGCCATCGAGCGCACCATTCTCTCCGGCATGCTGCTAGGCTGCTCCACGCCGCCCACCGTTGTCTGGGACCGGAAGAACTACTTCTACCCCGACATGCCGAAGGACTACCAGATCACCCAGATGGATCTGCCCCTCTGCCTTGGCGGTGGCGTCCCGCTCTTTCCGCATCATTACCCAAAGGATGCCCAGAAGAGCATCAAGAACCCGGGCAAGGTCGTCGAGCTCACTCGCATTCACCTTGAGGAAGACGTGGCAAAGTCCACTCACCAGGCCAAGACCTCCCTCATCGATTTCAACCGTGCGGGCACTCCCCTCATGGAGATCGTCTCCGAACCCGATCTTGAGAATGCCGAAGAAACCTTCGCCTACCTCAAGTCCCTCCAGCTTATCCTCATCGCCGGAGGCATCTCAGACGCCGACATGGAAAAAGGCCAGATGCGCTGTGATGTGAACATCTCTCTGCGCAAGGACCCTAGCGAGCCCCTCGGCACCAAGATCGAGCTCAAGAACATGAACTCCACCTCTGCTGTGCGTCGCGCGATCTACTTCGAGATCGAGCGCCAGGCTGATGCGCTGGATAATGGCGAGCCTCTCATCCAGTCCACCCGTCGTTGGGATGACGACCTCGGCGAGACCCAAGAAATGCGCGGCAAGGAAGACGCGCACGACTACCGCTACTTTCCCGATCCCGATCTCCTTCCGGTCGACACCGCTGACTACATCGAAAAAGTCCGCCCCCTCGTCCCCGAGCTTCCTAATGAAAAGTTCGTCCGCTTCCAGAACGACTTAGGCCTTACCGAATACGACTCCTCCGTCATCACCTCCGATGTCCACCTCGCGCGCTACTTCGAGACAGCCGAAGCCGCCGCCAAGACGACGGGAAAAAAAGTCGCGAATTGGATTATCAACAACCTTCTAGGCCTCCTCAACGAAAAGTCGCTCGCGATCACCGACTCACCCGTCGGCCCCGAGAAGCTTGCGGATATTCTCAACCTCATTGAAGCAGGCACCATTTCTAACAGCCAAGCGAAAGAGCTCTTCACTGCCCTCTGGGACGCACCCGAAAAGGACCCCGCTGCTCTCGCCAAAGAAATGGGCTTCGAGCCCGCCGACACCGGAGCGATCGATGGTCTCATCGATGAAGTCATCGCCGCGAATCCTGACAAGGTCGCCGAGATCCAAGGCGGAAACGACAAGCTCCTCAACTTCCTCACCGGTCAGGTGATGAAAGCCTCCAAGGGCAAGGCTAACCCCAAGATGGTCACGGATGGCTTAAGGGCGAAGCTGCTGTAGAATCTTGGAAGCGCTTTGTAGTAGTGGGCTTTTTGAAGCCCGACAAGCTTTGGGGTAGAAATGAGAAGCCCCGTAGCCAACCAAAAGCCGATGCAGCGTGAGACGCTGGAAGATGGATTAATTGTGTTTCGCTGTGTCGAGACAGGCGGGATTTTAATCACGGCTGATTCCTATTGGCGCTGGCTTCACAAGCAGCCCGAGCGACTTGCACATCTTCCTGCGCTTGCCGAGGAGGGTTATCAAAAGGCAGAGCCTGGCGTGGTGAAGATTTGCCCAGAGACGGGGACCCTGATGTCTCGCTTCAAGGCGGGGCACGGCTTTGATTTCACCATTGATCGCTCGATCACGGGAAACATCTGGCTTGATGCCGGCGAGTGGGAGGCGCCACGTGCGCGGCAGTTTCACGATGAGATTCATCTCGTTTTCACAGCTCCTTGGCGGAACGATGTGCAGGAGATGGAAGCCTCTGAAAACACGAGCAAACGACTCGAAGAATGCTTGCGCAGCGAGCTGATCGAACGGCTCAATTCACTTAAAAAGGAACTCGAAGTGCACCCGCATCGCATGATGGCCTTGGCTCTCTTAAATGAGCGATAGCACCTAACCCGGAGGCCATTGCATCTGCCGCCCTGCGAGAATATGCAGATGTAAATGCGGCACTGCTTCACCGCCGTGTGAGCCATTATTGATCACGGTGCGGAAGCCCGCCTCTGCGAATCCCTCCGCGCGTGCGATCTCGCCGACCTTCGTCATCATGTGACCCAGTGTCGCTTGATCTTCAGGCGTAGCCTCCGCGATCCGGACGATCGGCTTCTTCGGGATAAAGAGAAGGTGGATCGGAGCCTGCGGCGAAATATCGCGGAAGCAGAAGCAGAGATCATCTTCATAAACGACATCAGCGGGAATTTTCCGGGCGATGATTTTTTCAAACAGCGTGGGCTCGCTCATGGTTCTACAGTTAAAAGAAGTTGCCGATCCGGTGCTCCGTGATCGGTATGGAATGTCCGGACGAAATCCTTAATCTCGCTTGCCAATTTCTGGCAGTCCTTAGTAAAGCTCTTCTTTCCCCGCAGAATCATCGCGCTTTCATCGATGTCCTTGAAGCGCACCACCTCGGCTCCGTGGTCGGCTAAGTCATGTAAGTCTTCCGTCAGGAGGCAGAAGAAAACGAGTTCGAAGCCGTTCCCCGCCTCGCGGGCGAAGCGAGCCAGCGAGATCGTCACCGGAGGAGCGACTGGCTGAAGTTGGTCGGCGATCGCGTCGCAGCCGATCTTTTGCAGCATGCTCTCAATCCTCACAAAGAGGTCCGCCAGTGGAAGAACCCGCAGGGGGCAGCGGTGCTCCAGATAATGCAGCACGCCATCGCGGATGTCATCGATGAAAGGGAAGTCGTTCCGATTACAGCGATCGGCAGCGCGTCCAAGCGCCTCATCAATCCACGCCGTATCGTAGCCCACCACCTGATGGCGGCCGACTTGTAATACGGGGAGATTTCCGACGAGGCAGATCATGCAGGGCTATTTAAAAAACTTACGTTGGAAGACATCGCTCTTAGACCGATTTTCGAGAGCTTGGATTTCGCGGATGAACTCGCCGACATCCTCGAACGAGCGGTAGACTGAGACGTAGCGGACGTAGGCCACGGGATCGATGGCATGCAGCTTGTCCATGACCTTCGCCCCGATCGCGCGCGAGGGAACTTCCAGCTGGTGGTCCTTGTGCAGCTCGGAGAGGATTTCATCCACCGCGCGGCCGATGCGATCCATCGAGACCTTTCGCTTCTCGCAAGCCATGACGAGACCACGAAAGAGCTTCTCCCGGTTGATCGCTTCACGAGATCCATCCGCCTTAATGACCCGCAGCTCGGTACGCTCGACTTGTTCGTAAGTGGTGAAGCGTGATCCACAGTTGAGACACTCCCGGCGGCGGCGGATGGAGGTGCCATCCTTAGAGCTTCTGGAGTCCACGACTTTGTCGTCAAGTGAACCGCATTGAATACATCGCATATAAATTCCACCGTTATTTCGTGGAAGCTTGATTCTAAAAATGACCCCAGAAAGAAAAAAGACAGCCTCCTCCACTTGACGAAGTCACTTTTTGGTCTCCATCCTGAGATTCGTCAGTTCCGTTAAAAATCGCTCCTTTCACAGCTTGTTTTTCTCTTAACTCTATAAAATTTTGAAGATCACTCACAATCACATGTCTTAGGCTCAAGGAGCTTTTATTTCGGGAAGCTTAATGATCACGCAAGATCGAGATTTTTTGGCAACAGACAGAAAAGCGGTGTTTCGTATGAAAAAATTCTTGCGACGACTGTGTCACGATGGCAAAGAGTCCTCGCAGCGCGGCCTTCCGAGGCAACGTAATGCGGGTGTAGCTCAGTGGTAGAGCGCGACCTTGCCAAGGTCGATGTCGAGAGTTCGAATCTCTTCACCCGCTCCATTTTTTCATAAAAAGACCTCCAGTTTGCTGGGGGTCTTTTTACTTACGCGGGTGGAGAAGTTCGAACTCTCGTTTATTGAGAAAGTTCGAGCTGGAGCGCAGCGGTGAATTGGTCTCAACCTATGCTTTTCTCGAGGTTTAGAACTCCAATTCACGAATCCACTCATGGAGCTTTTCGTTCATTGAAGCCGGTAAGTCGTCGATCTTCCTTTTCCTTCAGTTCGAAGGAGATGTTCTTGCACGAGTTTGGAGAGCGTGGCCTTGACTGTATTGGAATTTGAATCAGTGAGGGCTACGATTTCTCGATTACTCAGTTGCGAGTGATTCTGAAATAGCGTGAGAATTTTGACTGCCAAAGGAGTGAGATTTTGACTCTGCATGATGCGGTGGTCTTCGACTTTCCCGCGTAGCACTTCACATTGTTTCCAGAGGGTGCGGAGAAAGAATAAGAGCCATGGTTCCCAATTAGTGACAGGGTCTTGAAAGCTTGCCTGCGTCGTGCGGAGGGCGCGATAGTAGCGTTCTTTATTGTCCTCTACGATCCGTTCGATGGAAGCATAGGGAACATAGTCATATCCTGATTGGAGAAGGAGTAAGGTGGTCAGAATCCGCGAAAGCCTCCCATTTCCATCCTGGAAGGGATGAATGGCTAAGAACCGAACGATAAACTGAGCTGTTCTGAGCAAGGAATGCATCGAGTGAACCGCTTCCTCTGAGTGATACCATTCGATAAGTTCCCGCATGTAGGCTGGAGTGTCGAAGGGAGGTGTCGTGGCGAAAACGACTCCAACTTGCTTTCCCTCCGCATCAAAGGCGACGACATGGTTATCGAGGGTTTTATATCCACCTCGATGTCGGGTATCTTTGGTTGAAAACTTAAGAAGTGTCGCGTGGAGTTGCTGAATGTGATTCTCGCTTACTTGCAGATGCTCCCAAGACTCAAAAACCATCTCCATGGCCTGAGCATAACTTGCTACTTCTTGCTCATCTCGTGTCTGAAATTCTTGGATCTCAAGGTTCGACAGAAGTAACTCAACCTCCTGATCGGTGAGAGTGGCTCCTTCAATTCGAGTGGAAGACGCAATACTTTCGATGGTCGCTGTTTTCTTGAGCTGAGTAAGACGATCCCGAGAAATGGCCCCCATCGCTTCCCAGCGTCCTTTAAATTCATCGATTTGCGCGATGAGTTTCAGTATTTCTGGAGTAATGGTAATCGTGGAATTCATGAGATTAACCGTAAATCAACCCGATTATACCTGATTAATGACGAGACGCAAATATTTCGAAATCGGTTGAAGAAGATTTGAGCGATAGCGCCCTATGCTGAACATTTCAAAGTAGGGCCGAATTTGTAGCACTCAATATGCACCTGCTTTCAGCGATTGTCCGAATGTGGTGCAGTCAAAGTGCAATTGTGAATGCAGCTAAAATGGCAATTATTTCTGAAAATTGGCAAATTTTGGTAGGATTGGCCTCCAAAACCCTTTGATTGCATTGTTTTTGTTCACTTTGCCAAGGTCGATGTCGACGGTTCGAATCCGTTCACCCGCTCCATTTTCAATCAAGGGCTTACGAGAAACTGTAAGCCCTTATTTTTGCTCAGATGTGACCTAGGTGCGGTTTGGTGTAGTTATTTTCCTCGGATTTACCTGTTCCTGTCGAACGAACAAACTAAGGAGAAAAGCTAATCTGTTTGAGCGTTCTTTCCGATCGCTGCCATAGCAGAATTTTCATTGTAGTGGTCCGATCTCTGAAGCGCGGAAATTAGGATTGATCACCGCTGGGCAAGATCCCTTTTTTGTAAGCTTGGGTGATCGCCGCAGGCGCATTGGGGCTTTCCAGTTTCTCGTAAATGCGGCGCACGTGTGTCGCGACGGTGGTCGTCTGGATCTTTAAGCGCACTGAGATCTCTTTTTTCATCAGACCCTCGCCCATGAGTTTGAGAATTTCGATCTCTCGAGCTGACAGCAATTGCTTCGGGTCTGGCTCAAGGGTTGTTGTTTGAATCGTCTTAAGAATGAACTTCGCAACACGAGGGTCTAAAGAAGCGTCTCCGTTGAAGACGCTTCGTATGCCACTGATAATCTGATCCAGGGTGGATTCTTTGAGCAGATAGCCAGATGCACCCAAGTGAATGGCATTTAAGATGTCCGCCTCCTTGTCTGACTGGCTAAGGATGATGATCTTGATGTCAGGTCGGTATTTTCTAATCCAAGGAATCGCGTCTAAGCCAGACATCTCTGGTAAGTTTAGATCAAGTAAGACGATATCTGTGCTCGTATCATGTTCGAGAGCTCGCAGCGCTGGCTCTGCCATGCCGAATTGATCGGTCAGGATGATGTCAGACTCTGTTTCCAGTGCGAGGGCGATGCCTTCGCGGTATTCTGGATGGTCTTCAACCATGATGAGGTGAATGTTTTTCGACATCGAAGGGGGGGGTTACTTCCAGAACGTAAGTGGATGGCGCTTGCGAGTCAAATGGATGACTGTTGTGAACTCTGCCGATTCGTTGATGGAAATGGAAGCTTTCATGACACGGGCGCGCCTCTGGAGTGAAGGTGGTATTTGCTTTTCGCCGCTATGCGATAGTCCACGGCCGTTGTCGTGAATGATGACCTCAATGGATTGTCGCTTTGCGATCACCTCAATTTTGACCTGATCCGCATGAGAGTGTTTGACGATGTTTGTGAGGCATTCCTTTACAAAAAGGAAGAGATCCATCTTCAAGCGTGGCTTGAGCTTGTTGAGCGGATCACTGCCTGTGGTTGAGATCTCATAGTCGATCCCCACCAAGATACGCTCTGAGATGCGCTGCATGTCTTTCTCTAAGGATTCCAATCGACCGATCGACTGTAAGTCGGTGGCGTGGCGGATTGTTGAGCTCATGCGTTTGGTCAGGTCGCGGGAGCGGGTCAGAGCGGTTTGGAGCCTTTCGGGTGATTGCGTCGACGCCAGTGCGACGTCGCCGAGCAACCCTATGGTATGTAAGCTGGCACCGAGGTCGTCGTGGAGATCGGCGGCGAAGCGCTCTCTTATTTGAGCGATTTGGCGTAGCCGTATGATTCGATCGACTAGAACGATGACGACAATCCCCGCTGTCAGTAGTATCGCGAGCCATCCCATGCGCCGTAGCATCACGGTTTGCTGTGTGTAGCGCTGGTCAAGTTCCGCTCGAACCAGAGGGCGTTCTGCCTCTAATTCATAGCGCTCAGTGAGTTGCTCTAGCCACTCTCGGATCGGGAGGATCTGGCCATAGAAATTATGTCCGTCGGTCAGGCTTGGGAGCGATCGCATTGGCTTGTTGCTTTCAAAATTGGCGGTCGGTATTTTTTGAAAAGCGACATTCGTTTGATTTGAGAAGAGCTCGATTTCCGCCAAGCCAAAGACAAGCATTGGCTTGGGCATCAGGGTATCGATGAATGGTTCGATCGCAGATAGCCTGACGAAGCGGCAAGGGGCCCCTTTCAGGTTGCGCATGATGATCGGGCCAGTCTCATACGAATTTTTTAATGTTAAATCCAGGAGGAGGGAACGATCTGAAAAGTCAGCGCGGGTCGCACCTTCGACCAAGAGCCTCTTGGGGGTGCCGTGATCAAACGCTTTGGACAGCGGGATGTTATTTCCGAGTTCGAGCCGATGGAGGTGTATCTGCTCTAAGGGGTAGATTTCACCGAGATCGATCGTCAACTTCGGGGTGAGGTCGGCGGGGAGATCGTTCGTCAAAAAAGCTCTACTTTGCGCGCCGATCGCTGCGTCCATGAGATAAGGCATGAAGCCATCGACCAGATAGCGTTGATCTCGAGAACTGTCGTAGCCGAAGCTTCGGGAGGAGGAGCTGACCTCGCGCGTGAGTGCGAGGTTTGTATCGCCTTGGAAGATTAGAATTTCAGCGAGCTGGAAAATATACCGTTCATTCCAAGATCGAACGGAAAGTTCGGTCGCTTCAATTCGTATCCATGATGCTTTCAGCCCTGGGGTTGGAAAAATGAAGGGAGCAATGTGCTGCTTTCCACCCTTAGGCCTGGATCGAGTGATGAGCTCTCCCTCCGGGTGGTCCTGAGTGCCCGCGATGATCTGTAATTCGATCGGGAAGCCATCGGATACCAGGCCCGCCTCGTTATCCCTGACGAGATGGGGCACCAGGATGACTTGGTCAATTGCTTGGAGCTCGGTCAGTTGCACTTCAAACCACTCAGGATGCTTGCTTTCACGGTGCGCCAGCGAACGATTCCCATTCGAGCCGACTCCCGATTGGAAACTGAAGTGCGCGAGCTGCTCCAATCTCGCGTCGATCGTTACCAGATGATCCTCCAATTCGGTGATGGATAACTCTGCCAGTGGCGGGGACGACTGACCGTGGAGGGCTGACGCGGCGACCAAGCAGCTAAGAAGCGTGAGGATTTGAGGGGCGCGCGCATTCACAATGGATGATTTCAGGCAGCAGTTCCGGCCTCGTCGATTCAATAATTCGGGAAATAAATGCGTTTTTCTACATTTTGTAGTCCGTACGTAGTATAGCGCAAATTTTGAAATGGTCGTAGTCTCGGTCTGTATCTTTCCTACAAGATCCTCAGGAAGACCCCGAAAAAGTAAATTCCTACCACTAAAACACACAAACACATGAACAAACTCGTATTCCCTGCAATCGGGGCCGTCTTTTCGCTTCTAAACGCGAATGCTGCCGTCATTTTTGATGCCTCTCCTACTAACTCGAGCATTGTTGGAAACGCTTTTAATCTGACATCGAATACTCTGTCTGGATCGACGGGGAGTCTCACTCTCACAACTGTAGCATCTGGAAACAACAATGCATCGGGCCTAGCGAGTAACGACAATATCAACACTCTATTGGGATTAGGGCTCGTCTCCACCGATACGGTGACGATGAAGTTGACCGTTTCTAGTAACACTGGAAATACCAACATCAGAGCCAACGGGATCGAGTTTGGAATGGCACCCAATAGCACTGATTTCCGCCCAACTGAAAACCTGATGTTCCAAATTGACGCTGAGCAAGACGCTAGTGGAATGGCTATCGGTAACTTTTACGATCCTGACCTTACCCTCAATGTTGCTGGATGGGCCGTCACGGAGTCGGGTTTGGCAGATGGTTTTACGGTGACCTTGGTAGCAGACAGCTCTGGGTTCACCTTTACTTTAAATGACATCACAGAAACTGGTAACTTAACAAACACGTCGGTATCCTATTCCAATACCTTCGCTGGCACTGAGTTCATCGATAACTTTGCAACTGGCCACATTTATTACACCCGCCAAGGCTCTGGTGGCACTGCGAACGTGAATATCAGTGAGTTCAGCATTGATGTAACTTCGATTCCTGAGCCTTCGACCGCTCTCCTGAGTTTCCTCGGCTTCGCCGGCCTCCTGCGCCGCCGCCGGGCTCGCTAAACCGATCATTCAATCTCATAAAATTCGGGGAAGTGGGCTACGACCTGCTTCCCGTTTTTTGTTTCAGGAGAATGAGCGGTTTGGAATACTGGCAATTCGGCTTTTCCGATGCCTCGCAAGCCAGTTTCTAGCCAGGCGCTTTTTTCTCCAACTCAAATTCCCCTCCATCTCACTCCGCCCGCCCCATGAGTCCGACGCCCGAAATGAAAGCTCCTAGCAATCACAAAAAGACCATGAAGAACATCGTTAAGACCCTATGCACGCTCACCATCACGAGCAGTGCCCTTGCTCAAACCAGCCTGGTTCTCGTTGATGATGATTTTAGCAGCAGTGCCGTGACACCAAGTGCTCGTTTTACATTTGGTGATATTGATTCAGGAAACTGGAATGTGCGCGCCAATGGCGGTCCCGCTTGGTCGATCTCAGGTGGCCAGTTGATCAACCCAGCCGTTGTCACGAATGACGATAAAGGGGCGTATCTTCTGAACACGGTAAGCAGTGC
Source organism: Akkermansiaceae bacterium (assembly GCA_039769075.1). GTDB lineage: Bacteria > Verrucomicrobiota > Verrucomicrobiia > Verrucomicrobiales > Akkermansiaceae > SW10. The sequence continues at coordinate 61,491 of JBDMZE010000021.1, read as the reverse complement.
TGATACGACTTTGGGCCAAGTCACGGTTTCTTTCGATTACACGGTAGGGGCAGGAACCACGCTGTATTTTCACTCACATCTTTTCAGTGGGACCAACACCGCTTCGGGAAATATCGCGAGAACAACCGCTACTGCCGGTGCCACCTTTGCGCAGGACTTTGTCCCGGGCTTCCCCTCTGGATTTAACCTCAAGGATGGATCTGCGATCACGGGTGCGGCAACTGCGGCCTTGGCTTCTTTCGAGGGGGCGACTTCCGGAACCTTCAGTCAGACATACGACATTTCAGGCTTTAACGGTGGCGGATTTAGCATTGCCGATGTCAGTGGCATCCTTGCGGTTTTTGCTCTCGATTCTGCTGCCGATGGAGAGGGCGCGGTTTCGATCGAGAATCTCAATATGACCGCGGAATTCGTGGCGCCCTTGCCAAGTGCGACCTGGGATGGGGACAGCGACGCCAATTGGTCCACCAATACCAACTGGCTCACCGACCTCACTCCCGTCAGTCTCGACAAGCTCATCTTCACCGGCACCGCAAACGCCGCCACCAACAATGACCTCACGGCCGGCACCGAGTTCAACGGGATCTCGTTCGCCAATACGGCGGATGCCGAGGGCTTCTCCCTGAGCGGAAACAGCATCACCCTCGGCGGAAACATCACCCAGTCCACGGCCACCGGGAGCATCATCGATACGATCGCACTCGACTTGGCTCTCAATGGCGACCGGGTGGTGCAATCGGGCGCGGGCCACCATCTCGAAATTTCTGGGATCATCAGCGAGGATGGCTCTGCCCGCGGCTTGGCTAAAGGCGGCGCCGGCGCCCTCACCCTGAGCGCAGCCAACACCTACACGGGTGTGACCTCGATCATCGGAGGCATCCTCACCGTCACTGACGATGCCGCGCTCGGGAGTATCGTGGGAAATACGACGGTGGTAGATAACAGCGCCTTGCGCCTTGAAGGCGGCCTCACGATTGCCGAACCACTCAATATTGCCGGAGACGGTGACACCCAGAACTCCGGAGCCCTCCAGAACTCCGGACTGAATACCCTGACGGGTGCGATCACCACTGAGGGCCGGGTCCGCTTCGAGACCGATGGAACGGACACGGGAACCGATACCCTGACCATCACAGGTGGCGTCACCGGCGACGACAGGATCAGTTTGATTGGAGACTATGTCTTCAGCGATTTCCCCCTCGTCACTACCGATGAAGTCCGCATCGCTGGAAGTGGAGCTGCTCTTGCCACCACGACCCAAAAGACCATCTTCAATGTTGCTGGAAACGATTGGCTCAGCTCGTTGATCTTCTTCGGAGGCACCCTTCAACTGGGAGTGGCAGACGCGCTGCCGCTTAATAAGGAAGTCCAATTCGGCTGGGCCCAGTGGGACTCTTCGAAGTCTGTCATGGATCTCAGCGGATTCGATCAGACCGTAAAATCGATCGCGCATGTTGCCGGTTCACTTGGTTTGGGCGGAGACGTCAACATCACTGATTCCGTGGGAGGCGCAGTCCTGACGGTCGATACCGATGGGCCGCTCGATAATGCTCCCGTGGACTCGGAGTATCAGGGCCGGATCACCGGCGGGCTCTCACTGGTGAAGAACGGCCAAGGCACCCTCACCCTGAATAACTTGAGTTCAGCCACCGCACCTGCCGTCGCCACCGACCCCTCTCCTGGTCCGGTCATCCCCAGTTCCTACACCGGCGACACCACCATCAACGAAGGAACGCTCGCCCTGAAAACAGCGGATCTTCCAGATAGCTCCACGGTGACGATCTCTCTCGATGGATCGCTGCAGCTCGACCACAATGATGTCGATTCCGTCACTGCGCTGAACTTCGGGGGGGCAGCTCAAGGACCTGGCCTCTACAATGCGGACAATTCCTCTGGCTTCATCTCCGGCACCGGTTCGATCTTTGTGGGTGTCTACACGCCATCCTTCCAAATTCTATCCTTCGAGGTAGACTTGAACGAAGCTGATCCGAGCGCGACAATCACATGGAAATCAATTCCAGACGAAAGCTACAGCATCGACTATTCCACCGATCTAGAAACCTGGGAAGAAGCCACTAATAATCAGGTTGCTGATGGAGCCGTATCCACTTACGTTCACGAGTTTCTCCCTCTTTTTCCGCAGCTGGTTGGTGCACCGCAATTGTATTACCGGGTTCGCTTGAATTAGCGGCAGCGGAACAGCGGAACGAGTTCCTCGGCGGCACCGACCACCGAGGCAATTATAGTTGTATTCCGCTCCAGCCATCCCAGCCCTTCCTCAATATTCCCCCCCATGAACATCATTCATTCTCTCCTTACCGGGTGCGCCCTTAGCACCTGCATCCACGCTCAGACCACTTTCATCGACTCAAGCTTCGATGGCGTTGCTAACGACACCAACGGAACCTTCGAGATCCTCTCGAACACCCAGGCCAATGGCAGCGGAGCCTCATGGGACCAGGTCACGGGCTTCGTGAACCGCGGCACCACCAACGCCTCCACCGCCGGAGCAGTCTCGACCACCACGGTCGACATCCCTACTTTGGGGGCAAGCGCTCCGATTATCCTGACGGTAGATTTCGAGAGCACTACCGGCACTCTTCGCGCCAACGGGATCTTTGTCGGATTTCAGGAAGCGGCTGGCGGAGCAAATGCCGGAGCCAATCTTTGGAACAATGCGGACCCAGCGTTCGGAGTCGTCATCGATGGCACGAGCCGACTCGGAGCTTACGTCGTCGCTCCCGGCGGCAACTCCGGCGCAGGAGGATTCCAAGATTCGCCGGATTTTGGCACCACTACCTTGGCATCCCTCAATGATGGTTTCACCGTCACTCTCTCGGTTGATTCCACCGGATGGGAGATCACGCTCACTGGACTGGAAACCTCTGACGCTGCACCCATCACGGGAGGCTCAGGAACCTGGGCGGATGTCGCTTTTGACTTCAGCGACTTCACCAGCGGGATGCGTGTCGCTTTCACCACTCAAGGCAATGGGGGAGGCTCGCTTGATCTGGCCAGCGTCACGGTCGTCTCTGGTGACCTTCCTGACGCCGACATGGATGGCATGAGTGATGCCTACGAGACTGCCAACGGCACCAACGTCAACGTCAACGACGCGGCTCTCGACCAAGACAACGACGGCCTCAATAACTTGCAAGAATTTCTCGGCCAGAGCTCCTCGGGCGTGACCACCGGTTTCGGCCAAACCCTCTCTGGCACCGCCGATTCCGACGGAGACAACCTCACCGACGGTGATGAAGTCGACGGCACCTTGAACCCGTGGACGGCAGGGACCTTCGGATCTCCTCCAGGTGATCCGACCAATCCCAATAATCCGGATTCCGATGGAGAAGGTCCCAATGACGACGTCGAAATCGCCAACAACACCGACCCCAACAATGCGCCGCCCAATTCCGGCCCCCAATTCCCCTTTGTGGACACCGACGGTGACGGCTTCAGCGACATCGCAGAAACCGCCTTCGGCTCTAGCCCCAGCGACCCCGCTGACTGTCCCGATCACTCATCCTCTCCCAGCAAACCCAACGTCGTCATCATCTACGCCGATGACATGGGTCTCGGTGACATGTCCGCTTATGGCGATCTCTTCGGTACTCCCAGCCCCGCCGGCACTCCGCACATGAATGCGCTCGCTGAGGAAGGAACCCTTTTCACCCAAGCTCACTCTTCCAACGGCGTCTGCACTCCCAGCCGCTACTCCCTCCTCACCGGAAAATACAACTGGCGCGAATTCGCCGGCATCTCGAAGCACTACGGATGGTTTTCCGCCGCCGTCCCGGAAGTCCCCAAGGACAGCGACGTCACCATCGCGGAGTTTCTCAAAACCCAAACCTATGACACCGCTGCCTTCGGCAAATGGCACCTCGGTGGGGCCTACTTCGCACCCGGCGGCGACACCCGCATCACTGGCACCACCAGCACCAGCACAGCCACGAACAATCCCACCGACTCCGCCGCCATCGACTGGGCCCGCCCCGTGGAAGACCACGCCGTCTCGCACGGATTCGATTATTACCGCGGACTCGCCGCCTCCATCAACTTCGGCCCATACGTCTACCTCAAAGACGACCGCAATCAGATCTGGGACGCCTCCCTCAACGGTGGCAGCGGTGCCTTCCGTGACGCGACCAATTCTGACACCTTCCAATATCTCACGACAGCCAACCTCAACTCGTCCGTCGTCGGAGCTACCGACTCCCGCCCCAGCCTCGGCGACCCGACTTATCGTCAGGTCGATGCCGGTCCCTTCATGATCACTCAGGTGGAAGAGTTCATTGCCGATCGCGCCGCGACCGCCGATCCGCATCCCTTCTTCGCCTACGTCTCCCTCTACTCCCCCCATAAGCCATGGGCTCTCACCGCCCCCTTCATCGGAGCGGACAGTGCCGCTGGATTCCACTACGCCGATTTCATGCGTGAAATCGACGATCGCATCGGTCGCGTCATTGATGCCATCGATAATAATGGCTTCCACGAAAACACCATCATTATTCTCACCAGCGACAACGGTCCCGAGAACACCGCGATGACCCAAAGCATCGCTAACGGCAAAGACCCCAACGGTCCTCTCCGCGGTAACAAGCGCGATGTCTGGGAAGGCGGCACCCGCGTTCCCTTCGTCGTTCGTTGGCCAGGACAGGCTGCGGCAGGCCTAAAAGTCAGCGACCCGATCTGGCAGGGCGACATCTTCGCCACCGTCGCCGCCTACCTCGGAGTCGACCTTCCAACCACCACTGCTCCCGATGGCGAAAGCTTCCTCAACCTCATTCGCGGACAACAAAAGCCCGCCCCACAGCGCGGCAGCATTGTCATGGCTTCCATTCGTAACGACCTCGGAATCAAAACAAATGACGGCTGGAAATTCATCGACGCCACCGGCGGTGGAAATAGCAACTCCTGGGACTCCTCCGATATCTTCATTCCAAGTGCCACTGGCACCAACCAAGGTTCACCCAAACAGCTCTTTCATCTCGACCTTGATCTCGGAGAGGACAACAATCTCATTTCCGCGCTCAACAGCGATGCCGCGATCCGGAGCGAACTCACCACCCTCATCGGCAGCGACCTCCTCGGCACCCTCGACCAACTCCGCACCACCTCGACGTCCGTCCTCTTTCCACGTGTCCCCGATAACGACGCCGACGAGTTGCCCAACTCCTACGAACTCCTCCACGGCCTCGATCCCAATTCTCCCAAAGACGCCCTCGGCGATCTCGACGGAGATGGATCGAATAATTTCGCGGAGTTCATCGCGGGCACCGATCCCACTGATTCGAGTGACCTCCTCCAGATCACCAATCTCCAGGACGCCGCCACCGAGATCACCGTCACCTGGCCCAGCGTGAGCGGTCGCAGCTATATCGTCTCCTGGTCTACCGATCTCCAAACCTGGAATACCGACTCGACCCATCCGGCCACGGGTGCGCCGCTCTCGGCGACCCTCGACAAAACCGCCATCGACAACACCGATGGCACTCCCGGAAATCTCTCCAAACTCTTCGTTCGGATCGAAGTGGTGAATCCCTGAAATCGTAAGCGATAGCGCTGCCTCAAGACAAGACACATGAAAACACCGTTCTTTGCCCTCATTGTTTTTGCTCTGCTTCACGCGGAATCCCATGCCGCTCCCCGTCCAAACATCGTCTTGGTGATGGCCGATGATATGGGCTGGGGTGATCCGGGTTACAATAGCATGAATGTGACCTACGCCGATGGGTCTCCGCACCCCGATCAAGGGTGGATTAGCACTCCCACGATGGATGCGATGGCGGCCAATGGTCTTCGTTTTGATCGCTTTTATTCTGCCTCCGCAGTTTGTTCGCCGACTCGTGCCAGTTGTTTGCTTGGCCGAAATCCTTTTCGAGCAGGTGTTCCTTTCGCAAATCAAGGCCGCCTTGAATTTGATGAAACCCCGCTCTCAGAGGTGCTTTCCGAGGTGGGATACCGCTGCGGCCATTTTGGGAAATGGCACCTCGGTGCGATGACGACTTTAAGGGATGATGCGAATCGTGGAGGCGTGGGGAGTGAGGGCATCTATTCGGGTCCCTGGCACCACCGCTACGATGCCTGCTTTGCGACCGAGTCAAAGGTTCCCACTTATCATCCCTATCGAACCAGGAACAACAATGCCGCTTTACCGACGAGTTTTTCCGACCCCAATTTCTACGGAACGTACTACTGGCGCAATCCAGCGACCTGGAATGAGGCTTCGGGAGAGGGCGAGGCGGTGCCGGTGGCAGAGGTCAATGATCTCGCCAATGGCGATGATTCAAAACTGATCGTCGATCAGACCATTCCTTTTATTCAGGAGGCGGTTGCTGAAGGGAAACCATTCTTTGCGGTCGTTTGGTTCCACACTCCTCATAAGCCGACCATGGATCCGGAAGGAGTGAGCGGGATTGATTCTCCAGACACCGTCAAGGATTCCATTGAGGATATGGATATCGCCTTAGGTCGCTTGCGGGACGAACTCACGGCCCTTGGGGTTCGTGATAATACCATGATTTGGGTGACGAGTGATAACGGTCCGGAAAATGGTCAGGATTCATTCAATGAAACGAGCACCAGTCGATCAATCCGCTCCGGCCGCCTCCGTGCACGGAAGCGCAGCCTCTATGAAGGTGGGGTGCGCGTGCCGGGAGTCCTCGAATGGCCTGATGTCATCACTACCGGGACGAGCACAAATGTCCCCGCCGTGACCAGTGACTACTACCCGACGATTCTCGATTATCTGGAGCTCAGTGTGCCGAGCCAAAAGCCCATGGATGGGATCTCACTGCGTCCGGTGATCGAAGGAACGAGCACCGAGCGAGGCAAGCCGATCGGCTTTAAAATCAGCGCCTCAAATTCTTGGGTCAATCAGCAGTATAAGCTCATCAGCACGGGCGGAGACTGGGAACTCTATGACCTCATCAATATTCCGGCAGGGGAGGAAGCTGAGCAGACGGCACTTGCGACGACTTCTAATGTGAGTAGTCAGCCTCAGGAGATTCAGGATATTTATCAGACGATGTTGGCGGAGTTCACCGCTTGGGATGCCACGCTGCTTCCTGACACGCCTTATGTGCATTCATCGCAGCCCACGGCCAGTCTGAGTACGGCCTCAAGTGAAGTCACTGGGTCCTTTGTCGTGACGGCCACCTTCAGTGAAGCGGTCACTCAATTGCACGCCCATGAATTTTCCGTCGGCAATGGCGTCGCTTCCTCACTGACGGGGAACGGGATGAATTGGTCCGTCACGATTTCACCAAGCTCAAATGGCGAGGTCACGATCGGCCTCCCTGAAGGAGCTGTCATTGATGAGCAAGGAAACCCGAATGGGGGATCCAATCAACTCAGTGTCACCTACGCGAACCCTCTCGCTCCCGATGTCAGTCTCACCACTCCGACAAGTTCTGTAGATGCGAACTTCGAGGTGACGGCCACGTTCACGCAGGATGTGACCGGAATGGAAGCCGAAGACTTCGTCGTGACAAATGGAACTGCCTCCAACTTTCTTGGAGGACCCTCGGTTTACACCGTGACCATCACACCTTTGGCGACCGGAGACGTGATCGTTTTTCTACCGGGGAGCGTCGCGCAAGATGGAGCCGCAAATGGCAACAATGCCTCTAATATGCTGACGGTCGCCTATGTCATGCCAGCACTACCGACCGACTTAACGGTCTTCAATCTTACCTCATCGCAAACGGTTGATAGCTCAGCGAACGTGCCTGGAGATCAGGACAATAACTTGCTGAAGTTCACGGCAGGGAACGCTAACGATGGAGTTCCTAATCCTTACACCACCACCCTGTATCTGAGAGGGAGTACGGGTAATGCATTGCGGACGGTTCGCGCCTATGTCCGCTTCGACCTATCCGCCTTGAATGGTCTGCCCATTACAAAAGCGACACTGACGTTCAACGGACACTCCTTGAATGATCAAGAAGCGGTGGATGTTGAGGTGCTAGCACTTGCCACGGATTGGTCTGAAGCAGGCGCGCCTTTAGCGGTATTCAATCCAGCGACAAATGGAGAGGCGGTCAGTGGCGGAAGCCTCATCACAAACCTCGATGCGACTGATCACAGCAAAGACTACTCATTCGATGTCACCACAATGGTGCAGCAATGGGCAGGTGGGCAGTTGCAAAATGATGGGCTTCTCGTTCAGCTGAGCCCTTCAAATATCAATAATGGACTTGGGATCAAAACTTCCGCTGAAGGCGCGATTCAGCTTGAGGTCGAGTCGTTGACCTTTGGCATTCGGTCCATTGAAGCCACCGCAAATGGTGATGTGCTATTGGAATGGATCTTCATCGCAGGCACAAGCTATCGAATAGAAGCGAGTGACGATCTGGAGACAGGCTGGACCGAAGTCGCTACCGTGACTGGCAACGCTGGCTTCACCACCTCCTACACACATGTCGATGGGATGGCTGGTTTCCCTCGTAAGTTCTACCGAATCGTTTACTTATCGAATTAATGTGCGCCGTGCTTCCTCCCCAAACTCTTCGTTCGGACCGAAGTGGTGAATCCCTGAAGCACCCTCCAACTCCGATCTCTTCAACGGCGCCCTCAAGCGCGCCACGTAAAAAGAAAATTCCTAACAATAATCCAATGCGACAATCACCTATTCAACTTGGTTCGCGCATCATGTTATCACAACGCAACACCTTGTTCTCGATCCTTGGTTTGGCATTGTATCTGCTTGCAATGCAGCCAGTGTTCGCTAAGGGGCCGCCGCCTAACATTATCATCTTTTATGTCGATGATCTCGGCTGGCAGGCTACGCAGCTCAATGATGTGGATAAGCCAACTCCGTATGAGACGCCTAACATCGTCAAGCTTGCCGCGTCCGGAATGAATTTCACCCAGGGCTATTCGCCGGCTCCAACCTGTTCGCCATCGCGGGCTGCGATCCTTTCAGGGCAGCATCCCGCGCAGACGAGATTCACCCACGTGACTCTGGATAATAGAAAAGACGCTAAGAAAACTGAGCGTCTGATTCCTCCTTATCTGGAGAAGCAGTATGATCGGAATCACCTGACGATTGCAAACGCTCTGAAGGCGAACGGCTACCGCACTGGCCACTCCGGGAAATGGCACATCGGTCTTTCATCGGCGAGCTATGGCTTTAAAGTGGTCAACGAGGACCGCGGCATCCACCGCAGTGTGCCGGATCGCACCACAGGCTTTGCGACCCCAGAAGATCCCAAGTATCCGCTGAGCAAGGAAAAGTATCCGCCATTCAGCGAGAAAAAGCCGGAAGGGATTTCCTATCCGTATGATGAGGTTACCGAATCCGCGATCAAGTTCATCGGTGAAAGCGGGGAGCAGCCGTTCTTCCTCAATCTCTGTCATTGGATGGTCCACTGGCCGGCGATGACACGCAATGGCGAGCTGCTTGAGTATTACTGCGATAAGTTAGGCCAGCCATTTCCGCCGAAGAAGGGTGCGATGAGTCTGCCGGGTCAAAATAACCCTTACTTTGCCTCGATGGTAACCAGTGTGGACTGGAGCCTTGGGCGCGTGGTCGATTTCCTGGAAAAAACTGATGATCCTCGCAGCCCCGGGAAGAAGTTGATCGAAACGACCTATATTTTCTTCAGCTCTGACAACGGTGGCGCCACGAAGCACGGCAAAGAAACTCTCTCTGACAATTCGCCGCTAAAATATGGCAAAACCCACGCGGAAGAAGGCGGCGTGCGCGTTCCTATGGTAATCACCGGGCCGGGTATCGAAGGAGGCACTCAGTTCGATGGATTGATCAATCAACTCGATTTCTTCCCGACTTTCCTGTCATTAACGGGTGCCAAGATAGCCCCTGACTATTTTGCAAAACTCAGTGGTGTGGACATTTCTCCAGTCATTCATGGCAAGAGCACCCAGGTGCTTGATGGAAAAGGCAAAGAGCGTGAGCATCTTTTCTGGCACTATCCACATGGAGCAGGGGAATCTATGAAGTCAGCCATCCGTAGTGGAGATTTCAAACTCTACAAGCGTTACGAGACCAATGACTACGAACTGTATCGCCTCTATCAGGACGCCAAACGCCTCGATCTCGAAGAGGCGAATGACCTAGCCAAAAACCCAGAACATGCCGCTGTCGTCGAGCGTCTCGGCAAGATCCTCGAGGCTGAACTCGTCGCGCATAACGCAGAATTTCCTTACCTGAACCCAAACTACACAGATAAGAAAAAACCTGCTGCTACGCTTGGCAAGCAATCGTTCAAGGAATCAACACGCAGGGCACGGCTCGCGGTCGAACCAGGTGGGCCGAAGGTGAAAGAGGCTTGGGTGATCTATTGCCATGCTCCATCAGCGGAAAAAAAGAAGGAGAGGCGCGGTAGCAGTGATGCGGTGACAACGGAATTTATCCCCGGGATGCGTTTGCCGGCCACGGTTAGCGAAGATGGTTCCAAGGTGAGTGCCGTAATTCCCAAAAGTATCGGAGGCTACTGTTTAATGTTGGTCGATGCGAATGGCTTTATGCAATACACCGACGTGGCGGCCGCTCAATAGTGACGATCGAATCTTTGAAATTATGAAAAAGCTCATTTGGATCGCCGCGGTCGCGATAGAGCTGATCGGGTCTGCTCGCGCCGATCTCACAAGCGCTATGAGCAAGCTGAAAGATCATATTACCGGAACCAACACCTTAGGCATCTCTGCCATCAATACCCAGGGCGGAGAAGTTCTCTCAAACAGGTGGCAGGTAGGGAATAACTTTGCGAACATTACCCAGGCTTTGGATTTGGTGAATATCTATGAATCCACTGAGGGTCCGCTTTTCCAAAATAGTGTTGGCAGCAATTTCTCTCGGACGGATACGTCCTCAGTCGACAAAGCCCTGGCGCTGGCGATGTTGAAGGTTTATCAGGCCATTATCGAGGATGTCTACACGGCCAGCAATCTCGCGAATCGCCGCCATCTCTTGGAAGGGTTCAAGTTTATGTCAGCCGACTATTTTCCCGGTGCGGTGACTCCTCCGTCCGATCCCGATGCCGTTTATTCGGTGCAGATCAACGCTTCCCAACCCAAGGCTTGGGGCTACCCTGTCGATTTTCAGACGCTGCCGGCAAGACGTCCGACCGGCGCCTACTTAGCTCCCGGCAGCATTGCCACGGTTACGGTGCCCCAGGCACTGGTGAACCAAGGATTTAAGGTGCGGGTCGGTGCGCATGTCGCCGACCTGTCGGCGAAAAGCTCAGTCAAACGGATCGATCGGGTTTCGCGTCTCTTTAGTATTACCAGCACCGAAACGCTCGTGGCGAATCCATTGGGTGGCGGCATTTATATTGAGGTCCCATATGAAAAAGAGAAGGGCTTGGTCACCATAGAAATCAAGAACACGGTGCGGTCACCATTCTACTCCAATACCTCGGCGCGTCAGACCACCCTCGCACAATGGAGAAGCACGGAGCGGAATCATCCTGGGCCTTGGGCTGATTTTGAGTCCGATAAATTCATGATGAATGTGCCGACTGGCTGGATTTATAGTTACTCGAATCCCGTCTTGAGGATGGGTGAATGGGATGATGCCATGGATGCTGTGTCCGAGCTCCAGGGCTTACCGCTTGTCCGACCTAAAACGGTCCTCTACTGCCAAATTGATGTTTCATTGGACGTGGCCGTTTATTCGCCGGGTTATCCGCAGTCGAACGATTGGTACAGTCCTAACAACTCCGTGAATGGTAACCAGAATCACGATCTGCTGAACGGCCCCAAGTTTTGTCAGCATATCCTCTTTCACGAATTGGGTCATGCCATCGCTATCAACAAGTTCGCTGGTGAAACGGAATCCCTGGTGAACCTGCTCTATGTGGCTGTTCATCACCGCAAATTCGGGGTCAGCCTCGATGAATCTTTCGGTCGCTCTCTGAATAGACAGTATGGCAAAGCCATGACCCGTAAACATGCGGCTCTCAACTGGGTTGTTACCGACAAGTTCCGCAACGGGGAAGCGATGAACGGGAACGATATGAAATACCAGCATCGCGGCCACGGAAAATATGTCGATATTGCCGGACTGTTTGGCTGGGAAGCACTCGGTGATTTCTGGCACTCGGTTGCCGTTGATTATGAGAACGGAATTACCTACTCAAAAAATTCCGATCCTCCGGACAGCCGCATCCTCCGGATGTCGATTGCGGCAGGTGTGGATCTTACCCCGTTAATCTATTTCTGGGGCAGGCATCCCAACAATGCCGCTAACTTGAAATCATCCATCGCGGCTGCGGAGCTGGCTCCATCGGCCCAGATTTATGACCGCTTGGTCTATTATCAATCGGTTGTGCCCATGAACGCTGCTCAGTTTAGAACGCACGACAATGCCGTTCATAATTTGGTTGGCGTTCAAGAACAGGATTGGTACACCACCATGCGAACCGGTTGGACGCAGGCACTGGGCGAAGCGAGTGTCGCTCGTATTCAGGAGATCATCGACGAGTATTTCCCCGATGGAAGACCCGTGGTCGACCTCACGCCGCCATCGCCGAATCCCATGACTTGGGTGATGCCACCTGTGGCCTATGATTCAAAGACGATCATCATGGAGGCCGCCGTGGCAAGCGATGCCTCCGCGGCGGTGGAATACTATTTTGAGAATACGAACAACGGCGACAATAGCGGATGGATCTCGGGCACGAGTTGGTCAAATACCGGCCTGACGGTTGGTCAAAGCTACAGCTACCGGGTGCGTGCTCGTGATAGCCAAGGCAATACGGGCAATTGGTCCGCGGTGGCTACCGCCATTTCGGCAGAGGATCATACCGCGCCGAACCCCGACCCGATGACGTGGGAAACGCCACCGGCCGAGCTATCCAGCAGTGCGATCATGATGACGGCATCCACCGCGGTTGACCCCACTGGCGTGCAATACTACTTCACTTGTACCTCGGGTCCGGGACACGATAGCGGCTGGCAAGATAGCCCAGTCTACATGGATGCCGGATTGGATGCATTTGCGACCTGCAGCTACACCTTTATGGCGCGCGACAAGTCGGCCAACGCCAATCAGACGGCCGCCTCGCCCTCCGCTGCTGCAACAATCACCCGTGCAGTTCCCGGCGTACTCTTTGCTGATACCTTTAATCGCGCCAACAGCACGAATCTGAATGCTTCGGACAGCGGTAAATCGGGAGCCCTCGGTTTGCTGAACTACAGCACTAAAACCTTCGATGCTACAACGCTCGACATCACTAACAACAGACTGCGCATTAACGGCCCGGCCAACGATGGTGCCTACGGTGGGCTGGTCTATATCGATGATCACAATTTCGTGGATGCATCGATTGCCTTAAGCGGCGGCTTCAGCGTTAGTGTCGATATCGCCGCCTACATCACCGCCGGTAGCGGTCGGCAGATGTCTGTAGGAGTCGGCCAGTCGCTCGCGGACCTTAATGCCCAGTCGGGCGTGGGGCCGGGGAATCATTCTTCGGATCTGCTGGTGGCCTATCGTAACACGACCGATGATCTTGAAATCTACAAGAACGGGGTGCTGGATGCCGAAGAAACGGTGCTCAGTGGACTGCCGAATGCTCCCACGACGATGCGCATCGACTATACGTTGACTGATTTCGAGGAGGGTTCCACGGTGATCTATCACGTCTATTTTGATGACGCTTCCTCCGCCTTCACTTCGGGAACTTTCACTTGGAGCGGAACCGACGAAAACTATATCAGTCTGGCATCGAACCTCAGCGAAGATTCCCTGTTCGATAATCTTGAGATTCGTGGTGAGGATACCTATGAAGATCTGATTCCTCCGACTCCAAATCCAATGATTTGGGAATTGGTACCGACAGCAGTCTCCCCCGAGGCCATTACGATGACGGCCACCACGGCGACCGACTTTAGTGGAGTGGAATATTATTTCAAAAACACGACGGTGACCGACGGCTCGCACGATAGCGGGTGGCAGTCGGCTTCGACCTACACGGACACGGGGTTGGCACCAGAAACTATTTATACCTACACCGTTACGGCGCGCGACAACGCGCCGCTGGGCTTCAACGAAACCGAATCCTCGGACGAGGAGTCGGCCTCGACGACCGCTTTACTGATCGCCACGATGGCGCCAGTCGGATCGGGAAGCGGCTACGATGTCTCTTCGGCGGAAGCGAGGGCCTTCCGCTCCACCGGTATGGCCAAGACCTTGGATGTCGATGATGACAATGTCTATGGAACGGCTGGAACCTTTTTCTACGGAAACGGGGTTGATAACACGAGTAATAGCGATGAAACACCTTCCTGGGTGACAGCGGTGAGTTCCTCGGGAGCTGCCTTTGTCGCTTTGGAAGCCTATGTTGACTTTGATAATCCAACCCTCGCGACTTCTGATAGCGTGGCGGATTGGGATGTAACGACCATCGGTTTGCTCAATACGACAGGGACCACGGGTGGCCTCTGGGCGGAATTGATAACCTTCACGGTGGATGCCTCGGCTCCCAGAAATTTCCGTCTCGGTGTGATGGCAGGGAATGAGAACACTGCGGACGGCCGTTGGGATCCAGCAGGCCTGAGGCTGTCGTGTGAAGGGGGAGAGATCACCGAAGTAAGTGGTTTGCCGCCGACCGATCTGGGGATGATTTTCTTTGATGTGACACTGTTGAATAGAGCTTCTGGAACATTCTCGATCGAGGGGCAGAACCGGAGTCTCGGTTCCAAGACAAGAGGACCTTCCATCGCGGGGATTACGTTTGACGAGTCGATTTCAGTTTCAGACGCCGCCTATGAGCAATGGGCCACTTCCATCTTTTCGGGTGCGCCTGCGGGTGTGGATCGAACCGCTTCCGGGAATCCAGATGGAGACCGCTTTGACAACTGGATGGAATGGTCACTGGTCACCAATCCCCTGGAGGCCGATGGGCCGACGATGGATATCAGCGTTAGCGGTGACAATTTTATCGTTACGTATTTTCGGAGAGATCCAGCGCTAACTGGTATTGATGTCTATGCGAGCTGGACACGTTCGCTTACCGATGAAATCTGGAGACTGAACGGAGATGGCATGATTGAAAGTTCCTTGGGGTGGAACGATGATGTGGAAACGGTCTCGGCATCTTTGCCTTTGGATGGAGAAACCGGATTCATTCGGATCAATGCCTTAGAAAATTAATCCTGAATTTGTGGAATAGGCCCGTTAACATTACCAACCTCTTCGTTCGGATTGAAGTGGCGAATCCCTAAGCTTTTCGTACTGAGCATCTCGAAAATACCGAACTTTAACAAGCACTCAACTTGTTGCTCACAGCTTATGAAATATCCGGGCAGTCAGTCATTTACGAAACAATGAAAACATTCATCACGAGCGCGAGAAAGGACTCCCCGTGGGATTGCTCGTGGAGCGACACGCCTCCGTAACTATCGATGACGGGAGGTCCTGGGGCAACGACCTTATCAAGATTTTCAATCTCGGTAGCGACATTGAAGAAGCTCTCCGCTCTTAAAAAATAGCTATTTTTTGGCCTCCGGATCCCTCTGCTGAGCGTGAGGTGCTCATGGAGCACGGAGTGGGAAGCGCGGTTGCTGAAGTTGAAATTCTTCGAGCCGCCCTCGGCATTGAAGCCATATTTTACTGCGATCGCTTCGAGGAGGGTGGACTTTCCCGAGCCATTCTCGCCCACGAAAAAAGTGACCTTGGGATGGAAGGGGAGTTCGTCGAGAGTCCTGACAGCATCGAGGTGAAACGGGTAGCTCTCGAAGGAGGGAACACCCTCGCGCTTGAGCGCGACGCTTTCGAGAAACTGCTCGGAGATGATCGCCATGAATGTTGAGGCTGCTTCTCCTCAGTCTGAAGTCCAGTGGTGGCCTCTCTCGCTACCTTCAGAGCGAGCTAAAGGGGATTTTAATCCGTGAGGAAAAAGGTGATCGTGGTGACGACGCGGACGTCTTTTTCAATCTTGTAGGAGTCGCTGCTTTCGCTGCCGGCGTCGCGGATGAAGAAGCTTCCCTGACGGGCGGTGCGGATGCCGCCGACTTCGACTCCGGCATTTGAGGCGAACTCATTTGCCGCGATGCGGGCGTTCTTAGTGGCCTCGCGAAGCATGTCCGGCTTGATGGCATTGAGGCCGGTGAAGCTGTAGGTCGGGGTGCGGTTGGTGATGCTGATGCCTTCTGAGATGAGCTTGTTGACGACTCCGCGAGCGGGAGCGACGGAGCGCACGTTTGCGGTCTCGATGCTGATGGAGCCATTGAGGAAGTGATCCTCGTCGGTAAGGACTTGGTCTTCGTTACGGTATTGGCGGGAGCCGTAGTCGATGATGCCGAGGGTGATTTCTTCGTCGGTAAAGCCGTTTTCTTTGAGGAGAGCGGTGAGTCGTTTCTGGATCGCCTCGGCCTCGCGATAGAGGTTGGGAATTTCGTCTTTGGTTTTCCCTTTGACGGAGAAGCCGATGGTCCAGTTGGCACGGTTCGCTTCGACGCGGCGCTCGGCGAGGCCTTTTGCTTCGGCGGTGTTGAGCGCGACCTTAGCATTGTAGAGGGTCTTGGAGATAAAAAAGCCGCCGATGGCAATGCCAGCGGCGACGATGAATCCCACGATGATATTTTGGTGGTTCCGAAGGGCGCTCATTATGAGAATTCTAGCGCCGCCCGGGGGCGAGGTTGTTTAATTGATTTCCTTGCCGTTGATATTGAGCTCGTGGATCGACCAGAAGAGCTTGTGTTTCCCAGTCTGGGTGATGCGGACATATTTCGCTTTAGTGGGATCAAAGGCGATCTCGGTGATGGCGCTTTCGCCTTTTCCTTTGGCGACTGGCTTGCTCCATTTTTTACCATCGCTCGAGACTTGGACTTCGTATTTGCGAGGGTAGTCTCCGGCGGAGCGCGCACTATCGAGGGTGACGGTGGTGATGTTTGAGACCTTTGGAAGCTCGATCTGAACCCACATGCCGGGCTTCATGGAAGATCCGGTGGAGTAGCGGGATTTGGGGTCGCCATCGACACAGCCGTTGAGGTCTTTGGCGCCGTTGCTTGCGGTGAGCTTCCAATCCTTGCGGTTGGCGAGGACGGGAGGAGAAAGCGCTTCGAGTTCGCTCTGGGTCCAGGGTTCCTTACGGGACGAATGCTTCTTCCGAAGGGCGGCGATGTCGTGAGGGCGGGTGAGGCCTGATTTGTTTCCGAAGGAGTTCCGGATGTAAGTCGTGACGTCGGCGAGCCATTGATCGTCGTTGGTGGCCATGGAGACCATGAGGCCTTCGTATTCCTTGCCATCGAGATCGCCGGTGAGGCCGTGGAGGAGGGTGCGGATGGCAGTGTCATGCGGGCCGCTGAGGCGGGGGTTATTGACGAAAGAGGGGGCGAGGAAGTGGCCCTTCTGACCTGGCATCGGGGTGCCTTTTCCATCGGCTCCATGGCAGGAGAAGCAGAGCTGCTGGTAAATGACCTTGCCGCTTTCCATTGATTTGGAAAAGGCGGCACCGAGACGCTTTTGGGCTCTTTCGGCTTGGAGTTCGGCGGCTGCAGAGCCTTTGAGTGCCGTGATGCCGCGGATGACTTCGTTCTCCGCGTGCTTATCGAGGAGGGCATCGGTGACTGCGATGAGCTGGGCGTCTTGGCTACCGGATTTCCCGATGGAATTGATAGTCTGGATCGCCATTTCGATGTCATCGACAAGGGCGGGTGAGGAAGTGAGCGTCTCAATCACTGCTTGGTTGCCGGAAGCAAAGTAGGGCTCGGCGAGTCGCACGGCACTGGTGCGAACTAGGGAACTTTGATCCGTAAGGGCGAAGGAGGCAAGCTCGGGCGTAAGCTTGGACATGCCTTCGAGCGTCCACAGAGCGTGGAGGCGGCCAAATTCATTTCCGCTTTTTACCAAGGTGGTGAGAGCAGGGACGACGGACTCGCGGTCCTTACGAAGTATGATGAGCTTCTGAGCAGTGTCACGCCACCAGCCGTTGGGGTGGGAAAGATGGGCGACAAGATCGGCGGTGGATTCATCGAGCATCTTGGGCTGCTTGTCCGCCTTGTAGCTGTCGTGGACGAGTCGATAAACACGGCCTTTGCCGATGTTTTTATCGAGGCCCCATTTGTCGATGACGCCGCGGAGGTAGGACTTGGGACGGGTCCAGTTTCCTTGTTGGATGATGCCGCGGTGGGCATCGATAATCATCATGCCACCATCGGGGGAGGTGGTGGACCAGACAGGGCGGAAGTTGACGTCGCGGGTGCGGATGAATTCGGTTTCGGGGTAGGCATTGCTGAGGACAGTCTTTCCATTCTTACGAGTCACCTTTGCGCGACGGATGAGGCGGCCAACGGGCTCGGGGATGATGAGATCACCTTTTAAATCTGCTGGGAGGCGGTCGCCACGGTAGATGCCTTGGCCAGCGCAGCCGGTGAAGTTGTTGAGGCCGCCACGGTCATTGACGCGGCGGGCGCCGCCTTGGACGTCCGGAACATCGGCGATGGGGAAGACTTCGCGGAAGCCTTCTGCTTCTTGGCCGGGGAGATCGAGCGCGCCGTAGGTGATGGGCTGCTGGAAATAGAAAGCGGGCTTTTCGCCACCAGCGGTGGAGTAGTAGAGGCGGCCGGCATCATCCTGGCCGATGCCCCATTGCCCGCCGCCACGGGGGAGTTGTTGGACTTCGAGTTTTTCGTCGGTGAAGCGGTAGGATTTGTTTTCGTAGGTGATGTAGATGGAGTTATCGAGGTTCCAAACGAGGCCGGAGGGCTGGTGCTCCATGTTGCCGCCGCGCTTGCCGCCTTCGTGAATCTTCACCTTTTCATCGGCGACGCCGTCTCCATCGGAATCGCGGTAGGTCCAGAGGTCGAGGGTATCGGTGACGCCGACCATGATGCGGTCATCGAGTGGGAGGACCATGCGGGGGAGGAGGAGGTTGTCGATGAAGGTGCTGTGTTTGTCGTAGACGCCATCGCCATTGGTGTCCTCGTGGCGGGAGATGCGGGAGGTGGGCTTCTTCTCGCCGGAGGCATCTGCGTCTTGCATGTAAGTGCGCATTTCGACGACGTAGAGCACGCCATTTCCATCCCAAGCCATCGCCATGGGCTCTTTGATATGAGGGTCACTGAGGACGAGTTCGAGCGAGTAGCCATCTTGGAGTTCGATGGACTTGTGGGCCTCTTCTTTCGAGAGGAAGCCTTTTTGATAAACAGTATCACCGGGATCGGCAAGAAGGGGAGCAGTCAGGAGGATTGGGAGAAAGCGCTTCATCATCAGAAAGTATAAATGGAGATACGTGACATGCTCACAAGAAGTTTCTTTTTTGCGTAATTTTTCTGCATTGGGCCCGCATTGGGATCGTGAAGTTTGTAAGGCATATATGAAGGCTCGGTTTGGTGGTGGTTTCGGCGGCAAATGTTTCGGCGGAAGGTCACCAAGTGAAGATGGGGGGAGGGTGGTTTTGAAAACCGCGCATCTCGTAACCGCCGGGCGAAGTATGACTTCGATCACGTGAATGAGACGATCTACTGGAACTTGGGGGCCCTTCTTGAGAAACTGATGATAGCGAAGAAGGGGAATTTCTTCTCAAAGCCTCCTCAATTTGAAACCTTACCGTGATGAAGAAGTTTGTGACCACCCTACTCGCCCTCACTTGCGGCGTCTCCTTTTCTCAAGAGCTCACGGAAGTCGATCGCCAGCTCCTCCTAGAGCGGCTCGATGACATCCAGAAGTCGGCTGATAGCGCAGCCCGGAATCGCTTCTCGGCAGCGATCAGCGCCTACCGTGCAGCTGCGGCCAGCGATGTCGCCGCGAATGAACTCTGGCTTAAGTGCTGGGAAAAAGTCGATTTCCAGGATGAAGCGAAGAGCGCAAAAAATTTCCGTGAGAAGCGCAAGGAGCACAAAGATAAAAGAGATAGCCCAGGCTTCCGTCGTGCGCTGCGCCATCAGTTGAACTGGCTCCTCCTCACCATCGAGATCTCTCAAGATGAGGATGCCCGCACTAAGATGAGCGACAAAGCAATCTCGGCGATCGAGAATATTCTCGCTGATGCCAAGCTTCTTGAGGGGCAGGGGGGATTGCTGAGAAAATCGGTCTTGGATTCTGAATTTGCAAAAGCCTATGATCTTGATGGTCTTCAGGTTGAGAATTGGTCGCTCGCACCTCTCGATGTTTCCTCAATGTATCAGAGCATTATTCTCCCGCCTTGGCAGAATTCCGAGAGCGTCTCTCTTTTGAAAAGAGGCTGGAGCAAGCGGATCGAGCACGAAGGCTTGGCGATTGAAAATTTTACCCGTGAGGGAGAGAAGGATCGTAAGCCTGCTTTCGAGAAATGGCTCGATGGTGGGCGTCTTGATCTCCTCTGGGCCATGGAGCTCGACCTTTTCAAATACGGTAACCAGCGCGAGGCTGCCCTCCGCATGCTTGACCACGTCAAAAAGTATCTCTCCCACAACAAGGCGCCCGATTGGGTTACTGATTTCACCGGCTTGGTAAAGGGAGAGATCAAGCCACCGGAGCTTCCTGAGGAGGAAGAAGCGAAGCCTGAGGGAGAATAAAAAAAGAGCGGAAGCATCGCTGCCACCGCTCTTGATCTTAAAAGGTTTTCCTGACTAGTTCGCCGGAGGAGGTCCCACTAGGAAAAAGAGCTTATTAAGGCCTGGTTCCGGGTTATCGAATGTAAAGGTGGTCGAGCCAGCCTCACCTGCAAGGTCGTCAGCTACCTCGTTCGAGAAATCGATCAAGTCTGGGGACGAATAGATATAGTAAGAAATTCCAGCCCGAGATTCCCAAGTCAGCGTGAACTGATCTCCAGCCGAATCGTAAGAAATCTCCAAGATCTCATTCGAAGCCGATCCAAGGAACGACTCGATCTCAATCTGGTGAAGATTGCTAGTCCGATTTCCCTCACGGTTGTGCACCACGACATGGTTGTTGTCTGAGATGTCGTTTGTGAGCTCGGCGCTGACACTGATGGTATTTTCAGGAGCCTCTTTATCTGTAACAACCAGCGAGAGGGCACCATCTCCATCGTCAATCACGGTAAAGGTGTAGACCACGTTTGCCTGGAAATCGATCATGCCATCAACAACCGCATTTTCGACGGTATGATCGCCATTACGAGCCGTGATGCCGACATTGTCTCCATTGGCATTGAGGGAAAACTGAACACCGCTAGTGACCTCTCCGTAGGAATCACTTGGGGTAGCATCACTCCGAGTCAAAATACTGACAACGTCTTGAGTGGTCAGGAAGGTCAGCTCTCCGGAGATTTGAATCCCTCCGACCAATGCAGGATCGAACTCAGTAGCAGTGTAAAGGTAACCTCGATTGGCAAACTGAATGTTAACACCTTCTTCACTGACGCTCCCGCCAAAGTTCGTTCCTTTGTTGTCTTGAGGAACCGTATCAGTAACTGTCTTCCAAAGACCCACGTCCAAGCTATTGTCTTCGAAATCATCGAAAATTGGCAAGGTGCTAGGCGGAGGAACACTGCCGATATCAGTAGGATCCGTCCCGAGAGCAATCTCGGCATTGTCATCGAATCCATCGAGATCGGTATCAGCGACAAGCGGATCTGTTCCGGTATCCGTCGGAGAAATGTAGCTTTGGAATCCATTTTTGGTTTCATACCCGTCGAGGATCCCATCGCCGTCCGTGTCTGGGACTAGAGGGTTGGTCATATTGGCCGCTTCCACATTATCATTAGCGAAATCATCGTCCGTGTCCTCTTTTTGAGGGTCGGTTCCGGCTCCAAATTCAGCAAGGTTGTTGATCGTGTCGCTATCGGGATCAAGCCCACCATCAATCGTATTGGGATCCTGCAAATTGATCACCTCGTAATTGTCAGGCATGGTGTCGGAATCAGTATCAACAACGTGAGGATTACTTCCTGTCATCGTCGCATCGACAAAATCCCCGCTGTTGTTTTCGACCTTGTCGTCTAGTCCGTCTCCATCGGTGTCCTTTTTATTCGGATCAGTTCCCGTATTGGTAGCGCTTACGAAATTACCGCTGTTGTTCTCCTCGTTGTCAAAGAGACCATCGCCATCGGTGTCGTTCAGAATTGGAGACGTCCCGTTGTTGAATTCGTCGATATTTGAGATCGTATCCATGTCTGGGTCTCCATCTGCACCGTTGTCCCCGGTATTATCCTCGGGATCGAGGCCGAAAAGATTCTCCCATGCGTTTGGCAGGTCATCGTTGTCGTTATCGTTTTGATCTAAGAGGGTCGTGAGAGCATTTCCACTCGTTCCTTCAGAATGAATTACCGCCACTTCTTCAGGCGTGAGAGCCCTGTCCCAGATAGCAACATCGTCGAGCAAACCGTGGAAGTCACGATTCTCTCTCTCCGAGTTTCCCCCGATGAAGAGGGTGTTTGCAGTAGCATTTCCACTCGGAGCAATGGAAACCGTCGGATCACCCAGACCCGTGCTCGTGCCTTCCTGCACTCCGTCGACATAGAAAACAGCCTCTCCGCCATTGACTGCCGTAATTACGATGTGATGCCAGTTACCATCTCCATCGGGCGCTGCACCATAAGTAGAACCAGACACGATATCTGTCGTCCCCGCCACAGCGGCAAATTGGGTGGGAGAACCGTCACCGCTGCGGGCGATTCGGTAATCTTGTCCCTCTCCGTGAACAACGATCCCCTGCCAGCCTTTCGTCCAACTCGTCGCC
The DNA here is from genome assembly GCA_039769075.1 of Akkermansiaceae bacterium. GTDB lineage: Bacteria > Verrucomicrobiota > Verrucomicrobiia > Verrucomicrobiales > Akkermansiaceae > SW10. The sequence continues at coordinate 38,903 of JBDMZE010000021.1, read as the reverse complement.
TTCATCCAAACGGACAGCGACATGTCCGCGCCAGTCCGATCAATGTCATTCGTATCACCTTCGGGATCCGGGACAGAGATGTAGCTGCCGGCAACACCATGAAAGCTAGCTGCTTTTCCAAAACCAGCGCTCATTCCAGTATCAAAGGTCACTCCACCATTGATCGTCCCGTCATTGGCACTCGTCCCACTCGTTCCGGAAGTCGCAGGCTGTTGATCAAGGACATCGTCTTCGAAATTCCAATAGGCCAGAAGCCCGTTCGTCAGCTGAGCTTGCGCTGCACTGATAGTAAAAAGAAGGCCTGCTCCAAAAAGCGTGCCTCGTAGCATGTGTTTTATCTCCATTTGGCTTTGTGTGTTACCCTAAGAGGGATTGAAGAAGCGACAATACGGAGGAGCTGATGAGGAGCGAAAAGTAAGGCAACTTTTGCGTGCTGCCTTCCCACTTGCCCATCCTTGACCTAGACCCCTGAACCCCCTAGCGTCCCGCCCTATTTCCAAATAGCGCGCTATGAGCACTCCTGAAGGTAAATCCTACAAAGACACCCTGTTCCTGCCTAAGACAGACTTTCCCATGAAGGGAAATCTGACGGTGCGGGAGCCGGCTCGCCTCGAAAAATGGAACTCTGAAGGTCTCTACGCACGAATTATCGCAAAGCGCAAAGCGGAAGGGGCCCCGCGCTTCCTTCTCCACGATGGCCCTCCTTTTGCAAATGGCGACGTCCACATGGGCACCGGCCTCAATAAGGTCCTGAAGGATTTTGTCATCAAGTCCAAGACGATGGCGGGCTTCGAAGCGCCCTACATCCCGGGCTGGGACTGCCATGGTCTTCCCATCGAATTCAAGGTCATGCAGGACGAGGACGCCCGCGACGTCGAGCCTGCCGAGATCCGCCGCCGCTGCGAAACCTTCGCGCGTGGCTGGATCGATACCCAACGCGAATCTTTCAAGCGCCTCGGCGTCTTTGGTGACTGGGAGAACCCCTACCTCACTCTCAATCCTGACTACGAGGCTAACATCATCCGCACCTTCGCGGCGCTGATCGATAAAGGCTGCGTCTACCAATCTCAAAAGCCAGTCCAGTGGTCCTACGGTGCCAAGACCGCCCTTGCGGAAGCAGAGGTCGAGTATGCCGATAAGAAGTCCACTGCGGTCTTCGTCCCCTTTGCCATGATCAGCGAAAAGTGGGCCGGATTTGACATCGCGATCTGGACCACCACCCCGTGGACTCTTCCTGCCAACCTCGGCATCGCAGTCAACGAGCGGTTTGTCTACGTCGCTGGTGAATTCACCAATGGCGAAGCCACTCGTAAGCTTATTGTCGCCCGCGAACTTCTCGGCACCGTCGAGGAAAAGACCGGCTGGAAGCCAAGCAGCGATCTCCAGGAGATCAAAGGAGCCGAACTCGAGAATCTCGACGCGCAGCATCCTTTCCTCGATCGCACTTCCAAGATCCTCCTCGCAAATTTTGTCACCGCAGAGTCTGGCACCGGTGCCGTCCACATCGCACCCGGCCATGGAGCGGACGACTACACCGTAGGCCAGCAATACGGTCTCGCTGTCCTCAGCCCGGTTGATGACGATGGAAAATTCACCGAAGAATGCGGCGTCCCCGAACTCGTAGGACAGCACGTTTTCAAAGCGAACGCCCGCGTCGTTGAAATCCTCGAAGAGAAGGGCAGCCTTCTCGGACAAGAGACCTACGCGCACAGCTACCCCCATTGCTGGCGCTCCAAGACGCCCATCATCTTCCGCGCCGTTGAGCAGTTCTTCATCTCCATCGATAAGCTCCGTGACAAGGCTCTTTCCGAGATCGATGAAACCGAATGGCTTCCAAAGTGGGGTCGCAACCGCATCTACGGCACCGTCGAAAGTCGCCCCGATTGGTGCATCTCGCGCCAGCGCACCTGGGGTGTTCCGCTTCCCGTCTTCTTCACTGCGGAGGGCGAGCCCATCGTCTCCGCTGATCTTGCACGCAAGATCGCCGACCTCATCGAAAAAGAAGGCACCAACGTCTGGTTCGAAAAATCTGACGAAGAACTCGCCACTCTCTTCGATCTCCCCGCAGGTTCCACGAAGTGCCGCGACACCCTTGATGTCTGGATCGATTCTGGTTCTTCGCACGTCGCCGTTCTCGATGCTCATCCAGAGCTCAGCGCTCCCGCCGACCTCTACCTTGAGGCCACCGACCAGCACCGCGGCTGGTTCCAAAGCTCCCTCATGCTCTCCGTCGGAGTGCGTGACAAGGCTCCCTACAAAACGGTCCTCACCCACGGCTTCGTCGTCGATACCGAGACCGGCAAGAAGACCTCCAAGTCCGACGCCAAGAAAAAAGGCAAGCCCACCGACGCCGCCCACTTCTATAATAAGTATGGCTCAGACATCCTCCGTCTTTGGGTCTCCTCCGTCGATTGGCAGAGCGAGGTTCCCTTCAGCGAAGCCCTCTTCACGCAAGTCAGCCAGCCCTACCGCCAGCTGCGCAACACCTTCAAGATCCTCCTTGGAAACATGCGCGATGAGAAAGTCAGCGAGCCCGCTGAACTTCCCCTCATCGACCAATGGATCATGGAGCGCCTCCAAGTCGTCATCCAAGAAATCACCGATGCTTACGAGAAATACGACTTCCGCAAAGTCTTCTCCACCGTCAACCAATTTGCGGCCTCAGACTTGAGTGCCTGCTACATCGATATCACCAAGGATCGCCTCTACTGCGATGCCGAGAACAGCGAGGCCCGCAAGGCCAGCGTCTGGGTCATGGGTGAAATCTTTGATGCCATGGTTAAGCTTCTCGCGCCCATCCTCGCCTACACTGCAGAAGAAGCCTGGGAGCACGCCGGACGCGAAGGCTCGATCCACGAGCAAGACTTCCCCAAAGTGAATGCCAAGTTCACCAGCGGCGAAGCGATCGCAAAAGTCGACGCCCTCTTCGCTGTCAAAGCCGTCATCCAGACCGCGATCGAAGAGAAGGTGCAAGCCAAGGAGTTCAAGAAGAACAACGAAGCGAGCGTCCTCCTCACCGTCCCCGCGAATCACCAAGTGATCGACCTCCTCAAGGACAGCGAGTTTGCCAAAGAATTCTTCATCCTCAGCGACCTCAACATCGTCGAGGGAGCCGAAATCTCCGCAACCGTCTCAGCCACCGGTCACCCCATGTGCCCCCGCTGCCGCAAATACGAGCCCGTCGTAAAAGACGACCTTTGCCAGCGCTGCTCGGACGCGGTCTAATAAGGAGCAAGGGCGTCCCGCCCTGTCTCCCAACACAAGTTTCTCGTTCCTAGAGAGGGCCAAGCCCTTCAACCTCTCGGACGAGCCTTCAATTAATGATCGCATTCTGACTTCTCGTGATAATCGCTATGACTGGATTGAATCTCCAAGATTTACCATCGTGATGGATAAGCTCGAAATGAAAGCGGCGGTAGTAATCGGGCCAATGGGCGATCACCAATATGGATTTCGTCAGGAAACAACAATCTGGGGAGGCATTGAGACGAAGATCGAATTCGAGGCATATCCTCAGATGAGAACAGTCACTTATCCGTTCACGCCATTCGACCAGTTCTGGAAGACTTGGGAGAAATACTAAGAGCTACGAGGGCCTCAAGTCCAAGAGATGAGGGCGTGTGACTTACCTATTCAGTTTTCAGACTGAATAGTTTGCATTAGAATATTACTCGCCAAAAGTGGGGTAAGAAATCGTGTTTTGGCGACTAATGTCAATTTTAGCGCCTCTTCCGCATGATCCATTCGAGGTCGACATGATTGCCGACTTCGAAGCCATACTCCCCAACCTTCTCGAAGCCATAGCGCTGGTAGAAGCTAATCGTTCGTGAGTTTTCGCTGAAGACACTGATGTAAACTTCGTTCACTCCGCGTGACAAAAATTGCGCTTCGGCCCAGTCTATGAGCTGGGCTCCAAATCCTTGTCCGATAAACTCCTTCCGTACGTAGATTTTCCAAATCGCCATCGCATCAGGTTCGGGGTTTTCGGCCGGCACGTTCACTGGCCCGATCTTGATATAGGCAACGAGTTCACCACTTAAGCAATTACCTGAAAGTGAAGGTCGTCCCGATCCAGCTCCTCGGCTACCGATCTCTCGGAATAGACCTCTTCGAGGAAGGCATTAAGATCTTCCTCCGAGTAGAGATGTCCAAAGGTTTCCACAAAAGTATCCCGCCCGAGATTCGCCAAGGCCGATAGGTCATCGTGACTCGGTGTTTTTAGTTCAACGCGCTCCTTCATGCCGACTCTTATAATTCTGCACGGATGTTCGAATAGAAGAAGTCCATATATGAATAGATTCTGGTCAATCGCTCTTCACTTAGTAACTTCATCGGAAGCAAATCCTGCCGTCTCTTTTTATGCAAATCTCCTGCCCCCACTGCTCCACCGCGCTCGATGTCACTCCCGAACTTCTCGGCCAGCAGGTCCAGTGTCCGGCCTGCCAAAATAGACTCACCGTTCCCACCGAGATCGCACCTGTCGAGGGAGCTGCCTCACCCAAGCATCCCGAGCGCACCGGTTGGGAAGAAAGCGATCATGCGAACGTCAATTTTGGGAAAAGTCTCCTCTTTGGAGCCGGCGCTACCGTTCTCTACCTCCTACTCATGGTCCCCTTCAAGGGGTCCCGCTTTGGCGATCTCTTCCTCGACCGAGGCTGGGTGAACTACGTGGAAACCTTCCTCTTTTTCTGGGGCATCGCCATCCTCGTCTTGAAATGGCGCAAGAATCAGAGCCAAGAGCGCGCCATCCTCCTCAACCTCTTTCCTCAGCATCTTGGAAAAGAAATCCACGCCGGAAATGTCGGGGAGTTCATCGATAATATCTATCGAGTTCCCGCCGCGCTTCGCGATAGCTTGATGGTCAACCGCATCCGCAAAGCGCTCGAGCTCTTCGAATCACGAGTCGATAACGGCGAAGTGGGAGCCTTTCTAAACACCCAGTCAGACATCGATGCCAACCGCTCGGGTAGTTCCTACTCCATTGTAAAAGTTTTCCTTTGGGCCATTCCGATTCTCGGATTCATCGGCACTGTCATGGGACTCTCCGTAGCTGTAGGCTCGCTCGCGATGGGTGACAACACCGACCCCGAAGCGCTCAAATCCTCCATCAACAGCCTCACCGGAGGCTTAGGCATCGCCTTCGACACTACCCTTCTCGGACTCATCCTGAGCATTCTCCTGAGCTTCCCACTCGCCGCAGTGCAGAAGAAAGAGGACGAGACCCTCACCCTCATCGACGCCTTCTGCGTGGAGAAACTTCTCCCCAAGCTCAACGACAGCCGCACCCTCGTCGGTGACGAACTGATTCAGCAAGCCGATAGCATCCCGCAGCTTGTGACCTCACTTGCGCGTGCTCACGAAACCTTCCTCGTCAGCCTCAACGAAGCGACCAGCCAGCTGAAGGCAACTGGAGAGATTCTGCAGACACGACTCGATGGTCACCAAAGTATGGTTGAAAGTTCCTTTACTGAAGCCGTCGCCAAAATGTCCGACACCAGCAGCGAGGTCTTCCTCAAGTCCCACATGCAGCTCGAGCGCACCTTTGAGAATCTCGCCCACGGCATCGACTCGATCAACCGCGCCCTCAAGGACCTCGGCGAGAACAAGATCCCGAACGACGCCAAGAAAAAGGGCGGCTTCTTCTCTAAAAAATAAAGACCCGTGGCCCGCCGAGCAAAAGTAGCAGAGAACGGAGTTTCTCTCTTTCCCTTCATGAGCATCCTCGCATGCCTCATCGGGATTCTCACGCTCATGATCAGTGTCACGATGCAGGTCCAGCAGATGGAAAAAAGCGGTCGCACTGAGGAAGAAATGGACCGCGCGCTCGAGAATCGCGACCTCCTTGCTCAAGCTGAGAAGATCAAAGAAGGGCTCGAAAAGAAGAACGAGCAGCTGAAGGAAGAAAAGGCGACCGTCGCTGTCATGGCCAAGCTTGAAGATCAGAAAATCGCTCTCACGATGGAGATCGATGGCCTCAAAAAAGCGAAGGCCGAGAGCGCCACCGACGCGGCACTTCAAAAGCGCGTCGAGAACATGAAGAAAGAGGTCGTCGCCATCAAAAAAGAGCGGCCGCCATTTTCAAAGCGCCTCCAGGACCTCCAGGACGAACTGAAAGCCCGCAAGGAAGCGCCCAAGCCGAAGGAATCAGTCGTTATCCAGCCTCGTGGAGTAGGGGAGGGTGGAGCTGATGAAATTTTCTTTGTAGAGTGCAATTCCACCGGCATCGTTTTGCTCGATCACGAAGGTGGTAAAAAATCGATCTCAACCGCCGCCATTAAAACCAGCGGCGTCTATGCCACCTATCTTGATAAGGTAAAAAAGACCAATGACTCCATGGTCCTCTTCCTCATTCGCAAGTCCGGCGACGTTTCCTTCCGTTGGGCTGCGGCCTCTGCAGAGATCAAATACAAACTTCCCACCGGAAAACTCCCCATTCCGAACGACGGAGATATCGACCTCTCCCTCTTTAAACGATAATCTTCATGGCCCGCCGACGCTCATCCAACTCAGACGAGGGAGTCAATCTTGACTCACTCATGGACGCGCTCACCAATGTCGTCGCCGTGCTCATCCTCGTCCTCCTCTTGGTGCAGGCGGATGTCGCGCAAAAGGTGGTCCAGTTTCTTGAAGGTCTTAAACCGGCCACTCCGGAACAAATTGTAGAAGCTAAAAAAACGGTCGAAGAATTAGAGCAAAAACAGACCCGCCTCGATCAACTCCTTTCCAAAGAAGCTCCCTCTCCGGAACAGGTCGAAGCGGAGCAACGTCAGCTCGCGCTCCTCGAAAAAAATCGTGATGAGCGAAAGGACCTCCTTGCCGATCTCGCCGACCTCAAGAAACTCGCAAAGAAAGCCGAGAAAGAACGCGACGACGAAACAGCCAAGACTGAAAAAATCACTGCTGAGATCGCCCGTCTCGAAGCTCTTCTTGATGAAACTGAGGTTCTCAAAGTTGAACCCGCCATCGTCGGAATTCCTTCTAGTCGTCCGGTCCCGAAGAATGCGGATGTTTATCACGCCCTCGTGGTCCATGACCGTGTCCACTTCATCGACCCCATGACACCGCTCAAGCTCTTCGAGGAAGAGTTTAAAAAGGCCAAGCGCAACTTCCCCAATCAGCGCATTAAGCAGCGCGGGTCCGATCGCTACATTTACCAAGCTCCTCCGATCTTAAAACATTTCGAGGGCTTTGACTTCCAGAACTCTCGAAAACAAGTGCTCAAGGTCAGTGCCTATCCTACTGGGACCCGTCTTCACATTCAGGTGAAACCTGACCTCAAAGAAGGAGGCGCCTCCCTCCAAGACCTTCAAAAAGCAGAGGGAATCTTTCCCAATATTCTTCGAAAGCTCAGAGGGGATTCCAGCGCGGTGATTCTCTTTCACGTTCATCCGAATTCCTTCAATACCTACCTTCAAGCACGCAGGCTGACAGATAAAGTCGGCGTTGCTGCCGGTTGGGAAGTGAAGCCTTGGTTGTCCTACGCCGTCCGAATCGATGATATCGAAATCAAACGGCAACAGGAACCTCCTCCGACAAAGCCCGGCGAGCGCCCTCCTAATCTTCCGCCTAAGATTGATTAGAGAAAAAAGATTCTCACCTCTTCTTGGAAGCGGCAGAATGACTCTCCCCCTTATGAGAATTCCTCTTCTAATTAGTATCGCATCACTTCAAGGAGCTTTCCTCGCGCATGCTGATCTTGTGGCTCACTATGCTTTGGACGAAGCCGCCGGTGGCAGCGCCGTGGTTGAAGATTCACTTGGGAGTAATCCCGGTGAGCTCATCGGAAGCGGAACCGCTACTAAAGGGTTCTCTGCTCCGCATGGCACGGGTTACGACTTGCCTCTGCGCTCTGGGTTTAAAATTGCACCTGCTCCTGAAGTCCAGCCGACCGATCAATTTACGATCTCGTGGTGGTTTCGACCCACGACTCTTGATCAGTTTGACCGCCTTTTTGAAACCCTCGCAGGGACTGGAAATGATGGCTCGGGCATCCGGATCGATCTCGGTAGCTCGCCGGGAAATAAACTCCGTGTCCTCCTCCGCGATGGTAATGGCTCTTCCAATACGACGGTCACGAACCCACTCGTCCTTTCGACGGAGACGTGGTATTTCTTTGCGGTTCGTTATGACTCTCTGGATGGCACCTGCAAAGTCACTGTCTTAGCAGACACTGGTGGGAATATTGCAGGTTCGAATATCAGCTCTGCGACGACGACGAATTCTTCTCTGGGGACCAATGCGCTTCCGCACGCTACAGGAGTCTTTATCGCTGCTGATGATGCCAATGCGGCCGGCAGCAATGACTTCGGCGGCGCGATGGATGATATCGCTATTTTTCAAACTGGAGACAGCTTTGGAGTCCTTACGGATGCCGAACTCGCCGAGGTCTATAATAATGGCGCGCTGGCCTTTGATCCTCCCGACCCGTTGCCGGTCATCAATTCCTTTTTAGCAAACGATGACACGGTGAACTCCGGAGAAATGGTGACACTGAATTGGAATGTTTCGGATGCTGATAGCGTGGAACTCAGCCCCGGATTCGGGAGCGTCGCTCATCCGAGCGGTTCCGTCAGCTTTACCGCCTCTCTCACTGAGGTCTACACCCTCACCGCGACGAATGCCGAGGGCTCCGCGAGCCAGACCTTGCAGGTCACTGTCGATGGTCTTGCTCTCGCGCCTGAGATCAGTGAGTTCGTTGCTAGTAACTCAAGCTTCGATGATGGCGATGGCAATGGCTCCGACTGGATCGAAATCAACAATCGCAACACCACGGCTTTTGATCTCAGTGGCTATTTTCTGACTGATGATCCTTTGCTTCCTCAAAAATGGGCCTTCCCCGCCGGAACCAGCCTCGCAGGGAGCGAATATTTCGTCGTCTTCGCTTCCGGAAATGACAGCCCAGATTCTGCGGGCCACCTGCACACGAACTTCAGCCTGAAGTCCGGAGGAGAATATCTCGCGCTCGTCGCGCCGAATGGCTCGACGATCATTCAGGAATTTTCTCCCGGATATCCGGAGCAAAAGACAGACGTGAGCTACACCGCTTCCGGTTTTCTTCTCCAGCCCACGCCTCGCGCTGAGAATGCCGGAACCCCGCAGCAGGGCTTTGTCTTGGACACCGCCTTCGATATCGACCGAGGGCACTACACGACACCCTTTGATCTCACCATTTCTACCCTCACGGCGGGAGCGAGCATCTATTACACGATCGATGGCACCGAGCCGACTCCAAGCAACGGCAGCCTCTATTCCACCCCGCTCAACATCGCCACCACCACGGTTCTCCGCGCTGCCGCATTCAAGGACAACTGCATTCCCACGAACGTCGATACCCAGAGCTACATCTTTTTAAATGATGTCATCAATCAGCCGAACAATCCGCCAAACACTACGACCCTGTGGGCTGGAAGAATAGCCGACTACGAGATGGACCAAGAGATCGTCACGGATCCCGATTACGTGAATGAAATCATTCCAGCCCTCGAGAAATTCTCAACCCTCTCTCTCACCATCGACCCTGATGACTTCTACGGAACCCAAGGCCTTTATCAGAATCCACAAAGCTCGGGCGCCGCTTGGGAGCGTCCCGTCTCCGCTGAACTCATCGCGCATAATGGCTCCGAAAGTGGTTTCCAAATTGATGCAGGCCTCCGCATTCAGGGTGGCAGTAGCCGAAACCCTGATACCCCTAAGCACAGCATGAGCCTCCGCTTTCGGAACGCCTACGGAGCCGGAAAACTGAACTACCCGCTCTTCCGCGATGCGCCAGATGGCCGCGATGCAGTTGAAAAATTCGATACTCTCCAGCTCCGCTCCGGCTACAACTTTGGCTGGACCCACCGCCACTTTTGGCAGGCGGATAAAGCGCAATATGCCCGTGATCAGTTCGTGAATGATCTCTTTTTAGAGATGGATAACACCGGAGTCCACGGCCGCTGGCTTCATGTCTACATCAATGGAATCTACTGGGGCATCTACCATCTCCATGAGCGCCCGGATCAGGACTTCATGGAAGCTTACTTCGGCGGACAGGATTCAGATTACGATGCCATCAATTCTAATGTAGCCACCTCTGGAACGGCTGCGGCCTACAACGCAATGGCTGATGTCGCGGAGGGGAACATCGCGAGCACTGCTGTTTATGAAACGATGAAGACGCACCTCGATATCGATTCCTTTATCGATTACATGCTCATCAATTTCTATGTCGGGAATAATGACTGGGACGGTCATAACTGGCGCGCGGCTGGAACGGGTCCAACGGGGGTGCCTTTCCACTTTATCCCCTGGGATACCGAGTTCGCGATCTCCCCAAATCGCACAAGTCCCGCCTACCTCGACATCGCTGGAGCGCTCAACATCAACCGGACTGGGGTGAACGGTAACAACCGCCCTACCGGTATTCATCAAGATCTCGCTCTAAATGCTGAGTATCGCCTTCGATTCGCCGACCGTGCACACCATGCCTTTTTCAATAATGGACCGCTTTCACCGACCGGAGCGGATGCCACCTGGCGTCGTCGTTCGGATGACATGGGTCTCGCGCTCGTTGCCGAGTCTGCTCGCTGGGGAGACTATCGTCGTGATGTCCAAGCCGCTGGCGGGTGGCAATCCTCGGATTTTGATCTCTACACCCGGGACGATCACTACTACCCGATTCAGGATTACATTCTTGGGACCTATCTCCCTCAGCGCCCTGCAATTTATCTCGATCAACTGCGGGCCAAGGGCCTCTACCCAGATGTTGATGCGCCGACTTACAGTCACACTGGTTCTACTCTTACGATGACCAACCCAAATGGTGGTGGCACCATTTTCTACACCACGGACGGTTCTGATCCGCAGGATGCCGGAGCGACAACTTACAGTGGCGCCATCACTCTCACCCTGAGCGATACTTACAATTCACGTGTTTTTCAAAATGGTGAGTGGTCGGCTCTTCAATCAGCCGATGTCCTCACGGGAATTCCCGCACGCGAGAGCAATCTCGTTATTTCAGAGATTTACTACAACGAACCCGGGGCCGGGGAGAGCAACGAATTCATCGAGTTCACCAATATCTCAAATCAAGAGATTGATCTTAGTAATCTTACGTTCACTGCTGGCCTCACCTATACGTTTCCCGTAGGCACGACTCTTGCCGCTGGCGCACAACTCGTCCTCACCGCGGCTGATTACGAGGGCAGCTTGGATAACGATGGCGAAACGCTCACCTTGGTAGACGCGCTCGGCTTCATCATTGAATCCTTCGCCTACAATGATGCCGGATCATGGCCTGCCGCTGCAGATGGCGATGGATTCTCACTCGTTCGTATCTCTCCACCTTCACAGCTCGATCCTAGTAATCCGACTTCTTGGCGACCATCCACAGCCCTTGGTGGAAACCCAGGCACTTCGGATGCCACGACCTTCCCTGGGGGAGATGAAGCGGCTCTGCTTAATTACGCACTTGGCGCGAACACCCTCAGTTTGGGAGAAGTGACGGGATCGGTCATCGTGCCACGTAATCTCGCGGCCGATGACGTCATCTCGATTGTGCAGACCAGCACCAATCTCGATAGCTGGACTGATCTCACCGAGATTCAGGAAGAGACGATTCCCGTCAACGGAGTTAGCTCGCAGACCTATCAAGTAGCGCCAGCTGGGGAGAAGCGCTTCTTCAGACTGAAGGTGATGCTGCGAAATTAGAATATGGAGCGCGGGTTTTTAACCCTGCGTTCTGTGTGATAACGTGGGGTTACAAACTCACGCTCGATATCAGAGTAGCTCCGGCTGGTCTTCTTCGGTGGCGAGTTTGACGCCGAGTCCTAGGAGGCGGACGGCTTTTCCTTGGCCGCGATTCCAGGCGAGTTTGAGGAGATCGAGGTAGATTTCTTCGTCGAGCTCGGAGCCTGCCTTTTCGGCGGTGGTGCTGGTGAAGTCCTCGAACTTGAGTTTGATGACGCGGGATTTGATGTCTTGCTCGACCTTGGCTTCTACGGAGGAGCGGACTTCGCCGAGGACTTTGCGCATGATATCGGTGAGCCAGTCAAAGTCGCGGATGTTCTCGGAGAAGGTGTGTTCTTTGGAGAGGGATTTGCGGGTGCGGTCGGGTGAGACGGGGCGGTCGTCATTTCCGCGGGAGCGCTCGTAGAGTTCGATGCCCCATTTGCCGAAGCGGTCGGCGAGCTCGAATTTGGTGAATTTTTGAAGATCGCCGCAGGTGGTGACGCCCATTTTGGTAAGCGATTCGAGGCCGCGCTTGCCGACGCCGTGAAGCTTACCGACGCGGAGGCCGCGCATAAAAGAGGGGACTTGGTCGGGCCGGACTTCGAGTTGGCCATCGGGCTTGTTCCAATCGCTGGCGACTTTTGCGATGAGCTTGTTCGGCGCGATGCCAGCGGAGGCGGTGAGTCCGGTCTCGGTGAAGATGGCCTTTCGGATTTCTTGGGCGAGGGCGGCTCCGGATTCGCTGCGGTGGGAGAGATCGAGGTAGGCTTCGTCGAGCGAGAGGGGTTCGATGAGATCGGTGTAGCGGGCGAAAATGGCGCGGACCTGGCGGGAGGCTTCACGGTAAACCTCGAAGCGGACGGGGGTGAGAATGATCTCGGGGCAGAGCTGCTTGGCCTTGAAGACAGGCATGGCGGAGTGACAGCCGAACTTGCGGGCTTCGTAGTTCGCGGTGGTGAGGACGCCACGCCCTGAGCTGCCGCCGACTCCTACGGGTTTTCCTTTTAAAGAAGGATCATCCCGCACTTCGATGGCTGCGTAGAAGCAGTCCATATCGATGTGGATGATTTTTCGGGGAGGGGGCATGGCCGAGGTGATAGTGTCACTCTCAGCCAGAAAGATCAAAGAGGACCTCTGTCTATCGACGTCTCCGAATCGCACCGAGGCCTAAAGCACAGGTAGCTAAGAGTGCGGAGCTGGGTTCGGGGACGGTCTGGGTGGTGCCTGCGATGATACCATTACCCATGTCGTATGCGACGGCGCTATCAACGATGGAAAGAGTGCCTCCAGAGAAGTTGAACTGGGCCCAACCGAAATTACTGCGCTGGCCAGCACCATCTGTGGAGACGCCGAGATAGAAGTCTGATCCGACGACTTGATCGATATAGGTGAGGCCTGTCATGTCGCTCTTGGCAGTCAGAGGGAAAGCGCCCGCCAAGACATTGGGACTTGAAAAGACGTCATTGAGTGAGGTGACATACCAGTCTGAGCCACCGTCGAGGTTCATTTCACCTGGTGAGATTGTCGTGCCATCATAGTCAAACCACATTGAAGTGGGGTCGTTTGCGCCAGCGTCTTCCCAGATCAAAATTTCGTAGTCGAAGCCGACCGCCGAGCCATCACCAAGGACAATATTTGTTCCAGAGATAACTACCGCGGGCAGCTGAGTAGAGAGAGAAAGCGATCCCAACAGAAGAAGATATTTTTTCATACAAATAAACGAATGGAGCGATCGCTTGTCTTGGCGATCTTTTAAACGTCGAAGAAGGAGTCGCCGAAGGCGCCGGACTTCTGGAGGTAGTAGTCGTAGTCTCCGGCATACTTTTTCACTTCGCCGCCTTCGATATGCCAAGTCTGCTTGGCGAGGGAGCGGATGAAGTGGACGTCGTGGGAGATGAAGACGAGGGTTCCTTCGAAGTTTTTGAGCGCGGAGACGAGGGCTTCGATCGAGGTGAGATCGAGGTGGGTCGTGGGCTCATCCATGAGGAGGAGGTTCGGCGGGTCGACGAGGAATTTGACGAGCGAGAGTCGGCTTTTTTCTCCTCCGGAGAGGACTCCGACGCGCTTGGCGACGTCTTCTTTCTTAAAGAGGAAGGACCCGAGGATGGAGCGTGCTTCGTCATCGCGCATGCCGCCGCCTGCATCACAGACTTCGCGGAGGACGGTGTTTTCTTCGTTGAGAGTGGCAGCGCGGTGCTGGGAGAAGTATCCGATCTTGGTGGTGGTGCCGACGTTTCGCTTACCGGCGTCGCCTTTTTCGGTGCCGGCGAGCATCTTCATGAGAGTAGACTTACCAGCGCCGTTTGGCCCGACGAGGACGATGCGGTCCTCGCGCTCGATGTGGACATCGAGGTTCTTGTAGATGACTTTTTCGCCGTAGGCCTTGTCGACATTCTCAAGTGAGATGACGCGCTGGGTGGAGCGGGGAGGCTGAGGAAAGTGGAAATGGAAGAGCTTACGTGGCTTGCGCGGCTTGGGGACCTTGTCCAATTTCTCGATCATCTTGATCCGGCTCTGGACTTGGGAGGCCTTGGATCCTACGGAGCGGAAGCGGTCGATGAAGGATTGGATTTTTGCGATCTCCTTTTTCTGATTTTGGAAGGCTCGCATCATCTGGTCGTAGCGCTCGTCCTTGAGTTCGAGGTAGCGGGAGTAGTTTCCCTCGTAGGGGGTGAGCTTCTGCTCGTCGATCTCGTAGACTTTCTCGATGACGCTATCCATGAAGGAGCGGTCGTGGGAGATGATGAGGAGGGCGCCGGGGTAGTTCTTGAGGTAGCGCTGGAACCACATGAGCGAGCTGAGGTCGAGGTGGTTGGTGGGCTCGTCCAGCATGAGGAGGTCTGGCTCTTCTACGAGGAGGCGGGCAAGGTGGGCGCGCATGACCCAGCCTCCGGAAAAGACATTGGCGGGGCGGGCGAAGTCTTCTTGGGCGTAGCCGAGGCCGGCGAGAATTTTCTTGCCCTTGGGCTCGAGTTGGAAGCCGTTGAGCTCCTCGTATCGATCCTGAGCGGCGCCATATTCTGCGCTATCGGTGGTGCCATTCTTGGTGCTTTCGCGGAGGACTTTCATGACCTCGCGGATCTCCTCGTTAATGCCCATGGCGATTTCGAGGATGGTGGCTTCTCCGGGATTTCCGGCTTCCTGTTCAAGGTAGCCGATCATTCCGTATTCGTCTTTCACGATGGAGCCACTGTCTTTTTCTTCCTGTCCGAGGATGATTTTAAAGATTGTGGATTTTCCGGTGCCATTTGCGCCGACGAGAGCGATGCGCTCGCCCCAGTTGATCACCATGTCAGCTTCCTCGAAGAGGATGCGGCCACCCATGGATTTGCGGAGTTTTTTAATGGTAAGCATAGCGTGAAAGAAGGTTCTTTGGGGCGACGGATGTCGGGGGCAAAAGGGAAAGAGTCAAGCTTAGTCCGCTTCCGATGCTGGGTGGGGATTACTTTTTGAGTTAGGACTTTTCGACTCCCGATTGGCTCGGCACATTAAGGTATGCGAATTTGGTGGGGGATCTTTGGAGGGCTGCTTTTGACAGGATGTCAGAAGGAGAAGCGGCCTCTTCCCGAAGAACCGCCGATTTCTTATAGTAGAGAGGTGCGGCCGATCCTCGCGAAGCATTGTGCGAGCTGCCACACGGGTGAGGAGAACCGCACGGGCTACGCTCTTTCGCTGAGGGATCCCAAGATTCCACTGACGTTCACGACTCCTCATCCAGAGGGGAGCACGATGAAGTCTAAGGAGGATGGGCTTCTTTTAAAATGGCGTGCGGAGGAAGGAGAGGTGGATGGTCATTGGGCTTTTGGGCCTCTTCAGCCGGTGGAAGGTTGGACACCGGAGCCGACTGTTACAAAGGCTGAGGTGAATTTTCCAGAGGGAGATTTTCGGGAAAAGCTGAGGAAGATGATCGCGGGAGATCTTTTGCCTGATGCGGATTCGATTTTGGAGACGAGGGCACTCCGAGAGGAAGGTGATCGCTTGAAGCAGGTTTCTGAAATGATCGGTTTTCCGATCGATGGGGTGAGCGTGACGGAAGGGGTGAGTGCGGAGGATTTTCTGCGGATGAAGCATATTTTTTCCACTCCTTATGATGAGCTGAGGAATAATCCACTCGATGCTCCTACGGCGATTCTCGGCGAGCCTGCGGAAACTCCGGTGCTGCTCTGGCATGAGAAGCCGCACGATGAAGAGTTCGCGGTTTGGCTTGCGGAGAAGGATAGCGTGCCGCAGATGCCGGGTCTCGTAGCGGCGATTTCGTTCGACGATGGCACACCGAGCAATATTGCGCTCGGGCATTTTAATCCATCGAGTTTTTCTCTCACTGAGACGGTTGAGGGAATTGCTGGAATTGCAGTGGCTTCTCCGAAAGGGGTCGTGCTTCCTTCTCAGGTCGCTTTCCCAAGCCACCAATATTTTACTCTCTCGCTTTGGGTGAAGGTGGCCTCGAATGGCGGAATGATCCCGCTTCTGGGCCAAGGCGATGATCAGCACGGCTTCTATCTCGGTCTGGAGGATGGGAGACCGGTTGCTCGCTTCACGCGCTATTGGCCTGGCAATGCCATCGGGATCACGAGTGAGTCGTCCATGGTTTTTCCGGGACGCTGGACGAATATCACGTTGACTTACGATGGTTCGCGGAAGGCGGCAGGCTTGCAGTTCTACGTCAACGGTCTGGCGCTTGACTCGGTAGTCGAGGCGGACTCGCTTAAGCGCAGTATTTTTTCTGGTGAAGAAGCGGTTCCAGCCAAGCTTGGTGGTTGGGCTAGTGAGGGCGTGGCGCTCGATGAAATCCAGCTCTACCGTCGCAAGCTTTCTGCTTTGGAAATAGCGACGCTTCGTGACGGAACGAGCCTTCTCAAGACTTTTGTAAGCGCTCAGCAGGACTCGCCTTTGCTTAGGGAATATTATCTCTCCGCAGTGAATCAAGATGCGCGCGCCCGGCAGGTGGCGATGTTAAAAAACCGTGCTGCCCAACTCGCGGCGGAGGACGCTTTGGAGGAAATCCCGGTGATGGAGAGTCTTCCGCGTGCTGAGCCTCCGGTTAAAGAGCGCACGACTGGTCCGATGTTTCTCGATACTGTCGATCGTCTCGCTTTTGTTGATACCCTGATCAGCGAGGACAAATATCTCCTCGCTCGCGCGCTCGTAAATTCGGTCTGGGAGGCGCATTTTGGCGAAGCGCTTGTGCCTGATCTCGGATACAGCGGAATGGATCTGGGCAGGGCGGGGGAACTCGATTTTCTTGCAGCGAAGCTCATAGATTTAAATTGGGACCTCTCAAAACTCTCCGCTTCTCTCAGCTCACCAACTTCTCCTTAAGATGAATTGGAAGAAGCTCCTTGTAGGCACTTGGTCCTGGAAGCGGCCTTTTTATACCATTGGATTTGTCTACGGATTATTCCTACTCATTGCGCTTTTTGGGGCCGACACGCTCATTTTTAAGCCGCCTCTGCGGGCTGAAACAGCGCTGCCATCCCACTTCAATTCCTTCCCGTCTGGAGATGGAGAAACGATCGCGGCTTATTATCTTCCCCCGAAGGAGGGAATGCCCGTCCTCCTCTGGTCGCATGGCAATGCTGAGGATCTTGGGGATCTCTATTACCACCTGAAAGATTTTCATCAGCTCGGATACGGGATCATGGCCTACGATTATCCGGGTTATGGATTTAGCTCAGGGAAGCCGACCGAAGCAGGTTGTTTTTCCGCAATCACGGCAGCTTACGATCATCTCACTGGTCCACTCGGGCAGCCAGCCGAGCGCATTATTCTTACGGGCCAATCAGTAGGCACGGGGCCGACTTGCTATCTTGCGACTGAGAAAGAGCACGCCGGAGTCATCCTCATCGCACCCTTCACATCGGCGTTCCGGACGCTCACCTGGATTCCTCTTTATCCCAATGATCGTTTTCAAAACATCTACCGCATTGGGGAAATGACGCAGCCACTCCTCATCATCCACGGCGCAGATGATGGCGTCATCGGCCAATGGCACGGGAGGAAGCTTCACGAGCTCTCGCCCGCGAACGACAAGCGCTTTCTCTCCGTCGAGGGAGCGGGCCACAACAACCTCTTCGACGTTGGTCCCGCCGAGATTGAGACCGCAATGGAAGAATTCGCCAAGCAGGTTTATTCGCGCTAGGTTTCGCGCATGAAATTAGCCCTCGCCGCGATTGCTACCGCCACCATTCACGCTGCCCCGCTCGACTACCCAGACTCTCATCCCACGCCCTTGACTGAAAAAATTCACGGCATTGATGTGCCCGACCCCTATCGCTGGCTCGAAGATCTAAATTCCGAGCAGACCCACCAGTGGATCGAAGCGCAGAATAAAGTCACCGAGAGCTACCTCAGTGCGATCCCCGGACGCAAGGAGCTCGAGTCCCACCTTACGGAGCTTTGGAATGTCGAGCGCTTCGGCACTCCCTTCCTTGAAGGGAACCGCTACTTTTTTTCAAAAAACGACGGCCTCCAAAACCAATCCGTCCTCTACACCACTGCTTCGCTCGATCAGGAAGCGCGCGTCCTTCTTGATCCGAATAAGCTCTCCACTGATGGAACCGTAGCCCTCAAAGACTACGAGATCTCTCCCGATGGCAAATTCATGGCCTATTCCACCTCTGCCTCCGGTTCTGACTGGATCGAGTGGCGCGTGCGCGAAATAGCGACCCGGAAGGATCTTTCGGACCATCTCATTTGGTCAAAGTTTTCCGCCGCCACCTGGTCCAAGGACAGCAAAGGCTTCTACTACGGCCGTTTCCCCACGCCAGAAAAGGGCGAGGAGATGATGGCGCAGAATACCCACAAAAAGCTCTACTACCACAAGATCGGCACTCCGCAATCCGACGATAAAATCGTTTACGAGCGCCCCGATCATCCCAAGTGGGGGCTCTATGCCGGACTCTCCGAGGACGGTCGCTACCTCCTCATCGATATTTCACAAGGCACCGACACGAAGAACGGCTTCTTTTACAAAGATCTCTCCATGCCTGACTCGAAAGTTGTCGAACTCCTCCCCGATTTTGATGCCTCTTACTCCTTCATCGGAAACATCGGTAGCACCTTTCTTATCCAGACCGACCTCGACGCGCCGAAGCTCAAGCTCATCTCCATCGACACCGCCAAGCCGAAAAAAGCGAACTGGAAAACGATCATTCCCGAGTCAAAAGAAACCCTCCGCTCTGTCTCCCAAATCGGCGGCCTCCTCATCGCGAATTACATGGAGGACGCCCGCTCTGAGATCCGCCGCTTCGCGCTCGATGGCTCCCCACTTGCGCCTGTCGAACTCCCCGGCATCGGCACCGCCGGAGGCTTCAGCGGAAAGTCCACCCAAGAGGAAACCTTCTATTCCTATTCCTCCTTCACTTCCCCCGGTGCGGTCTACCGCTATGATGTGAAGTCCAACAAATCGACGCTCTTTAAAAAGCCCAAGACCGTCTTCAACGAGGACGATTACGAGACCAAGCAGATCTTCGCAGACTCAAAAGACGGCACCAAGGTCCCCATGTTCGTGGTCCATAAAAAAGGTCTCAAGCGCAACGGGCAGAACCCCACCTTTCTTTACGCCTACGGTGGGTTCAATATTTCCCTCCTCCCGCGCTACTCGCCTGCTACCATTGCTTGGCTCGACATGGGCGGCGTCTATGTTGTCGCGAATCTGCGCGGCGGGGGCGAATACGGCGAAGAGTGGCACCAAGCCGGGATGAAGCTGAAAAAGCAAAATGTCTTCGACGACTTCATCGGCTGTGCCGAGCACCTCATTAAAGAAAAATACACCTCCAGCGAAAAGCTCGCCATCGCAGGCGGATCAAATGGCGGCCTCCTCGTAGGAGCCTGCCTTACTCAGCGGCCCGACCTTTTTGGGGCCTGTCTCCCCGCCGTTGGCGTGATGGATATGATTCGCTTTCAGAAATTCACCATCGGCTGGGCTTGGCAGTCCGAATATGGCTTTCCTGATGAGAATGCTGATGAGTTCAAATACCTTCTCAGCTACTCGCCCTATCACAACACGAAGAAGGGCACAAAATACCCCGCCACTCTCATTACCACTTCGGATCACGATGACCGCGTGGTGCCCTCGCACTCCTATAAATTCGCCGCTGCCCTTCAAGCTGCGCAGGCTGGAGACGCGCCGACTTTAATCCGGATCGAGAGTAAAGCAGGCCACGGTGCCGGAACTCCTACGAGCAAGCAGATCGAGCAAGTGGTCGATAAATACAGCTTCCTTTCTAAGTCGCTCGGATTTTCACTTCGTTGATCACAAGCGATTTAGAAACAATGAGGGTGGATCTCATTATTCGTCATTTTTCATTTGACGCTGTAGGACAAATTTTCCTAAAGGATTAGTGGTAGCACAGCTCATCAAACGAATTTTAATGAAATATCTGATTCTTACCTTCACCGGACTTGCCCTCACTGCGGCCAATGGGGCTGTCACAATCGCAGCTGATAACTTCGACTCTTTGGGAGCTGGAGTTAACATGGATGCCAGCACCGATTGGCAGGCAAAGTGGGACGGGGCTCAAACAACTCAGCGGAACCTCTATAAGGGAGACGGAGCAGGCGGAGTGACATTGGACACCACAGTTGCCTTTCTTAATTACCATGCCCTACATCAAACAGGATTCACCGTAGACGCTACTCAACCAAAGGCCACCGTTTCTCTCAGCATGACCTACACACACGAAGCGGGAGGCAATGCAACTGTTGTCAACAAAGCCCTCTTCGGGCCGATGATCAGCACTACCGCGAACTGGTGGAACGGAGATAACGATACCTTCAGTCTCTCCAATCGCGGAGGAGCGATTGGTAACACTGTCGCTGGGGCTCCATTTATTGAAAGCTGGAATCCACACAGCGCACTTGGGATCAATACCACCACTGGAGGCACCAGTGTTCCCATCACCATCGCATGGGACCTGACAAGTAATGGCGCTACCATCGATGCGCAGGCAACTTACAGCTACGGTTCCACGAGCTTCACCTCAACAAAGGTCGATACCGGCGTTGCCATCGGAACCACCATCTACGGCGGATTTTCTACAGCTTGGAATGATCAGGGAAACACCACCGCCTTGAGTTCGTTTTCAAAAATCAGCTCAGTGGGAGTCGATGATTTCTCTATCGTCGCCGTCCCCGAGCCCTCTTCGGTAGCGCTTTCTGCACTTTCAGCGCTGGGTCTTCTTAAGCGCCGTCGCTAGAAAAAGGCGTCCTAGATTTTTCAAGAGCGCATGGCGAAAGCCATGCGCTTTTTTACGGCTCCAACTTGAGGGTGGCGCTATCTCAGAACGAGCATTTTGAAAAAGATGAGCGAGCTACAAGCTTGTCACAGGCATCGTCTCTCCATCATTCTTCCCGCGTGTCCACTCCCAAGAAACTAGCGATCCGGCTTGCTGCCTATGGCGTGCTCATGGGGTATCTTTGCCTCGACCTCTTCCTCTTCAAGGGGCCGCTCAATCGCACCCTCACCGGACCGAGGATGGACTCGGAGGAAGCGATTGCGGAAGCCAAGGCGATGGGCATCGCAGCTCGTGTCTATTTTCAACCGATTTACCGCGCGCAGGTCGATGAGCGCGCAGGCCAATATCTCTGGGAGCGTGGCCGCAGTTTCGCCGATACCTCAGCCGGCGAGCGCAGACTTCTTCGAGAAGCAATCGTCAATGAACTCGTCGATGAATTGCTATTGAAGATTCAGATCAAGGTTTCCCCAGTCGAGGAATACGATATTCCGGAAGGCACTCAGGAGGAAATGTTTGCCCTCTTCGAAAAACGATATGGCGGTGCAGAAGCCTTCGAGGCTCTCATTTTCGATCAGCGCTGGGAGGGAAAAGAAGAAGCAAAGATGCGCCTCAATGCCCGCCTCCAACGTGAGAAATATCTCAACAGCATTCTTCCTAAAGAGGTCACCGAAGAGCACGCTCGCAAGTGGTTCGATGAGAACCAGAAAAAAATGGTTGCCCCGGCTCGTCGTCAGGTTCGCCAAATTTTCATCTCCACGCTCGCGAGCGATTCCTCCGAGGAAATCCTTAAAGGGGCGCAGGGCCGCATCGTGGAAAAGAAGGAAGATTTCTTCGCCGTCGCCAATAGCATTAAGGAATCTTCCAGCCTCAAGGATCTCGGCTGGGTCACCGCCGCGCGCCTTCCTCAGGATTTGGCCCTCTCTGTCTTTTCTCTTCCACTTAAGTCTCCTCAAATCATCCAGAGCAAGCTTGGCTCCCATTTGATAGAAGTGACGGCAGAGGAGCCTGAAAAAGTGCCCAGCTACGAAGAAGTCTCCGCGTCCGTCATCGAGGCGATCCGCCAGTCACGTAAAGAAGAGCACTTTAGAATTTTCCGCCGCTACATGCGTTCGCGAGCAGAAGGGAAGATCGAGGTCTTCAAGGATGTTCTCTTTGCGGAGGATCTGGAGTAGCTACAAATCAGGCTTCTCTTTGTAATATCCTTTTTTTGAAAAGTGGGCCATAACAGGATCGTTAGAAACTGTTAGACCTATGATCGAAACTCACACTCTCTGGTTCCTTATTGGAGCCGCCCTCCTTCTCTCGGAATTTATTGTTCCCGGCCTCGTCGTTGCCTTCTTCGGAATCGGTGCGTGGATTACGGCGGTGCTGACGTGGATGGGTGTGATCGAGGATCCCTCTTTGCAGGCGATCGTCTTCGCCGTCTCTTCCGTGGTCGCCCTCTTACTTCTGCGCCGCTATTTTAAAGCATGGTTCTCCGGTGAAGAGTCTAGCGGGGGAGACTCGCTTGATGATGAATTCATCGGTAAGGAAGTCCGCGTCTTGCAGGAAATCCCCGGGGGCCACGAGCTTGGAAAAGTCGAGCTTAAGGGAGCCGAGTGGCGTGCGCTTTCTGACGAACCAATTTCCGCCGGGGGCCTTGCCCGAGTGATCGAGCTCAAGGACCTCACTCTTATCGTAGAACCCATTAAATAACTAAAATTATGACACCCATTATTGCCGCTGGGGAATTCCCCTTCATTGCCGTCGCGCTGGTCATCTTGATCATCGTCACCGTCGCCAAGACTGCTCGCATCGTGCCGCAGCGGAACGCCTTTGTCATCGAGCGCCTCGGGAAATACGGGCGCACCCTTGATGCAGGCTTTCACATCCTTATCCCATTTCTCGACAAGGTGGCTTACAAGCACTCGTTGAAGGAAGTCGCTGTCGATGTTCCGATGCAGATGTGCATCACGAAGGATAACATTGCGATCGAGATTGATGGTGTCCTCTACATGCAGGTTTTGGATGCGAAAAAGGCTTCCTATGGTATCGAGAATTACTACTACGCCGCCACTCAGCTCGCACAGACTACGTTGCGTTCTGAGATCGGTAAGCTGGAACTCGACCGCACCTTCGAGGAGCGGGACACCATCAATGCTCAGGTCATTGAAGCCCTCGATAAAGCGGCTGAGCCCTGGGGCTTAAAAATCACCCGCTATGAGATTGCGAACATCAATCCGCCTAAGTCGGTGCAGGATGCGCTTGAGAAGCAGATGCGAGCCGAGCGTGAGCGTCGTTCTCAGATTGCCCTTTCCGAGGGTGAGCGTGAGTCCGCGATCAACGTGGCCGAGGGTCAGAAGCAACGCATTATTAAAGAGTCTGAGGCGAACCAGCTCAGTCAGGTCAATGAAGCCGAAGGTAAGGCCCGGGAGATCCAACTCCTTGCCGGTGCGACCGCGCAGGGCATCCGAGAGATCGCTCTCGCCATCAATGAGCCCGGCGGAAGCAGCGCGGTGAACCTCCGCGTGGCCGAGCAATACGTGAAGGAATTCGGTAAGCTCGCCCAGTCGACCAACACCATGATCATTCCGGCGAATCTCGCTGATATCGGCGGAACCGTTGCAGGGCTTGCCAGGGTCCTCGATGAGGTGAAGCCGAAGATCTAAGCGATTTTAGTATTCAAACCCGGGGCTTGTAAGGCTCCGGGTTTTTTGTGCCTAGAGCCCAGCGATGATCAGCTCGATCTGCTTCCGGTGGATCTTCATGTGGATCGCGGTGAGCGCGTGCCAGCCCTTGGCATCGAGTGGGCCGAACCAGGGATGATGATGCGTCTGAGTCGTCTTGAGATCTTCGATTCCTGCGACGCTCTTCTTCAAAATAGCGGATGTTTTCTCAAAAGCTTCGAGAGCTTCCGGTCCGGTATCGCTCGTGGGCTTCACGTCTTCGATGCGGATCTTGGCGTCAATGGGTTTGCCTCGCCCAAGACTGCGGATCAGCCCTGCGATTCCAAGATTCACGATATTGAGATGGCTGATCGTCATGTAGACGGACCAATGACGGCTGCTGTCCTCGATGCCCCGGATTCGCTTGATCAGGATCTGCTGACGAGCCTGCTTTTCGGAAAGTGAATCGAGGAGTTGCTCGATTTTCTTCTGTTCGGCGGCAAAGAGTTCGCTGAAGAACTCACGCGATTTCAAGTTTCGCAGAATGGGGAACATGATCCCCATGATGATTTTTTCCCGCTTTCTGAGTCCCGCTCCCGGTTTTTCAAGATTTGGGCCCTTACTAATTACTTGCAAAGTCAAAGTAAAAAAAGTGGTGATTTGCAAGTAAATATTTGAGAAGGTTTTCTCGATGGCAGCAAACGAAAGGAAAAATGATTGGCGCTCACCCTGTCCGGTGTGCCGAGTTCTCGAGATTTTGGGAGACAAGTGGTCTCTTCTTGTCGTGCGTGATCTCATGCTTGGAAGAACCCGATTCAAAGAGTTTATGGCCTCTCCAGAGGGCATTCCGACCAATATTCTCACCGAGCGGCTTAATCGCCTCGTCGAGCATGGCATCATCGAAAAGGCTCTCGTCTCTGAGGGCTCGAAGCGCTTTGCTTACCTCCTCACCGATAAAGGGAAAGCCCTCCGGCCTGTCCTCAAGTCTATCATGAAATGGGGCCTTGAGCACGAAGAAGGAACTCGTGTAGGACTCAGTAAATCGGGTTAAGTTTTGTGTAATTTATTGTAATTGAATGCTTAGGAGACGAGATTGATCCCCATGGATTTTCAATTATCAGCTGTCTTAGCGATGTCCGCATTTTTCGGGCTGCAAGCTCATGCGACACCGCTCAGTCTCGAGATTGAAGAAGGGGTTGAGCTGACTTGGTCGACCACTCAAGGAAACACCTATCAGGCGCAATGGGCCCTCACTTCGGCGGGTCCTTGGAATGATCTCGGTCTGGCTCATCTTGGCGATGGCGTGGACCGCTTACTCTTCGAGCCGAAGGAGGTTGGGCCCCGAGTTTATCGGGTCGAAGAAGTAGTGCCGGGTGCGGGAGCCGTTCCAGAGATTCCTTTCAACGCGGGTTTTGAATCAGGCACGGATGAAGATCCCGATAATTGGTCTACGGGAGGGAACCAAGACCCGGAGAGAACGAGTGATGATGCGCACAGCGGTTCATTTTGTGTGAGAGCGGCTTTGGAAAATGTCGGCGCAACTCCGAGTGAAGGCAGTCTCACGCAACGAATCGGATCGGCAGGTGGAATGATCACCGCGGGAGAGAGCCATGATTTTTTCTTCTGGGCGAAGCAGGTCACATCGGAACCATCTTACGTGCAGCAGTATGAACTCCAGTGGCTGAATTCAGTGGGAAGTGTCATCGGTGGAACAGGGCTTCAAAACTTTAGTGGCCAAATAGGAACTTGGGTTCAAATCTGCGATGATGATCTCATCGCCCCAGTCGGTGCCGTCGATGCTCGCGTGAAGTTTCGTTTTGTGACTGGCGCGATCACGGATGGTCATGGGGAAGTGTTGATCGATGACGTCGCCATTTCCCGCGACACCGACCCGGTAGAACCCAGCGAAACCAATCTCATTTCACTGACACCAGTTTCCTCGACTCGCTTGAGTTGGCCTTCGGTGATCGGCGTTCCTTATCAGCCGGTTTCTTCGCCCGATCTTGTCACGTGGACCAACATGGAATCGCCCATTAATGGAGATGGAGGGCTCAAGGAATTTTCCGCCCCGATCACTCAGGACGCGAAATTTTTTCGCCTTTCCTATCCGGTTTCAACGGGTGGTCCGGTGATTTCGGGTGACATCGTTGATCTTTTTACGAGCAGCACGGTATTAGAGCCAGCGACGACTGTTGATACACCTGAAGCGCTGATCACTCACGTGGCGGACCGGGCGCGAGATCGGCATGCTCGAGAAGCGAATTTCGATTCCTATGACCACTATCTTTCTTGGTATTGGGAGGAGCGGACGATCGAGCTAGAGATCGTCGATCAAGTCGCGAAGGGCGGTAGTGAGATTATTTTTAACTACAAAACTCTCGCTCCGCTAGGCGCTGCCGAGTTTCGTGCCTTCTTCCGCGGAATCGGCACGGTGGCCGAGTATCATAGTAATCAGATCGCAGAGCTAGTCGGGCCGAATCAGTATCGCGCGAAGCTCGACATTCGCTTGCCTGACTACAAGCAGCTCGTCATTGGTGATCGGATCGAGATTGAGATCAGCCAGTTCATCGCAGCTGCCACCAATGGGCGAAACAATTATTATGGCACCACATTTCTCTACATTGTCGGGCAGGGGATCGTTCCTTGGCAGGGGGTGACCTTGCCCAGCGGCCCGCCTCTGGATTCTTATCCGCTTCCGGAAGTAGCCTGGCTTGGAGGACTGACCACCTTGCCTTACCAGTATTCAAACGAGCCGGAACATCGCTTCAAGCAGACCGCTGGAAACATCGCCCCCATCAGCGCTCAACCTTTCATGCTCGGGCGGCGGCTTCATCACACCGACTTTGGAAATGGCGTGCACTCTGAGACAGGAAACCCCGTTTTTGCCGATCAAGTCGGGAAGCTTGGCCCTTATTTCATCGGGAGAAGTTGCGTCGACTGCCACGTGAATAACGGGCGGGCTCTTCCTCCAGCTGTAGGAGCGCCGATGCCGCAGACGGTCATGAAAGTGGGAGCTGATGCTCTTGGCTCTCCCCATGCGACCTTGGGTTCCGTTCTTCAGACTCAAGCCAATGGCGCGGCTGCCGAGGGCGGCGTCACCATCTCGGACTTCACTGTAATTACCGGTCAGTATGGAGATGGCACCTCCTTTTCGCTACGCAAACCAAACTACGCCTTTACTGGAACAACTCCGCAATTTTTCTCGGCCCGTCTCGCCTCTCCGCTTGTAGGCTTGGGGCTTCTTGAGGCGGTGAGCGAGTCCACGATCATTGCCATGGCTGACGAAGAGGATGCGAATTCCGATGGCATTTCTGGTCGCTTTCAAAAAGTGACCGACCCCGAGACCGGCGAGACCAGACTGGGGCGATTCACCGGAAAGGGCGGTCAAAGTCGACTCAAGCACCAGATTGCAGGAGCGCTCAATACCGACATGGGAGTCACGACCTCAGTCTATCCCATTCCCGATGGAGGGACCGTTCCTGAAACACCTGAGTTAGGTGATGCGGATCTCGATAAGCTGACCCGCTACGTCGCTTTGCTCGGAGTGAGCGCCCGTCGTGATTTGGACAGCGTGCAAGCGCTGCAGGGAGAGCAGCTTTTCAACAGTGCCAATTGTGCCGGCTGTCATGCGCCCCAGCTGCAGACCGGGCCCTATCACCCGATGACGGAACTTCGCAACCAGACGATCCGCCCATTCACCGACCTCCTTCTTCACGACATGGGCCCCGGTCTTGCTGATAACATGGGCGAGGCAGGTGCCAGCGGTTCCGAGTGGCGCACCCCGCCGCTCTGGAACATCGGCCTTACCTCTGGAGTGAGCGGGGACGAAGCCTACCTCCACGATGGTCGCGCGCGGACTCTCGAAGAAGCGATCCTCTGGCACGGAGGTGAAGCGGAAGCCTCGAAGGAATCATTCCGCACGATGTCAGCGGCGGAGCGAGCGGCGCTGATTGCCTTCCTGAAGTCGCTTTAGCGAACTACTCAGAGACTCTTAGGCGAACAAAGAGGCGGCCACCATCAGATTCACTGGAGGGAATCGATACGGGAGTCGTCGAGCCTCCGGTAAGTGTCGCAAAGGCTGGCTCACTCCAAGTCTCTAGATCGGTTGAAACGAGCACTTCATAGGTCATCGTGGGTTGAGCAAGATTGAAGTCGTAGAAAGCTGCGCCACCTGTAGAAGCCGTCAATGTGGGAAGGCCGTCAAAGCTCGCAACGAGAGGGTCCAGGCCGAGGGCAAACTCGAGAAGGTTTGCGATGCTATCACCATCAGGGTCTCCACTCGCAGATTGATCGTCCCCTGGGTTCCATGAGGTGCCCGTCTGCCAGGTTTCGTAGGCCGAGGTCACTTCTTCCACCGTGATCGTGACAGTGGCATTTGCGGATGAGAGTCCACCGCCTAGCTCGGAGCTATGATAGACAAAGCTATCGGTCCCGAAGAAGTCCGCTTGAGGCACATAGCTAAAAGAGCCGTCCGAAAGAAGGGTGACGGAACCTGAGGAAGGTGGAGTCACCATGTTGGCTTCAAGGTCATCGAAGTTCAGGTCGAAGTCATTTCCGAGGACGCCACTTGCGGGCACATTGAGAGTCTGATTTTCGGGAGTGGTGAAGGCATCATCATTGCTGTGAGGCGCGGAAGTGGGCACTCCTGAGATTGGCCAAGAATCCGTGCGGAAGGGCGCGACAGGTAATCCGGTATCATTGACAAGGTTCACTTGATTGACCGGGGCAGGACTCCAAGCGTAGCGCACTGCGACTGGATTCGATACCGAGGTCGAGCTGATCGTGACGACTCTCCTGCTCACTGAAGAACTTGTCGCTGCGTGGTAGACTTGGTTCGCTCCGGCAATCTCGAAGGTTGCGGGGGCATTGCCGTCGTCTGTCGCTAATCCAGCGTCATTGATGAAACTGAGTTCTACACTATTTCCCGTGATCGTCATCGTGTCGAATCGAGGGCTGAGTGCCTCGATGTTTTCATTCAAGGCAAACTTTCGAGCCAAGCGCGCGAGTCGGATTCCGATCGGTTCCTTGTCGGTAGGGTGAATATTATTCGCTAAACCGGTATCAATTGTGATCGCGGCATAGGCATTATCCAAGGTCTCCATTTGGTCCTGCGATTCACGAAATAGAGGCCAGTTTGCTTGGTTGAAGGAGGGAAGCTGGACTCCCAAGAATGGAAGGTCTCCCTGACCGAACCGCTCGCGGTATTCGGTGATGAAACTCGGAAGAGTGAAGCGATATTGAGCACTATCGATCGCGGATCCAGCATTCGCTTCTCCTTGATACCAGAGGAATCCAGAGATGCTGTAGTTCCGTATAGGGTGCACCATTTTGTTGTAGATTATGTTCGGGCGAGTACGGATGAAGATGTCGTCACTATTCGATGACCAACCATTGGTGGTGAGGTCTGTAATCATCTCCAAGTTCGAGGAATACCCGCCATTGGTCGCCCGGGTGGCAACGGTGGTGCCGCTGCGGTATTCACCGATGCTCTGATAAAGGGTCATCATTTCCTCGAAGTGGGGAAATTGTCCTGTCATTTCTTGCGGCATCCACCCTTCGATTGAGCTACTTCCCCACGCAGCCCAAATGATCGCTACCGGAACTCCGGTGGAAGAATGCAGCTGGTGCGCGAAGACTGATGGAACGGCAGACCATGTTCCCGCGGTAGAATTCGCAAGCCAATTCATGCCTGCAGTTTCTTCCTCGGTCAGGGCCGCATCTTGGGTGATCTTTAGGCAACGAATGTTGTCGTTTGCGATGATATCGTTCTCATACGAGGTATGCCAAGAGCCCATCTGGTTCAAGGTGTAGACGAAGTTGGATTGGCCAAAGCAGAACCAGACATCGCCGATTAAAACGTCATTGACTGTCTGACTCTCACCGCCGCTTGTGACGGAGAGAGAATAAGACCCCCCAGCGGAAGCGGCAGGAAGGTCAGCTTGCCAAGCTCCGGTAGAGTCAGAAGTGTTCATGACGCTGACGCCGTTCATGCTGACGGAGACAGCGGTGTTTGGTTGAGTATTTCCCCAGACTTTCATCGGCTTGTCGCGTTGGAGCACCATGCGGTCTTGGAAGGGCGACGCGAGCTGAAGAGCAGGCATCGCGGAGGCATTTCCAGTGGGAGGAGAGTCGTGATCGTTATAGTTTCTCGGCTGGCCCGCGCTGTCCGCGTAGGAGTAGACCGCTACGAAATATTCTCCTCCAGGGACAGTGACCGTGATTGGGCTTCCAGGGGAGGTGCCACTATAGACGACGAAGCCACCACCTACGGGGTCACCGTCGCCGTAATTTAAATCCCCGTTGTAAAGGGTTCCATCAGTCGGAGGATTGCCGGGTGCGGAGGACTCTCTTACCACTACGACCGAGCCAGCAGCACTAGCAGGATCGCTCCAGGAGAGGTTGATCGAGGTGCTACTCGCGGGGCTCACCACAAGATCTTGCGCGACACTGGGTTCGGTAAGAAAGGTTACTGTTGCGGAAAAAATTTGCCCTTCAGAGGCATTGGTCGCGTAGCTCTCAAAGCTGTAGACCGTTCCGGGATTCATTCCCGAACGAGCGTCGTTAAAAGTAGAAGGCACGGTGCTCACTACTCCAAGTGTTGAGCTGTTGTCACCTTGTGTTCCCCCAGTCGCCCAGAATGTTGTCCCGTGCTCGGTGATTCCTGATCCCCCCGAGATGGTCGCTCCGAGAGTGGCGCCTGAGGCCGTGATCTCGGTAGCGCTGGGATTGATCAGCGCCAGGGTTCCTCCGGCGGAGATCGCTGTGCCCTGAATAAAGTGATTCATACTCCGGGTTGGCGTGGTGCCATGAGAAGTTGTCGTGACGGAGAGTCGCCCGCCAAGCCCCGCTTCCAAATGACGAAAGCGATCGGGACTGGTTCCAGACGAGGGATCGTAAGTAAGAAAGAATCCAAAGTCGGAGTTCTCGTTGACCACGAGAGGGGTCGCGAGCTCAAGACTGACAAACTGATCGTCCCCGATGCTGCCATCGAGGGTAAAGACCTCGCTGTAGAGTGGAGTGACAGTTGTGCCTTTGTAGAAATTGGTATCTGTCGCTGTATGGCCTGTCCCTGAGTTCCACTGAGCTTGCGTTCCTTCAAATATCCGGAGAGTCAGTGCATCGTTGTTAAAAGTCGCAGCGATATTCTTTTGGATCGTAATCGCGGTGATTTCGAAGGCGGTGCCTGCGCCGTCTCCTAGGGAAAAGGCTTGCCCACGCGCATGGTTGTTATTTCCAGCAATAGGAGAGGGTGCGCTGCCGGTCAGAGGAAAAATAGAAGTGTCCGTGTTTCCGAGAGCTTTTGTCTCTAAGATCTCGGTGGTTGGAGCTGAGTTCGAAAGAATCACTCCCCCGGATGCAGTCATGATAAGGCCCGAGATGAAGCCGAGGAGACGAGGTAGAGAGAGAAGAGTGATCGGGTGGGGTTTCATTAAAATGAGGTGAGGGCCTTTCGTGTTGCTCCGGCGATGGGGCGGAAGCAACTGCGTAATAACGTGCTGAATTGATCGTTTGTAAACGATCAATTCCGTGCGAGAGCGGATGAGGGTCTTAACCCTTATTGCGCTTCGAGGCGGTAGAACTCTTTCGTTCCTACACCTTCAAATGTCTTCGTTCCAACCCCTGCATCGTCAGTAGTGACGGTGGTGACGTTCTCTGGGAATCCATCGTTTAGATCTTCGGAAGCTTTGACGTTGTAGCTGGTATTAGGAGTTCCAGAAATAGTGATGGTGAGATTTGGTGGGGTCGCTAAATCACTCGTGATAGAAGTCACGCTTGGGGGGGCCGGCGGGGCTTCCACGGTGGCAGTCAATGATCTGGTGAAGGGACCCCCGGGCCCAGAAGCTTCAAGAGTGTAAGTCGTATCAAAAGATGGGAAGACTGTCGTGGTATGGGTGCCGCCTTCTCCTGCACCATCGACTGGATTGCCATTCAGCGTCACTGCGGTAGCCGTCTCAGAAGTCTTCCAAGTGAGCGTGATGGGCTCGCCTGCTGCGATGTCGAGAGTGTCTGCAGTGAAGCTCAAGAGAGGATCAGCAGCCATGAAAAAGGCAGTGCCTTGGGCGGCGATCTGGCTGTCGGTCAGCGCAGACTCGAAGACTGCGGTCTCATCTAGCCAACCTTCGTAGCGCTGAATGCTAATCGTTTTGTGAGTGCCAAGAACCCAGTTTCCTTCGTTGACTGCCACTGGATTGATCGCCGTGGGTGTTCCATAAAGGGCACCATTGGCATAGATGCGTATTTCTTGGTCGTCCGTAGCGGGGTTCTGATCTGGGTCAGCATCATAGACATAGTGGAACAGGCAGCTGTCTCCCGTTGCGATTACCGAGGAATCTGAGAGGGACACCGCGGATCCTGCGATGAAGGTTTCAAATCCGTTATTCCCAATGTAGAGAATAGAACGGCCGACTCCGTCACCATTCGTCATCGAAAAGAGATTTGGAAGCCCAGTAAGTCGATCGGTATTCACCACCGCGGAGATGGTAAATGATTCGTTCATTTGAGAAGTAGCCGGCGTGACAACTCCCGAAGCACCATCAAAGTAGCCGGCATTTTGCATTCCCCCGGGGCCTGTCCCTTGAGCGAGCGCGCCTCTGAAGTCATTCGTGTGATGAGAATTTCCCGATGAATCTAAAAGATAGCCGGCGTCTGTAGCTTCCTCGAAGCGGTAGTAGAAGAGAGGTGAACTGTCTTTGATTGCTGTGCTGAAAACATTGTCGGCAGGGCTGTTTGCGGGGTCGATCACGATGACTTGGAGGTCTGCGCTTTTGGATTCATCTCCCGCTCTCGCGAGAGTGACCTCATAGGTGAAAGTGCTCGCTGGTGATTCAATCAGCGAGACTTCACCATCATCGGGAGTCGCGTCGGCTGCATCAAGGGCGAGCAAATCAACTGAGCCACTGGGAGTGTCGAGAAGGGCGGAGTCGACGGTCGTATCGAAGGAAATATCAAGTGTGACGGATTCCCCTCCTTCGATGAGGGTGCTCGAAGAAACGATCGATGGGACAAGGATGCCCGCGTCGAGGGTGACACCATTCACGTAGTAGTTCATTTGACGAGATGCGGCTGTGCCATGGCCTCCCTCAGTGACAGAAGTCCGGCCATCGTTCGGATCAGTAGGGCTTCCCGATTCTTGATAAAAGAAGCTCGTGTTTGAACCTGATCCTTGATCGAAGATGAAGAAGAAACCAAAGTCGCTCGCATCATTCACGATGATGGGTGTTGTCAGAGCAATCGTGACATATTGCCCTGCGGTGGGGCTGCCACTGAAAGTGAAAGATTCTTCGGTCAAGGGAGTCACCGTGGTGCCCTCGTAGTAAGTCTCAGACTCCTCGGTATGGCCGGTTCCAGCGTTAAAGTCGACCGAAGTGCCTTGGTAAATGAAGAGGGTTAAGGTGTCGTCGAGATAAGTCTGCGTTCCACTTGCTTGAATCGTAACCGAGTCGATTTGGAATGAAGTCCCGACCCCTCCAGGGAGGATGAATCGATTTCCACGGCCGTGGTTTGCATTGGCATCGATATCAAAGATTCGCGAGCCAGTGGTTCCGAATGCGGTTGATTCTGCGAGAGCGTCGACCGGTGCGTCGTCACTGATGGTGACATCAGCCCACGTTTGACTGGCGAATGTGGCTAGGAAAATGGCGGAGAGGTTGAATTTGATCATGATCGGATCCCTTCGGTATTTGGAGGTTGTAGTAATAAGTCGAAATGGTCGGGGTGAGAATATCACCAGAGGAAGGCCGTGCAGTTGTTATGTGACCGAACCCTCCTCGTGAGGTGTTTTTTTGAACGAAAGTCCACCTTTTCCAATTCAACTAAGAAATAGAAATTTGGAAACCGCTGGGCCAGCTCCTAGTTTCTTGACGTTTGACCCCTTTTGGGGATTAGTTTCATGAAGTGCCAATGCTCAAGATACTTTCGGCCTCGGATCAGGTGGCAACCCATATCCGGTCTGAGATCGTTGCCGGGAATCTCAAGGAGACGCTCCCCGGGGTGAACAGTCTCGCGGCGACCCTCGGTGTAAATCACAAGACAGTCGTGAGAGCTCTCGAGGAACTTGAGAGTGAGGGGATTCTCGTATCGCAGGGCCCGCGGCGGGGTCGCCTGATCGCGCTGAGTGGGGAGGCGGGACCCAAGCCCATGCGAATCGGGATTCTAACATACGAATTTGTTGATCAGGAGGAATCCTATCTCTCGGGCATCCACCAATCTCTGAGTGAAGTAGGGCACATTGTGAGCTATGCCGGAAAGTCCCTTACCGAGTTGAAAATGGACGTGAAAAAGGTCGCACGTTTTGTAGAGGGGCAGGATGTGGACGCTTGGGTGGTGGTAGCAGGTTCGCGACTCATTCTGGAGTGGTTCTGTGAGCAGCCGTTGCCGGTTTTCGCTCTGTTTGGTCGTCGGGAGAATTTACCGATTGCTGGAACTGGTCCAAGATCTGATCTCGCATTCTCAGAAGCGGTCCATCGCTTAATCGGGCTGGGTCATCGTCGGGTTGTGCATATCTGCCGTGGTGATCGACGAAAGCCGAATCCAGGAAAGTCCGAGCAAAAGTTTCTTGAGATCTTGGCCTCCCACGGCCTTCCGGTGGGCGACTACAATCTCCCCGATTGGGAAGAGACACCGGAGGGGTTTCAGAACCTTTTGAGATCACTCTTTCAGGTGACTCCTCCCACGGCCCTCATCTTTGATGAATCATCCTACCTCTTGGCCGCTCTCCAGTTTTTAGGGTCTCAACGGCTTCGTGTGCCGGACGATGTCTCAGTTTTTTGTGCCTCATTTCGGTCTGACTTTGCTTGGTGTCAGCCCCCGGTGGCCCACCTCCGTTGGGATACGATGGGAGTGGTTCGGAGGGTTGTTCGCTGGGCTGCGACGGTGAGTCATGGACACTCTGACACCCGGAATTCCTATACTCCAACGACCTTTGTCGATGGAGGGACGATCGGGCCAGCTCCCTCAGATCTCCGAGGGGCTTGATTTGATGATCAAGTCGCTAACAACCTCTCCGCCGATGAGGTGCTCCTGGATGATGCGCTCGAGGTTCTCGGGGGTCGCGGAGTGATACCAAACAGCTTCGGGGTAGACCACGGCGATGGGGCCTTGGATACAGATGCGGAGGCAGTCGGCTTTGCTGCGATGGACCGTGGCCTGAGGATCGCTAAGGCCGAGTTCCTTGAGGCGTCCTTTTAAAAACTGCCACGCAGCGGCACCTGCGATGTCATCGCAACACTTCGCTTTTTCCGAAGTCG
The DNA here is from genome assembly GCA_039769075.1 of Akkermansiaceae bacterium. Lineage (GTDB taxonomy): Bacteria > Verrucomicrobiota > Verrucomicrobiia > Verrucomicrobiales > Akkermansiaceae > SW10. Next base: position 4,067 of record JBDMZE010000021.1, on the reverse strand, counting down.
CGCAGAGGAAAATGTGCCGCTCGTAGTTTCCGAGGTTGAGGGTCTTGGCGATGGTGCTGGTGTCGTCCATGAGATGATTATGGGCGTGACTTTAGGGGAGCCTCGGGTGGTTTGTCACTTTCGATATGATCGCAAATCGATTTCGTCATCGCCTGGCAGACTGCTCTGCGGGCGGCGTCTCGGGTTTCAGGATTGAGGAGCCACTCGGCGACCTTTGGGTTGTCGATGAATTCGACTTCGAGAAGGACAACGTTTGCTTGGAAAAGATGAGTGTCTTGGCGGGCGTAGCCGAGGGTGCGGATGCCGTCTTTGAGGTGGCCTCCGTCGTATTTACAATCTCCACGACTTTCGCTTTGCTTGGATCACCTCCGAAGGGTTTGAGAGCGATCGGGACATCCTTCACGAGGCGCTTGGCAAAGGTCTTGTCGCGACCAACGTAGGGATTGGTAAAGTGGACGAACTCCCACTCGGGGTGATCTTCTGAGACATAGTAAGCGCGGGTTCCTTCAGCATCCTTTTCCTTTGAACCATTGAAGTGGATTCTGAGAATAGGGTAGCTGTGATTTTATCTGGTGAAAAGTTCGTTCAATCGCCGAGAGGGAATTGAACTTTCGGGAAGTGGCGTTACCCTCGGGCATGGCTAGCGAAGATCATCAAGGAGAAGGACAGGAGACGATTACTTTAGAGGCAGGAACGCACTGGATGTGCACCTGCGGAAAGTCAGCAAATTCTCCCTTGTGCGATGGCTCGCATAAGGGGATCGCTGGTCCTCCTAAAAAGCTGGTGCTTGAGGAAGCAACGGTGATTCCGGTGAAGCGTCCACCTGCGGAATGACAGGAGCGAGTCTGGGTGGATGGGAGATTTTAACCGCAGATAGACAGGATAGACACAGATTTAAGAAAGGCTAATTGGCTTGGGATCTGTCCCTCTGGATCTGTGTTTATCCTGTTCATCTGCGGTTATTAATTCTTGACGAGAGCTCAGAGATGGCTTTTTTCAGAGCTTGTGAGGATGCATTTTAGGGCGCTTTAATCAGAGGATGAATCGCCGCCATGCCCTTGCTCTGTTGTCCGCGACTGCGGTGCCGTCTTTTGCTGCTGGGGTGAAATGGCATCTAGCGAGTCAGATCGCGACGAACTCCTATCCTTGGCTGACTTTTGCGAAGCGGGCGGGGGAGAAGTTTGTGGCGCACTCGGAGGAGTTGATCGCGAGCATCGCGGCGACGGGGATCACGGGTTACGAGCCGATTGTGGGAAGTGCGGTAGAGTTTGCGGAAATGGCTCCTCGTTTGGAGAAGCATGGGCTTTGGTTGAAGTCGATTTATGTGAACAGCACTTTGCATGAGGAAGGGGCGATCGAGAAAAGTCAGACCAAGGTTCTCGAGATTGCGCGAGCGGGGAAAGCGCTGGGATTGAAGATCGTGGTGACGAATCCCTCGCCCATTAAGTGGGGCGGGAAGGAGGAGAAGAGCGACGCGCAACTGAAGCGGCAGGCAGGTGCGCTCGATGAACTGGGCGAAGCGCTGGCTGACGAGGGAATGCAGCTGGCTTATCATAATCACGATGCGGAGCTGAAGAGTGGGGCGCGCGAGTTCCATCACATGCTGACGGCGACGTCGCCGGAGAAGGTGAAGTTTTGCCTCGATGCCCACTGGATCTTTCGCGGCTGCGGGAATTCCGAGGTGGCGGTTTTTGATGCGCTCTCGCACTACCACGAGCGGGTGGTGGAGCTTCACCTTCGGCAATCGACGGGGGGGATCTGGCAGGAGGCTTTTACGATGGAGGGTGATATCGATTACCGCCGCATCTTTTCCTATCTGGAACAGGCGGGGATCAAGCCACATTTTGTTCTGGAACAGGCGGTGGAGGGTCGCTCGCCGAAGACGATGGATGCCAAGCAAGCACATGCCGCGAGCCGAAAGGGGCTTCTTAAAGGCTAAAATACCGCTGGTGTAGAGATCTCGGGTTTCGCATTGTTTATAACGGTGATGAAGCTTTTTTCTTCGATTATCCTCTCTGCGATCTCCATTTCTCCTTCTGGGGCTGCGACTTATTATTGGACGTCCGGCGGCGATGGGGCGTCGGTTTACCAAGAAGCAAACTGGACAGAGAATTTAGATGGCTCGGGCGGCACGATTCCGGTGATCAATGGCAACACAGCGGTGAATCATGATCTGATCGTGAGTGCTGGAAATCCGGGAGGGGGCGGCGGAGCGGGAGCGACTCTCGATCTGGGAAGTGGCTCGCTAACGATCAATACGGGCACTTTTAAGATGAATGTCGGGAATGGTGCGGGCATCAATAATGCGGACATCACTTTGAATGCGGGGACCTTAATTTCGGAGTTCGTCAATGGGGGTGCGGTGACGCTTGCGGGCGGGACGCTCGACCTGCATGGAGGAAATAATCCCATCAACGGCGCTACCATCAACTTTACTTCGGGGAGCACGGCGGTGATCACTTTTCGTGATGAGACGGTGGCGGATGTGAACTCGGAGCACATGTCTAAGATCTCTGTGAATGGTGCGGCTGCGGTGTCATCGGGCGCTGGTCAAAATGTTGTGGTCACTGCTTCTACGGGTGGCACGGCGCTGATGCTGGGCACGATGCCTCCGGCGAGTAGCGATGATGATCTCGATGGCCTAAGCAATGGCGCTGAGGCTGCTCTCAATACCAATCCGAATATCCGGGATAGTGATGGTGATGGGACGCCTGACGGCCTGGAAGTAGAGAAGGGGCTCGACCCGACCGATAGCTCGGATGGGCTGCAGCGGCCTAATATTATTTTCTTCTTCGTGGATGACCTCGGCTACGGCGATTTGGGCTGCTTTTGGCAGGACCAGAAATCAGGCACGCAGAAGTTCGACACGCCGGGGATCGATACGATGGCAGCGGAGGGTGCGAAGATGACGCACCATTATATTTCAGCATCGGTCTGTGCGCCATCGCGGGCATCGCTTCTTCAAGGCCGCCATCAAGGGCACGCCGATGTGCGGGACTCTCAGTTCGATCGCGCTTTACCAAGCAATCACGGAATGGCGGACACTCTGCGTCGCGCGGGTTACCGCACAATCCATGTTGGAAAAAATGGCCTCGCTGGCGGTGAGGGATCGACCAATCTGACGGGGACGGGTTCCCAAAACCTGGGCGGTCATCCCTTGAATCGCGGGTTCGATGATTTCTTCGGCTACCTTTTCCACGGTGATGGCCACGAGCATTACCCGCAGAATGGGACGACCAATAAGACGGCTCACATTTACGATCAGTATCGTCAGGTGAAGGATGCTTCGACCGATCTTTACACCACTGATGCTTGGACCGCTTATGCTAAAAAGGCGATTGAGGAAGAGACTAACGATGGAGACGGTCAGCCCTTCTTTCTCTACCTTGCTTACGAGACTCCGCACTTCAAGATGCAGCGTCCTACCGTGGCCTATCCTGCCGGCGGGGGGCTCAATGGTGGCGTCCAGTGGACGACTGCGACAGATGGGTCAGGCAACACGCGCTACGCGAGCACAGCGACGGGGACCGGCACTCCAGACGCCTTTGATCATCCTGATAATGGGGCCTCCTGGCCTACTGCTCAGAAGCAGCATGTGGGCATGATCCGCCGTATCGATAACTCGGTGGCTGACATCATCCAGCTGCTGAAGGATCTCAATATCGATGACAACACCCTCTGCGTCTTCTCCTCAGATAACGGGCCGCATAATGAGGGAAATAATCCCCGCTACTTTGAATCCTATGCCAATATGGAGGGGATCAAGCGCGATATGTGGGAAGCGGGAATCCGTGTTCCTACGGTGGTGCGTTGGCCGGGAAATATCGCGGGTGCTACTGACGATGAAAATAACATCAAGGAGATTGGCTACCCTTCCTCGATCTGGGACTGGATGCCTACTTTCGCAGATCTTGCCGAAGTGCCGGCTCCTTCTTGGTGTGACGGAGTTTCGCTTGTGCCGACCCTGACCGGAGCGGGAACTCAGCGGGACAAAGGTTACCTTTACTTCGAGTTCAATACGTCCGGAAGCACGCCGAACTGGACTCAGTTCGCAAATCACGCGGGTG
>JBDMZE010000020.1:0-95295 GCA_039769075.1 Akkermansiaceae bacterium | reverse complement strand
TGGTTGAAACGACTACGCATCTCGGCGAGTTGAAGTTTCTGTTTGGGATCTTTTGAGAGGTCTTTTTCTTCGTGAGGGTCAGTTTTGATATCGAAGAGCTGTTCGGTCTGGGTTTCGGGCCAGTAGAAATATTTCCAGTCTTTCCGGACGAGAGCCTCGGAGGCAGGGATGAAGCTGGCATCGCGTAGAGTGGGGTGCTCGTAGAAGAATTCGTCACGCCATTCGGGCTTCTTTTTAGCGAGATAGAGCGGGGCGATGTCCTTTCCCTGCATGCGCTTGGCATGGGGCACATTGGCCGCGGAGAGAAGGGTGGGCGCGAGATCGACGCTGAGGGTGAAGTCGTCATTGGTGGTTCCTTTTTTCTCCTGAGCCATGCGTGGGTCCCTGATAATGAGGGGGACACGGATGCTCTCTTGGTGAGGATACCACTTGTCGGCGAGGCCATGCTCGGCGTGGTAGTAGCCATTGTCGGTGGTGAAGATCACGAGGGTGTTCTCGAGGAGCCCCTGTTTTTTGAGCTCATTAATGATGCGGCCACAGGTGGCATCGACCTCGGTGGCAAGGCGGTAGTAATTCTTCATCATGCGCTGGAATTTCTCCGGGGTGTCGAAGCGCCAGTGCCAGCGATTCCGTCCTTCGTTCTTTTTGTTAAAGAAAGAGGGGAGTCTCTTCCAAGATTCCTCGGTGGCATTTGCGGGCACGGGGATGGTGACGTCATTGTAGAGCTTCATGCTCTGCGGCTGCGGGAGGAATTGGTCCGGGTGGTGGTCCTCGGCGTGAGTTGCAAAGAAGGCAACGGTCAGGCAGAAGGGCTGATCTTTGGGCCGCTTTTTAAGGAACTTCATCGCATCATTCTCATTGCGCTGAGTGACATGTATTTTCTTCCCGTTCACTTCATACCAATGCTTTCCAGAGTAGGAAGTGCTGAAGTCGAAGTGCTGGGCTGGGATCTTGCCATTGTGCCATTTCCCAACCTGACCCACGTAATATCCCTTTTCACGAAGCATCACCGGATAGGTCTCGGCCATGGGGGTCTTGAACATCTTGAAATCACGACAGCCGTGGCGCGACATCCACTGGCCTGTCATGAGATTAGCACGACTCACACAGCAGATCGCGGTGGTGACACAATTCTCAGTAAAACGAACTCCCTCGGTGGCGAGCTGATCAAGGTGAGGCGTCTTCACGATCGGGTTCCCAGCACAACCGAGAGTATCGTGCCTCCAATCATCCGCATAGAGCAGGAGGATATTCATCGGCTTCTCGGCAGACGCAGCGAGATTTGCAAAAAACAGAGAGAAAATGACGCGATTGATCATGAAGAAGTTGGATTAAGCTGACAAAAGAAACGTTTCGTTAAAACCATCGATTTCAAAAAAAATCCATCTTTCGGCTTGCTCATTCCTACTCCACAAAACACCACCTTTTTCAAAGAAAATGGAAAAATTACCGATCAATACGCCATTGATCTCCCCCTCCCTTTTACAGTCGGGAATTACGGACCTTGTCAACTGTCCCTAAAAACTGGGCAAAAGGAACCAAATGGGAGCTCCGCGAAGGCACCGGCCTAAAAGCTGCCCCCAACAGAGAATCCTCCCAACAAAATCGATCAGTTTCTCAATACCTATGGACTTTACCTGCTCCCCACCCTCGTCACGCCTCTTCAAATTTTAGCTATTTTTAGCTTCACAACCGAGAATTTTCTACCCTATATATGTCACTCACTTTTTTACAGCCACCAATTTTACTATGAAACTAACAACAATTGCAATTCTCGCACTGACAGGAATGTCGGCTCAAGCCGTCGTTCTGTTCTCAGATGACTTCGATACCAATGTCGGAGGTCCCGCTGTAGCCGGTGGCATGACCGCCACGCCCATCGATTCCGCAACCGTTCCCGCTCTTGGAGCAGGACGAGGAAATGTTCAAGAAATCGATATTTCAACCGGAGGCCAGTGGGGCTCCTTTAATATCGCTGGAGGAGGTGGTGCCGCAAATGCCATTCCTCTCCCTGCGGGAACAATCGCTGGCACGGACACCTACACCATCAGTATGGATGTCTTCATTCCTACCACGACCACTGCCGACACCGGCGACAGTGTTTCAGTCATCATGCGCCTCAATGGCACCACTCCTGACTACTTCCCCGGAGGTGCCGTCAGAAATTCCGCATTCTTGACCAATACCGCAAACCAAGGCTCATGGTTGACCGTCTCAAACACGATCACCATTCCTGAGTTTGATAATATCGCTGGCGGCGGATTCGGAACGGACCCCGTTGTCTCACTCCTCCCGATCTTCAGTATCCGCGACGCCGACAATGATACGGTTTTGGCTGGTTTCCAAGAAGGAGACGCAGGTGTCTTTGCATACATTGACAACCTTAGCCTTTCCGTCACCGAGTCTATCCCAGAGCCCAGCTCGACCCTTCTCGGACTCCTCGGCGCGGCTGTTGCGTTCCGTCGCCGTCGCTAGGCACGAATTAAAGATCTAGATTCACTCTGGATCTTTACGAGACGATTAATCGCCGTCAGGGTCTTCCCCTGACGGCTCTTTTTTTGCACAACTCCTCTTAGTCCATGAACTCCTTGAGACTTTTACCGGCTTCAATCGCTTTCACCTTAGTTCTTTCTGCATGTAAGGAGGAACCTTCGGAGAAACAAGAATCCGTAGCATCCAACTGGCAGGAGGCTCCGTGGGAAACTCATTCTGAGAATCTCCAGTCTCGCCCTTTCAGTGAGTCAGATCCGGAGGGAGGAAAGCGCTTCACTCGCGTCGAGACGGTTGATTTTCAAAATCTCCTCAAGCGCGAAAACATCCGGAATTATCTCACCACCGGAGCGGGACTTGCAATCGGAGACGTCGATCAGAATGGCCTCCCGGATCTCTTTCTCGTCTCCCAAGACGGGCCAAATAAACTTTTTCTCCAGACTGCTCCTTGGCAGTTCGAGGACGCCACTACGAAGGCGGGAATCGATGACACCCAATCCTGGGGCGCGGGCGCGGCTTTTGCCGACATCGATAACGATGGTGATCTCGACCTCTACGTCTGCAACAAGGCGGCCAACGATGAACTCTACCTCAATCAGGGTGACGGCACCTTCAAAGGGAACCTTTTAGGAAGCAAAAACCCCGAGGCGCGCGCGCCTACGATGGTTTCTTTTTCCGATTTTGATCGTGATGGCGATCTCGATTTCTACCGCACCGAGACCCGGCTTTGGGGCTTGAACGATCAGTTCAATGGAAAAGTAGATATGGTGCAAGACGCCGAAGGAAATTGGCAGCCTACTCCAGAATTTGCCAAGGAGTTCGAAGTGCTCGGCGGCGCAGTCAGCGAACTGGGAACCTTCGATCATCTTTATCGGAACGAAGGCCCATCCGAAACCGGCGAAGCCCAATTCCGTGACGTCACCCGCCTTGCCGGAATCAAGATCGCACGCGAACACGGGCTCGCCGCAACATGGTGGGACTACAATAACGACAACCATCCCGACCTCTACATCTCAAACGACTTTCACACCCCGGATCACCTCTACCGGAACAATAAGGACGGCACCTTTTCCGAGGTCACCGAGGACGCCCTCCCCTACACCTCGTGGAGTTCGATGGGCAGCGACTTCGCCGACATCAATAACGACGGCTGGTTCGACTACCTCAGCACGGATATGTCCGCCACCACCCACTTCAAACAAAAGACAATGATGGGAGCGATGGTTGAGACCGCTTGGTTCCTCGACAATATGGAGCCACGCCAATACATGCGCAACGCACTCCAGATCAACACCGGCACTGGAAAGTTCATCGACACCGCCTTTTACTCTGGGATCGATAGCACGGACTGGACCTGGGGAGGAATCTTCGGCGATCTCGATAATGACGGCTTGGAGGACGCCTTCTTCACCAATGGAATCGAGCGAAACTTCCAAGACTCCGATCTCTCGATTAAAATGAGAGCCGCTTATCAAAAAGGTGCCGCCAGAGAAGAGGTGCAAGCCATGCTGCTAGACTCGCCCCGCTTCAAGGAAAAGAATCTCGTCTTCCAAAACCAAGGAGATCTCCGCTTCAAGAACCGCTCCGATGACTGGGGTCTCGGAGATCTCACCGTGAGCCATGGCGCTGTCCTTGCGGACCTCGACCGCGATGGCGATCTTGATGTCATCGTCAACAACATGAACGACCCCGTGGGGATCTACCGGAATAATTCCTCCGGCCAAAAAGCGATCCTCATTTCACTCAGAGGAAAAAAGAGCAACCACTTCGGCCTCGGCGCGCGTCTCACCCTAGAGCTCGAAGATGGCCAGACCCTCACCCGCCTCGTCAGCAGCGCTCGCGGCTACATGAGTGGCACCGAGCCTGTGACACATTTCGGGATTGGAGACTCCACCATTAAGAACCTCCACATCACTTGGCCGAGCGGAAACGAGCAGCACTTCACCTCCCTCACAAGCGGACGGCACTACCAAATCACCGAGAGCGAGGAATCAGTCAAACCGCTTCCAATTTCCCCTACCGAACCGTTCTTCGAGGTCGCAAAAGACAGCCTCGGGCTCGATTTCGAACATCGCGAAAATCCCCATAATGACTTCCTCACCCAACCTCTTCTCCCGAATAAGCTCTCCCGCTTCGGCCCTGCTCTCGCGGTGGCTGATATCAATGGCGACCAACTCCCAGACGTCTTCGCCGGAAGCGCAAAAGGGAAGCGCAGCGCTCTCTACCTCCAGAAAAGCGACGGAGGATTTCAAGAACTCGGCTCACTGGCGCTCGAAGCAGATCGAGGATTTGAAGACGTTGCCGCCACTTGGTTCGATGCGGATGGCGATGCAGACCTCGACCTCTACGTCGTCTCCGGTGGAGCTGCGCATGAAGCAGGATCTGAGTATTATCAAGACCGCCTCTATCTCAATGACGGAAGTGGAAACCTCACTTCAACCGCTCTCCCTGAGATCCGCTCCAGTGGCAGTTGCGTTGCGAGTTCTGATATCGACGGCGACGGCGATTTCGATCTCTTCATCGGCGCCCGCTTTGTCCCCGGGAAATATCCTACACCACCGCAAAGCACCCTTCTCATCAATGAAGGAGGATCATTCACCGCAATAGATTCTCCCGTCTCTGACGCTGGCATGGTAACCGGCGCAGTCTGGGTAAATCTCGATGCCGACGGCCGAGATGACCTCGCCCTCTCATGCGAATGGGGGCCCGTTCGTATTTTCAAAAACAAGCCAGAGGGTTTGGTAGAAATCCCCTCTGGCATGGAAAACCTCACCGGCTGGTGGACGTCCATCGCAGCCGGCGATCTCGATCACGATGGCGACGTCGATCTCATCGCTGGAAACTTCGGACTCAACACGAAATACCACGTCGACCCAGAGCATCCAGCGACACTCTTCGCCGCTGACTTTGGAAAGAATGGTGAGCTGCAAGTGGTGGAAGCAAAGCTAAAAGAAGGCAAGCTCCTCCCCGTCCGAGGCCGCAGCTGTTCCACCTCCGCGATGCCTCATCTCAAGAAGCGAGCGCCCTCCTACACCGCCTTTGCCACCCTCTCGCTCGACGAACTCTACACCGAGGACGCGCTCGAAACCGCCCGGCGTCTCGAAGCAAAAACCCTCGCCACCACTCTCTTCCGGAACGATGGAAATGGCCGCTTCACCGCCGAACCCCTCCCGATGCTCTCGCAACTCGCGCCCGTCATGTCGATCGCTCTCGATGACTTCAATGACGACGGCTTCCTTGATGCAGCCCTCGGTCAAAACTTCAACCACCCCCAGCGTGAGACCGGCCGCATGAATGCCGGACTCAGCGTCCTTCTCACTGGGTCAAAAGAGGGGACTCTCAACGAACTTTGGCCTGCCAAAAGCGGCCTCACCCTCCGCAGTGACACCCGCCAAGTCATCTCCGCCGATCTCAATCACGATGGAAAACCCGACCTCCTCATCGGAGGAAATGCCGAGCGGCTCAAGGTGCTCCTTAAACAATAACTCTCTATGACTCGCACACTTCTCTCCTTTCTCGGCCTCGCTTCATTCACTCATGCCGGAATTTTTCTGGGGCAGGGGACAATGAGCGGGGAAGCTACGGACACCTCCGTCTTTTTGCAAACCCGCCTCACTTCAGCAGCCGAACTCGATGCCAGTGGCGATCTCCCCGGAGCGAGTGGTGTGGTCGCCTTCGAGTGGAGCCTTAATGAGAATTTTGAAGATTCTTCCACCACTCCATTTCAAAAATCGAAGGCCGCGCAGGACTTCATTGTCCGCGCAAAACTGAGCGAGTTGAAGCGGCACACCGCTTACTTTTACCGCGCTCACTATGGTGCCTCAGAGACAGACACGAAGACGGGAGCGACGAGCACTTTTAAAACTCTTCCCGGAGAATCGAGTGACGCAGAAGTGCGCTTCATCATCGGGAGTTGCATGAACTATTGTAAGTTCATGTATGGAAAAAAAGCGAAGGCCAGCGGACCCGTCACCGCCACTGCCGAAGACAAGCAACTCGGCTTTCCTGCCTTCGTCACCATGGCAGCAGAGAAGCCGGATTTCTTCGTGGGCACCGGCGACATCGTCTACTACGACAACCCGATCCGCGTCGCCGAAACTGTCCCACAGCTCCGCAAGTGCTGGCACGAGCAGTTCCGCTTCCCCCGCATGATCCATTTTTTCAAAGACGTCCCCACCTATTGGTCGAAGGATGATCACGACTTCCGCTATAACGACTCTGACAACACCAAGGATCGCCTTCCTCTCCCGAACACCGGGATTGATCTCTTCCGCGAGCAACTCCCTCTCCCCGAGAAAAGCTACCGCACCATCCGCGTCAGTCAGGACCTCCAGATCTGGCTTACCGAGGGACGCGACTACCGCTCGCCCAACAAAATGCCCGACGGCCCCGAGAAAACTCTCTGGGGTGCCGAGCAAAAGGCCTGGCTCCAAAGCACCCTCAAAGCGAGCGGTGCAAAGTGGAAGCTCCTCATCTCTCCCACCCCTCTCGTCGGCCCAGATGATGCTTATAAAAAGGACAACCACGCCAACCTCAAAGGCTTCCGCCACGAAGCCGACGCCTTTTTTAAATGGCTTGCAGAAAACAAAATCGAAAACTTCATGACCTTCTGCGGAGACCGCCACTGGCAATATCACAGCATCCACCCCAGCGGCATCAACGAGTTCGCCTGCGGTGCGCTCAACGATGAGAACTCCCGCCTCGGAAGAGAACCCGGTGATCAGAAAAGCACCGATCCCAACGGCCTTATCAAGCAACCCTTCATCTCCCCCAAGCCAAGCGGCGGCTTCCTAGTTCTCACCGCCGGTAAGAAGCTCACCATCGAGTTTCGAGATGACGCAGGTCAGGAGCTCTACCGCGTGGACAAGTGAGCTATCCAGACTTCTCAATAACGAAGTAAGGACCAGATCCCTTGAATAATAAAACAGTTCAGGTAGATAAGAGAGAGTGAATTCGTTTAAGCCTGCTCGTTTCAGCTGCCTTTGCCGCAATGACACTTCGTGTCGAAAGTAGTGACGAGCATCCGATTGGCTCTCTCCTTACCGAGGTTACGCTTACGACCCTGCAAAACCTCTCTACAAAAGAAGCGGCCTACAGTTTCAAATTAAAGCTGAATAAGAAGTGGAGCCTAGCTCAAGTTTCCGTGGCCTATCAGGAAAAGACGATATCCGTGCCGGACTTAGAGTTACCAGATTTGAAGCTAGTCGATCTACGACAGGCTTATGTCAAAACTGAGCGCAAGGCGACTTCTTACAAAGATCCAGGAACGTCCGTGATCCTCATTATTCCATTCGAGCAGGAACTTCGTCCAGATCCACAAAGTAAAGAAAAGGGCGACACAGTGCGCGTCTCAAATGTCATTCGATTATTGTTCTATAAAGGTGATTTTCAAAGATGGGAAATGGTGACTTCTCTCGGCGAGGAAAGCGGCGCTTGCTCGCTCAGTTTTAAAGATAAAGGGGAACCAGTCGCCGATAACGGCAAAGAGGTGGAGTTGAATAATCCATACTGGACGCGTAGCCCAATGAACTACTCAACATCTTGGTCTAAGGAACGTTAGTAAGACGCGGATTTACGCCCCCTTTAGTCCTACTTCTTAAGACTCAACCCCTTCGGCGCTGCCGTCATTTCTGCCCCATCAGAGAACCGCACCTTGAGCGACTTTTTACCAAAGTTGTAAGCCGCGTAGGTCTTCTTCCCATCCTTCAAGTAGACGTTGGTGAAGAGGTGGTCCGCCGTGATGCTACTGTCATTTCTGCCAAGGAGATCGAGGGTGTTGACCCAGTGATACATGAAGGCGTGGGTGTTGCCGCCCTCGAGGCTGCACTGGGGATTTTTGTCGAGGTAGTTCACTGCGGACTTGGGATCGCTGAGCGCGTTGAACATGACGACGAGGTCGCCCCAGCCGTTGTTATAATCGCTCCCGCCCTCGCGCTTTGAGACGAGGAAATCGTGGTTCTTTTTCACGTAATCCGGATGGCGGCCCATGTAGATCGAGGCGGGAGTGAAGGGGAGCCAGTTGATGCCGTGGATGCAGTCGACATCGCCGGAGAACCAAGTGGCAAAGGCGCCTTTTCCTCCCCAGATCATGCCGAGCGCGACATTTGGGAAGTCCTTCGGGAAGTTGGTGCCGGAGACATCGAACCAATATTCCTCTACCGCGGTCCGCTCGGTGTTGTAGAGGAAGGTGCCGAGATCGCGAGTCGTTTCATCGCCGGTGATCTCGCCCCAGAGCATCATGCCATACCAGGCATTCATCGATTCGGAGGAGGACTCTTGGTTGTTTCCATCGCCGAATTTGGCGTGGCCCGAGGCCCAGGAATGACCGGCATAGATATCGAAGCAGCGGAGGTGGGGAAAGAGGGTGTCGTTCTTTTTCGCGGAGGCGATATCGCTGATGAGGAGGTTCACCATCGGGCCCCACTTTTTGGCCCAAGTGGGATCAAGTCGAGCCACCTCGGCCGCAGCACGGATGAAATATCCGTAGTGAAAATGGTGGTCGTTGAGCTGCGAGTCACTACCATAAGAGGCCTTGCTCCCGATGAGGGTTCCCCAATTCTTATCGTAGTAGAAAAGCGGAGCTTCCTCGCTGGGCGAAGCGGTGAACCAGTTCTCAAGACGCTCGCGGATTTCGCTAACGAATTTCTGCTGCAGTTCCTTTTCGCCAATCATCTCGGCGATGCCGCTGAGGGTCGCGAGGGTGCCGAGGTGCTTGCCCTCCCAGTAGGTGTCGGCGATGTCGGTCTTGCCCGGGAAGCTTTTCAGATAAGCCAGCATGCGCTCGCGGTTAGGGATGCCTTCTTTTGGAAGCATGGGTAGAAGGCCTTGGACCGGAACTGTGGTACTGAAGCCCTCGCCAACAGCCAGCTTCATCTCGCCACGCACCGAGCTGTAACTCTGATCGGTGAGAGGAGCAGAAGAGTATTTCCACTGATGAGGGTAGAGCGCATAGAGGGAGCCTTTTTCCTTCCCCTCCTTCGCTTCGGTGACGAACTGGTAGCTCGTCTTGAGCTGACCTTTCTCGGTCTGCGTCATGATCTTGGTGTCGATGACGTGGCAGTGCGCGTAGCGCTCGAAGAGCTTGAAGGTCTTCGGCTCGTTGTCTGGCATGAGAGCGACCGTGAAGTAGCCTTTCTCCGACTCGCAGTTCCACAGATCATCGCCCTGCGCGGTCCACTTCGATCCACGCGGCCCAAAAATACCGTAGTGATTTCCACGAACCGTGAGACCGATCACCGCATCGCCTTCTTCGCCCGACCAAATGATCGGCTTGTGGGCGAACTTGAGGCTTCCCTGCCCACCCTCGACTTCACAAAAAAGATAGGGACTTCCGTGGCCGAAGCTGGTCCGCAAAATGGCGTTGTCTTTCTTAAATTCCGCCGTAATGAACCACGCGGAGTGTTTCGCGAGACGAGTGTCAGGAAACTCAGAAGTAGCGGAGTGCGCGACCATGAGATCACCACCTTTGGAAACCCCACCGCCCATGATATTTCCCGAACCTCCCACGAGCCCAGAACCCGGGTAGCTCACACCCATCCCACCGGCGTGGCAAACCATCCCGAGAGGGTGGGGGAACATGTTCTGTGAGTGCTGTTCCCACACAAGAGAGCTCCACCACTGATTGGTAGGGGTTGGCCCCGTCAGCTCCGCTGTTTTATAAATCTCAGTCGGCAGCGGCTCGCAAACCTCAGGTCTGATAAGAGTGTAACTCCCGGCTCCCACTTTCACGAAGTTTGGGCTCTCGGCCCATGCGAAGGAGGATAAAACTGCAAGAATACGAATTGAGCGAAGCATGATGACTTGAATCTGGCACAGCTTTCCCAAAAATTGTAGAATTAATGCAACATTATGCACATTTTTTTCATCATCGGCCTCTCACTTTTTGCAGCGTCTTTAAGAGCAGTTGAAAAACCCAACTTCGTCTTTCTCCTCGTCGATGACATCGGCTGGGCTGACTTCGGTTGCTATGGTGCGGAGTTTAACGAGACCCCAAACATCGACCGCCTCGCCAAGCAGGGAATGCTTTTCGAAAATGCATACGCCGCCTGCACCGTCTGCTCACCCAGCCGCGCGGCTATCCTAAGCGGACGCTATCCCGCACGCCTTCACCTCACCGACTGGATTGTCGGCCACGCCGCTAAGAATCCTAAGCTCCTGATCCCTAAGTGGAACACCCGCATGCCGCATGAGCGTGTCCTCCTCCCCGAAGTGCTTAAGGAAGGTGGTTACCGCACCGGATTCTTCGGAAAGTGGCATCTCATGCCCATCGGTCAGCCTGACTTTGAGAAACACTATCCCACGGACCATGGCTTCGATGTGAATGTCGGAGGACGCGAGTGGGGACAACCAAAAGGCCCAGGGAAATACTTCTCTCCTTTCAACATGCCGAACCTTGATGATGGGAAAAAGGGCGACTTTCTCACCGATAAGCTCACCGATGCCGCGCTCGACTTCATGGAAGCGGGTAAAAAGGAAGACCCCTTCTTCTTATACTTCTCGTACTACACCGTCCACGGACCCATCATGGCTCCACCAAACTTGGTGAAGAAATACCAAGTGAAGGCTAAAAATTTAGATAACACCAAGAAGGAATACATTAATCCCGCCCGCGCCGGAATGATCGAAGCACTCGACAACAGCGTCGGGAGACTGATGCAGAAGCTCGATGACCTCGGCATCGCCGACAATACCGTCATCATCCTCACGGGAGACAATGGCGGAAACTTTGATGCGACCGATGCCGGACTCAAAGCCTTCAAGGGGTTCTCTCACGAGGGCGGCATCCGCGAGCCCTTTGTCGTCAAATGGCCAGGTCAAACCAAGGCCGGTTCCCGCTCAGATGCCCTCGTGATCGGCACCGACTTCTATCCCACTCTGCTTGAAATGGCCGGACTCCCAGCTAAGCCCGAGGAACACCTCGATGGCATCAGCATCACTAAGATCCTCGATGGCTCTGCCACCGAACCTAAGCGCGATCAACTCTTCTGGCACTACCCGCACTACCACCGCACCAAGCCCTACGGCGCGACCCGCCACGGCGATTGGAAGCTCATCGAGTTCCTCGAGGACGGAGCACTAGAACTTTATAACCTGAAGGAAGACCGTGGCGAAACAACGAATCTCGCCGAAAAAAATCCGGCAAAAGCAGCCGAACTTCTTGCCGAGCTCAAAGCTTGGCGCATTTCCGTGGGCGCACAAATACCCACTAAGAATCCCGATTACGACCCCAACCAGCCGGGGGGGTCGAAAGCGAAAAAGAAGAAGAAAAATTAAGGCTCCTCTAGCGGAACTGATCGTATTCTGGATTCACCTTCGCATCCTTAAAAATGGGGAGATCTTTCCAAAGGTCATAAGTCGGCTTGAGGCTCACCGCAGACTCTGGGATTTCGCCTTTGTCACCACTACTGACGATCCAGTCAGCGATGATCTTACGATGCCTCTCAAGTTCGGTTTTGAAGGCAGGATCACTTGCCAAATTAGTCATCTGATGAGGGTCCTTAGCGAGATCGTAGAGTTCCTCCTCAGGGCGTGCTCCAAACCAATGCTCATCTTGGTAAGGCGTGAGCTTTCCTTCCTCATGCAGACGGTGCAGATCCTTCACCGTCGGCTGCTTATCCCGATACTGAGCCTGCAACATCGGCCGCTCCGGGTGGAAGTTCTTGATGTAGCGGAGCTTCTCCGTCCGCACCGTGCGGCTCCGGTCGATGGTGTAGTCACAGCGATCCCGCGCTGAGATCACATGGGTTCGTGCCTTGTAGTCAGTCGCAAAGAGATCACGTCCATCCAAGTAATCTGGAAGCTTAACCCCACCGAAAGCAAGCGTCGTCGCGGAAATATCGAGTCCTGAAACAAGTTCATTTCTCACCGTCCCCGCCTTCAGTGCTGGATGATCACCCTTCATCATGAGAGGGACATGCACCCCGCCTTCGTAGCAAAACTGCTTATGTCGCAGCGACTGATTGTTCCCGTGATCTGAGAAGAAAAAGACGAGCGTGTTCTCAAGCTCACCATCCGCTTTCAGCTGCGCCAAAATTTCCTCAATCTGCGCATCCGCACCCCGCGCCGCATTGTAGTGCTCTGTCCACGCGGCCCGATGCGCCTTCGTATCAGGAAAGTAAGGAGGCAGAGGAACATCCGTCGGCTTCAGCTTCTCGCCCTTCCGGACGTGCCTCGACTTCGCCTTCCCGCCCCAAATCATGATCTGTCCAAACCAAGGCTGATCCTTATCAGTCCGTGCCTTCCAATTGTCTTCCGTAAATGAACCAGAATGCTCCGCCTTGTTGCCCTGCCAGCCATTCAAGCCCACGACGTAGTTTTTCGCCGTCCCCACCGTGTAGAGCTTTCGGCGATCATAGTGGAAATTATAATCATCCTTCCCGCTATTGAAGGTGAAGTAGCCACCCTCCCGCATCAGCTCCGGAATCGCCTTCATCCCCTTCGGCAAATGAATGCGGACCTCTTCAGGAACCACCTCACCATTCACCCATCGGCTTGAGCGGTGCTGATGCGTCCCCGTTGTCGTCTGCATCACTCCCGTCATCATTGCCGAGCGACAAGCCGAGCACACCGGCGCTGGCATATAAGCCCTCTTAAAAAGGACCCCATCTTTCGCAAACTGATCAATCGCCGGCGTGTGCCCCTGATTGATCGGATCATCGTAGCAACCCATGTAAGGCGAGAGATCCTCCGAAAAAATCCACAGAATATTCGGCTTCTTAGCCGCCGAGAGGAAACACGCTCCAAGAAGCGAAAAGGCGATGATCAAATGAGCAATCTTCATTGTCAGCCAATGTCTCCCAGTGACCCTTCCATGCAAAGGAAAATAGCCGCGACTACTCTGCAAGCGTCGCCTTCACCCGCATGAACTGATTACTCGGATCATTCAGGGGAAGATTCGAGCGAATCGTCACCTCATCAAATGGGCTGTCCAAAGGAGTCGTCGATACAATCGTCGTGTGACTCGCACCAGACAGCCACCCGTTTAAATTAGACGCCATTTGCACCTCAACCGTCAGCGATGGATCCGCACTCGCAGGAGGACGCTCAAAGCGCACCGCGCGATACTTCACCCCCTCCAGCCAGATCGGCCTCCCAGCGGGAGTCACTCTCCAATCCATCAAACTCTATCTCGATACCGCCAAAGTCCCCGGCTGGAACCAGATCGACGCCGTCGAACTCCGCACCGTCGACGGCAAAAAGCACTGGGCCACCACCGCCACCGCCAGCAGCAGCTGGAGCAAGTAGACCCAAGGTCGAAGCTTGCCTTCGCTCTGCCGAAAAGGGACTCTTTGAAATGCTTAAGACCATCCTTCTCGTCGCAGCCCTGACATCCGCGTCCTTTGGACAAAAAAATGCCGCCATGGCACCCGTCACCGATATCGAAGGCCTTCCACGCGTCCTTCTCATCGGAGATTCTATTTCCATCGGCTACACCGTCGGCGTCCGTAAAAGTCTCCAAGGCAAAGCAAACGTCCACCGTCCCACCACCAACTGCGGTCCCACCACCAAGGGCCTCAAGGGAATCGACACCTGGCTCAACACCGGTGGAAAAGACAAAAAGTGGGACGTCATTCATTTCAACTGGGGCCTCCACGATCTTAAATACATGGGACCCAAGGGCCAAAACCTCGCCGATCCCAAGGCCAAGACCAGCAAGCCTCAGGTCTCTCCCGCTGACTACGAAAAGAACCTCCGCAAGCTCGTCCAGCGCCTGAAGGAAACCGAGGCTCACCTCATCTGGCGCAACACCACTCCCGTTCCGGAAGGAGCGAAAGGACGCGTCGTCGGCGACTCTGATAAATACAACGACATCGCCGCCAAGATCATGAAGGAAGAAGGCATCGAAATCCACGACCTCTTCTCCTTCGCTAAAAAGCACGCTGCTAAGATTCAGAAAAAAGCCGACGTCCACTATACCCCAGCAGGCTCCAAGATGCTCGCTGACGAAGTCGTCAAAGCCCTCAACATCGGCGAGTGGACCTCGCCCTTCAATGGCAAGGACTTCTCCGGCTGGTCGATCAAGAGTGGTAAGGCCACCTACAAAATCGAAGGTGACACCATCGTCGGCACCACTGTGGAAGGCAGCCCGAACACCTTCCTCGTCACCGACAAGCAATACGGCGACTTCGAGATCCAATTCGAAACCAAGGTCCACAACAGCCTGAACTCCGGCTGCCAGATCCGCTCACAGCTCAAAAACGTCGAGAACGACAAATACGGCGGCCGCCTCTTCGGCCCCCAAGTCGAGTCCGAAGCCTCCGGTGAAAACGGCGCAGAAGCAGGCTACATCTACGGCGAAGCCACCGGCCGTGGATGGCTCACCCCAAAGGATCTCCTCATCCCACACAAGCACTTCAAGGATGGAGAGTGGAACCACTTCCGCATCGTCGCGAAAGGCGCAAACATCAAGACGTGGATCAATGGCGAACTCATCTCCGACCTCAGCGACGAAGAAATCTTCAAAACCCATGCCAAAGGCCACATCGGCCTCCAGGTCCACGGCATCGGGAAAAAGCAAGGCCCCTTCACCGCCGCTTGGAAAAACATCAAGCTCAAGGAACTATAGCAGTTCCCTGAAACTTCAGTTGGAGGAGCGGCTCGTTCGAATCTATTTCGCGATCCGCTCTCTCCACTTTTTTGCCTCTTTTCCCACGACCTTATTCGGCCAGTTGCCATACCAAGCGTAGCCGTTTCTTCTCTCATAGCCGATCTCCGCGAGACTTGATTTAGGAATTCCGTCTCGATCCACAAAGATCGGACGATTCGTTTTAATGTCGTAGAAGCGCCCCCACAAATCCGGCGCTGAAGGGTCCTTCACCACCACCCGGTTCTCGCCTCCTGGGCCCTTCGCATCCTTCACCTTCACTACCCGAATCCCGCTCAATTTCGACTTCTCGAACCAGCGGATCGCAGCTTCTGCTGACCTCACCACTTCGGGTGACGGGTCATCGAGGCTCATCAGTAGACGAGTGATCCCAACTGACTCAGCCCCGCTCAGTGACGCGAGCTCGTAGCTCCGCCCAACCTGAGGTCGAAGATCCACCTCGTCGTGCTGTGCGCACCAGACCGTCAGCCGATCACCCACCTTGATCTGGCATTTTAAAATACAAGAAATCCCACGCTCAAAAGCCTTCTCTGCCTCCTCACGACGATCCTTTTTCACAAAGGAGTAGTCCTCAGAAGAAGCAACCTCCCGCACAAATTCCAGCAGCCGGACCATCGCGTAGTCGTTGAAAGTAATGTGCCGATGATACCCCTTGCTCAGAGGAATATACTGCGGCCACCCGCCATTGGGATACTGCCCCTTCATCACGTATTCCAATCCCTGATCGAAAGCCTTGCGATACCGGTCCTCGTCAGTCGCCCGAATCACCTTCGCCAAAAAGCGCAATTCATCCGTCGTTGCGCCATTGTCATAAGTCGGCCTCAACTTACTCTGATCTCCTTCGTACTTCTTTTTTGTCGTATCAATATTCTTTGGCCATCCCCCAAGCTCGCTCTGAAAAGAAAGCACATTCCCCGCAATTACTTCTGCTTCCTTCCCAGAATACCAAGAGTCCTTCTTCTTGAGATACTCACGCGCTTTTCCAAACGCAGTTCCAGACAGCAGACTGAAAGCGGCAAAAACTAAAAGAGAGGTTCTCATCATCACGACTCTTATTCTACCCACGTGGTAGCCAAGAGAAAGGATAAGAGTAGATCCTCAATTCGCGGTTCACTCTCCTTCTGCAGGAGTAGGAGCATCGTCTGAGCGCAACCCCACCATTTCCGCATGCTTAATGAGCTTACAGAACTCTTTCTTCGTCACCCGATGAATCTCTCCCTCGGTCGCGTCTGCAGAAACCAACTCTTGATATTCAATCGCGAGCCGTTCCCAGACCACGATGAGGACAAATCCTTCTGCGAGCTTCCAAATCTGTCCTTGTTCCAACTTCATAGAAGCGGTTTAGAGCGGTCTCTCCCGATAAGCGATCTTTTCAGCGCTCAATCCCTGCCGGCACCTCGTTCACGGTGTAGTAGGCATTCTTATGGAGGAGCGCTTCGCCATCGCGAGACTTGAGGCCTGCTAGATCAAACTCATGCACGTGCCCTTTCAAAAGCTGGTTCAGCTTCAGCGTCGCGGACATCCCATCCTCAGCAAGCGTGACCGATTCTACGATTGGCGTCGTTTGATCAATCTCAGGTCCGCCATATCCTCCGCCGTAGCGATGGGTAAAGGTCGCCATTTCATAGCTCTCCACCTTCTCTCCTGACTCCTTCGCCAACGGCTTGGTGAACTTCAAGTGGAAGCCATCGGGAGTGATCGTCACCCGCTCAATTTCAAAAGGCATCTTCCCAGTCCACTCAAGCCGCTCCAGCGCGAAAGGCTTCAGCCCCCGCACCGGCCAGCCACGATTTGTTCCGCCGCACAAGAGTTTCCCATCGGGAGTAAACTGAATGTTCAGAATCCCCGTCGAGAGTTCCTCTCGAAACGGATAGCAAGCCCCTTGCCACACGCCGTTCACCTGTTCTGTCGTCGCCCGCATGATGAGGGACTGGGTGTAATCACCGAGGAATATTTGGTTCTCAAAAGGACCGAATTTCCCTTTCGTTTCATCGAGCACAAATCCCGTGATCGAGCGCCCCATTCGGATGTAGGGAAAAATGATCGCATAAGGCACGAGCTCCTTCACCCGCTCCTTCTCGATGAGAATGCTCGAGCCTGACTTGGGCTCCACCGGAGCCTCTAAATTTGGCACGTAGTCATACCAATTAAAACTCGCAGGATGCCCCATGAAGCCTCCCTCTTTGACAAACTTCAGGCTGCACGCCGTATTCCATGGCCCTTGGCTCTCGATGTAAAAGAGCGCGCCGTTCTCATCAAAGCCGATTCCGCCCGGACTTCTCATGCCACTCGCAATCGGGATCGTCCTTCCCTCTGGCGTGATCTTGAGACCCCACCCGCGCAGCAGCTGCCACGAGTTGTAGGATTTCGAAAGCCCCAATGCCACATAGAGATTCCCCTGCGCGTCAAATTTCGAGCCGAAGGCATATTCGTGATAAGTCCCGTAACCCCAAGCATCTGATACGACCTCGAAGCGATCCGCGCGACCGTCCCCGCTGCTATCGAGAACCTTCGTCAGCTCTCCGCTTTGGGTCACGAAAAGGGCGTCATCCTTCCAAGCGAGCCCGAAAATCTCATCAAGACCCTCTGCAAAAAGGTGATAGGTCGGCTCCGGTCTCGCGGCATCTAGGCCCGAGACAAAGTAGATCTCGCCCCTGCGCGTCCCGATCGCAATCCGGCCATCCGGAAGCGCCTCGAAGGCTCCGGCCTCGATTACTTTTCCCTTCGGAATCGGGATATCGACCACTCGATAATATTCCCGCTCGCGATCCGCCGTTCCCCAGCGCTCGCCCACTTCCTCTGCCGTCAGCAAAGACGCCATCATGAGGCTACCTAGAATAACTTTAGCGAAGCAGTTCATAGTCGATCGTGAAGTTTGTTTTTCTTGCAGGAAGGCTCAGCTCAATGAGCAGTTCTTTTTCTCCCTCATCTCCGAAATCGCGGAGTTTGGTTTTCGCATCTCCCACAGAAATCTTGAGATCCGCATTGGTGAAAATATTGCCCGCAGCAGATTCGATCTTTCCCGTCAGCGCTCGGAAAAACACCGTCGTCTGAGCGGGAGAATCAAAGTGGAAGGTGCGACGTAAAATCTTCCCTTCGGCTACCTCCGACTTCTCCTCGATCACCACCTCTCCGCAGCGATACATCAAGGTCGGGTTCCCATTGGTGTCGAAAAAGTATCCCTTAAAGGCATAGCCCTGATTCTTAGGATAAAGCGGATCTGGATTCACCGGATTCTCCTTCGTCGTCACCTGATAGAGCGTCCACAGATCGTCCGAACTCTTCAGCTGTAGGAAACCCACATCCTGCGCCAGCGCAACTGACTTTGATGCCGGATTAAAATCTCCCGCACCCTGAGACCTCCAATTCGCCGTCACAAATTTGCCCTTCCAAATCGCAGTCAGCGCGCCGTTCTGCGCATTGAAGGCGTAGTTCATTCCACCGGGGAACCCAACCGCAATTCCGCGGTAACCCGCCACCCGGCTACGGCCCCGATAGACCTTCACCTTGTCAGTCACAATCAACTTCGATGGCTCGGTTCTCAGACCTGCTGGGTCACGTGCCGATCTCCCGAGCGAGAACTGATACCAGAGCGCCTCCAGCTGAGCGTGGGTATCGCCTCCCAAAATATCAGGCTGTACCGCTTTCCCGTCCGGCCAGAAGTTCGGCATAATGATTCCTTTCCGATGCGCACCGGGATTCTTCATGAAGGCCGCGAACCAACCCGGCTGGAGACGTTGAAATGAGGTCGTCAAATCCAAGCCCTTCATCCCTGGCGATTCCTTGCCGTTGTAGTTGTGGCAAGCGATGCAATTTAGCCCCTTATCCCCAAGTAAAAGATGACCGCCATTGTTTACCATGGGCCGCGTCTCACGAGTCGGTTCTGCAAACTCCACCTCCTCGATCTGATCTAACTCGTCGAAGAGTTCCGTCAGCCCTTTGAGACCATCGATACCATAATGCGGCATCCGAGTCGTCATGTAAGGTCGCACTCTTTCCCGATCGTAGAGTACTTTTGCTAACCAGCCCGGCTTCAACTTCGCTCCCATCAAGGTCAGCGGCGGTGGGATGCGCGCCTCATTGCCAAGCGCCTCTTCCGTCGATCCAAAATAAGCATCCAAATCTTCCGAAACCCCGCCGTAGTCATCTCGCTCATGACAAGCGATGCAATTCATCTGCGTCAGCTTCATTTTGAGATGATCCGCTGAGGTAAGCTCGACTGGCTTCTCATGCGCAGCTCGGAGCGCTTTCACTTGGCCCGCATCGAGATGGTAATCCGCGGCTCCTTTCGGTCTTTCAGAAAGACACCCGTTCGCAAAGTCCATGTCCGCCAGAGCAGGCCCCGTCTTTGCTCCCCGACCCTCCACCTCATGACAGGAGTTGCAATTGAACTTCAGGAAATTCTTCCGCCCCTCGCTCACCCGATCTTTCGGAATAGCTGCATGACCTTCGACAGTTCCCACTTCCAGATAGGCCGCTAAATCAGCGGCCTCCTTCGTGCTCAGATCCATGTCCGGCATGCGTCCCGATGGCCGCACCTTTAGCGGATTCATCAGAAACTCCGCCAAGGCCCCTGGCTGATGCTTCCCCGAAAGATGAGTCAGCGAAATCACGCCCTCTTTCCTCAATTCCTTTCCAGCGTCGTCATGCGGCGAGTGACAGGTCACACATCCGACCTCGTGGTAAACCTTCTTCCCCTGCAGCGCATCGCCTTTTACCAATTCCTTAAGCTTCTGGAGCTCATCCGCTGGTCCATGGAGTGATGAGAGATAATGACTGATCGACTCGCTCACCTGCTTCTTCTCCTCAGGCGCCAAGCCCGTGAGAACATCAGGCATCGTCGTCCCCGGATGCGTCCCCGCAGGATCTGCGATAAATTTTTCAAGGTAACCTCTCGTCACCCTCGTCCCCACCTCCCTCAAATCCGGGGCCGCCTTCATTCCCTCCTCGCCGAACCCGTCATGACAAGCCGCACAGCGCAGTTCCTTCGCTAAAAGGTGCCCTTTCTGGACTTCATCGAGAGGATGCTTCCCATGCAAGCCCGGCACCACCGGTGCCGCCCAGCTCACTCCGCTGATCGCTAGGAAAGCCGAAGCAAGAAAGTAACCCTTCATCATTGCGGATGACTCTGCCGAATCCGTCCTCGCTCCACAATCAAAGATTCCCGGCTCCTTCTCAGGTTTCATCCTCCTCAAACAATCTGCGATAATCTTCTCAATCTGCGGATAGCCTCCCAACCTCGCCGGTGACGTCATTGACCTTACTTTTTAGCTTCAATGCAAAACAGGTGACGCTCACTGCGGATGAACAATTGATTATCGACGGGCGCGGGAGTGGCATCGACTCTCTCGTCCACTGAATTGGTGGAAACGATCTCCAACTTCTTGCCGTCTTTGATGACCACCGTCGTTCCACTTCGTCCCGTGATATAGACATGCCCGCCTGCAGCTACCGAGGAGGCATAAAGGGTAGAGAGGCCGGGAATCTTCGAAGCGGTGTAGTAAGCCTCGCCCGTGCGGGGATTGATGCAAGACAGCGAGGCCGACTTTGCCTTGTGCATGTAAAGCAGCTCGTCCGATAGGAGGGGCGAGGCGAGGTCAGGGGTATTTTTGTCCCAGCTCCAAGCGACGTTCTTGGTTCCTTTGAGGTCTCCTCGACCGCCGAGGCGGAATGCTCCCCCGTAGGAGCCTCGGAATCCGCTGGCGACAATGACGAGTTCATCGATGGCCACCGCACAAGTCACCGGCCGCTGGGCTTTCCCGGCAATCCGCCACAGTTCCTTACCCGTCTCAAGATCGTAACCGCGAATGAAGGTCTGCCCGTTCATCACCACCTGCTTCGCTCCATCGTGCTCCACCACAAAAGGCGTGCACCAGTTCGTCGGCTCGTCCCGCTCGGTCTTCCAAATCGTTTTTCCCGTCAGCCGATCGAGAGCATAGAGGGCCGAGGCTCCTTCATGATCCCAAGGCACGATGATCTTGTCGCCTTCCAACGTCGGCGAACTGCCTTCTCCGAAGTCGTTACGAGTGTCCATTTTTCCAAAGTCGTCCCGTTTCCAAACGAGCTCACCATCCATCGTGTAGCAGTAGAGACCCCGGGAACCGAAGTGCGCATAGACATGCTTCCCATTAGTGACCGGGGAGGCGGAGGCGAATCCATTCGTCGAGTGAGTCCCTTGATGGGGCGTCGCAGTCGTCGCGGTCTTTTCCCAGCGCAGCTTTCCGGTCCCTCGATCAAAGCAAAAAATCTGAAAGGCCAACTTCGACAACTTCTCACCATCAAATCCCCGACCTCCATCGGCTGCCACTGCCGAGACCACAAAAACTCGGTCTTCCCAAATCACAGGCGAACCTGATCCGAGCCCCGGGACCGGGACTTTCCATTTCACGTTTTTCGTCGCGCTCCACTCCACAGGCGGTTTGGCATCAGGGGAGGATCCATTTCCGGCAGGTCCCCGCCAGCTGCCCCAATTTCCTCCCGCCGCGACGGAGGTGAGTAAGAGGGCAAGCGAGCAAGCGAATGAAGTTTGAAAAGACATGGTAGATTGAAACCCTCCACGATGTCCCTGTCATGTCAAGACGGCGTCTGAGCGGGGCGGCCGAGCACTCCGGTAATCAAAGACGTCCCAATTAGAGTCACGCCGAGGCCGAGGAGCATTTGCGTGGTCACGATTTCATCGAGAAAAAGCCAGCCCCAGAAGATCGCGAAGAAGGGGATCAGGAAGGTGACCGAGGTCGCGACAGTGGCGCTTGAGCACTGGATGAGCTTGAAGAAAAAAACGAAGGCGAGCGCAGTGCACAGCAGCGCGAGAGCGACCGCACTTCCCCAACTCCGCAGCGATGGCGAAGTCTCGGGCAGCTGCATGAGCGCAAAGGGAATCAGAACGAGCGCCGCACCTAAGAGGCTTCCCGCCGACCCGACGAAGGGCCGCACCTGCGATAATTTACTCTTCATCCAACTCGCGCCAAAGCCGTAGCACCCGCAAGCCACGATGCAGGCGGCAATGGGCCAGCCCTGCCCATCGGAGGTGAAGTCGAGCTTCCCCCAGACCAAAATCCCGACGCCGATCACGCCGAAACCCAGCCCGATGATTTGCGGAAGGCGGAGCCGCTCCTTCAGCCAGATCGCCGCAATGATCGCGCTAAAAATCGGCACGCTTGAGTTCATCAGTGAGGTGAAGCCTGCGCTCAAGGTCAGGGTTGCATAAGAAAGAAGGATGAAGGCAAGCGACGAGCCGACCACTCCACTCACCAGCAGCTCCCACCAATGCTGCTTCGCAGACTCCCGAGCCTCCTTTTGAAAAAAGACAAACGAGAGAGCCAGTCCCGCAAGACCCATCCGAAAAGCAACCAACGGAAGAGGCCCAAACTCCGGCGCCGCGATTCTCATGAAGAGAAAGGACGCTCCCCAAAGCGCAGCAAGCAGGAGAAGAATAAGAAGATCGCCGATGCGCACGCCTCCGGAGTCGTCTTTGCCGTCAGCAATGTCAAGGGGAGGGAAGGAGCGGGCGAGTTAGAACTCTCAACAACCCTTGATTCTTGACAGGTGAAGAGAGGGATCAGTAAACTATCCAAAGTCCATGAAGGGGAAATAGGGGGATGCATTCAATCCCAACTCCGTTGGGCTAAATGATCCTTACTGTTATGAACAAATAAAAAAAGAAATAGAGCATGAAACAAAACCTAAAAATCGGCTTCTGTATTGCACCTGTCTTTTGTGCATTTCTATGCCTTATGAGTCTCTTTATCGGAGAGCATGCTTCTATAACTTTTTATGCAAACTTACCTTTATGCTTCATGTTTGCGGCATTCCCATCAATAGCACTTTATAAAAAGGTCAAAGAACTAGAAGAGCAACTAGAAGAACTCAAAAACAAAAATAATTCATAACCATTCAGTCGACTCAACGGCGTGCCGCCGCGAGTCACTTCAACCGTTAGATAAAGAATGCTGGCATCGATCATCACTCCCGCAGACATTCGATCTTCTTTTGAATTTGTCGTTATTGTGGGTGTCGTTTTTTCATTTCTTCCCTTTCTACGATTCAAAGACTCGGCCTTGTCCTCTACAGTGTGCTGCGGGTTGTATTTTTTGTTATGTATCTGGAGTTGGTTTATAGAGTCAGACGCAGGATCCTCCGCGTGCCCTGAATTTAGTGCCTATTTATGGCCGATCATTTCATGGATCGTAGGTTACGTCTATTTGGTCTCTCATCTCGATTTAGGACGCAAGTGTTGGGTTCAGAGAGCATTTGACGACTCAAATCAAAGCTTTTGCAATCGCCACTCCCATAGCGGAAGCATCCAAGCTGCGATCACTTGGGAAGGTGCTTCAGACAAAAAGCGATCTTGAGATCGAGCCAGTTTTTTCCCTTCGGGATCTCGGGAAGGCCATTGCGGGCATTTCCATACATCACGGTCGGGATTTTGAGCGACTTGGCCTTTTCATGAATGAGCTTGGCCTGGGCGGGTGGGTGGAGAAAATCGTCAGGCGAGGCGGTGGAGTAGATGAAGAGGGGCGCTTCGCCTTTTTCCATAAAACGAAGGGCGAAGTCCTTGGTCCCGATGGGCTGCATGATGCTGACCACGACTTGCGCGCGTGAGCTCTCGCGTGTCACGGCGTCCTCCGACTTTGGATCGGCGAAGTCATCGTGGTAGCCGAGGAACTCGCTGATGAGCGCTCCGGCGGAAATGCCACCGCAGCAGATGCGCTCGGGATCGATCTTCCAGTCCTTCGCCTTCGAGCGGACGAACTGGACGGAGCGGGCGCAGTGGTGCGCGATCTTTTCGTAGTCCATCTCGCTACTCAGGAAGGGATAGTTACAGCTCACGATTGCGAAGCCGGCCTTGCGGTAGGACTCGATGGAAGCACCGCGATTTCGCTCGATGTGACCTTTATCACCTCCGCGAAATCCTCCGCCGTGGAAGAAGATGAAGACGGGGGCGTCGTCCTTTTTAGCAGGCCAGAAGTCGAGCACATTGCGCTCGTGCTTGGTATCGTATTTGATATTTCGCTGTGGTGCACCTGCTTGAGCAAAGCATTGAGATCCGGCAAGGAGGCTCATGAAGAAGATGGGAAGTGCGACTTTGAACATGATAAAGAGTTTCGAAGGGTTTTCCTGTCGATCAAGGAGAAATGACACGTCTGCTCGAGTTTGGTCTTGTTGAGGATTGAAAGTGAAGGGTAGTCTTAAACCATGAAGCGGAATCATTTTCTCGTGTTGGCTCTGGGTGCCGGGATTTGTGCGTCGGGAGTCAGCGGGGCAGAGCGGTCAACCCGGAATTCTTTGTCCGGGTGGGCGAAAAAGTATGGCTTCAGCCTGAATGATCGCGGGGGTTTGGTTTCTTTGGAGGGAAACATTTCCCACAAGCAGATGGCGCAGGGCTTGCAAGAGTTGGCGAGCTTGGCCGATGCGCCGATGCATGCGGAAGGAAATTTACTGAAGGGATTCTCCGCGGATCGGCCTTTTGAGGTTTCGCTCAAGCAACAGTAACCACCATTTGGTCCTGCCGAAAGGGAGTGGCAAACAGGGTTTGTCGGAATCCGCTTTGATCGCTCACAAGATAGATTCCTTGCTCAGGAGATGGGTTTACGTGGTGAAGGAAGGTGAGGGAAAAGAAATCCAAGTCCCGGAGTTCCTCTTCATCAGGGGCGGCGAGAACCTTCAAGGCTTGAAGGGTCCAAGTGCCGATCTCGGATCCGCTGAGTGAGACGGAAAATGTGGAACCGATCCGGCTTTCGAAATCGGCAATTCTTGGTCGACCAGTCATTCCTTTGTGCTACTCGACTGGCAAGACGCTGGTTCTTGTGAAGAGCCTGGTGGTGGCCGGGGCAAATCCTTCTTCGGCGGGAGAGAAGGTGTAAGACCAAGTGTCGTAAAGCCCCGTTCCAGATTCGACGGACGGAATGCGGTTGGCTTCCTGCCAATTTTCGAGGTCGTCACTGAGCCAAAGTTGGTAGCGGAGGTTCGATTTTTTCAAGGCGGGGTGGGACACGACGATCTCGCCATCGGCACTGATCACGAGCGACGAGATTCTTTGGTCAATTCCACTCAGGGGGGTGCCATTGAGGGCTGCCTCGAGGATGGCGGGGGTGCCGTCGTTGTCCGGATCGCTCCAGTAGTTCAGCGAAGCGCTGCTGAAATTGCTCTCCCACTCATCGGGGATGAAGTCGTTGTCGAGATCGTATTCGCCGAAGAGGGTGAGATCGCGGCCTCCTAGGGCGGTGGAGTAAAAGGTGAGCGGGTTGGTGTTGAAAGTTTTGATTTCTCCAGTGCCACTTTCCATGCAGTAAAGACGTCCCCATCGGTCGTAGCCGAGGCCGCGAGGCCCTTGTAGGTTGTCGTGTTCTAGGGTGGGGACGTTGCCGGGACTCCATCTCCAAATCTGACCAAGGTCGTGCGTGGAATAGAGAATGTCTTGATTGGTGGGATCGATGGCGAGGCCCCAAGCCCCTACCGTGCTGGCGTGGGAAAGGTTGTGAAGGAGGGAGCCGCTGGTGTCGTAGACCCGGACTTGGTCGAGGCCTGAGTCGCTCAGAACGAGCCAGTCGCGCTCCGCGTCAAAGACGAGTTCATTGGGCCGGTGAAGGCTCGCGCTTGCGAGAGTGCCGCCTGGGGTTCCGGTATCGAGGTCGAAGGAGAGAATGGAGTTGCTCCCCGAATCGAGGGCGTAGAGAAGCTTGCTATCGCGGTCGATGGCAAGGCCGTGAAAAACGGCCCCAGAAAGAGTGATAAAGGTGGTCGAGGTCGGAGTTGAACTGCTCAAGTCCATCACGCGGATCTCACTGTTAGTGGGCACCGAGAGGTAGACCTTTCCCGAGTCTGGATCCAAGGCGGCACTCCAGTAGTTTTCTCCAGCGAGGAGGGTTGAAAGAGGGGCGGTGCCGGTCGTTCCGTCCACCAAGGAAAAGGCTTGCGGCGCGGTGGCGATGAGGTTGTCGTGAGGAGTGCTGAGGATTTCCGGAACGGCAAAGGCGATTTCCCCCAAGCCGACACGGTCGCCTCCTAGTGTTTCTCCTTGGCTACCATCGCCCGGTGCGACGAAGAAGTTGTCGGAAAGGGTGAGCTCGACGTAGCGGGCGGTGATGCTTCGTCCAAAGGCGAAGCTTTGCCTGATGGATTCGTCGTTAATGAGAGAGAAGCTGGGATTGAAGGTGATGGAACTTCCGAATCCTGCGGTGCCCTCGCTTGCGGTGGCAAAGCGGAGGGAGGCTCGCTTTGCTCCATTAGTATTGGATTGGACGAATCCCCAGATACTGATTTCGTTGAGTGGCCGATCTTGTGATAGATCGAGGGTGAGGACGGGAGTAGGGAGGGTGAGGTAGTAGTCGCAGGGAAAGCCGCAGGCCTGAGTATACCAAACGGAATCCCAGATGACAGCGCCGTGGATGGCATCGTGGGGAGAATTCGCATCGAATCCGGGGCCGGGTCCCAGGATGAGGCGATCGACACTGACTGGATCGGAACCGCTGGTGTTTGCGATGACCGAGGCGATCGGATGAAAGCTTGCCGCGGAAAGATGGCCCGTGATTCCTGCGAGCAGACCACAGATTGCTAGATTTGAACTTGCCTTAATCCCCATAACAATTGAAAAGGTAGGGAACCTGCTAAAAAGGCTCCAGCTCTTTTTTAACACATCTCAACTTATTAATCTTATGTCCGAACCTTTCATTGGCCAAATTCAAACCTTCGGCTTTAATTTTGCGCCGAGAGCTTGGGCGCTCTGCAATGGGCAGCCCCTGCCGATCTCACAAAATACCGCCTTGTTTGCACTTATTGGAACGATCTACGGCGGCGACGGGCGAACGACATTTGCTCTTCCTGATCTGAGAGGGCGGATGCCAATGCACTATGGGCAAGGCTCGGGATTGAGCAATCGGCAAATTGGCCAAAGCAGTGGTGCGGAAAGTCATCAGCTCTCTGTGGGAGAATTACCCGGCCACACGCACACACACAATGTCACTGCGGCGGTGGGAGATAGCCCTTCTCCAGTGGGGACTATCCCTGCGACTGCAAATGATGGGGAGAGTAATTATTCCACGGATTCCGCGGAAACGTCCGGGCTTTCGACCGTGAGTGGCAATATTCAGGGGGGCGGGCTGGCTCACAACAACATGCCGCCCTTTCTTGTGATTAATTTTTCGATTGCTCTTACTGGAATTTTTCCTTCTCGCAACTAGCAACCAATGTGGAAATTGGCGGAGGTTTCCCTGCGGCCGGAGACTCCCGAGGATGGTTCATTTGTCGAGGAGTTGATCTTCGCGGTTCGTGAAGGGGAACCGGGTTTTCGTGATCTTCCGGTGGACGAACGAACCCCTCTTTTGAAGGAACAAGCGCGGCTTCAATCGGCTGATTACCGGAGGAAGTTTCCTCACGCGCATTACTTGATCATTGTGGCTTCTGGTCACCCGGTGGGCCGATTTTATATCGATCACACCCCCGATCACCTCAGAATCGTCGATCTCTCGATTCTTCCCGATTACCAAGGCCACGGGATTGGACATCAATTGATGAAGTCGGTGCTGGCGGAGGGGACACGCACGAGCTTGCCGGTGCGACTCTCGGTGATGATCGGGAATCCGGCGCTCGATTTTTACCTCAAGTTGGGCTTCGTCACGATCGACAAATTGGAGTCGCATTTAAGAATGGAGTGGGTTTCCAAAGCCCCCGCTTAATTCCGCACTTTCGGTTTCGTGCGTTAAATTTGGGAAGGGCAGGGGAAAAGGCTTCTTTGATTGTCCTTCTTTTGAAAAAGGCTAGCCTTGGCTGATGAAGAAAATTCCACTCCTCTTACTCGCCGCGCTCGCGCCGATCTTCCTGATCAGCCCGCTTGCTGCGCAGGATCCTTTTGCCGCTCCCGCTGCTGAAAAGAAGATCGAAAAGAAGAAGCCCGTGCTCAGCTTCTACTACTTCGATGGATGACCGATGTGCAAAAAGATTAAGGTCATCGTGAATGATCTCAAAAAAACCCAAGGAGAAGAAATTACCTTCGAAAACATTCTCACCACCAAGAAAGGGAGCGCCGAGGAAATCAAGAAGGCGAAACTCAAAGACCACGGCATCATTGCCAAGGATAAGGACGGGAAGCTGGTTCAAATTATCAGCGGTCACTCATACGGAAAAAAGGAAGTAGACGCCGTTGTGGCCAAGCTTCTTGAGAAAAAGTAAGTCAGTGGACGACGGGCTCTGCAATATAATGCAATCAGCGCTTGTCGAAGGAGGTTCATAGATGTTTGGATCGTGGCTAGAACATGATCAAGCATCTCCTTCTTTCCCTATCACTCCTTCTCCCAAACAGCCTTTTTGCTGAGGACATTCTTCAGCAGAAAAAAACAGATCTCCTCGCCGGAACTCATCAAGCGATCTGCTACTCCGGCTACCGCAAGGGTCAGCACCCGGACCGGGGCGATGGCGCCAAGAACCCCAGCGATGCCGAGATTCTTGAGGATCTCAAGATCCTCAGCCACAAGAACACCTTCCCCCTCATCCGCCTCTACGACTCCGGCGAGAACTCCGAAGCCGTC
Organism: Akkermansiaceae bacterium; assembly: GCA_039769075.1. Lineage (GTDB taxonomy): Bacteria > Verrucomicrobiota > Verrucomicrobiia > Verrucomicrobiales > Akkermansiaceae > SW10. The sequence goes on along the minus strand of JBDMZE010000020.1, from coordinate 66,678 downwards.
CTCCGCCTCATCAAAGAGCACAAGATTTCTCTCAAAGTCATGCTCGGAGCGTGGCTCGATGCCGAGATCAGCAACCCCGGCTGCCCCTGGACTCCCGAGCCCTACTCCGAGGCGAAGCTCAAGGCAGGCAAAGTGAAGAATGCCCAGGAAGTCGCCAGCGCCATCAAGCTCGCCAAGGCCTACCCCGAGATCATTGTCTCCGTCGCGGTTGGAAACGAATGCCTCGTCAGCTGGAACGACCACATGGTTCCTGTCGACTCCGTCATCGCTTACGTCAAAAAGGTGAAGCGCAGCATCAAGCAGCCCGTCACCGTCGCCGATAATTACGACTGGTGGGCCAAGCACGGCGCGAAGCTCGCCGCCGAGTTAGACTTCGTCTCCGTCCATATCTACCCCGTTTGGGAGGAGAAAGGTATCGATGAAGGCATCTCTTTCGGGACCGAAAACATGGAAGCGGTGAGAAAGGCGCTGCCCAAGAGCAAGCTCGTTATCACCGAGGCTGGCTGGGCCACCACCGCGAGCGAGTTTGGCGAGCGCGCCGGCGAAAAACAGCAGCAGCGCTACTACCAAGAACTCATGGGCTGGACCAAGCAGCGGAACATCACCACCTTCTTTTTCGAAGCCTTCGATGAAAGCTGGAAAGGCGACCCCAACAACCCCGCCGGAGCCGAAAAACACTGGGGTATTTTTACTGAAGAGAGGCAGCCCAAGCTCGTCATGAAGAGTCTCTACGGACATCTCGTGAAGTAGGCGACATCAGAGTCACTGCGCGCGCTGGTGACACCCTCCGCTTTCACCTCAATGACTTCCAAGCGAGTGAGATAAGAAGGCTTAAGAATCTCAACGGCGACTGGTCCCACCGGGAGGCCCGTGAGAGAAAATTTTCCCTGTCGATCTGTCCGCAGCTGGAGTCCGCCAAGATCGGGAAAGGTCAGAAGTGCTCTGGGAATACCCGCTCCTTCACGATCAAAGATCACCCCCTCAATCTTCCCAGGTCCATCTCCAGCATTTTGGATAAGAGGAAGGATTGGTGCGTCTTCCGGAGGAGCTTCAGGAGAAAGGTTTTCCTTTTTCTCCGGCTCGGCCATTTCCTCGGGAGAGGGAAGAAGAGCAGAGGGCGCTTTTTCCTGAGCTTCTTTGACTTCTTCACTCTCAGGATCGAGAAGCTCAGTGCGACCGAGAATCTCTTCGACACTACTTTCCTCGGCGATGGGATCGATTGGATCATCTTCACCTAGAAGAGGAAGGAGGAGCAGGATTCCCAAAAGAAGGGAACCACCATGGCGCAGAGTCGCAGACATATTGTGATCGCGGAGCTAAGCGCCCGCGCCACCTCAAAGGAAGAGTGGGATCGTGACGACCTTGTCACCAGCCAGCCAGTTGTTCCATCAATCGACGCGACCCGAAAGGGAAGTCCTCGCTGATTCCAAAGAGGAAAAGTTGAGCGGACTGGAAAGTTAGGGCACTTCTCCACGTAGTTGAACATACCCCATCTTTTGCAGTTCTATCTAATTCTATCAATCCATGAAACCTTCCAATCTTCTCATCGTAATATTTTTTTCTAGCCTTGTCTCTCTTCATGCTGAGGGGCCGATTTCCGAAGCCGGTCGCTGGAGTAAGGAGAAGGTTCAAAACGAGCGTCCGGCTGTGGTGACCCCTCCGGGTCATACCACCGATGCTAAGCCAGGTGCCGCCCCTTCTGATGCCATTGTTTTTTTCGATGGCGCCAATCTTTCGAAGTGGAAGGGGAAAGAAAAAGACGGAAGTGATACTCCAAAGTGGCTCGTGAAGGAGGGGCACATGGAAGTGGTGAGGGGGACTGGCACGGTCCAGACCCGAGACCAAGTGGAAGGGGACTGCCAATGGCACATCGAGTGGTGCACGCCAGCTGAGGTGAAGGGGAATAGTCAGGGGCGCGGAAATAGCGGCGTCTTTATCGGGGGCTATCCCGAGGTGCAGGTTCTCGATTCATTTCAAAACGATACTTACCCCAATGGTCAGGCTTCCTCGCTCTATTTGAAGAGCGTGGCGCTTGTGAATGCCTGTCGTGGTCCGGGACAGTGGCAGACTTACGACATCATTTGTATCCGTGAGAAAAAAGACGTGGTGGGAAAAGTCATCCAACCCGGTTCGATCACGGTCCTGCACAACGGGATCGTGACGCAGTTCTCTGTCCAGGAAGGTGGGAAGCAAGCCGCTGGCGGACTGCAACTTCAGGACCACGGTAACCCGGTGCGCTTTCGAAATATCTGGGCGCGCAAATTGGTCGTGCCGACTGTTGCCGCTCCCGAGAAGTAAGATGGTTTATTTGAAACCACCTTGTGCCCAGAGGTCTTTGTAGACGATATGCTCGTGCGCTATGCTATCGATACAGACTACGCAAGGTGGGAAGATTTCCACGACATCTCCGTCACAACATCGGGTCCGGTGAACCGGCAGGAGAGAATCTATTCTTCCGCTTGAAAGTGGATTAGGAGTCATTTTCTTTTTTAGTCGCATAAATATTGTCCCCTTCAGAGACTTGCGACCGGAGGTCTTTCATCGATTCGTCGAATCGCGCATCACGAAAAGAGGCGCAGGATGAAATGATCAAAGGCGTGACCACTAGGATCATTTTGAATGCAGATATTTTCATCATCATCTCCTTCGATTCATTCACGACGGTATCGGAGAGGCACCAGTAAGAGAAGGAACAGGTGAAACTACTGATCTCGCGCACTGAGTTGGGTGGATTGAATTGTAAAGAGGGAAGGGAGCAAAGAGGAAAGGGTCATTCCCTAAAATCCAATCTAGGCATCGCCACCCACTCCGCTACAATCGATCTCGATCATTTCGCCCGGTCTCGCCATGAAACTCTTCCTTACTCTTTCACTCATTCTTCATTGCTCACTGCTCGCAGTTCAAAAGCCCAATGTGGTTCTCTTCCTTGTCGATGACATGGGAGCGATGGACACCTCGCTTCCTTTTTTGACTGATGAAAAAGGGATCACGGTAAAGCACCCGCTCAACTACTTCTACCGCACCCCAAATATGGAGCGCCTCGCTGCTCAAGGCACCCGGTTCAGTCAGTTCTACGCTCAATCGGTTTGCTCGCCGACCCGCATCTCGATCATGACTGGTCAGAATGCCACGCGACATCGGACAACCAACTGGATTCGACCTGCCGGAAACAACCGCTCGAAGTTTACCTCGGTAGATTGGAATTGGAACGGCCTCACCAAATCCAGCCTCACTCTCAGTCGTCTTCTTGCAGAATCCGGTTACCAAAACATCCACGTTGGAAAAGGCCACTTCGGTCCCTACGACCACGAAGGCCAGGACCCGCTCAATCTCGGCTTCCACGTTAATATTGGCGGCGACAGCATCGGCCAGCCCGGTAGCTACTACGGCGAGAAAAACTACGGTAATGAAGTCAAAGGCAAGGACGACACGGCAAACACCTACGGCGTCTCTCACCTCACCAATTACCACGGCAGCGACACTTTTCTCAGCGAAGCACTCACCATCGAAGCCAAAAAAGCGGTCACTCACGCCACCGAGGAAAAGAAACCCTTCTACCTCTACATGGCGCACTACGCCCTCCACGCCCCCTTCCACTCCGACCCCCGCTTCGCGAAAAATTACCTCGAATCAGGAAAGCCTAAGAAAGCGCAAGCCTACGCCACCCTTGTCGAAGGCATGGATAAATCACTCGGCGACCTTCTCGATCACCTCAACTCACTCGGCGTCGCCGAAGACACCCTCGTCCTCTTCCTGGGCGACAACGGAGGCGACGCCCCACTCGGCGGCGCGCACGACTACGGCAGCTCTGCACCGCTTCGTGGAAAAAAAGGCGCGCATTATGAAGGCGGCACCCGTGCCCCCTTCATCGCCGCCTGGGCCAAGCCCAACCCCTCCAACCCGCATCAGAAAAAACTCCCCATCGCGCAAGGCGTCACCCAGACCCAGCTCGCCACCGTCATGGATCTCTTCCCCACCATCCTCAACCTCGTGGGGCAGGAGATTCCCAATGATCACCCGATCGACGCCCACGACCTCAAAGCTCAGTTCACCGGCACTCCCAATCCCGCCCGCCCCGAGATCTTCCTCAGCCACTTCCCCCACGAGCACCGGAGTAACTACTACACCGGCTTCCGAAATGGCGACTGGAAACTCATCTACCACTATCCCGTCGGGAAACAGAGGCTGCGCTACGAGCTCTTCAACCTCCGCGCCGACCCCTTCGAAAAAGAAAATCTATCCACCAAAAATCCTACTGAGTTGAAGCGCCTCTTTGCGGAAATGATGACTCACTTGAAAGCTCAAGGCGCACTTTTTCCGGTCGCTGATGGTCGTGAGGTCCTGCCCGTTGCGCCTTAAGAGATCTCTTTGGTGGGCGATCCTTTTTCGCGGGGGAAAGTTTAAAGTTTCGTGCTCGCTCGGCATCCTCTATTTGTGGGTTCTCGCACAGTTCGTTATGAATTCGCAAGCACCCTACACCTGCCTCCGCAAAAAAAATCTCAACCGGCTGGGCCTGACCTTGGTGGTCTACTCGGTAGCATTCTTTCTCTCGGATCGAAAAGAGAGCGGCTCTGAGTCTTCTGCAAATATTCACGCCGAGAGAGAGACGATCTCGTCCTCTGATCAGAGCGCGATTGGAAACAAAGCGGAGCGGAGCAGGGGAGTCATCGGCGTGGCGCAGGCCACTGCTATTGCGGTAAATAAAATCGCGCTTCAAGATGAAGGAGTTCAGCTGACGCACCCCCGGCACGTGGTTGATTTTGACCGAGACGGACTCACCTTTTCCCCCCGTCTTGGAGGTCCGGTCTGGAAGTGGCAAAACGATTCCGACGGGCAGGTCACACCCACTCAAAAAGAAGGCCCAAGCCCCGGCGTCCACTACTCCCGAGGAGGAGTGACGGAGGAATATCTCGCGCGAGTCGATTGTGTGGAGCAGCGCTTTATTCTTCACGACCCGCAAGCGGCGGACTTTGTCGTCTCGGGCCTGATTGCGTGCGAGGGCGCCTTTGAAGAGCATCCCCAAGGCTGGCTCTGGCGATCTGAAAATGGCGAGGTCGTGAGCCTCGGAGGTGTCACGGTTTTCGATGCCGAAGGCACGAAGCTCCCCGCTACGATGACGGTGACTGAGCAAAGCACGGAAATTTTCGTCTCGGGAGAAGCGCTTGCGATGGCTTCCTTTCCCGTGACCGTTGATCCCGAGATTGGAACGAACGATTTTCGAGTGAGCAACTCGGTGGACGACTTTGCGAGATATTTCCAAGCGGTCGACCCAGACGTCGCTTACAACTCGACTCAGGACGAATACTTGGTGATCTGGCGTGCGGATGGAGTGGTCGGAAATCGCTTGCTCAATGAGTATGAGATTTTCGGCCAGCGGATCGATGCCACGACGGGAGAGCTGAAAGGGACTCCGCAGTTTGTCATCAGCGATACCTTCGATGACGGGGATACAAATTCGGTTTATCCACGAACTCCGGTGGTGGCTTATAATTCGGTCGCAGATGAATACTTCGCGATCTGGACGACGGCCTTCAGTGAGATCAGGGGGCAGCGGCTTGCAGGCGACACAGGGGCGAATATTGGTGACGATTTTATCATCAATGATGACGACGATGACGGAACGGGATCTCCTGATGTCGAATTTTCTCCGGAGTCGAATTGCTTTTTTATCGTATGGAGCGGCTACCAAGAGACCGGCGGGCTGATTAGAAATGAATTTGAAATCTTTGGCCGCTTCGTGTCCGGGACTGGATTATTCATTGGCGATACGATTCGTATCAGTGACATGGGGCCGGATGGGAATGGGAGTTATGATGCCCTTTTCCCAAGGATTGCTTACAGTGATGGTGGTCGCTTTCTCGTGGTGTGGGAGGGTGATGATTTGTCGGTTGCGCTGGACGATGGAGAGCAGGAAATTTTTGGCCAGTTCGTGGATGCCGGGACGAGAATCGAGACTGGTCCGAATGACTTTCGTATCAGCAGCGCAGGAGCCGATGGAAATACGAGTGTCGATGCCGGAGTGCCATCGGTGGCCTTCGACCCAGAGCGTGATCAGTTTTTGGTCGTCTGGGAGGCCGATACGGGCACGGGTGGCTTGGCCAGTAATGAGAATGAAATCTACGGCCAATTTATCGCAGATGTGACCGGGCTGGAAATGGGCCAGAATGATTTTCGGATCAGCTCTTTCGGGAATAATGACGGCACCTCGGCTGATTCGGCGATCAATCCAGAGGTCATTTACCAAGCGGAGGAGGACGCTTTCGTTGTCGCTTGGAGTGCCGCGGAAAATGTCGGCGGTGGGACTCGGGAAGATGAGATCTTTGCGCAGGTCATCGATGCCGTCACGGGAGCAGCCCTTGGAGCTAACACTCGGATGAGCGACATGGGGCCGGATGGTGATGATAGCTTTGGGCCGAGCGCGCCTTTCGCGTTAGCCAGCGGCTCTGCGGATCGTGTGTTTTTCACTTGGTCAGGTAATGACGATCAGTTCGATTTGTTTCCCGAGGAAGATGAAATTTTCATCCAAATCGGTCGTGTCGATGGTGGATTGATTGAAGAGGGTGCCAATGATTTCAAGATCAGCGAGGCGGGGAGTGACGGCGACAATATCAGCGATGCCTTCGTGCCTGCTTTGGTCTACAATTCAAGCGATGATTGCTACCTCGTGGTTTGGGAAAACCCAGGAGCCGGTGGCGCATTTGCCCTCGAGAGAATCTTTGGAAACCGGATCGACGGAAGCTCTGGAGTGCGCCTTCATGAGGATGATTTTGTAATCGATCAAAGCACCGGCGGCGGCTCCGCATTTGGTGAGAATCAAGATCCAGCTGCGGCTTACAATGAAGTGAACAACGAGTTTCTCGTGGTGTGGGCTGGCTTTGGACGAAACGATAATGATTTTTCGGGAGCGGAGACCGAGATTTTTGTGCGGCGGATGAATGCTGCCAGCGGAGAGTTCTTGTCAGATGAAACGCGGATCAGCGACGTGGGGACACGTGGTAACACTAGGATTGATGGAGCCAATCCTGACGTCGCCTATGATGCCATTCACAATCAGTATCTCGTGGTATGGGAGTCTGACTCCGACACCGGCTCATTGGTGAATAACGAATTTGAAATCTATGGCCAACACCTCAATGGGGTAGATGCCGCAGAGATGGGTTTAGATGATTTTCGGATTAGCGTCACCTCGGCTGAAGGAAATGCGGACCGTGATGCCACCAATCCCGCGGTGGCATTCAATGGGGTGGATTTCATGGTGGTCTGGCAGGCAGACGCTGGATCGGTGGATGATAAGTATGAGATTTATGGACGCCGATACAGTGGTGAGACAGGTTTCCAGGTCCCTACTCTGTTTACGATAAGCGAGACAGGCTCAAGCAGTGATGCGAGCAGGTTTGCGGAGAATCCCGCAATTTGTGCGAGCTTGGATGCAGAAGCGGATAATGGTTTTCTCGTCGTGTGGCAGGCTGATCTTGCCTCACAGGGGGATGTCCAGATTCATGGACGTTATTATCTGGAAAGTGCTCCGGGGGCCTCGAGTATGTTTACCATTAGCGAACTCGAGGATGCTGCCGGAATCAATCCAGCTTGCGCCTACGATCCAGTGAGCGGAAATTACATCGTGGTCTGGGAAACACTACCGTATGGAGCCGGGGATAGTTCTGAGATTAGAGGCCAACTCCTAGCCTCTGTGAGTGGAGACTTGGTTGGAACTACGAATTTTCTCCTGAGTGATATGGGGCCGGATAATGATCCGGATTTCAATGCACACACCCCTATAGTCGGAGTGAACTCTTCCAATGGGAACTTTTTCACGACGTGGTCTGGCGATGATGATCAGAATGGCGGCATCGAAGAGGAGTTCGAGATCTTTGGGCAATTCTACGGAAGCGGACGCCCTGAGATTGTTGAGCTCATCATATCGAGAGCCAATATTGTGGTGCGCTTTCGAGGAGAGGAAAATACCACCTACCAACTGCAATCGAGCTTAGACCTCGAGAGCTGGGAAAATCAGGGTTCACAACTTGTGGCGACAGGTGGAACCGATGGCGTCATTCACATTAATGGAGCAGTCGGACCTAAAAATTTCTGGCGCGTGATTCCTGTGACCGAGTAAAAACTGAGTTGCTCGCGGGCGGAGGGACGCACCTTGTTACGGTCAGCCAACTCCTCTACTGTCTGGGATGGCCATTGAACGGCTCCTTGCCCGGGATGCCGGAGACGTGTTTCACGCCCTTGTTTGCGAGGGCTTTGACGAAGAGGTCGGATGCTTTCATGATGATTTCGTTTCAAACTACGCCGCACTCTCGCAGCGCATCCGCGACCTTGGTGAAGCCGCCGATGTTTGCGCCGCGCACGTAGTCGATTTTATCGCTCTTGTCACCCACGTCATACTTGACGCACTTGCCGTGAATTGTCTTCATGATTTCCTGAAGGCGCTCATCGACCTCTTCTAAGGACCAGCTGATACGCTGTGAATTCTGGGTTTGCTCAAGGCCGGAAACGGCCACGCCCCTGGCATTGGAAGCCTTTCCCGGTCAGAGGCTTCGCGCCCAGCTGGATGAGCTTCTCGATACAATAGAGCGCGACGTTTCCAGAGCCCGAAACGATCGCCGTCTTGCCTTCAATTTCCTGATCAGTGGCCTGCAGCATTTCGCGCATAAAATAGACCGTGCCGTAGCCGGTCGCTTCCGTCCGGCCCACGCTTCCGCCGAAGGAAAGACCTTTACCAGTCATTGCTCCAGTGAAGGTGTGCGACAGTCGGCGATACTGCCCGAAGAGGTAGCCGACCTCGCGCGCGCCAACGCTGATGTCTCCCGCCGGGACATCCCGGTCCGGTCCGATGTAGCGGTGCAGTTCCGTCATGAGCGACTGACAAAAGCGCATCACTTCGCCATCGCTTTTATCCTTCGGATTAAAATTGGAACCGCTCTTCGCACCGCCCTTCGCACCGTCCATCGGCAGGCCGGTCAGGCTGTTTTTAAAGATCTGCTCAAAGCCGAGAAACTTCAGCACGCTTTCGGAAACAGTCGGGTTCGGTCAGGCGCTCCAGAAAGCATTCGCCTTGGTAGTCTTTGTGATCGGCGACAAAGGGTAGGATATCGGAGGCAACCTCTTGAACGGCATCGTGAAATTCCTACTGGCCGGGATTGCGCTTCTTTAAGCCGGACATAAAGGAGTCTAAATCAGTGCATGTATTGTCCATAGTGAGGGAGTTGTAATGAGAGAGATCTTTAGTTAAAAAATTCCCAAAAGCGAGGATCGAGATCGAGCATGATCTGAGTTATTTTGATCCCCAGCACACAACGGAGCTGTAAGGTCACCGTTCTTTATCCCTAAGAAATCCACTCAAATCGCGATGTCTTCACCACGTTCTCTATTCCTCTTTCTCGCCATCTCCAGCATCCTTTCTGCACAAGATCTGGGAGGCCCTGCCAAGCCCAAGCTCCATCCCTACGCCGACCCAAAAGGAGGCCGTGAGAACTACGAACTCGCCTCAAAAAAAGTCAACGAAGCCCGCCTCTACGACTTCTACCAGCGCCAAGCCGACCACTATATGGCCAGTTCCGAGGACCTCCCCGAGACCATTCCTTCTTACCCCGGCCTCGACGCCGGCCTCCACGGCCACTGGGGAAAACATAACCAGAATAACCATAGCGACACCCGCTGGAACGACATCGAGATGGGGGAGCACCTCACCCATGTCACCCGCCACGACAAGCTCGTCGTCCTCAAGGGCATCAATCTTCGTCTCGGCGCAAATCGCGAACTCTCCGCCTGTTTCGATCCTCTTACCCTAAGCTACCGCTCGGTTTGGGAAGGTGGCTTCGTCGACTTCGCTGGCTTCCGCTGGGGCACCTCGCGCAACGCCTCCATCAAAGGGAAACCGTGGTTCGTTTCGGAAAAAGCGACCGCTCCAAAAGATTCCATCTATCTCGGCTTCCACCGCTACGGAAAGCGCATCGTCTTCAAATACCGAGTCGGTGACGTCACCATCCAAGATGAGCCTTGGGCCTTCTTCGGGAACTTTTACCGTCGCATCGATCTCTCCCCCACCGGCCACCTCGACCTCCCCCTTGGCAACGAGCTTCACACCTCCATCGTCTCCTCGCAAAATGTCGAATCCGCCATCAGCAACGGCATCCTTTCGCTCAAAAGTGCCACCAAGGGAGCCTTCGTCATCATTGCTCAGATCAACAACGTCGGCCAAGAAATCGCTATCGATGCAGGAATCACCCACCTCACCACCGAGCGCAAACCCACTCGCCGCTGGACCGAAACCCTTAAATCCCCCGGCACCCTCGGCAAAAATCGCCCCGATTCTGCTTACGTCACCGACACCCTCACCGTCCCCTTCGACAACCCCTACAAAACGGTCATGCAGCTCACCGGTCTCGCCTTTTTTCCAAATGGCGACGCCCTAGCCTGCACTCTCCCAGGCGACGTCTGGCTCATCTCCGGCATTGATGACTCATTGAAAAATGTCACCTGGCGACGCTTCGCCACCGGCCTCAACCAACCCATCGGCATCCACATCGATGACGACGGCATCTTCGTCCTCGACCGCGGCCAAATCTACCGCCTCCACGACATCAACAACGACGGCGAAGCCGACTACTACGAAAACTACGCCAACGACTTCGGCGGCTACGACCGCTCACACTCCCACACCTTCGGTCTTCATCGTACTTCCGATGGCTCCTTCCACTTCACCCAGCGCGAAGCCATCCTCCGCACCGGCCCCGACCGCAAGACCGTCGTCCAAGGATCCGGCGTCCGCAACTGCATGGGCATCGGCGGCTCGAAGGACTACTTCTGGGTCGCCCCCCAAGAAGGCACCTGGACTCCCGCCTCTTCTATTATCGAAGTCCACCAAGGCGAATTCTACGGCCTCCCTAGCTCCGCAGACCGCACCAAAACAATCTCCCCACCCCTCTGCTACATCCCACGCGGAATCGATGGCTCCGTCGGCGGCATGGTCGAGATCACCTCCGATAAATGGGGCCCCTTCAAAGGATCCCACCTCGGCCTCTCCTACGGTTCCGGCCTCCACTACCTCATCCTCCGCGATGACAAAGCCGCCCGCCCCCAAGGCGCCACCGTCCCGCTCGAAGGCGAATTTCTCGCTGGCTCCATGCGTGGTGCCTTCCATCCAAAAGACGGCCAACTCTACCTCGTCGGGCTCGATGGCTGGGGCGACTACTCCACCCAGGACGGCTGCTTCCACCGCGTCCGTTACACCGGAAAGCCCGTCTACAAACCCTCCGCTTTCCAAGTCCACACCAACGGCATCCGCATCGACTTCACCCAAAAGCTCGCCGCCTCCGCCACCGAACTCCACCGCTACTTCGGCCAAGTTTGGAGCTACGAATACAAAAAGCGCTATGGCTCCCCCGAGTTCTCCATCAAAAATCCCGCCTCCCTCGGCCACGACCCCATCACCATCCGCTCCGTCACTTTGTTAAAAAACAACACCTCCATCTTCGTCGAAATCCCCGAACTCCAGCCCGCCATGCAACTCCACCTCCGCATGCACCTCACCGCCGCCGATGGTTACGATTTCAAAACCGACCTCTTCCCCTCGCCGATGTTTCTTTCCCCGCCCTTCCACCACAAAGGCATCCTCATCCCCACCGAACCCAAGCTCGCTGCCATCGCCCTCCGCGTCGATCGCACCCCACAAAAAAAACGCCAAAGGAACGTCACTGGCAAACTCATCGAAGGCGGCATCAAGCTCACCGTCGACGCCATCGGTGGCCTCCAATACAAACAAAAACTCCTCACCGCCAAACCCGGCCAAGGCATCGCTCTTACTTTAAAGAACACCGACGTCATGCCGCACAACCTCGTCATCCTCAAACCCGGTGCCACCCAGAAGGTCGGAGACGCTTCCTTCAAGATGCTCAACGATCCCAAAGCCGGCGAAAAAAACTACGTCCCCAAGCTTGCTGAAGTCCTCCACATCATCCCCGTCATCGACCCCGGAAAAACCCACACCCTCCACTTCCGCGCCCCAAAAACTCCCGGAGACTACCCCTACATCTGCACCTTTCCCGGTCACTGGCAAGCGATGCAGGGAATCCTCCGAGTGGAGTAGTCCTTGCTAATTGACAGTCAAAAAGTGGATGAAGTAACCAATTATTTCTTTGAAAATGAAACGAATCGATTTGCCACCTGATGTGAAGATCGTAGATGGACCAAGAGGGCCGCGATGGGGATTCCCGAGTAGTATCCATCGATGAGGTTTCTCCCCATCGTGTGATTTGTCACCCCGCCAATCGCGCCGTAGGCCGCTCCCGTGCTGGGGCTGATTCCGCTGGTGTAAGGCGGGAGTGCCTTCACCTGCTCAATCGCGGCTTTGTTGGCGCGATGTCATTTTTGTTAGAAATATTTCTAGGGAGAACGGGCCGATGGGGCTGGCCCTTAGCTGTTAGCGATTAGCTTTTGGCTCCCTTTGGTTCGGGCCCTACCATCGGCTTTTTCGATTGAGTGAGAGGGGAAACCGAGCTTTTCTAGAAAGGAACCCGTCCTTCGAACGAAGTCTTCACCAGAGCCCAGGGAGCTCCCAGCTAATCGCTAAGAGCTACCAGCCGGGCATGCACCACTTTCGGTTTCCTTACCCCATTCACCCCATGATCCGCTCTCTCCTCATCACCCTCGCTATTTTCTCGAGCGCCTTCGCTGTTGAGAAATCAACTCAGCAATTCGTCCTGCTCTCGCTCGGGAAGGATCAAAAGATTGCCACGTTCGCTCTCAATTCAAAGAAGGGAACCCTCACGCCGAAGAGCAGCATCGATACCGAAGGTCAACCATCGGGCATGGCGGTGAATCAAAGCCAGACTCGACTTTACGTGGCCTTCAAAGGTTCCAACTCTATTGCGACTTACGACATCTCCGCGGAGGGAAAGCTGACCCTTCTTGGCGAGTCTATGATCGGTGAGGCCGCGTCATTTTTAAATGTGCACCCGAGCGGTAAGTTCCTCCTGAGTGCTTATTATCAGGCTGGAAAAATCGCGGTCCATCGCATTGATCCTGATGGCATCCTCGCTGCGGAGCCTAGCCAGTTCATCGCCACAGATGAAAAGGCCCACTGCATCACTTTCGATCCCTCGGGTAAGGCTGTTTTCGTTCCTCACACCCGACCGAATTCAATTCACCAGTTCCTTTTTGATGTCATGACCGGAACCCTCACGGTGAATGAGCACACCGCTCTTCTCACCGGAGAAAACACGGGCCCCCGCCACCTCTGGTTTCACCCCACTAATGGCTTCGCCTACGGCAGTAACGAGCAGGGCTGCAGCATCACCGCTTATCGCTTTATCAAAGGGATGAACGCTCTTGGAAAAGCCCAGACTCTCACCACGCTTCCTCCTGAGGGATTCGAGGGGCGGAAGTCTACCTCAGACATCGAAGTCCATCCCTCAGGCAAGTTCGTCTTCATCGCGAACCGGGGCTACAATGCCATCGCCAGCTTCGCCATCGCCGCCGATGGAACCCTGACCCCGATCGAGCATACTCCCACCGAAGCGGTGACCCGCTCCTTTAATATCACGGCTGATGGCGAGCACCTCATCGCCGCAGGTCAGCAGTCGGGGAACCTCGCTGTTTTCCAGATTTTAAAAGATGGTACCCTCAAGCGCACCAGCACTTCCAAGGCAGGAATCAATCCTTGGTGGGTCCAGACGATCAGCCCTTAAGAGTGAAAATACTCAAAAGTTGACCGCAGCCATCCTGAAGGAGTAGATTTCCCATCATGGTTAAAAGCTCTTATTTCAGATCTACCTCGCTCTTTGCAGGGCTTGTCGCCCTCTCCCTCGCACCTCTGGCTTCCCTCGGCCAAGAGGATTTCAACAAGCCTGAAATCAAGGTTGAAAAGAAGAAGGACGCGAACGGCAAGGAAGGGGTCTACATGTATATCGATGGCGTGAAGGTCCACGAGACCGACACCACTAAGCAGGCTCTTCCTCCGGTCGTCACGCCGGGGAATGAGCCAGGAGCTCCTCCCTCAGACTCTGTCGTTCTTTTTGAAGGGAGTGAAAAATCCTTCAAGGAAAACTGGGTCAGCACCAAAGGCGAGGAGAGCAAGTGGAAGGTCGTCGATGGAGCGATGGAGTCCGTGCGCGGCGCGGGTTACGTCCAGACCAAAGAAAAATTTGGCTCCTGCCAGCTCCACATCGAGTGGGCCTCGCCCGCAACCGTGAAGGGGAATGGCCAAGGCCGTGGAAACAGCGGTGTCTTCCTCATGGGGAACTATGAAGTGCAGGTTCTCGATAGCTACGAAAACCAAACCTACGCAGATGGCCAAGCCGGCGCGCTTTATGGCCGCTCCAAGCCTCTTGTGAATGCCGCTCGGAAGCCGGGTGAGTGGCAGAGCTACGACATTATCTTTAAGCGTCCTCTTTTTGATAAGGATGGAAAGGTGACTCGTCGCGCGACCTTCACTGTGCTTCACAATGGCGTTCTCATTCAGAATCACACCGTTCTCAGCGGCGGCACCGGCTGGCGTGGCCCTCACGCAGCTACTGACTACAAGGCGCACGCTGATAAGCTCCCGCTCTCGATGCAGGATCATGGAAACCCTGTTCGCTTCCGGAACATCTGGGTGCGCGAGCTTAAGGATTGATCATCTGATCAAGCTTTGCGCGGAGCTTCTTCACCGCTTCAGGATTTTCCGCCGCGATGTTGACCGTCTCGGCGGAATCCTTTTGGTGGTCGTAGAGCTCGGTGAAGATCGCGGGCTTCGAGAGATCGCGGTGGTCGCGCCATTCGATGAGGCGGTAGCGGTCGGTGCGGAGGGCGTAGCCCATGAGGTGGTTTTCAAAGAGGTCGCGGTCCCACTTTTCGCCCATCTGTTTTTTGATGCTGGCTTCCACCTCTTCGATGAGGGGGCCGAAGAAGGTTTCGCGCATTCCTTGTGAGAGCGGGTTCGCAGCCCACTCGCGCAGGGCGGGGTTGGGGTATTGGGTGAGGGCGGGGTGGTTCCACTCGGCGGCGGGGTCGTTGAGGAGAGGAGTGATGGATTTTCCTTCGAGGTTCTTTGGTGTGGGAAGGTCGGCGAGTTCGCAGAGGGTGGGGAAGATGTCGAGGAGTTCTACGATTCCCTTCGTACTTGTGCCGGGGCTTTTCATGCCGGGAGTGGAGATGATGAAGGGGACGCGGGTGCCGATCTCGTAGTTGGTCGCTTTTCCCCAGACGCCCATGTCGCCGAGGTGCCAGCCGTGGTCGCCCCAGAAGACGACGATGGTGTTTTTATCGAGGCCGGTTTCTTTGAGGGCATCGAGAGTGAGGCCGACTTGGGCATCGATGTAGGAGGCGCAGGCGAGGTAGGCGTGAAGGAGGGTGCGGGAGAGGTCTTCATCGATAGGTCCGGACTTGGGGATGCCTTGGCGGACGCGGAGCTCGAAGGAGGCGTGGAGGCCCATTGCAGCGCCGTCTTTTGGCCGTTCGGTGTAGGTTCCGGCGGGGAGCTTGGAGGGATCATAAAGGTCCCAGTATTTTTTGGGTGCGGTGAAGTTGAGGTGAGGCTTGTAGAGGCCGAGGGCGAGGAAGAAGGGCTTGTCGGGGGTTTCGGCGAAGCGCTTAAGATGGGCGATCGCTCCGGCGGTATTGTGGCCATCGCGGTAGGTGGTATCTGGGGTGTCAGCAGATTCGTAAGCCGGGCCGGAGGCGAGCCCGCGCTTGGCGGCTTCGCCGTACTTGGCAAACATTTCCTTAAACTGTTGGTTTCGCTTTTTGAGGTTCTCGGGGAGGGCGAAGCCGACGGGTTTGGGGAGGTTGAGGCCTTTGAAGCTGGCGGGACCGGACCATGATTGCTCGAGGTCGTCGCCGCCACGGTGGAAAATTTTCCCGTAGGCGTAGGATTGGTAGCCATGATCTCGGAAGTGGCGAGGGAGGGTGAGCCTATCGGGATTGAGATCACGGAAGGCGACGTAGTTGTGAGTGATTCCGTTCGTGTCAGGCCGGGTGCTGGTGAGAAGTGAGGTGCGGGAGGGATGGCAAATCGCTTGCTGGCAGTAGGCGCGCTGGAAAAGGCGACCGCGCTTGGCGAGCTTGTCGATATGAGGAGTGACCGCGAGCTTGGACCCGTAGCAACCCAGCTCCGGACGAAGGTCATCGATCGCGATAAAAAGGACGTTCGGCTTCTTCTCCGCCAGCAGCGAGCAGGAGAAGGTGAGGAGAAGGAGTAAAAAATGAGGGAGCTTCATAAAAAGAGATTGTCTAGAGACTACTTCCTTCCGCAAGCAATCCTAACTGAAAAGGTGTTGTAGTCCTCGCTGATCGATTGGCGAGGAAGATCCTGTTGGTTCTAACAATCAAGATCACACCTTGGAGCCCTTTGGTGTAAATCGCAAAATTAGGATTGGTTCCAATCACCGGACTGCTCGGGGCGACGTCCCAGGTAAAGGTCCAAGTGGTCCAGCCTTCGCCCGAATATGTCGTCCCAGTTCCTGTCGGAGGAGCAGCTTCGGCGGGAGGAGGATACAAGACACCCGACAGGTTGTTAAACTCGGTATACATGTGGTCTTTCGACAACTCTGCGTTGTTTCGAGCTGCCGCACTTGTCCCAGCGCTTGCATTTTCAAAAGTGGAGAAAAAACCGGCGATGAGTCCCGCGTCCGTGTTGGGAGTCACATCAGCGCTCGTGAGATCGATCCCTCCCACCGCGCTGGCAAAAACAGTGCTATTGCCCCCGACCGTCAGCTCGAAGGTGTAGGTGCCCGCCTGAATGGTTTCCGGTAAATCTGAACCCGCAGTGATGTCCAAAAAGGACCACCAAAACATCCCCATCCGTTCCTGAGTATTTCCTAGGCCCATGATGAGCCCGGTATCGTCAGCGGGGTCCGCGCTATAGAATGAGAAAGATTCGAGGCCGTTCTTACTGACAATGGGGTTGGTGCCAGCCCCCAAGCGGGTGTGGAGGCCGTCATCCGCGACAGCCAGCGTGACCGATTACGCATGGAGTGTGCATTGGCAAGCGAGCGAAGCCAATATAGCCCCGAGAGGAGCGAGCGATGGAAATTTCATGATTTTTGCGAACATATCCGTAATCTCTAACGAGACGAGACAGAAAAAGGCCCCTATGCTACTAGCTACGAAGAAGGCCTTTACCATTTTTATCTCATCTGGAGATGACGCTAGGATCGAAAGCGTTAACAAGAATTGCAAAAATCGCGGCTCAATTACGATCTCAGCCCCCTCCTCAAAAAGAAGTAAGGCCGCTCCCTCAGGAACGGCCTACATCTTGAATCACTAAGATTAGCAATCGATCTTAGTCAGAGATCGCTTCGCAAGTGAGTCTTACTTCTCAACACGAAAGAAAACCTTGGTTTCGTTCTGGATACCAAACTCACTGAGATCATAGGTCTTGCTTGTTGAACTCCCGGGATCAGCCAAAAGGTTATCTTCCAATTCTCCATCCCAGTTGATTAAATCGAGGGAGTAGAAAATGTTAAACTGATCTGACCCGTTAGAATTCCAGATCAAGGTGACTTCATCGCCGTCCCGCTCGATGCTTGTGATCCTCAGTGGTTGAGGACCAGTGGCACCTGCACGGACTTGGATAAACGGAAGCTGTGAACCTAGAAGAAGCTCACCCGCATCATAAACCCCAAAGGTGAAGGGCTGGGTGGTGTAAGCGGCCGTGAATCTTCCGGTCAGGAGAATGGCGGGATTATCCGGTCCGCCATAAGTGAGATTCGTCTCTCCAAGGGGATCGGCTTTCACGCCACCTCCAAAGGAATCAGCCTTTCGAAAGCGATCCACGATGTTTCCAGCGCGGTCATCAGCATGGCCAAATTCCACGAGGTAGGTCTCTCCCGGAGTGAGGCCCGTGATCGTGTAATTGGTCCTCTCGGCATCGCTGATATACCAGAAATCGGTAAGCAGAGGAGCGAGTTCAGGAACCTCACCATCATAAATCCCAGTGATCCCAAGGGCAACGAGCCCAAGTTCAGTCTCGAGGTTTGGAGTAGAAAAATCACCGCCGTTGGTGGTTACTCGACCAACGAAGGGGATCCCGTTGATGGTCGCATCTACCCCTTGGAAGTTTTCGGCGAAAAGGAGGTCGCCTTCAGTAGACAGGTCAGACTCTGCGTTGAACTCCTGAGCAGACCAAGAGATTGACGGATAGACTGGGAAAGAGGCCGCATCATCTGGGAAGGTGCCGATTTCAATCTCGAAGAGATCAGCAAAACTGTCTCCATCCGTGTCTTCACTGTTTGGGTTGGTGACCGAGCCGTTCGCGTTGTCAAGCTCCACAAAGTCATCCAAGCCATCGCCATCAGTATCCTTGACCAAGGGATCGGTGCCTTCACCTGGAGCACCAGCGGAAGAAGTGCCAGCAACGTGTCCTACTTGAAAAGGATTTGAGGTGCCGTTGACTTCATCGCCGTCACTCAGCAAGTCGACGTCTGTGTCGGCAAGATTGGGGTCGGTCCCAAGATTGTATTCCTCCAAATTGGTGAGGCCATCATCGTCAAAGAGTCCGTCGCTCGCGCCCTGAGCGGCATCGGCGGGATTGTCCTTATCTAAGCCGTTGGCGTCCTCGTAGAGGTCGGGGATGAGGTCGCCATCCGTATCAACAAAAGTATCCACATCGATGGAAGCGACACTCATCACCGTATCAGTAGGCCCAGCTACATTAAATTTCTGTGTCGTGTCGTAGAAGTAGCCCGCACCAAAGTTGTCGATAAATTCGGTTCCGGAAAAGGTGCCGGTGATATCGACAATCGGATTGGCTCCCTGAGGAAGGAGATCGGCGAAAGAGAAGGTGTAGCCATTCACATCAGCGGTAAACGTGATCGTGAACCCGTCCTTAATACTGGCTTCGCTGACTCCGAAGGCGGTGAAGGGAGTCGCGGTGCCAAAGCCAGCAGTGAGAGTCGTGGCAGCACCGTTCGCTCGCACATTGACTCCTAGGCCGAGACCACCAAGGCCGAAGGCCGCATTGTCATCGGTTAATCCAAATGAGACTCCGTTGGCTCGGAATCCTCCGGTGATCGAATCCACCGTGAGGGTCATGGTCACGGTATCAAGCGCAGTCAGGGCGACGCCATTCAGGCTAGCAATCGTATCTGTGCTCGCAATTCCACCATTGCCGAAGTTTCCATTTGTATTAGAAATCAATAAAGTGCTCGCGGCGGTATCCCCCGTGATTGCAATATTATCCAAGCTATCGCCCGCATTATTGTTGTTAGAGATTTTGGTCGTATTGGTGTCCGATGCTTGAAAAACCGATACTGCATGAGCAGATCCGACCATGAGGGCACTTGCCCCAGCGAGAGTGATGAATGTTTTCATTGTTTCGTAAATGACTTTGGAAATAAGCATACTGCCTCCCCTTAGTTTAGTAACACCGGAGTTCTTAGAATCTTTACACCGCAAAAAATCGGCCAAAACCCTCGTAAAAACACGAACGCAGATATTCCAGAACGATCCACACCATCTTCCTAAGAGGCTGTCTGAAAAACCCAGCTTTCCTATGAAGTAGCCGCTTTACTCCACTCATCCACCCCTCTAAAAATACCGCCTCACCAACACCATCGCTCTCCCATGAAACTCATCCTCACCTTCATCTTCCTTCAAAGTTGGTGCTTACTCTTCGCAGCACAAAAGCCTAACATCCTCTTCATCTTCTCCGACGACTGGGGCTGGGGTGACCTCTCCTGCCACGGCCACCCTTACGTCAAAACTCCCAACATCGACCGCCTTGCCAAAGAAGGCACCGACTTCCACCGCTTCACCGTCGCCAGCGGCGTCTGCTCTCCCAGCCGCACCGCCGTCATGACCGGCCACTTCCCTGCGCGCTATAACATCGATGGCCACTTCGCCTGGGTCCCCAGCAATGCTAAGCGCGGCATGCCCGATTGGCTCGACCCCGCCACTCCCACGCTTCCCAAAATGCTTCAAAAAGCAGGCTACGCCACCGCCCACTACGGCAAATGGCACATCTCAAATAACATGATCCCCGATTCGCCCACGCCTGCTGAATATGGCTACGACGAATACGGCGCCTTCAACTGCTCCGGCGAACAAATGCCCGTCCACGAAGACGCGATCCACACCAATGCCTTCATCGAAAAAGCCGTCGCCGCCGACAAACCCTTCTTCATCAACCTCTGGGTCCACGAGCCCCACACGCCCTTCCACACCGTCCCGAAATATGAGTGGAAATTCCGCGACATGGAAAGCCGCCCCGATCAAATCTACGCCTCCGTCCTCTCCCACGCTGACGACCGCATCGGCGACGTCCTCAAGACTCTCGATCGTCTAAACATCGCCGACAACACCCTCGTCATCTTCAGCTCCGACAACGGCCCCGCCCGCGCTTCGAAAGCCGGCGAGCTAAGTCTCAACTACGACACTGCCACCGGAGCAGGGTGGGGGATCAATGCGGCCAAAGGTATCACCGCAGGTCGCAAGGCCTACAAAGCCTCGCTCTTCGAAGGCGGCATCAACGTCCCTTTTATCGCCCGCTGGCCTGGAAAAATCGCCGCTGGAAAAGTCGACAATGACTCCCTCATCTCCGCCGTCGACCTCCTTCCTACCTTCGTCAAAATCGCCGGAGCCGAACTCCCCGCCGATTACCAAGCCGACGGCCTCGACCAAAGCCAAGTCCTCCAAGGCAAAGCCGAAGCCAAGACCCGCACCAAGCCCCTCTTCTGGAAATCCGGCGCTCGCAAAGGCAGCGAAACCCACTGGGTCGCCTACGCCGTCGTCCACAACCAATGGAAGTTCGTCACCAACTCCGACGACTCAAAGCAAGAGCTCTACGACATCGTCGCCGACCCCTACGAAGCGACCGACGTCAAAGACGCCCACCCCGAAGCCTTCGCGCAGAGTAAGCAACTCCTCGCCGACTGGAAAAAGACCCTCCCCGCAAAACCTACCGGAAACGTCTTCTCCGAACTTCGTAAGAAAAAATAAGGGCAGCACTTAATCATCCTCTAAAATGAGGGTAATTGTTTGATGCTTTCCTGCGTAGAGTCATTTGCATGAAATGGCTCCTCGCCCCACTCCTTCTCTCCACAAGCCTGCTTCAGGCCGATCCTACGCGGGGAGAGGTCATCTATAATCAGCTTTGTTTCACCTGCCACGGCCCGAATCTTGAGGGAGGCATTGGCCCCTCGCTCACCGATGCCTATTGGCATCATGGATCGTCGCCAGAGGCCATTTTTGATGTCATTAACCACGGCGTCGAAGGATCGGAAATGATCGGCTACAAGGAGGTCTTCCCTGAAGCCGACCGCCTCTCCCTCCGCGATTTCCTTCTCTTGAAACAGGAAGGCGTGCGGGAAATGGAGCGCTCGATTTACCCGCCAGAATTTTTTAAAGATAAGCGCCTCGCCCCGGATCTCTTTAAAACCGTCGAGTCCACTTCCCAGACTCTCCTTCCGGAAAACTGGATTTACATGGAGCGAAATGCCATCGGAGTCATTCGCGTCACGGCCAAGGTCCACATCCGCAAGGCGGGTTCCTATCACTTTAGCATCCGCCGCCTCGGCCGCACCGCAGTCTACTTTCAGGGGAAGGAAGTTCACTACTCAGATGCCAAAGCGCCCAAAGATCAGGACCTCAACAAGCCCATCCATCTCGAGCCCGGCGTCTACTCCTTCGAAATTCTCCACGATGAACCGAAGAGTCATTCTTACCGATTCCACGGCACCTTAAATGGCCCAGCTGGGACCCGCTTCCCCTTAAGCGGCCGCAGCCTCCAAGGAAACATCCCCAAGGTGATCGTCGCTGGCCCCGAGGCCAAGATCGTCCGCAAGTGGATCAAAGACCTGCCGCCTCGCGCTCTTCTTTGCCTCCTGCCGAACAAAGTCATCGTCGCCTACAACCCAGTCGATGGCTCCGTCCTCAATGCCTGGCACTCTGCCGAGATCAACCAAACGCCTTCGCTTCCTGATCGCAGCCAAAAGCCTTCCGAGATCAATGGCTCGCAAATCCCCAAAAGCGCTCGCCCCATTCTCAAATCCCCAAACACCAAGTTCATCGCATACGAATCCAAGGGAACTGCCGCCCTCATTCACTCCCTCGTCGATGGCAAGCCGATGACCGTCACCATCGCACCAGAGGGCGAATCCGCCTTCACCATTGCCACCCACTAATTTTCTCTCTCCATGAAATTCCTCTTACTTTTCTTCGCTCTCGTGAGCGTCCTCTTTGCCCAGCTCCCCGCCGGCTACCAACTCACCACCGTCCCGCTTCCCAAAGGGGCCGTCACCGTTCTTGGCCTCTGCCACAAGCCCGATGGCACCCTCGCCGTCGTCTCCTGGGAAGGCGAAGTCTGGGAATATAAAAATAAGATCTGGAGCAAGTTCGCTGAGAATCTCATGGAGCCCAATGGCATCTACTTTGACCCCAAAGAAGAAGCCTATTACGTCGCTCAAAAACCCGAACTCACCCGCCTCATCGACAGTAACAAGGACGGCATCTGTGATCGCTACGAATGCGTCACCGATGCCTTCGGAATCTCCGGGGAATATCACGAATATCACTACGGCCCCGTCGTCGATTCCCTCGGTCGCAAGTATGCCTCTCTCAACCTCGCCGCCCGTGGCAGCTTTGTCGTTCCCGATGGCAAGGAGGTAGGGAAGGGTGGGGGGAACATGGCCTACACCGCACCTTGGCGTGGCTGGGTTTACCGCTCAGATCGCCGTGGCCATTTCCAACCCTTCGCTTCCGGATTCCGATCACCCTGCGGCATCGGCATGAGCCCGGACGATCAACTCTTCATCACCGATAACCAAGGCGATTGGGTGGCCGACTGCTGCCTCTATCACGTCCGCGAGGGCAACTTCTACGGACACCCCGCCTCCCTCCCAGCCCGGTCTGATTTCACGAAAGAAAAAGTCCTCTCCATGAAAGCGGAGGACTTCGACAAACTCCGCACGCCTCCCGCCATCTGGTTCCCGCGCGAAGCCATCGCCAACTCACCCGGCAGTCCGGTCTGGGACACTACCGGCGGAAAATTCGGCCCCTTCCAAGATCAAATTTTCGTCACCGATCAACGCCAATCAAACTACTTCCGCTGCGGCCTTCAAAAAGTCGATGGCGACCTCCAAGGCTGGTGCGTCGACTTCCTCCGCGGCACCAGCTCCGGTGGCGTGAAACTCGCCTTCGACTCACAAGGGCGCCTTTGGTCAGCCCAAGTCGGGCGCGGTTGGTTCAGCGTCGGCGGCAAGCGCACCGCCCTCCAGTATGCCGAGTGGGATGGCAAAACCACCCCCTTTGCAATCCACTCCACCCAGCTCACCCAGACCGGATTCTCCGTCACCTTCACCGAGCCGCTCGGTCAGGAAGTCACCCCCACCGTCAGCAATTATCACTACCACTACTACAGCACCTACGGTTCGCCCATGGTCGACCTAAAAGAAATCCCCGTCACCAACTACCAACTCTCAGAGGATCGTAAAACGGTCACCTTTGACGTCCCACTCACTGCCGGAAAAGTCTACGCCATCAAATTCCCCGAGCAGCAAAGCGGCAGCGACAAGACCCTCGATTTCGACACCATTTACTACACCGCCAACAAACTCCTTCCTGCGAAAGAGGCCCGTCAAAAGAAACCCCACGCCATCCAGCTCGTCGGCTCCGGCTGGATTCGGAATGACAAAACCCGTCCTCTCCCGCCAGTCGTCACGCCTCTTCCAGAAAAAGACTGCGTCGTTCCCATGCCCGCCAATGCCACCCTCCTCGATGCCTCCCAATGGACCAACCCCAGCTGGAAGTTCGATGCCGATGGCGTGATGCCGCGCAGCAAGGGGAACAACTCCACCAAGCAATCCTACGGCTCCGCCCGCCTCCATCTTGAGTTCCGTTTTGATCCCTCCGACGACCCACAGTGGACTGGACAACTCTACGGCAACACCGGCGCCTTCCTCCAGTCCGGCTACGAACTTCAAGTCGTCAACAGCTACCAAAACCCCACCTTTGCCGATGGTCACTGCGGCTCCATCTACGGTCAACATCCACCCCGAGCCAACGCCTGCCGGAAGCCCGGTGAATGGCAGTCCTACGACATCCTCTACAAGGCCCCCGAGTTCCACCACGATGGCAGTCTCAAAGAACCCCTGCGCGTCACCATGTATCACAACGGCATCCTCATTCACAACGACGCTTGGACCTATGGCGAAGTCGGGAGACCGTATCAAAAACACGGCAAGCGCCCCCTCATGATTCAAGACCACAAAGGCACCGGGGTTTCCTTCCGCAATCTCTGGATCGTTCCAGACATCGACTACGATCAGTCACTCGACTCCTTTCTCAGGAACTTCGAAACTACGCCGCAACATTTCGTCAAAGCCAAACCCGAATCACCGAAGATCACCATTCTCTCCGCGAAAATGGTTCAGGCCATGGATCTCAATGAAGACCAAGTGATCACCCCAGAAGAGTTCGTCAACTACCGCGCAAAGCAGTTCGCCCCGAAGGATAAAAATAGCGACGGCGTCCTCGATCAAAGTGAGTTCCCCAATCCCGCCACCTTCCGCAGAGGCGATAAAAACAAGGACGGAAAACTCTCCCGCGAAGAATACCTCAATATCTTCCGAGGACAGTTCCCCAAGGTCGACACCAACAAAGACGGAAAGATCACCGCCGCCGATAAGCGATAGCGCAAACAAGAGTAGCAAAACCCACTGGGTCTCCTTCGCTCAGAGCAAGCAACTCCTCGCCGACTGGAAAAAGACCCTCCCCGCAAAACCCAGCGGAAACGTCTTCTCAGAACTTCGTAAGAAAAAATAAGGAGCGTGGGTTTGTAACCCTACGGCTATAACCCAAGCCTCGGCTGAGGTAGTCGATGCCACTTACGTGGCATCGGTCTGGGCTTCGAGGCAGTTTGAGGCGGCGCTTTTTCAATTCTGTGGTCTATTGAGAGGCACCCCACCCATGGTCATCTTCCTCACTTGGTTTTCCGCTCTTTCCTTTCTTGGCTATGGGATCAGCTGTGTCTTTACGAAACACATGCACTTGGAGTTCGAGCGCTTTCGGCTTGTGCGCTTTCGCGTGATTGTGGGTGTCACTCAGATCGCGGGGGCGGTGGGGCTTTTGCTTGGCCTTTACTATCCGCTTATTGGCATTCTGTCCGCGGGCGGGCTCGCTTTGCAAATGTTGCTCGGAGTGGGGGTGAGGATCGCAATTCGAGACAGCTTTTTGCTGGCGCTGCCAGCGACCTTTTACTTTCTTCTCAACACCTACCTTTTCATCGAACTACAGCGAGCCTGAGGAAATCAAGGCGATCAGGGCCGTGAGGACAAGGACCGAGGCGGCAGGGAGGGACTTTTTCACCGGATCACCGACCTTCAGGTGCATTACGATGCCTCCGATCATCAGTGCTCCCAGAACCAAGGCTGCAGGCAAGATCGCCGGTGGCCACCACAGGCCGATGATGAGGCCCAGAGCGCAGCTGATTTTGAGTGCCCCAATGAGATACATGAACCATTTTGGGAGACCGTAGGCGGCAAATTCTTCTTTCAGATTATTCGCGGACTTGCCGCGGTAGGAAGAGCCCTTGTGAAAGCGGAGAATCCAAACGTTGAGAATGCCGAGGGCAACAATTAGCTGGAGGATGATGAGGAGTATTTCCATGGTTCAAAAGGATCTGACCTTGCGTTTACGCAAGTTCTTATCAGAGGTCAGCCTAGTCGATCAAGTCGGACTTAAAAACGATGGAAAATTAATGAGCTAAATTAGGGGTTCGTATTTTGGCTGACTGGCAGGCTTTGAGGATCACAGGTCACAATCGTTTTGACCTGCACGGGGATGGCGGAGGTGATCGGCATGGCATCTTCCTTCGCTTTCAGTCTCACCCTTCAAAGCTTCTTCATTGACTAGCATCCGCTGATTAAACATCACTCAACATTAAACCTCCTCTTCCTGTGAAGCACCTCCTCTTCCTCTCCCCCTATTTAGGATTTCTCCTCTTCTCGAACTTAGGATTTGCGGCTCCAGCGGACGAGCGCTCCAAATCGCCTAATATCATCCTCATCATGGCCGATGACGTCTCCTGGGAATGCTTCTCCTGCTACGGAGCCGAGGATTACAAAACTCCTCACCTCGACAAGCTCGCCGCCAACGGCATCCGCTTTAATCACTGCTACTCCACTCCGATCTGCACCACTTCCCGTGTCAAACTTATGACCGGGCAATACAACTTTCGAAACTACACCCACTTCGGTTACCTCGACCCCAAACAAAAAACCTTTGCCCACCTCCTTAAGTCCGTGGGCTACAAAACCGCGATCGCTGGCAAGTGGCAACTCAGCGGCCTCTACCATGGTGCCCCCGGAAACCAAGATGCCTCGCGCCCTGTGACAGCCGGCTTCGATGAATACTGCCTCTGGCAAGTCACCACTCAGAAGGGTGGAGAAAGGGGAGGGGAGCGATTCTGGTCACCGCCTCTCGAACAAAACGGCAAATTTCTTACCAAGGAAGACAACCACGGAAAGTATGGCCCCGACCTCATGTCGGACTTCCTTTGCGACTTCATGAAGCGGAATAAAGACGATCCTTTCTTCGTCTACTACCCCGCCGTCCTCGTCCACGATCCCTTCGTTCCCACGCCCGATACCATCGGCGCCCAAGTCCGCACCCACGCCGCTAACAAACAGCCCAAAGGAAAGGACGCCAAGAAAGCCAACTTCGTCGCCATGGTGCAATACCTCGACAAACTCGTGGGCAAGATCGTCCAGCAAGTCGACGACCTCGGCCAGCTCGAGAACACCATCATCATGTTCACTGCCGACAATGGCACGCATCGCTCCCTCACCTCCCGCTGGAACGGCCAGGACATCAAAGGCGGAAAAGGCAGCACCACCGACATGGGAACCCACGTCCCTTTCATCGCCTCCTGGAAAGGAAAAGGCGTCACCGGGAAAGTCTCCGATGACCTCATTGATTTCACCGATTTCTATCCCACCCTCGCTCAAGCAGCGGGCATCACCTTAGGAAAAGACGACCCCATCGATGGCGTCAGTTTCCTCCCTCAACTCCAGGGTAAAAAAGGCACTCCCCGCGATTGGATCTTCTGCCACTACCAACCCTACTGGGGAAATTTTAAAGGCACCCAATTTGCCCGCACCCAAACCCACAAACTCTACCCCGACGGCTGCTTTTACAAAATTCCCAGCGACCTCAAGGAGCAAAACAAACTCGCTCCATCCCACCCTTCCCGCCAGACCCTTTCCAAAGTTCTCGAGTCTGCCCCACCCGCTACCACCAAAGGCACTAACAAAGCCAAGGAGCGCCCCACCTATCCTGACTGGAAACTCCTCTCCGACTAGCGCTTACGTTTAGCGAGAACATCTTACTTTTCGTTGGCTACCTTAAAATCCATGTGGTTTCTTTCCTCATCATGAATCGACGCTCCTTTCTCCGCACCTCGGCTGCAGGCTCCCTTTTAGCAGGCAGCGCTCAGACTCTCAGCGCCCTTGCTGCGGATAATGTCTACCGTGCGAACATCGGCATCCAGCTCTACACTCTCCGGGACGGGCTGAAGGCGGATACTGCCGCCACGATGAAGGCAGTCGCCGATGCGGGCTACAATCAGGTCGAGATGTATGGCTTCCCGAATTCCGATGCGATGGCGAAGGCCGCGCAAGATAACGGTTTGGCGCTGAACTCAGCGCACTTTGACTGGGAAGCGGCGGTGAATCCTTCCGATAAAGGGTTCTCCGATTTTAAGAAGATCATCGAAAAGGCGAAGGAGATTAAGCTGAGCCACCTCGTCGTCCCATACCTCCAAGACAAGGACCGCAAGACGCTCGATGGCTATAAGCGAGTCGCCGGGAACTTAAACAAGGCGGCCGTGATTGCGAAAGAGGCAGGCATTCAGCTGGCTTACCATAATCACTCCTTCGAGTTCCAACCCATGGAAGGATCGAGCGGCTATGACGTCCTCATTAAGGAGTTCGCTCCCGAAATGAAGTTCGAGATCGATGTCTTCTGGGTTCAGGCAGCAAACCTTGATTCTGTGACTCTCATTAAGAAACTCACTGGCCGGGTTTCCCAACTCCACCTCAAGGATCTTAAAAAAGGTCTCACGCTACCGATCTATGACGGTATGCCGAAGGAAGCCTTCAAGGAACTGGGCAATGGCATGATCGCCATGGAGCCGATCATCGAAGCTGGAAAAGCAGCGGGTGTGGTCCACTGTCATGTGGAGCAGGATCACTCACCCAAGCCACTCGAGAGCATCGCCCAGAGCGTGCTCTATTTGAAGGCTTTGTAGGTCGTCAGCGCACGCCTTTCACTCGTCCTTTTCGCACGTCCAGGTCTACGCGCCCGAGTTGGGCGAGGTAGAAAATGGGGAGCACATCGGCGGAGTAGTCTGAGAGCGAATGCCACTTTTCTTTTTCCAAGGCGACTTGGTGATTTTGCTCAAGCTTCCGGAGTCGGCGTAGAGACGTGTTTGATTCATAACGGGGTCACCTTATGCCCGAGATTGAATTTCTCTAAATCGATTGTTCGGTTCTAAACATCGAGGATATAGATGATCCTTTTGGGCAAACTCTTTTAACTCAAAGACGAGGAGGTAGATGAGGTCACCGTAGTCATGTTTCTCCGCTTGCGTCTTAGCGCCTTCTCCGGTCTCGAGATAGGACTTGCTCTTGCATGGCAGGAGACAGGCCGCTTTCGGGAAGCCAGGCGCGTGCTTCGTCAGGCTTGCGCCTGAAGTAAGCTTCGCCCACTTGAGTGAGGGTTTGGTCGCGGAGGCCGGGGTCGCTGATGTCCTGTGCCCATGCGATTGCGTTTTCCGGGTTCTGCCAAGCGTAGCCTCGGGCGAATCCGCTGACGGCGGAATCGCGCTTAGCTGAGCTGGGCATGGAGAGGAGGTATTCGCTGGCTGCGAGGGGGTCTTTGTCCTCCCAGTCACCGAAGGCGGAGTTGAGGCCGGATTTTTGGCCATTCCCTGCGGGAAGGTTGTCGAGCCAAGTGACGGCGGTGAGTGGCTCCTCCCTCGCCCAATTTCGGCCCACTTCGCGAATGGCATTCGCGGCAAAGTCTTCGGCGGCGTAGGGAGCGATCCAGTCCGAGGCAGCCTGGGGGTCACTCCGGGCGTAGCGCTCCGCGACTTCCTTCATCGCTTCGCCTTTTAAGGGACCGTTCGTGAGGTTTGCGGCCCAAGCTGCCGCAGCGGTGGTATCGCCACCCCGGAGAACTTCATTCGCGACCACTCCCATCAAGCGGGCAGCATCTTCCCGCCCGCCTGCGACAAGGGTGTTGATATAGGCGACGGCTTCTTCCGGGTCACGATCAGCCAGTCCGGAGACGATGCCATTTTCGAGGCGATTTTTCTGATCCTGAAGTTCCTCTGGAAGCTCGCTGAGCAAGCTGATCGCGCTGCTTGGATCGACCGCGGCCCATCCGCTGATGAGGGCCTCAAGGTCATGTTTTCCGGAGTTCACCGCATCAGAAAAAGCCGACTTGCCGGCGATAGCGCCCCACGCGTAGTGGAATTCCTGCCAGTTCTGGCGATCCGCTCCGAGGGCTTCCAGCTGGTTGCGCATTTCGAGGCCGTTCTCCAGAGAGATGCCTTCGAGAAGTCTCGCAAAGGCGAGGCGTCTTTTGACAGGGTTCGGGTCTTTAAAGGCCTCTTTTGCGAGGGCCTCTAGTCCATTACTGGAAAGGGTCGAGGCGCTGAAAATTTCGGTCAGACTCGAACCCGCTGCTCCCTGTCTGTCCGAGAGGCTGGAGGATGATCGGCCGGAAAGCCCGGCGGAAGATTCGCTATCCGAGCGGGTGGAGATGCGCGGGGAGCGACGGTCATCGTCACGCGATGCGCTGCTCTCGGGCGAGGTGAACTCACCCCACTGGGTGCCTACGCCGAAGGCGGTCGCTATTCCCAAGATCCACAAACCCTTGCTTTTCCACGAATCGATTTTCATGCAGTGATGGTAGTGGCCCGTGCAAATCCCGCAACCTGAGTTTGAGGTGATTCAGGAAGATTTCAGACCCAAGTTGGGAAGGTTTTCGGCGGATCAGTGCCGTTTTGCGAAGCGCTCTTTGATGAGAAGGGTGATCTTCTGGAGCTTCGAGAGGCGATAGCGCTGGGTGAAGACCTGGTAGTTGTCGCCCTGCATCTGCACGAGGAGGGTTTGGTAGATCTTGTGCATCACGCGGGGCGCGAGGAGGGGCTTGAAGTCTTCTTTTGGCAGCAGTTCGCTGGCTTTGCGATAGAGACCCTGGGCACGTTCGGCTTGGAAGATCATGAACTTTTTAAAGCGATCATCGTGGCGATGCTCGATGAGGTCTTCTTCGCTGATGCCGAACTCTTTAAGCTCGGCGAGAGGAAGGTAGATGCGGTTTCCGTTCTCGAGGTCCTCGCCGATGTCGCGGAGGATATTGGTGAGTTGGAGGGCGTAGCCGAGCGCGATGGCGTAGTCTTTTGATCGTTTGATATCGGCTCCGAAGAGGGGGAGGCAGACGAGGCCTACGGAGGAGGCGACACGGTAGCAGTAGCCCTGGAGATCTCCCCAGGTCTCGAAGCGCTGGGGATGGAGGTCCATCTCACAGCCCTCGATGACATTGACGAAATATTCGCTGGGGATGGAGTAGAGGTCGCGGACGGAGAGGACTTCCTTCTGGAGGTCGACGAGTCCAAGGGAAGGATCGGGCTCGCTGGTGGAGAAGATGTTTTTCCAACCGGCGAGGCCTGCGGTCTTCTTCTCAAGCGTGAGGTCGAGATCGTCGGCGAGGTCATCGATGACCCGGCAGTATGCGTAGAATGAGATGAGGTGGCCCCGGCGCTCGGCGGGAACGCAGCGAAGGGCGAAGGCGAGATTCGACTTCGCCTTGCTGGTGATTTCGGCAGAGGTCGGATCGGGAGCCATTTATTCGATGAATCCCCAATGGCCGCTGGTGAAGGGCCAGAGTGAGAAGAGGGCAGGGCCCACGAGATTGTATTGCTTCACTGAGCCCCAGTAGCGGGAGTCGAGGCTGTTGGGGGAGTTATCTCCAAAGGCGTAGAACTCACGATAGTTCCGATTCTCTACTTCCTCATCCTTGAGGGTGGCACTGCCCTTCGAGTTATAAAAAGGGCTGTTGTGACGCTGCCCTCTGGGTGTGAAGCGGTAGCCAGTATAGCCGTCTTTTCCAGAAGCAACGCGCTTGATCGTTTCTTCTTTTGCGAGGGCGCCATTGATGACGAGGTTTGGCTCATCGACCTGAATCGTATCTCCGGGAACCGCGACGAGGCGCTTGATGTAGTGGGTGCCGTTCTGTTGGCTTGAGAGGAAATTTTTATCGGCATTGGTATTGATGCCTTGGGTGGTGAAAACAAAGGACTCGCCGCGTTTAGGTTGGCGGAAGTGGTAGGAAAATTTATCAACTAGGACGAGATCACCCGAGGTGAGACTGCCTTTGAAAATAGGTTCCCCCTTCTTGAAATGGACGCCTCCTTTCAGCGAGGACGGATAACCGCTTGAATTGAGGTTGAAGGCATTCTCAATCGTTTTAATGCCCATCGCTTCATTTTTTGGACAGCCGATGGTAACGTGGCTGCCGTCATCGAAGGTGACGCGGGTGCGTGAGAAGAGGAAGAAGCTTTTGTCCTCGATCTTGGTAATGCGGAGGTCCTTTTCGGCAATCTTATTTGAGTAGGTCTTTCCTTTGAGGACGAAGTCAATCACCTGACCGCCGAACCAAGGGGTGTCCCAGTCTGGCTCGCCTGCTTTCGACTCGGCGATGATGCCATTGAGCGAGGGCTGCATCGATCCAGTGGGAATGCGGAAGGGCTGGACGAAGTATGCGCGGACGCCGAGGGCTACCACGATGGCGACCCAGAAGACTTCGAGGTTTTCCGCGAGAGCGTTGGGCGGACGGTAATGGCTGAGGGATTTCTCGCAGACCTTATTGACCTGCTTGGAGGCTTCTTTCACCGCATCGAGATCTTTACTCTTGATAGCGGCCTTGAGGTCGGCGCGGCGGGACTCGATTTCAGCGACCTTGGATGGATCGAGGAGGTCGCGCTTGTAGTGCACAAATTTCTTAGCGCCCTTGTAGAGGAGGATCGCTTCTTTTTTCCACCGGGGAGTAAACACGAAAGAAAGGTGGGAGTCTTCGGTCCATCTTTCAAGGGCGAAGATTGGGGGAGGGGAGAGTTTGCTTCCCTTCGAGAAAGCTTAAGTTCCGCTCCGATTCTCCCTTGGCGAATGCACAATCCCTGTCCATCTTCCCGCCATGCTTCGCGTCAATGGAGAACTCGTCCACCCCGACCTCATCGAGGAAACCTTTTCCCGTATCAAAGCTGCTGCCGAGCAGGAAACCCAAGGCTCTTGCTGTGAGCGCGATCCTGAGTTCCGCGAGCAGGCTGAAAATGAGGTCGCCGATTCTATCCTCATCGCCCAAGAAGCTGAGAAGCGCCACCCCGAGATTCCCGAGGAAGAGGTGAAGCCGCAGCTTAAGGAACTCATCGATAAATACCGCGAGCATGGAGCTTCATGGGAAATGCTTGAGGCCGAGCGCGATAACATGCGCTATGAGATCTCCGCCTCCCTTCGCATGGAGAAGCTCATCGATGAACTCCTCGGCGATGACGACCAAGTCACGCCCGATGAAGTCCAAGCCTTCTATGAAGAGTTTGAGAAGGACTATCGCATCGCCGCTGAATCGCGCTGCCTTCACATGATGAAGCCCATCGCGGAGCACAAATCTCTTCCCGACCTCTATCAAAAAATGTGCGAAATCCGTGAAGAAGCGCTCGTGGAAGGGGCTGACTTTATCGAGATCGCCAAGCGTGAGACTGAGAAGTCCACCAATGAGATCGATCTTGATTGGATCGACCTCGACCGCCCGACGAACCCCTTTGAGTCCATCCTCTTCTCACTCCGCGAGGGTGAAGTCTCCCCGGTCATGACCTACGAGCACGCCTTCCACATCATCAAGGTCACCGGCATCAAGCCCGGCCATGTCACTCCTCTTGAAGAAGTGCAAAAGGAAGTCGAGGACCGTGCGCTTGCTCGGAAAAAGCGTAAGGCTCTTCAGGTCCTCGCCGATACCCTGCGCCAAGAAGCCGAGATCGAGCGGGTGAGCGAGGAAGACGCGCAGGGGTAGGATTTTAAAGACGATGCTCTCAGGTCCTTTTAGCTTTTTGAAAAATTATGAAACTCTCCGGAAAAACTTCGGATCACTAGGTAAGCCCATTTGAATCTCCTTCCTTTCCTAGATGGAAGTGCTTGAATACGATCTCCTTCTTCATCCCGATGATTCCTTCACGACGCCAACTTTTTCCTGCTCTTCCGCTCCTTGCGACGACCACCGCGAGTGATGGGCAAGATGTTCTCCGCTATAAGTATCAGTTCTACGACGAGCAGAACGGTCGGATCGATGTGCAGTCGCAGTATTTTGACTACAAGACGAGTTGGCTTCAAAAAGATGGCTGGAATAAGACGACCTTCGGCCTCCGCTACGCTGTCGATAGTCTCAGTGGAATGACTCCTACCGGAACCCACGGAAATGATCCCGACGACTGGCTTTTTCAAGACATCGATGACACCCGCCGCGTGACCGTGGTGACTCTGGAGCATGAGATGGACGATCACACGCTGAGCTTCGAGTATGCCCACAGTCGAGAAGAGGACTACCTTTCCAATGCCGTAGCGCTGAAATGGCGCAGCGAACTTTTCGAGAAAAACACCACCCTCACCGCCGGAGTCTCGATGGCTTTTGACCGCGTGCTCGCAACTCCTGCGACCCAGATCGCGACTGATCAGAATAAGGATTCCATCGATCTCAGTCTCGGGATCTCACAGCTGCTCGGGCAGCAGACGATTCTGGATGTCACGCTGGGTTACGGAAACTCAGACGGCTACCTCGCCGATCCCTACCGGCGGATCTCACAGGTTGTCGATTTTTTTGGCTCACCGAACACCTTTAATTTCGCTGAAAATCGCCCGGACGAGCAGGACCGCTGGGTCGCTAAAATCGCGGCGCGGCACTACATCCCGCAGTTAAAGGCCGCCGTCGCAGGCTCCTACCGCTTTTATGCGAACAGTGAGGATTTGGTGGGGCACACCTTTGAGCTGAAGTGGATTCAGCAGGTGAATGATGAACTCAGCATCACTCCTTACGTCCGCTACTATCAGCAAAGCAGTGCGGATTATTATTATCCCTCACTCACCGGAACAGGTATTAGCGGCTCGGGGCTGAACGATGGCACTCCGCCGCACTATTCTTCAGACTATCGCTTGTCCTCGATGGAGGCTTTCACCTTAGGAATAAAAGCAACTTACGAGTTCAACGAGTCGCTGAGCTTCGATCTCCAGCTGGAGCGCTATGAGATGAATGGTCTCCGCGCGGGAACTCCGGACATCTTTTTCCCGAAGGCGAATGTGATCTCAGTCGGGGCGAACTGGGCCTTTTAATAAAAATGACCGCGAAAGAACTCACCGCAGGACTTTTCAAGCTCCGCTTCAAGGCGCTGGGGACGAATTGTGTCGTGCAGTTCCGCGCGCCCTCGGTGGAGTCTGCGAAGGGATACCGGACCGCTGCGCTGGCGTGGATCTGGGAGTTTGAAAATACATGGTCGCGCTTCCGTCCGGACTCGCTGCTCGGTCAGATTAATGCCTCAGCAGGCAAGACTGGAATCGAACTCACGCCGGAGCAGGATGAGGTGATGCGGCTCTGCGAGCACACTTACCGAACCTCGCGTGAGATCATCGATCCTAGCTCGTATCCGCTTACGAAGCTCTGGGATGAGGCGGCGGAGCGGGACGAGATTCCTTCGGAAAAAATGATCCAAAATGCGCTCAGCTTCGTAGGTTGGGAAAAGGTGGAATTTTCAAGCGGTCATATTTTTCTTCCCGAAGAGGGGATGGCGCTGGAGATCGGCGGCTTTGGAAAAGAGTATGCCGTGGACCAGCTCATTGCCCTAGCGCGGTCTTATGAGATCGAGCATGCCTTGGTTGATCTCGGCCGTGATGTTGCGACGCTGGGCTCGCCTCCGCACGGGCCTTACTGGGTTGTGGGAGCAGAAAATGCCCAAGAGCTGGACGCGCCGCTGCATCGACTCGCGATCACCAATCAGGCGCTCGCCACTTCTGGAAATGGGCGCCGTTTCCGCAGCATCGCTGGGGAGAAATTCGGCCACATCATCGATGCTCGCTCGGGTTTTCCCGTGAAAAATGATCTTCTCACCGCGACCTGCCTCGCAAACGACTGTCTCACTGCCGGGCTGCTCTCGACGAGTGCCTGCATTCTCGGCGCGGAAGCGGGGATGGCGGAGATTAACCGTAGTCTCAACGCCGAGGCTCTTTTTCAGACCGACACAACGACCCTATTTTCACACAGTATTCATCTCCACCTTATTGCCTCATGAAGATTCTTCTCGCTCTCACTCCGCTCTTTTTCTTGGTCTCTTGTGCCAAGGTTCCCACCGATCAGCGCGGCTATCTTGCCACTAAGGTAATGAAGCCGGACCGCGATCCGCTCGGCGATGCCATGACCGATCACATGTATTTTTCCCGCGAAGCATCCCACGGTGGCAATGGCATCGGCGGTGGTGGCTGCGGCTGTAACTAAACTTTTGATCCCATGAACCTTCGAATCCAAGCGCAGCGCGCAACGCATCTTCTCAGCAGCACTCTTGCGGTGGTGGCACAGCGGCTGCCCTTTATTAAGCACTTTGCACCGCTGATTTCCTCACCCGCGACGCTCCGGCTGGCCACTCCACTGACGGTAAGCTTCGCCGGGATCGACACCCTGACAGGACAGACGACTTTTGTAACTCCACTCAATGGCTTTGATAATCCCGCTGAAGCGACTGTGGGCGAATCTTTTGAGTGGCTCTTTCAAACCGGAGGAAATCACACCGCCGCTTCTTATTCCGTGACGGGGCTCCCTCCGGGAACAAGTTATAGCTATGGCCTCGCTGGGCCAAATGGAGCAGTTTTCCCTGGGGGAACAATCACGGGATCCGTCACCGTTCCCGGAACCTTTCAAGTGACGATCATTGGTTACCGCTTTGCCAACCTCAGAGGGAATCAAACTCCGCCCTACACCCTCACCATCAATGCCACCCAAGCGGCTTCACCCTTTGAAACTTGGCAGCAACAATTCTGGATGGGCGACGATCTCGCAAACGAAGCCATCTCCGGTCCCAATGCAGATCCCGATGGCGACAACATCCCGAATCTTCTCGAATTCACCCTAGAGCTCAATCCGACTACGAAGCAGGCCCTTCCGGGAACCTTCGGCGATGATCCTGATGATCCCGAGCTTCTTCTTTGGGAGGTGCCTTATTTCGGGGCTGGAAATCTCACCTTTCAGGAAAGCACGTCTCTCGATGGCGACAACTGGACCGACGTCCCCGAAGGCTCCATCGAAGTCCTTCCCAACTCGATTCAATTTCGAGCAAGCACAGAAGACGCTACGAAGAAGTTCTTCCGTCTTAAGGCGACGCTGTAGTAGGCTCGCCCGTAGATGAATTTCTCGCTTCCGGCCTTCTGGCTCAGCCTCTTTGTGGGGCTGGTAGTCATCGCTGTGGTGACGCGGATGATTCGGAAAGACGCAGCCCATCAGGGGCTTCTGGCCGCGCTGAGTCTCACGCTGCTGGGGCTTGAGAGCGGGCAGACGCTTGCGGTCTTCCTTTTCGTCTTCGGCGTGACTTATGGGGCGCTTCGATTTCTTGCGCAGCAGGGGAGGCCCTCCAAAATTTTGATCGGTTGTGTTGTAGCAATCCAATTGGTGCCGCTCGTCTTCTTTAAGTACGGAAATTTTCTGACCTCGCAGGTCATCGCAGAGACGCCAAGCCTCTTAAGAGACCTCCTCATCCCAGTAGGACTCTCATTCTACACCTTCCAGATGGTGGGACTCCTCATCGACACCGTAAAAGATCGGCTGCCGCTTCCCTCATTTCTCAACTGCCTCAACTTCGCCTCCTTCTTCCCCCAGATCGTCGCGGGTCCGATCGAGCGGCGCAGCGACCTCCTCCCGCAGATGGAAACATTTCGCTTCCGGCTCGACTGGGACTCAGTAGAGCGCGGGATCCGCTGGATCGTGCTGGGGCTTTTTATGAAGCTGACGCTGGCGGAAAATATTGCGTCAGAGTCGGCAGCGATCACGGTGGACGCGGGGAATCCTTTTCTTGTGTGGCTGGAGTGTGTCTTCTTTTCCTTCCGCATCTACAATGATTTCGCGGGTTACAGTTTCATCGCTTACGGGATCGCGACCTGCCTCGGAGTGAAGCTGACACTGAATTTCCTGAGTCCCTACTGGACCACAAACTTCCGCGATTTTTGGCGCCACTGGCACGTCTCGCTGAGCCAGTGGTTTCGTGATTATCTCTACATCCCGCTGGGCGGAAATCGGAGCCCTTGGCGACCGGCGCTCATCTTGCTGGTCTTTGCGGTCTCAGGAGTGTGGCATGGGGCAGGGTGGAACTTTGTCCTTTGGGGAGCGCTCCATGGAATTTTGGTGCTTCTTCCTCCGTGGTCGAAATTTCGGATCCCGAAGCCCCTCGCGTGGGGACTTCACATCGGATTGGTGACCTTTACCTGGCTCTTCTTCTTCGAGCGAGATAGCGCGGTGCTTTTTGAAAAAGTGACCACCCTTTTGAATCCGCTAAACTACTCGGTCGCTCATCTTAAAGGAGTGATGGCGGCCTTCCCGAACAAGAGCGCGATGATCGCCTCAGTTGCGATTCTTGGGTTGAGTGCCTTCGCGATCGCGCTGGAGGGGCTCACCCTCAAGAAGCCCTACGCTTTGCTCACAAACCGCTTTACCTGTATCGTCCTGATCATCCTGATCTACCTTTTCCAACCCGCTGCTTATAGTGAATTCATCTACTTCAACTTCTAGGCACTGGCTCCTTTTCTACCTCGGCGCACTTCTGCTGGCAGTGGGGATTGGCTGGGTCTACGCCGCGCGCTTCGAGCCGGAGACGCAGTTCTGGGTGGAGGTTTTTGAGAAGAGGCGGAGTGAAATGACGGAGCGGAGCGATGAGTCTCATGTCATCTTTACGGGCGACTCCGCTTGCGCCTTCGGGATCGATACTACGACATTTCAAGGAGCAAGCAAAGCGCCTGCCTTTAATCTCGGAGGCACGCGCCAGATGGGAATAGAAGTCTTCATGGCGGAAACCCTTCGCCAGACCAGAAGTGGTGATATCGTCGTTCTGATCTGTAATCCAAAACTCCTCGCCGAGGGCCCCTCTTCGCAGCTCACCAAGGCCGGCGCTCAGATGGCCCTTGCGATGGCGTCCGACACCAACACCTTTGACAAAATCACCGCTTCCCGGCCGGGCTTTAACCACCTCATCACCCACGCCGCGAAGATCGCCCTCCGCCGTCCCGTTTTCGCTTATCGGGTTGAAGACTATCAAGTGGGCGGTCTCATCACCACCGACGAACGTCCAGGCCAATCCGGAGAAAAAGAGGTATTTGAAATGTCGCCAAGTGAGATCACGAGAGCCAGCAGGGCTCTTGAGAACTGGGCAGGGCGCTGCGAAAAAGCCGGAGCCTCACTTGTCTACCTCATGCCCCTTGAGTTTACCGCACCCGAGGCGCTCGAGCTGAATAGTCGGCAAAAAGAGGCTCTGCGCCTGGAGTTCTTAAAAAACGTCCCCACGGTTCATTTCCCGGAGCCTCCCCGGCAGGCTTGTTCTTTCGATGCCGCCCTCTTCGCGGACACCCTTTTTCATCTCACTGAGGAGGGCGCCGCCACCTTCTCTCGTGAGCTCGCTCCAGGCATTGCCGAAATCATCGAAAAGAGATAATCGGAAACAAAGTGGCATTTTTGATGTTTCCGGCGAAGAATTTGAGCCTGAGACCGTATAGTTAGATCCGACAGCGCATTCCGCGCGCTGCAACCGCGTCCTCGACCCATGTCCAATCCTCTCCTCGACACAAAACTCCATCTCAATCGACGTCACTTTTTTGGAAAGTCGGCGCAAGGTCTCGGGGTCGCTGCCCTCTCTTCATTGCTCGGTGATGATCTCCTCGCTTCCGACACCCCTGCGCTAGTCGCACCCGATGTTGCGCCCAAGGCGAAACGGATGATCTACCTTTTCCAAAGTGGTGCGCCCTCGCAGCAGGACCTTTTTGACTACAAGCCGAAGCTGCAGGAGAACTTCGGAAAAGAACTCGGCGACTTCGTCGAGATGAACCAGCGCAAGACGGGCATGAGCGCGGGGCAGAAAAGCTTCCCCATCGCCGGGACGCGCTACGAGTTCAAAAAGCACGGCCAATCTGGTAACGAAATCTCCGAACTTCTCCCTCACATCTCTAGCATCGCTGATGAGATGTGCCTCATTCGCTCGATGTCCACCGAGGCCATTAACCATGATCCTGCGATCACCTTTTTTCAGACCGGTGCGCAGATTCCCGGACGGCCCAGTATCGGTTCGTGGATGTCCTACGGGCTCGGGTCAAATAACAAGGATCTCCCCTCCTTCGTCGCCATGGTCTCACGTGGCACCGGTAGGCCAAACTGCCAGCCGCTCTACGACCGCCTCTGGTCCTCCGGTTTCCTTCCCACTCAGCACGCCGGGGTGAAATTCATGAGCACCGGCGATCCCGTTCTCTATCTCTCAAACCCCGAGGGAATGAGCGCAAAAGCCCGCCGCAAGATGCTCGACTACCTTGCCGAACTCAATGAGCAGAAGCTTGATGAATTCGCCGATCCCGAGATCGCGACGCGCATCAAGAGCTACGAGCTTGCCTACCGCATGCAGACTTCGGTCCCGGAACTTACCAATTTCTCTGACGAGCCGGAACACATTCTCAACATGTATGGGCCGAACGTGAAAAAGCGCGGCTCCTACGCCTATAACTGTCTTATGGCCCGCCGTCTCGCCGAGCGCGATGTCCGCTTTGTCCAGCTCTTCCACATGGGTTGGGACCAGCATTTCACTCTCCCAAAGCAGATTTCCGGCCAGTGTGAAGACACCGATCAACCTTCCGCTGCGCTGATCAAGGATCTCAAAATGCGGGGTCTTCTCGAAGACACCCTCGTTGTCTGGGGCGGTGAATTCGGAAGAACATCGTACTGCCAAGGAAAGCTCGCGCGCGATAATTACGGTCGCGATCACCACCCGCGCTGCTTCTCACTCTGGGCTGCCGGCGGTGGCATCAAGCCCGGCATGACCTACGGAGCCACTGATGATTTTTCCTATAATATCACTGAGAATAAAGTCCACGTGCACGACCTCCACGCCACCATTCTTAATCAACTCGGTGTCGATCATGAAGCGCTGACTTATAAGTTCCAGGGCCGCCAGTTCCGCCTCACCGATGTCCACGGACACGTTGTCAAAGACATCCTTTCCTAGCATGACTCGTTCATTCGTCTTCTCACTCGTCCTTCTCCCGCTTGTTCAAGCCGAGGAAAAGGTGAGCTATAATCACGACATCCGCCCAATCCTCTCGGAGAATTGCTTTTTCTGCCACGGTCCGGATCCCGAGACCCGTGAAGGCGATGTCGCCCTCCACGAAGCGAAGTTTGCCTACGCTCTTGTCGATGGTATTCATCCCATTGTCCCCGGCGACTCGGAAGACTCGGAGGTGGTCTACCGCATCTTTGACAAAGCGGACCCCATGCCGCCGGAGGACTCGAAGCGATCGCTCACCGAGATGCAGAAGAACCTCATCAAGCTCTGGATCGAACAAGGCGCGGAGTATGAAGAGCACTACGCCTTTGTCCCGCCTGTCAAAGCCTCGCCCCCCGTGATCGCCGAGTCCAAAGCTCCGCTTCGTAATCCCATCGACCATTTCATTCAGGCCCGACTCAAAAAAGAGGACCTCGTTCCTGCTTCCGAAGCCTCTCTGGAGATTCTTGCTCGCCGTGCCACTCTTGCCCTCACCGGCCTTCAGCCCACGCCTGAGCAGACCGCCTCTTTTTTAAACGACAAGTCACCGGACGCTTACGAGAAATTCGTCGAACGAGTCCTTACCACGGACGCCTATGCCGAACGCATGGCCCTCAACTGGATCGATGTTGCCCGCTATGCTGACACCGATGGCTACCAAAATGACAATCAGCGCGAGAACTGGCCTTGGCGCGACTGGGTCATCCAAGCCTACCGCGAGAACATGCCCTTCGATCAATTCACGATCGAGCAGCTCGCTGGTGACATGCTACCGGATGCGACCGAGCAGCAGCGACTCGCCACCGCCTTCAACCGAAATCACCGTCAGAACGGCGAAGGAGGAGCGCTCGCCGCCGAATATTTCGTGGAAAATGTCATCGACCGTGTCGAGACCACCTCCACGGTCTGGCTCGGCCTCACCACCGGCTGCGCCCGTTGTCACGATCACAAATACGACCCCATTTCTCAGAAGGAGTTTTTCCAGCTCTATGGCTATTTCAACAACATCGGTGAAAAAGGAATCGGCAATGGCACGAAAGCGAACCCGCTCATGAGCATCGGCTCACCCTTGGAAAGAGCCCCCGCGGATCATGCCGAGAAAGTCGCTGCGCTCGATGCCGCTGTGGCTACCGCAGAAAAAGACCTTCCAGCTCGTTTCAATAAGTGGGTCACTGGCGCCCACGCCGCCGCCATCGATCCCGAGGCCGTCTGGTTCTCCGCCGACTCGGTCATGAGCAACACCGTGGCTGGGAAAAAAGGCAGCCTGAAGCTCCTCCCCGACTCCTCCTTCCGCTACTCTGGAAAGACGACCACAGGGGTGGATTACAATCTCAAGCTCGCTCCTGGAAAGAAAACGATCACCGGCGTCCGCCTCATCGCGCTCCCCGATCCCTCGTTCAAGGGTCCGCAAAAACTTGCCCCCAGCACCAACGGAAACTTCGTTTTGACCAGCTTCGAAGCCTCCGCCATTTCAAAAAAAGGAGTCAAAGAAGACCGCCTCAAGATCGCCCGCGCCAGTGCGACCTTCGAGCAAAAGGATTACCCCTTGGCCCACGCTCTCGACTCGAATAACAAGACTGGCTGGGCCATCTCCGGGGCTCCCGCAGAAGGAGCCAGCGCTCTTTTCGTATTCG
Organism: Akkermansiaceae bacterium; assembly: GCA_039769075.1. Lineage (GTDB taxonomy): Bacteria > Verrucomicrobiota > Verrucomicrobiia > Verrucomicrobiales > Akkermansiaceae > SW10. The sequence continues at coordinate 24,741 of JBDMZE010000020.1, read as the reverse complement.
ATAAACCGCTCGTTCTTGAAGCTGATGGCTCTCTCGAACTCAATCTTCGCCACGGTTCAAGTTTTGCGGGGCACAATATCGGGCGCTTCCAAATTCTCCTCACCAGCAAAGAGACGCCTACCCTGCAAGGCAGCCCATCGGGACTTCCTGCCGCCCTCATTGCCATCCTAAAAAAAGACCTGTCGAAGGTCAGTGAAGGTGAAAAAAAGAAGCTCCGAGCCGCCTACCGCGCGCTCGATCTTCCTCTCACAAAGGCCATTTCTGATCGCGAAAAATATCTCAAAGGGAATACCGATAAAGTTCCCGTCATGGTCATGAAAGAGCGCGAGGGAGCTCCCGCCGTCAGCCGCCTTCTGGACCGGGGGCAATACGACGCTCCCATCGGCGAGCCTCTTTCGCGCGGCGTTTTGGCAGCTCTTTTAAAAGAGGGACAAGCCCATCCCAAGGATCGGCTCGAACTCGCAAAGTGGCTCGTCTCTCGTGACAATCCCATCACCGCTCGTGTCGTGATCAATCGGATGTGGCAGCAGCTGATGGGCATTGGCCTCGTGAAAACCGCTGAAGATTTCGGCTCACAGGGCGAACTCCCCAGCCATCCCGCGCTTCTCGATTGGCTCGCGATCGAGTTCATCGAATCGGGTTGGGACGTGAATAAAATGATGCGCCTCATCGCCACCAGTCACACCTTCCGACAGTCCTCCGTCACCAATTCCATCCTCATTGAAAAAGATCCCGAGAACCGCCTCCGCGCCCGCGGTCCCCGCCACCGCATGGATGGATTCGCCATCCGCGACCTTGCTCTCCACGCGGCCGGGTTGCTGAATTCTGAGATTGGAGGTCGTCCCGTGAAGCCATACCAGCCGGCCGGCCTTTGGCAATCGGTCGCCGCAAATGCCGGCACGCGCTATAAGGAATCGAGTGGAAAGGACCTCTACCGCAAGTCGATGTATTCCTACTGGAAGCGCGCGGTGAACCCGCCACGTCAGATCATCTTCGATGCTGGAAGCCGCGAGATCTGCAATGTGAAACCAAAGATCACCAACACCCCGCTGCAAGCCCTCGCCCTCATGAACGACCGCACCTTCCTGGAGGCCGCGCGTCATCTCGCCGAGCGCATGCTCAAGGAAGCTCCCGGCGACCCGCTGCCACACGGCTACCGCCTCGCTACTGGATACGAGCTGAAGTCGGACGTCGCAGGCGTCCTCGAAAAGAGCCTCACCTACTTCACCGAGTACTTTGGTGCCGATGAAAATGCAGCAGTGAGCTTTCTGAAAAATGGTGCCTCAAAGCGTGACGAATCCATCTCGGTCGCGCAGCACGCCGCTTACACCGCCGTCGCTCATCTCATCCTGAATCTCGATGAGACCATCACCATCGAGTGATTTACAAAAACGAGCAGACGTAGTGGCACTCTTCCTTCACCGAAATGGTGAAGCCGGAATTCGCTGGCACCTCAAAGCTCTCGCCTTTTGGAGCCTCCTGCGACTCCTCGCTGCCATCCAGCACATAGGAACAAGCCCCGCCCACGATCTCCATGCGTTCCGCTGCTTCCGTGCCGAAGTGGTAGGAGCCGGGGAGAATCACCCCAAGCGTCTTCCGTGCGCCATCTGCGAGAAGGATGGTGTGGGAAATAACTTTTCCATCGAAGTAGACATTCCCTTCGGCGAGCGCGGTGACGTTTTCAAACTGCATGGCGGAGAAATCGCGCATGAGGATGAAGTGCGCAAGATCAATGTGCGCGAAGCCCTAGTTCGGTGCCACGCGCTTTCTGGATCTTGGTCAAACGATGAACAATGAGAGTCGCAAAGATTGTCGAAAGAAGATCGAGTGGACTTATCGCAATCAACACCCGATGTGCCGCTTCAATCTCCTCTACCGTAGCAGCCTTGGTGAACATTTTTGTGACCGCTCGGTCGCTGAGGGATGATAGAATCCAAAAAGTCCACCAAAGGCCCAGTAACTTTCCCATCGTGAGCCCCAGTGATTTTTGCGAAGCATCACGAATCCAAGCCATCGCTTGATATGGTTTCCAGAGCATAGCAATCGGAATAAAATGCCAACCTACTGCCCAACCCGGGCTGTAAGAATCACGCCCGCGGTCGAGGCATCCGGGGCAGGGATCGCCTTACGGCCATTTTCGTGAGACGGGGGGGGGACTGGCGCTGGCTCTGACGATCCTATTTTCACTCCACTTCATTCTTTTACTCGCCTCGGTAATCACAAGTTGGATGGAGTTAGAGACGCTCAATCAGGTAGACCATGATTCTGAAGGTGAGGAATACTCTCTCATTGAGAAGGCTGACCTAGCGATCGGGGGGCTATCAGGGGTTGTTTCCGTTTCACTGATTGTGCTCTGGTGCGTTTGGACGAACAAATCCTGTAAAAATGCTTGGCTTATTAATAGCAGAGATGGAGCGACGGCGCTCGGCAGAGAAGGATGTGCCTCGACTCGGGTAGCGGGCGGAAGGTAAGGATTTTCACTCATGAACTAACAACTTCAGGAGTCCTATCTTTTCTCCCTCCGGAGATCACCAAAAAACAACCAAAAACGGGTGGCCAGTGGCATTTTAAGAGAAGAGACTCACCCCGCCGTGCGCACTACTGACTTTCACTACGATCTCCCCGATGAACTCATCGCCTCTCGCCCGCTTGAGGACCGAGCTGCTTCGCGCATGATGGTGATTGATCGTGAAAAGAGCACCATTTCTCATCACCACTTCCGAGAGTTCCCTGATCTCCTTCCTCCTGACCAGCTCCTAGTCCTCAATGACACCCGCGTCATCCCCGCGCGCGTCTTTTCCAATGACAAGAAGATCGAGCTCGTCCGCACCGATGCTCCCGATCCCTCAAATTGGTGGTGTCTCGTGCGCCCTGGAAAGAAGATGAAGCCCGGCCGCACGGTCGAGGTCGGTGAGAGCACCGGAACCGTCATCGAAACGAATGAAAAAGGGGAGCGGCTCATCCGCTGGGACAGCCCGCCGGATCTCGAAGAGGTCGGCCAACTCGCTCTCCCACATTACATGGAACGTGAGCCGGAGAAAGCCGACCGCGAGCGCTACCAAACCGTTTATGCAAAGGAAGAAGGAGCGATCGCCGCACCCACCGCCGGCCTCCACTTCACCCCGGAGCTTCTTTCGGAGATCGACCACACCTTCCTGACCCTCCACGTCGGCGTCGGCACTTTCCGTCCCGTGAAAGCAGAGGATCCCCGCGAGCATGACATGCACTCCGAGCGCTATCATCTCACCGCTGAAGCTGCGCAAAAGATGAATGCTGCGCCCAAGATCGCTGCCGTCGGAACCACCGTGACCCGCGTCCTCGAGCATCTCGTGAAGGATGGAAAGGAATTCTCCGAGACCTTCGGCGCGACTGATATTTTCATCTACCCACCTTATCAGCTCAAGGCGGTTGATACCCTCCTTACTAACTTCCACCTCCCTTGCAGCACCCTCATGATGCTCGTCTCAGCCTTCGCTTCCCGCGATCTCATCCTGGAAGCCTACCGCGAAGCAGTTGCAGAAAAATATCGCTTCTACTCCTACGGCGACTGCATGCTCATCCTCTAACTCGTTTCTAGTTCTCAGTTTCCAAATTTTGTATTTGGAATTTGTTTAGAGTTTCAATTTTTAGAAATTAGAATTTCCTCCCCAAGCCATGGCCACACTCGACGAACTCTTCGACCTGCTCGATGAAGCAGAAGAAAACGACCAACTCGCCAGCGCCCGCTTCCTCTACGAAGCGGTCCTTGCGCAAGACGAGGGCAATGCTGCCCTTCTCATCCTCCACGCCTCGAACCTCATCGAACTCGGCGACCTCACCGAAGCCGAACTCGTGCTTGAAAAGGTAGAGGCCGATGAAGAGACCCTCCCCGGTCTCACTACTCAACGTGGTCATCTTGCCCGTGCTCGAGGTCAGCTCGAAGAGGCCGAGAAATTCTACCGCGATGCTCACAAGCTTGATCCTTCCGATGACGAGAATCTTCTCAATGCCGCAGGCATGGCCTTCCAGCGAGGCGAGTCGGCGAAATCAGAATATCTCCTTCGTCAAGTGATCGCAAATGACAGCGAAGACATCCTCGATGCCTGGTTTACTCTCGGCACTCAGCTCGTCGCTCAGCAGAGATACGACGAGTCACGGACTTCTTTCGAGAAAGTCATCGAGATCGAGCCTAAGCACGAACTCGCTCACGAATGGATTGCAGATCTTAACTTCCGCGAAGTCCTCATCCGGGACGAAGAGCCCTCCAGCTCTTAGGGCTTATAAAGCGTCAGCGCCACGGCCATTGGGGCGGGTCCGAGATCGATGTCGCGTCCGTTCGCTCCTGCTTTGCCACTCCGTTGACCTGCAGCGATGAGGCGGAAGTCGGTGAACTCGCCGGTCGCGGTGTCGTAGGTTGCGCTGCCGTGAAAGCTGGGGGAAAAAGTACGCCCGCTTTCAGAGAGTTCTAGGCTTCCACTGAGCTGATAGATCTTCTTGCTACCTTGAGTCTCCCCGAGCTGGGTGAAGAGCTGGCCTTTCTGGATCGCGCCCTCATTCCAATCCACCATCTGCCCACGCACGGCATCCTTTAAGCGAGCGTGTGCGAGTTTTTGGAAGATGGCATCCGGGATGGCCACTTTCTCGCGGCTCTCGGTGAGGAAACTCTTCGCTTCGGCAGGAGTGAGGTCATACCAACCGAGGTTGTAGGGATTGATAAACTGCGAATCACCCGGACGCTGGACCTTTCCTCGCGGGAGGTCGCGGTAGACGACCTCGAGCTTGATCCCGCCTTTGCGTAATTCCTCGCCTTCATAAATTTCGATCTTATTGGTTGGGATCGGTTTTGGTTGGAAGCCCATCTCATCCACCATTTCTCCCCAGCGGGTGAGACCACCCGCCAAGGTCCTTTGCGCGAGTTCTCTGCTTTGGCTCGCGAATTCTCCCGAGAGATATAAGCCATCTGCCGTCATGCAGTAGAGCCCTTGATGGGTGGAGGTCTGCTCCGGGAAGGTGCCGCTTGGAGCATTTGCGGCGTAAGCTTTAAAAAGTTTTGTTGCGGGTGGATTCGGTGGGTTTTTCAACCAGTCGGGTGGGTAGAGGAAGAAGGTTTCTTCGATCACGCAGACATATTCGGAAGCGAGTTTTTGAATGTTGAGATCTGACCAGATCTCGCGTCGTCCTTTGACGCCATTGTTTCATGTCTCGCCGCAGGGGTGTCCATTCATGGCCCAGAGGAGAATTGGCCGTTCGAGTCTCCTCGCCTCCTCAGCAGCTTCCGAGAGACTGCGATGCCAACGAATCTGTCGCCAGCCAAGCTCCTCTGCGGAGGGACGGACGAACTCGATCCAGCGGTCGAGATTCGCGTCGGTGATTTCAGGAACTTGCCAATGCGGAGCAGCTTCGCCCGGCTTTTGAATGCGGCGAGGAATCCAATTTTGATCCGTCGTAAGGCAGAAGCAGTCGAGCATCCCGTGGTGATTATTTTCGGAATTGAATCGAATACTGATCTCTTGCTCGCCTGCCTTCAAAGCCCGCTTTCCCGCTTTCACCCACGAGACGAAGCGGAGATCTGGTTTGTTGTCGGTCGCGATGTTGATCGTCTCGTGACTGTCATTTTTAAAATCTACCTGAGTCCAATCGGCGGCGCCCACTTTCACCTCAAGTTTCGAGCCCACCGGGTTTGCACGGAGCCAGAGGGTGTAATCACCAGCCTCGGGAATCTCTACTTGGTAAGAGACACTTCCAGTTTGATTTCCCCAATGTGCGAGGAAGCCCTCGCCCGAGAGTTCGGCCTTCTTGACATCGGAATACCAACCGTTCGTCTGGATCGATTTCTGGGTTGCTGATTCCGCCTCTACCCAGACCGACTGGGCATGGGTCAGAGAAAAGAGCAGGGGAGTGAGGAGGAACTTCTTCATCTGTTACACTAGCATCCGGCTCTCACCGATTCTTTCGCGTCTCCCAACTCGCGATAAAAAAGATGACGCCTCCTAAAATCACAATCAGATGCAACGCCGCATCCATTCCCTCCGCAAGTTCGGACCAACTCGATCCTGCATCCTTCAATTCAAGCGAAAGCGGGATGAATACCGTCCCCACGAGGAGTAAGAAAATCAAGAGACCTGAGATCCATCGGATTCTCCAGATAGGGGCTTTTAAGCCATTTGCGCGCACGATTGTTTCTTTCGCCAGGTCTCCAAAAGAATGAGCGACGGCAGCGAGACCTGAGCCAGGAAAAGTATCATCGATCTGGGTAACAATTAGCATCCCATTTTCTCCGAGCCATCTACTTCTCTATCAGCTTACCCATCTCCGCTCCCATCGAGGTTCCGATGAGATAGTAGGTCTCCCAGTTTCGATTCCAATGAAAGCCCTGCTTAGACGGTGATTCTTCGAGTGTCCGCTGGAAGTCGCGCGTCTCTACTCCGGCGACGTTGCCTTTGAATTTGGGATGCTTTTTGGCGTCAGCGAGTGCGAGCTGAGCGTCCATAAGCTTCTCGACCTTCGCCTTGTAGCGCTTGGGGTTATCCCAGCCACCGATCCCAGTATTGGCGATCACGAAGGGGAGTTTTTCGACTCCAAGATCCTTCCTCATGTCGTTCACGAAGTTGACCATGTTCTCCTCGTAAGCATCGACCGCGTCCTGATTGATGCGGTCATTCCAGCCCTGATGCCAGCCGAAGCCGACGAGTTCGTAACCCTCGCCATCGTAGTCCGGATAGTAGGTTTTTAGGTTCCCCGTGATTTCCTTCACGTGCCGCAGGACCTCGGCGTAGTGGAAGCCCTTATCGCCATCCTTTTCCGGTTTGGGATATTTCTCGGAGCTTGGCGGGAGGAAGTTGTGAAAAAGTGATCTGCCTCCCCAAGCGGACTTGATGAGAAGGACGGGATCCTCGAACTGATCTCCTGCCACAAAACCGAAGCCATATTCCGGCCCGATGTGCGCGGGGCTCGCTCCATATCCGGTGGTGAGCCAGCCCTGTTGTTTCTCTTCTTGAGAAAGATTTACGATCCAGACGTCATCACGCCGCACGTTCTTTCCTGACTCGTCTACGAGGTGGCCGTAGTCCTTTGGCTCCGCTTTGAGGCAGCTCTCCATCGTCCCGGGACTCTCTCCAGCCAGCTGGCCAAAGCCCACCATGTTCGACTGACCTGAGAGGATGAAAATCTTCAACTTTCCATTCGCCGGAACCGGCTCGGCTTGGGCGAGAGTGCTGAGCGAAATCGTGAGGGCAGCGACGAGATATTTTGGGAGAGACATGATTTTAATTGATACTACGAAGCTCGATCGTCCCGGGGCTGGACTCGATTTTTTTGATCACCCCTTGGAGCTGATCGATATACTTCTGGAACCCTCCTTTACCGTTGTAGGTCTCAAATTCTTTCTCGAGCTGGTGGAGTCTCGGGAGGAAGGGCTTTGCTCCTGCACCATATTTCTCGAAAATCCTTAGGCATTGCGGGATGCGACCTCCCTTACCCCATTTATCAATCGCCATGGCCTCGATGGTAAGGGGGAGGCCTTCACGAATGCGATGCTTGGCGAGAAGATCGACGCCAGCAATGCGCACCTTACCACCAAACATAACCCCGCTGGGAGCAGGGGTGGAAATGGCCTCAAGAATGGCCGGAAGGAGCGGCTTGACCTGCTCGTAAGTGAGCTTTTGATAAACCGCACTAATAGCGCCACGGGCGCTGCCATCTTCATTTTTAAGACCTGCGACAATCGCCTCACGAAGAAGCTTCTGATCCACTTTTTCGAGAGAGCCTTTGAGCATCTTGTTGAAAATCGCAAAGCTGAGGTAGCGCTGCTCCATCCCGCGTGGGTCTGTCGAGGTTGGGCCCTTTGCTAACATCGTGAGCAGTTCAGGAAGAGCGACCATCGCGGGTTGACCGATGCTGGCAAGTGCTTCCGCTGACTCGACACGCAACCAAAGGTCGTCATGCTTGAGATTCTTGCGAAGCGCAGGGACGGCATTTCCACGTGGCTCCTTGATCAGGGCAAGGGCTTGGCTGGCACCATAGCGCTCTTCCAAGCGAGAGGAGCTGAGCATTTTTATCAAAGTTGGAACGGAATTGTTCTTACGCTTCCCCAGAGAAATCGCAGCACGCTCGCGCACCACGGGAGACCAGCTTCCGAGCTTAGCGAACAGCTGCTCATCACTCAGTCCATCGAAGGTTCCTTTGCGATTTTCACGGGTCCAGCCCTGGCCATCGGCGATGAGCTTTTGCGCGGCCTCGGCATCGAGTTGGGGGATTTTACTGGGACGTTTTCCCGTGAGGTAAATTTTCTTCAGCGGCATCGCGTAGGCGAGTAGGTAGGCGCCGGTGCAATCCCAGAGAGCAAAGCGATCGTTTTTCATCTGTGGCTGGCCTTGGTGGAGGAAGGTGCCATCTGAGCGACGAGCGAGATCGAAATACCACGCACCAAATTCACGCATCCACGCACCCGTGGCGTGTGGTCCGGATTTCGAAACACTCGGGAGAGACCAGAGGATGTTTAGAAAATTTCCGGTGTGTCCCATGTCGCGCTCAGCACCATGAGAAGTGACGCCCATCCGAGAGAAAAACTCTTCCGCTTCCGGTTCATCGAGAAGGCTGAAGAGGACGGCGGCCATTCCGCATTTTCCATTATCATCGTGTGTCTCCATCCACGGAGTGTGGTCGCCATAAGGGATCGAACCCTTTCCCGCATAGAACTTCAGGAGGGTGACGCTGCGCTCAATCGCGAGATCGATCTTCGCGTCTTGCACCCCGGCTGCGCGTGCCATCACGAGCGCACTGGTCAGCGGGACTCCTGGCGCATTCATCATGCCGTAGCCCATGAGACGGTGATCGGTTCCGACAAATCGATGTCCCCAAGAGCCTACGACGCTTTGTCCCTCGGCTGACTCCATCGCGAGACGGCGCAGATCGGGCATGAATTCCTTGTCGCCTGTCGCGATGGTATATTCCGCGAGGAGCATGATGACATGGCCATAATACCAGGTCGCGAAACTCTCGACCTCAAAGCCAGCAGCCCACTCTACTTCCTTACGAATGAGCGGGAGGTGCTCCTCATTTCCGCAGGCCAGGAGGCCCAAGGCATTGAGCGAGCGAGTGATGGGATTCACGGTTCTTGGGTAATTAGCCTTCGCCATGTTCTTTGCCAATGCTGCCGAGGCTTGCACGAGAATGAGCTTCGACTTGAAGCAGTCATAAGGAGCAGTTGCGCTGTAGCTCCCCAGGACCGGAAGTTGGAGCGTGATCTTCTCTTGCTGACCGGCACGCCAGAGAATCAGAGGGAGCTTTCCATTGGACGCTTCTGCTAAGGTCAGGGCATTGCCAAATTCAGTGCGCGGGTCGAAGGAGAAGGGCTCGGCCATTCCGAGAATGACATCACCAACTTTTAGGGTTCCGTCAGCGGGCGAACCTTTGATTACTTCCGTCACCGAAATTTGACGAGCCGCAGCAGTCGCCATTTCTTCAGTAAACATCCACCCGCGCAAGCCAGTCGCGCCAAGGTTCCAATCGTGGGCCGCACCGGCTGGAATTGGGTCGCCTTTCGTGAAATCGGGAAGGGTCATCGTTCCCTTCGGCCCCGCTGCGAGTGCCGATCCGATACAAAAACTTAAAAGGGAAGAAACAAGAAAATGTGGACTCATCATGACTCAAATCATCCAACTGTAGAAGAAGACCACGTTGGAATGACAGGAAGCTAAACAATCAGCTCCTCAAGTCGAGATCGAGAGTCGCCCCCCTCACTCAGCTCTAATAGCGCATGGTAAAAGAAGCCGACAGGTAGGTATCGGCCTCGGTCTGTAGATCGAACTCATCAGAACGCCTCACCCACGCGACATCGAGATCCCCGAAATCTTCATTGATACCAAAGCCGAGCTTCACCTCACTCACAAAGGTATTCTTATTTACTGAGTGACTACTGCTGAAGGTATTCCCATCAAGAAAGATATTTTGACCTACTAACCAGCTCTCAGCGGAGGCATAGAGGTATGCGCCAAAGTCTCCACTCTGTCTCTCCATCGAGGGTAATAGGAAGTCGTGAATCTGGCCCAGTCCTACTCGGACTTCCAGTCCCGCAGTCAAGCGAGTCGATAAATTTCCCAGATCCACACCCACGTTTGGCATGACGTCAAAATAGAGTCCCTCTCCATCATCCGAGGAATACAACCACGTCCGATCCGCATGAACATTCAGCGTGATCTCATTGTTCAACTGGTGAGACCAACCATCAGGGCGGGGGCCCAAGAAGGCTTTATGCCACGTGCGTTGTATATCATGCCCTCCAGCGCCAGGGCCAACCAATCCGAGAGAAAGCTCAAAGCGATCACGAGCGGGCAACTTCTTTCCTCCTAAAAACGAGGCCATACCGCGCCGCTCCCCGAGAAGTTCCGCGAAAAGGTAACCCGCATAAGGTTGGTCATTCACTTGCAGTTGATCTCCGGTGGGCGATGCCCCCACAGCAAAGCGAGTGTCTGTTGAAATAATCTCGGGGGTATACATTTGATGCCCGAATGAAAACCCAGTCCTCACCCGCTCAGTTTCCATCCTAAGAGGCCAAATCTTCTTCATCAAACTTCCAGCAAAGCTCTCAGCTTCATCACCGTCCGCGCCCATCCACTTCAAGAGCAAGCCATTCGTGTAGTGGCGATCGTTGTAATCCCCGATTCCAAAAGGCTCATTGAGAAAGGTGTCATTCTCCCACTGAAGCTCGAGCGTTCCCCGCTCTTCTGCGACAACCATCAAATTTGAAAATAGGAAGGTCGAAAATACGAAGAGTATTTTTTGCCCGGAACTCACGAGTTTGATGGCGCCCTGATTTTCTTTCACTTCCTACTGTCTAGCAGGGCATGAAATCGCTGTCTAACCTAACAAAGGAATCCTTGTCTACTGAGGCTCGAGGAGAAGAGAGGTTGGAGAGCCCTCTCAACTTAAATCAAACCATGGTGCTCCTGAAGAGGCGTCACGGTCATCTCATGTTCTTGGAGCGAGCGGATCGCTTTCACACAAGCCACAGCCGCTGCGAGGTTCGTGCAGTGACTGACCTTGTGCTGGACGGCGCTGGAGCGAATCTTCACTTCATCGACTCGGGCCTCGTGGCCTGAAGGAGTGTTGATGACGAAGTCGAGCTCACCATTTTTCATCATGTCGATGACGGTGGGACGCATGCCTTCGCTGAGCTTGTAGAGGCGGGTGGCTTCGATGCCCTCGGCCTTGAGGCGCTTGTAGGTGCCTCCGGTTGAGAAGATCTTGAAGCCTAGCTCGGCGAGTTCGCGTGCGATGGGCATGGCGCGGTCCTTGTCCCGATCGTTGACGGAGAAGAAGACGTTGCCCTCCTTCGGAAGGGGGTTGAAAGCGGCGATCTGGGCTTTGGCGTAGGCCATGCCGAGGTCTTTGTCTGCGCCCATGACTTCGCCGGTGGATTTCATTTCTGGTCCAAGGACGATGTCGATGCCGGGGAAGCGGCCCCAAGGGAAGACAGCTTCCTTCACGCAGAAACAGGGAGGAAGGACTTCTTCGGTGAAGCCGAGGTCGACAAGCTTTTCGCCGACCATGATTTTGGCCGCGAGCTTGGCGAGTGGGATGCCGATGGATTTGGAAACAAAGGGCACGGTGCGGGAGGCACGTGGGTTGACTTCGATGACGTAGAGTTCGTCGTCCTTGACCGCGAACTGGATATTCATGAGGCCTCGGATTTCGAGTTCCTTAGCGAGCGATTTCGCGCCGACGAGGATCTCTTCTTTGATCTTATCAGAGAGCGAGAAGCTTGGAATGACACAGGCGGAGTCACCAGAGTGGATACCGGCCTGCTCGATGTGCTCCATGATGGCGCCGACGACGGAGGTGTCGCCATCGGAGATGCAGTCGACATCGACTTCGGTCGCGTTCTCAAGGAAGCGATCGACTAGGATGGGACGGTCGGGCGCGATGTCGGTGGCGTTCTTGATGTAAGCACGAAGTTCATCGTCGTTATAGACGATCATCATGCCACGGCCACCGAGGACGAAGCTGGGGCGGACGAGGACGGGGTAGCCGATTCTATCCGCGATGGTGACGGCTTCGTCTTCTGAGACGGCGGTGCCCGCTTCTGCTTGCTTGAGGCCGATCTTATCGAGAAGGGCGGAGAAAAACTTCCGGTCCTCGGCGAGTTCGATGGACTTGGGAGAAGTTCCGATGATGGGAACGCCGTGGCGCTCGAGGTCTGCCGCGAGGTTGAGTGGAGTCTGGCCACCGAACTGGACGATGACGCCATCGGGCTTTTCCTGATCGCAGATATTGAGCACGTCCTCAAGGGTGAGAGGCTCAAAGTAGAGCTTGTCCGAGGTGTCGTAGTCGGTGGAGACGGTCTCAGGGTTCGAGTTCACCATGACGGACTCGTAGCCGAGCTCGCGGAGAGCGAAGGAGGCGTGGACGCAGCAGTAATCGAACTCGATGCCTTGGCCGATGCGGTTCGGGCCACCGCCGAGGATGACGATCTTCTTTCCGGTGGTGATGCGGGCTTCGTTTTCGTCGCCGTAGGTTGAGTAGTAGTAAGGCGTGGCGGCTTCGAACTCAGCGGCGCAGGTATCGACGAGGCGGTAGGTGGGGATGATGCCCTTTTCCTTACGCTCGGCGCGGATGTCATCCTGATGGAGGCCACGGGAGTGGGCGATCTGGATGTCGGAGAAGCCGAGCTTCTTGGCGCGGCGGAGATCGAGGTTCTTAAGGTCTTTTCCTTCTTCGTAGATGACCCGCATGTTCTCGAGGAACCATGGGTCGATCTTGGTGGCGTCGAAAATTTCTTCGAGGGTCCAGCCTTGCTCGAAGGCGACCTTGAGCCAGAAGATGCGCTCGGCATTGGGGACCATGAGCTTGCGCTCAACCTGCTCGCGGGTGGCTTCTGGGTCCTTGCCATCGAAGCCAAATCCGAAGCGGCCGGTCTCGAGTGAGCGGAGAGATTTCTGGAGAGATTCTTTAAAGGTGCGGCCGATAGACATGGCCTCACCGACTGCCTTCATGGAAGTCGTGAGGACAGGATCGGCGGTCGGGAATTTCTCAAAAGTGAAGCGGGGAACCTTGGTCACGACGTAGTCGATGGTGGGCTCGAAGCTGGCGGGAGTTTCCTTGGTGATGTCGTTTGGCAGCTCGTCGAGGGTGTAACCGACGGCGAGCTTGGCTGCGATCTTCGCGATGGGGTATCCGGTCGCTTTTGAGGCCAAGGCAGAGGAACGGCTGACGCGCGGGTTCATCTCGATGACGATGCAGCGGCCGGTCTTGGGATCGACGGAGAACTGGATGTTAGAGCCGCCGGTTTCGACGCCGATCTCACGGATGACGGCGAAGGAGGCATCGCGCATGATCTGGTATTCGCGATCCGAGAGAGTCTGCGCAGGAGCGACGGTGATCGAGTCTCCTGTGTGGACGCCCATGGGGTCGAGGTTCTCGATGGAGCAGATGACGACGCAGTTATCGGCGTGGTCACGCATGACCTCCATCTCGTATTCTTTCCAACCGAGGAGACATTCTTCCACAAGAACTTCCGTGGTGGGTGAGAGGTCGAGGCCGGAGGTGACGATGGTGTCGAATTCCTCCTTATTATAAGCGATTCCGCCGCCGGTTCCACCGAGGGTGAAGGCGGGACGAATGACGAGAGGCATGGTGCCGATGTCCTTCGCGATCTGCTTGGCTTCCTCCATGGAGTGAGCCACGCCGGAGATCGGGAGATCGAGGCCGATCTTGATCATGGCGTCCTTAAAGCGCTGGCGGTTCTCGCCTTTATCGATGGCGTCAGCATTCGCGCCGATCATTCTCACGCCATACTTATCAAGCGTGCCGGCCTCGAAGAGTTCGATGGAGACGTTGAGTGCAGTCTGACCTCCGAGAGTGGGAAGAAGCGCATCAGGCTTCTCCTTGATGATGATTTTTTCAATCGCCTCCGGGGTAATCGGCTCAATGTAAGTCTTCTCCGCAAATTGCGGATCGGTCATGATGGTCGCCGGATTAGAGTTTACGAGGATGACCTCATAGCCTTCTTCTCGCAGGGCTTTGCATGCCTGGGTGCCGGAGTAATCAAACTCACAACCTTGTCCAATTACGATTGGGCCGGCTCCGACCACGAGGATTTTTTTGATGCTGGTGTCCTTTGGCATAAGGGTCTGTCTAAAACTTCGTGTATCTGACAAGACCGCCCCATTTTGTAAAGCGGTATCGACTTTCTAAGCGATCATTCGCTCTCCTTAAATGAATCCTAAAATTTCCAACCCACTCCAAGGCCTGCGAGATGGTTCGCGAAGCCTGCAGGATCGCCAGTGGCTTGCGTGTAGGAATACTGAGCTTTCACGAGGAGGTCCGGGGTAAAACGATACCCAGCAGAGAGTTCTGCACGCCAGTGGTCAGGGGCCCACTCGAGGGAAGTTCCTCCTGGCCCGTCTGCCGAGTTATGAAAAGTCTGCCCAAAGCGCCCCGCGAGCCAAAGCCCCGGAGCTGCTTTCCAGCGAGCCTGCAAATAATAGCTCAGCGATCTCAAGTCGCCCACTTCGAGAGTTTCGTATTCACTGGCGATGATTTCTCCTGAAATGATGAGATCGCGATGCGCCCAACGAGCGTCCAGTCCGATCACGGTTTGCGGAAGATCTCCTCGGTCCATCCCCGCAGGGAGGAACTTCTCGCCCTCCGGCTCAAGATAAGGCCCACGGCTAAAGGATAAGCCTAAGGCCCAAGCGGCATCGGACCGATAACCCAAGCGCGCGGTGAAGGTAGGGTCATCGAAGTCACCCAACGAAGGATCCCATTGGTCTGGAAGTGAGCTCAGCCCGCTATTTTTCACTTCAAAGGCGTAGTCGAATTTTCCCTCGGCCCCAATCAGTGACAAGCCAGTGCTATAACTTGGCCCCCAAATGGTGGACGCCCAGTTCTCCTTTGGTGCTCTAAAAATACTGTTTCCGTAGACGCTCACTCTGCCTGCGATCGCAGCCTGCGAGATCGCCCCCGGAACCCGCGGATGAATCCCCGTAATCTGGCTGTAAGGAAGCGGCGCGAGGAGAAACGGATCATCATGAAACTTGTGCTGTGGCACCCAATTTCCAAAAATTGTAGCAGATTTTCCGAACTGAATATTCAGGCGATTATTCCCGTGAGGCCGGAAGCGCAGCATCCATTCGTCGCGGGGGCTTTTTTGGAAAAAGTGACATCGATCGGCATCCGTCGCGATCAGGAGAGTAGGCCATGAAAGCTCTCCTCATCCTCACTTGTCTCCTTGCTATTCTTACTCACTGTTTCTTCGTGTAACCCCCCTAGCATGAAAAAATCAGGATCCCTTACCAAGCCGTCAGTCAGTCCTGCTTCTTCCAAGTCGAGATCAGCTAGGCCGTGCTAACCCACTAACTGACAAAGCACAAAAGGCGAGACCACGAGTGCTTCAAAGAGCTGCTCGCTTCCCTCCCACTGGACGGCGTGGAGAGCTTCGATTTTTACGAGGTCACCGGCTTTGAGCCAGGCTTCGACGGCGGCTTTGTCATCCGCGGTGATGGCGCCGCCGACCGCTTCGAGCGCAAGGCTGGGATCGAGGAAGTAAAGTGAACCGGTCTGGTAGTGCTCCTTGAGGTAATCCCAGCCGACTTGGCCACGATATTTTGTGAGTTTTTCCTCAGTGGATTGGTTGTCATCACCCGCCATGCCATAGCGCATTTTCTCTGCCTCGTCGCTCATGGGGAAAGAATGGGGAGGGGAGGGGGAAGTTTCAATAATGAAGGCAATTCCAGCTCTTTGAAAAAAAGATCACAAAAAATGACATTGGCGATCTGGGACCGCGATTGAGCAGGTGAAGAGGGAAACAAACCCTCAAAATTAAAAAACTCAACACTACCCAGACCCATGAAAAACTACCGCCTGATCCTCCCTACCGCCAATGCACGTAACTCCGCTCCAGTTCCTACACATGAGCACCACGTCGGTTTCTCGAAAAACACCACAGCTCGTCCTACTCGCAAGCTCCGCATTTTCCCATCGAATCCTGCAGGATGGCGGATTTTGCTATGCGCTAAAATCGGTCGTGAGCATCACGATGACGGAGATGCCATTGTTCAGTGCGTGCATCGCCACCGGGACCCAGAGGTTGCCGGTCAACTCCCGCGCAAGGCCGAGCAGGATGCCGAAGATGAAGATGAAGGCAATGATCTCGATCTCATATTGGACGTGCAAGATGGCCCAAAGAAAGGAGGTGAGAATCAGGGTCACCCAAAGACCGACGTTCGTCTTCCCGCGCCAGCCTCGGAAAAGGACGCCACGAAAGATGAACTCCTCCACAAGGGGAGCACCGATGGCGACACCGAGGAAAAGGAGGATAGGATACTCTGTTGAGGTCGCCATTTGCACCATCGACTCGTGCATTTCATCGATCCCAAGGTAGGGGCCGATAAGTCCGAATCCGAAAGCGAGAAGAAAGGTGGCAGCGAGCCAGAGGGGCCACTTCCACCAGCGAACCGCGGCATTTCCGAGATACTCCCAGCCGCCCCAAGGCTTCTTCACTTTTCCGATGATCCAAGCGAGTGGGCAGACTGCGAAGATCGAGACAAAGGCGAGGGTCCCCAAGAGATCACCATCCATGACAAGTGCCATGATGTCCTCATTGGAAATCTGGCCTTTTTTCTTTGCGATCTCTTCAAAGATCCCCTCCTTGAACATGTAGATCACCATCCCGATCCCTTGCACAGTTTGCCAAGCGAAGAAAAGAGTCACTCCCCAGAGCAGGGTCCACCACATATTCCACGGCGTCTTTTCCACCACCGGAAGGGGTGGGGGAGAGGGTTCGGCCTTGGGTGCGAGATAAGGATTTTCCATGCCTGAATTCAAAAGCCCCATGACGGAGATTGCGAGCATGGAAAAAATGACCTCCTAAAGGCGAGGACGAGCTGACTATCTTCCTCCATGCGAATCACTCGGCTTCTTTTTCTACTGACCCTTCCCTGCGCTGCCGCAGATCAGATTGACCTCGTGAAGCTCGGCCGCGAGACCTTCCATGCGGTAGGTTGCGCCGAGTGCCACTCGGAGATTAAGGATGACGCCTCGGTGAAAACCGGTCCCGGGCTTTACGGCCTTTTCCAAAAAACCGCCCGGAAGCGCTCGGTCCTCAGCGGGGGCGAGCAGCACCGACAAGAGGTCACCGCTGATTTAAAATATCTCACGCAATCCCTACGCAGCCCGATCAGCGATCTCGCGATCGCAGAAAGCGGCGCGACGAAGGGCGAGCCCTACCTCCCGGTCATGCCGCCTTACGACCGGAGCTTCCTTTCTGATAAAAAGGTCCAAGCGATCCACCACTACCTCCTCAAACTCAACGAAGCGGGGCAAGCAGGGCCGGCGACGGTGATGGCTGATAAAAAGGGTCACGCTACCCACACGCCTGCGCTGCAAGATCGGGGTGAGATTCTCGTCACTGACCGCACTCGTATCTATCGCACTCGTTTGCAGGGCCAGTCTGCTCGGACGGTGGCGGTCGGAACTCCGGCGGGCCTCAACTATTCTTTCGATCCGCGAACTCTCTCGATTGAGAAAATTTGGTGGGGAGGATTTCTCAATATTGGCGAGGAAATGAATGGGCGGGGGAAGAATGCGACTCGCCCGGGGCAGAATGCCTTTCCCGTGGATTTGGGGGGCTCACTTCTGGCACCCATTGACCCCACGAGCGGGAAGGCGGTCGATCTTTCGTTCAAGTCTCCTAAGGCCTTCGACTACGATACCATTGCTAAGAATCTCAATGGCTTAGATGATTTTATCAATCAGGCAGGGGCTGCTGGGGGCCATTTTCAGGGCTACCACCATGCCGAGGTTCCCACCTTCCATTTCAAGGTAGGGGCCAATCGCTTCGATCTTCAGTTTCAGGTGGATGAAAAAGGGGCCGCCACTCTTGCTCTCGATGGCACCCTTCATGAGCCGCAGTCCTTCTCGCTGGCTCCGATCGTCCGGGGAAAGGCGGAGACCTGGACCGTGTCGGAACTTCCTGTTGAGCTTAAGTTCACCATCCCCGTGAAGAATCCCTGGCGGCCCATCGGAGTTGTCCCCGCGCCGCTTATTCAAAAAGCGGAGACTGCCGTATCTAAGGTCGTGCTTCCCGCAGGTTATTCGGCCGAGGCGATTCTACCACCTGTAGACCCACAGGGGCGCAAGCAACTCTTCGAACCGCTGGGAATGGACCTCGCGCCCGATGGCTCGCTCATCGTCTCGACCCGAACCGCCGGTCTCTGGAAGCTCAAGAATGGCTTGTGGACCCAGATTGCCGAGGGTCTTCTCGATGCGCTTGGAGTGATTGTGGAGAGTGAGAGCGAGATCATCGTGGGTCAGAAGCCCGAGCTCACTCGTCTGCGCGATGAGGATGGCGACGGATGGATGGATCATTATGAAACCCTTTCCGACGATTTTCAAATCACCGCAAACTACCACGAATATCTCCACGGCCCGGCGAAGGACGCCTCCGGGAATTACTACATTCAGCTCAATCTCGCCGAGCATCCAAACAAAGGAATCTACAAGGCCAATGGAAACTGGATGGGCGCGCAAGGGGGCATGCGTGGGTGGTCACTGCAGGTCACTCCGGAGGGAAAAATGACCTCCTTCGCTTGCGGCCTGCGGAGTCCCGCTGGACTCGCTACAGGACCAGATGGTAAGCTCTACTACACTGAAAATCAGGGTGAATACCAGGGCACCTCGAAGCTCTTCCTCCTTGAAGAAGGCAAATTCTACGGTCACCCGTCCGGCCTTGTTGATCTCCCTAAAATGAACCCCAGCTCCCCCGAGATAGCATGGGACGCGGTAAAGGCGACCAAGGAAAAAGCCCTCGCCCTTATGCCTCAATCGCGCCTCGCAAACTCGCCGGGTAGCCCGGTGTGGGCTCCGGAGAACGATCAGTTAGGCCCCTTCGCAGGACAGATGTTCGTCGGCGATCAGACTCTCTCGAACCTTTTTCGCATCCTCCCAAAGGCGAATCACGAAGCCGCCCTCATCCCCTTCGCTTACGGCTTCCCCTCCGGCGTCATGCGGGTCCTCTTTGATGGGAAAGGCAGCCTCTACGCGGGACAGACGGGCCGTGGCTGGCGCGCAAAAGGCGGGAAGGAGCACGCCCTCGTCCGCATTTCACGCAGTGAAGCTCCCATCGCCAATCAGCTTGTCGATGTCTCCCGCACAGGCTCTCATTTCCAGCTCCACTTCAGCCAACCGCTAGAAAAAGCACCCAATCTCTCCGAGCTCCGCCTCGATAGCTGGACCTACCTCGATAGTCCGAAATATGGCTCTCCAGAGAATAGCAAAGGCCAAGTCGCGCTTACGGGCCTTACCCTCAGCGAGGACAAAAAGACCCTCACCCTCCAAACCGCTGCACTCCCGGACGATGGCGAGAACCGTGTCTTCCATTTCCAGACGCAGGCTCTTCCAGCAACACGAGGCGATATTTGCGAAGCATTCTACTCGATCGTGAAGAAGTAGGGCTGATCTCAAGATGGAGCTGAACGGGCCACATGAATGATTGTCATGCCCATCCCCAGAAAAGCATAAAAATTAAAAATTAGTTCTTTCTTGATGGGCGATTCGCGGTGGTTCTTAATCCTTTCATCATGAATGGAAAATGAAATCTCGATCTTTCATCATCAGCATCCTGACGCTTTGGTCTGCTTCAGCTGATACTCTTAGCTTCAAATTCCAGGACACCGCCGATACCGCTTTCGCTGAGGATGTCATCGCAGGGGCTGGAGATTATGCTGACGATCATTGGAATTTTCTCCAAGGTGCTTTGTCAGGCGACGCCGCGAATACCGCCCTCTTTACCGCTGGTATCAAGAACGGAAGCGGCGATGTCACGACGAGTTTGGTCGACATCGGCGCGGCCAATACTCCGGTGCAATATGCATCCGCGAACACCTGGCGCTCGGGCGCAGGGAATGCAGACGCCAATGCCACCATCATGAATGGCTATCTCGATGACGGGAATGACGACCAGCCTTTCGTCAATTTCTCCCTGACCGCCAGCGCCCTTCCAGTCTACAAAGTCGTCGTCTATATTAATGGAGACGCCCCCAATACAGCAGTGGGCCGTTACTGGATCGAAGAATGGACCGATCCTCTCCTGGCCGGCACTGTTATCACCGATCAAGTTGCCATCCTCAGCAACGGCTATACCGGAACATTTTTGCAGGCCGGAAGCGATTTTGAGGCGACTGCTACCCCAGCCAATGTCGATGAAGCTTCCGGAAATTACATTGTTTTCAGTAACCTCACGGCCCGAAACTTCAGAGTCCGCTCATCCGGAAATGGCGATCCTGAGGACGCGGACCGCTCAATGCCATCCAAATTCTCGATGATGTTGATGACCCGGAAGGTGATAATGATTCCGACGGTCTCCTTAATCTTTGGGAAATCGCCAACGGCTTCGATCCTGACAGTGATATAGGAGAAGATGGTGCGGACGGGGATCCAGATATGGACAATCTCACCAACTTTCAGGAACAAACGTTGAAAACCAATCCACGGAATGAGGATTCCGACGACGACAATCTTAATGACGACGTCGAAACCAACACCGGAGTTTGGGACAGCGCGACCAATACCGGCACCGACCCGCTCGACGCCGATTCAGATGATGACACCTACCTGGATGGTGTTGAAAACAACTCAGGGAATTACGTCGACGCTACGAACCCCGGCACGGACCCCAATAAGCTCGATACCGATGAAGACGGACTTCCAGACGGCTGGGAGATCGATAACATCGATCGACCCCACCGACGATGGCACAACGGATGTCGCAAATGGTCCCGATGGCGACCCAGACAGTGACGTTTCCACCAACCTCGCCGAGTTCACCCGAGGAACCGATCCTCAGGACAACGACAGCGATGACGACACTCTCTTCGATGGCTGGGAGGATAATACCGGAATCTATGTCAGTTCTACCATGACGGGAACTGATCCCCTCAACAATGATACCGATGGCGATTCGCTTTTTGATAATGTCGAAACTGCCGACGGGAACTTCGTGGATGACAATGCCACCGGAACCAACCCCAATCTTCACGACACCGATAGCGGTGGTTACTTTGATGAACAGGAAATCGCTCTCGAGACAGATCCTAGTGATGCGAGCAGCAAGCCTCCCTTCCCAACGCCGCTTGGATATTGGGCCTTTGACGACCAAGGAGCAGCGACCACGGCGGATTTTTCACCCAATGGAAATGACGCGACGATCACTGGCGGAGCGACCTACGTGGAAGGCCACACCGGCGGTCCCAGTGACTTTGCCTTGGACCTAGATGGGGTGGATGATGCCGCAACCACCAGCTTGACCCTGAGTAATATCGGAACTTTCACGATGGCTGGCTGGATCAAAATGTCAGTCGATCAGACAGCCTTTTCTGGTCTTTTCGGCCAGAATGACATTTTGGAGTTCGGCTTCGATGTTCCGGGAAATGTGCACCTCTGGTCAAATCCCGGTGGACCGATTAATACTCCGCTAGAAGCTACCAATGAGTGGGTGCACATTGCGTTCGTGGGTGATACTTCAGGGAGAACCATTTTCATCAATGGTGAGCCTGCTGTCACCGGAGTTGCTGGAACCCCGCTCGTAGCTTCTGACTTCTTCTTTAATATTGGAGGAGGGGGAATCTTTCGTGACACCGCAAACTACCTCCAAGGTCAGATCGATGATGTTGGAGTTTGGGAGGTCTCGATGAGCCCGCAGCTTATTCAAGGTCTTGCGAATGGCACGATCTCTCCGGTCCCAGGATTAAATCAGGAATTCGCCATCACCGAGTTCACCCGGGATGGAAACGATCTCACCTTCAAGGTTCAAGGAACCGTGCAGGGAGTCGATTATATCATCGAGGAATCAGATAGCCTCCTGGGTCCTTGGGAAGAAATTACCGACTTCGTGGGAGCACAGGGTGCTGCGGAAACTGAAGTGCCTTTCCAAATTGAGGGGAATGCGGTTCCTAAGAATTTCTTCCGCGCCACAGTTCTCGAAAACAACTGATACATCAGACTATTTTTGACGTATTTGGTTTGATGAAGTCAGTTCTTTTTTCGCTCCTACTCGCCCTACCTTCTTTCTCTAACGAGTGGACTCCCATCTTTGATGGAGAGTCCCTCAAAGGCTGGACCAATGGCGCGGGCAAAGCGGTCGAAGAAGGCGGCTGGACCGCAAAAGACGGTGTCCTTTCCCTCGATGGAAAAGGCGGCAGCATTTACAGCGAAAAGGAATACGGCGACTTCGAGTTCCGCTTCGAGTGGAAGATCTCTAAGGCCGGAAATAGCGGCGTGAAATACCGCGTCACGAAGTATGGCAAGCAGCTCCTCGGGCCAGAATACCAAGTCCTTGATGACGCAGATCATCCTGATGGTAAGAATGGTGGAATCCGCCAAACAGCATCCCTCTACGACCTTCTACCTGCCGATCCGGAGGCGAAGTCCCTGAAGCTTGTCGGCGAATGGAACACCTCCGTTATTATCGCGAAGGGGAATCACCTTCAGCATTTCTTAAACGGCAAAAAAGTCATCGATATCACCGTCGGTTCCGATCAGTGGAAAGAGGTTCACGCGAAATCTAAGTTTAAAAAGCAGGCAGATTTTGCCACCAATCCGAAGGGGCGCCTCATGCTTCAGGATCATAGTGATCCCGTTTCCTACCGTAAGCTCGCGATCAAAGAGCTGCCATAGTGCCCAGTTGCTCGCGCTTGGCTTATTCCCCTCATCCGGTTAGGATGGACCTATGACGGACACCATCCGCGTAGGCGCAGGCTGCCTGAACCAGATCCCCCTCGACTGGGCGGGGAACCGCAGACGCATTTTAGAATGCATCACACAGGCGCGTGAGGCAGACGTCTCCGTCCTCTGCCTCCCCGAACTTGCAATCACCGGTTACGGTTGTGAAGACCACTTTCTCTCCCACGAGGTTGCCGAGCGCGCTTGGGACAGTTTGGAAAAGATCGCCCCCGAAACCGGCGGGATGATCGTCGCGGTCGGTCTTCCTGTCTGGGTCAAAAATGCCGTCTTTAATTCCGTTGCCGTCCTCGTCGATGGCCAGATCGCTGGCCTCGTAGCCAAGCAAAACCTCGCTGGCGATGGTCTCCACTACGAGCCACGCTGGTTCCAGCCATGGCCCGAAGGCGTCGTGGTAGAAGAGTCCTTTAAGGGATATGGGGAAGACGTCCCCATCGGCGACATCATTTTCAATCTCGATGGCATCCGCATCGCGCTCGAAGTCTGCGAAGACGCCTGGGTCGCTGACCGCCCCGGCCGCCACTTCTCCGGCAGCGGGGTCGATATTATCCTCAACCCCAGTGCGAGCCACTTCGCCTTCGGAAAACAAGAAGTGCGCGAGCAATTCGTTATCGAGGGCTCACGCGCCTTCGGCGTCGCCTACGTCTACGCCAACCTTCTCGGAAACGAATCCGGCCGTGCGATATTCGATGGCGGTGGCCTCATCGCCGATCACGGAAAGATCACCGCCGAGGGCCGCCGCTTCTCGTTCGAGGAATTCACCCTCGCCGTCAAATCGGTCGACATCGAGCGCAACCGCCTCCACCAAGCGCGCACCGCCAGCCGCCGCGTCGATCTCCAAGGCAGCCCTGAAATTGAACTCTCATTCGAGTGGCCAAAAGTCACCCGCTGCGATGGCCACGAATCCGTCCCGCCCATGTCGAAGGAAGAAGAATTCACCCGCGCCATGGCGCTCGCCTACTTCGACTACATGCGCAAGAGCTGGTCGAATGGCTTCGTCGTCTCCCTCAGCGGAGGCGCAGATTCCGCCGCCGTCTCCAGCTTCGCCAAGATCATGCTCGATCTCGCCACCGCCGAGCTTGGAGCCGAAGCCGTCCGCAAGCGTCTCTCCTACCTCGATCTCCCCAAGGAAGAATCGACCTGGATGAAGCAGCTCCTCTTCTGCGCCTACCAAGGCACAAAAAATAGCGGGAAAGTCACTCGCGAAGCAGCCCAAGCCGTCGCTGAAATGCTCGGCTGCGATTACGCCGAGTGGGAAGTCGATCAACTCGTGGAAGGCTACGAGTCCACCGTCGAAAAAGTCCTCGGCCGCCAGCTCAGCTGGGACAAAGACGACCTTACCCGCCAAAACATCCAAGCCCGCGTCCGCGCCCCCGGCATCTGGATGTTTGCCAACCTGCGCAACGGCCTCCTCCTCTCCACCTCTAACAGATCTGAAGCAGCCGTCGGCTACGCCACCATGGATGGCGACACCTCAGGCGGAGTTAGCCCCATCGCCGGCATCGATAAGGACTACCTCCGCTCATGGCTCCGCTGGATGGAAACCACCGGCCTCCCCGAGACCGGCCCCTACCCCGCCCTCAGCTACATCAACAATCAGCAGCCCACCGCCGAACTTCGTCCCAAAGCCGACAAGCAAACCGACGAAGGCGACCTCATGCCCTACGATGTCCTCGACACCATCGAGCGCGCCGCCATCCGTGATAAAAAAGGCCCCAAAGCCGCCATGGAATTCGCCCTCCGTCATCACCCGGATCATTCTGAAAAAGACATGAAGGCCTGGGTCATCAAGTTCTTCAAACTCTGGTGCCGCAACCAGTGGAAGCGCGAGCGCTACGCTGTCAGCTTCCACGTCGACGACCTCAACCTAGACCCCAAGTCCTGGTGTCGCTTCCCGATTCTCTCCTTGGGATTCGCCGAAGAGCTCGCAGAGCTTTAGGAATATGGAGCGTGGGGTTGTAAACCAACGTACGAAGCCCAAAAAATAGGTTGGTTACAAAACCGCGCGACAAATCAAAGACCAGCCGC